>NZ_LSOF01000015.1:0-160340 GCF_001592875.1 Pseudomonas sp. BMS12 | reverse complement strand
CAGCAGCCTTTCTTTCTGTCAACCAGTTTCGAAGAATTTTTCGTTTCCTCTCAACCGCTTGCGCCTTATCGAAACTCTCATCTCGCATCAGCGGGAGGCGAATTCTACAGCGTTCAAAACCGCTGTCAACCACCTCTTTCTAGCATCTTCGTTCTTTTCAGACCGAAACCCCGACAGAACCAAACCACCACCCTGTCAGGCCGGCGCATTCTACTTGAATCCGCCGCCGGTGCAACCCTTTATTTCCATCTAACTCTTTGTTTAACAAGGAGTTTTCAGATCAGGCTGCGCCGGAAGAGGTGCGCATTATAGGCACTCAAATTCGCCCGTCAACGACTTTCTGCAAAGATTTTGTCATCTTCCCTTGAGCGATTGACAACAGGGCCACCAGAGGCGGTAGACGCAGCACCAACAGAGTTGCACCACAGCTCGCATAAAACACCCACTCCCCAACATCGGAGCGCACCACCCAGAGCATATGCAGCAATGCCAAGCCAAGAATCGGATAAACCAGACGGTGCAATTGACGCCAACGGGGACCTAGCCGGCGTTGGCTATAGCGATTGGATGTCAGCGCCAACGGTAGCAATGCCAGCAGAGCCAAAGCCCCAACAATGATGTACGGGCGCTCAGCCAGATCAACCCATAGACGCGCCATGTCCAGGCCAAGGATGAATAGCAAGTAGCCCGACAAATGCAGCAAGACGTAGGCAAAACACCACAAGCCCAATTGGCGCCGCACGGCAAGCCAACCACCCCATGCAGTCAAACGCCGTAGCGGGGTCATGCTCAATGTGAGCAAGAGCAGGATCAACGCACCCTGCCCGAGGTTATCCACCAGAACCTTACCTGGATCAGGCCCAGTCAGCTGCATCAGCCCCTGATAGAGCCAAAACATAGGAAACAGCAGTGCAACGACAAAAACGCCACTGCGCCATACCGGATAACGCATCAGTAATACTTCTGTAAGTCGAGCCCACTATAGAGAGTGGAGACCTCGTCATAGCCATTGAACAATCTGGTCGAGATCACGTTGGGATTGAACAGGCTGTTAGGCAGGCGTCGCTCCGTAGCCTGACTCCAGCGCGGATGATCCACTTGAGGATTGACGTTGGCATAGAAGCCGTACTCCTCTGGAGCCAGACCTTCCCAGGTGGTTCGAGGTTGTTCGGCCACGAGGCTGATCCGCACGATGGACTTGATGCTCTTGAACCCGTACTTCCATGGCACTACCAGGCGCAATGGCGCGCCATTCTGGTTCGGCAGTACTCGCCCGTAGAGTCCGACCGCCATCAGGGTCAATGGATGCATCGCCTCATCCAGGCGCAGCCCTTCTACATAGGGCCAATCGATTAGAGAGAAGCCTGAACGCACACCGGCCATCTGCTCTGGCGCCACACGGCTCTCGAAGCGGACAAATTTGGCATTGGCCGTCGGCTCGGCCCGCTTGATCAGATCCGCCAGAGGAAATCCGAGCCAGGGAATCACCATTGACCAGGCTTCGACGCAACGCAGCCGGTAAATCCGCTCTTCCAGGCGATGCGGCTGCACCAGTTGCTCCAGCGAGACAGCCCCAGGCCTGGCCACCTCACCATCGATCATCACCGACCAAGGCTCCACCTCAAGCTTACCCGCGTAACGCGCAGGGTCACCCTTGTTGGTGCCGAACTCATAGAAGTTGTTGTAGTGGGTAACGTCCGGGTAAGGCGTCAGTGCCTCCTCACCGGCCGTAACCGCTTGCCAGCGTACACTCGACAGCTTTTCGCTAAACCAGGCAGGCGACGCACCCGGCTCGACATCCGTGTAACGCCCCTCGTCAGCACGTACAGGCAAAATACTTGCAGCCACAGCGCCGGCGGCGGCAGACATCAAACGACGACGGGAAAGATACACGGCCTCCGGCGTAACCTCGCACTCACGAGCAGCAGAGGTGGGGGGCGTCTTGATAAGCATGCTGAGCTCCGCAATAAGGACGATTGATGCGCCAATAGACTGCGGAGCCGCGGAAAAATTACATTACTCGACGGTTTTGCGACGGCGCAGTTGCAACAAATATTGCACCGGCCCGGATACCGCGTACGCCAGGAAGATCAACAGCAGGATACGGGGCGGGTCGCTGAACACGACGGCGAACACCAGGACCACAACCAGGATGGCAACGAAGGGAACGCGCCCTTTGAAATCGAGATCCTTGAAGCTGTAGAACTTGATATTGCTGACCATCAGGACGCCTGCCATGGCCACCAGCAAGGCATAGAGCATCACCACCGGCACAGGCATATCCACACCATCGACACCGAAGTCCTTCAGCGCCCAGACCATACCCGCGACAACACCCGCAGCTGCCGGACTGGCCAGCCCCACGAACCACTTCTTGTCGACCTTGCCGATCTGTGTATTGAAGCGAGCCAGGCGCAAGGCCGCGCATGCGGTATAGATGAATGCCACTGTGAGCCCGACATTGCCCAGCTCGGACAACGCCCACTGGTATGCCAGCAACGCCGGAGCCAGGCCAAAGGCAACCATGTCGGACAGCGAGTCGTACTCGGCACCGAAGGCGCTCTGGGTATTGGTCAGTCGCGCCACGCGCCCGTCCAGCCCATCCAGCACCATGGCGATGAAGACAGCGACAGCTGCGTACTCAAACTTGCCGTTCATGGCACTGACGATGGCAAAGAAGCCGGCAAACAGGTTACCGGTCGTGAACAGGTTGGGCAGCAGGTAGATGCCGCGATGACGCACCTTGCGTCCCTCGTCGTCATGCCCTTCCTCTACATGCTCATCGATGGGTAGCAGGCTTTCTTCTTCAGAGCCTTTGCCAGAATCCTCGGGGCGTTCGTTCATGAACAATACCTTGCAGCAATTGAATAGGACTACGACCGATGTCAGCGCCAGGCGTTCGCCAGCGACACGGTTCAGCGAGAGGGCTTTATACCAGAAGCCCGCCTGAGCATAAAAAAACGCGGCCGAAGCCGCGTTCCTTAGAGCACCGAAAGACCTTAGTTCTTGGCCTTGTCGACAATCTTGTTGGCCGAGATCCACGGCATCATGGCGCGCAGCTTCTCACCAACCACTTCGATGCCGTGAGCGGCATTGTTGCGGCGGTAGGCGGTCATCGACGGGTAGTTTGCCGCACCTTCCTGGATGAACATCTTGGCGTATTCGCCGTCCTGGATGCGCTTCAGAGCGTTGCGCATGGCCTGACGGGATTCGGCGTTGATGACTTCCGGACCGGTGACGTACTCACCATATTCGGCGTTATTGGAGATCGAGTAGTTCATGTTGGCGATGCCGCCTTCGAACATCAGGTCGACGATCAGCTTCAGCTCGTGCAGGCACTCGAAGTAGGCCATTTCCGGAGCGTAACCGGCTTCTACCAGGGTATCGAAACCGGCTTTTACCAGCTCGACGCAACCGCCACAGAGAACGGCCTGCTCACCGAACAGGTCGGTTTCGGTCTCGTCCTTGAAGGTGGTTTCGATAATACCGGTACGGCCACCGCCGACACCGCAGGCGTAGGACAGAGCGACGTTCTTGGCGTTGCCAGAGGCGTCTTGGTAGATGGCGATCAGGTCAGGGATACCGCCGCCCTTGACGAACTCGGAACGCACGGTGTGACCCGGAGCCTTCGGCGCAATCATGATCACATCGAGGTCGGCACGTGGCACAACCTGGTTGTAGTGGATAGAGAAGCCGTGCGAGAAGGCCAGGGTGGCGCCCTTCTTGATATTCGGCTCGATCTCTTCCTTGTACAGGCGGCCCTGGAACTCGTCCGGGGTCAGGATCATGACCAGATCGGCATTGGCAACGGCAGTGGCCACGTCGGTGACTTTCAGGCCATGGGCTTCGGCCTTGGAGACGGTAGCGGAGCCTTTGCGCAGACCGATAGTGACGTCAACACCGGAGTCCTTCAGGTTGCACGCCTGAGCGTGGCCTTGGGAGCCGTAGCCGATAACAGCGACCTTCTTACCCTGGATGATGGAGAGGTCGCAGTCTTTGTCGTAATAAACTTTCATGTTCTTGGCTCTTCTGGATCGAAAGGGATGGGTGCTCAGCACCGCTACAGGGGCACCTTAAGCGATCCGCACCATTGCGTAAAATGATATATTTGCAACACAACATGCCAATATATGAAACGACTATGGATAGCCACTCGCTCAGACTTTTTCTTTCTTTGGCGGATAACCTGCACTTCGGCAAAACCAGCCGCGAGCAGCACGTCAGCCCATCGGCCCTCAGCCGCAGCATCAAACAGTTAGAAGATGAACTTGGCGCCCCTCTGTTCCTGCGCGACAACCGCTCGGTCCGGCTGACGCGCGAGGGACAACAATTCCGCGAATACGCTCAGGAAGTCATGAACGGCTGGCAGGCTATCCGCCAGACCTTCAAGCAAGACCAGCTGATCCTGCACGGCGAACTCTCCCTCTATTGCTCGGTCACGGCCAGCTACAGCTTTCTCTACGACATTCTGAGCAGCTTCCGTCAGAACTATCCGCGCATCGAAATGAAACTGCACACCGGGGATCCGGCCAAGGCCGTCGAACGCGTGCAGCAACAGTTGGAAGACCTGGCCATCGGCGCGCGGCCGGACAATCTGCCGGCCGACATCGCATTCCAATCCATAACCCGCTCCGAGTTGCGATTTATCGGCCCGCAATCCCCTCAACTACTCAGCGATGAGCAACTGAAGCATCCTGGCGCAGAGACCTGGCGAGACGTACCGATGATTCTGTCGGAAGAGGGACTTGCAAGAACTCGCACAGACCGCTGGCTGAAAAGCCATAACATCAAGCCACGCATCTACGCCCAGGTGAGCGGCAACGAAGCCATCGTCAGCATGGTAAGCCTGGGGTTCGGCATCGGCGTGGTGCCGCAGATCGTTCTGGACAACAGCCCGCTGACTGCACGCATCCGCATCTACGACATCCAACCGCCGCTAACCGCTTACGACATTGGACTGTTCGCCCTGCAAAAGCGCCTCAAGGATCCGCTGATCGCTGCGTTCTGGAACCGCCAGACATAAAAAAGCCCCGCACTGGGCGGGGCTTTCAGCAACAACCTGAAGGTCAGATACTCAGTACCTTGTCGCCACGGGCGATACCGGTGACACCGCTGCGCACGGTTTCCAGAATCGACGCAGTGCCGATGGCCTGGATGAAGCTGTCCAGCTTGTCGCTGGTTCCGGCCAACTGGATGGTATACACGCTGCTAGTCACGTCGACGATCTGCCCACGGAAGATGTCGGTGGTGCGCTTGACCTCGGCGCGCTGTGCGCCGGTGGCCTTCACTTTCACCAGCATCAGTTCGCGCTCGATGTGGGCGCTTTCCGACAGATTCACCAGCTTGACCACTTCGATCAGCTTGTTGAGGTTCTTGGTGATCTGCTCGATCACATCGTCATGGCCAACGGTAGTCAGCGTCAGACGCGACAGGGTCGGGTCCTCGGTTGGCGCCACGGTGAGGCTTTCGATGTTGTAGTTGCGCTGGGAGAACAGGCCGACGATACGCGACAGCGCACCTGGTTCGTTTTCCAGCAACAGGGAGATGATATGGCGCATGGTCAGGTCCGCTCCGTCTTGCTCAGCCACATGTCACGCATGGCACCGCCGCGAATCTGCATCGGGTACACGTGCTCGCTGGTGTCCACTGCAATATCGAGGAAGACCAGGCGGTTCTTCATGGCGAAGGCTTCTTCCATCTTCGGCTTGAGGTCTTTCAGGTCGGTGATGCGCATGCCCACGTGACCATAGGCCTCGGCCAGCTTGACGAAGTCAGGCAGCGATTCCATGTAAGAGTGCGAGTAACGGCTGCTGTATTGCATGTCCTGCCACTGGCGAACCATGCCCAGCGCACCGTTGTTGAGGTTGATGATCTTCACCGGCAGGTCGTACTGCAGGCAGGTCGACAACTCCTGGATGTTCATCTGGATACTGCCTTCACCGGTCACGCAGGCCACATCGGCCTCCGGGAAGTTCAGCTTGACGCCCATGGCAGCCGGGAAACCGAAGCCCATGGTGCCCAGGCCACCGGAGTTGATCCAGCGGTTCGGCTTGTTGAAACGGTAGTACTGCGCCGCGAACATCTGGTGCTGACCGACGTCGGAGGTGATGAAGGCATCGCCCTTGGTCACTTCGCTCAGCGTCTCGATCACGGTCTGCGGCTTGATGATGCTGCCGTCACCCTCGTTGTAGGGGAACAGACGACCACTACCGCGCCACTCGTCGATCTGCTTCCACCAGTTGGCGACGGTTTCCTTGTTCGGGGTCTCGCCGATTTCCTTGAGGATGGCAACCATCTCGGTCAGCACGCTGTCGACAGGGCCGACGATCGGGATGTCAGCCTTGACGGTCTTGGAGATCGAAGCCGGATCGATATCGATGTGGATGATCTTGGCGTTCGGGCAGAACTTGGCACCGGTCTCGCCATTGATCACTCGATCGTCGAAGCGTGCGCCAACCGCCAGGATCACATCGGCATGATGCATGGCCAGGTTGGCGGTGTAGCTGCCGTGCATGCCGAGCATGCCGACGAACTGACGATCAGTGCCCGGATAGGCACCGAGGCCCATCAGGGTATTGGTTACCGGAATATTGAGCATGCGCGCCAGTTCGGTGAGCTGCTCGGAAGCCCCACCCATGACCACGCCACCTCCGGAGTACATGACCGGACGTTTGGCAGCCAGGAGCATCTCGGCAGCCTTGCGGATCTGCCCGGAATGACCACGGGTAGCCGGGCTGTAGGAGCGCAGTTTGACCTTCTTCGGGTAGCTGTACTCGAACTTCTGGGTCGGATCGCCCATGTCCTTGGGAATATCCACGACCACCGGGCCTGGACGACCGGACTGGGCGAGGTAGAAGGCTTTCTTGATCACTTCGGGGATTTCCGAAGGATGCTTGATGATGAAGCTGTGCTTCACGATCGGACGGGAAATACCGACCATGTCGGTTTCCTGGAAGGCATCGGTACCGACCACGGTGCTGGGCACCTGGCCGGAAATGATCACCATCGGGATCGAGTCCATGTAGGCCGTGGCGATGCCGGTCACAGCATTGGTCGCGCCGGGACCGGAAGTCACCAGCACCACACCGGCCTTGCCGGTCGCGCGGGCATAGCCGTCGGCCATATGAGTAGCGGCCTGCTCGTGACGCACCAGGATATGGGTCACTTCCGGCTCTTTGAACAGAGCATCATAGATGTGCAGGAGGGCACCGCCCGGGTACCCATAGATGTACTTCACGCCTTCGTCACGCAACGAGCGGACGACCATTTCAGCGCCGGATAAAAGCTCCACGTTGTTCACCTCTAGAACGCCAGATTACCACCCGACAACGAGTGGTCCTTGATGTAGGTCTTACTGGCCGGCAGACGATCACGACTGTGGTCGCGAGATAGTGCAGGGGTCTGCTTGACGAGTAGCGGAACGGCCCAATCTTGCGGAGCCTTTCCTTCCCAGCGCGAGGTAACGCGTTGCGGGTGTAACGGGGGTCGGCACGGGTAGCGCCTTTTTCCACTGAGCTGAAGGACGCTTGCGGCGGACTCCACTACAGCAGGAATGGGCGATTGTTCGGATTACTGAACAGCAAGTCAAGTCATAGCACGCAGTTTCTTGTAATCGCGGCTTGTGACATGGAGCAGGATGAAGATTTGCAGGTTTTGGTTATAGTAACCGGCAGGTTTTTGCTGCCGACTTCAAGAAGGAAATGACATGCGTCGCATGATTCTCGCGTGCAGTGTGCTGCTCGCCCTGAGCGCCAATGCCAGTGCTGGCCAGATTTATAAGTGGGTGGACGCGCAAGGCAATGTTCACTTTGGCTCGCAGCCACCTGAAGGCCAGCAGGCTGCCGAGGTGAATCCGAACATTTCCCAACCCAAGCTTTCCGTGGAACAGCCTGCCCCCAGCAGCGCAGCCCCTACCGCCGAGCCGGAGCAGAAAGCCATTGATGAGAAGGTGAAAAAGGAAGTTGCCGAGCAGGAAGCCGAGCGCAGGAAATACTGCGAAGCAGTACGCACCAACCTTTCTCAGTTAGAAAACAACCCACGCGTTCGCGTAGAAGACAAAGGCGAGTTGCGTCGCCTTACCGAAGAAGAGCGCCAGGCACAAATCGCCGAAAGCAAGAAGCTGATTTCCGAGAATTGCAAGTAAACGGGAACGGCAGCATCACGAGCGCTTAACCAGCGCTCGTGATCAGTCGATCAAACTCCCCCAGCTCCCGTAGCAAGCCAAGCACTTCGGTCTCACGGCCGCGATAGCACTCCTCCGCCATCGGGCGGATGCCCGAAGCCGAGGGCAAGGCTCCAGACGACTCCAGCAGCGCCTTCATCCGCGGCAGGAACAGCCACTGCAGCCAGGCTTCGAAACTCATGGTATCCACGCAGAACGGCTGCACGCTGGCCAATGCCTCCGCGCTCGGCGGCTCGACCGACCAGAGCCCCAGCACACGCAATTCCCGCTCGATCAGCAACAGTTGCTCAGCAACAGCAGACAGGCGCGTATCCATCAGAGGCTGACCCGTGCTCGCTCACGAGCTTGCGCTGCGCCTGCGGCATCGCCCTGACGCTCGCGCGCCTGGGCGATCAGCCCCCAGAGACCCGCCTGCAAGGTCGGGCGCCCATTGGCGTAGGTCAGACCACGGCGCGCCAACTGCTCGGCCTGGGCCGCATCGCCTTGAGCCAGGCGCACCTCCGCCAGGCGATAAAGTACCTGTGGTTCCCGCGGGGCGATGCGCTGGGCACGCTCCAGACTGGACGAAGCGCCATCCAGATCGCCACTGCTTTGTTGCTGCTGCGCGCTGGTCAATAGCGCCAGCACCGGACCATCGAGCTGTTCGTCCGCCGCCAGACTGCCACCGCCAGGGATGCCGCTGGGCATGCTGGGGATCGGCGCCGCCTGATAGCCATCGGCAGCACCAGCAAGAGGAGCGCTGCTCAGCGGCCCCGACTCAAACGTCGAGGGGGTGACGCTGCTACCGTCCGGAAAGGTCTGCAAGGGGGCCGAGTTCACGCCGCCTGGCACCATCACCACCACGCCGGAGTCCTGCGGCAGATCCTGCGCCTGCGGTGCAGGCGCACTGGACACACCATAGCCGCCGCCCTGCTCGTCATCGAGCAGGCGCCCACTGGAGTCCACTACCGGAATGGAGCCCTGCGGCACGCTGGCGCAACCCGTCAGCACTGCAGACACCGCCACCACCGCAATCCACCACCTAGCCATGCACATCCTCACTTACAACAAAATTCAGTTGAGCCAACCACGCACCCAGTCCATCACCGAGTCCGCCGGAGCCCCCATGCCACACGGGGCGCCCGCTGCCGGTTCGCTGCCACGTATATAAGGAATCTCCACGGCATTCGGGCAACCTGCCGCAGAGCCCTGGCCACTGCTGGCATCCACCCAGGCCGCCGTCACATTGTCCGGCATGGGCATATCCAGCGGCAGCGGGTCGGCCTTCTTCATGAAGCCCGCCCAGACCTGCAATGCCCCCGTGGCGCCGGTCAGCGGCGTCTTGCCGTTGTCGTCGCGCCCCAACCAGACCACGGCCAGCAGATCCTGACTGAAACCGGCAAACCAGCTATCACGCGAGTCGTTGCTGGTTCCGGTCTTGCCCGCCAGCGTCAGCGAGGCCGGCAATTGACTGTACACCGAACGTCCAGTGCCCTCGCGCATCACCCGCTGCATGGCGTTCTGCACCAGGTAGATCGCCCCCGGATCGAAGCGTTGCTGGATACGGAACTGATAACGCTTGAGTGGCTCACCTTCCGCGGCCAGCACATTGCGGATACCGCGCAGCGGTGTATTGAAGCCACCGTTGGCCAGGGTCTGGTACATAGTGGCCACTTCCATCGGGCTCAGGGCTCCGGCGCCCAGCAACATCGAGGGATAAGCCGGCCAGTCACGCTCGACACCAAGGCGCGCAAGGGTTTTGAGCACATTGGGCACGCCCAGTTCCAAACCGAGTTTGGCAGTCGACAGGTTGTAGGAATTGGCCAGCCCCTGATAGAGGTAGATGGTGCCGTGAGCCTTGTGGTCGTAGTTCTGCGGTCGCCAGACCTGACCATCCTGGCCCTTCACAGAAAACGGCGTGTCCTCCAGCCAACTGGTCAGGGTGTACTGACTCGGTCGCTCCAGGGCAGTGAGGTAAACCGCCGGTTTGATCAGCGAACCGATTGGCCGATTGGCATCCAGCGCCCGGTTGAAACCGGCGTAACGCGGCTGACGACTACCGATCAGGGCTTGCACCTCGCCGGTCTCCGGATTGGTGACGACCATGGCCGCTTCCACCTCATCCACACCCTTGCGCCCGGAAAGGCGCTTGAGGGTTTCGCCCAGGGCCGCTTCGGCCTTGAGCTGAATGATCGGATCGAAGCTGGTGAAAATACGCAGGCCTTCCTCGGTCAGGTCCTCTTCGCGGTAGTCCTGGCGCAGCTGACGCTTGACCAGGTCGAGGAAACCGGGGAATGAGCTGTCGGCCAGACTGCCGCGCTTGGTCACACCCAGCGGCTTCTTCTTCGCCGCCTCAGCCTGTTCGGCACTCACCACGCCCTGCTGCACCAGCAGGTCGAGCACCAGATTGCGCCGCTCCAGGGCGCGCTCGGGATTGCGTCGCGGGTTGTAGTAGGTCGGCCCCTTGACCATACCCACCAGCAAAGCCACCTGCTCGAGCTTGAGTTCGCCCAGCGGCTGACTGAAGAAGTACTGGCTGGCCAGACCGAAGCCATGCACGGCGCGCTGGCCATCCTGGCCGAGGAACACCTCATTGAGGTATGCCTCGAGGATCTCCTTCTTGTCGTAGTGCAGCTCGAGCAGCACCGCCATCATGGCTTCGGTCAGCTTGCGCGTCAGGCTACGCTCGCTGGAGAGATAGAAGTTCTTCACCAACTGCTGGGTCAGGGTACTGCCACCCTGGCGCAGCTGCCCCGCGGTGGCGTTGATCCAGACTGCACGCGCAATGCCCTTGGGCGATACGCCGAAGTGATTGAAAAACTCGCGATCCTCGACCGCCACCAGGGTCTCCACCAGATAGGGTGGTGCCTGGTCGATCTTGATCAGGATGCGATCTTCGTGGTGCGCGGGATACAAGCCGCCAATCAATAGCGGCTCCATGCGCGCCACCGCCAGATTGGCGCCATTGGCCTGAGTCAGCCCGGCCACGTAGTCGCCGGAGAACTTCACCCGCACCCGTTGAGCCGGCTCGCTACCTTCGTAGAACTGGAAACCGCGAGTATGCAAATCGACCAGATTGCCATTCACCGCAGCGGCGCCGGGGCCATTGGCAGCACCCTCGCGGCGGTAGCCGAGCGCATCCAGCTCGGTGAGGAAATCGGTCTTGCTGAGCTTCTGGCCGACGAACAACTCCAGCGGCCGTGCATAGACCTTGGCGGGCACCGTCCAACGCTTGCCGGAGAATTTCTCCTGCACCACGGCATCCAGATAAACGGCAAAGCCAGCTACCACCACCAGGCCGACCAGTGCCAGTTTGAACAACCAGCCCAGCCAGGAACGGGAGCTGCCGGAGCGGCGCTTGGCGCCTTTACGAGGGGTACGGGATCGAGTCATGGCGCGGGATTATACGCACTTTGCCCAGCCCAGCCAGGCACGTACCAGCGGTTTGCAGAGCGCCGCACAGCGGCCATAATGCCGCCTCTTATCGAATTCGAAAGCAAGGAACGACCGTGAGCCAAGCCCTGATTGCCGCACTGCAGAATCCAGCCCTCTATCCTCATCCGGTAGACGGCTTCCAGGTGATCGAAACGCATATCTCCTGGGTAGTGCTCACCGGCCCATTTGCCTACAAGATCAAGAAACCGATGAACTTCGGCTTCCTTGACTTCACCGACCTGGACAAGCGCCGCCATTTCTGTGGCGAGGAGCTGCGCCTCAACCAGCGTCTGACCGACGGTCTGTACCTCGAAGTTCTACCGATCAGCGGCAGCGAAAGCGCTCCGCAACTGGGTGGCGATGGCCCGGCCATCGAATATGCCCTGAAGATGCGTCAGTTCCCGCAGAGCCAGTTGCTCAGCGCCGTGCAGGCCCGTGGCGAGCTGACGCCTGCCCACATCGATGCCCTGGCTGCACAGATCGCCGACTTCCACGGCCGTACACCAGCCGTCGCCGTCGATCACCCGCTGTGCTCGCCGCAGGCCATCGTCGCGCCGATGCGACAGAACTTCGAGCAGATCCGTCCGCTGCTGTCCGACGCTGCCGACCTGCAGCAACTAGAGGCTCTGGAAGCCTGGACCGAAGCCAACATCACCCGCCTCGAACCCCTGCTGGCCACGCGTGCAACTAACGGTTCGATTCGCGAGTGCCATGGTGATATCCACCTGGGCAACGCCACCCTGCTGGACGGCGAAGTCGTATTGTTCGACTGCATCGAATTCAACGAACCGTTCCGCCTGATCGACATTGCCTCGGACGCCGCGTTTCTCGCCATGGACCTGGAAGATCGAGGTCTCAAGGCCCACTCCCGACGCTTCGTCAGCGCCTGGCTGGAACACACTGGCGACTATGCCGCACTGGAACTGATCAATTTCTACAAGGCCTACCGCGCCCTGGTACGAGCCAAGGTCGCGCTGTTCAGCCTGGCGCACCAGAACGACGCCGTACAAAAAGCCGCGACCCTGCGCCAGTACCGCAACTACGCCAACCTGGCAGAAAGCTACAGCGCCATCCCCTCGCCCTTCCTGGCCATCACCTGTGGTGTATCGGCCGTCGGCAAGAGCCACGTGGCCCTGCGCCTGGTGGAGGCCCTCGGCGCCATTCGCCTGCGCTCGGATGTAGAACGCAAGCGCCTGTTCGGCGAGCAGCCGGAGGCCGAAAAAGGTGCGTTGCGCGCCGGCATCTACAGTGCCGAGGCCACAGCTGCCACCTACCAGCGCCTGCACCAGCTGGCAGAGAACGCCCTGCACGCGGGCTTCCCGGTCGTGCTGGACGCTGCCTATCTCAAGCGCGAGCAGCGCAGCGCCGCCTGGCAGGTGGCCGAGCAGAATGGCGCACCTTTCCTGATCCTCGACTGCCAGGCGCCCATGGACGTCATCGAGGCCTGGCTGCAACAGCGGCAGGCCGACGGCAACGACCCTTCCGACGCCACCCTGGAAGTCATCCAGGCCCAACAGGCCGGCCGCGACGAGCTGGACGAGGACGAAGCGGCCCACAGCCGGCGCGTGGACACGCACCAGGCGGCCAGCCTGGACAGCCTGGTAGAACGCATTCGCCAGCGTCTGCCGGGAATCTGAGGCAGACGAGCGCTCCTTCGGGCCTGCTCTATACTGCCGGCAGGCCCTGAATGGAGGCACCCCATGAGCCAACCCCGCCAGCTGGATAGCGCGCTGTATCGCCTGCTGCGCAACGAGCAGATTGCCGAATTCAACGCCCAGAAACCGCAGACCGGCATGATCGATCTGCGCGGCGGAGACTTCCGCGGCCTCGACCTGCGCCAGCTCGACGCCAGCCGCATCGACTTCACCGACGCCTACTTCCGCGGCGCCGACCTGCGCGGGCTGGACCTGCGCGAAGCGAAACTGGAAGGCGCCAGCATCGCCCACGCACAGATTTCCGGGGTGTACTTCCCCGTGCAACTGAGTGCCGACGAGGTACTGCTGTCGATGCAGTTCGGTATTCGCATGCGCTACCGCCCCACCTGAACGGCAGCCGCATGAGCGAGATCGCCCGCCTGTTCGGCAACCGCGCCGACGCCTATGCCAGCTTCCGCCCGCAATACCCCGAGCCGCTGTTCGACTGGCTGGCGGCTCACAGCCCTGGCCACCAACGCGCGCTGGACATCGCCTGCGGCAATGGCCAGGCCACTCGCCCTCTGCAGCGACATTTCGACCAGGTGCTGGCTTGCGATGCCAGCCCGGAACAGCTGCGAGCCGCCGATCTGCCAGGCGTGTTCTGCTTCGCCGCCAACGCCAGCGCCCAACCGCTGCACGATGGCTGTCTGGACCTGATAGTGGTCGCCCAGGCCCTGCATTGGTTCGCCACACCGGATTTCTTTACCGAGGCGCGCCGCCTGCTCGGCCCTGGCGGGTTGTTCTGCGCCTGGTGCTACGGCCTGCTGCGCATCGATGAGGCGCTCGATGCACTGCTCGATGACTTCTACCGACACACCCTGGGCGGTTACTGGCCCAGCGGGCGCGCCAGCGTGGATGCCGGCTACGCCGACATCCACACACCCTTCAGGCGCCTCGCGCTACCTGAATTCGCTATCGAGCTGCAATGGGATTTCACCCAGCTGCTGGGCTACCTGAGCACCTGGTCGGCCGTGCAGAAACTGCAGCAAGCCAGCGGCCGTGACCCGCTGCTGGAACTCGCTCCGCAGCTGCAACAGGCGTGGGGCGACGGGCAGAAGACGCGTTTTATACGCTGGCCGCTACACTTCCTGGCAGGCTTCCCCAATCGAGCCGATTCGTGACTGCGCAGCAATGCAAGGAAAGGAGGCGCAATGAACGATGAACTGCAACATCTCAGAAACCTGGGCAAGACATCGGCCCAATGGCTACATGCGGTCGGCATTCACAATGCCAATGACCTGCGCCGTCTCGGTGCGGTGGACGCATACCGGGCAGTGCGCGCACGAGGCTTTCGCGCTTCCAAGGTATTGCTCTATGCCATCGAGGGCGCACTGCTGGACGTACACTGGAACGAGCTGCCGCCGGGACTCAAAGCCAGACTCAATGGCCAACTGGACGAGCAGCGCCCGGGCAACAAGAGCTAGCTCACAACCTCCGAGCGGCGGGATTTACCTGCATCGCGCCGCCGCCTATTGTTGCCATCAGCGGCGTGCCTTATCGTCAGCCTAGCCAGTTCAAGGAATCAACGTCATGTACTTACTCGGGGAGCAACCGGCCTACGCCGATCAGCTGATCCAACGCCTGCAGAGCATTCCTACCCAGCTACTGGATGGGCTGCAGTCCAGCGGAGCGCCACTGCGCCTCGAACAGGTCGATGACCTGGCCAAGATTCTGCCCGGCAACCAGCTGTACATCATCGAAAACGGCCTGCTACATGCCCAGGTCGATGATCGCCCGCTGTTCTATCTACAGGAAGGCGATCTGGTCGGCCTGCGTCAGGGTATCGACCTGCCCAGCTGCCGCTACAGCAGCGAAGAGCAGCTGACTCTGATCCCCTACTCGCGCAGCGAAGTGTTCAAGCACATCTATGCCAGCGAGCAACGCCAGGAACTCTTCATCCAGTACCTGATTGGCCACACCGCCTTGCTCTCCGATGCCCTGGCCCGCCTCAAGCAGCCGGAGATCCGCCCAGCCACCGGCTTCCAGCACTTCGCGGCCGGCGAAGAACTGATCCACCAGGGCGATGATGCGGACCATGTGTTCGTGATCATCGAAGGCCATGCCGAGGCCTATGTCGATGGGCAGAAAGTCGGCGACGTACAGAAAGACGAGATCTTCGGCGCCATGGCCGTGTTCACTCGCGAGAAGCGCAGCGCCACAGTGCTTGCCAGCGAGCCCTGCACTGTCATGGTCATTCCCAAGGACCAGTTTCTCAGCCTGATGCAAAGCAACCCACGCATCGCCCACAGCCTGATCGAGAGCATGGCCCGGCGTATCGACCTGATGAACAAGGAAGTCACCCAGCTGCGCGCCCAGGTTCAGCCGGCCTGATACTACCGCCGAAAACGACAACCCCGGCCAGATGCCGGGGTTGTTCGTTTCTGCCCTATGCCAGGTAGTCGAAGCCAGGCAGTCGAAAATAATTCTCATCTAGGTATTGACGCAAAAATGAGAATTGTTATTATTACCGCAACTGGTCGCGAGATCAGCCGATAAGCTCAAGAGACCATTCAGTCGGACTCTTCAGATTATCTCCTCATCAGGCTAATCACGGTTATTGACCCGGCACTTTGCCGGGTCTTTTTTTGCCTGCGATTCGACTGCCGACCCCGCGGACCGTGCCGCCTGCAAACTTGTTCGGGTGCTCGATGCCTGCTGCTGAATATTGGGCCCGATGAAGAAACGCGACTACCAGCCCACGCCCAGGCCGATCAGATAGCGCCGCTCATTGGTATCGCCATGCTCGCTGGCCACCTTGTCCCACTCGGCCTTGAGGCTCAGCGCCGCCCAGCTGTTGAGCTTGTAGCGCACGCCTGCCTCGGTATCGATGATGTAGTCGATTTCTTCGATGAAGGGCACGCCAACCTCACCCTGGCTGTACAGCTCGAAGTTCTTGCCGAGCAGATAGCGCCGGTAGTCCCATTCCATCGCTGCCGAATTGAAGTGCTCGCTGCTACCGTCGGCGAACACGTAGTCGTTGCGGTTGAACAGCCCAGCCATGGAGAAGGCGCCCAGCGCGTCGTCCCAGAACTGGTAACCGGGTCCGGTACCCACGGTACGCTGGGTCTCGAGATCCTCGACCCGGTCATGGCTGTATTTCAGCTGGCCCTGCCAAAAGAATTGCTGGGTAAGAAAGCGATCGAGGTCGTAGTCGAGCTCGACTCGATCGGTCTTACGCTCGCCGTCCTTGGTTTCATGGTCGTACTCGGCAGCAATGCTGTGGCGCCAGGCGCCGTGCCGGGCCTTGGTATCCAGGTCGATGTCATAGTCCTCGACATCGTTCTCGGCGCGCTTGTAGTCGGCGGAGAAATCCAGGTTGCCGGTCCAGGTCAGATCCTGCACCAGCGGCTTGGGCGGCAGCATCTGGCTGATGGAAGTCAGCTCCACCACTTTCGGTGCAGTACCATTGACCAACTCCACCTGGCCCTCGCCCGCGGGCCGAATGGACTTGGCGCGCTCGCCAATGAAGTCGTCCTGTTTGATCAGCAGCTCCTGCGCACTCTCCAGAGTGGCAATCTTCTTCACATCCAGAGTAACGCTGCCGGCATAGTCGGTCTTGAGCAGCAGCTTGCCGCCATCGAACAGCAGAATGCTGCCGGTAAGCTTGTCGCCGTTCTTCAGCCAGACGGTATCGGCCAGCAGAGAGGTGGGGGAAAGGGCAAGCGTCAGGCAAAGCAGGGAGCGCGGCAGTGTCATGGGATATCAACGGGCTGGTTGCGGGCAAAGGCGCGCATTATCCGCATGCGCGCCGGCTGAGCAAGCACAGACCGGCGGCTAGCCGTCGAGTTCAGCTTTACGACTACCAGCCTATGCCGAGGCCGATCAGATAGTGACGATCGGAGAAGGTCGAGCCCAGTCCGCGCAGCTGGTTCAGCTCGTACAAAAGTGACAGCCTGGCCCAGTCGTTGACGTGGTAGCGCAACCCCGCCTCACCATCGAACACATAGTCGACCTCGGCGATTTGCGGCACCTGTATTTCCGCAGTGGAGTAAAACTCCAGGCGCGAGCCCCAGAGCAGGCGCTTGAAGTCCCATTCCAGCGACCAGCTGTCGAAGCTCAGGTCGAGGTATGGCGAGTCGAGACGCACCCGGTTGAACTGGCCGATCAGGTCGAAGCGTCCCAGCTCGGTATCCCAGAAACGATACCCCGGCCCCGTGCCCAGGATGCGCTGGCGGCTGACATTCTCGAAATGATCCTCCTGGTGCTCATAGCCGCCGCGCCAGAACCAGTGATCGGTGAAGAAGCGATCAAGGTCATACTCCAGCTCCCAGTTATCCTCGGTCTTCTCGCCATTTTCCGTCTCGTGCTCCAGCTCGCCGCGCAGCACATGGCGCCAGCGCCCGTGCTCGATGCGGGTATTGCCCTTGAGCTTCCATTCGTCGGTGCGGTCTTCGTTGCGCTCCATGTCCAGCTTGGCGTCCAGGTTGCCTTCCCAGACACGATCCTGAAGCAACGGCCGCGGCGGTAGCAGGCGGTTGATCTCGGCCAGCGCCACGACCTGCTCGCCACCATTGACCAGGCGTACCATGCCTTTGCCGGCCGGCTTCAGCCGTTCGCTTTTTTCGCTGTCCAGACTGCTGCGACGCAACATCAGGGGTTTGTCCGCACTCAGGGTATCGATATCCTTCCAGTCGATCAGCACGCGCCCGGCATACTTGGTCTTCAGCGCCAGCTTGCCGCCATCGAGCAGCAGTATCTCGCCGGTCAGGCGGTCGCCATTGCTCAGCCACACGGTATCGGCACGTGCCGGTAGGGCCGTACTCACAAGCAGCAACAGCAGGATGCGCAACGACATGGGCAGAACACCCCATAAGAAACCGGAGAAAGTGCCTGAACATGCCCTAGCGCCGCCCCCTGCGGCAAGCGCCGAGGAGCGCCGTGCCGCGCTTTATCTGGTGCTGGCAGCCATCCCGGAAGGCAAAGTGGTTGCCTATGGCGAGCTGGCCAGCCTGGCCGGCCTGGGACGTGCGGCACGCTGGGTTGGCCGTATGCTCAGCCAGCTCCCGAACGACACCCGCCTGCCCTGGCATCGCGTGCTCGCAGCCGGCGGACGCCTTAGCCTGCCGGCAGGCAGCACGGCCGGCGCCGAACAGCGTGCCCGCCTGCGCGCCGAAGGGCTGACGATAAGCAACGACCGCGTCGACCTGCGCCGCCACGGCTGGCGCCCCGAGGAAAACGGGAACAAACCTCGTTGATTGTTCGTCACCATCCGATCGCGCTGCGCAGGCGCTGCAACGCGGCTTGCGCCGCGACGCCAACAGCCCCTAGAGTGCGCCCTTTGCATGCTCCCTCAGCAGAACTTGCCCATGCCCCGTAAAACCTGGCGCGCCGCCCTCGCCACCTATGCCCACCCGGCCGCCCTGGCCCTGTTGCTGCTCGGCTTTGCCGCCGGCCTGCCCTACATGCTGGTGTTCTCCACCCTCTCGGTATGGCTGCGCGAAGCAGGCGTGGCGCACCAGACCATCGGCTATGCCAGCCTGATCGGTCTGGCCTACGCGTTCAAATGGGTCTGGGCGCCGATGCTCGACCAGTGGCGCCTGCCGTTGCTGGGGCGCCTCGGCCGCCGGCGCTCCTGGCTGGTGCTGTCTCAGGGACTGGTAGCCATCGGCCTGATCGGCATGGCCCTGTGCGACCCCCAACAGCATCTCTCCTGGCTGATCGGTGTGGCCGTGGTGGTGGCCTTCGCCTCCGCCACCCAGGACATCGCAGTGGATGCCTACCGCCTGGAGATCGTCGACGACAGCCGCCAGGCCGCCCTGGCCGCCAGCTACATGACCGGTTACCGTGTCGCCGCCCTGCTGGCCACCGCCGGTGCGCTGTACTTCGCCGGCTGGTTCGGCACACCCGGTTCCGGCTACCAGCATGGCGCCTGGGCCAGCACCTACCTGCTGTTCGCCCTGCTGATGCTGCCAGGAGTGATCACCACCCTGTGGATGCGCGAGCCGCCGGTACCCCTGCAGACCCAGATAGCGGCGGCGCGCTACGGCCTGTACCGCCAACTGGCCTCGGTACTGGTATTGATCGTGCTGCTGGTATCGGTGCCGGCGATGTTCACCCAACTCTTCAACAGCGACGCTCTGGGCCTGTTCCAGGGCGAACTGGGTATGGTCGAGCTGATCCGCGACGACCGCGCATTCCTGCGCTTTCTGCTCTACCTGGTTCTTACCAGCCTGTGCCTGTCGCGCATGGGCCGTCGCGGCCTGGCCCCGGTACTCACTCCAGTCAACGACTTCATCCTGCGCTATCGCTGGCAGGCCCTGTTGCTGCTCGGCCTGATCGCCACCTATCGCATGTCGGACACGGTCATGGGCGTGATGGCCAATGTCTTCTACATCGACATGGGCTTCGCCAAGAGCCAGATCGCCAGTGTCAGCAAGCTTTTCGGCCTGATCATGACGCTGCTCGGCGCGGCGGTGGGTGGTCTGCTGATCGTGCGTTTCGGCATCCTGCCGATCCTGCTGCTGGGCGGCGCGGCCTCGGCCGCCACCAACCTGCTGTTCGCCAGCCTGTCCGGCTTGGGCGTCATTGCAACGCCGGCCATCTACGCGGAACGCACGGCGTGGGAGCTGATGCAGGCGCTGGACCCGCACATGCTCATGCTGATGCTGACCATTACCCTGGACAACCTCAGCTCAGGCCTGGCCACGGCCGCCTTCGTCGCCTACCTGTCGAGCCTGACCAACCTGAAGTTCTCCGCCACCCAGTACGCGCTGCTCAGCTCCATCATGCTGCTGCTGCCGCGCCTGGTCGGCGGCTACTCCGGGGTGATGGTGGAAAAACTGGGCTATGCCCAGTTCTTCTTCGCCACCGCGCTGCTCGGCATCCCCACCCTCCTGCTGATCATCCTGCAGTGGCGGCGCGGTGAAGCGCTGGTGAGCGAGCCGAGCAAGAGCTGAGTCAGGCCGATGCCTCGGCGCTGACCATGCGCACCACCCGCTGCGGGAAAGGAATGTCGATACCGGCCTGACGCAGGCCGTCACGCACACCTTCGTTGAGCATGAACATCACGCCCCAGTAGTCGCCATTGTTGACCCACAGACGCAGCGACAGGGTAATCGCGCTGTCCCCCAGCGACGTCACCACCACTTCCGGTTTCGGCTCGGTCAGCACCCGCGAGTCGCGCGCCAGCCCAAGCAGGACCTCGCGCGCGGCCTGCAGGTCGGCATCGTAGTCCACGCCGATGTTGAAGATCACCTTGCGCGTGGCCTGGTGCGAGCTGTTGACGATGGCGCCGTTGGATAGCGCGCCATTGGGCAGGATCACCGTCTTGTTATCCACGGTGCGCAGCACGGTGTGGAAGATCTGGATGCTGTCCACCGTACCGGAAACCCCCTGGGCCTCGATCCAGTCGCCAATGCGGAATGGGCGGAACAGCAGAATCAGCACACCACCGGCGAAATTCGACAGACTGCCCTGCAACGCCAGGCCGATGGCCAGGCCGGCGGCACCGATCACGGCGATGAAGGACGCGGTGGATATCCCCACCATGGAGGCCACGCTGACCAGCAGCAGGACCTTGAGCCCCATGTTGGCCAGGCTGCCGATGAAACTGGTCAGCGCCGCGTCTACGCGCCGCCCTGCCATCAGACGCTGCAGGCGCCGGGTTACACGGTTGATCAGCCACCAGCCCAGCAACAGGGTCAGCAGCGCCAGGGTCACCTTGCCGCTGTACTCCAGCACCACCGGCAGCCAGCTTTCGGACAGCTTGATCAGCTCCTCGAGATTGAATTCCATGGGTTCACTCCTTTTTTCGGACAGCAAAAACGCCACCGCCATGGCGGGCCATGGCGGTGAAGGGTGTTGTATTGGGACGCCCGCGCGGCGCCAGGGTTCCGCCAGGCAGGGTCAATCGCGGAAGTTGTTGTACTGCAACGGCATGCCGAACTCCTTGCCACGCAAGGCCGCAATCGCTTCCTGCAGGTCGTCGCGCTTCTTGCCGGTGACACGCACCTGTTCGCCCTGAATGGCAGCCTGCACCTTGAGCTTGCTGTCCTTGATATGGGCGACGATCTTCTTCGCCAGCTCCTTGTCGATGCCCTCGCGGAAAGTCACTTCCTGCTTCATGACCTTGCCGGAGGCGTAGGCTTCCTTGGTTTCCATGCACTGGCAATCGATCTTGCGCTTGATCAGGCTGCTACGCACGATGTCGAGGACCTGCTCGAGCATGAACTCGGCCTCGGCAGTCAGGGTAAGGGTCTTGTCTTTGCTTTCGATGCTGCACTTGCCACGCAGATCGAAGCGGCGCTCGAGTTCCTTGGTGGCATTGTCGACCGCGTTGGTCAGTTCGTGCTTGTCCAGTTCCGACACCACGTCGAACGAAGGCATGGGCTTGCTCCTGATGGACGGCGCGATCCTCCTCACGGAGTGAACACGCCTGACTTGACGATAAAAATGGCGCGCCCATTATAACCAGTCTGATACGTGCCGTTCGTCACTGCTGCGGCCCCCCTATTTCTGCCAGCGAGTTGCCACCAATGCCCAACCCCCATCTCAGCATCCTGGTGGTGGACGACGCCAAGTTTTCCAGCGCCATGATCGGCCGGGCACTGACCCAGGCCGGTTATCAGGATGTACGCTTCGCCAACAGTGCCGCCGAGGCCCTGCGACAGCTGGAAAAGCGCCCCGCCAGCGTGCTGCTGGCCGACTGGTTGATGCCGGAAATAGACGGGCTGGAGCTGACCGGCCGCGTACGCCAGCTGGACGAAACTGCCGAGCATTACACCTACGTCATCCTGCTCACCGGCAAGGAAGGTGAGAACGTGCTGTCCGAAGCCTTCGACCGCGGCGTCGACGACTTCATCAGCAAATCCTCGATGAACGAGCAGCTGGTGCCGCGGGTCTACGCCGCCGACCGCCTGTGCAACACCCTGCAGCGCCTGCTCAACGAAAATCGCATGCTGACCCAGAACATCGCCAGCCTGGAGCAGCGCAACCTGGTCGACCCGCTGACCGGTCTGGGCAACCCGCGCTACCTGCAACAGAAGCTGAACGACAGCCTGCGCCAGGTCGAGTCGCGCGGTGGCGCCCTGTGCTATCTGCTGATCGGCCTGCAGGAAGGCGATGCGTTGCGCCGCCAGCACGGCAACGGCTTCTGGAACGAAGTGCTGCATGGCGTCGCCCGCCGTCTGCAGCAGCTGGTACGGCCGCTGGACGTGCTGACCCGAGTGGACGAGACCCACTTCGGCATCATTACCCTGCTCGAAGACCTGCAGGAGTGCTCGCCGAGCAGCTTCAAGCGCATGCACGATGGACTCAATCTCAAGGCCTTCAAGACCAGCGAAGGCTTCATCAGCCTCAAGGCCGGCATCGCCCTGGTCGGCCTCGACGCCAAGTCCCTGCCGGTCGAACCACGCCAGCTGTACGCCGAGGCCACCCGTTTGCTGCCCGACTCCTACGCCAGCGGCCGAGTCAGCGCGGTGCGCCTGCCGCTACCGCAGTGACCACCTGGCACATCCTCGGCGTCGGCAGCCTGGGCACTCTCTGGGCCACCCGCCTGGCCCGCGCCGGCCTGCCGGTGCGCCTGCTGCTGCGTGATGCCTCCAGCCTGACCCGCTACCGGGCCGGCGGCGGCCTGAGCCTGGTGGAGAACGGCCAGAGCAGCCTCTACCCCATCGCTGCCGAGACGGCCCAGGCGTCGACACCGATCAAGCGCCTGCTGCTGGCCTGCAAGGCCTATGACGCCGAAGAGGCGGCCGCCAGCCTGGCACCACGCCTGACTCCGGGCGCCGAGATCATCCTGCTGCAGAACGGCCTGGGCAGCCAGCAGGCCGTCGCCGAGCATCTGCCCAAGGCCAGCTACATCTTCGCTTCGAGCACCGAAGGCGCCTTTCGCGACGGTGCCTTTCGCGTGGTCTTCGCCGGCCAGGGCCATACCTGGCTGGGTCAGCCCGGCCAGACGCAAGCGCCTGGATGGCTGGAAGAACTGGCCCGCGCCGGTATCCCTCATCAGTGGACGGCGGATATCCTCGGCAAGCTGTGGCGAAAGCTGGCACTGAACTGCTCGATCAACCCGCTGACCGTGCTGCACGGCTGCCGCAACGGCGGGCTGCGCGACTTCCCCGAAGCGGTCGCCACGCTCTGCGCCGAGCTTGCTCAGCTGCTGCACCGGGTTGGTCAGGCGGAGGCTGCCGAGGGCCTGCACGAGCAGGTACTGCAGGTGATCGAGGCCACAGCCGCCAACTATTCCTCCATGTACCAGGATGTGGCTGCCGGAAGGCGTACCGAGATCGACTACCTGCTTGGCCATGCCTGCCGCGAGGCTGATCGCCTCGCCCTGAACCTGCCGCACCTGAGCGACCTGCAACGACGCCTGCAGGCCGAGCTGCAGGCCCGCGGATTGCCCCTGAACTGAAGCGAGGCTAACCTGCCCTTCCCCGTTCCCTGGAAACCGCGCCCTTGAGCCGTCTACGCCAGCGTCTCGATAACCTGCCGGTCGGTCGCAAGCTGCTCGCCGCGCTGCTGGTGTTGCTGGCCACAGTGATGCTGGTGGCCAATCTGGCGTTCATCAGCGCGGCCTACTGGATATCCCAGGAAAGCATGGCACCGCAGGCCCTGCAGACCCTTGGTCGCCTGTTTGCGACCCCACAGCTCAGCAATAGCGCCCTGGCCTCGCCACAGAATGCCCGCCAGTTGCTGGAACGCCTGGACAGCTATGCCCCGCTGCGCGCAGCCGCCCTCTACAACAGCGCCGGCGTGCGCCTGGCCGACCTGCAGGTGGGCCAACCACTGCAACTACCTTCACGCAGCGAGGATCTTGAGCACTGGCGCCAGGGCGAGTTCCGTGCCACCCAGGTCATCGACCTGCCGCAAACCGGCAAGGCACCCGGCCGCCTGTTGCTGGTCGCCTCCAGCGAACTGCCGGGCGCCTTCTACACCGGCACCGTCAGCGCCAGCGCGGCGATCCTGGTGATCAGCATCCTGCTCTGGGCCCTGATCGCCCGGCAGATTCGACGCCTGGTCACCCGCCCCATTCGCAAGCTGGAAGAGCTGTCGCGCCAGGTCACCCGCGAGGAGAACTACTCGCTGCGCGCCGCCCGCGGCAACCGCGACGAGATCGGCAGCCTGGCCGACGCCTTCAACACCATGCTCAGTCGCATGGAAGCCCGTGAGCAACAGCTGCGGCGGGCTCGCGACGATGCCGAGAGCGCTTTCTCGCAGGCCCAGACACTGGCCGAGGAAACCCGGCACTCCAACCGCAAGCTGGAGCTGGAAGTGCAGGTACGCAGCAAGATCGAGAAGAAGCTGACCGGCTTCCAGAACTACCTGAACAACATCATCGACTCCATGCCCTCGGCACTGATCGCCCTGGACGATCAGCTCTACGTCACCCAGTGGAACCAGGAAGCCAGCGCCCTCTCCGGTACACCATTGGACGAGGCATTGAACCAGCCGGTGTTCCTCGCCTTTCCGCCACTCAAGCCCTTCCTGCCGCAACTCAAGCGGGCCGCCGAAAAGCACCAGGTGGAGAAGGTAGAACGCGTTACCTGGCAGCGCGGCGAAGAGGCCCACCACTACGCCCTGACCTTCTATCCGCTGATGGGCACCAGCGGCCGTGGCGCGGTGATCCGCATCGACGACATCACCCAGCGCCTGTCCCTGGAAGAAATGATGGTGCAGTCGGAGAAGATGCTCTCGGTCGGCGGCCTGGCCGCCGGCATGGCCCACGAGATCAACAACCCACTCGGCGCCATTCTGCACAACGTGCAGAACATCCGCCGGCGCCTGTCCGCCGAGCTGGTGAAGAACCAGGAGCAGGCCGTGGCCGTGGGCATCGCCCTGGACGACGTCAACGCCTACCTGCAGGCCCGAGAGATCCCTCAGCTACTCGACGGCATCGCCCAGGCCGGCTCGCGTGCAGCCAAGATCGTCAGCCACATGCTCGCCTTCAGCCGGCGCAGCAACCGCCAGCTGCTGCCCTGCCAACTACCGCTGCTGATCGACCAGGCTCTGGAAATCGCCGGCAACGACTTCGACCTGACCGAGAGCTTCGACTTCAAAGGCCTGACCATCGTGCGCGATTTCGCACCCGATCTGGAGCCAGTGCCGGCCACTGCCAACGAGCTGGAGCAGGTCATCCTCAACCTGCTGAAGAACGCCGCCCAGGCCATTCACTTGCGTGACGACGAACGCGAGCCGGGACGCATCATCCTGCGCACCCGGCGCAACCCGCCCTGGGCGGAAATCCAGGTGGAGGACAACGGCGTCGGCATGCCGGAGGCCGTGCGCAAGCGCATCTTCGAGCCTTTCTTCACCACCAAGGAAGTCGGCCAGGGCACCGGGCTAGGCCTGTCCGTGTCCTATTTCATCGTCACCAACAACCACAAGGGCCAGCTGGAGGTGCACTCCACCCCGGGCCAGGGCACCTGTTTCACCCTGCGCCTGCCGCTGACCGCTACGCACGAAGAGATGAATCACTGAGATGGGTTACCGACTGAGCAAGATCTACACGAAGACCGGCGACAAGGGCGAGACCGGCCTGGGCGATGGGCGCCGTGTGGGCAAGGACCATCCGCGTATCGAGGCCATCGGCGAGCTGGATAACCTCAACAGTCAGCTCGGCCTGCTGCTGGCCGAGCTGACTGAACAGCAGACCAGCTGCGACGGCCTGAACGAGATCATCGAGGTACTGGCGCCCTGCCAACACCGCCTGTTCGACCTCGGCGGCGAGCTGGCCATGCCCGCCTACCAGGCCCTGCAGAAGAGCGAGGTGGAACGCCTGGAGGCGGCCATCGACCTGTGGAACGAAGAAGTCGGCCCGCTGACCAACTTCATCCTGCCGGGCGGCTCGCGGCTGATCGCCCAGGCCCACGTCTGCCGCGGCCTGGCCCGCAGCGCCGAACGCCGCTGCCAGCACCTCAATGCCGTGGAGCCGCTGCGCCCGGTGGGCATGGCCTACATCAATCGCCTGTCCGACCTGCTGTTCGTCGCCGCCCGCCTGATCGCCCGGCGGCAGAACATCGACGAAGTGCTCTGGCAGGCGGCGCAGAAGCCAGACACTCCGTAGAGGCAGAGGATCGCCCAAATTTCTGCTCGGCAAGCAGAGCTGACGGTGACGGTCAGCTCTGCGGCCAGAATGCGCGGATACCGGCCACCCCCTGGGCACCGGTTTGCCAGGCGCGCTCCCTATCCTGCGGGCCGACACCACCGAGCAAGAAAGCGGGAATATTGCTGCCACGCAGCAGCTCGGCAGCAGCATCCCAGCCCAGCGGCGCAGCCTCCGGATGGGTCTGGGTGGCCTGCAGTGGCGACAGGGTGACGAAGTCCACGCCCATGCGCGCGGCCAACGCCAGTTCCTCGGCGCCGTGGCAGGACGCGGCCAGCCAGCGCTGCCCAGGGAACGGCCGGCCATGGGCGGCGTACTTGCGCAGCTGCTCGGCCGTCAGGTGCCAGCCAGCGGCGGGAAAGTCGCCCAGCCACTCCAGCGGCCCCTTGAGCATCAGCTGCGCCTTGCCGGCGCACAGACCCTGGATATCCACCGCCAGGTCGCGGTACTGGGCATCGAACATGTTCGGCGCGCGCAGCTGGATAAGACGGATCCCGGCCGCCACGGCGGCTCGCACACCGGCCAGCAGCTCGCCCGGCTCCAGGCCATCCGGCGTGATCAGATAGTGATCCGGCAAGCGTGCAGCGGCGACGATGGGCTGGTTGGCGGCGGGAAACTCGTAGTCCAGCAACTCGCGTGAGCTAACCCAGGCCAGCGGCTGGCCCTCGGCGCCATGGGGTTCGCCACTGAAGGCAGAGACTTCCCAGACATCCAGCAGCACCTGCTTGTCCGGATAATCGTGCTGTACCTGGATCAACGGCCGGGCCACCTCGACGTCTATGCCCAGCTCCTCGTTCAACTCGCGAGCCAGGGCATCACGCACCTGCTCGCCGGCCTCCACCTTGCCGCCGGGAAACTCCCAAAGGTCACCCTGGTGCTGGTCGGCAGCCCGCCTGGCAATCAGTACAAGGTCATCGGCGCCGCGGATCACCGCAGCCGCCACATGCACTCGTTTCATCCGTTGTTCTCCGTTTCCTGCAGGCCGGCCTGGTACCAACGCTGGAAGGCCGGCCATTGATAGATGCTGTCCACATAGGCCTGCGCCTCCTGCGGCAGTGCCACTCGGTAGCTGCGCAGCCGCGCCGCCACCGGGGCGAAGAAGGCATCGGCGATGCTGGCGTGACCGAAGAGGAAATCGCCATCCCGACCATGACGTTGACGGCATTCCAGCCACAACGCGCAGACGCGGGCGATATCCGCCTGAACCTCGGCCGGCACTTCGGCCAGCGCCTGGCTACGGCGCAGATCCATAGGCATGTGGCTGCGCAGGGCGACGAAGCCGCTGTGCATCTCCGCGCAGGCCGAACGGGCCAGGGCCCGCGCGGCCTGCCCACGGGGCCACAGATGCGCCTCGGGAAAGCGCTCAGCGAGGTACTCAGCGATGGCCAGGGAGTCCCAGATCACCCCATCTTCGGTTTTCAGCACCGGCACCTTGCCGGTCGGCGAATGCTGCAACAGCCGCTGGCGACTCTGCGGGCCGTAGAGCGAGACGAGGATTTCCTCATAGGGCACCTGGGCCAGCTCCAGCGCCAGCCAGGCGCGCAGCGACCAGGAAGAGTAGTTCTTGTTGCCGATGACCAGGGTCAGGGACATGGGACGCTCCGAATCAGATGGACTGTTCCGACCTTAAGAGCGGCTTCCTCCAATAGCAAATTCCCGGTAGTCATGGGGCCATGACTACCGGGAATCCGGGTACCACTCAGCGCTGAGCGTGGATCAGGTGCGGTATTCCGCGTTGATCTTCACGTACTCGTGGGAGAGGTCGGTGGTCCAGATGGTTTCGCTGCAGGTGCCGCGACCCAACTCGATACGAATGGTGATTTCCTCACGGGCCATCACCGCCGCGCCCTGAGCCTCGGTGTAAGTAGCGGCGCGGCAGCCCTGGCTGGCGATGCACACCTCACCGAGAAACACGTCGATCTTGCTCACGTCCAGGCTCGGCACGCCGGCGTAGCCAACAGCGGCGAGGATGCGCCCCCAGTTGGGGTCGGAGGCGAACAGCGCAGTCTTGATCAGCGGCGAGTGGGCCACGGCATAGCCGACATCCAGGCACTCCTGGTGGGTGCCGCCGCCGTTGACCTGCACGGTGACGAACTTGGTGGCGCCCTCGCCGTCGCGCACGATGGCCTGGGCCACTTCCATGAACACCTCGAATACCGCCTGTTTGAGCTTGGCGAACAGTTCGCCGCTGGCAGAGGTGATCTCCGGCAGTTGTGCCTGGCCGGTCGCGATCAGCATGCAGCAGTCGTTGGTCGAGGTATCGCCATCGATGGTGATGCGGTTGAACGACTTGTTCGCCGCATCGCGCACCAGATCCTGCAACACGCTGCGCGCCACCTTGGCGTCGGTGGCGATGTAGCCGAGCATGGTCGCCATGTTCGGGCGGATCATGCCAGCACCCTTGCTGATGCCGGTGACGGTGACGGTGACGCCATCGTGCTGGAACTGCCGGCTGGCGCCTTTGGGCAGGGTGTCGGTGGTCATGATGCCGGTGGCAGCTTCGGCCCAGTGGTTCTCGTTCAGATCATCCAGCGCCGCCTGCAGCGCGCCCTCGATCTTCTCCACCGGCAGCGGCTCACCGATAACACCGGTGGAGAACGGCAGCACGGCGCCGTCCGGCACGCCAGTCAGGGCTGCCAGCGCAGCACAGGTACGCCGGGCATTGGCCAGGCCGTCCGGGCCGGTGCCGGCGTTGGCGTTGCCGGTATTGGTCAGCAGGTAGCGCACCTCACCCTGCATACGCTCGCGGGTAATCAGCACCGGAGCGGCACAGAAGGCATTGGTAGTGGTCACGCCGGCCACGCGAGAGCCCTCGGCGCAGCGCATCACCACCACATCCTTGCGCCCGGGACGCTTGATGCCGGCGGAGGCGATACCGAGTTCGAAACCGGGAACCGGGTGCAGAGTAGGCAGGGGACCAAGACCGACGGCCATGTGGAACGCTCCTTCGAAGGCAGTGCAAAGCCGCGGGTAGGCGGCACGGGTTGGAAAAACGCCGCGAGCGGCAGAGCCGGTCGCGGCGTTGTCTATATAGCAGGCCCTGCCTGGATCAGCTCAGCTGACCGTGGCAGTGCTTGTACTTCTTGCCAGAGCCACAGGGGCAGGGCTCGTTACGGCCGATCTTCGGCTCGGTGCGCACCGCGCTGGCAACCGCCACTTCGCCTTCGGCCTCCTCGGCTTCGACGCCCGGCATGGCCGATGCCTCGGCGTGCTGGAACTGCATGCGCTCGGCCATGGCCTCGGCCTCGCGACGCAGACGCGCCTCTTCCTCGGCGGGGTCTTCGCGGCGCACCTGCACATGGGACAGTACGCGGATGGTGTCGCGCTTGATCGAGTCGAGCAGCTCCTGGAACAGGGTGAAGGACTCGCGCTTGTACTCCTGCTTGGGGTTCTTCTGCGCATAACCACGCAGGTGGATGCCGTGGCGCAGGTGGTCCATGGTCGCCAGGTGGTCTTTCCACAGGTCGTCCAGCACGCGCAGCAGCATCTGCTTCTCGAAGGTACGCAGGGCCTCGGCACCGGCCAGCTCTTCCTTCTCGTTGTAGGCGCTCAGCAGCGCCTGGAGGATGCGCTCGCGCAGGGTTTCCTCGTACAGCTTCTCGTCGTCGTCGAGCCACTGCTGAATCGGCAGCTGGACACCGAAATCGCTGTTCAACGCGGCTTCCAGGCCACGGATGTCCCACTGCTCCGGCAGCGACTGCGGCGGGATGTGGCTGTCGATGGCGGCGCCCAGCACTTCCTCGCGGAACTCGCTGATGGTCTCGCCGATATCGCTGGCGGCCAGCAGGCTGTTGCGCATGTGGTAGATCACCTTGCGCTGCTCGTTGGCTACGTCGTCGTACTCGAGCAGCTGTTTGCGCATGTCGAAGTTGCGTCCTTCGACCTTGCGCTGGGCCTTCTCGATGGCGTTGGTCACCATGCTGTGCTCGATGGCCTCGCCGGACTGCATGCCCAGAGCCTTCATGAAGTTCTTCACCCGGTCGGAGGCGAAGATGCGCATCAGGTTGTCTTCCAGCGACAGGTAGAAGCGGCTGGAGCCCGGGTCACCCTGGCGACCGGCACGGCCGCGCAGCTGGTTGTCGATACGGCGCGACTCGTGGCGCTCGGAGGCGATCACGTGCAGGCCACCGGCCTCGATCACCTGCTGATGGCGCTTCTGCCAGTCGGCCTTGATCTGTGCGATCTGCTCTTCGCTGGGGTTTTCCAGCGCCGCAACTTCGGCTTCCCAGTTGCCGCCGAGGAGGATGTCGGTACCGCGACCGGCCATGTTGGTGGCCAGGGTAACGGCACCCGGGCGACCGGCCTGGGCGATGATTTCGGCTTCCTTCTCGTGGAACTTGGCGTTGAGCACCTTGTGCTCGAGGCCGGCCTGCTCCATCAGCTTGGAAACGTATTCGGAGGTTTCGATCGAAGCGGTACCGACCAGGATCGGCCGACCCTGGGCCTGGCATTCCTTGATGTCGGTGATGATCGCCTGGTACTTCTCTTCCTGGGTCAGGTAGACCAGGTCGTTGTAGTCCTTGCGCGCCACCTGGCGATGGGTCGGGATGACCACCACGTCGAGACCGTAGATCTGGCGGAACTCGAAGGCCTCGGTGTCGGCGGTACCGGTCATGCCGGACAGCTTGTTGTACAGGCGGAAGTAGTTCTGGAAGGTGGTCGAGGCCAGGGTCTGGCTCTCGGCCTGGATGCTCACACCCTCCTTGGCTTCGATGGCCTGGTGCAGGCCCTCGGACAGGCGGCGGCCCTGCATGGTACGGCCGGTGTGCTCGTCGATCAGGATCACCTGGTCGTTCTGCACGATGTATTCGACATTGCGGTGGAACAGCTTGTGCGCGCGCAGACCGGCGTAGACGTGGGTCAGCAGGCTGAGATTGTGCGCGGAGTAGAGGCTCTCGCCCTCGCCCAGCAGGCCGGCGGCGGTAAGCATCTCCTCGACGTACTGGTGGCCGGCCTCGTTCAGCTCAACCTGGCGGCTCTTCTCGTCAACCTTGTAGTGGCCTTCCTGAGTGACCACGCCTTCCTCTTCCTCGATGTGCTGCTTGAGGCGCGGGATCAGCTGGTTGATCTGCATGTACAGCTTGGAGCTGTCTTCGGCCTGGCCAGAGATGATCAGCGGGGTGCGCGCTTCGTCGATGAGGATGGAGTCCACTTCGTCGACCACGGCGAAGTTCAGCTCGCGCTGGTACTTGTCCTCCAGGCTGAAGGCCATGTTGTCGCGCAGGTAGTCGAAACCGAATTCGTTGTTGGTGCCGTAGGTGATGTCGCAGGCGTAGGCGGCACGCTTCTCTTCCGGCGGCTGGAACGGCGTGACCACGCCGACCGACAGGCCGAGGAATTCATACAGCGGGCGCATCCAGTTGGCGTCGCGGCGGGCCAGGTAGTCGTTCACCGTGACCACGTGCACGCCTTTGCCGGAAAGCGCGTTGAGGTATACCGCCAGGGTGCCCACCAGGGTCTTGCCCTCACCGGTACGCATCTCGGCAATCTTGCCTTCGTGCAAGGTCATGCCGCCGATCAGCTGCACGTCGAAGTGGCGCATGCCCATCACCCGCTTGCCGGCCTCGCGGGCCACGGCGAAGGCTTCCGGGAGCAACTGGTCGAGCGTCTCACCCTTCTCCAGACGGGCCTTGAACTCCTCGGTCTTGGCCTTCAGCTGATCGTCGGAGAGGCCGAGAATCTGCTCCTCCAGCGCGTTGATCGCGGTCACTGTCTTGAGCATGCGTTTAACTTCACGCTCGTTCTTGCTTCCAAAAAGTTTCTTCAACAGTGGCGCAAACATATCGACGGATTCTTCCACGCTGGGGGATGGAGGGTGGTGCCTGGCACGACCCGGCAGCCAGCTCGGCTGCGTGCGAAAGGGGGCATTCTACCCGGAAACGTTGGCGAGAAAAGGGCGAACCCCCACACCCCTGCCGGATACGCCAAACACGCACGCCGACAGGCCGTTCGACTCTATATGGGGACGAACACCGACAGCTGCAAGGCCCTTTGCTAACATGGCGTATCCTCAGCCGAAGCCAGCGCCATGAGTTCTCGCCTCCCTCCCGCCAAAACCCCCAGCGCCCTGCTGCGCGAACATCGCCCGTTGCAGGCGCTGTTCAGCGCCGCTCAGCGCCTGGGCAAGCTGCAGGCGCTGGTCGAGGCGCAGCTGGAGCCGGCGGCGCGCGAGCACTGCCTGGTCGCCAGCTGGCAGGACGGCTGCCTGTTGCTGCTGACCAGCAACGGGCACTGGGCGACACGCCTGCACTACCAGCAGCGCCGCCTGCAACGCGCGCTGCAGCAGCTGCCGGAGTTCGCCGAACTGCAGAAGATCCAGGTCAAGGTGCGCCCGCCCAACACCCAGGTCGCCTACCAGGGCCATCCCGCCGAGCTGTCCCAGGCTGCGGCGGAAAGCCTCAACCACGCTGCCGAAGGCATTGGCGACCCGAAGCTGCGCGCCGCACTGGAGCGCCTGGCGCGCAATGCCCGCCGCGAAGAATAGGCAGAAAAAAACAGGCCACCCGAAGGTGGCCTGAATACATACAGAAGAGGTGTGCTGGCGCTTAGCCCGCAGCAACCGGACGCATGTAGGAAATCGGCGCGGTGCTGGCGTCATCGAAAATCACCACTTCCCAGGCATCCGTCTGCTCGATCAGGGTCCGCAGCAGGCGGTTGTTCAGGGCGTGACCGGACTTGAAGCCCTTGAACTCGCCAATCAGGCTGTTACCCAGCAGGTACAGGTCACCAATGGCGTCGAGGATCTTGTGCTTGACGAACTCGTCCTCGTAACGGAGGCCGTCTTCGTTGAGCACGCGGAACTCGTCCACCACGATGGCGTTGTCCACACTGCCACCGAGTGCCAGGTTCTGCGAACGCAGGAACTCGATATCACGCATGAAGCCGAAAGTCCGTGCGCGACTGACTTCCTTGACGAAGGAAGTGCTGGAGAAATCGACGCTGGCGGTCTGGGTACGACCACGGAACACCGGGTGATCGAAATCGATCTCGAAGCTCACCTTGAAGCCGTCGAAGGGCAGGAAGGTGGCGCGCTTGTCGCCCTCCTCCACTGTCACTTCGCGCAGCACGCGGATGAACTGCTTCGGTGCTTCCTGCTCTTCCAGGCCAGCAGATTGAATCAGGAATACAAAGGGACCGGCACTGCCATCCATGATTGGAACTTCGGATGCCGAGAGCTCGACGTAGGCGTTATCGATGCCCAGGCCTGCCATGGCCGAAAGCAAGTGCTCTACGGTATCCACCTTGACGTCACCATTGACCAGAGTGGTCGACATGGTGGTCTCACCAACATTCTCGGCGCGGGCGGGGATTTCCACGACCGGATCCAGATCGGTGCGACGGAACACGATACCGGTATCCACCGGGGCCGGCTTGAGAGTCAGGTAAACCTTCTCTCCAGAGTGCAGGCCAACACCGGTGGCGCGGATGATGTTCTTCAGGGTGCGTTGTCTGATCATGGTTTTGGCTGCTTGTGCGCTTGTTGCGAACTGTTTTCAACAATGGGCGGCGATGATAGCAGAACCGCCCTTTGCTGAACACCAATCACCGATATACTCCTGATAGATCGCATCAATCAGCCTGGCGACGCAGGAAGGCCGGGATATCCAGATAGTCCAGGTCATCCTGCGAGTTCAGCTTGGCCGCGGCGGCACTGCCGGCGAGGCTTTGGCGCTGAACGGTCGGGCGCTCGTAGTCCTTGTAGTTGACGGCCGGTTGCTCGGCGGAACGCGGTGCAGCAGCGTTCAGCGTGGCAGCCGCAGACGGAGCAGCCTGCACGGTATTGTCGATAACCTTGACCGGCTTCTCGATACGCGCACCCAGGCCGGTGGCCACGACAGTCACGTGCAGCTCGTCGCGCATGTCCGGATCGATCACCGCGCCGACCTTGACGGTGGCGTGTTCCGAGGCGAAGGCCTCGATGATCTCGCCGACCGCGGCATACTCGCCGAGGGACAGGTCCAGACCAGCAGTGATGTTGACCAGGATGCCGCGGGCGCCCTGCAGGTTGACGTCTTCCAGCAGCGGGTTGCGGATGGCCGCTTCGGTAGCCTCGCGCGCACGGTTCGGGCCACTGGCGGCGCCGGTGCCCATCATGGCCATACCCATTTCGCCCATCACCGTCTTCACGTCGGCGAAGTCGACGTTCATCAGGCCCGGACGCTGCATGATGTCGGAGATGCCGCGCACGGCGCCGGACAGCACGTCGTCAGCCTTGGCGAAGGCAGACAGCAGGCTGGCGTCCTTGCCGAGAATGGTCAGCAGCTTCTCGTTGGGGATGGTGATCAGCGAGTCAACGCATTCGGACAGGGCACGGATACCCTCGTCGGCGACCTGCATGCGCTTGCGGCCTTCGAACGGGAACGGACGGGTCACCACAGCCACGGTGAGGATGCCCATTTCCTTGGCCACTTCGGCGATGATCGGCGCCGCACCGGTACCGGTACCGCCACCCATGCCGGTGGTGATGAAGACCATGTCGGCGCCTTCCAGCACTTCGGCGATGCGATCTCGATCTTCCATGGCGGCCTGGCGGCCGATTTCCGGGTTGGTGCCGGCGCCCAGGCCCTTGGTTACGCCGGTGCCGAGTTGCAGCACGCTACGCGCACCGACGTTCTTCAGCGCCTGCGCGTCGGTGTTGGCGCAGATGAACTCGACGCCTTCGACATTGTTCTTGATCATGTGGTTGACGGCGTTGCCACCACCGCCACCCACACCGATCACCTTGATCACTGCACTTTGCGGGACGTTATCTACTAGTTCGAACATTTCCCCTCTCCTTCCTTTTTAGTTATCGCCTACAGCTACCGCGGGTTACACATCAGAAATTGCCCTGGACCCAGCGTTTCAGCCGCTCCAGTACCGGTGTTCTGGCCTCATCGCCATATTGAATGCCGGGCGACTGATAGCCGTCGGCTTGCTTGCGCAGCCCGTACATCAGCAGCCCGACGCCGGTGGAATAGATAGGGTTGCGCACCACGTCGGTCAGGCCCTTGACGCTGTGCGGCACACCCAGGCGCACCGGCATGTGAAAGATTTCCTCGGCCAGTTCGACAGCACCTTCCATCTTGGCGGTGCCGCCGGTCAGCACGATGCCGGCCGGGATCATGTCCTCGTAGCCACTGCGGCGCAGTTCGGCCTGGATCAGCGTGAACAGCTCGTCGTAACGCGGCTCGACCACTTCGGCCAGGGACTGGCGCGACAGGTCGCGCGGCGGCCGTTCGCCCACACTGGGCACCTTGATGGTCTCGCCAGCACCGGCCAGCTTGGCCAGGGCACAGGCGTAACGGATCTTGATCTCTTCGGCGTACTGGGTCGGCGTCCGCAGGGCCATGGCGATGTCGTTGGTGACTTGGTCGCCGGCAATCGGGATCACCGCCGTGTGGCGGATCGCGCCTTCGGTGAAGATGGCGATGTCGGTAGTGCCGCCGCCGATGTCGACCAGGCACACACCCAGCTCCTTCTCGTCCTCGGTCAGTACCGAGTAGGCGGAAGCCAGCTGTTCGAGAATGATGTCGTCGACTTCCAGGCCGCAACGGCGCACGCATTTTTCGATGTTCTGCGCGGCATTGGTGGCGCAGGTGACCACATGTACCTTGGCTTCCAGACGCACGCCGGACATGCCCATGGGCTCGCGCACGCCTTCCTGGTTATCGATCACATAATCCTGCGGCAGGGTGTGCAGCACGCGCTGATCAGCCGGAATGGCCACCGCCTGGGCGGCGTCCAGCACGCGCTCCAGATCCGCAGGGCTGACTTCGCGATCGCGAATGGCGACGATGCCGTGGCTGTTAAGGCTACGGATATGGTTGCCGGCGATACCGACGAAGGCCGAGTGGATGCGGCAGCCGGCCATCAGTTGCGCTTCTTCGATGGCGCGCTGGATCGACTGCACGGTGGACTCGATATTGACCACCACGCCCTTCTTCAGGCCGCGCGACGGGCTGGTGCCGATACCGACGATGTCCAGCTCGCCATCGGCCGTCACCTCGCCCACCAGCGCCACCACCTTGGAGGTGCCGATGTCGAGGCCGACGATCATCTTGCCGCTTTGCACGCTTGCCATGACTTACCGTTCTCCTTGATTCACTGTGCGGCCGCGGCAACCGCCGCCGCTGGCGCCACCGGTTCGCGCCAGGCCACGGCCAGGCCGTTGGCGTAACGCAGGTCGATGCGCTCGATATTCGTCATCTGCTGCTTCAGCACCTTGTCGTGGATGGCGGTGAAGCGCCGCATCTTGTCCACCAGGTGATCCCGGCCGAGGAGAATCTCCACGCCCTGGGCGGTGCTGAGGAACCAGCTGCCGTGCTCGCGCAGCTCCAGGCGGGTGATGGAAAAGCCCATCGGCCGCAGCAGCTGGCTGAGCATCTGGTATTGCTGCATCACCTGCTGCTGGGCGCGCCTGGGCCCGGACAGCAGTGGCAGATGTTCGTAGTTGGCCGCTTCGCTCGGGGCGAAGGCGCGGCCCTGGTTGTTGAGCAGCGCCCCGTCGCCCCAGCGCGCCACCGGCAGCTGCTCCTGCAGGCTGATGGCGACCTGATCGGGCCACACGCGACGCACTTCGGCATGGGCGATCCAGGGCATCTGTTCCAGCTCGGCGCGCATGCCGGCCAGGTCGACGGTGAAGAAGCTCGCCGAGACGAACGGTGCGATGCGCTCCTGTACCGCCTGCTGGCTGATGTAGCTGAGTTCGCCCTGCACGCTGATGCGGCTGATCGGCCGGTCGGCGTAGGGGATCAGACGCTGCGCCAGCTCATAGGTGCCAAGGCCCAGGCCCAGCAGCAACAGCGGCCACAGCAGGCGCTTGACGCCGCTAAAGTCGGGGCGCGGCAGGCGCGCAGACAGAGGTTGCTTGGCCACCATCCGGCTCGCCCCGCGCGCAGCAATAGGCTGACGCCGAGTGGCGCCTCCCATGGGCTGTGGGTGACGGACAGTGGCAACCATGCTTAACCCCTTGCCTCGACGCTGTCGGCCAGGATCGCCAGCACCAGTTGCTGGAAATCCAGACCCGCCGCACGGGCGGCCATCGGCACCAGGCTGTGATCGGTCATGCCCGGCACGGTGTTGACTTCCAGCAGCCAGAACTTGCCATCGGCATCCTGCATCACGTCGGCACGGGCCCAGCCTTGGGTGCCGACGGCTTCGCAGGCGCGCGCGGTCAGTTCCTTGAGTTCGGCCTCCTTCTCCGGCGCCAGGCCACAGGGCACGCGGTACTGGGTATCACTGGCCAGGTACTTGGCGTCGTAGTCGTAGAAGGTATGCGGCGTGCCCAGACCGATCGGCGGCAGCACGTCGCCACGCAGCATGGCGACGGTGTACTCGGGGCCATCGATCATCTGCTCGACCAGCACCTGCGAATCGAACTGACTGGCGTCCTTCCAGGCGGCAATCAGTGCATCTACATCAGCCACCTTGGCCATGCCGATGCTGGAGCCCTCGTGAGCCGGCTTGACGAACAGCGGGAAGCCCAGCTCGGCAGCAGCAGCACGGCAGTCCTCTTCGCAGGCCAGAGTGGCATGGGCCGGCGTCGGCAGCCCCAGGCTCAGCCACACACGCTTGGTGCGCAGCTTGTCCATGGCCAGCGCCGAAGCAAGGATGCCGCTGCCGGTGTAGGGGATGCCGGCGCACTCGAGCAGGCCCTGCATGGAGCCGTCTTCGCCACCGCGACCGTGCAACACAATGAAGGCGCGGTCGATCTTCTCGCTGTTCAGGCGCTGCAGGAAGTCGTCGCCGACGTCGATGCCGAAGGCATCCACGCCTGCAGCCTGCAGTGCTTCCAGCACGGCGGCGCCAGACTTCAGCGATACCGCACGCTCGGCGCTCTTGCCGCCGAACAGCACGGCGACGCGACCGAAAGCCCGGGGATCGAGGGTGGAATGCAGGCTCATTTCGACTCACCTTGTGCAGCAAACAGCGGGTGCTTGATCAGTTGCGGGGCCACACCGCCGATATCGCCGGCGCCCTGGCACAGCAGGATGTCGCCGGCACGCAGTAGCGGCTGGATGATCGGAGCCAGATCGGCGCCACGCTCGACGTAGATCGGGTCGAGCTGACCGCGCTGGCGAATGCTGTGAGCCAACTGACGGCTATCGGCGCCGGGGATCGGCTCCTCGCCGGCCGGGTAGACCTCCATCAACAGCAGCACGTTGGCATCACCGAGCACCTGCACGAAGTCGTCATACAGGTCGCGAGTGCGGCTGAAACGGTGCGGCTGATAGAGGATCACCAGGCGGCGCTCCGGCCAGCCGCCGCGCACAGCCTTGATCACCGCGGCGACTTCGCGCGGGTGGTGGCCGTAGTCGTCGACCAACATCACGCTGCCATCGGCCACCGGCAGTTCGCCGTAGACTTGGAAGCGCCGACCGACGCCCTGGAAGCCGGACAGGCCCTGGACGATAGCCGCATCCTCGATGCCTTCGTCGCTGGCGATGGCGATGGTCGCCAGCGCGTTGAGTACGTTGTGGTTGCCCGGCATGTTCACCGAGACGTCCAGCGGCTCGCGACCCGGACGCAGCACGGTGAAGAAGGTCTGCATGCCCTGCTGGCGCACATTGATGGCGCGTACGTCGGCATCCTCGGAGAAACCGTAGGTCACGGTCGGACGGGCCACCTGCGGCAGCAGCTCGCGCACCACCGGGTCATCCACGCAAAGCACGGCCAGGCCATAGAACGGCAGGTTGTGCAGGAATTCGATGAAGGTCTTCTTCAGCACATTGAAGTCGCCGCCATAGGTGCTCATGTGGTCGGCGTCGATATTGGTGACCACCGAGACCATCGGCTGCAGGTGCAGGAAGCTGGCGTCGCTCTCATCAGCTTCGGCGATCAGGAAGCGGCTGCCACCGAGCTGGGCATTGGTGCCGGCGGCGTTCAGGCGACCGCCGATGACGAAGGTCGGGTCCAGGCCGCCGGCGGCGAATACCGAGGCCAGCAGGCTGGTGGTGGTGGTCTTGCCATGGGTACCGGCGACGGCGATGCCGTGGCGGTAGCGCATCAGCTCGGCCAGCATCTCGGCACGCGGCACCACCGGGATACGGCGTTCCAGGGCGGTGGCCACTTCCGGGTTGGCAGTGTTGATGGCGCTGGAGACCACCAGCACATCGGCCTGTTCGGCGTTCTCGGCACGGTGACCGATGAAGATCTGCGCACCGAACGTTTCCAGACGTTCGGTCACGGCCGAGGCCTTGAGGTCGGAGCCGGAAACTTCGTAGCCCAGGTTGAGCAGCACTTCGGCGATACCGCACATGCCGGCGCCACCGATGCCGACGAAGTGGATACGACGAATCCGACGCATACGGCGGATTTCCGAACGGGCAGCTGCGGGGGATTTAGCCACGGGCCACCTCCAGGCAGATTTCCACCACCGTGCGGGTGGCATCGGGTTTGGCCAGGCTGCGCGCGGTGCGGCCCATGGCTTTGAGTTTTTCTGGGTGCATCAGAACCTCGGTCAACTGCGCGGCCAGCTTGTCCGCGTCAGTGGCATGTTGCGGGAGAAGGATGGCGGCGCCCTCCTTCGCCAGATAATCGGCATTGCGGCTCTGGTGGTCGTCGATTGCATGCGGCAGCGGCACGAGGAAAGACGGCAGGCCGGCAGCGGCCAGCTCGCTGACAGTCAGCGCGCCGGCGCGACAGACCACCAGATCGGCCCAGGCATAGGCCTGAGCCATGTCCTTGATGAAGGGCGCGACCTGCGCTTCGACCGCCACTTCGCGATAACGCTCCGCAGTGATGCCATCGTGTTGCTTGCCGGCCTGGTGGAACACCTGCGGACGCAGCTCGGCCGGCACCTTGGCCAGGGCCGCCGGCAGCAATTTGTTCAACGGCTCGGCGCCCAGGCTGCCACCCAGCACCAGCAGGCGCGGCTTGCGAGCCTCCAGCGCATCGCGCGGGGTTTCCAGGAACAGCTCCTCACGCACCGGGTTACCGGTGGTGCGCAGTTTGGCGCGCTTGCCGAAGGTATTCGGGAAGGCCTCGCACACCCGCACGGCGAAGGGCACCAGGCTGCGGTTGGCGGTACCGGCCACGGCGTTCTGCTCGTGAATCACCAGCGGTGCGCCACTCATGCGCGCGGCTAGACCACCCGGACCGGTCACATAGCCGCCCATGCCCAGCACGCACACCGGTTGCAGCTCGCGCATCACCTTGCGCGCCTGGAACAGCGCGCGGATGAGCTGGAACGGTGCCTTGAACAGGGCCAGTTTGCTCTTGCCACGCAGCCCGGCGACCTGAATCAGGTGCAGCGGCAGTCCCGCCGCCGGCACCAGCTCATTCTCGATGCCGCGCGGCGTGCCCAGCCAGTGCACGGCATAGCCACGCGCCTGGAACTCGCGAGCACAGGCCAGGGCCGGGAACACATGGCCACCGGTGCCGCCGGCCATGATCAGGACATTACCGCGCATGGCCAAGCTCCTCTTCGGCGAAGTCGGTTTCGTCGAACTCGACTTCCTCGCTGCCCAGCGCAGTACGCCGCTCCCACTCGATACGCAGCAGCACACCCAGGCTGGCGCAGCAGATGATCAGCGAGCTGCCGCCGTAGCTGAGGAACGGCAGGGTCAGGCCCTTGGTAGGCAGCAGGCCGGTGTTCACGCCGATGTTGATCAGGATCTGGCCGATCCAGAGCATGGCCAGACCGTAGGCCACATAGGCGGAGAACAGCTGCTTGGCCTTCTCCGCCCACAGGCCGATGTACAGCGCGCGCACGGCGACGAAGACGAACAGGGCGACGGTGAGCAGCGCGCCGACCATGCCCAACTCCTCGGCCAGCACGGCAAAGACGAAATCGGTATGGGCTTCCGGCAGGTAGAACTGCTTCTGGATGCTGTTGCCCAGGCCCACGCCCAGCCACTCGCCACGACCGAAGGCGATCAGCGCCTGGGACAGCTGATAACCCGCGCCGAACTGATCGGCCCAGGGGTTGGAGAAGTTGGTGATGCGTTCCCAGCGATACGGGTCCTGGATCAGCACCAGCACGCCGCCGGTCGCCGCGATTACCAGCAGCAGGAAGCGGATCAGGCCGACACCACCGAGGAACAGCATGGCGCCCGCAGCACCGAACATCACCACGGTGGCGCCGAAGTCCGGCTCCAGCAGCAACAACGCGGCCAGCGGCATCAGCACGATGAAGGGATTGATGAAGCCCAGCCAGCTCTCACGCACCTGTTTCTGCCGGCGCACCAGGTAGCTGGCCAGATAGAACACGGCAAAGACCTTGGCCAGTTCGGAGGGCTGTACGTTGAACACGCCGAAGCCAATCCAGCGCGATGCACCGTTGACCTCGCGACCGATGCCCGGCACCAGCACCAGGATCAGCAGCAGCGCGGCGAAGCCCAGCAGCGGCACACTGAGACGTTGCCAGGTACTGATCGGCACCTGCAGGGTGAACAGCGCAGCGACCAGGCCGATACCCAGGTAGATCAGATGCCGCACCATGTAGTACAGCGTGTTGCCGGTCTGCGCGGCGGCCACTTCCGAGGAGGCCGAGGTGATCATCACCAGGCCCAGGCCGAGCAGTGCCAGGCAACCGGCCAGCAGCGGGAAGTCCAAGTCGATACCACGGCGGGTATTCAGCGGCGACGGCGTGGCAAGCAGACGAGCCAGCATCAGACCAGGCCCTCCGCTGCCAGGGCGAACAGGCGCCCACGCTCTTCGAAGTTCTTGAACATGTCCAGGCTGGCGCAGGCCGGCGACAGCAGTACCGCATCGCCTGGCTCGGCCAGGGTGGCGGCACGCTGCACAGCTTCGTCCAGAGTCTTAACGCGCACCAGCGCAGCGCCGTCGGCCAGCGCCTCGGCGAGCAATTCGGCATCGCGCCCCAGCAGCACCACGGCGCGGCAGAACTTGGCTACCGGCGCCTTGAGGGCGGAGAAGTCGGCGCCCTTGCCATCGCCACCGGCGATCAGCACCAGCTTGCCGGCGATATCGGCGCCCAGGCCCTCGATGGCAGCCAGGGCGGCGCCGACATTGGTGGCCTTGGAATCATCGTAATAACCGACACCATGCCGCTCGCGCACCCACTGGCAACGGTGCGGCAGGCCGGCGAAGTGGCGCAGGGTGTCGAGCATGGCGGCGAACGGCAGGCCGACCGCGTGGCCCAGGGCCAGGGCCGCCAGGGCGTTGGACTGGTTGTGCGCGCCGCGAATCTTCAGCTCGGCGGTCGGCATCAGCGTTTCGAACTGGAAGGCCAGATATTTCTCACCGCCCTCCTCAATCAGGCCGAAGCGCTTGAAGTCGGGCTTGCCCAGGCCGAAGCTCCAGCACGGTACCTGGTCGGCGATCAACGGGCGCGACAGGGCGTCGTCACGGTTGACCACCACCTGCTTGGCACCACGGAAGATGCGGTGCTTGGCCAGGTGGTACTGGGCCATGCCGGCGTAGCGGTCCATGTGGTCTTCGCTGATATTCAGGCAGGTGGCCACTTCGGCGCCCAGGCGCTCGGTGGTCTCCAGCTGGAAACTGGACAGCTCCAGCACGTACAGCTCGACCTCGTCGCTGAGCAGATCCAGCGCCGGAGTGCCGATGTTGCCGCCGACGGCGACTTTCTTGCCGGCCGCTGCCGCCATCTCACCGACCAGGGTGGTGACGGTGCTCTTGGCGTTGGAGCCGGTGATAGCGACGATCGGCGCCTTGGCATAACGGGTGAACAGGTCGATGTCGCCGGACATCTTCACGCCGCGGGCGGCTGCTTCGCGCAGCGCCGGGGTGGCCAGGGCCAGGCCGGGGCTCACGTACAGCTCCGAGGCACGGCAGAGGAAATCGACATCCAGCTCACCGCAGCGCACTTCCACTTCTGGGTAGTCGCGCTGCAGGGTCGCCAGCTCCGGCGGGTTCGCGCGCGTATCGGCCACGGCGAATCGCACGCCCTGCTGCGCCAGGAAGCGCACCAGGGACATGCCGCTCTTGCCGAGGCCGACAACGATGCGGAACTGGTCGGAAGCGATCAGCGACACTCTCTATTACCTCAGCTTCAGGGTGGCCAGGCCGACCAGGACGAGAATTACGGTGATGATCCAGAAGCGCACGATCACGCGCGGCTCCGGCCAACCTTTGAGTTCGAAGTGATGGTGGATCGGCGCCATGCGGAACACGCGCTTGCCGGTCAGCTTGAAGCTGGCGACCTGGATCATCACCGACAGGGTTTCCATGACGAACACGCCGCCCATGATGAACAGCACGATCTCCTGGCGGACGATCACGGCGATGGTGCCTAGTGCGGCACCCAGCGCCAGTGCGCCGACGTCACCCATGAACACCTGGGCCGGGTAGGTGTTGAACCAGAGGAAGCCAAGGCCGGCACCGACCAGCGCGGCGCAGAACACGATCAGCTCACCGGCACCCGGCACGTAGGGAATCAGCAGGTATTCGGCGAATTTGATGTTGCCCGACAGGTAGCAGAAGATCGCCAGCGCACCGGCCACCATCACGGTCGGCAGGATGGCCAGGCCATCCAGGCCGTCGGTCAGGTTCACCGCGTTGCTGGTACCGACGATGACGAAGTAGGTCAGCACCACGAAACCGACGCCCAGCGGCAGGGCCACGTCCTTGAGCATCGGTACGATCAGGGTGGTTTCCACCGGGCTCTGCGCGGTCATATAGAGGAAGACGGCGGCGGCCAGGCCGAACACCGACTGCCAGAAATACTTCCAGCGGCTCGGCAGGCCGCGCGAGTTCTTCTCGATCACCTTGCGGTAGTCGTCGACCCAGCCGATGGCGCCGAACAGCAGGGTCACGGCCAGCACGGTCCACACGTAGCGATTGGAGAGGTCGGCCCAGAGCAGGGTGCTGACGGCGATGGCGGTAAGAATCAGCGCACCGCCCATGGTCGGTGTGCCCTTCTTCGACAGGTGCGACTGCGGCCCATCGTTGCGCACGGCCTGGCCGATCTGGCGGATCTGCAGGGTGCGAATCATCCACGGCCCCAGCCACAGCGACAGGGCCAGAGCGGTCAGCACCCCGAGAATCCCGCGCAGGGTCAGGTACTGGAATACCCCGAAGCCGGTGTGGAACTGTTGCAGGTACTCCGCCAGCAGCAGCAGCATGATTAGTGTGCCTCCCCCGATGCCCGTTGCAGCAGCGCATCGACGATCTTGTCCATCGCCGCGCTGCGCGAGCCTTTAATTAGAATGGTGGTGTCACCCGATTCGGCGCGAAGAGCGTCGATCAGGCTGGCTTGATCGGCAAAGTGGCGGCCTTTTTCACCAAAAGCCGCGACGGCATGCGCCATCAGCGGCCCCACGGCGTAGAGCGCATCGACCTTGCCGGCAGCATGTGCGCCGACATCGCGATGGCCCTGCTCGGCCCACTCGCCCAACTCGCCCATATCTCCCAGCACCAGGACGGTGCGGCCGGAGAAGGCGGCGAGTATATCGACTGCCGCGCACATGGAAAGCGGGTTGGCGTTGTAGCTGTCATCGATCACCCGCAAGCCGTTCGGGGCCAGGCTGGCCACGGCGCGCCCCTTGACCGGTTGCACGCTCTCCAGACCCTGTTTGATCCCGACCAGCGGCACACCCAGGGCATGCGCAGCGGCGGCGGCGGCCAGGGCATTGGCCACACTGTGCTCGCCCAGCAGGTTGAGCTGGATGCGTGCGACACCAGCCACGCCCACCAGGCTGAAGCCGGCGCAACCGCGAGCGTCGCGCCACAGTTCGAGGCAATGCAGGTCCGCTGCTGAATTGTTCAGGGCAAAGCTCAGCACCTGGCGCCCGGCGGCGCGCGCCTGCCAGGTGGCGAAGGCCTTGTCGTCCAGGTTGAGCACGGCCACGCCATCGGCGGCCAGCCCTTCGAGAATCTCGCCCTTGGCCTCGATGATCTTGTCCGGGCCACCGAACTCGCCGACATGGGCCAGGCCGGCATTGGTGATGACAGCCACCTGCGGCTGGGTCAGGCCAACGGTGTAGGCAATCTCGCCGATATGGTTGGCACCCAGCTCGATCACCGCACCAACATGCTCGGGTGCCAGTTCCAGCAGGGTCAGCGGCGCGCCGAGGTCGTTGTTGAGGTTGCCATGGGTGGCCAGCACTGGACCGCCGAGGCCGGCGCGCAGGATGCTGGCAAGCATCTCCTTGACCGTGGTCTTGCCGCTGGAGCCGGTAATGGCGGCCAGCGGCTTGGCGAACGCAGCGCGGTTCAGCGCACCGAGCTGGCCGAGGGCAATACGGGTGTCGGCCACCACCAGCTGCGGCAACGGCGCACCCGGCACCTCACGCTGCACCAGCGCGGCAACGGCGCCCTTAGCGGCGACATCGGCCAGGTAGTCATGGCCATCGAAGTTCGGCCCGACCAGAGCGATGAACAGCTGACCGGCCTCGATCTTGCGGCTGTCGGTGGACACCGCCGAGAACGCCACATCGGCGCCGACCACACGGGCCGCCAGCGCGGCACAGACTTCGCTCAGCTGCAGCGGCTTAAGCATGGGCGGCCTCCCAGGCGGCCAGCGCCTTGGTGGTCTCGTCCAGGTCGGAGAAGGCATGACGGATGCCGGCGATCTCCTGGTAATCCTCGTGGCCCTTGCCGGCCAGCAGTACCACGTCGCCCACCTGGGCGGAGGCGATCAGACGGGCGATGGCTTCACCACGACCGGATACGAACTCGGCGGCCTCGGGCTTGGCGAAACCGGCGCGGATATCGGCGAGGATCTGTGCTGGATCTTCGCTGCGCGGGTTGTCGTCGGTGACCAGCACCGCATCGGCCAGACGCTCGGCCACGGCGGCCATCAGCGGGCGCTTGCCGCTATCGCGATCACCGCCACAGCCGAACAGGCACAGCAGGCGACCCGCCACGTGCGGGCGCAGCGCCTCCAGCGCCTTTTCCAAGGCATCCGGGGTGTGCGCGTAGTCCACCACTACCAGCGGCAACTGCTGACCACCGAAGCGCTGCATGCGCCCGACCGGGCCTTGCAGCTGCGGCAGCACGCGCAGGATTTCATCCAGTGCATAGTCCAGGCCGAGCAGCGCACCGACCACAGCCAGCAGGTTGCTCAGGTTGAATCGGCCGAGCAGCGGGCTGCGCAGGTTGCCTTCGCCCTGCGGAGTGATCAGGCGAGCACGCACGCCATGATCGTCGAACTGCACCTCACGGCAGTGCAGGTAGGCCGAACTGTCATCCAGGCTGTAGCCGATCAGGCGCGATTCGTGCGACTGCTCGGCCAGCTGGCGACCGAAGGTATCGTCCAGATTGATCACTCGGCAGCGCAGGTCGGGCCAGGCAAACAGCTTGGCCTTGGCCGCACCATAGGCCTCCATGGTGCCGTGATAGTCGAGATGATCGCGCGACAGGTTGGTGTACACCGCCACGTCGAAGTCCAGCGCCGCTACGCGCCCCTGATCCAGGCCATGCGAGGAAACCTCCATGGCCAGGGCTCGTGCGCCCGCCTGCTTGAGGTCGGCCAGAGTCGCCTGAACTGCGACCGGATCCGGGGTGGTGTGACGACCGCTTTGCAGGGCCTCGAAGAAACCTGTGCCCAGGGTGCCGACGATGCCGCAACGCTCACCGAGCAGGTCCAGAGCTTGGGCCAGCAGCTGACTGACGCTGGTCTTGCCGTTGGTGCCGGTCACACCGACCAGGCGCAGAGCACGGCTCGGCTCGCCATAGAAGCGCCCGGCAATAGCGGACAACTGACCAACCAGCCCCTTGATCGGCACCAGTTCGGCACTGTGCGCGGTCATGTGCTCGGCACCCTCGGCCTCGTAGGCGACAGCGGACGCCCCGCGGGCGATGGCATCGGCGATGTGCGCGCGACCGTCCTGGGCCAGGCCCGGCACGGCGAGGAACATGTCACCCGGGCGCACCTTGCGGCTGTCCAGGGTCAGCTCACGAATCAGCGTGGCGCTGTGCGCCTGCGGCAACAATTGATTGAGTGGCATGGGCATCAGATGCGCCCTCCGTTGCTGACACCAGCATCAGCGGTTTGCGGCATAGCGGCAGCCGGATCGACCGGCGGCAGATTGTCCGGGGTGATGTTCATCAGGCGCAGCGCACCGGACATGACTTTGCTGAAGACCGGTGCAGAGACAAGCCCGCCGAAGTAGCCGGCCTTGCTCGGTTCGTCGATCACCACTACCAGCGCGATGCGCGGGTTACGGGCCGGTGCGAAGCCGGCAAACAGCGAGCGATAGGCATTCTCGGTGTAACCCTTGCTGCCCACCGTGGCCTTGCGCGCGGTACCGCTCTTGCCCGCCACGTGGTAGCCCGGAACCTGGGCTCGGAACACGCCGCGCGGGGCCTCAATCACTTGTTGCAACATGCCCTGCATGGTTTTGGCCACGTCCTCCGGCAACACCTGGGCGCCTTCGGGCTTGCTGTCGACACGCGTCATGGACAACGGCAGCATCTTGCCGTGGTTGGCCAGTGCCGCGTAGGCGTGGGCCAGCTGTACGGCGGTCACCGACAGGCCATAGCCGTAGGACAGGGTTGCCGTTTCAGCCTGGCGCCACTTGGGATGGTTAGGCAGGTTGCCAACGCGCTCACCGGGGAAACCCAGGCCGGTATCGCGCCCGAAGCCCAGCTTGCTCATGGTGTCGAAGATGGCCTCGCCACCGATATCGAAGGCGATCTTGCTCATGCCGACGTTGCTGGAGTTGATCAGGATGCCGGTCAAGTCCAGTTCGCGGCCTTCGGTGCGGGACACATCGCGAATGGTGTAGCGGCCGATACGCAGCGAGCCCGGCCACACCTCGACCACATCGCTTGGCTTCCAGCGCCCGCTCTGCAGGGCGGCAGTCATCGACAGCGGCTTCACGGTCGAACCCGGCTCGAACACATCGATCATCGCGCGGTTACGCATGGCCGCCGGCTCCAGGCTGCGACGGTTGTTCGGGTTGTAGGTGGGCTGGTTGACCATGGCGAGAATCTCACCGGTCTTCACATCGACCATCACCAGGCTGCCGGCCTTGGCCTCGTTCTCGAGCAGCGCATTGCGCAACTCGCGATGGGCCAGGTACTGCAGGCGCAGATCGATGGACAGCGCCAGGCTCTTGCCCGCCTTGGCGTTTTGGGTGACCTGTACGTCCTTGATCAATCGACCACGACGATCCTTGAGCACCTGGCGCTTGCCCGGCACACCGGCCAACCACTCATCGAACGCCAGTTCCATGCCCTCGCGACCGCGGTCGTCGACATCGGTGAAGCCGATCACATGAGCCGTCACTTCACCGGCCGGATAGAAGCGACGGAACTCCTCCAGACCGTAGACACCCGGCACCTTGAGATCGAGCACGTGCTGGCCCTGCTCAGGCGTCAGGCCGCGCACCAGGTACATGAACTCGCGCTCGGCATTCTGCTGCAGGCGCTTGGCGAAGGCTTTCGGCTCCTGCCCCAGGGCTGCGGCCAGATCGTTCCAACGCTCGGGCGCCTTGGCCAGCTCCTTGCCATTGGCCCACAGGGTAGTGACCGGCGTACTGACCGCCAGCGGCTCGCCATTGCGATCGGTGATCAGGCCACGGTGCGCGGGAATCGGGATATGCCGCACGCTGCGCGCGTCACCGTGCGCCTGCAGGAAGTCGTGGTCGATCACATGCAGATCGACGATGCGCCAGGCGATGGCACCCGCCATCAACGCCAACAGCGCCAGCACCAAACGGAAGCGCCAGGGATAGAGCGCGCCTTCGAGACCGATCATGGCGCCACCATCTGCACTTCAGCCGGCTCGGGAATGCGCATGTGCAGCTGTTCGGTGGCCAGGGTCTCGATGCGGTTGTGCGCGGTCCAGGTGCTCTGCTCCAGTACCAGACGCCCCCACTCGGCCTGCACCTTGTCGCGCACGCTCAGTTCGGTATACAGCGAGTTCAACAGCTGGCGATTCCAGTGCGCGCAATAAGCCACGGCGATGGAAGACACCAGCACGGCGCCAAACAGCACGGTCAGCAACAGGCTGCCCGGTGGCAGGGGTTTGGCGTAGAGGCGGCTCAACGCAGCTTCTCCGCAACACGCATGACCGCGCTGCGCGAGCGCGGGTTGGCCTTGACCTCGGCCTCGCCGGCAAAGATCGGCTTACCCAGCAGCTTCAGGCGTGGCTCGAATGCCTTGGGGATGATCGGCAGGTCGCGCGGCAGATTATCTGCCTCGCCTTTGGCCTGACGGCGCATGAATTGTTTGACGATGCGATCTTCGAGAGAGTGGAAGCTGATCACCACCAGACGTCCGCCGACCGCGAGGCATTCCAGCGCCGCATCGAGCCCGCGCTCGAGATCGCCCAACTCGTTGTTGACATGAATGCGCAGGCCCTGGAAGGCGCGGGTCGCAGGATTCTTGCCCTTCTCCCAGGCCGGATTGGCCTCGGTGAGCACGGCGGCCAGATCGGCGGTACGCTCGAACGGCTTGAGCGCACGGCGCTCGACCACGGCGCGCGCCATGCGTTTGGCGAAACGCTCCTCACCATATTCCTTGAAGACTCGGGCGATTTCCTCGGCGCTGGCCGTGGCGATGAACTCGGCGGCGCTGACGCCGGCATCAGGGTTCATGCGCATGTCCAGCGGGCCATCGTTGAGGAAGCTGAAGCCGCGCTCGGCGTCATCCAGTTGCGGCGAGGACACGCCGAGGTCGAGCAGGATGCCATCAATCTGACCGCACAGACTCTGGCGCTGCAGCTCCTCGCCCAGCTCGGCGAAGCTGCGTTGCACAATGACGAAGCGGCCGTCTTCGGCCGCCAGTGCATTTCCGCTTGCGATTGCAAGTGGGTCCTTGTCGAACCCGAGCAGCCGACCGCCGGCCCCGAGCCCCTGCAGAATCAACCTGCTATGCCCCCCTCTACCAAAGGTGCCATCGAGGTAGCAGCCATCGGCGCGCACAGCGAGGGCCTCGACAGCCTCGTCGAGCAGCACGGTAATGTGGCGAAAGCTGCTAGTCATGGTCACAGGATCAGGTCACGTAGGTCGTCCGGCAGAGCGCCGGGCTGTTTGATGGCAGCCAGGTCGGCGTCGGCAAGCGCGTTCCAGGCATCTTCGTTCCACAGTTGAAACTTGTTCAGTTGGCCGACCAGCATCGCGTGCTTGTCCAGGCCGGCATGACTGCGCAGGCGCGGCGGCACAAGGAAGCGACCACTGCCGTCGAGTTCGATATCCACGGCATTACCGATCAACAGGCGCTGCAGGCGGCGGGTTTCTTCACGCAGGGAGGGCAGGTCGCGAAGTTTGGCTTCGATCAGCTCCCACTCCGGCAGGGGATAGACACAGAGGCAGGGGTCTACAGCATCGATAGTGACGATGAGCTGGCCAGAGCAACGCGAAACGAGCTCGTCACGATACCGGCTCGGCATCGCGAGTCGCCCTTTGGCGTCGAGACTGATGGCGTTAGCTCCACGAAACACGGCTGCGCTTCCCCACTGTAATTAGCTTTCCATGCCCTTTTGACCCACTTTTTTCCACTTTGTGCCACTTCGACACACTATAGAAACGCGCATACCCCAGCGTCAAGGCGCGCCAAATGGGAAAAATCCTTACAGGACGGCGATTTAGCGAACTAAGCGAGGTGTTTGCGGGGGTAAAAATGCTGCTTTCGAGAGACGAAAACGAGGGCGTTCATGAAGCTGAACTTCGAACTTAAAGTAATTTCTTAAGAGTAAGATTTTTTCGGTATTACAAAGCGGGGAAGAAGAAGCAGAGAGAAGAAGGTGGAGAGTCGATCTGTAAGCCGGGTTCTGTCGAGGACAGTCATTCCTCTACGACGTACATCACTGCACGCCTCTAGCAACCTACCCGGTTCCAGCGCGGGCCACGCCGATGGAACCCTATTTGGTCTTGCTCCGAGTGGGGTTTACCTAGCCACGGACTGTTGCCAGCCGTGCGGTGCGCTCTTACCGCACCTTTTCACCCTTACCGGCGCCGAAACGCTTAGGCGGTTATTTTCTGTGGCACTTTCCGTAGGCTTGCGCCTCCCAGGCGTTACCTGGCACTCCGCCCTATGGAGCCCGGACTTTCCTCCCCCTTCTTGCGAAGGCAGCGACTGTCCGATCGACTCTCCGCCGCCAAGGGTAACGAGGCGAAGACGCCAGGACAAGCTCAGAACCTATTTTCGATCCCCTGCCTATCGGCCATACGGCGTTAAAAACGGCCTCAGAATGCTCATTTACAACTCGTAAACTGCGCCTCCTCGGCCGTACTTGCCTTGTCCGGCTCTAATTCAGAAGATCGCAAACAGATTCTCAGGCGTCTTTTTGCCGATCGAGGGCGGCCTGGTACAGCAGGTTCTTGCGCACCCCGGTGATCTCAGCCGCCAACGCCGACGCACGCTTGAGCGGCAGCTCGGCCAGCAGCAGATCGAGCACGCGTAGAGCCTCGCCACTGACCGCATCCTCACCTTCCGGCGCCTGCCAGCCAGCCACCAGGATCACACACTCGCCGCGCTGCTGATTACTGTCGCTCGCCACCCAGCCGTGCAGCTCCGCCAGCGGCAACCCTCTGAGTGTCTCGAAGGTCTTGGTCAGCTCGCGCCCGAGCACCGCCATGCGCTCGCTACCGAAGACATCGCGCATATCGGCCAGGCAATCGAGGATGCGGTGCGGAGCCTCGTAGTAGATGAGCGTGCGCACATCCTCCCGCACCTGTTCCAGGCGGGCGCGACGACCGACCGTCTTGGCCGGCAGGAAACCCTCGAAGGCAAAGCGATCGGACGGCAGCCCAGCCGCCGACAGCGCAGCAACCAGCGCACAGGCGCCCGGCACCGGAACCACACGCACTCCCGCCGCCCGAGCCGCACGCACCAGATGAAAGCCGGGATCGGAAATCAGCGGAGTACCGGCATCGGAAATCAGCGCCACGTCCTCCCCCGCCTGCAGGCGGGCCAGGAAGCGCCCGCCCTGATCGCGCTCGTTGTGCTCATGACAAGCCGCCAAGGGCGTGGCGATACCGAAGTGTTGCAGCAGACGCAACGAATGGCGCGTGTCTTCGGCCGCGATCAGCGCCACTTCACTCAGGGTGCGCAAGGCGCGCGCGCTGATGTCGTCGAGATTGCCGATCGGCGTAGCGACCACATAGAGGGTGCCGGTAGCTGAAGGAACGGCGGAAGAGCTCACGAACACACCTCGACAACGACGGAAAGCGCGCATTGTAGCCCGTTTCGCAGCCCCGACATCGCACCCGCCGCGGGGCGCGGGTACAATTGCGCCTTCTTTCTGATCAGTACCGGGAACGTATTCGATGATCGCCTGCCTGCGTCCGCTCTCCGCCCTCTGCTTCGCCGGCCTGCTGGCCGCCTGCACCAGCTCGCCCTCGTCCAGCCTGGGCGAACTGCCACGCACGCCCCAAGCCAGCATCGAGCAGATGCTCCAGCAGGCCGCCACCAGCGAGCCGGAACAGGCTGCATTGCTGCGCCTGTCCGCCGCTGACCAGGCCTACCGTCAGCAGGATATCGGGCGCGCCACCCGCATCCTCGACGAAGTGCCGCTGGCAGGTCTGAAACCCGCCCAGCAGGTATACGCCAGCACCCTGAACGCCGAGCTGGCCATGGCCCGCAACAAGCCGAGAAGCGCACTCAAGGCTCTGCAGCACCCGAGCCTGCAGCATCTGGGCGAGCTGCCGGTGGAGCAGCAGATCCGCACGCAACTGGTCAGCGCCCGCGCCCTGGAGGCCGATGGCCAGGCCCTGGCTGCCGCCCGCGAGCGAGTATTCATCGCCCCCCTGCTCAGCGGCGATGCTGCCAGCGCCAACCACGAAGCCATCTGGGCGCTGGTCGCCAGCCTGCCGCAGAGCCAGTTGACCGCCTCCGGCGACAGCGACCTCGATGGCTGGCTAGGCCTGGCCCTAGCCACCAAGAGCGCCGGCACCCCAGACCAGCAACTGGCCGCCATCGACACCTGGAAGAACCAGCACCCGCAACACCCTGCCGCCGTACAGCTGCCGCAACCCCTGCTCAAGCTCAAGGAGCTCGGCGGTCAGCCCTTGCAGAAAATCGCCCTGCTGCTGCCACAAGAAGGCCAACTGGCAGCGGTTTCTCGCGCCCTGCGTGATGGCTTCCTGGCCGCCCACTACCAGGCCCAGCAAGCCGGGCAGAACCCGCCGGAAGTGCTGCTCTACGACAGCTCGCGCATGAGCTCACTGGATGATTTCTACCGCCAGGCCCAGGCCGACGGCGCACAACTGGTGGTAGGACCGCTGGAGAAGCCGCTGGTCAAGCAACTCAGCGAGCGCCCCCAGCTGCCGCTGACCACCCTGGCCCTGAACTACAGCGACGCCGGCCGGGAAGCCCCTGCACAGCTGTTCCAGTTCGGCCTGGCCGCCGAAGACGAGGCCCGCGAAGTGGCTCGCCGCGCCTGGGCCGACGGCATGCGTAGCGCCGTCGCCATGGTGCCCCGCGGCGAGTGGGGCAATCGCGTACTGGCCGCCTTCCAGCAGAGCTGGCAGGAAGCAGGCGGCTCGCTGATCGCCGCCGAGCATGTCGACCAGCCGGTGGAGCTGGCTCGCCAGATCGCCGACCTGCTGCAGCTGCGCCAGAGCGAAGCGCGCGCCAAGCGCCTGCAGAACACCCTGGGCACCCAGCTGGCCTCACTGCCCTCGCGCCGCCAGGACATCGACTTCATCTTCCTCGCCGCCACTCCGCAGCAGGCTCAGCAGATCAAACCGACCCTGGCCTTCCAGTACGCGGGCGATCTGCCCGTCTACGCCACGTCGCACCTCTACACTGGCGGCCACAACCCGAGCCAGTTCCAGGATCTGGAGGGCATCCGCTTCTGCGAGACCCCCTGGCTGCTGGATGCCAATGACAACCTGCGCCAGCAGGTCGACCAGCAATGGCCGCAAGCCGCCGGCAGCCTCGGCCGCCTGTACGCCATGGGCGTAGACGCTTTCCGCCTGGCACCGCGCCTGAGCCAGCTCAAGGCCCTGCCGGACAGCCGCGTCGAAGGCCTGTCGGGCAACCTCAGCCTGAACCAGGCGCAGCGCATCGAGCGCCAACTGCCCTGGGCCGAGTTCCGTGGTGGCCAGGTTCAGCGCCTGCCGGACAGCACCTATTAACAGCCGCCAGGACAGCGGCCGGGTCGCCGAAGAACAAGCCGAGGCGCTGCTCAAGCGCCACGGTCTGAGCCTGCTCGCACGCAACTGGAACTGCCGTGGCGGCGAACTCGATCTGGTCATGCTCGACGGCGATACAGTAGTATTCGTCGAGGTTCGCTACCGGCGGCATGCCGCCTGGGGCGGCGCCCTGGAAAGCGTCGACGCACGCAAGCGCCAGCGCTTGATCCTCGCCGCCGAGCTGTTCCTGCAACGCGAGAGCCGCTGGAGCAAAAGCCCCTGCCGTTTCGACGTAGTGGCCTTCGCCCCCGCACAAGAGCCGAACTGGCTGCGCAACGCGTTCGAAACCTGAATGACCCCGATCAAGGATTTCTAGTCGACGCCCCGCGCACCCTCGGATAAAAACCTGATTGCCGTGTCGGCAACTTCGCTTTTCCATGGCTGTCTCAGCCAGCACACCTAAGGTTCTCCTCCCATGGATATGCAATCCCGTATTCGCCAGATGTTCCAGGCCAGCATCGACACCAAACAGCAAGCCATGGAAGTGCTGGTTCCCTTCATCGAGCACGCCAGCCAGGTGATGGTTCATTCGCTGCTCAACGAAGGCAAGATTCTCTCCTGCGGCAACGGCGGCTCCGCCGGCGACTCGCAGCACTTTTCCTCCGAGCTGCTCAACCGCTTCGAACGCGAGCGCCCGAGCCTGCCGGCCATCGCCCTGACCACCGACAGCTCGACCATCACCTCAATCGCCAACGATTACAGCTACAACGAAGTCTTCTCCAAGCAGATACGTGCCCTGGGGCGCCCCGGCGACGTGCTGCTGGCAATCTCCACCAGCGGCAACTCGGCCAACGTGATCCAGGCGATCCAGGCCGCCCATGACCGCGAGATGGTGGTGGTTGCCCTGACCGGCCGCGACGGCGGCGGCATGGCCTCGCTGCTGCTGCCCGAGGACGTCGAGATTCGCGTGCCATCCAAGGTCACCGCACGCATTCAGGAAGTACACCTGCTGGCCATCCACTGCCTGTGCGACCTGATCGACCGCCAACTGTTCGGGAGTGAAGAATGATCCGTAATCGGCTGATCCTTGCCACCATCGCCCTTGGCTTAGTGCTGGGCGGCTGCAGCAATCGCAGCATCGGCAACAAGATCGATGACCAGTTCCTCGAGCCTGAAGTGGCCAGCAAGATCGAGAAAGGCCATGCCGACCTCGCCTCCCCCACGTCCCACGTGGTGGTGACCGCCTACAACGGCGTCATCCTGCTGGCCGGCCAGACGCCGCGTAGCGACCTCAGGGACAATGCCGGCGAACTCGCACGCAGCGTGCAGGGCGTCACCAAGGTGCATAACGAACTGCAGGTACTCAAGCCGAACTCCCTGGCCGCACGCAGCAACGATGCGGCACTGACCACCAAGATCAAGACGCAGATGCTGTTCGACAGCGAAGTATCGAGCGCCAGGATCAAGGTGGTCACCGAGAACGGCATCGTCTACCTGATGGGTCTGGTCACCCGCGCCGAAGGCGCCAGCGCCACGCGCGTGGTGCAGAACACCTCTGGCGTGCAGAAGATCGTCAAGCTGTTCCAGTACACCAACTGACAATGCTCCAGGCACAAAAAAGGCGATCCCCGGATCGCCTTTTTTGTTTCACTTCACCACTTTCAGACTGGGTCGCCCGCTGGGGCGTGGCGGCTCGTCGTCGCCTGGCCCGTCATCGTCCGGACCACCCTCTTCATCAGCATCGTCCACTGGCGGCTCCAGCTCGAAGACCATGCCCTGCCCATTCTCCCGGGCATAGATCGCCAACATCGCGCCGGAGGGAATGAACAGGGAATGCGCGACACCACCAAAGCGCCCTTCGAAGCTCACCGCCTCGTTGTCCATGTGCAGACTGCGCACGGCACCGGGAGACACATTGAGCACGATCTGGCCATCGCTGGCGTAGCCCGGAGGCACCCGCACACCGGGATATTCGGCATTGACCAGCAGATGTGGCGTGCAGTCGTTATCGACGATCCACTCGTAGAGCGCCCGCACCAGATAAGGACGACTGGAATTCATGGCATGTACCTCTCAACGCATGTTGCGTTCGACACTGGACAGACTGGCCTGAAAGGCCTCGCGCGTGAACATCCGCTCCATATACTCCAGCAGCGGCTTGGCTGGACGCGGCAGCTCGATCCCCAGCTGCGGCAGACGCCAGAGAATCGGCAGCAGGCAGCAATCCACCAGGCTCAACTCGTCACTGAGAAAGAACGGCTTGTCGGCAAAGAGCGGGGACACACCGGTCAGGCTTTCGCGCAGCTCCTTGCGCGCCTGCGCCTTGTCCGCCTCCTTACCGCGCGGCTCGAGGATGCGATCGACCAGTTGACACCAGTCACGCTGGATTCGGTGCATCAGCAAGCGACTGTTGGCTCTGGCCACAGGATAGACCGGCAACAGTGGCGGGTGCGGGTAGCGCTCGTCGAGGTACTCCATCACCACGGTGGACTCGTACAGCGCCAGGTCGCGATCGACCAGGGTCGGCAGACTGCCGTAGGGGTTCACTTCGGCCAGCTTCGGCGGGCAACGCCCGGCCTGAACATCGATGATCTCGGCACTGACCCCCTTCTCGGCCAGCACCAGGCGCACACGATGGGAATAGTGATCGGCAGGGTCGGAATAACAGGCCAACTTATTGGTCGCGGCCATGGCGCCCTCCTTGTTTTCGGAATTACAGAAACAGAAAAACGCACGCGCCCAAAAGGGCGCGTGCGTCTACAGCGGTAACGCGATGTATCAGTGCACGTCCTTCCAGTATTCGCGCTTGAGCAGGTAGGCGAATACGAAGAAGAAGGCCAGGTACAGCAGCACGTAGGTACCGATGCGCTGGCTCTCCAGCTTGACCGGGTTGGCCGAGTAAGCCAGGAAGGTCACCAGGTTGTGGACCTTCTCGTCGAACTCTTCCTCGGTCAGGCTGCCGGTTTTCGGCACGATGGTCAGCTGATCGCAAGCTTCGTGAGTAATCGGCGCGCCGGTCAGCGGGTCGTACTGCTTCTTGCCATCCTCGACCACCTGAACCTGCTTGCAACCGATGACCTGACGGCCCTGCAGACCGGCCAGTACGTTGGGCATACCGACGTTCGGGAAGACCTTGTTGTTGGCGCCCAGCGGGCGGGTAGGGTCTTCGTAGAAGGTACGCAGGTAGGTGTACAGCCAGTCGGTGCCACGCACACGAGCCACCAGGGTCAGGTCGGGCGGCGCTGCGCCGAACCAGGCCTTGGCATCTTCCGGCTTCATGCCGATCTTCATGTGGTCACCGATCTTGGCACCGGTAAACACCAGATTCTCCAGCATCAGCTCGTGCGGGATGCCGATGTCATCGGCAACACGCTCGTAACGCTGGAACTTGGCGCTATGGCAACCCATGCAGTAGTTGGCGAAGGTACGCGCACCATCCTGCAGAGCAGCCTTGTCGGTCAGGTCGATATCGACCTTGTCCAGATGTACATCGTGACCACCCGCAGCGAAAGACAGCGCCGGCAGAGCAGCAAATACAAATGCAGCAAATAGCTTCTTCATCAGCCAGTCACCCTTTCCGGAACCGGTTTAGTCTTCTCCATCCGGGTGTAGAACGGCATCAGGATGAAGTAGGCGAAATACAGCGCGGTGCAGATCTGCGACAGCAGGGTACGGCCCGGAGTCGGCGCCAGCACACCCAGCACGCCGAGAATCACGAAGGACACGCAGAACACCAGCAGCCAGACCTTGCTGAGCCAGCCCTTGTAGCGCATGGACTTGACCGGGCTACGGTCGAGCCACGGCAGAACGAACAGCACGGCAATCGCGGCACCCATGGCGATCACACCCAGCAGCTTGTCCGGCACGGCGCGCAGGATGGCGTAGAAGGGGGTGAAGTACCACACCGGGGCAATGTGCTCAGGCGTCTTGAACGGGTTGGCCTGCTCGAAGTTGGGCTTCTCGAGGAAGTAGCCGCCCATCTCGGGGAAGAAGAACACCACGGCACAGAACACGAACAGGAAGACCACGACACCGACGATGTCTTTCACGGTGTAGTACGGGTGGAACGCGATGCCGTCCAGCGGTACGCCGTTCTCGTCCTTCTTCTTCTTGATGTCCACGCCGTCCGGGTTGTTCGAGCCGACCTCGTGCAGCGCCAGGATGTGCAGCACGACCAGGCCGAGCAGAACGATCGGCAGGGCGATCACGTGCAGGGCGAAGAAGCGGTTCAGAGTGATACCGGAAATCAGGTAGTCACCACGGATCCACTGGGTCAGGTCACCGCCGATCACCGGGATGGCACCGAACAGCGAGATGATTACCTGGGCGCCCCAATAGGACATCTGGCCCCACGGCAGCAGGTAGCCCATGAAGGCCTCGGCCATCAGGCACAGGTAGATCAGCATGCCGAAGATCCACACCAGCTCGCGCGGCTTCTGATAGGAGCCGTAGAGCAGCCCGCGGAACATGTGCAGGTAGACCACGATGAAGAACGCGGAGGCACCCGTGGAGTGCAGGTAGCGGATGATCCAGCCGAACTCCACGTCGCGCATGATGTACTCGACAGAAGCGAAGGCTTCCTCGGCGGACGGAGTGAAGCTCATGGTCAGCCAGATACCGGTAAGGATCTGGTTGACCAGCACCAGCAGCGCCAGCGAGCCAAAGAAATAGAAGAAGTTGAAGTTCTTCGGTGCGTAGTACTTGCTCAGATGGTCTTCCCACATCTTGGTCGCGGGGAAGCGCGCATCGATCCAGGCCATGAATTTTTCCATCATGCTTTCTCCTGGTCCACGCCGATGATCATGACGTCATCGGACTCGTACGAGTGTGGCGGAACCGGCAGGTTCAGCGGTGCAGGCTGGGCCTTGTAGACACGCCCGGCGAGGTCATAGCGCGAGCCGTGGCAGGGGCAGAAATAGCCGCCAACCCACTCCGGCCCGAGATCAGCCGGCGCCACTTCAGGACGGAAGGACGGCGAGCAACCCAGGTGGGTGCACAGGCCGACCAGCACCAGAAGCTCAGGCTTGATCGCGCGATTGGTCTTGTCGACGTACGGAGGCTGAACCGAAGCAGCAGACTCGGGGTCGGCCATCCTGTCGTGGATTTTGTCCAGGTTGGCCAGGATCTCCTCGGTACGGCGCACGATGAACACCGGTTGACCGCGCCACTCGGCGACCATCTGCTGGCCTGGCTCGACCTTGGCGATATTCACTTTCACCGGTGCACCGGCCGCTTTGGCCTTGGCACTGGGGAACCATGACCCCACGAACGGAGTCGCAGCACCCACCGCTCCGGCAGCACCGACCACCGAAGTGGCTGCTACCAGGAAGCGACGCCGGCCTGCATTCACGCCGTCATTGCTCATTCAGTCGTCTCCCATCAGCTTCATGGCCTGTTGTTCAGGCCTCTACTAAGTAATAAATCGGGCCGCACAAAATTTGCAGAATGGTAAAGAAAAGCCCCTTTTCTGACAAGGTAATTACCGGATACAAATTGCTCGCAAGCCTTGCAAATCGGGCTTTCCACCAATGCGACAGGTTGTCGCAGAGATATTAAAGGACAATAAAAAACGCCCAGCTCCGCAAGGAACTGGGCGTCTTTGAACGTAGCAGCGAATTAACGCTTGGAGTACTGAGGACGCTTACGCGCTTTACGCAGACCCACTTTCTTACGCTCAACTTCACGGGCATCACGAGTCACGAAGCCAGCTTTACGCAGCGAGCTGCGCAGGGTTTCGTCGTACTCGATCAGAGCGCGAGTGATGCCATGACGAATGGCACCAGCCTGACCGCTGACACCACCACCGAGAACGGTGACATAGATGTCGAACTTCTCGGCAGTCTCGGTCAGCTCCAGCGGCTGACGCACGACCATGCGAGCGGTCTCACGGCCGAAGAAGTTATCCAGGCTGCGATTGTTGATGGAGATGTTGCCAGTACCCGGGCGCAGGAATACGCGCGCGGTTGCGGTCTTGCGACGGCCAGTGCCGTAGTTTTGAGTCGCCGACATAATGAACTATTCCGTTAAATCTTAAGTTCTTGGGGCTGCTGAGCAGTGTGCGGATGGCTGGCACCCTTGTACACCTTCAGCTTGCGATACATGTCGCGACCCAGCGGGTTCTTCGGCAGCATGCCCTTGACCGCGGTCTCGATCACGCGCTCGGGGGCCTTGGCGATCAGCTTCTCGAAGCTGATTTCCTTGATGCCACCCGGGAAGCCGGAGTGCGAGTAGTACATCTTGTCGCTGGTCTTGGCACCGGTGACACGGACCTGCTCGGCATTGATCACGACGATGTAGTCGCCGGTATCAACGTGAGGGGTGTATTCCGGCTTGTGCTTGCCGCGCAGACGGCTGGCGATTTCGGTGGCCAGACGACCCAGGGTCTGACCTGCAGCGTCGACGACGTACCAGTCGCGCTTAACAGTTTCCGGTTTTGCAGTAAAAGTCTTCATTCGCTATAGCCTCAGGGGCCGCCCTGAAAATTAAGACGGCGGATCTTACTGAATAGTGCTTGTCTTGACAAGGTCAAAGACGGCCGGAAACAGACGCTTTTGGGGGCTCGGGTCAGCGCGTCCGCTACGGCAGGGGTTCGGTAGGCTAGGCATCCCCACCTTCTTTCCTCGCAGGCTAGGCATCCCCGCTAAGAAAGCCGCGGAATTATGCCGATTACTGAAAAAATAGCAACCTGCTTTATGATCGGCGCTTTCGCCAGAACCGAGGAGTCAGCCATGGAATACCGCCAACTGGGCCGCAGCGACCTTAACGTCAGCGCCCTGTGCCTGGGCAGCATGACCTGGGGCCAGCAGAATGACGAGGCTGAGGGTTTTGCCCAGATCGACCGAGCCAAGGCCTGCGGGATCAACTTCCTCGACACCGCGGAAATGTACCCGGTACCGCCGCGCCGCGAGACCTACGGCGCCACCGAACGCATCATCGGTAACTATTTCAAGGCTCGCGGCAATCGCGCCGAATGGGTCCTGGCCAGCAAGATCGCCGGCCCGGGCAATGGCATCGACTACATCCGCGACGGCCGCCTCAAGCACAACCGCCAACACATAGTCGCGGCCCTCGACGAGAGCCTGAGACGCCTGCAGACCGACTGGATCGACCTCTACCAACTGCACTGGCCGGAGCGCAGCACCAACTTCTTTGGCCAGCTTGGTTACCGCCACCAGGAGCAGGAATTCACCGCACTGCAGGAAACCCTGGAAGTGCTCGGCGAGCAGATCAAGGCCGGCAAGATCCGCCACATCGGCCTGTCCAACGAAACCCCCTGGGGCACCATGAAATTCCTGCAACTGGCCGACAGCCTTGGGCTGCCGCGCATGGCGTCGATCCAGAACCCCTACAACCTGCTCAATCGCAGTTTCGAGGTCGGCCTGGCCGAAGTGGCCATTCGCGAACAGTGCGGCCTGCTGGCCTATTCGCCACTGGCGTTCGGCATGCTCTCCGGCAAATACGAGAACGGCGCTCGCCCGGCCAATGCGCGGATCACCCTGTTCAGCCGCTTCGCCCGCTACACCAACCCGCAGGCCGAAGCCGCCTGCAGCCGCTATGTCGCCCTGGCCCGCAAGCACGGCCTCGATCCGGCGCAGATGGCGCTGGCCTTCGTCACGCGCCAGCCGTTCGTCACCAGCAACATCATCGGCGCCACCAACCTGGAGCAGCTGGAAAGCAACCTGGAAAGCGCCAGCCTGGAGCTCGGCTCGGAGTTGCTGGCAGAAATCGAAGCCATCCACCGCGACCAACCCAACCCCGCCCCCTGAACGAAAGAGCCCGGCAATCGCCGGGCTCTTTGCATCACGACAGGCTTACAGCGCGCGACTGATGATCTCCTTCATGATCTCGTTGGTGCCGGCGTAGATGCGCTGTACCCGCGAGTCGGCCCAGGCGCGGGCGATCGGGTACTCCAGCATGTAGCCGTAACCACCGTGCAGCTGCACGCACTCGTCGATCACCTTGCACTGCAGGTCGGTGCTCCAGTACTTGAGCATCGCCGCGGTCGGCACATCCAGCTTGCCCTGCAGGTGCAGTTCCAGGCAGCGGTCGACGAACACCCGACCGATCTGAATCTCGGTCGCCATCTCCGCCAGCTTGAAGCGGGTGTTCTGGAACTCCGCCACCGGCTTACCGAAGGCCTTGCGGTCACGGGTGTAGTCCTTGGTCCACTGCAGCGCCGCCTCGGCCGAGGAAATCGCCAGCAGGCCCACGGTCAGGCGCTCCTGCGGCAGCTCCTGCATCAGGTAGACGAAGCCCATGCCCTCTTTGCCCAACAGGTTTTCCCTGGGCACGCGCACATCCTGGAAGAACAGCTCGGAGGTGTCCTGGGCCTTCATGCCGACCTTGTCCAGGCGCTTGCCCTTGGCGAAGCCGGGCGTATCGGCCTCGACCAGGAACAGGCTGATGCCCTTGGCGCCGGCCTTGGCATCGGTCTTGGCCACGACTATCACCAGATCGGCCAGATAGCCGTTGGTGATGAAGGTCTTGGAGCCGTTGATCACATACTCGTCACCGTCCAGCACGGCGGTGGTCTTCACGCCCTGCAGGTCGGAGCCGGTGCCCGGCTCGGTCATGGCGATGGCAGTGACCAGCTCGCCGCTGACCAGTTTGGGCAGATACTTGTGCTTCTGCGCTTCGGAGCCGTAATGCAGGATGTAGGGCGCCACGATATCCGAATGCAGGGAGAAGCCCACGCCCGACAGCCCCAGGCGCGACTGCTCCTCGATCACCACGGCACTGTAAAGGAAGTCCGCGCTCATGCCGCCGTACTCCTCCGGAATATGCGAGCAGAGCATCCCCGCCTCGCCAGCCTTGTTCCACAACGCGCGATCGATATGGCCGTCCTTCTCCCACTGGGCGTGATATGGCACCGCCTCCTGCTCGAAGAACTTGCGCACCGACTCGCGAAATTGCTCGTGTTCGTGGCTGAACAGGGTTCTTGGAATCATTGTTACACCTGCGGCTGAGTGGTCATTGAGTGGCCAACACTCTAGACCCGCACTCCGCAGCTGGGCACTGGACACATGCGCCAAAAAATAAGACGATCCAGCCACCTGATGACCGTTTAATCACTAACAAGAACAATCCATGTCCCCCATACGCATCGCCATACTCGCCACCGACGGTGTATTCGCAGCCACCCTGATGCAGGCCCGCGACTTCTTCCACATGGCCGGCCTGCGCCGCAGCAAGCAGCAGGGCCTGGAGCTGAACTCGATCTTCCAGACCCGCATCGTCAGCCCCGATGGCGTATCGGTCACCAGCTTCAGTGAGGCGGTGATTGCCGTGGACTGCGGCCTGGAGCCCGCCGATGTGATCATCCTGCCGGCGTTCTGGGGTGACTTCGACGAGCTGCGCCAGCGCCATCCACAGATCACCGATTGGCTGCGCGAGCAGCATGCCGGCGGCGCCGTCATCTGCGGCGAAGCCACCGGGGTGTTCTGGATGGCCGAGGCCGGTTTGCTCGACGGCAAGGAAGCGACCACCTACTGGCGCTTCTTCCGCGAATTCGCCGAGCGCTTCCCCAAGGTTCTGCTCAACCAGGAGAAGCACCTGTCCGACGCCGACAACCTGTACTGCGCCGGCGGTGTCACCTCGGCCTGCGACATGTACATCTACCTGATCGAACGTTTCTGCGGCGCCTCCATCGCCCAGGGCGTATCCCGCGACATCCTCTACGAGACCCAGCGCAGCTACAGCCCGGGGCGTATCGGTTTCGGCGGTCAGAAGCTGCACCAGGACGTGGCCATCCTGCAGGTTCAGCACTGGCTGGAAGAGCACTTCGCCGAGAAATTCCGTATCGAAGACGTGGCACGCCAGCACGGCATGAGCATCCGCAACTTCATGCGCCGCTTTCAGGCCGCCACTGGCGACAAACCCCTGCATTACCTGCAGCGCCTGCGCATCGAAACGGCCAAGAGCCTGCTCAGCTCGACGCGCAAGAGCATCAAGACCATCAGCTACGAAGTGGGCTACGACGACGCCAGCTTCTTCGCCCGCCTGTTCCGTCAGCACGCCGAGCTGTCGCCCAACCAGTACCGGCGCCAGTTCCAGCACAAGGATGGCGCCTGAACGAAAAAGGGGCTGCCGATTGGCAACCCCTTCATGGAACACCCTTGACGCTTACGGCTTGTGCGGGCGCGACAGAAATTCGTGCGACTGCATCTCCAGCAGGCGACTCAGGGTGCGCTGGAATTCGAAACTCAGACGCCCACCGGTGTAGAGATCCTTGAGTTCCACCTCGGCGGAGATGATCAGCTTGACGTTGCGGTCGTAGAACTCGTCCACCAGGTTGATGAAGCGCCGCGCCATATCGTCCTTGGCCACGCCCATCTGCTCGACGTTGGCCAGGATCACCGCGTGGAAGATCTTGCCCAGCTCGATGTAGTCGTTCTGGCTACGCGGGCCGTCGCACAGCTCGCGGAACTCGAACCAGGCCACGTCCTCGCAGACACGCACGGCGTTGATCGCCCGGTTTTCGATCATCAGCGCTTCGTTTTCCACGGCGTGGGTGCAGTCCGGCAGCAGGCTCTGGAAGCTCTTGCGCAAGCTGACCTCGGCCTCGGCATCCAGCGGCCAGTGGAACAGCTCGGCCTGTTCCAGGGCACGCAGGCGGTAATCCACGCCGCTGTCGACATTGACCACCTCGGTGTGCTCCTTGACCAGGGCGATGGCCGGCAGGAAGCGCGCGCGCTGCAGGCCGTCCTTGTACAGGCCGTCCGGCACGATATTGGAGGTGGCGACCAGGCTGACGCCGTTCTTGAACAGCTCGTCGAGCAGGGTGGCGAGGATCATGGCGTCGGTGATGTCGCTGACGAAGAACTCGTCGAAGCAGATCACCCGCGCCTCGTCGGCGAAACGCTTGCCGATGATGGTCAGCGGGTTCTTCTCACCCTTGAGGGTCTTCATTTCCTCGTGCACGCGCTTCATGAAGCGGTGGAAGTGCGTGCGCATCTTCTTCTCGAAGGGCAGCGCATCGAAGAAGGTATCGACCAGGTAGGTCTTGCCGCGCCCGACGCCGCCCCAGAAATAGATGCCCTTGACCGGCCCCTGCGGCTTCTTGCCGAACAGCTTGCCGAGCAGACCCGACTTACCCGAATCGGCCGCGATCAGGTCGTCATACAGGCGTTGCAGATGGCGCACGGCGTTTTCCTGTGCGGCATCGTGGAAAAAGTCCGGCCGTTTCAGATCGGCCTGATAACGCTCAAGAGGAGTCATTCTGGGAAATTCGGTAACAAAAACGGGGCGGTCACTTTAGCGACGCACCCCGTGCTTGGCAATCGGCCAGTAGTCTGGCCCCGCGTTTATTCCTGCGGCGCCAGTGCCTCGCGCAGACGAGCAACGCCCGCCTCACGTGCGTCGGCATCGGCGAAGGCCGGGCTTTCGCCGATCAGCTCACCGTCCAGCCACAGCGCGAAGGCCTCGCCCTGCTCGCGCACATCCAGCGCCTCGCCAGACTGCAGACGCTTGCTGGCCTGGCCCGCGGCCTTGCCATCGGCGAAAGGTTTGGACAGCAGCAGTTGCTCGCCGGAGGCATCCAGAAGGCGGAAACGGAAGCTGCCGTCCTCGTCACGGAAGCTGACGAAGCGCGCTGTCTTGGCCGCTTTCTTCTTCTCGCCGCCGACGACCTGCACCTGCTCGCGGAACGAGCGCAGACCCACCGCTTCGCGCAGCTCGCCGAGGAAGGGGGTGGCGGTCCTGCGCGCCTTGGCGGCACCGGCCAGGAGAATGTCCTCCAGGTCGGCAGGCTTGGCGATCAGCGCGTTGTAGCGTTCGCGGGCCTCGCCCAGCTCGGCGTCGAGCAGCTGGAACAGGCGACTCTTCGCCTCGCCCCAGGCCAGACCGCCTTCCAGCTCGGCACGAAACTCGGCCTGCTGCGCCTGGCTGGCGAAGGCCTGGTACAGGGTGAACAGGTGCGAGCCCTCGGCATCCTTGGGCTCGCCCGGCAGCTTGGAGTCGGTGACGATGCGGGCAATGGCGTCCTTGAGCTGTTTGGCAGTGCCGAACAGCGGGATGGTGTTGTCGTAGCTCTTGCTCATCTTGCGGCCGTCGAGGCCGGGCAGGGTCGCCACTTCTTCCTCGATCACCGCCTCGGGCAGGGTGAACAGCTCCTTGCCATTGCCGAACAGGTGGTTGAAGCGCTGCCCGATGTCGCGGGCCATTTCCACGTGCTGGATCTGGTCGCGGCCGACCGGCACCTTGTGCGCGTTGAACATCAGGATGTCTGCGGCCATCAGCACCGGATAGCTGAACAGGCCCATGGTGATGCCCGCATCCGGGTCTTCGCCCTGCTCGACGTTCTTGTCCACCGAGGCCTTGTAGGCGTGAGCACGGTTGAGCAGGCCCTTGCCGGCGACGCAGGTGAGCAGCCAGCACAGTTCGGGAATCTCGGGGATATCGGACTGGCGGTAGAAAGTCGCCTTGTCCACGTCCAGGCCCAGCGCCAGCCAGGTGGCGGCGATCTCCAGGCGCGAGCGCTGGATGCGGGCCGGCTCGTCGCACTTGATCAGCGCGTGGTAGTCGGCAAGGAAGTAGAAGGAGTCGGCGTCAGCGGCACGGCTGGCGACGATGGCCGGACGGATGGCGCCGGCATAGTTGCCCAAGTGCGGGGTGCCGGTGGTGGTGATGCCGGTGAGAATGCGGGTGCTCATGATCGTTTCGCTTATTGAATTCGGGGCTGAACCAGGTCTTTGAGTTCCGGTAGCTTGCCGTGAAAAAAGTGGCCGCATTCTGCCACTTTCAGCAGCTCATGGGGGCGTACCAGCGCGGCGGACCAGGCGTAGACCGCCGAGGGCTCGACCACTTCGTCCTGCTCGGGCTGAATCAGCACCACTTCACCGCCCGCCGGGAGGTGTTCGGGCGCCTGCAGGCGATGCACGGCCGGCGCGACCATGAACAACCTCGTCACCTCGATGCCCTGATCGTCCAGGCGCCCTCCCAGGGCACCTGCGACGAAACCGCCGAAGGAGAAGCCAAGCAGGGTCAGCGGCAGCTGTGGATGCTGCTCGCGCAGCCAATGGGCGGCAGCCTCGGCGTCATCCACTTCGCCGCTGCCCATATCGTGACTGCCGGCGCTGGCGCCGACGCCGCGATAGTTGAAGCGCAGAGTGTGGTAACCCATGTCGCGCACGCTGCGCTGCAGGGTGGAGACCACCTTGTTGAGCATGGTGCCGCCCTGAACCGGGTTGGGATGGCAGATCAGGGCGATGCCACGGGCATCCGGCACTTCACAGTAAAGGGCTTCGAGCTGGCCACAGAGGCCGTCGATGAACAAAGGGGTTTCGCGGATCAACAGCAGGAACTCCGTGACCCCGGGCAGGGTCGACACGTCTTGGTTAGGCACATCGCACAACAGGGCTTTGCCGCGGTATACAGCGCCGGCGAGAGCCGCTACCGTAAAACAAAGCCGCTTTCAGAGGAAGGACTCGTGGAACAATCGCTCACCCCCTGGCTGCTCCCTGCCATTGCTCTACTGGCCGGCGTCGCGATCGGCTTTCTGGTGGCGCGCCTGCTGCCCAACGCCGCACCCGGCCGCACCCAGCGCCAGCTGGACGAGATGCAGCAACGCTTCGACAGCTACCAGAACGAGGTGGTGACCCACTTCAACACCACGGCCAGCCTGGTGCGCAAGCTGACCCAGAGCTACCAGGAGGTTCAGGAACACCTGTCCCAGGGCGCCAGCCGCCTGGCCGCCGACGAACTGACCCGCCAGCGCATGCTGGCCGCCCTGCACGCCGAAGACAGCAAGGCTCCACGCGAGCGCCTGACACCGCCGAAGAGCAACGAGGCACCCAAGGACTACGCGCCCAAGGAGCCGGATGAGCCCGGCACCCTGGACGAGACCTTCGGCCTCAAGCGCTGATCCGCTGACTGCAAAAAGCCCCGCCATCGCGGGGCTTTTTACTTTCTATGTGTCAGTGAACGCCGCGAGCGAGCGACTAGCCTCTAATGCTGAGCTCGGCATGGCCTGGACTCGCGACCTCAGCGGGCTAACAGCAAGCACAGCAGGAAGGACTGGGTGGCACTCCGCCTTACCCGTGACGCTCTATACGACCTGAGTCGCGGCCAAGGCCCCTCCCACTGGAGGCGGATGAACGATCCCAGATTCTGTGTGGGAGCGGCTTCAGCCGCGATGCAGGCAACACCACAGCTGCCCCTATCGCGGCTGAAGCCTCTCCAACAGTGCGGTACGCCAAGAACACGCTACTGGGGCATAGCCATAAAAAAGCCCCGCACCAGGCGGGGCTTTTCATACAGCCAACAGGATCAGATCGCGCCGCGCGTGCGCAACAGATCCAGCACCTGCTTGACGCCCTCTTCCACCGACAGCGCCTGGGTATCGATCACCAGATCGGCATCCAGCGGGATGTCGTAAGGGAAAGACTCACCCGGGATGTTGTCGCCAGCCGCCGCGTACAGGCCCTGTGGGTCACGTTCGGCGCAAACCTGCGGCGAAGCCTGGACGTAGACGGTGATCAGACGCTCGGCACCGACCACGGCCTTGGCCTGCTCGCGCCCTTCGGCATCCGGGGCAACGAAGGCGGCCAGGGTCAGCAGACCGGCCTCGTTGAACTGCTTGGCCACCTGAGCGGCACGGCGCCAGTTCTCGGCACGCCCGGCGCGATCCTGCGGCAGACCCTTGTTCAGGTCGTGGCGCAGATTCTGGCCGTCCAGCACATAGACCGCGCGACCCATGTCGAACAGCTTGCGCTCCACGGCATAAGCCAGGGTGCTCTTGCCCGCACCGGACAGGCCGCTGAACAGCACGGTAGCCGGCTGCTGGCCGAAACGGCTGGCACGTTCCTCGGTGGAAACATGCGCCAACTGGACATGATGGCCACCCGCGCCAACCGGCGCAGCGATGATCATGCCGGCCCCGACGGTGCCGTTGGTCAGGCGGTCGATGACGATGAAGGCGCCAGTAGTGCGATTACTGGCATAGCCATCGAGCGCGATCGGCGCATCCAGCGCGATCTTGACCTTGCCGATCTCGTTGAGCTGCAGGCTGCTCGCCGCGCCCTCTTCCAGGGTATTCACATCGACGCGATGGGTGATGCTGGCGATCGAGCCCGGCACATAGCTGGTAGCCCGCTTGATGTCGTACTTCTTGCCCGGCAGCATCGGTTCCTCGGCCATCCACACCAGCATGGCCTCGAAGTTGTCGGTGACCTGCGGACGGTTGTCGGCATGCACCAGCATGTCGCCACGGGAAACATCGATCTCGTCTTCCAGGGTCAGGGTGATGGCCTGGCCCGGGCCGGCCTGCTCCAGCTCGCCGTCGAAGGTGACGATGGATTTGACCTTGCTGCCCTTGCCCGACGGCAGCGCAACGACTTCGTCGCCCTTGCGCACGATGCCGCTGGCCAGGGTGCCGGCGAAGCCGCGGAAGTTGAGGTTGGGACGGTTGACGTACTGCACCGGGAAGCGCAGGTCGTCGAAGTTGCGATCACCGGCGACCTCAACGGTTTCCAGGATTTCCATCAGCGACTGGCCGGTGTACCAGGGCGAGCGTTCGGACCTGTTCACCACGTTGTCGCCCTTGAGCGCCGACATTGGCACGAACTCGAGGGTGGACGCACGCAGATTGATCTTCTCGGCGAAGGCCAGGTAATCGGCCTTGATCGACTCGAACACGCCCTGATCGAAGTCTTTGAGGTCCATTTTGTTGACCGCAACGACGATGTGCTTGATGCCCAGCAGCGAGGCAATAAAGCTGTGGCGCTTGGTCTGGGTCTGCACGCCGTAGCGGGCATCGATCAGGATGATCGCCAGGTCGCAGGTGGACGCACCGGTCGCCATGTTGCGCGTGTACTGCTCATGACCGGGGGTGTCGGCGATGATGAACTTGCGCTTGGCGGTGCTGAAGTAGCGGTAGGCCACGTCGATGGTGATGCCCTGCTCGCGCTCGGCCTGCAGGCCGTCGACCAGCAGTGCCAGGTCGACTTCGTCGCCGGTGGTGCCGACCTTCTTGGAGTCCTTGGTGATGGCTTCCAGATGGTCTTCGTAAATCATCTTGGAGTCGTGCAGCAGGCGCCCGATCAGGGTGCTCTTGCCATCGTCGACGTTGCCGCAGGTGAGGAAGCGCAGCAGCTCTTTACGTTCGTGCTGGGCCAGGTAGGCGAGGATGTCCTCGCTGATCAGATCGGATTGATGACTCATGGCGCGGAATCCTTAGAAGTAACCCTGGCGTTTCTTTTCTTCCATCGAGCCGGCGGCGTCGTGATCGATCACGCGGCCCTGGCGCTCGGAAGTCCGGGTCAGGAGCATCTCCTGGATGATGTCCGGCAGAGTCGCCGCCGTGGACTCCACCGCGCCGGTCAGCGGGTAGCAGCCGAGTGTGCGGAAGCGCACCATCTTCTTGGTGATGCTGGCCTTCTGCTCGGGGGTCAGGTGCTCGAGGATGCGCTCGTCGTCGATCATCACCAGCGTGCCATTGAGCTCGACCACTTCGCGCTCGGCGGCGAAGTACAGCGGCACGATCGGGATCTGCTCCAGGTAGATGTATTGCCAGATGTCCAGCTCGGTCCAGTTGGACAGCGGGAACACGCGGATCGACTCGCCCTTCTTGACCTTGCCGTTGTACACGTTCCACAGCTCGGGACGCTGGTTCTTCGGGTCCCAGCGGTGCTTGCTGTCGCGGAAGGAATACACGCGCTCCTTGGCGCGGGACTTCTCTTCGTCGCGGCGCGCGCCACCGAAGGCGGCGTCGAAACCGTACTTGTCCAGCGCCTGCTTGAGGCCCTCGGTCTTCATCACGTCGGTGTGCTTGGCACTGCCGTAGGTGAAGGGGTTCATGTCCTGCGCCACACCATCGGGATTGATGTGGGTGAGCAAATCGAGCCCGTATTCGCTGACCATCTTCTCGCGGAAGCGGTACATCTCCTGGAACTTCCAGCGGGTATCGACATGCAACACCGGGAACGGCAGCTTGCCGGGGAAGAAGGCCTTGCGCGCCAGATGCAGCATCACGGCGGAATCCTTGCCGATGGAATACAGCATCACCGGGTTGTCGAATTCGGCGGCCACTTCACGAATGATGTGGATACTTTCCGCCTCGAGCTGTTTCAGGTGCGTCAGTTTATCGAGCATGGCTAATCACAGTTCTGGGAATGAACGGCCGGCGGGCCGTGGACGAGGGCGCACTCTAGCACAGCACCCGCTTCTATTCAGGAAGGCTATTAGATCGAAACGATCTAGATATATGCCCGGTTGTCAGACCGGATTCGGGCAGTCGATGAACAGATGTTCGACCGCAAAACGCCGCGCCAGGTACTCACCCAAAGCCTGCACACCATAGCGTTCGGTGGCGTGATGGCCGGCAGCGATGAAGCTGACGCCATTCTCGCGGGCGCTGTGATAGGTCTGCTCGGAGGCCTCGCCCGTGAGGAACAGATCGACACCCGCGGCGATGGCCTGGTCGATATAGCCCTGGCCGCCCCCGGTGCACCAGCCGATCTTGCGCACCATGCCCTGGCCTTCCACCAGCAGCGGCTCGCGGCCCAGCACGTCCTGTACGCGCCGGGCAAAGTCACGCGGCGACAACGGCTCGTCGAGAAAACCGAGCAGGCCGACCACCTTGGGGTTGCTCGCATCCAGCGGGCCTTCCACGGTGATCTCCAACTGGCGGGCCAGCTGTACGTTGTTGCCCACCTCAGGATGCACATCAAGCGGCAGGTGGTAGGCCAGCAGGCTGATGTCGTTGCCCAGCAGAGTCTGCAGGCGGCGGCGCTTCATACCGGTGATGCAGGCATCCTCGCCTTTCCAGAAATAGCCGTGATGCACCAGCACCACATCGGCCTCGGCTTCTACCGCCGCATCCAGCAGCGCCTGGCTGGCGGTGACACCGCTGACGATACGACGCACCTGCGGCCGACCTTCGACCTGCAGACCATTCGGGCAGTAGTCGGCGATGCGTGCGGCGTTGAGGTAGCGGTCGGCTTCCTCCACCAGGGTAGTCAGGGCAATGGCCATGGATATTCCTCACAAAGGATTGCGGGCGCTGCCTTCTTGCCGGGCACCCCTCTATAATGCCGCCACCTTAAGGGCCGATTCTGCCCCCCGCAACTCCAAGGACCGCATTCCGATGCTCAAGGCCCTGCGCTATTACGGCTGGCCGCTGCTGGCCGGCCTGCTGCTGGCACTGCTGCTGATCCAGAGCTTTCCCCAATGGGTAGGCTTGCCCAGTAACGAGGTGCATCTGCAGCAGGCACCACGCTACGGCATCGCCCAGGAAGGCCCGGTGTCCTACGCCGAGGCGGTGAGCCGCGCCGCGCCGGCAGTGGCCAACCTGTACACCACCAAAATGGTCAACAAGTCGTCCGGCCACCCGCTGCTGGAAGATCCGGTGTTCCGCCGTTTCTTCGGCGACAACCTGCCCAAGCAGCGGCGCATGGAGTCGAGCCTGGGCTCGGCGGTGATCATGAGCCCCGAGGGCTACCTGCTGACCAACAACCACGTGGTAGCCGGCGCCGACCAGATCGTGGTGGCACTGAAGGACGGTCGCGAGACCCTGGCTCGGCTGATCGGCAGCGACCCGGAAACCGACCTGGCGGTACTCAAGATCGACCTGAAGAACCTGCCAGCCATCACCCTGGGTCGCTCCGACCAGATCGACATCGGCGATGTCACCCTGGCCATTGGCAACCCCTTCGGCGTCGGCCAGACCGTGACCATGGGCATCATCAGCGCCACCGGGCGCAACCAGCTGGGCCTCAATACCTACGAGGACTTCATCCAGACCGACGCGGCGATCAACCCCGGCAACTCCGGCGGCGCGCTGGTCGATGCTCATGGCAACCTGATCGGGGTCAACACCGCGATCTTCTCCAAGTCCGGCGGCTCCCAGGGCATCGGCTTCGCCATCCCGGTCAAGCTGGCCCGCGAAGTGATGAAGGCGATCATCGAACATGGCCAGGTGATTCGTGGCTGGCTGGGCATCGAAGTACAGCCGCTGACACCGGAACTGGCCGAGTCCTTCGGCCTGCAGGGGCGTGCCGGCATCCTGGTCGCCGGCATCTACCGCGGCGGCCCGGCACAAAAGGCCGGCCTGCAGCCCGGCGACCTGATCATGAAGATCGGTGATGAAGCGGCTATCGATGGCCGCCGCTCGATGAACCAGGTGGCACGCGCCAAGCCCGGCGATTCGATCAGCATCGAGGTGCTGCGCAACGGCGAACCGCTGGAGCTGACGGCCGAGATCGGCGTTCGGCCACCCGCGGAGATCCAGCAGCAGGAATGAAAAAAGGCGCCGCAAGGCGCCTTTTTCATGACCGGGCAGCCCTACAGAATCTGCCCCAGCGCTTCCAGCAGGGCCTGGTTCTGCTCCGGCGCACCGATGGTGATACGCAGGAACTGGGCAATACGTTGCTGCTTGAAGTGACGCACGATCACCCCGTGCTCACGCAGGGCGGCAGCCAGCTCGGCGGCGTCACGCTGCGGATGGCGAGCGAAGACGAAGTTGGCCGCCGATGGCAGCACCTCGAAGCCCAGGCCGGTCATGGCCGCGACCAGCGCCTCGCGGCTGTCGATCACCAACTGGCAGGTCTGGCGGAAATAGGCGTCATCCTCGAACGCCGCCGCCGCACCGGCAATCGCCATGCGATCCAGCGGGTAGGAGTTGAAGCTGTTCTTGATCCGCTCCAACGCCTCGATCAGGTCCGGATGGCCGACCGCCAGGCCAACGCGCAGCCCGGCCAGTGAGCGCGACTTGGACAGGGTCTGGGTCACCAGCAGATTGGGATAGCGGTCGACCAGTTTGATCGCCGTCTCGCCACCGAAGTCGATGTACGCCTCGTCCACCAGCACCACGCTGTCCGGGTTGGCCTCGAGCATCTGCTCGATGGCGTCCAAGGCCAGAGCGCAGCCGGTCGGCGCGTTGGGGTTGGGAAAGATGATGCCGCCATTGGGTCGCGCATAGTCTTCCACGCGGATCTGGAACTGCTCGTCCAGCGGCAGGGCCTGGTACTCGATGCCGTACAGGCCGCAGTAGACCGGATAGAAGCTGTAGGTCACGTCCGGGAACAGCAGCGGTTTGCCGTGCTGGAACAACCCATGAAACGCATGCGCCAGCACCTCGTCGGAGCCGTTGCCGACGAATACCTGGGCGGTGCTCACGCCGTAATAGTCGGCGACCGCCTGCTTGAGGCGGTCGCTATTGGGGTCCGGGTACAGGCGCAGGCTGTCGCCCAGCTCGGCCTGCATGGCCGCGACGGCCTTGGGCGACGGGCCGTAGGGGTTCTCGTTGGTATTGAGTTTGACCAGCTTGGCCAGTTTCGGCTGCTCACCCGGCACATAGGGCACCAGGCCCTTGACGAAGGGGCTCCAGAATTTGCTCATCTGCCCTTCTCTCCTCGAATCGATTCTTTGATAGGGGCGCACAACGCGCCCCGGAACACTCAGTTCTTGATGCGGTACTCGGCGCTACGGGCATGGGCGGTCAGCGACTCGCCGCGGGCCAGCACGCTGGCGACCTTGCCCAGCTCCGATGCGCCCTCTGCCGAGCAGTGGATGATCGACGAGCGTTTCTGGAAGTCGTACACCCCCAGTGGCGAGGAGTAGCGCGCGGTGCCGGAGGTCGGCAGCACGTGGTTGGGACCAGCACAATAGTCGCCCAGGGCTTCGGCGGTGTAACGACCCATGAAGATGGCGCCGGCATGACGGATCAGCGGCAGGTACTGTTCGGGATTCTCTACCGACAGTTCCAGATGTTCCGGGGCGATGCGGTTGGCCACTTCGATGGCCTGGGCCATGTCGGCCACCTGGATCAAGGCGCCTCGTCCCTCTATGGAGGTGCGCGCGATGCTTTCGCGCGAAAGCGTCGGCAGCAACTTGGCGATGCTTTCCGCCACGCGGTCGAGGAAGGCGGCATCCGGGCTGACCAGGATCGACTGGGCGTCTTCATCGTGCTCGGCCTGGGAGAACAGGTCCATGGCGATCCAGTCCGGATCGGTCTGGCCGTCGCAGACCACGAGGATCTCCGAGGGGCCGGCGATCATGTCGATACCGACCTTGCCGAACACATGGCGCTTGGCGGTGGCCACATAGATGTTGCCCGGCCCGACTATCTTGTCCACCGGCGGCACGCTCTCGGTGCCGTAGGCCAGCGCAGCCACGGCCTGGGCGCCACCGATGGTGAACACCCGGTCGACGCCGGCGATGCAGGCGGCGGCGAGGACGATCTCATTGATCTCGCCACGCGGAGTCGGCACCACCATCACCACTTCCGGTACGCCGGCGACCTTGGCCGGGATGGCGTTCATCAGCACCGACGACGGGTACGAGGCCTTGCCGCCCGGTACGTACAGGCCGGCGCGGTCCAGCGGGGTGACTTTCTGCCCCAGCACGGTGCCGTCGGCTTCGGTGTAGCTCCAGGAATCCTGGCGCTGACGCTCGTGGTACAGGCGCACGCGCTCGGCCGCCTTCTCCAGCGCGCCGCGCTGTTCGGGCGTGATACGGGTCAGGGCCAGCTCCAGCCGCTCGCGCGGCAGGATCAGGTCGGCCATGGCCGCAACATCCAGGCCATCGAACTGCTTGGTGTAGTCGACCAGGGCGGCATCGCCACGCTCACGCACGGCCTTGATGATGTCCAGCACACGCTGGTTGACCGCGTCGTCCGACACGCTTTCCCAGCTCAGCAGATGATCCAGATGTCGAGCGAAATCCTGGTCGGCGGCATTGAGTCGGCGGATGGCAACGGGAGCGGTCATAGCGGGCCTCATGATTGGCTATTGCTCGGGCGTCGCTAGGCTACCAAGCCCACCGCATGGACGCCCGAGAAAAGTGGCTATGACACGGATAGGCGGGTGCGGCTCAACACCGCACCGAAGTGGTATCAGCAGGGATGTCGCGCTTCGACAGCGGCGCGCAGGGTCTCGATCAGCGCCTGGATACGGCCATGCTGCATCTTCATCGAGGCCTTGTTGACGACCAGTCGCGAGCTGATGTGGGCGATCAGCTCCTGCGGCTCCAGACCGTTGGCACGAAGGGTGTTGCCGGTATCGACCACGTCGATGATCTTGTCGGCCAGGCCGACCAGCGGCGCCAGCTCCATCGAGCCGTACAGCTTGATCACGTCCACCTGGCGACCCTGCTCGGCGTAGTAACGCTTGGCCACGTTGACGAACTTGGTGGCCACACGCAGACGCCCCTTGGGCTCCGGTGCGCCGACCTTGCCGGCGGTCATCAGCTTGCAATTGGCAATCTGCAGGTCCAGCGGCTCGTACAGGCCCTGGCCGCCGTACTCCATCAGCACGTCCTTGCCGGCCACGCCGAGGTCAGCGGCACCGTGCTCGACATAGGTCGGCACATCGGTGGCGCGCACGATCAGCAACTGCACATCCGCCTGGGTGGTGGGGATGATCAGCTTGCGGCTCTTCTCCGGATTCTCGGTCGGTTCGATACCGGCTGCGGCGAGCAGCGGCAGGGTGTCGTCGAGAATGCGGCCCTTGGACAGCGCGATGGTCAGCATGAAGCAGTTTCCTTAAAACGGTGACCAGCCCTCGCGGGCTGGCTGTTGGGCTTCGCTACGCTCGGCCCAACTCAGCCCGGCACACGGCGAATCTTGGCGCCGAGCAGCTGCAGCTTCTCTTCGATGCACTCGTAGCCACGGTCGATGTGGTAGATGCGGTCGATCAGGGTCTCGCCCTCGGCCACCAGTGCAGCGATGACCAGGCTGGCGGAAGCACGCAGGTCGGTGGCCATCACCGGAGCGCCCTTCAGCGCCGGCACGCCGGTGACGATGGCGGTGTTGCCTTCGACCAGGATCTGCGCGCCCATGCGGTTCATTTCATAGACGTGCATGAAGCGGTTCTCGAATACCGTCTCGATGACGGTGCCGGTACCCTCGGCGATGGCGTTGAGGGAGATGAACTGCGCCTGCATGTCGGTCGGGAAGGCCGGGTACGGCGCGGTGCGCACGTTGACGGCCTTGGGTTTCCTGCCCTTCATGTCCAGCTCGATCCAGTCCGGACCGGTGGTGATCTCGGCGCCGGCTTCCTGCAGTTTGGCCAGCACGGCTTCGAGAATGGTCGGATCGGTATCTTTCAGCTTGACCCGACCGCCGGTCGCGGCAGCCGCCACCAGGTAGGTGCCGGTCTCGATACGGTCGGGCATCACGCTGTAACGACCGCCACCGAGGCGCTCGACGCCGTCGATGACGATGGTGTCGGTACCGGCACCGCTGACCTTGCCACCCATGGCGTTGATGAAGTTGGCCAGGTCGACCACTTCCGGCTCGCGCGCGGCGTTTTCCAGCACGGTGCGGCCCTTGGCCAGGGCAGCGGCCATCATGATGTTCTCGGTACCGGTCACGCTGACGATATCGAAGAAGAAGTGCGCGCCACGCAGGCCACCTTCCGGCGCCTTGGCCTTGATATAGCCGCCTTCGACCAGGATCTCGGCACCCATGGCTTCCAGGCCACGGATGTGCAGGTCGACCGGACGCGAGCCGATGGCGCAACCGCCGGGCAGCGCCACCTCGGCCTCGCCAAAACGCGCGACCATAGGGCCAAGCACCAGGATCGAGGCGCGCATGGTCTTCACCAGCTCATAGGGCGCGACCAGGGTCTTGATGGTGCTGGCGTCCACTTCGACGCTGAGTTTCTCGTCGATGATCGGCTGCACGCCCATGCGACCGAACAGTTCGATCATGGTGGTGATGTCGTGCAGGTGCGGCAGGTTGCACACGGTGACCGGGGTGTCGGCCAGCAGGGTGGCGGCCAGAATCGGCAGGGCGGAGTTCTTCGCCCCGGAAATACGGATTTCGCCGTCGAGGCGGATACCGCCGGTGATGATCAGTTTGTCCATTGCAATCTCGCTGCCCGCAGGCTCAGGAACGCTCGGCCCAGGCGGCCTGGCTGAAGAATTTCATGGTCACGGCATGGATGGCGCCACTGGCGATCCACTCGTTGAGGTGGGCATAGATCTGTTGCTGGCGCTTGACCGGACTGAGGGCGGCCAGCTCGTCGCTGATCAGGTTCAGCTGGAAATTGCAGCCCTCGCCTTCCACCTCCACACGGGTGTTGGCCAGCTTGGCCTCCAGGAGGTTCTTAACTTCTACGGCCTGCATGCTCAACCTCGATCAACGCAAAACAATTCATGGGCAAGCCTGAGCTCGCGGGTCGGCAATCATACAAAAAAGCCCCCCGCCTGCGAAGCCCGGCAGACGGAGGGCTCTCGGAGCACTCAGCGCGGCAGCTCGAACAGCTCTTGCAACCCGGACACCTGCGCGATCTCGCGCATGTCCTGAGGCAAGCCACGCAGACTCAGTTTCTTGCCGGCCTTGCGCGCGTCGCGCAGATAGGCCAGCAGCAGCGACAAGCCGACGCTGCTGGACTTTTCCACGGCGGAGCAATCGAGCACCAGATCGCCAGCCGAGCTGGACTCGATCAGGCGCCGCCCGCTCTCGCGCAGAGCGGGACCGTTGCGATAGTCGATCACGCCACTGAGCAGCAACGTGCCGTCGGCACCCGTGCGAATCGCGCTTTCGCTCATTGCCCGCCTGCCTGCTGACCTTCGGCACTGTCCTTGGCCTTGGCCACCACCTCGGCCCAGCCTTCGATGGTCTTGTCCAGGTCATGACCATTGCGCTGCATGCTATCGGCGAACTGATCACGGAACAGCTTGCCGATGTTGATGCCATTGATGATCACGTTACGCAGCTTCCACTGCCCATCCAGCTGCACCATGGTGTAGGAAACCGGATAGACGGTGCCTTTGCTGTCACGCACTTCCATGCCGACACTGGCGCGATCGGCGCCCTCGGCCTTGGCCGGCAGCACGCGGATGTCCTGGTTGTCGTATTCGAGCAAGGCGTTGCCGTAGAACTGCATCAGGCTGCGCTTGAAGTTCTCCTCGAAGCGCTTCATCTGCTCGTGGCTGGCGTTGCGCGAGTATTTCACGGTCATGATGCTGCGCGAGATTCCCGCACTGTCGACCACAGGGCCGAGAATGCGCTCCAGAGCGTCATAGAAATCCTGGGGATTCTGCTGGTAGGAAGCCTTGTTGCTCTTGAGGTCCGCGAGCAACTGATCGGTAGTGCCTTTGACCACTTCGTGGGCGGAAGGCACGGCCAGAGCCATCATCGGCAAGCTGGCCAGGGCGACCAGCAGGCCGCGGCGGAGCATCGTGAAGAGGGTCATTTGCTTTCCTTGTTCACCGAGTTCATCAGGAATTTGCCGATCAGATCTTCCAGCACCAGCGCCGACTGCGTGTCATGGATGGTTGCGCCATCCTTGAGCAGGTCTTCTTCGCCACCGACGCTGATACCGATGTACTTCTCACCCAGCAGACCGGCGGTGAGAATCGATGCCGTGGAGTCCAGCGGCAGGTTGTTCACCCGCTTCTCGATCTCCATGCTCACCCGGCCGGTGTAACTGTCATGATCCAGATCGATGGCAGTGACCTTGCCGATGGTCACACCGGCCATGGTCACCTTGGCCCTGACGGTAAGACCGGCAATATTGTCGAAGTTCGCATAGAGCTTGTAAGTATCGCCCGAGCTTGCGGCGGACAGGCCGCTTACACGCAGGGCCAACAGCAGCAGGGCCAGCAGTCCAGCCAGCAAGAACAGGCCGACGCCAACTTCCAGGGAGCGGCTTTGCATCAGATATCTCCAAACATCAGGGCGGTCAGAATAAAGTCGAGGCCGAGTACGGCCAGTGAGGCATACACCACGGTCTTGGTGGTGGCACGACTAATGCCTTCGGAGGTGGGTTCGCAGTCGTAGCCCTGGAATACCGCAATCCAGGTCACCACGAACGCAAACACCACACTCTTGATCACACCGTTGAGTACGTCCTCGGTGAATTCCACGCTGTTCTGCATATTCGACCAGAACGAGCCTTCGTACACACCCAGCCAGTCCACGGCGACCATGGCACCACCCCAGATCCCCACAACACTGAAGATGGCGGCGAGCAATGGCATGGAAAGGAAGCCGGCCCACAGGCGCGGGGCAATGATGTACTTGAGCGGATCGACACCAATCATTTCCAAGCTGGACAGCTGCTCGGTGGACTTCATGTTGCCGATCTCGGCGGTCAGCGCCGAACCGGCGCGCCCAGCGAACAACAACCCAGTGACCACCGGCCCCAGTTCGCGCAGCAGGGTCAGCGCAACCATCTGCCCTACCGCCTGCTCCGAGCCGTAGCTGGTAAGGATGTTGTAGCCCTGCAGCGCCAGCACCATGCCGATGAAGAGGCCCGCCACCACGATGATCGGCAACGACAGCACGCCGACCGAGTAGAGCTGACGAATGAGCAGCTGACCGCCGTTACGCAAACCACTGCGACCAAACAGCGAACTGAGCAGAAACAGGGTCGAACGCCCCATGGCCTGCACCACGTCGATACCGGCACGGCCGAGCAGAGCGATACGTTCGATAGGGGACTTCCTACGCATCAGCGCGCTCCCAGCAGATCGTCGAGATAATCCGGGGCCGGATAGTGGAACGGCACCGGGCCATCCGGAATCCCTTTCATGAATTGCTGGATGCGCGGACTGTCCGAACCCATCAATTCATCCGGCGTGCCGTGCCCCAGCACCTGACCATCACCCACTACATAGAGGTAGTCCGCGATACTGGCGGTTTCGGCGAGGTCGTGAGAAACCACGATACTGGTGATACCAAGTGCATCGTTGAGCAAGCGAATCAGACGTACCAGCACGCCCATGGCAATCGGGTCCTGGCCGACGAACGGCTCGTCATACATCAATATCTGCGGGTCCAGAGCAATGGCCCGAGCCAGTGCCACACGACGCTTCATGCCCCCGGACAGCTCGTCAGGCATCAACTCGACGGCGCCACGCAGACCGACAGCCTGCAGCTTCATCAGCACGATGTCGCGGATCATCTCGTCCGGCAGGCGGGTATGCACACGCAGTGGGAAGGCGACGTTCTCGAACACGTCCAGGTCGGTGAACAGCGCACCACTCTGGAACAGCACGCCGAACTGCTTGCGCATATCGAACAGGTCGCTGCGCGACAGGCTCGGCAGGTTCTGCCCGTTGACCCAGACCTCCCCCGCCTGGGGCTTGAGCTGGGCCGCGATCAGGCGCAGCAATGTGGTCTTGCCGCAACCGGAAGGCCCCATGATGCCGGTGACCTTGCCGCGCGGAATAGAGATATCGACATTATCGAAGATGTTGCGCGCGCCTCGCTGAAAGGTAAGCCCCTTCAGCTCGACGGCATAGGCATTCTCGGCACTCATCCAAACTCCTTGTGATACGCCCCTTCCCTGGACAGACGCAGTAGCCCGCAACGGGGACACTCGCACCCGGGTCAGGCCGAACAGGCCGCGAAATATAGCATTGACGCACTCTGCGACCCAAGGCACTACACACTTTTCATTACATACGACGCAGCCCTGAACAACCGCCAGGTGAGCCAGGGCTGCTTTGTCGGTATACTCTCTGCCTTTTTAGCCGAGCACCCTGCAATCGCCATGAGCAGAACCAGCGACCTGATCCAGTCTGCACAACGCACCATCCGCCTCGAAAGCGAAGCGGTGACCAGCCTGCTGAGTCGTGTCGACTCCGATTTCATTCGCGCCTGCGAGATGATCCTGGACGGCAAGGGGCGTGTCGTCGTGGTGGGTATGGGCAAGTCCGGTCATATCGGCAACAAGATCGCCGCCACCCTGGCCAGCACAGGCACTCCGGCCTTCTTCGTCCACCCGGCCGAGGCCAGTCATGGCGACATGGGCATGATCACCCGCGACGACATCGTCCTGGCCCTGTCCAACTCCGGCTCCACTGCGGAAATCATCACCCTGCTGCCGCTGATCAAGCGCCTCGGCATCCAGATGATCAGCATGACCGGCAACCCGGACTCGCCGCTGGCCAAGGCCGCCGAAGTCAACCTGGACGCCCGCGTTGCCCAGGAAGCCTGCCCGCTAAATCTGGCCCCCACCTCCTCCACCACCGCCTCCCTGGTGCTCGGCGACGCCCTGGCCATCGCCCTGCTGGAAGCGCGCGGCTTTACCGCCGAAGATTTCGCCTTCTCCCACCCGGGCGGCGCCCTCGGCCGACGTCTGCTGCTCAAGGTGGAGAACGTCATGCACGCCGGCGAACGCCTGCCACTGGTGCCGCGCGGCACCAGCCTGCGCGAGGCGCTGCTGGAGATGACCCGCAAGGGCCTGGGCATGACAGTCGTCATCGAGAGCGATGGCACACTGGCCGGGATATTCACAGATGGCGACCTGCGCCGCACCCTGGACAAAGGCGTCGACGTGCTGCAGGCCAGCATCGACCAGGTCATGACCGCCCACGGCAAGACCGCCCGCGCCGAGATGCTCGCCGCCGAAGCCCTGAAAATCATGGAAGACCACAAGATCAACGCGCTGGTGGTCGTGGATGAAGAGGACAAGCCGGTAGGCGCCCTCAACATGCATGACCTGCTGCGCGCCGGAGTGCTGTAAATGAATGACAACCTGCTGCAACGCGCCAAAGCCGTGAAACTGGCGATTTTTGATGTCGACGGCGTGCTCACCGACGGCCGCTTGTACTTTCTAGTCGACGGCAGCGAATTCAAGACCTTCAACACCCTGGACGGTCACGGCATCAAGATGCTGATCAACTCCGGCGTGCGCACCGCCATCATCAGCGGGCGCAAGACCCCGGTAGTCGAACGCCGCGCACAGAACCTGGGTATCCAGCACCTGTATCAGGGCCGCGAAGACAAGCTTGTCGTCCTCGACGAACTGCTTGGCGAGCTGGGCCTGAACTACGAACAGGTTGCCTATCTTGGCGATGACCTGCCCGATCTACCGGTGATTCGTCGCGTCGGCCTGGGCATGGCCGTAGCCAGCGCCGACGGCTTTGTGCGCCAGCACGCGCACGGCGTGACCAGCGCCCGCGGCGGCGAAGGTGCAGCCCGCGAATTCTGTGAACTGATCATGCGCGCCCAGGGCACCCTGGAAGCCGCACAGTCCACCTACCTCTAGGAAGCGCCATGAACGGCAAGCTACGCAACTACCTGATCGGCTCGCTGATCGTCGCCCTGCTGGCGGCGGTGGGCTACTGGAACGTGCGCCCGGAAAGCTTCATGGACAAACGCGCCAGCGGCGAAACCGACAACGCCGTCGACTTCTATGTGGTCGGCGCCAGCACCCAGCAGTTCCAGGAGGACGGCAAGCTGCACTACGAGATGACCGCCAGCAAGCTGGAGCACCTCAAGGCCAGCGACATCACCCAGGTGGACAAGCCCGACCTGCAGCTGTATCGCGGCACGCAGCACCCCTGGCACGTACGCAGCGACAAGGGCGAAGTATCGCCCGAAGGCAAAGAAGTCGAACTGATCGATAACGTGCGCATCGCCCGCACCGATGCCAAAGGCCGGCCGACCGTGATCACCAGCAGCCGAATCACGGTATTCCCCGACGAGGAATATGCGCAGACCAAGCAAGCCGTTAGAATCGAGGCCGCCAATGGGGTAACCACGGCCAAGGGAATGAAAGCGTACATGAACGACGGCAAGATCAACTTGCTGTCCAACGTAAGAGGCCAGCATGAGGTTCGTTAAAACCTTCCCCCTACTGCTCTGCCTGGGCAGCGCGCTCGGAAGCGCCGGCGCCTGGGCCCTACCCAGCGATCGCGAGCAACCTATCCGGGTACAGGCAGACAGTGCAGAACTGGATGACAAGCAAGGTGTCGCCGTCTATCGCGGCGGCGTGGTGATCACCCAGGGCACCCTGAAGATCACGGGCGACACCGTGACCATCACCCAGGACGCCAACGGCGACATCGACGTCTTCACCTCGGTAGGCAAACCGGCCTACTACGAGCAGAAACCCGCCGTCGACAAGGACATCGTCAAGGCCTACGGCATGACCATCCAGTACTATGCGAGCAACGAGCGCATCGTACTGATCGACCAGGCCAAGGTGATCCAGCAGGGTAATACCTTCGAAGGCGAGAAGATCGTCTACGACACCCAGCGCCAGATCGTCAACGCCGGCCGCGCCACAGGCAGCAATGTCTCGACGCCGCGCCCGCGCATCGACATGATTCTGCAGCCGCGCAAGAAAGCCGATCAGCCGGAGCAAGCGCAGTAATGGCGACCCTCAAAGCCCAGCACCTGGCCAAGAGCTACAAGGGCCGCCAGGTGGTTCGCGACGTCAGCCTGTCCATCGACAGCGGCCAGATCGTCGGCCTGCTCGGCCCCAACGGCGCCGGCAAGACAACCTGCTTCTACATGATCGTCGGCCTGGTCCAGGCCGATCAGGGCCGCGTACTGATCGACAATCAGGACATCAGCCATCAGCCCATGCACGGCCGCGCCCGCTCCGGCCTCGGCTACCTGCCGCAGGAAGCCTCGATCTTCCGCAAGCTGTCGGTGACCGACAACATCATGGCCATCCTCGAGACCCGCAAGGATCTCGATCACGCCGGCCGGCACAAAGCTCTGGAAGCTCTGCTGCAGGAGTTCCACATCAACCACATCCGCGACAGCCTGGGCATGAGCCTGTCCGGCGGTGAACGCCGACGTGTGGAAATCGCCCGCGCCCTGGCCACCGAGCCCAAGTTTATTCTGCTCGACGAACCCTTCGCCGGCGTCGACCCGATCTCGGTGGGCGATATCAAACAGATCATCCACCACCTCAAGGCCAAAGGCATCGGCGTACTGATCACCGATCACAATGTGCGCGAGACCCTGGATATCTGCGAAACCGCCTACATCGTCAATGACGGGCAGCTGATTGCCGAAGGTGATGCCGAGACCATCCTGAGCAATCAACTGGTCAAGGAAGTCTACCTGGGTCACGAGTTCCGCCTGTAATCCCGGCAAGCATGCAGGGCTTGCGCAAACGACTGGAATCATTCAAGGTCAGGCATATAATTTGCTTCTAGGGCGGCCCGCCGCCCTGCAGTGGATGGCGCAGTGCGCCGGCAAGTGAACAAGGTACCCAGCCCCACACCATGAAACCGTCGCTAGTCCTCAAGATGGGCCAGCAGCTGACGATGACTCCGCAGCTGCAACAGGCCATTCGACTCCTCCAGCTATCCACTCTGGACCTGCAACAGGAAATCCAGGAGGCCCTGGAATCCAACCCCATGCTCGAGCGCCAGGAGGAAGGCGAAGACTTCGACAACTCCGACCCCATGGCCGATAACGTCGAACAGAACAATTCGCCCCAGCAGCAGGACAACTCGAACTTCCAGGACAGCACCGTCGCGGTGAATGACAGCCAGGAAGATGGCGAATGGCATGACCGCATTCCCAACGAGCTGCCCGTGGATACCGCTTGGGAAGACGTCTACCAGACCAGCGCCAGCAGCCTGCCCAGCAACGATGACGACGAGTGGGACTTCACCACCCGCACCTCGGCCGGCGAGAGCCTGCAGAGCCACCTGCTCTGGCAACTCAACCTGGTGCCGATGTCCGACAAGGACAAGCTGATCGGCGTGACCCTGATCGACTGCATCAATAATCAGGGCTACCTGGAAGAAACCATCGACGAAATAGTCGAGTCGTTTCACCCGGAACTGGAAATCGAGGCCGACGAGGTCGAGGCTGTACTACACCGCCTCCAGCACTTCGAGCCGGCAGGCGTCGGCGCCCGCGACCTGCGCGAGTGCCTGCTACTGCAACTGCGCCAGCTTCCCAGCAACACCCCCTGGCTGACGGAAGCCCAGCGTCTGGCCAGTGATCATCTGGATCTGCTCGGCGGACGCGATTACAGCCAGCTGATGCGTCGCATGAAGCTCAAGGAAGACGAACTGCGCCAGATCATAGAGCTGATCCAGAGCCTCAACCCGCGCCCCGGCTCGCAGATCGAAGCCAACGAACCCGAATACGTGGTGCCGGATGTCATCGTGCGCAAGCACAACGATCGTTGGCTGGTGGAGCTCAACCAAGAAGCCGTGCCGCGCCTGCGGGTCAACGCCCAGTATGCAGGCTTCGTCAAACGCGCCGACTCCAGTGCCGACAACACCTTCATGCGCAACCAGTTGCAGGAGGCTCGCTGGTTCATCAAGAGCCTGCAGAGCCGCAACGAGACCCTGATGAAGGTGGCGACGCAGATCGTCGAACATCAGCGTGGTTTCCTCGACTACGGTGACGAGGCCATGAAACCGCTGGTCCTGCACGACATCGCCGAAGCGGTGGGCATGCACGAGTCGACCATTTCTCGCGTTACCACACAAAAATTCATGCATACCCCGCGCGGCATCTACGAGCTGAAGTACTTCTTCTCCAGCCACGTCAGTACCTCCGAGGGTGGCGAATGTTCGTCCACCGCGATCCGCGCAATCATCAAGAAATTGGTGGCTGCGGAAAACGCGAAAAAGCCGTTGAGCGACAGCAAGATCGCTGGTTTACTGGAAGCACAGGGCATTCAGGTAGCCCGTCGCACAGTCGCCAAGTACCGTGAGTCTCTCGGCATCGCTCCATCCAGCGAACGCAAGCGATTGATGTAAACGGCCCTGAACGGAAGGTTTCTGCACTACCGTATCGCGCCAGGCCCTGTTTAGGGGGAACTCGGCTCGCAGTGCATCAACCCTCCAGCCAACGTGTTACGGCGGCAGGCCCGATAGCCTGTCTCTTACACAAGGCAACAAGGAGATGCGTTATGCAAGTCAACATCAGTGGGCATCAACTGGATGTGACCGACGCCCTGCGCGACTATGTCGGGGAAAAACTCAGCCGACTGGAGCGCCACTTCGACAAGATCACCAACGTTCAGGTGACCATGGAAGTGGAAAAGCTGAAGCAAAAAATCGAAGCAACCCTACATATCGCCGGGGGTGAGGTGGTGGCCAATGCCGTACATGAAGACATGTACGCCGCCATCGACCTGCTCACCGACAAACTCGACCGCCAACTGATCAAGCACAAGGAAAAGCAGCTGGGCCGCATGCAAGGCGCTACGGCTCGCTGACACTTACCCCACCCATGATCCGACTCGAAACCATACTGACTCCCGCACGTTCCCTGGTGAACGTGCCGGGAGGCAGCAAAAAGCGTGTACTCGAACAGATTGCCAACCTGGTGGCCCGCGATCTTCCCGATCTGGACGGCCAGGATATCTTCGAAAACCTGATCGCCCGCGAGAAGCTCGGTTCTACCGGCTTCGGTAACGGTATCGCCATCCCCCACTGCCGCCTGGCCGGCTGCAGCGCACCGATCAGCGCGGTACTGCACCTGGATGCGGCGGTGGACTTCGATGCGATCGACGGCGCCCCGGTGGATCTGCTGTTCGTCCTGCTGGTGCCGGAAGCGGCTACCGACGAGCACCTGGAGCTACTGCGCCAGATCGCCAGCATGCTCGACCGCAGTGAAGTGCGCGAGCGCCTGCGCCAGGCACAAAGCAACGAAAGCCTGTACCAGGTCGTGGTCGACGTTCAGAACGGCAACTAGTACGGGAGCCAGCGCCATGCGCCTGATTATCGTCAGCGGACGCTCCGGCTCAGGCAAGAGCACAGCCCTCGACGTCCTCGAGGACAACGGTTTTTACTGCATCGACAACCTGCCAGCCGGCCTGCTGCCGGACCTGGCCGAGCGTGCGCTGCTCCAGACCGAACTGCTGCACCCCCAGGTCGCGGTTTCGGTCGATGCGCGCAACCTGCCCAGCCAGCTCAAGCGCTTCCCCGAGCTGCTCGAGGAGGTCCGCGCACGGCATATCCAGTGCGACGTGCTGTATCTGGATGCCGACGAGGAAACCCTGTTCAAGCGCTTCTCCGAGACTCGCCGGCGTCATCCACTGACCAACGAGAACCGCTCGCTGGCCGAGGCCATACGCGATGAAGCCCAGTTGCTGGCCCCCATCATCGATCTGGCCGACCTGAAGATCGACACCACTCACCTCAACCTCTACCAGCTGCGCGACAGCATTAAGCTGCGCCTGCTCAACCGCCCCACCCCCGGCACCGCATTTCTGGTTGAATCCTTCGGCTTTAAGCGCGGCATGCCCGTGGACGCCGACCTGGTATTCGATGTGCGCTGCCTGCCCAACCCCTACTGGAAGCCCGACCTGCGCGACATGTCCGGCCTGGAGGCACCGGTGGCGGAATATCTGGCCGCGCAGCCGGATGTGGAAGAGATGTACCAGGACATCCTCGACTACCTGAACAAGTGGCTGCCACGCTTCGCTGCCAGCAACCGCGCCTATGTGACCATCGCCATCGGCTGCACCGGGGGGCATCATCGCTCGGTCTATCTGGCCAATCGCCTGGGTGAGACCCTCAAACCCATACTGAACAACGTCCAGATACGCCACCGCGACCTGAGCTAAGGATTGCAATGCCCGCCCGCGAGATCACCATCATCAACAAGCTCGGCCTGCATGCGCGGGCCGCCGCCAAGTTCGTCGGCGTGGCCAACGCCTTTCCCTGCCAGGTGCGCGTCGGGCGCACGAGCGAGAGCCTGGTCGACGGCAAGAGCATCATGGCGGTGATGATGCTGGCCGCCGGCAAGGGCACCAACCTGTTTCTGCACAGCGAAGGCGAACGCGACGACGAAGCGCTCACCGCGCTGGTCGAACTGATCAACAACAAATTTGACGAAGGCGAGTAAGCCGCCATCGCGAGAGGAAAGGGGCCATTGGCCCCTTTCCTGTTTTCAGCTGCCCGCAACCATCATCTTCTCGATCAGCACCGAGCCGGTGCGGATATTGCCGCGCAGCTCCAGGTCGCTACCGACCGCGACAATCTGGCGGAACATGTCGCGCAGATTGCCGGCGATGGTGACTTCCTGCACCGGGAACTGGATCTCGCCGTTCTCCACCCAGAAACCGGCGGCACCGCGCGAATAATCGCCGGTCACCATGTTCAGCCCCTGCCCCATCAGCTCGGTCACCAGCAGGCCACGCCCCATGCGGCGTAGCAGCGCCTGCTGGTCCTCGTCACCATGACTGACGAACAGATTGTGCACACCACCGGAATTGGCCGTGCTGGGCATGCCCAGCTTGCGCCCGGAGTAGGTACCGAGGACGTAGGACACCAGCTCGCCACCGGCGACGAAAGGCTTGGCATAGGTGGCCAGGCCATCGCCATCGAACGCCGCGCTGGCCATGGCGCGCGGGATATGCGGGCGCTCGTCGAGGCTCAACCATTCGGGGAACAGTTGCTGGCCCAGCGCACCTTCGAGGAAGGAGGAGTGGCGATACAGGTTGCCGCCGGAGATGGCGGCCAGAAAACTGCCGAACAGCCCGGTGGCCAGCTCGGCGGCGAACAGTACCGGCACCTCGCAGGTCGCCACTGGACGCGCGCCCAGGCGTGCCACACTGCGCTCGGCGGCCTTGCGCCCGATCAGGACAGGATCAGCCAGCAGCTCACCCTGGCGATTGACGTCGTACCAGTAGTCGCGCTGCATCTGCCCCTCGCCCTCGGCGATCATCACGCAGCTCAGGCTGTGTCGCGAGCTGGCGTAACCGCCGACGAAACCATGACTGTTGCCGTAGACCCGGCAACCGAGGTGGGTATTGAGGCTCGTGCCGTCGGCATTGCTGATCCGTGGGTCGCAGGCGAACGCCGCCTCTTCGCAGCTCAGCGCCAGCTCTACCGCACGCTCCGGAGCCAGATCCCAGGGATGGTAGAGGTCCAGCTCCGGCAGCTCGCGCGCCATCAGCGCGGCATCGGCCAAACCGGCGCAGTCATCCTCCGAGGCATGCTGGGCAATTGCCAGGGCGGCCGCCACCGTCTCGCGGATGGCCGCATCGCCGCTGGCCGAGGTACTTGCCGAGCCCTTGCGCTGACCGACATACAGGGTGATGCCGAAACCCTGATCGCGGTTGAACTCAACCGTTTCCACCTCGCCCTGGCGCACCGTGGTGGACAACCCCTGTTCCACCGACACCGCCACCTCGCAGGCGCTGGCGCCCTGGCGTCGGGCCTCGCTGATGATCGCCTCGACCTGGGCCTGCAATGTCGGCAGCGCCTGCGGCCCTACTGTTTCAATCGAACTCATGCTGCACTCCACCTGCGGGTGACTGTCCATCGGGACAGGCATCCCCTGACTGGTTATCATGGCGGCGTTTCCATTCGGACCGCCCCCATGGCTGATTCTTACGACGAAGACTTCTCCGGCGAGAAGAGCAAAACCCAGATCAAGCGCGAGCTACATGCCCTGCAGGATCTCGGTGCGCGTCTCACCACCCTAAAGCCCGAGCTGCTGGACAAGCTGCCGCTGACCGACGCCCTGCGCAAAGCCCTGGCCGAGGCGCCGAAGCACACGGCCAATGCGGCCAAGAAGCGCCATGTCCAGTTCATCGGCAAGCTCATGCGCGAACAGGACATCGAGGCCATCCTGGCGCTGATCGACCAGGTCGACAGCTCCACCCGCGAATACAACGAGCGCTTCCACAACCTCGAACGCTGGCGCGACCGCCTTATCACGGGCGACGACACCACCCTGGAAAGCTTCGTCACCGACTATCCAGAGACCGACCGCCAGCACCTGCGCAGCCTGATCCGCCATGCCCAGCACGAGGCGGCGCACAATAAACCGCCGGCCGCCGCGCGCAAGGTTTTCAAATACATCCGCGAACTGGACGAGGTCCAGCGCGGCCTGCGTTAATGCCTCATCCCTAGGCTGGGCATCTCACCCAGCCCAGACACTAGGCTCCCGTACCACCCACGGTGATCGCATCGATCTTCAGGGTCGGCTGGCCGACGCCAACCGGCACCGACTGGCCGTCCTTGCCACAGGTACCCACGCCGCTGTCCAGGGCCAGGTCGTTACCGACCATGGAGACCTTGCTCATGGCCTCCGGACCATTGCCGATCAGCGTGGCGCCCTTGACCGGCGCGGTAATCTTGCCGTCCTCGATCAGGTAGGCCTCGCTGGTGGAAAACACGAACTTGCCACTGGTGATGTCCACCTGGCCGCCGCCGAGGTTGGCGCAGTAGATGCCCTTCTTCACCGAACGGATGATTTCCTCAGGGTCACTCTCGCCGGCCAGCATGTAGGTGTTGGTCATGCGCGGCATCGGCAGATGCGCGTAGGACTCGCGCCGGCCATTGCCGGTCGGCGCCATGCCCATCAGGCGCGCATTCAGCTTGTCCTGCATGTAGCCCTTGAGCACGCCATTCTCGATCAGCGTGGTGCAATGGGTCGGTGTGCCCTCGTCGTCGACGCTGAGCGAGCCACGGCGCCCGGCCAGGGTGCCGTCATCGACAATGGTGCATAGTTTGGACGCCACCGGCTGGCCGATCTTGCCGCTGTAGGCCGAACTGCCCTTGCGGTTGAAATCGCCTTCCAGGCCGTGGCCGACCGCCTCGTGCAGCAGCACGCCGGACCAGCCGGCGCCCATCACTACCGGCAGGGTGCCGGCCGGCGCGGGAATCGCTTCCAGGTTGACCAGCGCCTGGCGCAAGGCCTCGCGGGCGTAGCCCATGGCGCGTTCTTCGCCGTTACCATCGCGCTCGAGGAAATAGCGGTAATCGCTGCGCCCGCCGCCGCCATGACCGCCGCGTTCGCGGCGACCGTTCTGTTCGACGATCACGCTGACGTTGAAGCGCACCAGCGGGCGGATGTCGGCGCCCAGGCTGCCGTCGCTGGAAGCCACCAGCACATGGTCCCAGACCCCGGCCAGGCTGACAGTAACCTGTTTGATACGCGGGTCGAGCGCACGGGTGGCGACATCGATACGCTTGAGCAGCTCGACCTTTTCGGCGCGCTGCAGCACTTCCAGCGGATTGTCCTGAGCATACAGTGCAGTGATCTGCGGACTGGCGAAGGCCTGCACACGGCCCTGCTGCCCGGCGCGGGAAATCGAACGAGCGGCGCGGGCGGCCTGGCTCAGCGCCTCGGCATGGATCGCGTTGCTGTAGGCGAAACCGGTCTTCTCACCGGACTGGGCACGCACGCCGACGCCCTGGTCGAGGTTGAAGCTGCCTTCCTTGACGATGCCGTCCTCCAGCACCCAGGTTTCCGAAACCTGGCTCTGGAAATACAGGTCGGCGGCGTCGATGCCGGGGCCGGCCAGGTCGCCGAGAATCGCCGGCAACTGCTCGATAGCGAGGTTGCCGGGGGCCAGCAGCTGGCTGCTGACGCGTTCGAGGATGTCGGTCATAACTGCTCCGTGGGCGCCGCCCCGGGTTGGGCCGGCGCAATGAATCGTCTGTGTTGGGCCACCGGCATGCGCTGGCGCACTGCCGCCTGCTCGCGGGCATCGCGCTCGGCCAGCAATACCGCCTCGCCTGTGGCCTGTTCCGCCAGCACTCGCCCCCAGGGATCGATGATGGCCGAGTGGCCGAACGTCTCGCGCCCGCCCGGATGAACACCGCCCTGCCCGGCCGCCAGCACATAGCACTGGGTCTCGATGGCACGGGCGCGAGTCAGCACCTGCCAGTGGGCGGCACCGGTGACGGCGGTGAAGGCCGCCGGGGCCGTGATCAGTTCGGCACCGGCCGCACGCAGCCGGCTGTACAGTTCGGGGAAGCGCAGGTCGTAGCACACCGTCAGCCCCAGGCGTCCGAGCGGGGTATCGGCGACCACCACCTGATTGCCGAAGGCATAGTCGTCCGATTCGCGATAACGCCCGCGCGCATCGGCGACATCGACATCGAACAGATGCAGCTTGTCGTAGCGGGCGACGCGCTGGCCCTGGCTATCGAACAGCAACGAGCAGGCATGGGGCTTGGCATCGGGCTGGCCGTCGGGCGGCAAGGGAATGGTGCCGGCGACCAGCCAGAGTCCGAGTTCACGGGTCGTGTCGCGCAGCCAGGGCAGGATCGGCCCGTCGCCCTGCGCCTCGGCACGCCCCAGGGCCGCCAGGTCGCGGCGGCCCATGGCGGCGAAGTTCTCCGGCAATACGGCGAGGCGCGCGCCCTGCTGCGCGGCCTGCTCCAGCAGACGGCGGGCTGCAACGAGGTTGGCCAGGACATCGTCCTGACTGGCCATCTGGATCACGGCAAAGGACATGGATACTTGCGCCAGGTTCATGCCTGCATGCTACCCCATGTCGACGAAACTGACTTCACCGGGGTTTCTCGAAGGGCTTGTCGAAAGTGATTTCCGGGCTCGCCCAGGGCCCCTTGACCTGATACTGAACGCTGGCAAAGCGCGCCACGCGATCACCGAGCAGCTTGTCCACCACGAACAGCGCACCGCCGATGGCCGGCGCACCAACGATCAGCGCTGCCAAGGGCAGATTGTTGGTGACCGGCAGGGTCACCAACAGCGTGGCATCGATCCGCTCATCGGCCATGTCCAGGGTGCCATTCAGCTCCAGGGTGCTGGACGGGCCTTCGACCTTGAGTGGTTTGCGGGTTTCGAATACACCGTTCTGGCCAACCAGCAGGACCTTGGTGCGGTCATAGCTGAGCCCCTTGCCGAGCAGGTCGGAGAAGTCCAGGCGCAGACGGCGACCGATGGAGTTGAAGTTGAGCAGGCCGAACACCCGCAGGGCCGAGGCCGAACCCTGCACCTCGACGAACTGCCCCTTGCGCAGGCTGGCATCGAGGCTGCCCGTAAAGCGCTTGAGGTTGAGACCTGCAGGCGAGCCGGGCCAGCGCCCATCGGCATCGAGACGGAAGCGCTCGCTGGTGGCGCTGGGCGCATACCCCCAAGCATTGAGAACATCGGCCAGGTTCTCGCCCTCCAGCCGACCCTTGTACCAGCTGCTGCTAGCACCGGCCGCGCCCTCCCAGCCGGCGCTGCCCCCCACGCGCAGGCCCTTGAGTTCCAGCGCCAGATCGCTGAACTGCACGCCTTGCGGGGTCGGCCTGGCTTTCAGCGACCAGGCCCCGAGCAGGTCATCGCCCTGCAGGACCTTGGCGATGCGCAGATCCAGCGCCGGCACCTGCTTCGGATCGACCGCCGCCAGCGGATCAGGCTTATCCACAGGGTCTGTCGTCACCGGTGGCGCGGCCGGCGGGAAGCTCAGGCGTGCCAGGTTCACATCGATGGGCGCGCCTTGCGCATCCGGCAGACCGACCCGCCCCTCGAGCAGCGCGCTGGCCAGATCCAGCTGCCAAGCACTCTCGCCTCGCGCCAGCTTGACGGCCAGGTCATCGACCTGGGTGCCGAACCCGCTGAAGCGCCCGATCTTCATCTCTGCGCCACGAAAGAACTGCTGGCTCTGACGATCGCCAGACAGTCCTGCATAGGGTTTGATTGCCGCCTGCCAGGCAATCCAGTCCAGTTCGGCGAGTTGCCCGCTGATGCGTATACCGCTACCACCTGGCATTTGTGCAGTGCCACCACCCAGGCGCAGCTCTCCGCGCCCCTGTAGCAACTGGCCTGGCGGCGCAGCGAAGGCCAGGTTGACCAGCTCGCCATAATCCAGCCAGTAACGCCGCTCATTGCCCTGCAGGGTCATGCGCCAAGAGGTCTTGCGGGTTTCGGCAGCCGCCTTGGCGAACGGTGGCGGCAGCTGCACGGCCAACCCCTTGAGGTCGGAATCGACTCGCAGCTGACTGTCGGCACCATCCAGGGTCAGGCGCAGGTTGTAGGGCAGCTCGCCGGCCAGCGGCAGGGGCTGGGTCACGCCCAGCCAGCGGGTCAACTCGCCCAGAGGCACTCGCCCATTGGCCTCGATGCGGGTCCGCGCATTGCCCCGCGCGCCTTCGGCCACGGCCCGGCCGCGCACGGCATGGCCGAGCACTCGGGCGCGGATGTCCGGGGCGCTCAGACCGCTGGCGGTATTGAAGCGGAAGGCACCCTTGAGCTGGCTCAGTTCGAGGGCGGGATTGACCAGCTTGAGGTCCGCACCCTCGGTGGCGAAATCCACCTGCACCTGCGGCGGCGTGCTCGTGGCCAAAGGAATATCGAGCTTCAGCTTGCCGCTCAACGGTCCCTGCCCCTGCCAGCCGGCAAAGGTCTCGGCAGTACCGATAGGCGCTTCCTGAAGAATCTTCAGCGCATCGCCCAGGCTGCTCTCCACCTCGCCTTCCAGGGCCAGGCGTGACACCTGACCCGGTGCGACATGGGGCACGCTGGCCTGCACGTTGAGCACGCGACTGTCCAATAGGCGGCCTTCCGACACGCGCACATCGACGCCATCGTCCTCGATCAGCACTTCGCCACGCGCCTCGCGCAGCAACGGCCAACCCGGCTGGAAAGCCAGTTCGGCATCATGCACGAGAAAATACAGGCTGATGCTGCGGGCCGCGTCGTCGGCCCCCTTGGCCAGCGAGCCCTGGTACTGAAACCAGCCATCGTCGATGCGCCCACCGCGAATCGCCGTCTGCAGCCATTCGCCCAGGGCTGGGCTGAAACCGGGGGACTTGGTCGGCAGGTACTTGCCGGCCTTGCTCGCATCGCCGTCCGCCAGGCCGACGCGCAGGTCCATGTAGTCTTCTTCCGCCGGGTCTTTGCGCAGCCGCACCAGAAAATCACCGGCAATCCTGCCTTCCTCGCCAACCACCTGCAGGTAGGGGCTGTTCAGCGTCAGGTTGCCTTCGTCCAGCTGCCAGTCCAGCCGGGCGCCGGCCTGGCGATATTGCCAGGGCTCGGCGAACAGGTTGGGGAAGTGCAGGCTGAAGTTCTCGCTGGCAACCAGGGCCTCGCCGCCGCCCAGATCACCGCGTACGCTACCGCTGGCGTTCTCCACACCCGGCACACCCTGCCAGGCGCCTATGCCGACCTGCTGCAGGTTGGCGAAGAACTGCAGGCGCTTGCCATCGTTCAACTGCGGGCGGTACTCCAGGCGCACATTGCGCAGCACTCCGTGTGGCGCCAGGGCCGCGAGGGCCTCGTCGGCCTGCTCCGGCAACGGTACCAGGGCGCGTATCACCGGCCCCAGGGGCGTGAGGTCGAGCCGATCGGCATCCAGTTGCCAGAGCTCGGCCTGCCCGGCTGCGTCAAGGCGCTGGCGCAGGGCCAGGCTGACCTCGCCCCAGCGCGTCTCGCCCAGGCTCAGCGCCAGGCCGTCCACCAGCAACTCCGCGCTGTCGGCCTGGCGCTCGAAATAGCTGTTCAGGCCCAGGTCCGAGATATGTACCGGTTTACGGCCGTCGTGGCTGCCACTCAGCTCCGGCACATGCAGGCGAGCCGCACCGCGCTGCACACGCCCCTCGGCCCAGTCCAGCCAGAACTCGCCGCCGGCCTGAGCCTTGTCCAGCTGCCAGGCACCCGTCAGATCCTCTGGCAACCAGGCCGCCCAGTCGCTCTGCGGCAGGCTCAGGTAGGCTTCGGCACTGCTCGCCTGCCAGTCCTTGGCATCCAGGCGCACGCGCAAACGCAAGGCCAGCGGCTGACCGTCGGGCAGACGCAGGCGCACATCCAGGCGCTGGCGTACCAGCCCGCTGCGCAAAGTGGCGTCGATATAGGTCAGACTGAGCGGCTCGCGCCCCCGCGGTTCGAGAGTCAGCTGGCTGCCCAGCAGCGATACCTTGCGGACATGTTCCAGCAGCTTGAGCAGTTGCTGCGGCTGCAGCGGTTGGCTCGGTTCGCGGGTCGGCAGCCCTTCGACGGTCCAGCGACCCTCCTCGCCCTGGCGCAGGCTCAACTGCAGCCCTTCGACCTGCAGATTGGCAAAGCGCAACTGGCGGGCCAGCAGGCTGCCGATCACATCCGGTACCACGCGCACCTGATCCAGACGCACGACACTGGCACCCTCGCCCACTTGCACATCGTGGGCCGTCAGTACCGGATCGAAGCCACTCCAGCCGCCTTCAAGGCTACCGATGAACAGCGGCATGCCCAGCGCATCACGCGCCCGGTCCTGCACCTCATCGCGATATTCCGCCAGCAGCGGTGCCAGTTGCCGACCCAGGCTGACATACAGCGCGGCCAGCACCAGCAACAGAGCGCAGAGCCCCAATCCCCATCGCAACAGCCGGACCAGGAAGCCCATTCAGAGCAGCACCACGTCGTACTGCTCCTGGGAATACATGCTTTCGACCTGGAACTTGATGGGCCGGCCGATAAAGGCCTCCAGTTCACCGACGTTGCCTGACTCTTCGTCGAGCAGGCGGTCGATCACCTTCTGATTGGCCAGCACCAGGTAGCCCTCGGCCTGATAGGCACGGGCCTCGCGCAGGATTTCGCGGAAGATTTCGTAGCAGATGGTTTCCGCAGTGCGCAGCTTGCCGCGCCCCTGGCAGGCCGCACAGGGCTCGCACAGCACCTGTTCGAGGCTCTCGCGAGTGCGCTTGCGGGTCATCTGCACCAGGCCCAGTTCGGTGATGCCGATGATGTTGGTCTTGGCGTGATCACGCTCCAGCTGTTTTTCCAGGGTGCGCAGCACCTGGCGCTGATGTTCCTCGTCTTCCATGTCGATGAAGTCGATGATGATGATCCCGCCGAGGTTGCGCAGCCGCATCTGCCGGGCAATCGCGGTGGCCGCCTCGAGGTTGGTCTTGAAGATGGTTTCTTCGAGGGTACGGTGACCGACGAAGGCGCCGGTGTTGACGTCGATGGTGGTCATCGCCTCGGCCGGATCGACCACCAGGTAGCCGCCGGACTTGAGCGGTACCTTGCGCTCCATGGCACGCTGGATCTCGTCCTCGACACCGTACAGGTCGAAGATCGGCCGCTCGCCCGGATAGTGTTCGAGGCGATCGGCGATCTCGGGCATCAGCTCGTCGACGAACTGGGTGATCTTGCCGAAGGTTTCCCGCGAGTCGATGCGGATCTTCTCGATCTTAGGGTTGACCAGGTCGCGCAGGGTGCGCAGGGCCAGGGACAGGTCCTCGTAGATCACCGAAGGCGTCTTGGCCGTCTGCATCTGCCCGGCGATCTGCTCCCACAGGCGGCGCAGATAGCGGATATCGGCGAGGATCTCGTCGCGCCCGGCACCCTCGGCGGCGGTGCGCAGGATAAAGCCGCCCGCCTCCTCGATGCCCTCGGCCGCCACACAGTCGGCGACCACCTGCTTGAGGCGCTCGCGCTCGGTCTCGTCCTCGATCTTCAGGGAAATACCGACATGCGCGGTTTTCGGCATGTACACCAGGTAGCGCGAGGGAATCGACAGCTGGGTGGTCAGGCGTGCGCCCTTGGTGCCGATGGGGTCCTTGGTCACCTGCACCACCAGGCTCTGGCCCTCATGCACCAGGGCTCCGATGGGCTCCACCGCGCTGCCTTCGCGGCTGGAGATTTCCGCCGCGTGGATGAAAGCGGCGCGATCCAGGCCGATGTCGATGAAGGCCGCCTGCATGCCCGGCAACACCCGCACCACCTTGCCCTTGTAGATATTGCCGACGATGCCGCGCTTCTGCGTACGCTCGACATGCACTTCCTGCAGCACACCGTTTTCCACCACGGCCACGCGCGACTCCATCGGCGTGATGTTGATCAGGATTTCTTCGCTCATGCGTCCTACTCTGCGCGTCGCGGCTGCTGGCCAGGGGCCGCCGCGTTCTATTGTGGGCCGACAGGCGCAGCCTGCCAGCACGGAATCCCGAATTCTCCAAGCATTTGCGCGGTCTCGCACAATGGCAGCCCTACTACCGCCGAATAGCTGCCCTGCAACTGGCTGACAAACACCGCCGCCAGGCCCTGGATACCATAGCCACCCGCCTTGTCCTGCGGCTCGCCGCTGGCCCAGTAGGCCTCGGCCTCACCGGGCCGCAAAGGGCGAAACGCGACCCGACTGACCACTACCCGCGACTCGACCCGGCCGGCGCCGGCCAACGCCACGGCGGTCAGCACCTGGTGCTCGCGCCCGGCCAACGCCGCGAGCATGGCCAGGCCATCCGCGCGATCCAGCGGTTTACCGAGAATGCGGCCATCGAGCACCACCGCCGTGTCGGCCCCCAGCACCACCGCCTCGGCGGCCGACCCCAGAGTAGCCAGACCAGCCTCGGCCTTTTCCCGCGCCAGGCGCTCTACATAGCCATGGGCGGACTCATCCGGCAACGGGGTTTCGTCTATGGCGGCGATCAGAGGAGTAAAAGGAACGCCGATCTGGGCCAGCAATTCGCGCCGGCGGGGGGAACCCGAGGCCAGGTAGAGCGTGGCCATGCAGACATCTCCCTGTCGAAGGAAATTGAAGAAGCGGTCTTGTCAGTTGACCGCGAAACGCTGCTGCAACCCACGCAGGATGGCGAACACCCAGGGCCAGAGCAAGGCGCTGATCAGCGCCGGCAGGACAAAAGCCAGGGTTGGCGGGCGATTGCCGGTGAGAGCGTTGAGCCACAACTGCACCAGCTGGGCCAGTCCGAACACCACCAGCAGCACCAGGCTCTGCTGCCACATGGGAAACATCCGCAGGCGGCGCTGCAAGGACAGCACCAGGAAAGTGATCAGGGTCAGTATCAGCGCGTTCTGCCCGAGCAGGGTGCCATACAGCACATCTTCCACCAGACCCAGGCTCCAGGCACTGACCATGCCCAGGCGATGGGGCAGCGCCAACACCCAGTAACTCAGGACCAGCGCCAGCCACAGCGGCCGGCCGATCTCCATGAACTGCGGCATGGGGGCCACGCTGAGCAGCAGGGCCAGCAGCAGACTGCCCCAGACCACCCAGCCATTGCGGGATCGGGCCACCATCACTGTCTCTCCTGTGCAGCCGCCGGCACGGCAGGTTCGTCACGCCCCGGCACCGGGGCCGGTACTGCCGCATCCGGCGCCTCGACCGGCGCAGCAGCGTCGGCGGCCTCCTGAGCCTGGGCCGCCTCGGTAGCGCGTTCTTCGGCGCTACGCGCATCGGTGAACACCAGCAGCATGTAGCGACTGCGGTTGAGTGCGGCGGTGGGAATGGCGCGAACAATGGCAAACGGCTGGCCGGAGTCGTGGATCACTTCGCTGACCGAAGCCACCGGGTAACCGGCCGGGAAGCGCTGACCCATGCCCGAACTGACCAGCAGATCACCTTCCTTGATATCGGCGGTATCGGCCACATGGCGCAGCTCCAGGCGTTCGGGGTTGCCGGTTCCGGCGGCGATGGCGCGCAGGCCGTTGCGATTCACCTGCACCGGAATGCTGTGATTGGTATCGGTCAGCAGCAAGACCCGCGCGGTATAGGGCATCACCTCGACCACCTGCCCCATCAGGCCGCGCGCATCGAGCACGGGCTGGCCGAGGAACACGCCGTCCTTCTCACCCTTGTCGATCAGGATGCGATGGGTGAAGGGATTGGGGTCGACGCCGATCAGCTCGGTGACCAGCACCTTCTCGTCGACCAGGGCGGCGGAGTTGAGCAACTCGCGCAGACGCACGTTCTGCTCGGTGAGGGTGGCCAGCTTTTGTAGGCGCCCCTGCATCAGCAGAGCTTCGGCCTTGAGCTTCTCGTTCTCGGCCATCAGCTCGCTACGACTGCTGAACTGCTGCGCCACGCCTTCCCACAGGGTCAGCGGCAGGCGGGCCAGGCGATAGGCGGGCTCGGTGATCAGGCCCAGCTGGGCACGCAGTGGCTGCAGCACTTCGAAACGCGCATCCACCACCATCAGCACGGCCGATAGCACGACCAGCACCAGCAGTCGTACGCCCAGCGAGGGCCCTTTGGCGAATAGCGGTTTGATGGCGCGTCCCCTTTTGCAGCGGCGGAAAGTGCAACAGCCAGAAAATACAAAGCCGGAAGAATGGGCTTCCGGCTTTGACAGCTTACCTCAGGCTCACTCGGTGGAGAGCAGGTCCATGGAGTGACGATCCATCATCTCCAGGGCACGGCCACCGCCACGGGCGACACAGGTCAGCGGGTCTTCGGCGACGATCACCGGCAGGCCGGTTTCCTGGGACAACAGCTTGTCCAGGTCGCGCAGCAGCGCGCCGCCACCGGTCAGTACCAGGCCACGCTCGGCGATATCGGAAGCCAGTTCCGGCGGCGATTGCTCCAGGGCGCTCTTGACCGCCTGGACGATGGTCGCCAGGGACTCCTGCAGCGCTTCCAGCACTTCGTTGGAGTTGAGGGTGAAGCTGCGCGGCACACCCTCGGCCAGGTTGCGACCACGCACATCGACTTCACGCACGTCGCCGCCAGCGTAGGCGGTGCCGATTTCCTGCTTGATGCGCTCGGCGGTGGATTCTCCGATCAGCGAACCGTAGTTACGGCGCACGTAGGTGATGATGGCTTCGTCGAAGCGGTCACCGCCAACGCGGACGGATTCGGCGTAGACCACGCCGTTCAGCGAGATCAGGGCGATTTCGGTGGTACCGCCACCGATGTCGACGACCATCGAGCCACGGGCCTCTTCGACCGGCAGGCCGGCACCGATGGCAGCCGCCATCGGCTCTTCGATCAGAAACACTTCGCGGGCACCGGCACCGAGAGCCGATTCGCGGATGGCGCGGCGCTCGACCTGGGTCGACTTGCACGGCACGCAGATCAGCACGCGCGGCGAGGGCTGCAGGAAGCTGTTCTCATGAACCTTGTTGATGAAGTACTGCAGCATCTTCTCGCAGACGCTGAAGTCGGCGATCACGCCGTCCTTCATCGGGCGGATGGCGGAGATGTTGCCCGGAGTACGGCCGAGCATGCGCTTGGCCTCAGTACCGACGGCAACCACACTCTTCTGGTTGTTGCCGCTGGTGCGAATGGCAACCACGGACGGCTCGTTGAGGACGATGCCGCGCTCGCGCACATAAATCAGGGTATTGGCCGTTCCCAGGTCGATCGACAGATCGCTGGAGAACATGCCACGCAGTTTCTTGAACATGGGATAGAGAACCCTAGGCAGAGCGTGGTGGAAACGCTGGGTAAAAAAGTGCGGCAAACTCTATCAACGAGCAGCCTTTTGGGCAAGGCGGCGGATGTGCTAAATTGCCCGCTTTTCCGGGCCTTGTAGGCCCAAAATTCGCGGCCTTTGACCACCCAGCGCGGCATCCGTTCCCGCCCGCTCCCGCCCGGTCACCCGCTAGTCCCTGGAGAATCACGATGGCGCTCGAACGCTCCGACGTGGAAAAAATCGCCCATCTGGCCCGTCTGGGGCTGAGCGAAGGCGAAATTCCGCAAACCACCGCGACCCTCAACAACATCCTCGGCCTGATCGACGCCATGCAGGCGGTCGACACCACCGGCATCGAGCCACTGGCCCATCCGCTGGAGGCCACCCAGCGCCTGCGCGCCGATGCAGTAACCGAACAGAACCAGCGCGACGCTTACCAGGCCATCGCCCCGGCCGTGGAAAGCGGCCTGTACCTCGTGCCGAAAGTCATCGAATAAAAGGAAAGGGTTTCCCATGCATCAACTGACCCTGGCCGAGATCGCCCGCGGCCTGAAGGACAAGACCTTCTCCTCCGTGGAGCTGACCGGCGCCCTGCTGGCGCGCATCAAGCAGCTCGACCCGCAGCTCAACAGCTTTATCACCGTGACCGAAGAGCTGGCCCGCGCCCAGGCGCAAGCCGCCGACGCGCGCCGTGCCAATGGCGAAGACGGCGCCCTGCTCGGCGCCCCGATCGGCCACAAGGACCTGTTCTGCACCCAGGATGTGCTGACCAGCTGCGGCTCGAAGATCCTCACCGGCTTCAAGGCGCCCTACAACGCCACCGTAGTCGACAAGCTGGCCAGCGCCGGCACCGTCACCCTGGGCAAGCTGAACATGGACGAATTCGCCATGGGCTCGGCCAACGAGTCCAGCCACTATGGCGCAGTGAAGAACCCCTGGGACCTGACCCGCGTACCGGGCGGCTCCTCCGGCGGTTCGGCGGCTGCGGTTGCCGCGCGCCTGCTGCCGGCTGCTACCGGCACCGACACCGGCGGCTCGATTCGCCAACCGGCCGCGCTGACCAACCTCACCGGGATCAAGCCGACCTACGGTCGCGTTTCCCGCTGGGGCATGATCGCCTACGCCTCCAGCCTCGATCAGGGCGGCCCGCTGGCCCGTAACGCCGAAGACTGCGCCCTGATGCTGGCCGGCATGGCCGGCTTCGACGCCAAGGACAGCACCTGCGTCGACCAGCCGGTCGACGACTATCTGGCCACTCTGAACCAGCCCCTGGCCGGCCTGCGCATCGGCCTACCCAAGGAATACTTCGGCAGCGGTCTGGATGCCCGTATCGGCGAGAAGGTCATGGCCGTGGTCGAGGAGCTGAAGAAGCTCGGCGCCACCGTCAAGGACATCAGCCTGCCGAACATGCAGCATGCGATCCCCGCCTACTACGTGATCGCCCCGGCGGAAGCCAGCTCCAACCTGTCGCGTTTCGACGGCGTGCGTTTCGGCTACCGCTGCGAGAACCCGGTCAACCTCGAAGACCTGTACAAGCGTTCGCGCGGCGAAGGCTTCGGTGCGGAAGTGAAGCGCCGCATCATGGTCGGCACCTATGCGCTGTCCGCCGGTTACTACGACGCCTACTACATCAAGGCCCAGCAGATCCGCCGCCTGATCAAGAACGACTTCGTCGCCGCCTTCAACGAGGTCGACGTGATCCTCGGCCCGACCACGCCGAACCTGGCCTGGCAGATCGGCGCGAAGAACAACGACCCGGTCGCCGAGTACCTGGAAGACATCTACACCATCACCGCCAACCTGGCCGGCATCCCGGGCCTGTCCATGCCCGCCGGCTTCGTCGACGGTCTGCCGGTCGGCGTGCAGCTGCTGGGCAACTACTTCCAGGAAGCACGCCTGCTCAACGTTGCGCATCAGTACCAACAGGTCACTGACTGGCACACCCAAGCACCGACTGGTTTCTGAGGAATAGACAGATGCAATGGGAAACCGTGATCGGGCTGGAAATCCACGCCCAGCTCAGCACCCAATCGAAGATCTTCTCGGCCAGCGCCACGACCTTCGGCGCCGAGCCCAACACCCAGGCCAGCCTGGTTGACCTGGGTATGCCCGGCACCCTGCCGGTGCTGAATGCCGAAGCCGTGCGCATGGCCTGCAAGTTCGGCCTGGCCATCGATGCGCATATCGCGCCGAAGAACATCTTCGCCCGCAAGAACTACTTCTACCCGGACCTGCCCAAGGGCTACCAGACCAGCCAGATGGACGACCCCATCGTCGGCAAGGGCCACCTGGATATCACCCTGGAAGACGGCACCGTCAAGCGCATCGGCATCACCCGCGCGCACCTGGAAGAGGACGCCGGCAAGAGCCTGCACGAAGACTTCCACGGCATGAGCGGTATCGACCTGAACCGCGCCGGCACGCCGCTGCTGGAGATCGTCTCCGAGCCGGACATCCGTTCGGCCAAGGAAGCCGTGGCCTATGTCAAAGCCATCCACGCCCTGGTGCGCTACCTGGGCATCTGCGACGGCAACATGGCCGAAGGCTCGCTGCGCTGCGACTGCAACGTTTCGGTACGGCCGAAAGGCCAGGCCGAGTTCGGCACCCGCGCCGAGATCAAGAACGTCAACTCGTTCCGCTTCATCGAGAAGGCGATCAACCATGAGGTGCAGCGCCAGATCGAACTGATCGAGGACGGCGGCAAGGTGGTGCAGGAAACCCGCCTGTACGACCCGAACAAGGACCAGACGCGCTCCATGCGCAGCAAGGAAGAAGCCAACGACTACCGTTACTTCCCCTGCCCCGACCTGCTGCCGGTGGTGATCGAGCAGAGCTTCCTCGACGAAGTGCGCGCCAGCCTGCCGGAGTTGCCGGTACAGAAGCGCGAGCGCTTCGAGGCGCAGTTCGGCCTGTCCGCGTACGACGCCACCGTGCTGGCCGCCAGCCGTGAACTGGCCGACTACTTCGAGGCGGTCAACGCCGTGTGCGGCGACGCCAAGCTGGCCGCCAACTGGGTGATGGGCGAGCTTTCCAGCCTGCTCAACAAGGACAACCTGGAGATCGAGCAGTCGCCGGTGTCGGCCGAGCAGCTGGGCGGCATGATCCTGCGCATCAAGGACAACACCATCAGCGGCAAGATCGCCAAGATGGTGTTCGAGGCCCTGGCCGCCGGCGAAGGCGCCAGCGCCGACGAGGTGATCGAGAAGAAGGGCCTCAAGCAGGTCACCGACTCCGGCGCCATCGAAGCCATGCTCGACGAAGTGCTGGCGGCCAACGCCGAGCAGGTCGAACAGTACCGCGCCAGCGACGAAGCCAAGCGCGGCAAGATGTTCGGTTTCTTCGTCGGCCAGGCCATGAAGGCCTCGAAGGGCAAGGCCAACCCCGGCCAGGTGAATGAGCTGCTGAAGAAGAAGCTCGAATCCTGAGTCAAACACAACGCCGGGCCTGCCCGGCGTTGTGTCATCTGCCACCTGGGAATGTCCATGCGCCGCTTTCTGCTCCCCCTCGCCGCCCTGCTGCTCACTGGTTGCGCCAGCCAGGGCCAGATCGACCCTCATGGCTATCGCGACGAAGGCCAGGCCTCTTGGTACGGTGCCCAGCACCAGGGCAAACCCACCGCCAGTGGCGAACGCTTCGACCAGAACGCCCTGACCGCCGCACACCGCCAGTTGCCGTTCGGCACCCGAGTGCGGGTCACTCACCTGGGCAACGGTCGCCAGGTGACGGTACGCATCAACGATCGCGGCCCGTTCGCCAAAGGGCGCATCATCGACCTGTCGCGCCGCGCCGCCGAGCAACTGGGCATGCTGCGCCAGGGCGTGGCGCCGGTGCGCATCGAAGCCCTGGACGACTGACACAAAGCGATACACCCGGCACTGGCGTCGCCGCTGCCAATGAATAAGCTATGCCGATTTTTTCTGGAGCCTCAGCATGACCCTGATGACTTTCGTCTACCTGATCGCCGGCCTGGTGCTGCTGGTCGCCGGCGCCGAGGTGCTGGTGCGCGGCGCCGCCAAACTGGCGGCCCAGTTCGGCATCCCGCCACTGATCATCGGCCTCACCGTGGTCGCCTTCGGCACCAGCGCACCGGAAACCGCGGTCAGCGTGCAGTCGGCCTGGAACGGCAGCGGCGACCTGGCCATCGGTAACGTGATCGGCAGCAATATCGCCAACGTCCTGCTGATCCTCGGCATCACCGCCCTGGTCGCGCCGCTGCTGGTGTCGCGCCAGCTGATCCGCCTCGATGTGCCGCTGATGATCGGCGCCAGCCTGCTGGTCTATGCCCTGGCCTGGGACGGCAGCCTCAGCCGCCTGGACGGTGCCCTGCTGTTCGCCGGCGTGATCACCTATACCGTCTTCCTGATCGTCAGCAGCCGCCGCGAGAAGAAGAGCGAAGACGCCGACGAGTTCGAAGCCGAATACGGCCTGCACGAAACGCCCAAACCCTATGCCTGGGCCATCAACCTCGGCCTGCTGATCGCCGGTCTGGTGCTGCTGGTCGGCGGCTCCAACTTCCTGGTCGAAGGCGCAGTGCAGATGGCCCGCGCCCTGGGCATGTCGGAGCTGGTGATCGGCCTGACCGTGGTCGCCATCGGTACCTCGCTGCCGGAGCTGGCCACCTCGGTGATGGCTGCCTTCAAGGGCGAGCGCGACATCGCCGTGGGCAACATCGTCGGCAGCAACCTGTTCAACCTGCTCTGCGTGCTTGGCCTGGCCTCGCTGGTGGCACCCAGTGCCATTCCGGTCGCCGCCAATGCCCTGGCCTTCGACTTCCCGGTGATGATCGCCGTAGCCATCGCCTGCCTGCCGATCTTCTTCAATGGCTACAGCATCAACCGCTGGGAAGGCGCCCTGTTCGTCGCCTACTACGCGATCTACACCACCTACCTGATCGCCCACAGCAACGACGCCCCCTGGCTCGATGCCTTCCAGCACGCCATGCTGACCTTCGTCCTGCCGCTGACTGCCATCACCCTGGCAGTTGTGGGTGCCCGCGCCTGGCATAAACAACGCTAGAAAGAGGCCACTCCTCCAATGATGGTTCCCGCACAGGCGGGAGCCCGGGAATCAGGGGACTCCTGCCCGTGCGGTAACGACGCAGCTCAATACACCAAGGAGATCGACGCATGTCCGACAACGCCAAACAGGGTGAACAGGTACGCCGCGCAGTAATGGGTGACGTGTTCGTCGACCGTGCCCTGAACAACGCCACCGACTTCACCCAACCGCTGCAGGAGTTCGTCAACGAGCATGCCTGGGGCGGCGTCTGGACGCGTGGCGTGCTGGAGCGCAAGACCCGCAGCCTGATCACCCTGGCCGCACTGACCGCACTGAAGTGCCCGCAGGAGCTCAAGGGCCATGTGCGCGGGGCGCTGAACAACGGCTGCACGGTGGAGGAAATCCGTGAGGCGCTGCTGCACTGCGCGGTCTACGCCGGCGTGCCGGCAGCCATCGATGCCTTCCGCGCAGCCCAGGAAGTGATCGACGCCTGGCAGGCCGAACAGGCGTGATACAGCCCACAAAAATTTTGTAATTCATCGTCATACCCCGCGCACCAGGAGGGCACGCGGGCGCATAATTCGCGGCGCGACAGCCTGTGCCGTCGCGCCCGTGGACGCAAGGTCCGCACTCTCACGCTGCAGGGATGCATATGCTCGCTTCGCTCAAGTCGGCTTGCCGCCGCGTTTTCGCCATTTTTTCCGTCGTAATCCTTGGCCTACTGCGCCTGCTGCGCTGGCTGCTGACCGCCCTGGTCGGTAACTGGCAGCCGCCACTGTGGCTGCGCAAACTGTGGCAAGTCCTGTGTGCCTGTGGCCGCTGGCTGCGCGCGCGGCCCAGGCAGACCGCCGCGGCGCTGGCAGTGCTGGCGCTGCTCGGCGGCGCTGGCGCCTATGCCTGGCACTGGTACCAGAACCTGCCGGTGCCACATACCGTCGACTACTCGCTGCACGCGCCGAAGCTGACCAACTACCATGGCGAGCCCATTCGCGTGGACAGCCTGCGCATCGACTTCCGCGAGTCCGCCGCGCCACTGGAGGCGATTGGCAAGGATGTGCTGCAAGGCATCGAGCTGCAGCCACAGGTCAAAGGCGCCTGGCACTGGAGCAGTGATCGCAGCCTGGTCTTCACCCCTGCCGGCGACTGGCCGATCGACCAGAGCTACCAGGTAACCCTGGCCGAAGAAGGCCTGCTCGCCGACGGCGTGCTGCTCGACCACTACTCGGCCAGCTTCGCGACCCAGCCCTTTGGCGCCGTCGTGGCCAGCCGCGAGCTGTATCAGGACCCTGTGGTACCGAGCCTGAAGAAGCTGGTGACCACCATCAACTTCTCCCACCCGGTCAATGAAGCGTCTTTCCGCCAGCGCGTGTCGATCAACCTCGAGCGCGGCCTGGAGTACCGCGACAAGGATGTCGCCACCACTCCGGAAATCACCTTCAGCAAGAACAAGCTGGCAGTCTATGTGCACTCCGCGCCACTGGCCACACCGCTGGAAAGCGCCGCCGTCGGCCTGACCCTGGACAAGGGCGTGCAGGCCCGTGACGGTGGCAACGCCACTGCCCAGGCACTGTATGCCTCGGCCACGGTACCGGGACGCTATCGCCTGACCTTCAGCGCCGCCAACATCCAGTTCGTCGATAACGACCGCGGCGAGCCCGAACCCGTGCTGATGTTCAGCAGCTCCAGTGCTGTGGCCGACGAGGCCATCGCCAAGCAGGTGCAAGCCTGGCTGCTGCCGAAACGCAACGCCAACGGCCAGGAGTACTGGGACGAATCCAAGATCGACGAGCAGACCCTGGCCAAGGCCGAGCGCCTGCCACTGACGCATATCCCCAGCGTCGAGCCGCTGAACAGCCTGCACGCCTTCAAGTTCAAGGCCGAGCCAGGGCGTTACCTCTATGTGAAAGTGGCGGCCAAGGTCGAGGCCGTCGGCGGCTACCTGGCCAAGGACCCGACCTACAGCCTGCGACAGATGCCCAGGTACCCACGCGCCCTGGCCTTCCTCTCCGACGGTGCCCTGCTCAGCCTTAATGGCGAGCAGCGCCTGGGCATCATGGCCCGTGGCGTACCCGGCGCCCAGGTGGAGATCTCGCGCCTGCTGCCCAACCAGCTGCACCACCTGGTCGACCAGAACAACGGCAGCTTCGCCCGTCCCGAGTTCTCCAACAGTTACTTCGACCGCCTGGTGGAGCGCATGGAGGTCAGCCTGCCGCTGGACGCCAGCGACCCGTCGAAAACCCAGTACAGCCACATCGATCTCGGCCCCTACCTGAACGCAGACGGTGGCCGCCGCGGCATCTTCGTGATCAAGCTGAGCTCCCAGGACGACCCGAGCCGCGACACCTTCGATTACTACTACGACGACAACCCGACCCGCGACCTGCGCTTCGTGGTGGTCAGCGACCTCGGCATCATCGCCAAACGCAGCAGCGACGGCAGCCACGACCTGTTCGTACAGTCCATCAGCCAGGGCGGCCCGGTGGCCGGTGCCGAAGTCGAGATCCTCGGCCGCAACGGCCTGCCGGTAGCCAACGCGTATACCGACGCCAACGGCCAGGCCCACTTCGCCAAGCTGGATGAACTGCGCCGCGAGAAGACCCCGCTGATGTACGTGGTCAACCATGGCAACGACCAGTCGTTCCTGCCGGTCGCCCGCAGCCAGCATCGTCTCGACCTGTCGCGCTTCGATATCGGCGGCCAGTACGAGAACGGCGAACCGGATCGCCTCGGCGCCTACCTGTTCAGCGACCGCGGCCTTTATCGCCCGGGCGAGACCGCGCACCTGGCCATGATCGTGCGCAGCGCCGACTGGAGCGGCCAGTTGCAGGGCCTGCCGGTGGAGCTGGTGGTGCGCGATCCGCGCGGCCAGAGCGTGTTGCGCCAACGCCTGAAACTGTCCAGCAGCGGCTTCGAGAGCCTCGATTTCGCCAGCAGCGAAGCGGCGCCGGCCGGCACCTACACCGCCAGCCTCAGCCTGATCGACGAAGAGGATCGGCGCACCGAGCTGGGCAGTGTCGACTTCAAGGTGCGCGACTTCGAGCCGGACCGCATGAAAGTCAGCGCCACCCTGGCAAGCAGCCGGATCAAGGGCTGGATTGCCCCCGAGCAGGTCGAAGCCAAGGTCAAGGCCATGCACCTGTTCGGCGCGCCTGCCTCCGCGCGCCGGGTCACTGCCGAGATGACCCTGTCGCCGGCCTATGCCGCGTTTGCCGAATACCCGGACTATCGCTTCCGCATCAACGACTCGCTGAACGACAGCAGCACCGAGGAGCTGGCCGACGGCCAGACCGACGACAACGGTGAGCTCGCCCTCGACCTGCGCCTGAACCGCTACGCCGCCCGCACCTACCGCCTGAGCCTGCTGGCGCGGGTGTTCGAGGCCGAAGGCGGGCGCAACGTCGCCGCGCAGAGCAGCCTGATGGTGTCTTCCGCGCCCTGGCTGGCCGGGGTCAAGAGCGTCGACGCGCTGGACTACGTGAGCAAGGGCGCCAAGCGCGAGATCGAGTGGCTGGCCATCGGCCCCGACCTCAAGCCACTGGCGGTAACCGGGCTGAGCACCGAGCTGGTCGAGCAGCGCTACGTCTCGGTACTGGTCAAGCAGTCCAACGGCACCTACAAGTACCAGTCGCGGATCAAGAACATTCCGCTGGGCAGCCAGCCGCTGGACATCACCGCCAGTGGCAGCAAGCAGCTCCTGAACACCGATGAACCCGGCGACTTCACCCTGACCCTCAAGGCCGCCGACGGCACGCCGCTGAACCAGGTGAGCTACAGCGTCGCCGGTCGCGGTAATGCCAGCCGGTCGCTGGAGCGCAACGCCGAACTGCAGCTGCGTCTGGACCAAGACGCCTACGCCCAGGGCGACGAAATCGAGATCAGCATCCGCGCGCCCTACACCGGCGCCGGGCTGATCACCATCGAACGCGACAAGGTCTATGCCCACCAGTGGTTCAAGGCCGACAGCACCAGCAGCGTGCAGCGCATCCGCCTGCCCGCCGGGCTGGAAGGCAACGCCTACGTCAACGTGCAGTTCGTCCGCGACAGCGCCTCGCCCGAAGTGTACATGAGCCCGCTGTCCTATGGCGTGGCAGCGCTGCGCATCAAACTCGACGCGCGGCGCATCCCGCTGAGTGTCAGCGCCGACGAGCATATCGAGCCGGGCCAGGCGCTGGATATCCGGGTCAACACCGATCGCCCCGGCCGCGCCGTGGTCTACGCGGTGGACGAAGGCATCCTGCAGGTAGCGCGCTACCAGGCCCCCAACCCGTTGGCGCACTTCTTCCAGAAACGCGCCCTGGAAGTGGACACCAGCCAGATTCTCGACCTGCTGTTGCCGGAGTTCAGTCGCCTGATCGACGCCGCCGCAGCCGGCGGTGATGGCGAAGAACTGCTCGGCGCCCACCTCAACCCGTTCAAACGCAAGCGCAAGCCGCCCGTGGCCTACTGGTCCGGGCTGGTCGAGCTGCAAGCCGGCGACAACAACTTCCGTTATCAGGTGCCGGACTACTTCAACGGCAAGTTGCACCTGTTCGTGGTGGCCGTGGACGATGCGCGCATCGGTGTGGTCGAAGGCGCCACCGAGGTACGCGGACCGCTGGTGATCACCCCCAACGTGCCGGCTTTCGTGGCTCCGGGCGATCTGTTCAAGGTCAGCGCCGGGGTGTTCAGCAACCTGGAACAGCCCGCCACGGTGAAGTTCAGCCTGGAAACCAGCGCCGGCCTCAAGGTGCAGACCATCAACCAGGCCGAGCTGCAGCTGGCGCCGCGCAAGGAAGGCGTGGTGGAAATCGACCTGCTGGCCAGCGAGGCCCTCGGCTCGGCGGATCTCAACTTCGTCGCCACCCTGGCCGATGGCAAGCGCGTGCAGATTGGCGAGACCACCTCGGTGCGGCCGCTGGTGGAGCGCCGCGTGGCCCTGACCCTGGGCCGCAGCGAGGATTCCAGCGGCGAAGTGCAGATCAGCCGCGACCTCTACCCGCAACTGCGCGATGTGCGCTTTGCCGCGGCCGGTTCGCCGCTGGTATGGGCCGATGGCCTCAACAGCTACCTGGCCGAGTACGGCTACAGCTGCACCGAACAGCTGGTGTCCAAGGCCATGCCGGCGCTGGTCTGGGGCCATTCGGCCGCAGGCATCGAGGCGCAGGCGCAGAGCGCCTTCGACAATGCCGTGCGTATCCTGCGCTCGCGGCAGAACCTGGAGGGCGGTTTCGGTCTGTGGGCGGCCAACCCGCGTGTGGCGCCCTATGCCAGCCTGTACGCCACCGACTTCCTGATCGAGGGTAAGGAGCGTGGCTTCGCGGTACCGGGCGACCTGCTCAACCGCGCCAACAGCTACCTGTCGCAACTGGCCAACGGCCCCAGCGACGGCCTGGAGGAGCTGCGCAACCGCGCCTACGCCGCCTACCTGCTGACCCGTCAGGGGGTGGTCACCAGCGGCGCGCTGGCCGATATCCGCGAGCGCTACGAAACCTTCCACAGCAAGAACTGGCAGCAGGACATGGGTGCCGCCTACCTGGCCGCCAGCTACAAGCTGCTCAAGCAGGACAAACAGGCCGACACACTGTTTGCCCAGCAGGTCTGGCGCAACCTGGAAAAGGGCTGGCACAGCTACGGCCTGTACTACGACCCGCTGGTGCACGACGCCGAACACCTACGCCTGTTGGCCAGGCATTTCCCCGGCGAGCTGGATGAAGTGCCGGTGAAACTGCTCGACGCCCTCGGCACGCGCCTCAGCGAGCAGCGCTACAACTCGCTGTCCGCCGCCCTGCTGCTGCGTGCCCTGGACAACTACGGCGAGCGCGCCGAACAGGACCTGGGCCTGCGCGTCAGCGCCTGGTTGGGCAAGCAGGGCGAACAGCCGCTGACACTGAGCGGCAAGCCGCCGGTCAGCGACGTGCCCATGGCCGCCAAGATGCTGCTGTTGCGCAAGAGCGGCGATGCCCCGGCGTTCTACATGCTCAGCGAGAGCGGTTACGACCGTGGCGCGCCGAACAAGGTGATCGCCGATGGCCTGGAAGTGAGCCACGAGTACACCGACCTGGACGGCAAGTCGATCGACCAAGTGCGGGTCGGCGACGAGTTCCTGGTGCGCCTGCGCCTGCGCGCCAAGGACTTCGACCAGGTCCAGCAGGTGGCCGTGGTCGACCTGCTGCCGGGCGGCACCGAGCCGGTGTACAACCAGCCGGCGCCGGTCACTGAGAGCGGTGATGACGAGTACAGCGAAGAAGGTGACTATGAAGAGGAGCCGAGCTGGCAGCCGCCGATCGGCGAGCCCGGCATGAGCGACTGGCACCCCGAGTTCGCCGACGTGCGCGACGACCGCGTGGTGCTCTACGGCACCGTCTACCGCGACGCCGCCACCTTCGTCTACCGCGTGCGCGCCACCAATGCCGGCACCTTCGGCACACCCCCGGCCTATGCCGAAGGCATGTACGACACCAGCCAGCAGGCGCGTGGCAAGGCCGGTAAGCTGAGCATCGTCAAACCCTGAACCCGCGGCCCTCTCGTCAACCGGAGGGCCGTCTTCGCTGAACCACCATGCACCGACTGAAACGCTGCTTGCTCGGCCTCGGCCTGCTCACCCTGCTGCTTCTGACCTTGCGCCTGTGGCCGCATGCGCCGCTGCGCGAGGCGGCGCCGCTGTCGCGGATGGTGCTGGCAGAGAACGGCGAACTGCTGCGCATGACCCTGGCCAGCGACGGCCAGTACCGCTTGTGGCTGCCGCTGGAGCGCATTGCCCCGGCCATGGTCGAAGCCCAGCTGCTCAAGGAGGATCGCAACTTCTACCGGCATCCCGGAGTCGATCCGGGCGCCCTGCTGCGTGCGGCCATGGCCACCTATGGCGGTGGCATGCGCCAGGGCGGCTCGACCCTGAGCATGCAACTGGCGCGGCGCCTGTACGGCCTCAACTCACGGCAGATTCCCGGCAAGCTGCAACAGATCGCCCTGGCCTTGTGGCTGGAAGCACGGCACAGCAAGCACGACATTCTCGAGGCCTATCTCAACCTGGCGCCCATGGGCGGCAATATCGAAGGCGTCGAGGCGGCCAGCCGCATTTATTTCGGCAAGTCGGCGAGCCAGCTGTCGCTCAGCGAGGCCCTGGCCCTGGCGGTGATTCCCCAGCAGCCGCGACGCGGGCGCTTCGGCCCGGCGCTGCAGCGAGCGCGCCTGCAACTGATGGCCCAGTGGCGCCAGGCGCACGCCGACGACCCGCGCAATGCCGGCCTGCTGGAACTGCCGCTGACGGCACGCACGCGCCGGCAACTGGCGTTTCGCGCGCCGCACCTGAGCGAGCAGCTACTGGCCAGTCGTGCTGGCGACGAGCTGCACAGCACCCTCGACCCACGCCTGCAGAAACGCCTGGAACGCCTGATCCAGCAGTTCGTCGGCGACCACCACCGCCAGGGCGTACGCAACGCCACGGCAATCCTGGTGGACAGCCGCGACCAGGCGGTGAAGGCCATGGTCGGCTCGGCCGACTACTTCGCTGCCGACATCCACGGCCAGGTCAACGGCGTGCAGGCGCGGCGCTCGCCGGGCTCCACGCTCAAGCCGTTTCTCTATGGTCTGGCCCTGGACCAGGGCCTGATCCAGCCGATGAGCATCCTGCGCGACGCGCCGCACGCCTTTGGCGCGTTCCAGCCGGAGAACTTCGACGGCAAGTTTGCCGGGCCACTGACGGCCCAGGACGCGCTGATCCGCAGCCGCAACGTGCCGGCGGTATGGCTGGCCAGCCAGCTGCGCCAGCCGTCGCTGCACGGTCTGCTGCAGCGCGCCGGCATCCGTGGCCTGCGTGGCGAGGAGCATTACGGCCTGGCCCTGGCCCTCGGCGGCGGCGAACTGACCCCGGCCGAGCTGGCCACGCTGTACCTGATGCTGGCCGGCGACGGCCGCCTGCGTCCGCTGCGCTGGACCCGCGAAGACCGCAGCGAACCCGGCCCGCAGCTGCTGTCCCCCCAGGCCGCGTTCATGGTGCGCGACATGCTGCGCCACAATCCGCGCCCGGATGGCCTGCCCGCCGATGCCCGTGGCCGCGACTGGCCGGTGGCCTGGAAGACCGGCACCTCCTGGGGCTTCCACGATGCCTGGAGCGCCGGTCTGGTCGGCCCCTACGTGCTGGTGGTGTGGGTCGGCAACTTCGACGCCACACCGAACCCGGCCTTCGTCGGCATTAGGACCGCTGCGCCGCTGTTCTTCCGCATCGCCGATGCCCTGCCGCTGGCCTTGCCGAAGGTGCAGGCCACGGCCGACCGACCGCCGCCCGGACTGACCCGCGTGGAGGTTTGCGCCGCCTCCGGCGAACTGCCCAACCGCTGGTGCCCACAGACCCGCAAGACCTGGTACATCCCCGGCGTATCGCCGATCCGCGTCTCCGACCTGCACCGCCCGGTGATGGTCGACCGACTGAGCGGCAAGGCCGCCTGTCCGCCCTATGATCCAGCGACCAGCGAGCTGCGTGTCTTCGAGTTCTGGCCGTCGGAGTTGCAGCGCCTGTTCGCCGCCGCGGGCCTGCCCCGGCGTACGCCACCGGATGCCGAACGCGACTGCCGCCTGCAGGTGGCCATCGACAGCCATGACGTACCGCGCATCAGCTCGCCGCTGAGCCAGGTGACCTACAGCCTGCGCCTGTCACAACCGCAGGAAAGTATCGCCCTGGCCGCCAGCGCCGCCGCCGACGCGCGAACCCTGTACTGGTTCGCCGACCAGCGCCTGCTCGGCCAGAGTTCGCCGCAGAGCGCCCTGCAATGGCGCCCGGAGAAGTCCGGGCAGTATCAGATCCGTGTCAGCGACGACCAGGGTCGCAGCACTGGGCGGCCTCTGCGGGTGGAGTTCCTGCCCTGAATCCAGCCGGATAAGAAAACGCCGCGACTCTGTCTGGAGTCGCGGCGTTTTCCAAGCTGGCGGTGCCATGCAGAGCGGCACCCTGCGCCGTGGACTCAGGCCTGCTCGGCCTCGTCTTCGGCCAGCGCCCGCTGCGCCGGGCGCGGCAGCTCCAGGAGCTGGCCCTGATCGTCCAGCCGGGTGAGTTTGCCTTCCACCAGCGCGCCGTTCTCCATGCTCAGCTGGCGATAGCTGATATTGCCGCGCACCCGCGCGTTGGAGTGCAGCTCCAGCAGGTGCTCGACCACCAGATCGCCGACGATGCTGCCGTCGATCAGCGCGTCATGGCTGCTGACATTGCCTTCGATACTGCCACCGGAGCTCAGTGCCAGCAGGCTGGCGGAACCGGGCTTGTGGCGCACGTTGCCGCGCACCTTGCCACTGATCTTCAGGCCGCCCTCGAATTCCAGGTCGCCGTTGAGCGCCAGATTGTCCGAGATCAGGCTGGAAAACTTGTCGACGGACACGCGTGGCGCCGCCTTCTTGCTATTGAACATCCTCGTACTCCCGGAGGGTGATTAACGGTCTTGTTGCTGCCGGAAGAACGTCAGATCGGTCTTCAGTTTCTTGACCTGTGCTGCCAGGTCGCCATTGCGCCGCACCAGTTGTGCCTGGGCAGCTTCCGCCTCGCGCTGCTGCATGCGCAGCTGCGCCAGGCTGGCCTTGAGCTCGGTGTTCTCACGGGTCAACTGGCTCAACTGGCCCTGCAAACCGGCCTCCTGCTGCAGGCGCAGGTAGGCGGCCAGGCCGATGCTAGCCAGCAGGAGCAGCACCAGCCACACCCAGCGCCGGCCGGGCTTGTGGCCGACCAGATGCAGGTGATGCTCGCCACGCAGCAGGTCGCGGGTCGACAGCGCCTTAGTCATGAGCCAGGGCGTCGCTGTCGTGGGGCAGGTCGCCCAGCGCCAGGAAACGCTGCGGGTCGACGAAGCGGCCGTTGTGCTGCACCTCGAAGTGCAGGTGCGGGCCGGTGGAGCGGCCAGTGGAGCCGACTGCCGCGATGCGCTGCCCCGGCGTCACCACATCGCCGGCCTTCACATAGAAGCGCGACAGGTGGGCATAGCGGGTAACCAGGCCGTTGCCGTGATCGATCTCCAGCAAGTTGCCATAGCCGCTGTGGCGCTGGGCTGAGCGCACTCGGCCGCCCGCCGCTGCAACCACGTCGGTACCCGAGCGAATGGAGAAGTCCAGGCCGGAATGAAAAGCCAGATGCTTGTTGAAGGGGTCTACGCGGTTGCCGAAGGCCGAACCCAGGCGGGCACCCTGCACCGGACGGTGCGAGGGAATGGCCATCAGCGCGGCATTGCGGCTGGCCACCCGTTCCAGCAACTGGTCGAGCGCACCGCGCAGGCAGCGGGCCGCCGTCTCGCTGCGCTGCAACCCTTCGAGTGAGGCCGCGCCGCGTTCCAGACTGGCATCGGCACAACCCCGCGGCGGCAACAGGACACCACCTTTGCCGGCATCCTTGGCAACCGTCACCAGTTCCGGCATCAGCGTCGGGTCGAGGGCCGAGACCTGCTCGGTCAGGCTCTTGTGCTCACCCAGCATGCGCCGCAGCAACAAGGCATCGGCCTCCAGCGAGCGCAGCCGCCCTACCAGTTCACCCACTCGCGCCAGGGCGAAATTTTCTTCGACTGCCGGTGCGGCAGCCTGGGCCACGTTCGGTGCCTGCACCACAGGCGTACTGCCCAGGCCCTGACCGATCCAGACGCCACCGGCGAAGGCGCCCAGGTTGCACAGCAGTAACAACGCCAGGCCCGGCATTAGCAGGCGGCGCGGATTGACGACCCGAATGGTGTCGCGGGTAAGGGACCGACTAGACGGCGAAATGAACTTCATAGTGGCTTCCCGGAGAACAGTACGGCCTGCCGAAAAGGCAGGCCGTCGAATGTCGAAGGGGAATTTGACCCAATTCGACAAAGATTTCTGCGGCCTATTGGGCGATTACGACAATTGCCCGGCGTTGGTTTGTCGACGCAATCGCAGAACCATACAGGATTGACGAATGCGGGGCGAACAGCCGCGATCAGCAGGGAAGCAGCCGACATTCATGGCAAACGGCTATTGCCGGCATTGCCCTGACCTCAGATCCAGCCGCCCCACTGCAGCACCAGCAGGCCGATATTGGTGGTCAGCACGGCCATCAGCGTGGTGATGACGATGATGGTGCTGGCCAACTCGTGGTTGCCACCACTGGCCTTGGCCATGACGAAGCTGGCCGCTGCAGTCGGACTGGCGAAATAAAGGAAGAGAATGCCCAGTTCGACATTGCGAAAGCCGCAAAGAAAGGCGCCAAAGGTGGCCAGCAGCGGTAGCCAGACCAGCTTCATCAGGCTGGCGCTAAGGGCCAGGCTGCTACCTTCGCGCAACGAGGTCAGGGTCAGGGTGCCGCCAATGCAGATCAGTGCCAGGGGCAAGGTCATGCTGGCGAAGTAGTCGCCGGAAGTCAGCAGCCACGCCGGTAGCTTTACCTGCCAGTAGGCGAAGGGGATGGCGGCCACTACCCCGAGAATCAGCGGGTTGGTGACAATGCTGCGGGCGATACTCCAAACATCGGCTTTGCCATTGCGCCCATACACCGCCAGCACGATCGCCGACAGCGTGTTGTACGACAGGATTACCACCCCCCCGAGGATGCCGCCGAGCGACAGGCCATAGTCACCGTACAGACTGGTCGCCAGGGCCAGACCGAGGATGCCGTTGTTGCCACGAAAGGCACCCTGGGTATACACGCCGCGCTCCTCGTGCGGCACCCGCAAGATGGCCCAGCCCCAGGCCAACAGAAAGGTCACGATGGTGGCCAGCAGAAAGTAACCGAGCAGCGCCGGTTGCAGCGCAGTACGCAGGTCGGCATGCAGGATGGCGAGGAACAGCATCACCGGCATGGTGCCCTTGAACACCAGGCTGGAGGCCGTATCGATGAAGCGGCCGTCGATCCAGCCCAAGCGTTTGAGCGCCACGCCGACGAACAGCATGGCAAATACCGGAGCAGTGGCGGCGAGCGTCTGCTGGACGACAGCGAGCATGGTGACCCCAAAATATGATTAGGGCCCTAATGATACCTGCGTACAGCGCTAAAAGGCTTTCACCAGCCTTTCAATCTAGCGCCGCACCGGGCGCTTCTGCAGTTTGCGCTGCAGGGTCCGCCGGTGCATGCCCAACGCCCGCGCCGTGGCGGAGATGTTGCCCTCGTGCTCGGCCAGCACGCGCTGAATGTGCTCCCACTGCAGCCGATCCACCGACATCGGGTTTTCCGGCACCAGGGTTTCCAGGTCGGCATGCTCGGAGAGCAGCGCGGTCAGCACATCGTCGGCATCGGCCGGCTTGCACAAGTAATTAGTGGCGCCACGCTTGATCGCCTCCACTGCCGTGGCGATGCTGGAGTAGCCGGTGAGAATCACCACGCGCATCTCGGCATCCAGCTCCAGCAGCTTGGGCAGCAGCACCAGGCCGGAGTCGCCTTCCATCTTAAGGTCGAGTACGGCGTAGTCGGGCAGGTCTTCCTTGGCCAGGGCCAGGCCCTCTTCCGCCGAGTTGGCCACGCTCACGCGCAGGCCACGACGATCCATGGCGCGGGCCATGACGCGGGTGAAGGTGGGGTCGTCGTCCACCAGCAACAGGTGCGGCTGGTCTTCCTGGTCGTGCAGTTGTTCGTCAGACATGCTCATCTCCAAGCCGCGGCAGCAGCAGTTCCGTCAGCGTGCCGCCTTCTTCGTGGTTGTAGAGTTTCACCGAACCGCCGGCCCGCGTCACGCTGGCCTGGCTGAGGAACAGACCGAGACCGAAACCCTTGCCCTTGGTGGTGAAGAAGGGTTTGCCGATCTGCTCGGCAATGGCCAGCGGCACCCCGGCGCCGTGGTCGCGGATGCTCAGGTTGATCCAGGTCTCGTCCCAGGTCAGGCAGATATCCAGCTTGTCCGGGCAGGCATCGGCGGCATTGTTCAGCAGGTTGAGCAGCGCCTGGGTCAGGTCGGCCGGCGGCAGCAGGCGCGGCACCGCACCGCCGCCCAGGCACTGGAAGCGGTAGGTGGCCTCGGGGCGCATCAGATGCCAGCGATTGAGGGTGCTCTCCAGCCATTGCACGGCGGTCTGTTCGAACACCGCCTGACGGCGATCGGCCTCCGCGGCGCGCACCAGATGCTGCAGGGTTTCCTTGCACAGCTTGACCTGTTCCTGCAGCAACGCCAGATCGTCCTGCAGGGCCGGCTTGTCGCGGTACTCCTGGCGCAGCTCCTTGATCAGCACGCTCATGGTCGCCAGCGGCGTGCCCAGTTCGTGGGCGGCGCCGGCGGCCTGGGTGGCTACCGCCAGCAGTTGCTGATCACGCATGCCTTCCTCGCGGCGCAGCGCCTGCAGTTCGTCCTGGCGGCGCAGCGCGCCGGCCATCTTGGCGGCGAAAAAGGTGATCAGCACCGCCGCCATCGCCACCGACAGCCACATGCCGTAGATCAACAGCGATTCACGCTGGACCATGGGAATGTTCAGCGGATGCGGCCAGAACAGCAGCAGGCTGTAGCCCGCGAGACCGAGGCCGCACAGGGCCATGGTGTGCAACCTGGGCAGGGTCGCCGCGGCAATGGTCAGCGGCACCAGGTAATAGGAGACGAAGGGGTTAGCCGGACCGCCCGAGTAATACAGCAGCACGCTGTGGATCACCAGATCACAGGCCAGCTGCACCGTGTACTCCAGTTCGGTCACCGGCCACGGCCCGCGCAGCCGCAGAGCAGTCAGCAGGCACAGGCCCAGCGCCACGCCGAGGGTGATGCACAGCGCCAGCCAGGGCAACGGCAACATGCCGGACAGGTAGGCGATGCCCACCGAGCCGGCCTGGGCGGCCAGCACCAGCAGGCGGATCAGGGTCAGGCGCCAGAGGTTCTGGCGACTGGCGGAGAGTAGCTGGACAGGGGCGTAGATAGAGGTCGTCGGCATGTTCGCGAGTATAACCAGAGGGCCTGGGTGGCCGCCTGCCTGCGGCAACCGGACGCAGAGAAACAAGCGACTGTGATGTCACGAGGTTGAGAAGCCGCCCGGCATACCGTGAGAACGACTGGGGCAACGGCCAACTCACTACCTGTAACAAACGACAAACAAATTCTGCGAACCCGCCTTAACCCGAATAGTCTGAGCCCTTCGTCAAACCCCAGGACAACCACCCGCAAGGAGTTCCCATGCACGCATTCCACCGTCTCGCCGCCACCTTCGCCCTCGGCCTGGCCACCTGCGCCAGCCTGCCGGCCCTGGCCGACGAGCCGCGCTACAACCAGATTTCGCTGCACGCCGAAGTCAGCCAGGAAGTAGCCCACGACCGCATGTTCGTCACCCTCTACAGCGAAGCCCAGGACAAGGACCCGGCACACCTGGCCAGCGGCATCACCGCTACCCTGAACAAGGCACTGGAGCAGGCGCGCAAGGTCAAGGGCGTCAAGGTCAGCCTGGGCAGCCGCAACAGCTACCCGGTGTACGAAGACGAAGGCAGCAAGATCGGTGCCTGGCGCGAGCGCGCCGAACTGCGCCTGGAAAGCGCCGACTTCGCCAGCCTGGCGCAGCTGTCCGCCGACCTGCTGGGTGAGCTGAAGATGGCCGAGATGAGTTTCGCCGTCGCCGAAGACACCCGCAAAAGCAGCGAGGACACGCTGATCAAGGAAGCGGTCGAAGCCTTCAAGGCCCGCGCCCAGCTGGCCACCGCCGCCATGGGCGGCAAGAGCTACAAGCTGGTCAACCTGAGTCTCAACGGTGGCGGCTTCCAGCCGGTGATGCCGATGCGCGCCATGGCCATGGATCGCGGCAGTTTCAGCAAGAGCGAGGCCGCGCCGCAGATCGAGGCCGGCACCAGCCGCATCCAGCTGAGCGCCGACGGCACCATCGAAGTGCAGATGCCCTGATCGAGCAACGGGCGCTGCCACCTTGCGAGGCGGCGCCTGCCTTCTCCCCCGACCTAACCTGTCGATATTGCGACAACTGCTTACAATTTCATCACAACTACTACACTGATCGGCGCTCGGCCCTTGCAGCAGGCACACGCCCTGCATAGCTTCACGCAAGGTGCCCACAAGGCATCCCTCACGATGAAAACCACAAAAAACATGAGGTCGACATGCGCAAGAACGCCGTTATCCAGGCTCTCCTCGCCGCTGGGCTGATCGCCAGCGCCCCCCTCGCCAGCGCTGCCAGCAGCCTGGTGTTCTGCTCCGAAGGCAGTCCCGCCGGATTCGATCCGGGCCTGTACACCACCGGCACCGATTTCGATGCTGCCGCGGAAACCGTGTTCAACCGCCTAACCCAGTTCGAGCGGGGCGGCACCGCCGTCATTCCCGGCCTGGCCGAGAAGTGGGACGTCACCCCAGACGGCCTCACCTACACCTTTCACCTGCGCCCGGGCGTGAAGTTCCACACCACCGACTACTTCAAGCCGAGCCGCGAGTTCAACGCCGACGATGTGCTGTTCACCTTCCAGCGCATGCTCGACAAGGACCACCCGTTCCGTAAGGCCTACCCGTCGGAGTTCCCCTACTTCACCGACATGGGCATGGATACCAACATCGCCAAGATCGCCAAGATCGACGACATGACGGTGCAGTTCACCCTCAATGAAGTGGACGCGGCCTTCATCCAGAACCTGGCCATGAGCTTCGCCTCGATCCAGTCCGCCGAATACGCCGACCAGCTGCTCAAAGCCGGCAAGGCCGCCGACATCAATCAGAAGCCGATCGGCACCGGCCCGTTCGTGTTCAAGCGCTACCAGAAGGACGCGCAGATCCGCTTCACCGGCAACAAGGACTACTGGAAGCCGGATGACGTGAAGATCGACAACCTGATCTTCGCCATCAACACCGATGCCTCGGTGCGCATGCAGAAGCTCAAGGCCGGCGAGTGCCAGGTCACCCTCAACCCGCGTCCGGCCGACCTCGACTCGCTGGCCAAGGACCCGAACATCAACATGCCCTCGCAGCCGGGCTTCAACGACGGCTACATCGCCTACAACGTGCTGCATGCGCCGCTCGACAAGCTCGAAGTGCGCCAGGCGCTGGACATGGCGGTGAACAAGCAGGCGATCATCGACGCCGTGTACCAGAGCGCCGGCCAGCTGGCCGTCAACGGCATGCCGCCGACCCAGTGGTCCTACAACGACAGCATCAAGGACGCCGGCTACAACCCGGAGAAGGCCAAGGAGCTGCTCAAGGCCGCCGGGGTACCGGAAGGCACCGAGATCACCCTGTGGGCCATGCCGGTGCAGCGCCCGTACAACCCCAATGCCAAGCTGATGGCCGAGATGCTCCAGGCCGACTGGGCCAAGGTCGGCATCAAGGCCAAGATCGTCACCTACGAGTGGGGCGAGTACCTCAAGCGCTCCAAGGCCGGCGAGCATGACGCCATGCTGATCGGCTGGAGCGGCGACAACGGTGATCCGGACAACTGGCTGGGCACCCTGTATGGCTGCGATGCGGTCGACGGCAACAACTTCTCCAAGTGGTGCTACGAGGACTACGACAAGCTGATCAAGGCCGCCAAGCGCACCACCGACGTGGCCGAGCGTACCAAGCTGTACATGCAGGCCCAGGTGGTTCTCAAGGAGCAGGTGCCAATCACCCCGATCGCCCACTCCACCGTGTACCAGCCGATGCGCAAGAACGTGCAGGACTTCAAGATCAGCCCGTTCGCGCTCAACTCCTTCTACGGCGTGAGCGTCGGCAAGTAAGCCGGCTGCCGGGCGGCCGCGTGCCGCCCGGTTCTCCCGTAGAAGGACGCATTCATGCGCAGTTTCCTCATGACCCTGGCGCTCTGCGTCAGCCTGCCCGTGCTCGCCGAACAGTCCCTGGTGGTCTGCTCCGAGGCCAGTCCGGAAGGTTTCGATATCGTCCAGTACACTGCCGCCACCACCGCCGATGCCTCGGCGGAAACGCTGTTCGAGCGCCTGGTGCAGTTCGCCCCCGGCAGCACGCGTTTGGTGCCGGCCCTGGCCGAACGCTGGCAGATCAGCGACGACGGCCTGCGCTACACCTTCGAGCTGCGCCGTGGCGTACGCTTTCATGAAACGCCCTGGTTCAAGCCGAGCCGCGACTTCAATGCCGACGACGTACTGTGGAGCTTTGAGCGCCAGCGCGAACAGCATCATCCATGGCACGCGCTTTCGCCGCGCGGCTTCCCCTATTTCGAAGCCATGGGCTTCGCCGAACTGATCGACAAGGTCGAGAAGCTCGACGACTACCGCGTGCGCTTCACCCTGAAACACCCCGAGGCGCCCTTCCTGGCCGACCTGGCCATGGGCTTTACCTCCATCTATTCCTCCGAGTACGCCGCGCAGCTGCTGAAGGCCGGCACGCCCGGCAAGCTCAACAGCCAGCCAATAGGCACTGGCCCCTTCGTCTTCGAGCGCTATGCCAAGGACGCGCAGATACGCTTCCGCGCCAACCCGACCTACTGGGCCGGCAAGCCGGCGCTGGACAAGCTGTTGCTGGCCATCACGCCCGACCCCAATACCCGCCTGCAACAGCTCAAGGCCGGCGCCTGTCAGATTGCCCTGCATCCACGCCCCACGGATATCGCCGACCTGCGCCAGGAACCGAAACTCAAGGTGCTGGAGCTGGATTCGCTGCTGACCGCCTACGTGGCGCTCAACACCCGTCACAAGCCCCTGGACGACGTGCGCGTGCGCCAGGCCATCAATCTGGCCTTCGACCGCCAGGCCTACCTGCGCGCCCAGTATGGCGAAGGCAACGCCAGCCTGGCGGTGGCCCCTTACCCCGCGACCCTGCCGGGCTTCGACCAGGGCCTGCAGCCCTGGCCACTGGACCAGGCCCGCGCGCGCCAGCTGCTGGCCGAGGCCGGCCATGCCCAGGGCCTCAAGCTGTCGATCTGGACCCGCCCCGGTGGCGGCCCAACCAACCCCAACCCCGGTATCGGCGCGCAGATGCTGCAGGCGGACCTGGCCGCCATCGGCATCTACAGCGATATCCGCGTGTTCGAGTGGGGCGAGCTGATCAAACGCGCCAAGAACGGCGAGCACGACCTGGTGTTCATGGGCTGGGCCGGCGACAACGGCGACCCGGACAACTTCCTCACCCCCAACCTGTCCTGCGCGGCGGCCGCCAGCGGTGAAAACCAGGCCGGCTGGTGCAACAAGGATTTCGATCAGCTGATCCGCGAGGCGCGCCGGGTTACCGAGCCGGACCGCCGCGCCGCGCTGTACCGCGAGGCACTGCTGATCTTCCATGAACAGGCGCCATGGATCGCCCTGGCCCACCCCAAGCAGTTCGCCGTACTGAGCAAGGATGTCGAGGGTTTCGTGCTCAACCCCATGGGCTCGAACAACTTCAGCCAAGTACGGCGGATGAAATGAAGCAACAGGCATGACCTGCCCCATAACCATAAGCCCCACAAGGGCACAGACCTGATGACGCGGAGTACCACAACGCAATGCTGTCGTTCATAGCCAGACGCCTGGGGCTGCTGATCCCTACCTTCTTCGGCGTCACCCTGCTGACCTTCGCCCTGATCCGCCTGATTCCCGGCGACCCCGTGGAAGTGATGATGGGCGAGCGCCGGGTCGACCCCGAAATGCACGCCGAAGCCATGCACCGCCTGGGCCTGGACCAGCCGCTGCCGATCCAGTACCTGAACTACATCGGCCAGCTGGCCCAGGGCGACCTGGGTCAGTCGCTGCGCACCCGCGAAGGCGTGTGGCATGAGTTCCTCACCCTGTTCCCCGCCACTCTGGAGCTGGCCCTGGCCGCGCTGCTGTTCGCCGGCACGCTCGGGGTGATCGCCGGCGTGGTCGCCGCGCTCAAACGCGGCTCACTGTTCGACCACGGGGTGATGGGCATCTCGCTGACCGGCTACTCCATGCCGATCTTCTGGTGGGGCCTGCTGCTGATCATGTTCTTCTCGGTCTACCTGGGCTGGACCCCGGTCTCAGGGCGCATCGACCTGCTCTACGACATCGAACCGAGAACCGGCTTCATGCTCATCGACAGCCTGCTCAGCGAGGAAGAAGGCGCCTTCCGCGATGCCCTGATGCACCTGATCCTGCCGGCCATCGTGCTGGGCACCATCCCGCTGGCGGTGATCGCCCGCATGACCCGCTCGGCCATGCTCGAAGTGCTGCGCGAGGACTATATCCGCACCGCCCGGGCCAAGGGCCTCTCCCCCGCGCGCGTGGTGTTCGTGCATGGCCTGCGCAACGCGCTGATTCCGGTGCTCACGGTGTTCGGCCTGCAGGTCGGCGCCCTGCTGTCCGGCGCGGTACTGACCGAGACCATCTTCTCCTGGCCCGGCATCGGCAAGTGGCTGATCGAGGCCATTGGCGCCCGCGACTACCCGGTGGTGCAGAACGGCATCCTGCTGATCGCCTGCCTGGTGATCCTGGTCAACTTCGTCGTGGACATCCTCTACGGCCTGGTCAATCCCCGTATCCGTCATCAGCGCTGAGGAGGCCCGGACATGACTCAAGCCAATGCAATGCCCGCCGCCGATCAGGCGCTGCTCTATCCCTCGCCGCTCAAGGAGTTCTGGCAAGCCTTCGCCCACAACAAGGGCGCCGTCGCCGGTCTGCTGTTCATGTTGCTGATTGTGTTCTGCGCGCTGTTCGCGCCCTGGGTCGCGCCCTTCAACCCCAGCGAGCAGTTCCGTGACGCCCTGCTCACCCCGCCAGCCTGGCTGGAAGGCGGGCAACTGCAATACCTGCTGGGCACCGACGAGGTCGGCCGTGACATCCTCTCGCGCCTGATCCACGGCGCCCGCCTGTCGCTGCTGATCGGCCTGGCCTCGGTGGTCATGTCGCTGCTGCCCGGCATCCTCCTCGGCCTGATCGCCGGCTTCTACCCGAACCTGCTCGGCCCCTCGATCATGCGCCTGATGGACATCATGCTGGCCCTGCCCTCGCTGCTGCTGGCGGTGGCTATCGTCGCCATCCTCGGCCCGGGCCTGATCAACACGGTGATCGCCATCGCCATCGTCTCGCTGCCCTCCTACGTGCGCCTGACCCGCGCCGCGGTAATGGGCGAACTGGGCCGCGACTACGTCACCGCGGCGCAGCTCGCGGGCGCCGGCAAACTCCGGCTGATGTTCGTCACCGTGCTGCCCAACTGCATGGCGCCGCTGATCGTGCAGGCCACCCTGAGCTTCTCCTCGGCCATTCTCGACGCCGCCGCGCTGGGCTTCCTCGGCCTCGGTGTGCAACCGCCGACCCCCGAGTGGGGCACCATGCTGGCCTCGGCCCGCGACTACATCGAACGCGCCTGGTGGGTGGTGTCGCTACCAGGGCTGACCATCCTGCTCAGCGTGCTGGCAATCAACCTGATGGGCGACGGGCTGCGCGATGCGCTGGACCCGAAGCTGAAGAATGCGCAGTAAGGAGCCCGTCATGAGTCTTCTCGATATCCAGAATCTCAGCGTGCGCTTCGGCGCCGCCGATGCGGTACCCGTGGTCGACGGCCTCGACCTGAGCGTGGACAAGGGCGAGGTATTGGCCATCGTCGGCGAGTCCGGCTCGGGCAAATCGGTGACCATGATGGCGCTGATGGGCCTGATCGACGCTCCCGGCCGGGTCACGGCCGACAGCCTGCGCTTCGATGGGCACGACATGCTCGCGCTCAAGGGCAGGCAGCGCCGGACAGTGGTCGGCAAGGACCTGGCCATGGTGTTCCAGGACCCCATGACCGCACTCAACCCCAGCTACACCGTGGGCATGCAGATCGAAGAAGTGCTGCGCCAGCACCTCGGCCTCAAGGGCAAGGCCGCTCGCGCCCGCGCCCTGCAGCTGCTCGAGCGGGTGGAAATTCCCGGTGCCGCCAGCCGCCTCGATGCGTACCCGCACCAACTCTCCGGCGGCATGAGCCAGCGCGTGGCGATCGCCATGGCCATCGCTGCCGAGCCCAAGCTGCTGATCGCCGACGAACCGACCACGGCGCTCGACGTGACCATCCAGGCGCAGATCATGGACCTGCTGCTCGACCTGCAGCGTAACGAAGGCATGGGCCTGGTGCTGATCACCCACGATCTGGCCGTGGTCGCCGAAACCGCCCAGCGCGTGTGCGTGATGTACGCCGGGCAGGCCGTGGAGATCGGCAGCGTGCCGCAGCTGTTCGATGCACCAACCCACCCCTACACCGAAGCGCTGCTCAAGGCGATTCCCGAGCACAGCCTGGGCGCCGAGCGCCTGGCCACCCTGCCCGGTATCGTTCCCGGCCGTTACGACCGCCCCGCCGGTTGCCTGCTGTCGCCACGCTGCCCCTATGCCCAACCGCATTGTCGCGAACAACGCCCGGCGCTGGAGCCACACCAGCGCGGCGCGGTGCGTTGCTTCTATCCCCTTAATCTCAACGCGGAGGTGGCCTGATGAGCAACGTACTCGAAGCCCGCGACCTGACCCGTCACTACGAAATTTCCCGCGGCCTGTTCAAGCCCAGTGCCGTGGTGCGCGCCCTGAACGGCGTGTCCTTCAGCCTGGGGGCCGGCAAGACCCTGGCTGTGGTCGGCGAGTCCGGCTGCGGCAAGTCGACCCTGGCCCGCGCCCTGACCCTGATCGAAGAGCCCAGCGCCGGTAGCCTGCAGATCGCCGGCCAGGAAGTGGCCGGCGCAGGCAAGGCCCAGCGCAAGCAGCTGCGCCGCGACGTGCAGATGGTGTTCCAGAACCCCTACGCCTCGCTCAACCCGCGGCAGAAGATCGGCGACCAGTTGGCCGAACCGCTGCTGATCAACACCGACCTGTCACGCAACGAACGGCGGGAAAAGGTGCAGGCGATGATGCAACAGGTCGGCCTGCGCCCCGAGCATGCCCAGCGCTACCCGCACATGTTCTCCGGCGGTCAGCGCCAGCGTATCGCCCTGGCCCGCGCCATGATGCTGCAGCCCAAGGTGCTGGTGGCGGACGAGCCGACCTCGGCGCTCGACGTGTCGATCCAGGCTCAGGTGCTCAACCTGTTCATGGACTTACAAGAACAGTATGAGACCGGCTACGTGTTCATCTCGCACAACCTCTCGGTAGTGCGCCACGTGGCCGACGACGTGCTGGTCATGTACCTCGGCCGCCCGGCCGAGATGGGTCCGGCCGAGCTGATCTACGAGCGGCCGCTGCATCCCTACACCCGCGCCCTGCTCTCGGCCACGCCAGCCATCCACCCGGACCCGGCCAAACCGAAGATCAAGATCGCCGGCGAGCTGCCCAACCCACTCGATCCGCCGCCAGGTTGCGCCTTCCACAAGCGTTGCCCGTACGCCAGCGAACGCTGCCACAGCGAAGTGCCAGAGCTGCGCCTGCTCGATGCGCGCCAGGTGGCGTGTCACCACGCGGAGGACATCACCCCCTGAGCCTGCTCAACGCATGTGCCGCACCGGCACGGCACGCCCCTGCTCGATACGGGTGAGGTAGACGGCGTCCGACCCCTGATGATCGTCGGGGGCGAACGCCACGCGGAAACCGCCCAGGTCGACGTCCAGCGACTCCAGTACCTCGACCAGTCCGGTGCGGGTCGGCTGCGCCCCACCGCGGCGCAGCGCCTCGACCAGAACCGCCGCCCCTATATAGCCCTCCAGCGAGGCATACCCCGGTGGTACGCGGCCCATGGCTGCCTGGTATTCGCGCACCAGCGGCAGCGAGGCATCCTGGGGCGAGGGCACCACCTGAGAGATGTGCACCCCCTCGCCGGCCGCACCCACCTCGGCGATGAAGTCCTCGGTACCGACGAAAGACACGCTGAAGAAACGCGCCGGCATGTCCAGCTCCCGGGCCAGGCGCACCGCTGCTGCCATCTGTTTATAGGTACCGACGAAGAAGATCGCCTGCGGCTGTGACGGGCGCAGCGCCTGCAGCGCCGGAGCAACCTCCAGTGAATTGCGCAGGAAGCGCTGCTCGGCACTGATCTTCAGGTCGCGTTTGTGCAGCGCGCCAGCCAGCCCACCCTTGACCGTCTCGCCGAAGGAATCGTCCTGCATCAGCAAGGCCACCCGCTCGAAACCAAGGTCCTCGGTAATGCCCGCCACCAGGGCTTCGGTCTCGTCGAAATAGGAAGCCCGCACATTGAACACCCAGCGATGTACCGGCTCGCGCAGCACCTCGGCACCGGTGAACGGGAAAAGATAGGGCACGTGCGCTGCCAACACGCCAGGCATGGCCGCACGCGAGGTCGGCGTACCGACAAAACCGAGCAGGGCAAAGACCTCAGCGGAATCGATCAGCTCCTGGCTCAGGCTGGCGGTACGGCGCGGCTCGTAGCCATCGTCCCGCAGCAGCAAGGCCAGCCGCCGTCCATGTACGCCGCCGCGGGCATTGACCTTGGCGAAATAGGCTTCGACACCGGCGCGAACCCCACGCCCCAGACCAGCCGCGGGCCCGCTCTGGGCATTGACCATACCCAGGCGCAGCTCGTGGGCGGATACGCCCTCCTCGGCACGCAGTGACGTACAGAGCAGCAGGCAGGCAGGAACGGCGAAACAACACAACAGCTGCCGCAATATTTTCGACATCTCGACCGGACTCTTCAGCAATGGGTCCTTTTTCTTCTACGTCCTGCACAAAGGCCGATGCGCTAGCGCAACCATCATGCTCGACGCCCTCTGTCTTTCAGCTTAGCGCCATTGGCTGCATCAGGCTCGCGCATCGCCAGGATAGATACAGCCGATACGCATCGAATTTATCGATAATTAACAACGAGCACCAAGCGTTCCAGTGGCGAGCAAACGAGACAGATAAAATCCTGGAAAGCCCCACGGATACTGGGCGCAAGCAAACTATCAACGGCATCGATTACTAACATTGCCACCCTCAAGTTTTATATCGAATTTACCTGAGTAACATAGGCCCCGTAGTCAACTTCCAGCCCCAAACGGAGCCACTCAAATGAAAAAGCAAATTCTCACCGCCCTGTTCGTTTCTACCTTCACCCTCAGCGGCCTGACCCTGGCCGAGGACGGTTTTGATCGCACCCTCGCCGAAGACGGCTTTGACCGTACCGGCAGCTACATCGTCGAAGATGGCTTCGACCGCACCGGCAGCAACGTTGCCGAAGACGGTTTCGATCGCACTGGCAACAACGTCGCCGAAGACGGTTTCGATCGCACTGGCAACAACGTTGCCGAAGATGGCTTCGATCGCACCAGCAATAACGTCGCCGAAGACGGCTTCGACCGCACCAGCAACAACGTCGCCGAAGATGGCTTCGATCGCACCAGCAACAACGTCGCTGAAGACGGTTTCGATCGCACTGGCAACAACGTCGCCGAAGACGGTTTCGATCGCACCGGCAACAACGTCGCCGAAGACGGCTTCGATCGCACCGGCAGCAACGTCGCCGAAGACGGCTTCGATCGCACCGGCAACAACGTCGCCGAAGACGGCTTCGATCGCACCGGCAGCAGCCAGATCGGTTAAGTAACAACTGCGATACGAGAGGCACTCGCACTAGAAGTTGACTGCGTACCTCTATGCCCGAAGGCGCCCATGTGGCGCCTTCGGCATTTCTGCCTCATGTCCGGCCGAAGAACCGATAGAACTCGCGCAGCTCGGCCTGGGCGTCGCTGACGCTGACCTGGGTGAACCTCAGCCGCTGGCGCGGCGCGCACTGAGCCAGGCGCCACTGATCCAGCGGATGCAGCCACCCCAGAACGGGATACCCGCCCATGGTCTGGCGATCGGCCTGCAGAATGATTGGCTGGCCGTCCGCCGGCACCTGGATGCAGCCGCGCGCCACGCCCTGCGACCACTCGCGCCTGGGCGCTTGCAGCGGCTCGCCCTGCAGGCGCGCGCCCATGCGGTCGCTCTGCGTATCGAGCAACCAGTGCTGAGCGAAAAAGGACTCCAACTCCCCGGCCACGAACTCCACCGCATCACCACCCGTGATGACCCGCAGCAACGGCAGGGCCCGGTAATCCGCGTGATAGCGCCAGGGCACACTGCCCCCACGGTCGAAATAGCCAGGCTGGCACGCGAGCAGATCACCCTCGGCCAGGGCGAGCCCCCGCCCATCGAGCCCACCCAGGCCTTCACGCACCTGACTGCAGACACTGCCCAGCACCTGCGGCGCGTTAAAACCACCGGCGGCAGCCAGATAGATACGCTGTCCGCTACGGGCAAAACCTATCTGCAGACGCTGCCCGGCGCGCACGAAGAAGCGCGACCAGGGCATCACGGGAATACCATCCAGATGAATCGAAGCATCCGCGCCAGTCAGCGCCAGCCAGGTATCCAGGGTACTTTCCAGCTCCAGGCCGCCCAGGGCGGTCTCCAGCAACGGCGCTCCCCACGCATTGTTCAACAGGCGATTGGCCCAGGCGGCGGCGTGCCAGTCCAGCGGACCGCTGGGTGACACCCCCAGGTGCTGCCAGCCATGCCGCCCGCCGTCCTGCAGCAGACTCAAAGGGCCAGGCTTGAGCACCCGCAGACCGTTCAATTGGCGGCCTCGGCGCGATAGCGCGCCTCATCGACAGGGACAAAACGTACCCGGTCGCCCAGCGCCAACGGACAGGGTGGAATACGCCCGGCATCGAACAGCCGCCAGGGGCACAGACCGAGCAGGTGCCAGCCACCGGGCGAAGCCTGTGGATAGATGGCCGTCTGTCGCTCGGCAATGGCCAGGCTGCCCGCCGCAACCGCTGTACGCGGCGTTGCCAGCCGCGGCAGGATCAAGGCTGCGGGCAGCTCACCCAGATAGGCAAAGCCGGGGGCGAAGCCGATGGCGCCGACCCGGTATTCCACGCCGCTGTGCAGCTCGACCACCCGCTCGACCGAGATACCGCAGGCTTGCGCCACCGCCCCCAGGTCCGCCCCGGCATACCACACCGGGATTTGATGCAGCTGCCCGCCGCCCTCACCCGCCGGCTCCACCAACCAGTCCTGCAGCAATGGCGCCAAACGCTCGGCCAATTGCAGATGATCGGTGTGCAACAGGTCGTAATGCAGGAGCAGGCTGGTCCAGCCCGGCACCAAATCGCCGAGCAACGGCCCCAGCTCTGCGCGGATGCGCTCGGCCAGGCGGGCGATGCGCAGCGGCAAGCCGGCATCGGGTTGCTCGGCCAGTACCAGCAACAGGGCCTCGACCCCGACCGGTTCGAAGCGGATCACAGGCTGTCCAGTTGCGCTCGCAACCTGCGCAGCACCGCCAGCGACTCGGCATTGTCGCCATGCACGCAGAGGCTGTCGGCCCGCAATTGCAGCGGCTTGCCGTCGAGATCGGCGAAGGGCTTGCCACGGGCGATGGCCAGCGCCTGGTCGAGAATGCGCGCAGGCTCATGATGCACGGCGCCAGCCAGGCGCCGCGGCGCCAGCTGGCCGTCGGCCTGGTAGGCGCGGTCGGCGAAGGCCTCGAACAACAGCGGCACGCCGGCCGCCTCGGCCAGGCGCCGTTCGCGCGAATTATCGGCCAGGGCCAGCACCATCAGCGGCAGCCCCCGGCGATAGCTCGCGCAGGCTTCGAGCACGGCGACGAACAAGGCATCGTCGCGCACCAGGTCGTTGTACAGAGCGCCATGTGGCTTGACGTAGGCGACCTGGGTACCGGCCGCGCGACAGAAGGCGTCCAGCGCACCGAGCTGGTACAGCACCAGGGCGGTGACCTCCTCCGGGCTACAGCTCAGATGGCGGCGACCGAAACCCTGCAGATCGGGATAGGACGGATGGGCACCGATGGCCACGTCATGCTGCATGGCCAGGGCCACGCTGCGGCGCATGATCAGCGGGTCACCGGCATGGAAACCGCAGGCCAGGTTGGCCTGATCGATCAGCGGCATGGCGTGCTCGTCGTCGCCCATGCGCCAGGCACCGTAGCCTTCGCCCATGTCGCAGTTGAGAAGAATTCTGTTCATCGCATCAGTATGGTCGCAAAGCCTGTCAGCGGACGAAGGTATTCCTGACCCGGGCGGATACCAGGAAGTAAGGTATCCAGATCAGCGCGGCAATCAACGAACGCAGCATCTCCTTCAGGCTCTCCGCATCATCCTCGGCCGCCACAGCCGGAATGAGATCGGCAACGAAAAAATCGATCGTCACGAAGATCGCCGCGAAGGCATACCAACCGATGGCCAGGCGCGGGGTGTATCTGGACCTGAGGAAGAAGCAGACCAGAGTGACTGCCGCAAGCGCAATCAGCAGAAGGTTGCCTGTCACCTCGAACACCATCACCGGCGCCCAAAGCGGGTGATAGCCAGGAGAGCCGACCTCGGTCAGGTACTGCCAGGTGCCATCGGTGAACATTGGAAAATAGCTGGTGAGCAGCAGGTGGCCGATACGCAGCGGGCTGATGACCAGGCCCAGAACCACCAGAATCAGCCAGCCACCCAAGCCGACCGGCCCCTGACGAGTCCCGGCTGGCGAACCTTCCAGCTCTGCCCCTGGTGTTGCATAACGTCGATCCTGCATACGCCCTCTCCTTGTGCTGGTGGCCGCACCATTAGAAACCAGCTGCACATACAAACAAAACCCCGCCGGAGCGGGGTTTGTCTGCAGCGCATCGACTCAGATATAGAACGCCTTCAGCGGCGGGAAGCCGTTGAACTCCACCGCACTGTAGCTGGTGGTATAGGCGCCGGTGGACAGCCAGTACAGGCGGTCTTCGGCGGCCAGGTTGAGCGGCAGGCCGTACTTGTAGTTCTCGTACATGATGTCGGCGCTGTCGCAGGTCGGGCCGGCGATCACCACCTCTTCCATCTCGCCCTTCTTCTCGGTCCAGATGGGGAACTTGATGGCCTCGTCCATGGTTTCGATCAGGCCGCTGAACTTGCCCACGTCGGTGTAGACCCAGCGTTCCACAGCGGTACGCGACTTGCGCGCGACCAGCACCACTTCGCTGACCAGGATACCGGCGTTGGCGATCAGCGAGCGGCCCGGTTCGAGGATGATTTCCGGCAGCTCGTCACCGAAGTCCTCTTTCAGGAAGCGGGTGATTTCCTCGGCGTAGGTCTCCAGATCATTGGTGCGCTGGATGTAGTTGGCCGGGAAGCCACCGCCCATGTTGATCATCTGCAGGGTGATGCCGTCTTCTTCCTTGAGGCGCTCGAAGATCACCTTGACCTTGGCGATGGCGGCATCCCAGACGTCGATGTCGCGCTGCTGCGAGCCAACGTGGAAGGAGATGCCGTAAGGCACCAGACCCAGCTGTTTGGCTAGAACCAGCAGATCCAGGGCCATGTCCGGGTTGCAACCGAACTTGCGGCTCAGCGGCCAGTCGGCCGAGGTGGAACCTTCGGTGAGGATGCGCACATAGATCTTCGAGCCCGGCGCAGCCTTGGCGATGTTGCGCAGGTCCGCTTCGGAGTCGGTGGAGAACAGGCGCACGCCCTTCTCGTAGAAGTAGCGAATATCACGCGCCTTCTTGATGGTGTTGCCGTAGCTGATGCGCTCCGGGCCGACGCCGGCGCTCATCACCTTGTCCAGCTCGTAGATCGAGGCGATGTCGAAGTTCGAGCCCTTGTCGCGCAGCAACTCGGTGATCTCAATGGCGGGGTTAGCCTTCACCGCGTAGTAGATCTTGGCGAAGGGGAAGCAATTGCCGAGCTGATCATAGGCATCGGAAATGGTCTGCTTGTCGATCACCACGAAGGGGGTTTCCTCCTGATCGGCAAGCGCCTTCATGCGCTGGAAAGTGGCGGGTGCGAAATAGTCTTCGACCTTGATCGACATGCGTGGGACTCCCATTGGGCAAAACCAGGAACACAGTTATTCGGGCAGCTGAACCAGCCACAGGTTCAACTACGCGTCGGGGGTGGCCGTGGAGGGCCGGAACGTCTGATCAGTTTCCCCACTTTGGTTCGCCTACTTCCCAAGGCATGTCGCCGAGAATCATCGAGTACCCGCCAAACAGGATAGGCACTCGGCAACCTCTCGTCGTCAGTACTTGAGCCGGATGGATCGTTGCCAGCATGGACGTTCGGGCGCGAACTTTAGGACCATGAAGGCACGATATCAATGAAAAATTGCCGCCTATTGACAGCTTACTGTCGCTTGCCCGGTTGACTGTTTTCGATACTCAACAAAATGTCAGGAATGCTGCACAAAACCAGACCCGCCGCGGCCGCCAGAAGAGGTCACGGATCACAGCCCAGGGTAGTCGATTGGTTCTGCAGGGCGACTTTCCGTATGCTCTGCGCGCGCACCGCCCGCCCAAGGAAAAGGACTTCGCATGCTTGACCTCGCCGCCGCCTTCATCGTCTTCACTTCACTGCTAACCTACGCCAACTATCGCTTCATCCGCCTGCCCCCAACCATCGGCATCATGGCCACCGCACTGCTGTTCTCGGCCATCGCCCTGGGTTTTTCGGAGCTTGGTTACCCGGTGTTGGAGCATGAGTCTCAGGAACTGATCCGACGCATCGATTTCTCCGAAGTACTGATGACCTGGTTCCTCCCGGCCTTGCTGTTCGCTGGCGCGCTACATGTGGATCTGCGCGACCTACGCGACTACAAGTGGCCAATCGGTCTGCTGGCCACCTTCGGCGTACTGCTGTCCACCGCGCTGATCGCTACGCTCAGCTACTACACCTTCGCCCTGTTCGGCTGGCAGGTGGACTTCCTTTATTGCCTGCTATTCGGCGCCCTGATCTCGCCCACCGACCCCATTGCGGTGCTCGGCATTCTCAAGTCCGCCGGTGCACCCAAGCCCCTGGCTACCACCATAGTCGGCGAGTCGCTGTTCAACGACGGCACCGCAGTGGTGGTGTTCGCCATCCTGCTGGGCATCCTGCAACTGGGCAGCACACCGGAGGCCAGCGCCATTGGCTGGATGTTCGTGCATGAGGCGATTGGCGGCCTGGTCTTTGGCGCCGCGCTCGGCGTAGTGGTATTCGCCATGCTGCGCAGCATCGATCAGTACCAGATCGAGGTCATGCTGACCCTGGCTCTGGTCCTCGGCGGCTCCGCACTGGCCACCCACCTGCACGTGTCCGGGCCAATCGCCATGGTCGTCGCCGGCCTGATCATCGGCAACCACGGCCGCAACCACGCCATGTCCGACGAAACGCGCCGCTACGTGGACAAGTTCTGGGAGTTGATCGATGAAATGCTCAACGCCCTGCTGTTTGCCCTGATCGGCCTGGAACTGCTGTTGGTGCCGCTGACCTGGCTGCACCTAGTGGCCGCCTTCACCCTCGGCGGCGCCGTGCTGGTGTCACGCTGGTGCACGGTGGCGCCGGCCGTTGCCCTGCTGCGCAAGGGCGGCCGCAACATACAGAACGGCACCACGCGCATCCTCACCTGGGGCGGCCTGCGCGGTGGTATCTCGGTGGCCCTGGCGCTGTCATTGCCTGCGGGCGGCGAACGCGACCTGTTGCTGGGCATCACCTACATCATCGTGCTGGTGTCGATCCTGCTGCAGGGTCTGTCCATCGGCAGCCTGGTGCGCTGGGTATATCCAGCCTCAACTGTCACCAAGTGAAGGTTGCTCTCTGCTGATCGGTAGCTGCACAGTCACGCAGGTACCGACAGCAGATCCGCCAGTCGACCAGGACACAGCTCCGCCGAGGGCGGCGGTCCGAGAGCGGATATTGCCAAGACCACGCCCCGTCGATGAAGAAACCACGGCAGGCATGCCACGACCATCGTCCAGCACCTGCAGCTGCACCGCCTGCCCGTCAGACGTGGCCGACAGCCGCACCTGACTGGCACCAGCATGCTTGATGATATTGGTCAGGGCTTCCTGAATGATGCGAATGACATGCAGAGCACTGTCGGGCGACAACCAGCTCAGCTCCGGCAAGTCATCTACCCGCCATAACAGTTTGATACCGGCCGCCTCCAGGCGTGGTCCGAGGCGATAGCGCAAAGTGGCCAGAAGCAGGTTCAAGTCCTTGCCCTGCGGCTCCAGCGTATCGATGGCCAGGCGCATGTCATCGAGACAATCGCGCAGCACCTGTTCGATGCGCTCGGCTTCCAGCTCGCCGCGTTTTACCACTTGCAACGCCCCCACCAGCGAAGCGCCCAGACCATCGTGCATGTCCTGCATCAGGCGCTGGCGCTCACCGGCCAGTACTTCGCGCCGCTCGACCTCACGCAGTTGCTGGTGGCTCTCTTCCAGCTCCGCTTCACGCTCCGCCAAACGCAGGGCCAGCAGCTCGTGACTGCGCTCCAGCCCCTGGATGCTGGCCAGGTAGCGCTGTCCGAGCACCATGCAGAACAGCAGGCAGAAGCCGATCTGCCAGTAAGGCAGCAAATACAGGCTGTCCAGGCTTAGGCGGTAGTTCTGCATCAGTATGTCGTGCACCGAAAACAGCACGCCCAGCAAGCTGCCCCAGGCCAGCATTCTCGCCAGCCAGGACACACTGCGCCGGGCTGCACCAATCACCACAGGGATGGACAGCAGGAACATCAGACCACCGCCCATATAGCAGAGCGAAGCCAGTGCCGCGATGCTCTCTGCCGACTGCCACAGCGGCAGGGTCAACAGGGTCGAGGCGAGCATGAAGCCAACCAGCCCGAACTCCAGCCAGCGCACGCGACGGGCACACAGACGCAAGGTGAACAGTTGGTTGATCGACACCAACCAGCCGATGGAGTTGATGGTGATCCAGCCGAACCAGTCCGCCGACAGCAAGCGGGTATCCAGCGGCCCGAGAAAATGCAGGATACGCAGGCAATAGAACACCGCCGCCACGAAGAACAGGATGTAGATCGGCTCGTGTCGGCGCCGGCTCCATACGCCCAGCGCAAAAACACCCAGCGCCAGCACCGCAACGCCGATGGCCGCCGGCAGCCACACCTGGGCGATCAGCCGCAGACGGTAAGAGCCCAGCAGTTCGGCTTCAGTACCCAGCCAAAGACTGGAAATCCCGCCGCCCAGGCCCGCCAGGCTGTCCATACGCAGCAGCAGCTCCCTGGGCCTGGGCTGCCCATCGAGAGCGTCTAGAGCCAACCACAATGGGGTGTTGAAACCGTTCCAGACACGATCCCCCGTGGAGCGCCAGAGCAATCTGCCATCGCCATACAGGGCCAGTTGGCCGACGGTCTGCCAGCGCGGCAGGTAGAAGAAAAGCGGCTCGGCGGAAGCCGGTACCGGCAAGCGGTAGTAAGTCGTGCGAATACCCTGATGGGTATCGGGCTCCAGGCCACGCGGCTCGCTTACATGCGGCAAAGACACCCGCTGCCACGTACCCGGCGACATCTGCTGATGAGCAGGCGGCGCCAGAAACTCTGCGGCAGGCGCGGTCAGGGTAAAGCTCTCCACCTCCTGCGCATGTACCGGCTGCGCCGCGACCTGGGCGCTTAACAGCAGCAGGCACAGGGCGAACCATCCCCTCACTGTGACGAGTCCATGGCAACCAACCCCAGACGAAAGGCCTCACCCACCGCAGCCGCCTTGGAACGCACGCCGAGCTTTTCATACACGCGGCGCACATAGGTCTGCACCGTCCAGGGCGACACCTGCAGCAACTCGGCAATTTCCGCCGCCGAGTAGCCCCGAGTGATCTGCTCCAGCACCTGCAGCTCACGGGGCGACAATTCCACTGCAGAAGGCTCGTTGGCCTGCGCAGCCGGTGGTTGAAAGTGACGCAACAGGCGCCGGGCGATCATCGGGCTGATCGGGCTGCCACCGGCATGCAGCGTGCGAACTTCATCGACGATGCCGCTGGCCAGCGAATCCTTGAGCAGATAACCGCTGGCGCCGGCCTGCAGAGAGGCGAACACCCGCTCCTCATCACCAAACAGGGTGGCGACCATCACCGCACAATCCGGCCAGGCCTGGCGGGTGGCGCGGATCATCTCGATGCCGGAGCCATCCGGCAGGCCGAGGTCCACCAGCAACACCTCGGCCGCAGGGCCGTCGAGCAGAGCCAGGCCCTGCGCCAGGGTTACCGCCTCAGCCTGCAGAACCACATCATCAACCCGCGCCAACGCCCCACGCACCGACTCGCGAAACAGTGGATCGTCCTCCACCAGCACCACGCCAATCATTCCGTTTTCCTGTGTGCGGCACCGCTCACTGCGCCGAAATACGTCCTGAAAGCCGCAAGCTTGTCGCTAAAGCGGGGGACAGACAAGTCAAGGCAACAAACGTGCGCCCACTTCCTGCTGCCAGGGTTAAGCGGCGCGTGGCTAGCACCATATGAGTGTCGCCTCCAGCAAACAGCAGGAGGGTCTCTAACGAGAAAACCTCCACCCTGTCCCTCGGTTGAGGGACAGACAGCACCTCACCCTCCCCGCAAAATTCTGCTGTTTGCCAACGCAGGGAAAGCGCCACAGAGCGCCCAGGGGTAGTGGTTTGAACCGTATTTATCGCACCGTTTTCAATCGCAGCCTGGGGCAATACCAGGTGGCGCCCGAGCGTACTGGTAAGCCAAGCTCTGCATTTAAACCAAAAGCCAGCCAAGCAGCCCTCTCCAAAGACTTACTCCTGGCCATCCAGACAATCAGCCTGGCGACGACCCTCAGCATTAGCAGCATTGCCTGGGCAGCACCTGGCGATGGCGGTAGTAACATCTACATGATTGGAGGAGCCAGTGGTAATGGCGGTGGCACTATGGTTACTACTAGCGGCATCAGCGGCAGTAATGGCAATGGCGGTGCTGGCGGCAGCGATGGCGTTTTGGATGCCGCCGGCGGTAGCGGCGGGGCATCAGGCACCTCACCAGGCTTTACAGGCAATGGCGGCGGCAACGGCGGCAATGGTGTTGGCACTAGCAACGGTGGCGGTGGCGGTGGCGGTGGTACAGGGCTTTTTGCCAGCAACGGTGCGGTTACGATCAATAGCGGCAGCAGCGCTTCAGGCGGCAATGGCGGCAATGGCGGCGATAGCGCGAGCTTTTTCGGTGGCGGTGGCGGTGGCGGTGGCAACGGGGTAACGCTGGCCAACGGTGGAAGCCTGAACAATTTCGGCACTATTACAGGCGGTAATGGTGGCAATGGCGGTGCTGGCGGCGTAAGCCATCGGATTGGCGTAGGCGGAGGGGGGGGCCATGGTGTTTCGGGCGCCAATCTGGACATAACCAACGCCGGCATTATCAGTGCCGGCCGTGCAGGCTCCGGAATCGCTCCTGGTTTCAGTCTGACCCTCCCTAACGATGGCGCGGCAGTGCAATTCACTGGCGGCGACAACTCGCTGACCTTAAAAACAGGCTCCGCTATCAATGGTGTCGTTTGGCTGATGGATAACACCCGCGCCGTTATTACAGCGCAAGATGCCGGCCTGACGCTTGACGATGGCGTGCTGCTGGGCAGCAACGCCGTACTGACCATGCAGACGAATGTGCACCTGAGCAGTAGAGCCATTAGCGGCGCCGGCAGCCTGACTAAAACGGGCAATGCAACCCTGACCCTAAATGGCGCCAGCACTTATACCGGCCCTACCACGGTCAGCGCCGGCAGCCTGATTATCGGCGGCAGCGCCGGCTCCAGCGCCAGCCTGAGCAGCGCTGTCAGCGTCAACAGCGGTGCCCTGCTCGGCGGCCACGGCGCCATCAATGGCAACGTGACCCTGAACTCCGGCTCTACCCTGGCGCCAGGCAACTCCATCGGCACGCTGCACGTCAATGGCAATGTGACGTTCAACGCCGGTTCGATCCTGGCAATCGAAGCCAACCCAGACGGCAGCGCCGACCAACTGAGCTCTACCGGCACAGTCAACCTGGGCGGCTCGACGCTCAAGGTGCTGGCCAGTGGCAGCGGCGACTGGTCGCCGAGCACCACCTACACCATCGTCTCGGCGAACAGCGTGAGCGGCACCTTCGGTTCGCTGACCAGCAATCTGGCCTTCCTCAAACCGACCTTGGCTTACACGAGCAACAGCGTCGAACTGACCCTGTTGCGCAACAGCGTCAGCTTTGCCAGCGTCGCCGTCAGCAGAAACCAGCGCAGCCTGGCCAATGCCCTGGAATCCAACGGCAGCGGAGCCCTGAGCACGGCAATCAGCGGCCTCAGCGCTGCCCAAGCCCAGGCCGCCTTCGACAGCCTGTCCGGCGAGCTACACACCAGCACCCGCGGCGCACTGTTCGACGACAGCCGTTATGTGCGCGAAGCCATCACCGAGCGCCTGCGCGCGGCCCAGTCCGGGGCGACGGACGATGTCCTGCACCGCGATGCCGACAGTGGCCTGACGCTTTGGCTCAAGGGCTACGGCAGCTGGAGCGAGAAGGATGGCAACAGCAACATTGCCGACCTGGATCGCGACAGCCGCGGCACCTTGCTCGGCGCCGACCTGCCGCTCAACGACACCTGGCGCCTGGGGGCGGCCATCGGCTACGGCAGCAGCGACCTGGATATCAGCCAACGCGACTCCTCTGCCGATATCGACAGCACCTCCCTGGCCGCCTACCTCGCCGGACGCTGGAGCGCCCTCAGCCTGCGCTTGGGTGTGGCGCACAGCTGGAACCAGGTCGACAGCAAGCGCGAGGTACAGGTGGCCACCCTGCGCAATACTCTCAAGGCCGACTACGACGCCGAGACCACCCAGGTCTTCGCCGAGCTGGGCTATGCCTTGCAACTCGGCGAGCTACGCCTGGAGCCCTTTGCCGGCCTGGCCCATGTCGAGGTGGACAGCGACGACTTCCGCGAGCACGGCGGCATCGCGGCGCTCAGCGTGGAAGGCGAGGATGACAGCGCCGACTACGCCAGCCTCGGCCTGCGTGCCATGGCACCGCTGGGCGATATCGCAGGCCAGCCACTGACGCTGCAGACCAGCCTGGCCTGGCAACATGCCTTCGACGAGCCAGGCGACGAGAGCCACTTCGGCCTCGCCGGCTATGACGGCTTCAGCGTACAAGGCGCCCCCGTAGCCCAGGACAGCGCCCTGGCCCAAGTCGGTCTGAACCTGCAGCTCGCGCCTCAAGCCAGCCTCGACCTGGGCTATTCCGGCCAGTTCGGCGACAACAACAGCGACCACGGCGTACGCCTGGGGCTGAATATCGCCTTCTGAGGTATGCGGGCGGCGCAGGGTGCAAGGCCATGCGCAGCCATGATCGGACTATCGGGTCTGATCGCCACTGCGTTTCCCGCTATAATCCCGCGCTTTTCGGGCCGCGCGTGGCCCGCAACCGATTCCAGTCAGGCACGCACCCATGACCACCCAGGCCAAAGAAGTCGCCAAACGCCGTACGTTTGCGATCATCTCCCACCCCGACGCCGGTAAGACCACCATCACCGAGAAGCTGTTGCTGATGGGCAAGGCGATCGAGGTCGCCGGTACAGTGAAGTCGCGCAAGTCCGACCGCCATGCGACGTCCGACTGGATGGAGATGGAGAAGCAGCGCGGCATCTCCATCACCACCTCGGTGATGCAGTTCCCCTACCGCGAGCACATCATCAACCTGCTCGACACCCCCGGCCACGAGGACTTCTCGGAAGACACCTACCGCACCCTGACCGCGGTGGACAGCGCGCTGATGGTGCTCGACGGCGGTAAGGGCGTGGAACCGCGCACCATCGCCCTGATGGACGTATGCCGCCTGCGCGACACGCCCATCGTCAGCTTCATCAACAAGCTCGACCGCGACATTCGCGACCCCATCGAACTGCTCGACGAGATCGAGGCGGTGCTGAAGATCAAGGCCGCGCCCATCACCTGGCCGATCGGCTGCTACAAGGATTTCAAGGGTGTCTACCACCTGACCGGCGACTACATCATCGTCTACACCCCCGGCCACGGCCACGAGCGCACCGCGGTGAAGATCATCGAGAAGCTCGACTCCGACGAGGCCCGCGCGCACCTGGGCGACGAGTACGAGCGTTTCGTCGAGCAGCTGGAGCTGGTGCAGGGCGCCTGCCACCCGTTCGATCAGGACGAGTTCATCAACGGCCAGTTGACCCCGGTGTTCTTCGGTACCGCACTGGGTAACTTCGGCGTGGATCACGTGCTCGACGCCGTGGTCGACTGGGCGCCGAAACCGCTGGCCCGCGTGGCCAACGAGCGCAGCGTGGAGCCGGAGGAAGAGAAGTTCAGCGGCTTCGTGTTCAAGATCCAGGCGAACATGGACCCCAAGCACCGCGACCGCATCGCCTTCATGCGCATCTGCTCGGGCAAGTACAGCCAGGGCATGAAGATGCGCCACGCGCGCCTGGGCAAGGACGTGCGCGTCGGCGACGCGCTGACCTTCTTCTCCAGCGAGCGTGAGCAGCTGGAGGAGGCCTATGCCGGCGACATCATCGGCCTGCACAACCACGGCACCATCCAGATCGGCGACACCTTCACCGAGGGTGAGAGCCTGAGCTTCACCGGCATCCCGCACTTCGCCCCGGAACTGTTCCGCCGCGTGCGCCTGAAGGACCCGCTGAAGTCCAAGCAGCTGCGCCAGGGCCTGCAGGAACTGGCCGAGGAAGGCGCGACCCAGGTGTTCTTCCCCGAGCGCAACAACGACATCATCCTCGGCGCCGTCGGTGTGCTGCAGTTCGATGTGGTCGCCAGCCGCCTGAAGGAGGAATACAAGGTCGAGTGCGCCTACGAGGCGATCAACGTCTGGTCGGCGCGCTGGATCGAGTGCGGCGACGAGAAGAAGCTCAAGGAGTTCAAGGACAAGGCCTTCGAGAACCTGGCCGTGGATGGCGGTGGCCACCTCACCTACCTGGCACCGACCCGGGTCAACCTGAGCCTGATGGAAGAGCGCTGGCCGGAGGTGAAATTCCGCGCCACCCGCGAACACCACTGACAGCTGCTCACCGAGAAAGGGCGCGCTCCGCAAGGACCGCGCCCTTTTCTTTGCCCGATGTTCCGGCAATCGATGCTTGCGATGCCAAGCATCGCGGCTGAAGCCGCTCCCACGCCTCATATCTGGGCTTCTGTGGGAGCGACTTCAGTCGCGCTTGGCTGCCCAGATGAAGCAGCCCCAAGCCAGCCTCGCCCAACACATCACGATAGCGACACGTTCAAAGAACTTTCCAGAACTTGACCGACAAAGGTTGCAGGCAGGCAGAGGTCTGTTTAAGGTTGTTTTTAATTGAACGTTCAATCAATAAAAATATGCCTAAAGTCGGAATCAAAGAAACCCGCCGCCAGCAGCTGATCCAGGCCACCCTGGAATCCATCGCCGAGCTGGGCCTGCAGGACACCACCATCCTCAGCATCAGCGGCAAGGCGCGCCTGTCGTCGGGGATCATCAGCCACTATTTCGGTGGCAAGCAGGGGCTGATCGAAGCCGCCCTGCGCCACCTGCTGGAACAGCTGCGCCAGGACCTGCTGCGGCGCCTGGACGACGGCCAGGTCAGCCCCGAGCAGCGCCTGCTGGCCATAGTCGAAGCCAACTTCAGCGAGTTCCAGCGCTCCGAACTGGCCGGCCGCACCTGGCTCAGCTTCTGGGCGCGTGCCGCCCACGAGCCTGGCCTGAAGCGCCTGCAGCGCATCAACAACCGCCGTCTGTACAGCAACCTGCGCTACGCCTTCGGCCTCTGCCTGCCGGCTGCCGCTGCCAGCGATGCCGCCAGCCAGGCCGCCGCGATGATCGATGGCTTCTGGCTGCGCAGCACGCTGGGCAGCGCCCCGGCCGCCGACTTCGCCGCCGCCGAGCGCCTGTGCAAGGGCTTCATCATGGCCTGCCTGCGCGCCCATTCTGCCAAGGAGACCCCGAACACATGACCCTGCCCCGCCACCTCAACTACATCCACGGCCGCCCACTGGCCAATGCCAGCGGCGAGACCTTCGACGTGATCAACCCCGCGACCGGCGAGGTGATCTACCAGGTGGAAGTGGCCGACGCCTCGATCCTCTCAGCCGCTCTGGACAGCGCCGCCGAGGGCCAGCGCCAGTGGTCGGCGCTGAGTGCGACGCAGCGCAGCCGCATCCTGCTGCGCGCCGTGGCCCTGCTGCGTGAGCGCAACGACGAACTGGCCGCCATCGAGGTGTGCGACACCGGCAAACCCTGGCAGGAAGCAGTCGTGGTCGACGTGCAGACCGGCGCCGACTCCATCGAGTTCTTCGCCGGCCTGGCGCCAATGATCGAAGGCAACCAGCAGGATCTGGGCGGCGACTTCTACTACACCCGCCGCGAGCCGCTGGGCATCTGCGCCGGCATCGGTGCATGGAATTACCCGCTGCAGATCGCCTGCTGGAAGTCCGCACCGGCGCTGGCCTGCGGCAACAGCATGATCTTCAAGCCATCCGAGGAAACGCCGCTGGGCGCGCTGAAACTGGCCGAGATCTTCACCGAGGCCGGCGTGCCGGCTGGCGTGTTCAACGTGGTCCAGGGTGCGGGTAAGGTCGGCGCCTGGCTGGCCGAGCAGCCGCAGATCGCCAAGGTGTCCTTCACCGGGCAGATCAGCACCGGGCAGAAGGTCATGGCCGCCGCCGCCGGTTCGCTCAAGGAAGTGACCATGGAGCTGGGCGGCAAGTCGCCGCTGATCATCTGCGACGACGCCGACCTGGACAACGCAGTGTCCGCCGCCCTGCTCGGCAACTTCTACACCCAGGGCGAGATCTGCACCAACGGCACCCGCGTATTCGTCCACGACAGCCTGCACGACGCCTTCCTCGAACGCCTGCTGCAGCGCGTGCGCGACAACGTCCAGATGGGCGACCCGATGGACCCGACCACCAACTTCGGCGCGCTGATCTCCCACGCCCATCGCGACAAGGTGCTCGGCTACATCCAGAGCGGCCTGGACGATGGAGCGCGTCTCGCCTGTGGCGGCCAGGCCGCACAACCGGCCTCGGCACCCAACGGCTACTTCGTCGAGCCCACGGTCTTCGTCGACTGCCGCGACGACATGCGCATCTGCCGCGAGGAAATCTTCGGCCCGGTCATGAGCGTGCTGCGCTTCCATGACGAAGCCGAAGTGCTGCGCCGCGCCAACGACACCGACGCGGGCCTCGCCGCCGGCGTGTTCACCCGCGATATCCGCCGCGCCCACCGCATGGTCGCCGGTTTGCAGGCCGGTATCTGCTGGATCAACGCCTACGGCGCCTCGCCGGCGCAAATGCCGGTGGGCGGCTACAAGCTGTCCGGCATCGGCCGCGAAAACGGCCTGGCCACACTCAACCACTACACCCAACTGAAAGCCGTCTATGTCGGCATGGAGGATCTGCAGAGCCCCTTCTAAAGGTTGCCCACGGATTTTCTGAGCGAGAGCCAGGCTAGGCGAGATGGGCTGAGGGTGCGGCGTTTACTCCGCGTAAATGAGCAGCCCGAAGCCCATCTCAACGACGCCTGGCCGACGATCAAACAATCCGAAGCCTTTGGGGCCGGCAGTCACGCATGACTTATTCCGAATACGATTACATTGTTGTTGGTGCCGGCTCCGCCGGTTGCGTCCTGGCCAACCGCCTCAGCGCGGACGGCACCCACCGCGTGCTGTTGCTGGAAACCGGCGGCAGCGACAAGAGCATCTTCATCCAGATGCCCACCGCGCTCTCCATCCCGATGAACACCCGCAAGTACGCGTGGCAGTTCACCACCGAGCCCGAACCCTACCTGGACAACCGCCAGATGCACTGCCCGCGCGGCAAGGTGCTGGGTGGCTCCTCGTCCATCAACGGCATGGTCTACGTGCGCGGCCACGCCGGCGACTTCGACGAATGGCAGCAGCTCGGCGCCAACGGCTGGGACTACGCCCACTGCCTGCCCTACTTCCGCAAGGCCGAGAGCTGGGCGTTCGGCGGCGACGAGTATCGCGGCGCAGACGGCCCGCTGGCGGTGAACAACGGCAACAACATGCAGAACCCGCTGTACCGCGCCTTCATCGATGCCGGCGTGCAGGCCGGCTACCCGGCCACCAGCGACTACAACGGTGCCCAGCAGGAAGGCTTCGGCGCCATGCACATGACCATCAAGGATGGCCGCCGCTGGTCTACCGCCAACGCCTACCTGCGCCCGGCGATGAGCCGCAGCAACCTCAAGGTGATCACCCACGCCCTGGTCGAGCGCGTGCTGCTCGACAGCCAGCGCGCCGTCGGTGTGCGCTTCCAGCAGGGTGGCAAGGTGCAGGAAGTGCGCGCCAGCCGCGAGGTGATTCTCAGCGCCGGCCCCATCGGCTCGCCGCACCTGCTGCAGCTGTCCGGCATCGGCCGGGCGGATGTGCTCAAGGCCGCCGGTATCGCCGTGCAGCACGAGCTGCCGGGCGTCGGCGAGAACCTGCAGGATCACCTGGAGTTCTACTTCCAGTACCGCTGCAAGCAGCCGATCACCCTCAACGGCAAGCTCGGCCTGTGGAGCAAGTTCCTCATCGGCACGCGCTGGCTGTTGAAGAAGGACGGCCTGGGCGCGACCAACCACTTCGAGTCCTGCGCCTTTATCCGCTCCACCGCAGCCAGCCCCTGGCCGGACCTGCAGTACCACTTCCTGCCGGCGGCCATGCGCTACGACGGCAAGGAGGCCTTCGACGGCCACGGCTTCCAGTTGCACGTGGGCCACAACAAGCCGAAGAGTCGCGGCTTCGTGCACGTGCGCAGCGCCGACCCGAGCGAGGCGCCGCAGATCCGCTTCAACTATCTGCAGCACGAGGACGACCGGGCCGGCTTCCGCGCCTGCGTACGCCTGACCCGCGAGATCATCGAGCAGCCGGCGATGGACGCCTATCGCGGCGACGAGATCCAGCCCGGCGCCGGCGTGCAGAGCGACGAAGAGATCGACCGTTTCGTGCGCCAAGCGGTGGAGAGCGCCTACCACCCCTGCGGCACCTGCCGCATGGGCGAGGACGAACTGGCGGTGGTCGACTCCGAGACCCGCGTGCGCGGCCTGCAGGGGCTGCGCGTGGTGGACTCCTCGCTGTTCCCGAGCATCCCCAACGGCAACCTCAACGCGCCGACCATCATGCTCGCCGAGCGCGCCGCCGACCTGATCCTCGGCCGCGAGCCGCTGGCGCCCAGCGGCGCTCCAGTCGCCCTCGCCGAGCACAGCGGCCAGCAGCAACGTCCGCACGCCCCGCAGCGCCGCGTCAACTGATCCCCCGGTGCGCCTCCGCGAGGAGGTGCGCCGCATAACGCCAACTACAGGAGGAGCACCCCATGCTATTGATCAAAGAACCCGTTGCAGCGACCAGGAGGGCGGCATGACTCTCTGGTTATCGATCGGAATGCTGTTCACCTTCACCGCGATTGCCGCGGTACTTCTGAAATGGGGCAACCTGCGCTGCATCGGCGTGACCCCGGTGAGAACCTTCACCTTCATCGCGATTCTCTTCACCTCAGGCCTGGATGTCGGCCTGATCATGTTCCCCCTCACCGAGTTCGCCGGCTACAGCGACCCGGCCAGCCCCGAATATGCCTTCGCCAACCCGCTGGCCATCGAGTTCGGTTTCTGGGGCTTCCTCATCTGGGGCTTTTACTTCCTCACCTGCTTCTACTTCTGCGTGATCGAGCCGCGCGTGCGCTTCTTCGAACTGCCGCTGGTGAAGTGGCTGAACAACCTGGTGATCATCGGCACCTGCGCCTTCACCGCCTTCCTGCTGCTGAAGAACCTGCCCTGGTACCTGCCGCAGCTCGGTGATGGCGAGCAGCTGCTGCCGGGTTTCTACCTGATCGTACTGCTGGCGATCGCCATCGCCGTGTATTCCAGCACCCAGTTGCGCTACGTGCGCCTGCTCAGCCTCGGCACCAGCTGGCTGTTCATCGGTTTGATCGCCTACATGTGGGGCGCCGCCTTCCTCGGCGAGCAGGGCAGCGTCGGTGATTTCTTCGCCACCGCCGGGCTGATCGGCGACTACTTCAATCACCTGGACAGCTTCGTGCTGCCGCTCAACGACTACCACGCCTTCTACCTGTACTGGTGGTTCTCCTGGAGCATCATGATCGGCCAGTTCACCGCGCGCTTCGCCGGCGGCCTGCGCACCTGGCAGCTGCTCGGCGCCATGCTGGTGTTCCCCTCGCTGGCCATCGGCGTGTGGTTCAGCGTGCTGTACTTCTACCACCAGCACGCGCTGCACATCGGCGGCCTGCTCAACCTGGCGATGGTGGTGGTCGGCGTGAGCATGGTGGTCAATTCGCTGGACTCGCTGATCCGCCTGTACACCGACAACCTCGGTCTCAGCGTCGCCCGTTACGGGCGTACGGCCTATGTGCTGGGCAACCTGGTGGCGCTCAGCGCCCTGACCCTGCTGTTCAAGCTGGAGTTCCTGCAGATCGAGTGGGTCGGCGCCCTGGTGATCGCCCTGTACTTTGGCTGCTTCGCCTACATCCTGCGCTACAAACGCCACGCAGTGATGGCCATCGAGGGCTCGCCGAAGGAGAACCGCATCGACTACGGCAAACTGGAGCTGGCTGGCTAAGCGCGCAGCAACGCACGTACCTTGGCGGCCGAGAGCTTCTGCAGGCCGCACAGGTAGGTGTGGTCGGCGTCGATGGCATGCCGCTGGCGCAGCAGATCCTGCAGGTGCAGGGTCAGGTTGGCCGCCATCTCGGCATCGGCCAGTGCGCGGTGAGCCTGGCCGGTGCTGGGCAGGCCCACCCAGCTGTTGAGGTTGCCCAGCTTGTGGCTGGGCGCCTCCGGCAGCAGGCGCCGCGAGAGCAGCAGCGAACAGGCGAAATCGCGAGCCCGGCGCCGGCCAAGCTGGGCCAGCTCGGCGTCCCAGAACTTGCTGTCGAACGCCGCGTTATGCGCCAACAGCGGTGCATCACCGATGAACTCGGCCGCCGCGGCCATCACCTCGGCCACCGGCGGCGCACGGCGCACCATGGCGTTGCTGATGCCGGTGAGCTGCTCGATGAACGGCGGCACCCAGGCACCGGCATTCATCAGGCTCTGGAAACGGCCGACGATCTCGCCGTTGGCGATCAGCGCCACGCCGATCTCGGTCGGCCGCGCGCCCTGGCTCGGTGACATGCCGGTGGTCTCGAAGTCGATCACGGCGATAGGTTCGGACATCGTTCTCTCAGCTCTTCAACAGCAAGGCCCCGTCGACCGGCACGAAGCGGTCGGCGGCACGAATCAGGGAATTGGCGGTGAGCCCGGCGACGCCATACACGCAGCTGCTGACCCCATGACGGGCGCGAATGCGCTCGAGCAGCAGATCGAAATCGCCATCGCCGGAGGCCAGCACCACTTCGTCGACCCGCTCGGCGGCCTCCATCACGTCCAGGGTGATACCCACGTCCCAGTCGCCCTTGGCCGAGCCGTCGCTGCGCTGGATATAGGGTTTGAGCATCACCTGGAAACCCAGGTTGCGCAGGATCTGCTGGAACTGGCGCTGCTTGGCATCACCGCGATCGATGGCATAGGCGCGCGCCTCGACGATCTCACCCAGTGCCGCCACCTGGCGCCACAGCTCGGCATAGTGGAAGTGGCAACCATGGGCCTGGCGCACGGTGTAGTAGAGGTTCTGCACATCGGCGAACAGGGCGATCTTCTTCACGGCGGCGCCTGATGGGAATTGGAGCGGCATTATGCGGCAATGGTCGTAGCCATGTCCCTCCCGCCCGGCCATCGGCTAAAGTGAATGGCAGTAGTCTTCCGGTGAAATCTGCCAATGAATCCGCTTAGCATCCTGCGCGACGCCGCCCACTTCTTCAGCCGCAACCTGCAGTTCATTGCCACGCTCTGCCTGCCGCTGGTCGCCGCCGAATGCCTGGCCCGCGCCATAGTCGCCAGCCTCACCGACAGTGCCCACTCCCCCGCCTACGAACTGCTGGTGGGGCTGTTCTTCTACCCGCTGTACAGCGCCGCGCTGATCCTCTTCCTCGACGCCCGCAGCCAGGGCCAGCGCCCCGCCATCCGCGACCTGCTGGCCAGCACCGTGCAACTGTGGCCGGCGTTCGCCGTGCTGGCGGGGCTGAGCACGCTGCTGATCATGCTCGGCGGTGCGCTGTTCCTGCCGCTGGCCCTGTACCTGATGGTCAAGCTGGCCTTCGCCGAATACCTGCTGGTGCTGCGCGGCCTGGCGCCGCTGCAGGCGATGCGCGAGAGCTTCCTGCTCAGCATCGGCCACTTCTGGTCGCTGCTGGCCTGCGTGCTGCTGGTGATAGTACCGTTGTGGCTGCTGGACGACTGGACACTGCAGCTGCTGGGCGAACAGCCGGACGCCATCGGCAGCCTGATCCTGGATATCGTCAACGGCTTCCTCCAGCTGTTCTCGACCGTGGTGCTGTTCCGCTGCTTCATGCTGTGCAACCAGCGGCCAACCGAGGACAGCCACAGCAGCTGACTCACCGGCCAGGAAAATCGCACGGCAGCTGCTAGGCTTGGGAGCTTTCACTCTTTCAGGGAAGAATCCTCATGTCCGAGCAGAATCCCAGCATCCTCTCCCACGTCTCCATCGGCACCAACCAGTTCGACCAGGCCGTGGCCTTCTACGATCAGGTGCTGCCGACCCTCGGCTGCAAGCGCATTCTCGAACACCCGGGCGCCGTGGCCTGGGGCCGCGAGTACCCGGAGTTCTGGGTGCAGAGCCCGATCGACGGCAACCCGGCCAATGTCGGCAATGGCACCCACTTCGGCTTCGTCGCCGGTAGCAAGGAGGAAGTCCACGCCTTCTTCGCCGCCGCCGTGGCCGCCGGCGCCACTCCGGACGGCCCGCCCGGCCCGCGCCCGCACTACGGCGAGCCCTATTACGGCTGTTTCGTGCGCGATCTCGACGGGCACAAGATCGAAGCGGCCTACTGGGACATGGCGCTGGTCTACGAGCTGTACGTCGAGCCGCACAGCCATTGAGTGGGATTTCAGCGGTAGGCCTTGGCCGCCTGCTGCATCCAGCGGTCATGCAGCAACTGGCGCAAGGCCTGCGCCAACAGCTCGCGCTCATCGTCACGACCGCTGGTCCGTGACAGCCCCAGGTACAACAGGGTGCGACCGGGCGGCCGATAGTTCAGTTTGACCAGACGCGGTCCCAGTTCGAGGTCGCGCAACTGGAAGTCCACCTGGCAGTCGGTGCCGATCATGAGTTCGACACGCCCACGCAGCTGCATCTGCAGCAGCTGGTCTTCGTTCTTCACCCCGACCTTGAGCAGGCGGGTATCCGAGTCGAACGGTTCGAAGTAGGCCGACTGCAGGACATAGCCAATGCGCAGCCCCAAGAGTTTCTCGTAGGAGTCGATGGCCGCAGCACGTTGCGCCGACCCGTAGAACCTGGGTGTGCAGGCGTAGTAGTAGGGCTCCAGGTAGTCGATGTACTGCTCGCGCTCGGCGGTACGGGCCAACCCGGTCATCAGGTCGGCCTGGCCGTTGCGCATGTCCTCCAGCGCCCTGGCCCAGGGTTGCAGGCGCACCTCGAAGCGCAAACCGGTGCGTTTCTGCAGCTCGTTGAGCATATCGATGTCCAGCCCCTGCAACTGGCCATCCGCCCCGGCCATGCGAAAGGGAGGCCAGTAATCGGTGACCACGCGCAGCGGCTGTCCTGGCTGCTGCGCCCAGGCGCTGGCGCTGCACAGCAGCAAGAGAACCCAGCGCAACATGCTTCAGCGCCCCGTAGAGCCGGGCTTGAGCCCGGACAGGCGCGGCAGCAGCACGCGCTCGAACAGCCGCGGGAAGAAGCGCGCCAGCAACCGGGCACGCCAGTTGATGTTGGACAGCACCAGCAGGCGCCGCCGGCGCAGTGCGCCCTGGTAGATCGCCTCGGCCACATCCTGCGCCGAGGCGATCTTGCCGATGGCCAGCGGCGGTTGCTGGGTCACCGAGCCGTCGCCGACCAGGGCATTCTTGCGCAGGTCGGTGGCGGTGAAACCGGGGCACACCAGCATGACATTGACCCCGGAGCCCTTGAGCTCGGCGCGCAGCGTTTCGAACAGACCATGCAGGGCATGCTTGCTGGCGTTGTAGGCGCTGCGATAGAGCAACGGCGCGAAGCCGGACAGCGAACTGAGCACGATGACCTGGCCGCGCCGGGCGATCAGCCCCGGCAGCGCCGCCTTGGTGCAGTGCACGGCACCGAAGTAGTTGACCGCCATGATGCGCTGGAACACCGCCAGCTCGGTTTCGGCAAAGGTGCTGCGATGGGTGATGCCGGCATTGTTGAGCAGCAGGTCGATGCCACCGAAGCGCTCCGTCACCAGGGCCATGGCCTGTTGCACCGACTCGGCGTCGGCCACATCACAGACCAGGCCGATGGCCTCGCAGCCCAGGTGATCGCCCAGGTGCTGCACCAGGCTCTCCAGCGCCGCCTCCTGCAGGTCGAGAATGGCCAGCCGCGCGCCCGCCTGGGCGAAACGCATCACCAATGCCCGGCCGATGCCGGCGCAGCCGCCGGTGACCACCACCACCTTGCGTTCGAACACCTTGCTGGCGAAGACCTTGCGATACATGGAGTCCCCCCGTCTGCTCGCGACTACCCGTGCCACACGCGGGCATCCTACCCAGCATAGTAGCTGGCGCAGCCTGCTCCCCAGTACGACAGACGGCTCGGCGAACAGCAGCCGAAACCCGCGGCAGCATCGGCCGCCAGCATACGACTGACCGGTCGCCCGAGCGGCTGGACAAAGCCCGTGGGCGCCGCCATGCTCAAGCGCAATCGAACAACAAGACGGCCTCCGAGCCGCGAAATAGACGATGCGCAGAACCCTTCTCCCGGCCCTGCTGGCATGCCTCTGCTGTGCCGCTGCCTGGGCGCAACCCGCGCCCGATGCTCCGCCCATCAGCGTTGCTTACTACGAATTCCCGCCCTATTCCTGGACCGATGACAACGGCCAGCCCCAGGGCTCGATCCTGGCACTGACCGAACGCCTGCTGCGCCACGCCGGCTACCGCGGCGAATATCGCTCGCTCCCCGGTGCGCGCCTGTATGCCGGGTTGCAGAACGGCAGCGTGCAGTTGTGGCCGGGCGCCGGCGGCAAGACCGAGCTGGTGAACGATACCTACGAGGCCCGCAACAGCCTGGGCGACTTCAACCTGATGCTGTATCGCCGCCGCGACACCCCGGCGCCACAGTTTCCCGAAGGCCTGCGCGGTAAAGAGGTGATCGTGATCAGCGGCTACAGCTACTGGAAACCGGTCAATGACATGCTTACCGATCCGGCCCTGGGGCTGACCATCCACCGCACCAGTACCCACGCAGCCGCGCTGGAAATGCTCCTGCGCAAGCGCGGCGACTATCTCCTCGACTACCAGGCCCCCGTGGAGCAGACCCGCAAGTCTCTGGGCCTGTCGCCCTTGCCTTACACCCTGTTGCAACAGATACAGCTGCGCCTGGTCGCCTCGCGTCACGCGCCTGGCAGCCAGCGCCTGCTGGATGACCTGGACCGCGCCTACGAAGAGTTGCGGGCTGCCGGGGAGGACCTCAGCCTGGACTGACAGGCGAGCAGCAGCTCGTCAGTCACGGCGCTGCAGGCTCAGCACACGATTGCGCCCCTGCTCGGCCAGCAGATACTGCCCAGGCGCGGTCTGCAGGATGGTCTGCGCAGAACGCAGGTGGGACAGCACCGTATGTTGCCGGCCATCAGCAGTCAGCAGCAGCAGGCGAGCCATGTGGGTGGCGTCCTCGGTGATCCACAGCCCATCGTCGGTGCACAACAGATAGCCGGGCTGGTTCAGCCCTTCCAGCACCAGCGGGTCGCGCCCCTCGGCGGCGAGCTGGCGCACCTGGCCACTGGCTTTCTCGCTATAGAACAGACGGCCGTCCGGGCAGGCCGTGATCGCCTCGGCCTCATCGAGATCGCTGCGCAGGACCAGGGTACTGTCGGTTTCCGGGTCATAGCGCAGCAGGTGCCCGTCGCCGTGGCGGTCCTCGATGGCGTAGAGAAAGCGCCCGTCGTTGGCCAGCCCTTCGATATTGCGCCCGCTGAACAGGGTGCGAGTGCCATCGGGACCATACCAGCGCACCGGCTCGGTATCCTGTTCCTGACTGAACACCACGCCACCACGGAAGGCCACCATGCCATCGGGCTTGGACAGACCCAGCTCGACCTCATGCAGCTGGCCGTCTGCCGCACGCTGCAGAATGCGCCCCTGGCCGTTCTGCAATTCCTGGCTGAGCAGCAGCTCACCCTGACCATCGATGGCCAGCGCGCTGACCTTTTCCACACCGTCCAGATACACCCTGTAGTGCCAGCCGTCCGCCGCCTGAGGCGGAGCGAAGTGGCGCCATGCAGCGAGAGCCAGTGCTCCCAGCGCAAGGCTGCAGAGGATGCCAAGTAACGCGCGCCAGTAGCCGCCGGCCCTGCCGGGCTGGGCCGCATCAGCGGGTGAATGGATTCGAGATAACGACATCAGACCTTGCCCTGCCCTTTCCAGTTAGTCATGCCTGTGGGGTCGAGAAAGCTCATGGCGTGCGCAGGGCCGTCAGGGCCTTGGTGTCGCCGGCCCGACAGTTGCGGAAGAGGTCTTTTTCGGGCTGATACACCCGCGTCTGCACGTCCATCAGCCCCAGCACCGAGTGATACAGGTTGTCCTGCGAGACCAGCTCGTCCGTGCGCTGGCGCATGCACTGGGCGTCGAGCCCGGCGCTACGCTGCAGGCCGCCGGAAAGCCACATGAGCATGGGGATATGGACCTGCTCGCTGGGCGCCAGGGCATAGGGCATGCCGTGCAGATAGACGCCGCTCTCGCCGAGCGACTCGCCGTGATCGGACAGATACAGCATGGCGCTGTCCAGGTGCCCGGCGTTGCGTTGCAGCAGATCGATGGCCGCCGCCAGCACATGATCGGTGTACACCAGGCTGTTGTCGTAGGCGTTGAGGATGCTGGCGCGGCTGCAACGGTCCAGCTGGCTATCCGCGCAGATCGGAGTGAACACCTCGAAGGCCTTCGGGTAGCGCTTGTAGTAGGCCGGGCCATGGCTGCCCTTCATGTGCAGAACGATCACGGCATCGCGATCGAGCCGGTCCAGATAGTCCTGCAAGCCGCTGAGCAGCACCTCGTCATAGCACTCATTGCCGCTGCAGCCGCCTTCGATCTGCAGATGCGAGACATCGTCGTAAGCCACCCGATCACAGACATCCTTGCAGCCCGAGTTGTTGTCGCGCCAGAGCACCTGTACACCGGCGCGCTGCAGGACATCCAGCAGGTTCTCGCGGCCTTTGGCCATGTCGTCCTTGTAACCACCGTGGCCGACGTCCTGGAACATGCAGGGCACCGAGACCGCAGTAGCCGTACCGCAGGAGGTGGCCTGGGTGAAGTTGATGACATTCCGTTTTGCCAGTTCGGGGTTGGTGCTGCGGGCATAGCCGTTCAACGAGAAATTGGCCGCCCGTGCGGTCTCGCCCACCACCAGCAGGGTCACCCGCGGACGGGTCGAACTCGATACCCGCCGGATACGATGGGCATCCGCTCCCACCACCTCAAGCTGCTTCGGTCCCGCCAGCTCGCGCTTGAGATAACCGTGCACCGCCGCCACCACATTGGAAGGCACCAGCAGCAACCGCACTTCGCGGTGGTTACGCAGCAAGGAGGCGTAGGGCTTGTACAGGCTCATGACGATGCCGACCATGCACAGCAGCAGGACCGCCATGCTGCCGAGTTTGGCCAGCGTCTCGCGGCGCCAGCCGCGCTGCAGCAACTGCACCCGCGACAACAGCAGCACGGGCAGCACGCCAAGCCCGAACATCCACAGCGCCAGGCGCCAGGTCAGCAGGTCCAGCACTTCGGCGCTGTCGGTCTGCACCACGTTGGTCAGCATCGAGTAGTCGATGACGATGCCATAGCTGGCGATAAAGTAACTGGCGCCGGCGGACACCAGCAGAACCAGCCCCAGCACGAACTTGGTCAGGGGTCCCCAGGCCAGCAGGCTGAGCAACAGATACAGCCAGATGAAGACGAACGCCGGCAGGCTGACGAGGAAGAACAGGCTGGACTGGTTCAGATGACCCAACCCATCGATCACGGCCCGCCAGAACGGCAGATTCATGATCAGCATCAGCCACAGGGCGACCAGCATGGTCAGGACGCTGCGGCTGAGGGGGATAGTCCAACGCTGGGGTTGAAGGTCAGGCTGGGCCTGCTGGGGCTTGCTCACAATGGTGCTCGACTGATGGCTGAATAATCGACCGTCAGGCTATGGCCCCAGGTGTGAAGCCTCCGTCATGGCAATGTGAAAAAGCTGTCAAGCAAGGATTGCGGGCAGTAGAAAAAGTGCCTGGAACAGGGAACCTGAAGCCCATGAGCAGACACCAAGCTCGGTGCTACTATCGCGCACACCGCTCAGTGCCAGATCGCCCGTATCGCGGGGTCTGCCACCAAGCCCTGAAACACCCATCCCCACGCATCCGCCGGAAGAACCTATGGAAATGGATTGGAGCCAGGCACTACAAGAAAGCCTGGGCTGGCTCGCTGTCGCCACCCTCATCACCTTCATCTCCTTTGCCGCCGCAGCCGCCCTGGCCATCCGCTGCACGCGTTGGGGCAGGCAGTTCTGGCAGATCGCCGGTCCCTACCTCAGCCCCGGCAACAGCTGGAAACCGCTGCTGGTATTCGCCCTGCTGCTGGTGCTGGCGCTGTTCTCGGTACGCATGAACGTGCTGTTCTCGTTCTGGTACAACGGCTTCTACAGCGCCCTGCAGGGCCTGGATCAGAAGGCCTTCTGGTTCCTCCTCGGCGTGTTCGCCGTGCTGGCGACCATCCATGTGCTGCGCGCCCTGTTCAACTACTACGTGACCCAGGCCTTCAGCATCCGCTGGCGGGTCTGGCTCACCGAGCGCCTGACCGCCGACTGGACGGACGGCGACGCTTACTACCGCGGGCAGTTCCTCGACACCCCGGTGGACAACCCGGACCAGCGCATCGAACTGGACGTGAACGCCTTCGTCAGCGGCTCGGTGAGCCTGGCCCTCGGTGCGGTCAGCGCACTGGTCTCGCTGGTCGCCTTCACCGGCATCCTCTGGGGCCTGTCAGCGCCGCTGACCGTGGCCGGCGTGGAGATTCCGCGGGCGATGGTGTTCGCCGTGTACATCTACGTGATCATCGCCACCTGGATCGCCTTCCGCCTCGGCCGGCCGCTGATCCGCCTGAACTTCCTCAACGAGAAGCTCACCGCCAACTTCCGCTACGCCCTGATGCGCCTGCGCGAATATGCGGAGAACGTGGCCTTCTACCAGGGTGCGGCGATCGAGCGCGGCACCCTGCTGGGGCGTTTCTCCACCCTGATCGGCAATGTCTGGGCCCTGGTCTACCGCAGCCTGAAGTTCGACGGCTTCAACCTGGCCATCAGCCAGATCGCCGTGGTCTTCCCCTTCATCCTCCAGGCGCCACGCTTCTTCAGCGGCGCGATCAAGCTGGGCGATGTGATGCAGACCTCCCAGGCGTTCGGCCAGGTGCAGGATTCGCTGTCGTTCTTCCGCTCCTCCTACGACACCTTCGCCCAGTACCGAGCGACCCTCGACCGTCTCACCGGCTTCCTCGACGCCAACCAGCAGTCGCGTGACCTGCCACGCGTGGCGCGGGTCAGCCAGGCCAAAGCCCTGGACATCCTCGGCATGCAGGTACAACGCCCCGACGGCCACGCCCTGCTCAGCGACCTCAACCTCAGCCTGCAACCGGGCCAGGCCTTGCTGATCAAGGGCCCCTCGGGCAGCGGCAAGACCACCCTGCTGCGCGCCCTGGCCGGCCTGTGGCCCTATGCCGAAGGCGAAGTGCGCGGCCCGGCAGGCAGCGAAGCGCTGTTTCTCTCGCAGCGCCCGTACCTGCCACTGGGCGACCTGCGCACCGCCATCGCCTACCCCGGCACCAGCGTGCCAGGCGACGACGAGCGCCTGCAGCAGGCCCTGCGCCAGGTCAACCTGGCCCACCTGACCGACCGCCTGGATATCAGCAGCGACTGGTCACGCATCCTCTCGGTGGGCGAGCAGCAGCGCCTGGCCTTCGCCCGGGTGCTGTTCAACCGGCCACGCATCGTCTTCCTCGACGAGTCGACCTCGGCCATGGATGAAGGCCTGGAGCATGCCCTGTATTCGCTGCTGCGCAGCGAGATGCGCGACAGCATGCTGGTCAGCGTCGGCCACCGCGCCACCCTGACCGGCTTCCACAGCCACCGCCTGGAACTGGACGGCCAGGGCGCCTGGCTGATGATCGAGCAGGAAGCGGCAGTCGCAGCCACAACCTGATCCCTCCGAACAGCAGATTGCGGGCACCTCACCCGCAATCGCCAGGCCGGGCTACTTTCTCGGCTTGGCCCGCGCGGTAGGCTCGGCCACCAGCGGGTCGTCCGGCCAGTAGTGCTTGGGGTACCTGCCCTTGAGATCCTTCTTCACCTCGGCGTAGGTGTTGGCCCAGAAGCTGGCCAGATCCTGGGTCACCTGCACCGGCCGGCGCGCCGGTGACAGCAGATGCAGCAGCACGCCCTGCCGGCCGCCGGCGATACGCGGCGTGGCGGCCAGGCCGAACAGCTCCTGCAGACGTACCGCCAGCACCGGCGGCGTTTCCGAGTAATCGACGGTGATGCGCGAGCCGGACGGCACCTGCAGGTGCTTGGGTGCCAGCTCGTCCAGGCGCTGCGGCAACGGCCAGGGCAGCAGGCCCTGCAGGATGCTCGGCAGGTCGAGGTTGGCGAAGTGACTGAGCCGGCTGACCTTGCCCAGATAGGGCTGCAGCCAGTCCTCCAGTGACGCCAACAGCGCCGCATCACTCAGATCCGGCCATTCGCTGTCGCCCTTGTGCTGCAGGTCGAGATGGCGCAGCAGTGCCACCCGCGCCTGCCACTGGCGCAGCTCCGGCGTCCAGGGCAGCAGTTCCAGGCCCTTGCGCCGCACCAGGCCAAGCAATGCACGGCCACGGGTTTCCTCTTCCAGGCCGCTCAGGGCCTCACGACTGAGCACCAGCTCGCCGACCCGGCGCTGACGCTCGGCGCGCAGCACACCCTCGCGCTCGTCCCACTCCAGTTCTTCGCGCACGCTCACCTGTTCGGCCAGCACCGAGTCGAACAATGCGGGATCGAGATCGGCAGCGAGATAGATGCGCTCCTCGCGCTGGCCCTGGCGACTGCCGAGGTCGGCGATCACCAGCCACTCATGCTTCATCAGCGCGTCCGG
>NZ_LSOF01000014.1 GCF_001592875.1 Pseudomonas sp. BMS12 | reverse complement strand
TGCCGCGCCGCGCGCGCATCGACGCGCTGCTCGACGTGGCCGACCTGCCCGCCGCCTGGCAGGCCCTGACCGCCCTGCACGGCGACGACGACATGCCACTGGCCCGCGCCGCCAAGACCCTGGCTGCCGGCTGCCCGCTCACCGCGCACCTGGTCTGGGAACAGATCCAGCGCGCCCGCCACCTGTCGCTGGCCGAGGTGTTCCGCATGGAATACGCCATGAGCCTGAACTGCTGCCGCCACCCGGACTTCCCCGAAGGCGTGCGCGCTCGTCTGATCGACAAGGACCAAGCGCCCAAGTGGCACTGGGCGGACGTGGCAGCAATTCCCCAGGCGGTGATCGAGGCGCACTTCGAACCCGTGTGGGAAGGCGCCCATCCGCTGGCAGACCTGTAAATCCGGAGAACCCCATGCCCAGCCAGTTGCACCAGGCCCAGGCCTTCCAGGCGCTGCACCAGCGCCCCGGCTGCTTCGTCATCCCCAACCCCTGGGATGCTGGCTCGGCCAAGGCCCTGGCAGCACTCGGCTTCGAGGCCCTGGCCACCACCAGCGCCGGCCTGGCCTTCAGCCTGGGCCGACAGGATGGCGCCGGTCTGATCAGCCGCGAGGACACCCTGGACAACGCCCGCACGATCATCGCTGCCACGGGCCTGCCGGTAGCCGCCGACCTGGAGAACGGTTTCGGCGACAGCCCGCAAGCGTGCGCACAGACCATCCACCTGGCGGCCCAGGCGGGGCTGGTCGGCGGCTCGATCGAAGACGCCACCGGTCGGGCGGACGCGCCGATCTACCCGTTCGAACTGGCAGTCGAACGCATCCAGGCTTCGGTCGAGGCTGCCCGCTCCCTACCCTTCCCCTTCACCCTGTGCGCCCGCGCAGAGAACTTCCTGCACGGCCGCGCCGACCTTACCGACACCATTCGCCGTCTGCAGGCCTATGCCGAAGCCGGCGCCGACGTGCTCTATGCCCCCGGCCTGCGCAGCCGCGAGGAGATCGCCGCCGTGGTGCGCGCCGTCGCGCCCAAGCCAGTCAACGTGGTGATGGGGCTGGGTTCGGCCAGCTTCACCGTCAGTGAGCTGGCGGAGCTGGGTGTCAAGCGCATCAGCCTTGGTTCGTCCCTGGCCCGCGCCGCCTTTGGCGCCTTCCTGCGCGCCGCCGAGGAAGTGCGAACGCAGGGCAGCTTCACCTTCGCCGAGCAGGCCGAACCCTTCGCCCGGATCAACGCCCTGTTCCAGCAACAGCCCTGAGCCACCCACGAGGAGAACAATAACAATGACCCAGATCGCCTTTATCGGCCTCGGCCACATGGGCCTGCCCATGGCCCGCAACCTGCTCAAGGCCGGCCACGCCGTGGTCGCCTTCGACCTGGTGAGCGACGCCCTGAATGCCTTTGCCCAGGACGGCGGCAAACCCGCCACCAGCGCCGCCGAGGCCGTGCGCGACGCCGGCGTGGTGGTCAGCATGCTGCCCGCCAGCCGCCATGTGGAAAGTCTGTACCTGGGCGATGGTGGTCTGCTGGACAAGATCACCCCCGGCAGCCTGGTGCTGGAATGCTCGACCATCGCCCCGGACTCGGCGCGCAAGGTTCACGCCGCCGCCGCCGCACGCGGCATCGCCCTGCTCGATGCGCCGGTGTCCGGTGGCACCGCCGGCGCCGCCGCCGGCACCCTGACCTTCATGGTCGGCGGCAAGATCGAGGCGCTGGAGAAGGCCCGGCCGGTCCTCGCGGCCATGGGCAAGAACATCTTCCACGCCGGCCCCGACGGCGCCGGCCAGGTAGCCAAGGTGTGCAATAACCAGCTGCTCGCCGTACAGATGATCGGCACCGCCGAAGCCATGGCCTTGGGCGTGGCCAGCGGCCTCGATCCGGCCGTGCTGGCCGAGATCATGCGTCAGAGCTCGGGCGGTAACTGGACCCTGGAAAAGTACAACCCCTGGCCAGGGGTGATGGAGAACGCGCCGGCGTCGAAGGGCTATAGCGGCGGCTTCATGGCCGAGCTGATGGCCAAGGACCTGGGCCTGGCCCAGGAGGCCGCACAGAGTACTGCCAGCAGCACACCCATGGGCGCCCTGGCCCTGCAGCTGTACCGCCTGCTGCTCAAGCAGGGCAACGGCAAACTGGACTTCTCGGCGGTGCAGAAACTGTTCGTGGAGTGAAGCCGCTGCGAACCTAGGCCCCTACAGGCAACTAGCCAGCTTTCGTGGGAGCGGCTTTAGCCGCGATGCTTCTCGTCGCGGCTAAAGCGGAATGCCGCCCAACCGCTTCCACTCAGTCCGCTGCAAAACCGCAGCAACCGGGTTCAGTCACGCAAGCGCACGATCTGCCCCTGCTGCGGCGACAGGCGACCATGCACCAGGCCGGAGATGATCTCGGCGGCAGCCGCGTAGCCTTCGTTGTGCACCACTTCGACCAGTTGATTACCGCTGGCTTCGACACGCTGGAAGAACTTCACCATGCCTTCGCCGACATAGCGCGAGACGCCGCCCGAGCCCCAGTCGACATTGCGTTTGCGCATCTGGATCGGGGCGAAGAACATCTTCGGCTCCGGGCCGCTGGCGGCCTTGTATTCGGCCTCTTCGGTGTTCTGTGCCGAACCGGCCACGCAGCTGTAGGTCAGCTTGTCGGCGAAGTGCGCATGTACCCGGTCGCGCAGGGCCAGGTCGCTGGAGAAGTCGACGTAAACAGTCGGCACGCTGGCGTCGAGTTGCTCCAGATCCTGATACGCCAGGGCGCTGGTGTAGCAGCCAAGCTGCTCAACGAAAGGAATATTGCCGCGCGAGGTCAGGCCGATGCACTCGATGTCATGCTCTTCCAGGCAGAACAGGGTGCAGTAGGCGGTCTTGCTCGATGCACTGGAAAACACCAGGCGTTTGGCGCCGAAGAACTGGTTGTCGATGAGGAAGTCAGCGAGCATCGCCGAGGTCAGGTACAGCGGCTTGAGCAGCGCCTGCAGGTCTTCGTGCTCCGGGCTGTAGTAGGGGTCGGCCGAGCACAGTGGATACTGGTTGTAGGGCGTCGGCAATTCGGCGCGATGTTCGTCGAGGGCTCGGAAGCCGCGTGGGGTCACACCGGCCTGGATCCGGGCGTAGCTGGCAATCGGGTAGTAGCCGTAGTAGCGCGCGCCGACCTCGATGCCCTCCACCGCCGAGGCCACCACATCGGCGAAGCCCCAGACCGGCATGTGGCCCCAGTCGGCTTCGCCGGTCGGGTAGAAATCCCAGTAGCGCATCGAATCGCCGAAGGCGGCGTAGGTGATGTTGTTGGTGGTCAGGGAGAAATGGTCGGGCTTGAGGATGACCTCGCCGGGCGCCGGGGTCAGGTCGAAGTCGAGGCTATCGATGCGGCTCTGGTCGAGAGCGCCCTTGCGTGTGAGCAGGCGGGTGAGCTTGACGGATTGGGGCATTTGCGAGTCCTCTGGCAGTGGCGAACACATAAGAAACGACAGAGTAGAGGGCAATGGAGAAGAAGGGGTTCGGAAACACCAAGGCAGTGCCCGACGAGGCACCAAAGCCCAGAAGCAAGCCGCTCAAGCGCCCTCGCCAGGCCCGCGCGGTATTCACCGTGGAGGCCATCTACCAGGCTTTTGTTCGGATTTGGCAACGCGATGGCTGGGCTGCCGTCACCACCCGTGCGGTGGCACTGGAGGCTGGTTTCGCCGTGGGTACCCTGTATGAATATTTCCCCAGCAAGCAGGCGCTGTTCTCCGGCTATGTGCGCCACTGCATCGAGCAGTTGCTGAGCCGTATCGATGAGCAGGTGATCGCCCCACCACTGGACTGGCGCACTCGCCTCTCGCGCTTGCTGTGGCTGAGCTGTGGCCCGCAGGAGTCGATCTACCAGTTGTTCAGCTTCGAGGTGGCGCAGTTGGAAATCCAGGTCGCCGAGCCCCGGCATCACCTGCGCGCCTATCAGGAGCTGCTCGGCAAATGGCAGCAGGTATTCGCTGCCTGCTCCGATCTGCCGCAACCCGCCACGGCGGCGCGGGTCGAGGCGTTGCTGCTGATGGTCTGGGGCGGCCGTCGCTACGCCGCCCTGGCACAACTCGACGAAGCCCGCCTGCGCAGCTGGGTGGTGGAAATGGAACAGCTCCTGCTCGCCGCCCTGGCCGATTCAGCTCGAACCATACCCAGCGAGAGCAACTGCGACTGACCACCATCCCCGCCCAAGCGGAATTCCAGAAGGCACTGGCACGGGCAGCAAAGGGCTGGCCTAGACAACCCGTTCAGGCACGCGGCGCAGGCCCCTTACCTGGAAATGCTCCACCCCCGAAGGTTGTTGTTGCTCGGCGGTGACTGGCGCTTGCCTTTCTGCTCCCAGCCGCCATCGCGACTGCTGCGCTCGCGCCCCCGATCACGGGAGTAGCTGCGTTGCTCATGCCCGCCGCTGAGTTTCCAGGATTGCTGCCTGGGCTGTTGCCAACCCTTGTTCTGCTGGGGGTGGACATAGCTTCGCGATTGCTCGGGACGACGCTCATAGCGCCCACGCTCGTCATGCCACTGGTAACGGCCGTCATAGCCCGGGGCGTAATGGGAGTGGCGACGATCCTGATAACGATCACGATGCCAGCGGTAATTGTTGCGATCGTCGTAATAAATGCGGGTGGACGGATAGCTTTCGTAATAACGCACGCTGTAGCCGGGGTAGTCGTAGTCGCCGCCATACGCGACGCAACCGCTGAGGCTCAGCACGAGGGCTGCAAGGATAAGGATTGGACGAGTCATGGCGGCCTCCTTCGACCGCTGGGAAGGTGGCGGCAAATGCCGGCACCGGGACTGCTCCCAGCATCTTTGACCACGCCACGCCCCCTGAAGTGCTGCAGCGCAGTGCCGGAAAACTTGTATCAGTGCGTTACACACCACGCTGGCGCCGACACACCCGTCACAGGACGCTGCCCTTTGCTGCAAGCGTGACAGCCGTCACGAAAAGCCCGAGATAGAGCGGCATGGCACGATAATCGCTTAGTCCGGCGCACAGGATTTGCCTGCCAAGGCACAGCCACAGCATCACGCAACACCAATGGTTGGCTAGGGTTCCGGTCCGCTTCGTGCGGATGACTGGTCCGAGAGCCGACAACCTTGTACGAGGTCACACGGCGGGACAAAAGCCCGGGAGAATGCGCAGCACGGCTGCCACAATCCTGCCCCCGAAAATTGACCCGAGGTAGCCATGCTCTCCCGCCTGCTGTGTTGCACCCTGCTGTCGCTCGCCCTGCTCAACCCCTCGTCCGCCACCGCCCAGGACCGTCCGTTCAAGGTCTGCTGGTCGGTCTATGCCGGCTGGATGCTGTGGGGCTACATGGCCGAGCAGGGCATCATCGACAAGTGGGCGAAGAAGTACGGCATCGAGATTCAAGTGCAGGAGGTGCCGGACTACGTCGGCTCCATCGAGCAGTACAGCGCCGGCCAGTTCGATGCCTGTGCCATGACCAACATGGATGCGCTGACCATCCCCGCCGCCGCTGGCGTGGACTCCACTGCACTGATCATCGGCGACTTCTCCGCCGGCGCCGACGGCATCCTGGTGCGCGGCAGCAACAAGGACCTGAAGGACCTCAAGGGCAAGACCATCCTGCTGGTGGAAAACTCGGTATCCCACTACCTGCTCAGTCGCGCACTGCAGTGGGCCAACCTGCAGCCCGGCGACGTGATCATCGACAACGTATCCGACGCCGACCTGGCCGAAGCCTGGCGCAGCGGTCGTGGCGATGCCGTGGTGACCTGGAACCCGATTCTCTCCAGCCTGCAGCAGGATGGTGACAGCGTACTGGTATTTAACTCGCGGCACGTGCCCGGCGAGATCCTCGACCTGTTGGTGATCAACAGCCAGACCCTGACCCAGCACCCCGAACTGGGCCGCGCGCTGACCGGCGCCTGGTTCGAGGGCATGCGCCTGATGGGCCTGCCCAACGCCACCGGTCAGGCGGCGCGCGCTCGCATGGCCAGCGCCGCGCAGACCAGCCCGGAGGATTTCGACGAACAGCTACGCACCATCCGCTCCTTCTACTCGCCACGCTCGGCCATGACCTTCAGCAAGGACGGCAAGCTGCCAGAAATGATGGAACGCGTCGCTCAGTTCGCCGACAGCCAGCAGCTGCTCGGTGAAGGCAACGGCCTGCGCAGGCTGGGCATCTCCTTCGGCGACGACCAGGTACTGGGCAACTCGTCGCGCGTGCTGCTGCGCTTCAATCCGACCTACATGCGCCTGGCGGCCGAAAAGCAACTCTGACGCGGCACCAACAACGAACATCGGCGCACCAGCACAGGGCAGCCAGACCTGCTTCCCGCCCAGGCATTGCGGGCGAGCCCCCAACCACGGGGGCTCGCACCAGCTGGCACGATGTTCGCTTTAGACCAGGCATGCAGAAGCACCCCGCAAGGGGGCACGGCACTACAACTTGCAATGGCTGACTAGGGTTCCGGCTCGCCCGCTCTGTAACGAGCAATGCGAGTGACTGGTCCGAGAGTTGGCGACCTCGTTCGGGGTTACACGGCGGGACAAAAGCCCGGGAGAACGCGCCACCTGATCACTCAGGCCAGTGCCGCGCCGCTCCTGCCCGCATCCCTAGAACTGGAGGTCTACCCATGCGTAAGTCCCTGCTGTCCTCGTTGATCGCCGCCGGCCTGTCTGCCGCACTGAGCATCCCCGCCCTCGCCGCCCCGAAGACCGATTTCAGTGTCTGCTGGACCATCTATGCCGGCTGGATGCCTTGGGAATACGGTGCTGCCCAGGGCATCGTCGACAAGTGGGCGAAGAAGTACGACATCAACATCGATGTGGTGCAGCTCAATGACTACGTGGAATCGATCAACCAGTACACCGCCGGCCAGTTCGACGGCTGCACCATGACCAATATGGACGCCCTGACCATTCCCGCCGCCGGCGGCGTGGACTCCACCGCACTGGTGATCGGCGACTTCTCCAACGGCAACGACGGCATCGTGCTCAAGGGCGAGAAGAAGACTCTCGGCGACCTCAAGGGCCAGGACGTCAACCTGGTCGAACTGTCCGTGTCGCACTACCTGCTGGCTCGTGGCCTGGAGCGTGCCGGCCTGGCCGAGAAGGACCTGAAAGTGGTCAATACCTCGGATGCCGACATGGTCGCCGCCTTCGCCACCGACGACGTGCAGGCCGTCGCCACCTGGAACCCACTGCTGGCCGAGATCGAAGCCACTCCTGGGGTGACCAAGGTGTTCGACTCCAGCCAGATTCCCGGCGAGATCATCGACCTGATGGTGGTCAACAGCGACACGCTGAAAGACAACCCGGCCCTGGGCAAGGCGCTGACCGGCGCCTGGTACGAAATCATGGCCACCATGAGTGCCGACTCGGCCGAGGGCATCGCCGCCCGCGAGCACATGGCCAAGGCTTCCGGAACCGACCTGGCCGGCTACGAAGCGCAGCTCGCCGCAACCAAGATGTTCTACAGCGCCAAGGATGCCGTGGCCTTCGCCAACAGCCCGAAACTGCCGGCGACCATGAGCAAGGTGGCCGAGTTCTCCTTCGCCCACGGTTTGCTCGGCGAGGGTGCGCAAAGCGCCGATGCCATCGGCATGGCCTTCGCCAAGGACGTGACCACCGGCGACAAGGGCAACCTCAAGCTGCGCTTCGACCCGAGCTACATGCAGATGGCGGCCGACGGCACGTTGTAAGCATCTGCTCTTAGCCCCCTATCCCTCCGGGAGATGGTTGGGGCGGCCCGCGTAGGGTGAGGGAGAAGTCCGAGCAGCTCGGTAACCCCTCACCCCTAGCCCCTCTCCCAGAGGGAGAGGGGAATGTGAAAGCCCGAGAAACTGCCATGCGCCTGATCAACCGACACCCGGACCGCGGCGGCCGCCTGCTGCTGATCCTGTTGCCCTTCGCCCTGCTGCTGTTCGCCTACTTCACCGGCTCGACAGCACGTCTGGCGGAGAACCCCAACGACAAGCTGCTGCCCAGCGCCACACAGATGGCCGGCGCCGTCGAGCGCCTGGCCTTCAGCGAGGACAAGCGCAGCGGCAAGTACCTGTTCTGGCAGGACAGCGCCGCCAGCCTGGCACGCCTGGGGATGGGCATCGGCATCGCCGCGCTGGTCGGTCTGTGCCTGGGGATCGCGGCGGGCATCCTACCGCTGTTCGCCGCGCCCTTGTCGCCACTGCTGACCGTGTTGTCGATGGTGCCGCCGCTGGCGATCCTGCCGATCCTGTTTATCGTCTTCGGCCTCGGCGAGTTGTCCAAGGTGATGTTGATTGTGATCGGCATCACCCCGGTGTTGGCCCGCGATCTGGAACAGCGCGCCCGCGAGATCCCGCAGGAAATCCTGATCAAGGCACAAACCCTCGGCGCCAGCACCTGGACCCTGATCCTGCGCGTGGTGCTGCCGCAGCTGCTGCCGCGCCTGCTGATCGCCCTGCGCCTGGTGCTCGGCTCGGCCTGGCTGTTCCTGATCGCCGCAGAAGCCATCGCCTCCACCGATGGCCTCGGCTACCGCATCTTCCTCGTGCGTCGCTACATGGCGATGGACGTGATCCTGCCCTACGTGGTGTGGATCACCCTGCTCGCCTGGCTGATGGACCTGGGCCTGCGCCAGCTCACCCGCCTGTGCTTCCCCTGGTATGAAGGAGCCAAGGCATGAGCTTCATTCAGGTCAATAACGTGTGGCAGCAGTACGGCGATCAGGTCGTACTGGAACGCCTCAACCTGATCATCCGCGAAGGCGAGTTCTGCACCCTGGTCGGTGCCTCCGGCTGCGGCAAATCGACCTTTCTGCGCCTGCTGCTGGGCCAGGAGCGCCCGAGCAAGGGCGAAATCCTGCTGGCCGGCCAGCCGCTGGCCGCCGAGCCGGACAGCAGCCGTGGCGTGGTGTTCCAGCGCTACTCGGTATTCCCCCACCTGAGCGTGCTGGACAACGTCGCCATCGGCCTGGAACTACCGCGCTCGCCCTTGCTCGGCCGCCTGTTTGGCAGCGCCAAGCGCGAGGCCCGCGAGCAGGCGGCAGCAATGCTGCACAAAGTCGGCCTCGGCCACGCCCTGGACAAATACCCCAGCCAGCTTTCCGGCGGCATGCAGCAGCGCCTGGCCATCGCCCAGGCGCTGATCATGAAGCCGCGCGTGTTGCTGCTCGACGAGCCCTTTGGCGCCCTCGACCCGGGCATTCGCAAGGACATGCACGCCCTGCTGCTGGAGCTATGGAACGAAACCAAGCTGACCGTGTTCATGGTCACTCATGATCTGAGCGAGGGCTTCAGCCTCGGCACCCGCCTGCTGGTGTTCGACAAGACCCGCATCGACCCGCACGCGCCGAATGCCTTCGGTGCGCGCATCACCTACGACATTCCGCTCAACAGCGAGCGCCGCGCGACCCTGCCGGCGCAGCTCGCCGCGAGCCTGCAACCTGCCCTCCAAGGAGCCTGAGCATGACGGCCTCTCTCGCCCTGCGCCCGACCCTGTACGAAGAGCTCGTACCGGGCGGCGGCCATACCTCGTTCGTCCTCAAGCGCGGCCAGCTGCTGCGCATCACCGACCTAGAAGGCGACGCCAACGTCAGCCTGCTGCTGCTCAGTGCCGCCGAGAAAAGCGAGCGCCTGAACCTGCCGGACACCCTAAAGTGCCAGCACACCGCCAAGCTCACCGCCGGCCACTGCCTGTACTCGGATATGGGCCGCGTACTCGCCGCCATCACCGCCGATACCTGCGGCTGGCACGACAGCTTCGGCGGCGTGCTCAACGCACAGGAAGTCGCCGAGAAGTACGGCGCCGGTCGCTATCAGGAACTGCGCAACGATTTCTTTCGCAACGGCGTGGACAACCTGCTGGTGGAAATGGGCAAGTGGAACCTCAACCTGCAGGACCTGCTGATGGCGCTCAACCTGTTCAGCAAGGTGACGGTCGATGGCGACGGCCGCTTCCACTTCGAACCCGGCAACTCCAAGGCTGGCGATTACATCGAGCTGTACGCGCCGATGGACACCTTGGTGGTGCTGACCGCCCTGCAACACCCCATGGATCCGAATCCCGAGTACGCGCCCAAGCCGGTGCAACTGAGCTGGAGCAAGGTCGAGAGCGACGGCATCAGCGTGCTGTGCCGCACCTCGCGCCCGGAGAACGGTCGCGGCTTCCACAACACCGAACGGCTTTATCTGGCATGAAGGATTCATCCCTGAATCCTTCATGCGACGCCATTCGCGGCACATGTCCGCGAATGGCTCCCGCCGAATCGCACGCGATTCGCGGGCAGCACATCCTGTACTGCCGAGTGACCAAGGCCACCCCACGGAGCCAGCCATGAGCCTCACCACCAGCAACCTGCACCCCGAAGCCGCCGTCTACCGCCACGAAATCCCGGCCGGCGAGCCGTTCCTCTGCGAAGTCAAAGCCGGACAGACCGTGCGCCTGCTCGACCTGGAAGGCAACCAGGCAGTCGACACCCTGTTCTTCTCGGCCCGCAACCCGCGCGAGCGCTACGACCCGCAACGCACCCTGCGCAAGCAGAACAGCGTGTACCTGACCACCGGCACCGTGCTCTGGTCGAACCTGGGCAACCCGCTGCTGACCATCAGCGCCGACACCTGCGGCCGCCACGACACCCTCGGAGGCGCCTGCGCCCAGGAGAGCAACACGGTCAGATACGCCCTCGACAAGCGCTATATGCACAGCTGCCGCGACAACTTCCTGCGCGCCAGCCTGCACGATGGCCGCCTGGAGAAGCGCGACATCGGCGCCAACATCAACTTCTTCATGAACGTGCCGGTCACGCCCGAGGGCGGCCTGACCTTCGAGGACGGCATCTCGGCGCCGGGCAAATATGTGGAGTTGACGGCGCATATGGACGTGATCGTGCTGATCTCCAACTGCCCGCAGCTGAACAACCCCTGCAATGGCTGGAACCCGACACCGGCCGAGGTGCTGATCTGGGATTGAGGGCTTCAGCCGCGATGCTTTCGCGTGGCCCTGCTTCGCGGCTAAAGCCGCTCCCACGCGCAACCCTACCGATTTATCCACCCCGGACGACCGTGGTGCAGACCGAATAGCGGCGGGACGGCCCGCCAACCCTTTCGAGGGCAAGCAGATGTTCGACAAACTCCTGATCGCCAACCGTGGCGCCATTGCCTGCCGCATCCTGCGCACGTTGCGCCAGCTCGACGTCAAAGGCGTGGCCGTGTACTCCGAGGCCGACGCCGCCAGCCTGCATATCCAGCAGGCCGATGAGGCCTTCAGCCTCGGCGAGGGCCCGGCCGCCGGCACCTATCTGGTGGTCGGCAAGATCCTCGCCGTCGCCAAGCAGACCGGCGCAAAAGCCATTCACCCCGGCTACGGTTTCCTCTCCGAAAACGCGGCGTTTGCCGAAGCCTGCGAGGCCGCTGGCATCGCCTTTGTCGGCCCCACGCCCGAACAACTGCGCGTATTCGGCCTCAAGCACACCGCCAGAGCACTCGCAAAACAGCACGGCGTGCCGATGCTGGAAGGCACCGAACTGCTGGAAAACCTCGACGCCGCGCTGATTGCCGGCGAGCAAGTCGGCTACCCGGTGATGCTGAAAAGTACCGCCGGCGGTGGCGGCATCGGCATGCGCGTGTGCAACAGCGCGGCCGAACTCGCCGACGCCTTCGAGGCGGTCAAGCGCCTGGGGCAGAATAATTTCAGCGACAGCGGCGTCTTCATCGAGAAGTACATCCAGCGCGCCCGCCACCTGGAAGTGCAGGTATTTGGCGACGGCGCCGGAGAAGTGCTGGCCCTGGGCGTGCGCGACTGCTCGGTACAGCGACGCAACCAGAAGGTGCTGGAAGAAACCCCGGCGCCCAACCTGCCGGCCGGCATGGCCGACGAGCTGTGCGCGGCGGCGATCAAGCTGGCCAAGGCGGTCAGCTACCGCAGCGCCGGCACCGTGGAGTTCGTCTACGACAGCGAGGCCGAGCGCTTCTACTTCCTCGAAGTGAACACCCGCCTGCAGGTCGAGCACGGCGTAACCGAACAGGTGTGGGGCGTCGACCTGGTGCGCTGGATGATCGAGCTGGCGGCCGGCGACCTGGCCCCGCTCAGCGAACTGGCTAAGGACTTGAAACCCAGCGGCCACGCCATCCAGGCGCGTCTGTACGCCGAAGACCCGGGCCGCTACTTCCAGCCCAGCCCTGGCCTGCTCACCGCCGTGCAATTCCCGGCGGCCGATGGCAAGAGCCTGCGCATCGACACATGGGTCGAGGCCGGCTGCGAAATTCCACCCTACTTCGACCCGATGATCGCCAAGGTCATCACCTGGCAGCCGACCCGCGAGCAGGCCAGCGCCGCGCTGAACCAGGCCCTGGCCGATACCCTGCTGTACGGCGTGGAAACCAACAGCCAGTACCTGCGGCAGATTCTGCTCGACGCCCCCTTCGCCAGTGGCTCGCCCTGGACCCGCTGCCTGGAAGGCCTGACCTACCAGGCGCACACCTTCGAGGTGCTGTCCGCCGGCACCCAGACGACGGTGCAGGACTTCCCCGGCCGCCTCGGCTACTGGGCGGTCGGCGTACCGCCGTCCGGACCGATGGACGACCGCGCGCTGCGCCTGGGCAACCGCCTGCTGGGCAACGACGAAGGTGCCGGCGGCCTGGAGATCACCATGAGCGGCCCGCTGCTGCGCTTCAACACCGACGCGGTGGTGGCGGTGACCGGCGCGGCGATTCCGCTGAGCGTGGATGGCGCCGAGCAACCGATGAATACCGCATTGCTGATCAAGGCCGGCAGCACCCTGAGCCTCGGCACCATCGCCGGTAGCGGCGCACGCTCGTACCTGACTCTGCGCGGCGGCCTGCAGGTGCCCGAGTACCTGGGCAGCAAAAGCACCTTCACCCTCGGCCAGTTCGGCGGCCACGGCGGCCGCGCCCTGCGCGCCGGCGATGTGCTGCATATTCCGTCTCTCGGCAATACGAGCAACGGCGCGCAACTGCCCGCCGCACTGTGCACCGCCCTGCCCGCCGTGCGCGAAATCCGCGTGATCTACGGCCCGCACGGCGCGCCGGAATACTTCACCTCGGCCTATATCGACACCTTCCTCGCCACCGACTGGGAAGTGCACTTCAACTCCAGCCGCACCGGCGTGCGCCTGATCGGCCCGAAACCGGAGTGGGTGCGCGACAGCGGCGGCGAAGCCGGCCTGCACCCCTCGAATATCCATGACAACCCCTATGCCATCGGCGCGGTGGACTTCACCGGCGATATGCCGGTGATTCTGGGACCCGATGGCCCGAGCCTGGGCGGCTTCGTCTGCCCGGTGACCATCATCGAGGCCGACCTGTGGCAGCTGGGGCAGCTCAAGGCGGGCGACAAGGTTCGGTTTATCCCGGTGGATATCGCCACGGCGCGGGAACTGGCCAAGGCGCAGAAACAGGCATACGCGAACCTCTCCCCTCTCCCATTTATGGGAGAGGGGCCGGGGGAGAGGGTTATCCGCAACACTCAACCCCCCTCTCCCCAGCCCTCTCCCATGAATGGGAGAGGGGGTAGTCATACGCTGACCTCACCCATCGTTCTCGACATTGAAGAAGCCGACAAACGCCTGGTCGCGCGCCTGTCGGGCGACACCCATCTGCTGCTGGAGATCGGCGCGGCGGAGCTGGACCTGGTCCTGCGCTTCCGCGGCCACGCGCTGATGCAGGCGCTGGAAGCATTGAGCCTCAACGGCGTGATCGACCTGACCCCGGGTATCCGCTCGCTGCAGGTGCACTACCAGCCGGAAACCCTGCCGCTGCAGCAACTGCTCGACACCGTCGCCGGCGAGTGGGACGCGGTGTGCGCAGCGCAAGACCTCAAGGTGCCCTCGCGCATCGTCCACCTGCCGCTGTCCTGGGACGACCCGGCCTGCCAGCTGGCGATCGAGAAATACATGACCACGGTACGCAAGGACGCGCCCTGGTGCCCGAGCAACCTGGAATTTATCCGCCGCATCAACGACCTGCCGAACCTGGATGAGGTGTACAAGACGGTGTTCGACGCCAGCTACCTGGTGATGGGCCTGGGTGACGTCTACCTCGGCGCGCCGGTGGCCACGCCGCTGGACCCGCGCCATCGCCTGGTCACCACCAAGTACAACCCGGCGCGCACCTGGACCGCCGAGAACTCGGTGGGCATCGGCGGCGCCTACATGTGCGTGTACGGCATGGAAGGCCCCGGCGGCTACCAGTTCGTCGGCCGCACCCTGCAGATGTGGAACCGCTACCGTGAAGTGGCCGCCTTCCACGGCAAACCCTGGCTGCTGCGCTTCTTCGACCAGATCCGTTTCTACCCGGTCGGTGCCGAGGAGCTGCTGCAAATCCGCCGCGACTTCCCACTCGGCCGCTATCAACTGCGCATCGAATACAGCGAACTGGCCCTGGCCGACTATCAGGACTTCCTCGCCAAGGAAGCCGAGGGCATCGACGCCTTCCGCACCCAGCAGCGCGCCGCCTTCGACGCCGAGCGCCAACGCTGGATCGAGTCCGGCCAGGCACACTTCGAGGTGGAGGAAACCGCCGCCGAACTGGGCGAGGACGCCCCGCTCGGCACTGGCCAGCACGGCATCGACAGCCATATCGCCGGCAATCTCTGGCAGGTGCAGGTGGCTGAAGGCGTAGCCGTGCAGGCCGGCGATGTGCTGGTGATTCTCGAATCGATGAAGATGGAGATTCCCCTCATCGCCCCGATCAGCGGCGTGGTACGTGAGGTGCGCGTGCAACCCGGCTCGCCGGTACGCGCCGGGCAGCGCGTAGTGGTGCTGGAAGAGGCCTGATCAGGCGCAGCGGCGATAGCGCAGCAGGCGCCCCTTGAACGGCTCGTTGGCGCTATCGCGGGCGTTCGGGTAGTCGCTCTGTTGCTGGTAGGCAAACGCGAGCAAGGCTCGGCTGAAGCGCGCCGTGTTGCCGCGCCGAGGGTCGGCGATCAGCACCTCGGCCGCGGCTGTGCTGTGCCGATCGATGAAACTGGCCAGCAGTTCCGGGTGGTCGGGCTCATAGAGCAGGTCACTGCCGATGATCAGGTCGAACAGGCCCAGCTGCGGGTACTCCTCGGCCCAGTCGCAACGCTGGTAGCTCAACGGTGGCAGCTCGTTGAGCGTGGCATTGCGGGCGAGAAAGGTTTCGGCCAGCGGGTGATAGTCACTGGCGGTGATGTCGGCACCCAGGCGCTGCAGCACCAGGCTGGACAGGCCCAACCCGCAGCCCAGCTCGAGAATGCGCAGCCCTTGCACGGGATAGCGGCTCATGGTGCAGGCCAGCACCTCGCCGGAGAGCCACAGCTGGCCGAACAAGGACCAGGTGGCGGAGAAGATGCCCTGCCGCTCGGCCTCGCCATCGGCATCGGCGAACTGCTGGCGGTCGCGCAGCGAGCACAGATGGAAATCCTCGGTGCCGATGCTGCAGGTGGAATACTTGATGCGGTAGCCAGGCATGGTCTTCTCGATTGCTGAGTGGGATGTCGAATCAGGGACAAGTCAGCAAGCGGTAGCGCGGCAAGGCGCAGCAGTCACCAAGAAGGCTCTCATTACCCGCCACGGTAGGCCTGTCGCCCGCCAGGAGCAAGCCGGTGTGATCGACGGTGACGCCGAGGGCTGTGCAAGCTAGCATGGTGCCACCCTGTCGATGCGATCCCCTGCCCATGCCGCTCAGCACGTCCCGCAAGGCCCAGGCCACCCTACTAGTGGTGCTAAGCATTCTCCTGCTGGGCGGCTTCCTCGCCACCAGCCTGGTCAGCTACTACAGCTCGCGCGACAGCATTCGCTACAGCATCGTCAACACCGAGCTACCGCTGACTTCTGACAACATCTATTCGGAAATCCAGAAGGACCTGATCCGTCCCACCCAGATTGCCTCGATGATGGCCCGCGACACCTTCCTGCGCGACTGGGCGCTGGACGGCGAACGTGACGCCGAACCGATGACCCGCTACCTGCGCGAAATCCAGGAGCACTACGGCACCTTCACCAGCTTCTTCATTTCCGAGAAGACCCGCACCTACTACCAGGCCAAGGGTGTACTCAAGCAGGTCAAGGAAGAGGAGCCCCGCGATGCCTGGTACTTCCGCGTGCGCAGCATGGTCGAACCCTACGAGATCAGCGTCGACCCAGACATGGCCAATGGCGATCAGCTGACCTTCTTCATCAACTTCAAGGTGTTCGACTACCAGAACAACTTCATTGGCGTGGCCGGTGTCGGCCTCACCGTGGATGCAGTGGTCAAGTTGGTGGATGACTACCAGCAGCGCTACGACCGCAGCATCTATTTCAGCGACAGTCAGGGGCGCCTGGTGCTGACCGGTGCCAAGGGTGGCCCGATGGGCATCCAGCGCGGTCAGCGGATCAGCGACATCCCCGGCCTGGAAACCCTGCAAAGCAAATTGCCTGCGCCCAAGAGCGGGCGCTACAGCTATCAAGAGCACGGCCGCGGGCACTTCCTCAACGTGCGCTACATCCCCGAGCTGGACTGGTACCTGTTCGTCGACAAGCACGAGGAAGGCGCACTGGCCAGTATTCGCCACAGCCTGTACCTCAACCTGCTGATCTGCGCGCTGATCAGCGCTCTGGTGCTGGGCCTGGTCTTCATCGCCACCCGCCGCTACCAGCAACGTATCGCCGCACTGGCCACCACCGACTCGCTCACCGGCCTGCCCAACCGCCGCGGCTTCGACCTGCTGGCGGCACAAGCCCTGCAGGAAGCCCTGCGCGAGCAGAGCCCGCTGAGCGCGCTGCTGATCGACCTCGACAACTTCAAGCAGCTCAACGACACCCACGGCCACCTGGCCGGCGACCAGGTACTGCGCGGCTTTTCCCTCGCCCTGCAGAGCAACCTGCGCCAGTCCGACATCATCTGCCGCTGGGGTGGTGAGGAGTTCATCCTGCTGCTCAAGGACACCGGCAGCAGCACGGCCCGGCAACTGGCCGAGAAGATCCGCCAGCAGACCGAGCAGGAAGTCTTCGCCTTCAACGGCGTCAACCTGCGGGTCACCACCAGCATCGGCATCAGCGAACTGCATCGCGACGACAACCTCGAACGCATCCTCGCCCGTGCCGACCGCGCGCTGTACCGGGCCAAGCAATCCGGGCGCAACCGCGTATGCGAAGAGACCTTCGCCCCATGAGCGAGGCCGAGCGCTGCCCACGCTGCGGCCAGCCCAATCGCTGCGCCCAGGCCAGTAGCGCACAACCGGTGCAGGACTGCTGGTGCTTCCATACCCCCATCGCACACCAGGTGCTCGACGCATTGCCCGTCGAGCAGCGCGGCACCCGCTGCCTCTGCCCCAACTGCGCCAGGGTTCTCGACGAGCCGGCGAAACCCGACTGAGCCATGCGCCTGGACCGTTTTCTCAGCAACCTGCCGCACTGCAATCGCGCCGATGCCCGCCTGCTGCTGGCCGCCGGACGCCTGAGCGTCAACGGCCAGATCGAACGCGACGGCCGCCGCGACGTGCGCGAGTTCGACCATATCGAGCTGGACGACGAAACCCTGCAGGCCGGCAAGCCGGCGCGCTATTTCATGCTCAACAAGCCAGCGGGCGTGGTCAGCGCCACCGAACATCCCGAACACCGCACCGTGCTCGACCTGCTGCACGAGCCCGACAAGCACGAATTGCATATCGGCGGGCGGCTCGACCTGAATACCACCGGCCTGCTGCTCATCACCAATGATGGTCTCTGGTCGCGGCGCCTGACCGAGCCGCGCAGCCGGCTGGGCAAGGTCTACCGGGTGCACACCGAGCAGCCAATCACGCCCGAGTACGGCGAGGTGTTCGCCCGCGGCCTGTACTTCGCCTACGAGAACCTCACCACCCTCCCCGCCGAGCTGCAGATTCTGGCCAGCCACGAGGCCCTGCTGACCCTGCACGAAGGCCGCTACCATCAGGTCAAGCGCATGTTCGGCCACTTCCAGAACAAGGTCATCGGCCTGCATCGCGAACGCATGGGGCCCCTGCAGCTCGACCCGGAACTCGCTCCCGGCCAGTACCGGGCATTGAGCGCCGAGGAAGTCGCGCTGGTCTGAACGCAAAGCCCCGACCAGTGGTGCCGACTAATTCACCGCAAGGTCTTGCATCGGTAACAACAGGCTGCTTGAATCCAATCAACGGTCCGCTAGTGACCAGCTAGTCATAGAAGACATCTAAGAAGCCTTTTCCAGATCACAAGGTGCCTCGGCACCGCAACGGGACTGCCCATCGGAACCTCGATGCCCGGGCCGGAAAAAGCCACCCGCCTCCAATAACAATCATCGGCCAGCCGTCAGAGCCGATAGGCCCCCACTCCAAGGCGCATGCCTACCTGCCATAAAGCTCGCGTAGCCGCCGCTTTGCGCTGCGCGCTTGCACATGTTTGTCAGGGGCACGCACTTATGAAACCAGAAACCGCTGTGCTGGATATCCAGGGACACTATCGGGTTTACACGGAGCTCTATCGCGCCAACGAGGCCGAACAGACCATCATCCTGGTCAACGGCTCGCTGTCGACCACCGCATCCTTCGCGCAGACGGTCCGCTACCTCTACCCCCACTTCAACGTGGTGCTGTTCGACCTGCCCTATGCCGGCCAGTCCCGCGAGCACAACCGCCACGAGCGTTTCATGACCCGCGAGGAAGAGGCCGACATCCTCCTCGAACTGATTGAGCACTTCGCCTGTGACATCGTCCTGTCTTTCTCCTGGGGCGGCATCGCCACCTTGCAGACCCTGGCGCGGCACCCGCGGCGTATCCAGCGTGCGGTGATCAATTCCTTCTCGCCCATCGTCAACCAGTCGATGCTCGGCTACCTGCGCAGCGGCCTGATCGTGATGCACGAGTACGATCGCGAAAGTATTGGCATGGTGCTCAACGGCACCATCGGCAAGCATCTGCCCTCATTGTTCAAGCGCTACAACCATCGCCATGTCAGCGGCCTGGAGCACTATGAGTACGATCAGATGAGCTTTCACGTGGAGACCGTGCTGAACAACGGTGGTCGCTCCTGCGCCAGCTTCGCCGGGCAAATCGAAATCCCGTTGCTGTTCGTCAACGGCGAATGGGACGAGTACACCACCCCGCAGGACGCGCGCCTGTTCACCCAGTATGTGCGCCACTGCGAATTCCGCACCATCAACCAGGCCGGCCACTTCCTCGATATGGAGCACAAGGCCGCCTGGATGCAGACCCGCGACGCCCTGCTGGCCTTCCTCCTGCCAGCCCAACCCAGCCGCCCGCGCGAACTCGCCCTGGCGCATGCCCTGGCCAGCTGAACGCCACACAACGGCGGTCGCCGGACCGCCAGGCTTCACCTGCGGCAACGATTCTGGTACAAAGGCACCCGCTCAAGCGGGCGTCGTATAATGGCATTACCTGAGCTTCCCAAGCTCATGACGAGGGTTCGATTCCCTTCGCCCGCTCCAGATTCCTCGAAGGCCCCGCATTGCGGGGCTTTTGCGTTTCTGGGCGTGGTGCGCGGAAAAGAAGGCAAATAGCCACCAGGAAATGTGATGCAGATCACCGTTCATTCTCGAGCCATATGTCGACTCCATCACAAAGCTTGGTAAGCTCGCCGCGCACATCAACCTCGGAGCTTTGCCATGAAGGAACAACGGAAGTTTCTCGCACTGCGCTCGCACATCGATGATCTGCTCAAGAATGGAGCCGAGATCGTTGCACGTACCCCCTTTACCCTGCGTATCAATGGACGTCAGTTCTGGGTCCAGCACGGTATGTTGATCGGCCACTCCGCAGCGGCCTGATTGCGTCAAAGCAAGGCCCGTCGTAGCCGCGACGGGCCTTGTCGTTTCTGCAGATCGTCGTCCGAAGCTTGCCCCCCGGCGCAGGATCGCGCACCCTTAACTGTATAAATGAACAGTTAAATGCCGTCCATGCCCTCTCCTCTCGACTCCAGCCTCTACTACCTGGGCAACTTCCGCACCGCGCTGAGCTGGATTACCGAGCGCTATAGCGACCTGTTGGCTGCCGACGAGCAGGCGTTTATCGCCGACTTCCTCGCCCTGCCAATCAACGCCCAGGCCCTGCTGGTGCGTCTGGTAATGCGCAAGGGCCCGCACTTCCGGGCAAGCAAGCTGAGCTACTCGGAGATAGGCGAGATAGAGGCTGCCGCCGCGCACCTGCTGGCGCTGAACTGGCTCGATGAGAATGCCGCACTGAGCCTGGACGAGATTTTCGCCCTGCTACGCAGGGACGAGCTGCTGGCCTGTTTCGCCGAATCCCGGCCAATGCGCAGCCTGAAGAAAGGCGAACTGCTCGAAGAGCTGCGCACCAGCTACCCGCAGATACAGGCCTTCGAGCGCTGGAGTCCGGGCCTGGACCGGCTCTACAGCCTCACCATCGGCGCCCTGTGCGACCGTCTGCGCCTGATGTTCTTCGGCAACCTGGCGCAGGACTGGTCGGAGTTCGTGCTGGCCGAACTGGGTATCTACCGTTACGAGAAAGTCGCGATCGGGCCGGACTCGCGGGGCTTTCGCCACCGTCGGGATATCGACGACTACCTGCACCTTCAACATTGCCGCGAGCTGTTCGAGGCCGGCCTGGCAGTCGCCGACGTGCAGATGGCACTTGGCGATTTCAGCAGCGACAGTCCGCACCTGGCCGCACGCCATGCCCGGCTGCAGTTCCAGCTCGGCCAACAGCTCGAACGCGAGGGCGAGTTGGTCGCCGCCGCTACGCTCTACGCCAGCAGCCGACATGGCGAAGCGCGCCAGCGCCGGGTACGGGTGCTGGAAAAACTCGGCGACTACGCCAGTGCCCATACCCTGGCCGCAGAGGCCCTGGCCACGCCGCACAGCGCTGCCGAAGCCCAGGCCCTGCAACGCGCACTGCCGCGCCTGTGCCGCAGCCTCGGCCTGCCAGCCGTCCCCAAACAAGCTTCGACCCAGCCGGTGCAGATTGATCTGCTGCTGCCTCGAACGGACGAACTCAGCGTCGAATGGCTGGTGCAGCAACACCTGCACAGCGACGCCGCGCCGGTGTACTACGTGGAAAACACCCTGGTCTGCGGCCTGTTCGGCCTGCTGTGCTGGGAGGCGATCTTCGCGCCGCTGCCCGGCGCCTTCTTCCACCCGTTCCAGGCTGGCCCGGCGGACCTGCACAGGGACGACTTCCATGGCCGCCGCAAAGAGCTGTTCGCCGCCTGCCTGGAGAGCCTGAACGACGGCAGCTATCGCCAGCGCATCCGCGCCACCTACGCCGCCAAGTACGACACACTGTCGCCGTTCGTGCACTGGGCCGTGCTGACCCCGGAGCTGCTGGAAACCGCCCTGCACTGCCTGCCGGCCGAACACCTGCGCGCCTGGTTCGTGCGCCTGCTCGACGATATCCGCAGCAACCGCGCCGGCATGCCCGACCTGATCCAGTTCTGGCCGGCCGAACGGCGCTATCGCATGATCGAGGTCAAGGGCCCCGGCGACCGCCTGCAGGACAACCAGAAACGCTGGCTGCAGTTCTGCGCCGAACAGGGCATGCCGGTGGAAGTCTGTTACGTGCGCTGGAGCGCGGCGACATGAGTTACAACGTGGCCGTGCGCGCGCTGTGCGAGTTCACCGCCAAGGAGGGCGACCTCGACCTGCGTTTCACTCCCGCGCCGACCGCCGCCGAAGGCATGGCCGGGCACAGCACCGTGGTCGGCCGGCGGGGTGCCGGCTATATCGCCGAGCTGCCGCTGGCCGGCGACTATCCCGGCCTGCGGGTCAGCGGCCGCGCCGATGGCTATAACCCGGCGCAGAACCTGCTGGAAGAGATCAAGACCCATCGCGGCGACGTGGCGCGCATTCCGCACAACCACCGTCTGCTGCACTGGGCCCAGGCCAAGGTCTACGGCTGGCTGCTGTGCCAGGCGCAGGAGCTGGAGCGCATCGACCTGGCGCTGGTGTACTTCAACGTGATCTCGCAGAAGGAGACGGTGTTTCGCGAGTCCTTCGCCGCGACGGACCTGCGCGCCTTCTTCGAACTGCAGTGCGCGCGCTTCGTCGCCTGGGCCCAGCAGGAAAGCGCGCACCGCGACGAGCGCGACGCCAGCCTGCAGCGCCTGCGCTTTCCCTACCCGAGCTTTCGCCAGGGCCAGCGCCAGCTCGCCGAGGCGGTGTACCGCGCCGCCCGCGATGGTCGCGACCTGATGGCCCAGGCCACCACGGGCATCGGCAAGACCCTGGCCACCCTGTTCCCCCAGCTCAAGGCCATGCCCGGCCAGCAGCTGGATCGCCTGTTCTTCCTCACTGCCAAGACCCCGGGCCGGCGCCTGGCACTGGATGCCCTGGCCAGCCTGCGCGCGCAGGAGCACGCCATGCCGCTGCGAGTGCTGGAGCACGTGGCCCGCGACAAGGCCTGCGAATACCCGGACAAGGCCTGCCACGGCGAATCCTGCCCGCTAGCCAAGGGCTTCTACGACCGCCTGCCGGCCGCCCGCAGCGCCGCCCTGGAGCAGCGCTGGCTGAGTCATGAAGCCTTGCGCGACGTGGCACGCGCCCATCAGGTCTGCCCCTACTACCTGAGCCAGGAGCTGTGCCGCTGGGCCGACGTGGTGGTGTGCGACTACAACTATTACTTCGACATCAACGCCCTGCTGCACGGCCTGACCCAACTCAACGGCTGGCGCGTGGCCCTGCTGGTGGACGAGGCGCACAACCTGATCGACCGCGCCCGCGGCATGTACAGCGCGGAACTGGACCAGGCCGAGTTCAACGCCCTGCGCAAACTGGCTCCGAGCAAACTCAAGGGCGTGCTGGAGCGGGTCGGGCGCCACTGGCATCAGCTGCACCGCGACCAGGAGGAGCCCTACCGCATCCAGCAGGCCCTGCCGGACCTGTTCATCATCGCCCTGCAGAAAGCCGTCGGCGCCATCACCGACCACCTGACCGATCAGCCGGAAGGCAACCAGGCCGCGTTGCTGCGCTTCTACCTGGACGCCATGCTGTTCTGCCGCCTGGCCGAGGCCTACGGCGCCCATTCGCTGTTCGACATCAGCCTGCACCAGCCCATCGGGCCGAACGGCCTGTCGACCCTGTGCCTGCGCAACATCGTGCCGGCGCCCTTCCTCGCCCCGCGCTTCGCCGCCGCCCACAGCTGCACCCTGTTCTCTGCCACCCTGAGCCCCGGCCACTACCATGCCGACCTACTCGGTCTGGCCGCAGGCACACAATGGCTAGAGGTGGAGTCGCCCTTCCGCGCCGAGCAGTTGCAGGTGCGTGCGCTGAGCAACCTGTCCACGCGCTACCAGCATCGCGAGGCCAGCCTGGGGCCGATCACCCACCTGATGGCCCGGCAGTTCCAGGCCCAGCCCGGCAACTACCTGGCCTTCTTCAGCAGCTATGCCTATCTGGAACAGGCGCTGTCACAGCTGCGCGCCGAAAAGCCGGACATTCCGTTGTGGGCGCAATCGCGCAGCATGAACGAAGGCGAGCGCCAGGCCTTTCTCGAACGTTTCCGTGCGGGTTCGCAGGGCATCGGCTTCGCCGTACTCGGCGGCGCGTTCGGCGAAGGCATCGACCTGCCGGGCGAGCGCCTGATCGGCGCCTTCATCGCCACCCTCGGGCTGCCGCAGGTCAACCCGGTGAACGAGGAAGTTAAAGCGCGCATGCAGCAGATGTTCGGCAACGGCTACGACTATGCCTACCTGTACCCCGGGTTGCAGAAAGTGGTGCAGGCCGCCGGCCGGGTAATCCGCACTACGCAGGATGAGGGCGTGGTCTATCTGCTCGACGACCGCTTCACCCAGAACGCCGTGCGCCAGTTGCTGCCCGGCTGGTGGAAAGTCGACAAGACCCGCCTGTGAGCGCCGGCCAGGTTGACCGGATCAGGTGCTCAGCCAACCAACGCCACACTCCGACACAGGTGATACCGCCCTTCCTCGTCGCGCCTCACCACCCCGCAGGTGCCGAGCCGACTCAGCACCTGGCGTACGGTAAGGATGGATATCTGCTCGCCGGCCAGCCACAGCTGCTCCTGCAGCTCACGGGCGCGCAGGGCCCGATCGCTGCAATCCAGCGCTTCGAGAATCTTCAGCCTGGCCAGGCTGTTCTTGAGGCCGGCCTCTTGCAGTATTGCCCTCAGACGCCGACGTTCATCGCTGTTCATGCCACAAGTCCCTGTGCGCGTGCGTTCCGCGTCTTGCTGATCCGTATACCAGTCGCCGCATTGGGCAGCTCCTTACTAACAAGACGAACGAGAGCGAGAAAAGCTGTAGTGAAATTGCAATTTTTTTGTCTCGCAGGCGCCCTATGCTTTGTGCTATTTCTCGATAGTTCCGGCCTCACTGCCCAGGCAGGGGTGCAAGCAGCGGTCGACACAAGAGCTGCGCATCGCCGGAATCATTGCAAGGGGTTGGCGGCCATGCCGCCAGAAAAACAGACAAGCCCGCTGGGGATTTAGATGAAAAGGCTTGTACTGCTGACCGTTCTGCTGGCGCTGGTTGCCGGCTGTTCCGCGACAGCCAAGACGTACGAAAAGAAGGGCCGCAAGGGCCTCAACATCAACTGTTCCGGGCTTACATCCAGCTGGGAGCAGTGTGAGGAAAAGGCCGCCCGCGCCTGTGGCGACAAGGGCTACAAAGTGCTGGCCAAGGCCGGCGACGATGGCGAGGACGACCCGGCGGACTTCCTCTTCGGCCTCAATCCAGCCGGATTTTCCAGCCGCAGCCTGGTCGTGCTGTGCCGCTAGCCCACGGTGCCCACCTCGCTTCAACTCCACGATTTCCCAGACAAGAGACCCTGTCTCCGTTGCCTGTTGCCTGACTCCCCAGGCAGTCCAGTCGACGTGTAACTCCGTGGCAAGGATGATCTACAACCAGAACTATGGCTTCCCGCAGAGGTTCGCCGCTCCACAGGCATCAGACCGCTCGCACACCCCTCTGGCTGGCTCTTTACCCAGTGACTAGCGGCGACGATCCAGCAGGTTGACCGCCAGCCGATCCAGCCAGCCCCACAGGCGCTGGCGGATGCGTTTGAACAGCGGGCGGCGCTGCCAGTCGTCCAGGGTGATCTCGCGGCTCTGCTCGAAGTCGTTGAGAAAACAGGTGCTGACGGCCTCCGTCAGCTGTGGATCGAGGGCCTCCAGATTGGCTTCCAGGTTGAAGCGCAGATTCCAGTGGTCGAAGTTGCACGAACCGAGGCTGACCCAATCGTCCACCAGCACCATCTTCAGGTGCAGGAAGCGCGGCTGGTACTCGTAGATGCGCACTCCCGCCCGGAGCAGCCTGGGGTAGTAGCGCTGGCCGGCGAAGCGCACCGGCGGGTGATCGGTGTTGCGCCCGGTCAGCAGCAGACGCACTTCCACCCCTCGGGCGGCGGCGCGCATCAGGAAGCGGCGCACCTTGCGACTGGGCAGGAAATACGGCGTGGCCAGCCATACCTGGCGTTTGGCGTGACCGATGCTGCGCAGCAGCGACTGGACGATATCGAGGTGCTGGCTGGAGTCGGCATAGGCTACCCGGCCCATGCCCTGCCCCGCCGGCGGACAGGGTGGCAGGTGAGCGAGCCCCGGCGCCTGCCCGGGTTTCCAGGGTTGGCGTCCCTCACAGGCCAGCCACTGGTAGTCGAACAGCAGTTGCCAGTGCCTCACCAACGGCCCTTCGATGCGCACCATCACCTCGTGCCAGGGCTCACCCAGGGGTTCCGGGCTCCAGAACTGGTCGGTGGCGCCGGTACCGCCGACATAGGCGCAGCGCTGGTCGACCACCAGCAGCTTGCGGTGGTCGCGATGCAGGTTGCGCAAGCCACGCCGCCATCGCAGCGGGTTGTACTGGCGCAGGCTTACGCCAGCCTCGTCCAGGCGCTGACGCTGAGCCTGGCCAAAGCCCAGGCTGCCGTAGCCGTCGAACAGGCAGCGTACTTCCACACCACGCCCGGCGGCAGCACACAGAGCCTCGACCAGTGCCGCGCTGCACAGGCCGTCCTCGACCAGGTACAACTCCAGCAGCAGCAGATGCCGAGCCTTGGCGATATCGCCCAGCATGGCCGGAAAGAAGGCGGGGCCGTCGACCAGCAGTTCGAAGGCGTTACCCGGCTTCCAGGGAAAGATTTCGCCGCTCATCGTGAGGTGAAGATCATCACCGCGCCGACCGGTACCGACAGGCTGATGGATGACAAACGCGCCACCTCACGCAGCGCCTCGATACCCGGCTGCAGACCGAAATGCTCGGAGTGCAGCACCAGCGGCGCCAGCGTCACTACCTGGAAGCGGTGCATGTCCAGGCGCGTGACCAGCAACTCGGCCATATATCCGTGCTTGTGCTCACGAATCTGCACCTGAATGGGCAGGGTGATTTCCAGTTGGGCCCCAGGGGCCAGACCAGTGATGGGGCCCAGGTTGAGCTGGGCCATGACCCGCGCATCGGGAAACTGCTCGGTAGCGAACAGCAGGCTGCGCATGCGTTCGTCGCGCACCGGTATGCCGGTACTCAACGATTCCATCTCGATACGCAGGCGCGCAGCACCTTGCTCATCGATGGAGCCGTGCAGGGTCAGGAAGCGATGCACTTCGGAGAGGTTGTCGGCCTTGGTGGAGATGAACGACAGGCGCGAGGATTCGTTGTCCAGATACCAGGCCGCCTGCGTCGGCAGGCTCAGGCAGGCGGCGAGCAGGGCAGCAGGCAGGGAGAGCAGGAGTTTGACCATGGGCTCACTTACATCACGGTTTGAGCGCAACGATAGCGGCCCGCGGCGGCCTTGCCAAACCGGGCTCCAATCAGGCCAGGTGGACTTTCAGGAGCGCTAGTGCCCTCGCCCGCGCCAGCACGGCCAAGGCCTGCTAGCCCGACCAGCCTTGCCGGCACGCGCTACAGCCACTTAGCGTGGCAAGGCATGCTCATCCGGCATCAACACGCAACCTCTTCGTTCATCCAGCCAGACCGCCATGCGCGCCTGCCCCAGCGCCGAGGCGGTCACACGCTTGTGCATGTCGTTGTCGTAAAGCTCGCTGAGCGGCACGTACTGTTTGACATAACCCTGGCAGTACTGCGCCGGATTGCCACTGACATAGCGGCAGGAACATTACTCCTTGGCCGAATATGCGCCGACGATGCCGGGGAAGGCGGCCAGGTGTACACGATTCTGCCAGGCCAGCAGAAGCAGCCCCGCGAGCAGCAGCAGGAATACCGAAAGAAGCGGACGGCGCCGGATCATGGCTGTTCTCCATAGGCGCTCAGCACCCGCTTGAGCAATTCGTTGTGTTGGAAGCTGCCGTCGCGGTCGTCGGCGTAGCGCACCACCACCATCTTGTATTCAGGCAGCACGTAGAGCCCCTGCCCCCAATGACCGAGAGCGGCAAAGGTATCGTCCGGCACATCCGGCCAGGGCCGTTTGGCACCTTCCAGCGTCGCATTCAGCCACCACTGGCCGCCGGGTACGGCATCGCCTGGTTTCTGCGGATCGGGCCGGTAGTTGGCGAACGGCGTACGGTTGAAAGCGACCCAACTGGCCGGCAGCAGCTGCCGTTCGCCCCAGCGGCCGTCGCGCAACATCAGCAGACCGACCCGGGCCAGGTCGCGCGCCGTCATGTAGGCATAGGAAGACGCAACGAAGGTACCGCTGGCATCACGCTCCCAGACGGCCGAACGAATGCCCAACGGCTCGAACAGCGCCGTCCAGGGATAGTCGGCATAAGCCTGCTCGCCCACCATGCTCTTGAGACTGGCGCCAAGTACATTGGCATCGCCGCTGGAATAGCGAAACCGCGTGCCTGGCAGGGCATCCAGACCATGTTCGGCGGTAAAAGCCGCCATATCGCCCCGGCCGCGGGTGTAGAGCATGGCCACCACCGAGGACTTCAATGGCGCGTACTCGTAGTCTTCCTGCCAGTCCAGGCCCGAGGCCCAGTTGAGCAAGTGCCCCATCTTCACGTCGGGGTGAGTAGCGAATGGCGGGTAATGCTGGGCCACCGGGTCGTCCAGCTTGAAACGACCCTCGCCGTAGGCGACACCGAGCACGGTGGCGAACAGGCTCTTGCTGATCGACCAGGCCAGGTGCGGGGTTTGCGCGCGGGTGGGCTCGGCATAGCGTTCATGCACGATCACGCCATCTTTGATCACCAGCAATGCGTCGGTGCGCACGCCGGCGCGGGTCGTGTCGTCACGAACAGGAAAGGCATAGGCGTCCAGTGCCTGCACGGCGGTGCTGGCGACGGCCGGCTGGCTGCTCCAGTCCGGCATGGGCCAGGTCTGTGCAGCCAGAGGACCGGCGGCTAGCAGACAACCGGCCAGAAAGGTTCCACGCAACATCGGACTCGCTCACAGCAATTGGGAGGAGCCGACGCTAGCACGGAGGGCATGACGACAATAGCGCCGATCACGCCGATCCGGGAGACGAATCAGTCCGGCAGGCGATAGTCCTGCTGCGTCATCAGGTCGAGACCGCACTCCAGCTGCTCGATCCAGTCGAGGAAGGCGCCGATCATCTCTGCGCCCACGAAAGGCCGCCCGTGCTGCGGCACGATCTGCGCCACGTCCATCTCGCGCACCATCTGCGCCCAGAAACGACAGGCCTTGTTGCTGGCCATGTAGCGGCGATGGAAGCCGGCCATGTTGGGAATATGGTTGGCGAAGTCGACCACCGGGCTGGCGTCATCCACCAGCGACGCCCCCATGTCACCGGAGAAGAGGATCTTGCTCACCGGGTCGTACAGCTGGAAGTTGCCCACCGAATGTAGGAAGTGCGCCGGCACAGCCTTGAGCTGGCACTTGCCCAGGGTGAAGGACTGGCCACGATCGGGTAGCGCGATGATGCGGTCATAGGTGCAGATGCCGTGGCTCAGGGCCAGGTAGTTGGCGGTCAGATGCGGCAGAAAGCGCGCCCACAGCTTGGAGCAGATCACCCGCGCGCGAGTGTGCAGCAACCACTTGTCCAGCGAAGCGATGATGTCCGGGTCCTGATGCGAGGCGAATATATAGGTCAGTGCCTGAACCGGAATATGCTGGGACAGGGCCAGCGTCAGAGGCGTATAGGTCAGATCGCCGCCCGGATCGAGCAGCAGATACTGGTCGTGGTCGACGATCAGGAACTGGTTGGACTGCACACCCTCGCCGCTGACCAGGTCATCGAACATCAGGCATTTGTGGCTGCCGTTATCGAACAGCACGATGGGCTCGCGGCGCATGGAAACCTCGCAGAAAAATGGCGAGGCGACCTTAAGCGATAGCGCGACGTGGCTTACTGACCTGGATCAAGCGCAATAGAGGCGTGCGACGCCTCTACTTCCTCCAGCAAGACGCCTCGCCAAGCATCTTCTAGCCGAGCGCCACCAGCGCCTTTGCCAGGCGCTTCTCCCGCGCCGTGCGGGCAATCTCCAGCAGTTTGCCGTCACGCAGCCACAAGGTGTTCCACTGCGCCGGCCCGGCGGCCATGGCCGCATCCATCTCCGGGCGCAGGCTGGCGAACTGGGCAAACAGGCCCGCCAACAGAAGGTGGGTGCTGGCCGTACTCGGACACAGCCGCGCGACTTCGGCGCAGCCCGCCAACAGGCTCAGCAGGCGTAGCTGCAGTTCGCGCGGCCAGCCGCTGTCCCGGCCCACGCCATAGAGCCAGGCATTCACTGCCGTCAGCACATGCAGATCCTCGATGCTGCGGAATGGCTTGGCGTAGGCATCCCAGCCATCGCCGGGCAGTCGCTCGCAGTGGGCCTGCTGCAGATGCAGACGGCCGTGGCTGATATCGGGCATCAATGGCAGGGCCGGCAGCGTTTCGATACGCACGCCCGGGTCGCCATTGCGCACCACGCCCATGGCCAGGCGCGGCGGCTCCCCGTGCGTTTCCTCACGAGCCGCCACCAACAACCAGTCGGCGGCCTCGGCGGCGGTAACGAAGTCCTTGCGCCCGGACAGCTGCAGATCATCCAGGCGGGTACTCATGTCCGCCGGGCGGGTGCTTTTGTTTTCTGTCACGCAGAGCGCGCCAAGGCTATGCGGCGCCGCCGGCCACAGCGCACGCAGGGCCGCCTGATAGCCGGACAGGAAGGCCAGACCCGGCGTGCTCGCCAGGCGCCCGCCGAGCAGGGCCAGGGTGAAGGGATTGCCATCGCCCACGCGCGCCAGCAAGGCGGTGTACCAATCCTCGAGATTACTCGCCGGCAGGCGGTCGCGGGTTTCCAGCAAAGATTGCCAGGGCATCGAAAAGTCCTCGTCGTCTGTCACACAAGCATCACCGAACCTTCATGGAGGTGACACCGGGTCTTCCTAGCCTGAGCTTGCCCAACAACATCGACCGGCCGCAACCCATCGCAAGGCTGGCTCACGGAGGCTACTCGATGACTCAGATCGCCCGAACTGCCGAACGCCGCCTGCAAGCCGAGCGTCTGCTCGGCCCGGATGCGCTGCGCGAGGCCCAGACCCTGCGCTACTCGGTGTTCAGCAGCGAGTTCGATGCCAAGCTCAAAGGCGCCGAGCTGGGCCTGGACATGGATGACTACGACCCGCACTGCCAGCACATCGGCGTGCGTGACCTCAACAGTGGGCGCCTGGTCGCCACCACCCGCCTGCTCGACCATCGCGCCGCCGCCAGCCTGGGCCGCTTCTACAGCGAAGAGGAATTCAGCCTGCACGGCCTGGCGCACCTCGAAGGTCCGGTACTGGAACTTGGCCGCACCTGTGTCGACCCGGCCTACCGCAACGGAGGCACCATCGCCGTGCTGTGGAGCGAGCTGGCCGAGGTGCTCAATGAAGGCGGCTACCGCTACCTGATGGGTTGCGCCAGCATCCCCATGCAGGACGGCGGCATCCAGGCCCAGGCGATCATGCAGCGCCTGCGCGAACGTCACCTGTGCACCGAACACCTGCGCGCGGAGCCGAAGAACCCGCTGCCGAGCCTGGATATTCCCGGCAACGTCATCGCCGAGATGCCGCCGCTGCTCAAGGCCTATATGCGCCTGGGTGCCAAGGTGTGTGGCGAGCCTTGCTGGGATCAGGACTTCCAGGTGGCCGACGTGTTCATCCTGCTCAAGCGCGACGAACTGTGCCCGCGCTACGCGCGGCACTTCAAGGCGGCGGTCTGAACGGCATGAACACATTGCGCCTGTACCTGCGTCTGGCCCGCCTGGCCGCCGTGTTGCTGCTGGGCGCGGCGCTGGCCGGCAATGTTGCCTTGATCGAGCGCCTGCGCCGGCATGACCTGATGGCTCTGCGTCAGCGCCTGACCTGCTGGTATCTGCGGCGCCTGAGCGCGGCCCTGCCGTTCGAGGTACAGGTGCAGGGCGAGCTGCCGACCGAGCCGATGCTGTGGGTCAGCAACCATGTGTCCTGGACCGATATCCCGCTGCTCGGCCAGTTGCTGCCGCTGTCCTTCCTGTCCAAAGCCGAAGTGCGCACCTGGCCGCTGGCCGGCTGGCTGGCGCACAAGGCCGGCACTCTGTTTATCCGGCGCGGTTCGGGCGACAGCACCTTGCTGGCGCGGCAGCTGCACCGCCATCTCAGTGCCGGGCGCCAGCTGCTGATATTCCCCGAGGGCACCACCACCGACGGCCAGCAGGTGCGCACCTTTCATGGTCGCCTGCTGACCGGCGCCATCGAGGCCGGTGTGGCGCTGCAGCCGGTGGCGATTCGGTATCTGCGCAACGGCGAAAGCGATCTGCTGGCGCCCTTCATCGGTGACGATGACCTGCCTTCGCACCTGCTGCGCCTGTTCGCCGGCGAGCGCGCATTGGTGCAGATCCAGCTGCTCGCGCCCATCGCCAGTACCGGCATCGAACGCAATGCCCTGGCTCGCCAGGCGCAGCGCGCGGTGCAGATAGCGCTGTTTGGCGAGGTCGAGACGCGTAGTCAGGAAGCCGCCTGAGAGAGATGTCGCAGAAACCACCGTCCAGCTCATGCTCACCCAGCCCGCTTAGCGGGGGGCTCCCAGCTGCCGCAGCTCGCTAAGCGCGAACGCCTGTAGCTGCGGGTAAAAGTCTCGGAAATCCGCGCTCAGCGGCTCGTACAACCGATCAAGCTCCAGCATTGCGCCAGCCAGCAACTGCGGCCGCGACAGGCGCCGGCCCATGCCATGCAGCACCTGCTCAAGCACGGCGAAGTCACGGTAGCTGCCGAGCCAGTCCTGTTCGGCCATGCGCGGAGCGATGCGGGCCAGGCGTTCGGGCAGTTCGGGCTGCGCGGCGAGCACCTGGTAGACCCGCCCGGTGAACGCCGGCAGGGGTTCGTCACCGTAATCCGCCCAGTCACGCGCCAGGCAGTGGTCGAAGAACAGGTCGAGCAGAATTCCCGAGGTACGCCGCCGCTCACCGGGAAAGCGCGCCCGTGCGCGCTCGGTGAGGGGATGGCTGTCGGTGAAGACGTCGATGCGTCGATGCAGGCGGATGGCGGCCTCGATCTCGGCTGGGAAACGCCCCTCCAGGCGACCTTTGACGAAATCGCCATACAGGCTGCCGAGCAGCTGCGCCGGCGCGCTGCCGCCCAGGTGCAGATGCGCCAGATAGTTCATGCAGCGCCCTGGCGCCAGGCCCTGGGCGTGACGCCCAGCCAGCGGCGGAAGATGCGACTGAAATTGCTGCTGTCCTGATAGCCGACTCGCTCGGCGACCGCCTCCACGCTCAGCGCCGTGTTCTGCAGGAGCCAGCAGGCCAGCTCCTGGCGCACCTCGTCGAGCAGTTGCTGGTATTGCACGCCCTCCTCGCGCAAGCGGCGGATCAGGGTGCGTTCGGACAGGTGGAACTCCTCGGCCAGCTGCTGCAGGGTCGGGTAGCGGCCCTGGCACGCCAACAGACGCAGCTGCACCCGTGCGCTCCAGTCGCTGCCTCGTGGGGTGCCGTGCAGCAACTGCTCGCAATCGCGCAGGGCGTTGCGTGCAGCAACCGGATCGGCGCTCAGGCTCGGCCGGTCCAGCCACTCCAGCGGCAGGCTGACGCCATAGGCCGGCGCGTCGAACACCACCTGCCCCAACAGCTCGCGGTAGCGCTCTGCCCAGGGCGGCTCGGGAAACGGGAAGGCGAACTCCAGCTCGGCCAGGGCCAGGCCGCCACACACGGCATCGAGCAGGCGCAGCGCGGTGCCGGCCATGGTGGCGAGGATATGTTCGCGGGCATCGCCCAGGTCGAAGGCCTCGTCGCCGCACATGTGATAGCGGCCGTCCCGTTCATAGCCAGTCAGGCGCACGCCGTTCATGCGCAGCACGCTGAAGCGCTCGACCACCTGCAGCACGCCGCGCAGGTCGGCACAGGCCACGGCCGCATAGCCCACCGGGCCATGCGCCGAGACCTGGGTGGCACAGCCGGTTTCCAGACCGAGCCAGGGGCATTCGGTGAGCTGGATAGCGCGGCGGATCAGGCGCTGGATCTGGGCGAAACACAGGCTGCGATTATCGGCGTGCAGCTGCTGCCAGTCCAACCCGGTGCCGGCAAGGATCTGCTCCGCGTCGAACCCGCGCCGCTGCAATGCGGCACACAGCAGGCGCGCATAGATGGGATGCAGGCAGGGCTGTAGCGAAGACTCGACGGACGGCATGGCGGGTTCCGGATCGGGCGAGATTGTCACCATAAGACGATTTTCTGCCCGCCTCAACGGTTACCGAGCTGGACAGCAGCGCGCATGCTGACTACAGGTCGAAGAACCCTGGAGATAACAAGATGGAAGCCCACACCACTGCCCTGCCCTATCGCGACCGCAAGCGCCCGCTGTGGCTGCTGTCGCTGTTCGTCCCCACGCTGGGCCTGATCGGCCCGGCCCTCTATCTGCTGGTGTCGCCCAGCGAGCTGTGGCTGTGGCTGTCGCCGCTGTTCTTCTACTTCGGCATTCCCCTGCTCGATGCGCTGATCGGCGAAGACCCGAGCAATCCACCGGAGTCGGAAGTGCCGGCGCTGGAGGCCGACCTCTACTACCGCTGGATCACCTACCTGCTGGTGCCGGTGCTGTGGGTCTCGTTCATCGCCGTCACCGCCTTCGTCGCCAGCCAGCCGCTGAGCTGGAGCGGGCTGCTGGCGATGATCATCAACACCGGCGGCGGCCTTGGCTTCGCCATCAACCTCGGCCATGAGATGGGGCACAAGAAGCCTGCGCTGGAGCGCTGGCTGGGCAAACTGGCCCTGGCCCTGAGCTGCTACGGACACTTCTATATCGAACACAACCGTGGCCATCACCGCGACGTTGCCACCCCGCACGACAGCGCCTCGTCGCGCATGGGCGAATCCATCTACCGCTTTGCCCTGCGCGAGCTACCCGGCGGCCTGCTGCGCGCCTGGCAGCTGGAGACGGAGCGCCTGGCACGTGGCGGCAAGGGCCCGTGGAGCCTGGGCAACGAGATACTGCAGACCGCCCTGATCAGCCTGGCGCTGTATGGCGGCCTGGTGTTCGTCTTCGGCCTCGGCATCCTGCCCTTCCTGCTGCTGAGTGCCGGTTGGGGCGCCTTCCAGCTGACCTCGGCCAACTACCTGGAACACTACGGCCTGCTGCGCCGCAAGCTGGACAACGGCCGCTACGAGGTATGCCAGCCGCACCACTCGTGGAACAGCAACCACCTGTTCTCCAACTGGGCGCTGTTCCACCTGCAACGCCACTCCGACCACCATGCTTACCCCACGCGGCGCTACCAGTCGCTGCGCAACTTCCCCGACCTGCCGCGCCTGCCCAGCGGCTATTTCGGCATGTACCTGGTGGCCTACGTGCCGCCGCTGTGGTTCCGCCTGATGAACCCCAGGCTGATCGAGGCCGTACAGGGCGATGCCACGCGCATCAACTTCCAGCCGGGCCTGCGTGAACCCCTGATGCGTCGCTACGGCCTGCACGAGATGGCCGCCTGAGTCGCTATCGTTAATCCCCCTCGCAGGAGCGAGCCTAGCTCGCTCCTGCATGCCGCTCTGTCGCGACCGCGCTGAGGCCCATCAGCCGTCTTGATAAGCAGTATCGGCGCAAACGATCTGAATATCGGACAAACCCGATATAAAGTTCGTCGCAACCCGATACACGACAGCAGCGCCATGACCACCGACATCGACGACATCATCAAGGCTCTCGCCCACCCCGTACGGCGCGAGATCCTGCAGTGGCTGAAGGAGCCGGAAAAGCACTTCGCCGACCAGGACCACCCGCTGGAGCTCGGCGTCTGCGCCGGCAAGTTCGAGCGCTGCGGCCTGTCACAGTCGAGCGTCTCGGCGCACCTGGCAACCCTGCAGCGTGCCGGCCTGGTGAGTTGTCGCAAGGTCGGTCAGTGGAGTTTCTACAAGCGTGACGAGGACGCCATCCAGGCCTTCCTGCACGAGCTAGACAGCCAACTCTAAGTAACACCTGCCGCGGCAGGATCAACTACCCGAATCACTCAGGAGCCGGCCCGATGCCGTTACCGCTTCTAGTCCTCGCGCTTTCCGCGTTTGCCATCGGCACCACGGAATTCGTCATCATGGGCCTGCTGCCAGAAGTGGCCGCCGACCTCGGCGTGTCCATCCCCGGTGCCGGCTGGTTGGTGACCGGCTACGCCCTGGGCGTGGCCCTCGGCGCGCCCTTCATGGCCCTGGTTACCGCCAACTGGCCGCGCAAGCTGGCCCTGCTGGCGTTGATGGGCATCTTCGTGCTGGGCAACCTGCTCTGCGCCACCGCCGCCGACTATGAGCTGCTGATGATTGCCCGCGTGGTCACCGCCCTGTGCCACGGCGCCTTCTTCGGCATCGGCTCGGTAGTCGCCGCCAGCCTGGTACCGGAGAACCGCCGCGCCTCGGCCGTGGCCCTGATGTTCACCGGCCTGACCCTGGCCAACGTGCTCGGCGTGCCACTGGGCACCGCACTGGGCCAGTACGCCGGCTGGCGTGCCACTTTCTGGGCGGTGACCGGCATCGGCATCCTCGCCTTCATCGGCCTGTGGCACGTGCTGCCTGCGGCCCGCGAACAACATCGCAGCGATATTCGCAGCGAGCTGCGTGCGCTGCGCGGCAGTGGCCTGTGGCTGGCCCTGCTGACCACCGTGCTGTTCTCCGCCACCATGTTCGCGCTGTTCACCTATATCGCCCCGCTGCTCGGCGAAGTCACCGGCGTATCGCCGCGCGGCATCACCTGGACGCTGCTGCTGATCGGCCTCGGCCTGACCCTGGGCAATATCGTTGGTGGCCGCCTGGCCGACCGCAACCTGGCCAGCGCCCTGGTGGGCGTGCTGCTGGCCCTGGCCATCTTCTCCGCCCTGGTGCGCTGGAGCAGCCCGCAACTGATTCCGCTGGAGCTCAACCTGCTGCTCTGGGCCATGGCCGCCTTCGCTGCCGTGCCGGCGCTGCAGATCAACGTGATGAACTTCGGCCAGGGCGCCCCGAACCTGGTGGCGACCCTGAATATCGGCGCCTTCAACCTGGGCAACGCCCTCGGCGCCTGGACCGGTGGCCTGGTCATCGACCAGGGGCTGGGCCTGACCGCCGTGCCCATCGCCGCCGCCGGCCTGGGCGCCGCCGCGCTGATCGTTGCTCTGCTCAACCTTTCCCTCAGTGGCGACAACCTCGCCACCGCTGTCCTCGACTGACCCCTCGGAGGCTTCACCATGACTACCCTGTTCGACCCCATCAAGATCGGCAGCCTGGAGCTGCCCAACCGCATCATCATGGCCCCGCTGACTCGCTGCCGCGCCGACGAAGGCCGCGTGCCCAACGCGCTGATGGCCGAGTACTACGTACAGCGCGCCAGCGCCGGCCTGATTCTCAGCGAGGCCACGTCGGTCACCCCGATGGGCGTCGGCTACCCCGACACCCCCGGCATCTGGTCCGAGGACCAGGTGCGCGGCTGGCTCAACGTGACCCAGGCGGTGCATGCCAACGGCGGGCGCATCTTCCTGCAGCTGTGGCACGTCGGACGCATCTCCGACCCGCTCTATCTGAACGGTGAACTGCCGGTGGCGCCCAGCGCCATCGCCGCCAAAGGCCACGTCAGTCTGGTGCGTCCGCTGAAGGACTACGTCACCCCGCGCGCCCTGGAAACCGAGGAAATCGCCGATATCGTCGAGGCCTATCGCCACGGCGCGGAGAACGCCAAGGCCGCCGGCTTCGATGGCGTGGAAATCCACGGCGCCAACGGCTACCTGCTCGACCAGTTCCTGCAAAGCAGCACCAACCAGCGCAGCGACCAATATGGCGGCTCCGTGGAGAACCGCGCACGCCTGCTGCTGGAAGTCACCGACGCCGTAGTCGGCGTCTGGGGCGCCGATCGTGTCGGCGTGCACCTGGCGCCGCGTCGCGACTCCCACGACATGGGCGATGACAACCCGCGCGAAACCTTCGGCCATGTCGCTCGCGAGCTGGGCAAGCGCGGCATCGCCTTCATCTGCACCCGCGAGAAGGAAGGCGAAGACAGCCTGACGCCCTTCATCAAGGAGCAGTTCGGCGGCCTGGTCATCGCCAACGAGCGCTTCACCAAGGAGCAGGCCAACGCCTGGCTGAGCGAAGGCAAGGCCGATGCCGTGGCCTTCGGCATTCCCTTCATCGCCAATCCGGACCTGCCCGCCCGCCTGGCCCAGGACGCCCCGCTCAACGAGCCGCGCCCGGAGCTGTTCTACGGCCAGGGGCCGGTCGGCTATATCGACTACCCGCGTCTGTAACACTTGGAGGCCGGTGCCCCGCACCGGCCAGCTTCTCCGTTTAAGGAAAGAACGATGCAGAACATCCTGATTACCGGTGCCTCACGGGGCATCGGCCTGGGCCTGGCCAAGGCCTACCTGGAAAGCGGTGCCCGGGTGCACGCCGTGGTCCGCAACACCGACTCACCGGCCCTGCACCAGCTGCAGCAGGACCATCCCGAGCACTTCAACCTGATCGCCTGCGACCTGAACCAGCCCGAGGCGCCACAACGCATCGCTGCGGCGCTGGGCGAGCAGTTGCTGGATATCGCCGTCTTCAATGCCGGGGTAATGGGCCCTCAGCACCAGGACGTTGGTCAGGCCAGCAGCGAGGAGATCGCCCACCTGTTCCTCACCAACGCCATCGCTCCGGTACACCTCGCCCAGCAACTGGCAAACCGCGTCACCAAAGGCGGTGTACTGGCCTTCATGAGTTCACAAATGGGCAGTGTGGCGCTGGCCCGTTCGGCCGAGATGCCGCTATACGGCGCCAGCAAGGCCGCGCTGAACAGCCTGCTGCGCAGCTGGAGCCAGGCCGACGACCGCCCGCAGGCCAGCCTGCTGACCCTGCATCCGGGTTGGGTGCGTACCGACATGGGCGGCAGTGACGCCGACCTCGACGTCGCCACCAGCGCCGCCGGTCTGGTCGCCACCATCGCCAGCCAGCTCGGCGCCAACAGCTGCCTGTTCCTCGACTACCAGCAGCAACCGCTGGCCTGGTAAAGGCTGCGCCGGTTCGCCCACTCCGGGGGAGCCGGCCAATGGCTCTTGCGCAAAGGGGCACCGAGCTGGCTATGATCGGAGCCCATGAACTCCGTTCCCCAGCTTCGCCAACCCTGCCCGCCCGGCGCCTGCGACTGCCAGCGCGAACGCCTGCAGGACAGCCCCGGCGCCGATCTGCGCATCCTCCTGCTCACCCGCGCCGAGGAAAAGCGCCTGCTCGAACGCCTGGAAAACCTGCGCGACCTCAACGACCTGCGGCATATGCAGCAACGCATGTACCAGCAGCTCGGCATCCATGTGCAGGTCGTCCCCGGCCTCAACGAAGTACGCAGCATGCGCGGCATTGCCATCCATATCGCCGACCACCCGGGCCTGTGCCGCAAGACCCGCCAGGCCATCCCCGCCGCCATTCGCCGCGGCCTGGAAAGGCAGCCGGAAATCGCCTATCGCCTGCTCGACGAGCATGACCTGCTGCGCGATGCCTGAATAACAGTCGCGCCCTGGCTAAAGTGCTACCTTGCAGCTAATAAGAGAAGAAAACCCAATCGACCTATGCCCTGAGACCGACGACATGCATGTCATGATCGTGGACGACGACCCGTGGATCGCCGGCCTGCTGCAACAACTGGTCAGCAACATGCGCCCATCGGCCAATATCGATTGTTTTGGTGATATCAGCAGCGCCCTGGATGCCTGGAAGCGCCAACGCTATCAACTGGTACTGGCCGACTGGAACCTGCCGGACGGTTCAGGGTTGAACCTGCTGCGAAGCATTCGACAGCACGACCACAGTACGCCACTGATCATGATTACCGGCCGCTCAGACCGCGAAAGCGTGATGGCTGCCCGCCCCCTGGGCATCAATGCCTATATCACCAAACCGTTCGAGATTCCCAAGGTCCGCGCCTACCTCGACCAGCTGCTGCCCCCAGCCGAAACCGATAGCGCAGTAGCGACCAACGAGGACGATTTCCTTGCCTACCTCGGCAAGCTCTCGGGCGGTGACCTGGATATACCGCTTCTCAGTGGGGTCAAGGATCGGCTCAAGCAGGCTAGCGAGGGGACTCCGCAGGACCTGCGCAAGCTGAGCGAGCAATGGCAGCAGGATCCCGCGCTTTGCGCCTACATGATCTCCGCCGCCAACAGTCCGGGCTATCGAGCCGGAGGAAAACCCTGCACCAGCCTGCTGGACGCACTCAAGTGCCTGGGGGAGCGAACCAGTCTCAACCTGGCAATCGGTTTGGCTCTACGCCAGAACTGCTGTGGCAACGACACCATGCTGGATCTGCTGCTGCAGGAACACCTGAACGCCTCCGAGCAGTTGGCAGAGCGCGTCACCCAACTGGCCAAACAATGTCGAATCGACCCCGGCCCTCTGCACGCAGCGGCCTTGCTTCATCGCATGGGTGAGCTGAGCGTCCTGTTGCAAGCCCAGTATTGGACGACCCAGGGCATGACGGTCGACGACAACCTTCTCAACCAGGCCATGGACCATTACGCGCGCCCATTCGCCATTGCTCTCAAGGCCCAATGGGGTCTGCCGATGCTGCTACGCGAACTGATCGGTGCCATCTACAGTCTTCCGAAAACCCAGGTGCACAGAGAACAGGTACTCATGCGCCTGGCTGCAGCCTTGTGCAACGACGAGCCTGCTGAAACCATCGCACGTCTGAAGAGCCTGGCCGGCGTGGATTGAACGCGAGCAACGCTGATTTATTGGGCTAGTCTCTCAGGCAGAAATGGATATTCGGACTACTGCCATGACTTCCGAGGCACCTGTAATCCTGATCGTCGATGACCAATCCAGCGATGTACTGATCCTAAGCGAAGCACTGCACGATCTAGGCGAGGTCATCAGCGCAACCGACGGCCGCACGGCCCTGGAAATCGCCCGCTTTTGCCGCCCCGACCTGGTCCTGCTGGACATTCAGATGCCCGGAATGAATGGCTTCGACATCTGTCGGGTGATGAAGTCGGACCCCAAGCTGTGCGATGCGGCCATCCTGTTTGTCACCTCGCACACCCAGTCCGACAACGAGATCAAGGCCCTCGAACTGGGCGGCGTCGACTTTATCCAGAAACCCCTCAACATCCCCGTCGCCAAGGCCCATGTGCGGGCCCACCTCAACCTGCGGCGCGAGGCCAAGCGACTTGCCTACTACGATGCCCTCACCGGCCTGCCCAATCGGGCGCTGCTGCAGGATCGCGCCGAACAGGCGCTGCAGAAAGCCCGACGCAATGGCGACAAGGTAGCCTTGCTGCTGCTCGACCTGGACAACTTCAAGAGCATTAACGACTCGGTCGGGCACTCGGTCGGCGACGCACTGCTGCAAGAGATTGCCAAGCGTCTGGCCGGGTCATCGCGAGGGATTGATACCGTATGCAGGCCTGGCGGCGACGAATTCCTCATCCTGCTGCCCGACATGCAGCGCATGGACGCCATCGGTGACTATATCGAGCGTCTGCTGAAGAGCCTCGCCGCGCCCATCGAGCTGGAGAAAAACCGTTACGACCTGACAGCCAGCGTGGGGGTCAGCGTGTTTCCTGATGACAGCGACAGTCCGGAAGCCCTCCACCGCCATGCCGATGCCGCCATGTACCTGGCCAAACGCGAGGGGAGAAACCGCTACCACTTCTTCTCGCAGAGCATCGAGACCAGCACGCGCGCTCGCCACCTGCTGGAGAGCCATATGCGCAGGGCTCTGGAGCAAGGCGTCTTCGAAGCCTTCTACCAGACCAAGTACGATGCCCAGCGCCAGGCCATCTGTGGCATGGAAGCGCTGATTCGCTGGCGCAATGGCGAAGGCAAACTGGTCTCGCCAGCCGACTTCATTCCCCTGGCCGAAGAAACCGGGCTGATCGTGCCGATCGGCAAATACATGCTGCTGCAGGCCTGTGCCGATGCCCGGCGCCTGCACCAGTGCGGCCACCCCATCAGTGTCAGCGTGAATATCTCCGCCGTGCAGTTCCGCGAAGAATCCTTTCTCGACATGGTCAAATCGGCATTGCACGAAACCCAGCTGCCACCAGCCATGCTGGAGCTGGAAATCACCGAAGGCGTGCTGGCCCACGATATAGGCGAGGCGGCCAAGCTGCTTGCCGAGCTCAAGCGCCTGGGCGTGAGCATTGCCATCGACGACTTCGGCACCGGCTACTCCAGCCTGACCTACCTCAAGCGCCTGCCGATAGACGTGCTGAAAATCGACCAGGGCTTCGTGCGCGACATGCTGACGGATAGCAGTGACGCAGCCATCATCGAGGCCATCGTGCGCATGGGCCAGGCCCTGGGCCTGGCCCTGGTCGCCGAAGGCGTGGAGCAACAGGCGCAGGCCGACAAGTTGCAGGAACTGGGCTGCCAAACCTTGCAGGGCTATCTATATTGCCGACCGATGCCCTTTGCCGAGTTGCAGCAGCTACTCAGTGGTGGCACGGTCAAGGTGGTGGGCGACCAGCACAGTTGAAACACCGCCAGAGGGGCGTTTGCCGTTGAAGAAAAACCGTGCCGTGAAATGGAGTACCGCCCTGGCTCTGCTCGCGGGGCTATCGGTCACCGCGCTGCTTGCCCACTGGCTGCAACAGGCCAATCAGCAGCAATTGCAGGCGGCACTGGCCAGTACCACCGAGCAGACCGCCGACGCAGTCATCGACCGCATCAACCTCTACCAATATGGCCTGCGCGGCGCGCGCGGGGCGGTGCTCACCAGCGGTGAGCGTGGCATCAGCCGAGCGCTGTTCCTGCGTTACAGCAAGACTCGCGATGTCGATAAGGAGTTTCCTGGCGCACGCGGTTTCGGCTTTATCCGCCGCGTACCCAAGGAGCAGGAGGCTTCATTTCTCGCCCAGGCCAGGGCCGACGGCAAACCCGACTTCAGCATCCGCCATCTGGCGCCGCATGATGGCGAGCGTTTCATCATCCAGTACATAGAACCCGTCGAGCGCAACCTGGCCGCCGTGGGCCTCGACATAGCATCGGAAAAAACCCGGCGCGAAGCGGCCCTTACCGCCATGCGCAGCGGCGGAGTGAGCCTTTCCGGGCCGATCACCCTGGTGCAGGCCACCGGCAAGCCGCTGCAGTCCTTCCTCATTCTGATGCCTATCTATCGTGATGCCGTCACCCCGAGCAGCCCGGCAGAACGCATGAACAAGGGCTTTGGCTGGAGCTATGCACCACTGCTGACCGAAGATGTTCTCAGCGGCTTGCGCCTGGACAATACGACCTTGCATCTGCGCCTGCGCGACATCACCGATGCCGATAACAACGTGCTGTTCTACGAGGCCAGCAGGCCCGCTACGACTGCTCCTGAAATCCTGAGCCAGGTAGTGGAACGGGATATCTTCGGCCGTCGCTGGCAGATCGAGTTGAGCGCCTACCCGCCGTTCGCAGCACACCTGCACCAGACCTCACCCAGCCTGGTCTACTTCATCGGCGGCCTGCTCAGCCTGATGTTCGCCGCACTGACCGGGGTGCTGGACGTCAATCGCCAACGGCGCCGGCAGATATTCGCCGAACAGGCACGCCTGGCAGCCATCGTCGAGAGTTCCAGCGACGGCATCATCGGCAAGACCCTGAACGGTACCGTCACCAGCTGGAACAAGGGCGCCGAACAGATTTTCGGCTATAGCGCCGAGGAAGCCGTGGGACGAACGTTGACGCAGCTGATCGTGCCACCGCAGCTGGCCGACGAGGAGGCTGAGATCCTGCGCCGCGTCTCGAAAGGTGAGCCCATCCAGGATTTCGAGACCCTGAGAAAGTGCAAGGATGGCAGCCTGCTCGACGTTTCTGCGGCGATCTCGCCGATTCGCGACGAGAAAGGCCAGGTGATTGGCGTCTCCAAGACCGTGCGCAACATTTCCGAGCGCAAGGCCAACGAAGCGAAGATCCTCGAGCTCAACGCCAACCTGGAACAGCAGGTTGCCGAACGCACCGCCGAGCTCAAGGAAATCAACGTACTGCTCTCCAGCGTGCTCGACGCCGCCTCCGAGGTTGCGATCATCGCCACCGATACTGCCGGCACCATCAGCATCTTCAATCGCGGCGCGCAGAACCTGCTCGGCTACAACGCGGCGGAGATTGTGGGCAAGCAGACCCCGGCCATCATCCATGTGGCAGACGAGGTGGCTCGCCGCGGCGAGGAGCTCAGCCACGAGTACGGCGTGATGATCCGCGGCTTTCGCGTCTTCGTACACAAGCCGGAGCTGGAGGGCGCGGAGATCCGCGAGTGGACCTATGTGCGCAAGGACGGCACGACCTTGCGGGTCAGCCTGGCGGTAACCGCCATTCGCGACAGCCAGGACAAGCTGGTGGGTTATCTGGGCATCGCCATCGACATTACCCAACAGAAGGAAGCGGAACGGCGCATTGCCGAGAGCCTGGCCACAACCCGCGCGATCCTCGATACCGCCGTCAACCCGGTCATCACCTTCAATGCCGATGGTTTTGTACAGAGCTTCAACCCCGCGGCACAGCGAGCCTTCGGCTACAGCGCCGAAGAAATGGCCGGGCGTTCGCTATTCGAGCTGATCAGCACGCAATCGCACGCCCGTCTGCAACGGCTGGTCGAAGGCTATGTCGGTCACGACAGCGGAGCAAAAGGCAACTCGCTGGAGCTGGCTGGCCTGCACCGCGGCGGCGAGGAGTTTCCCATCCAGCTGTCGATCGGCTCCATGCCCTCGGCGGGTCAGCCACTGCTGGTCGGGGTGATTACCGACCTCAGCCAGCAGGTGGCCTTGCGCCAGGAAGTGCTGGCCGCCCGCGACCAGTTGATGATGGCTGCCGACGTGGCCCAACTGGGCATCTGGTCCTGGACCCTGGAAAACGACGACCTGCAATGGAACGACCGGATGTACGAGTTGTACGACCAGCCGCTGGCATTGCGCGAACAAGGCCTGAATTACCAGCACTGGTACAGCCGGGTACATCCCGAGGACGCCGATGTGACCGCGGCCAAACTGCAGGCCGCCGTCGCTGGACAGGGTGTCTACGAGCCGATTTTCCGCATCGTGCGGAGCGACGGGCAGGTTCGCTTCATCCAGGCCGGCGCCCAGGTCGAGCGTAATGCCGAGGGCAAGGCCATCAAGGTCACCGGGATCAACCTCGACATCACCGCCCAGCACGAGGTGGAAGCGCAGCTGCGCTATGCCAAGGAACAGGCGGATGCCGCCAGCGCGGCCAAGAGCGCGTTCCTCGCCAACATGAGCCACGAGATCCGCACGCCGATGAACGCGGTGCTCGGCATGCTGCAACTGGTGCAGGCCACCGATCTGACTCCGCGCCAGCTCGACTACCTGCACAAGGCCCATGGTGCGGCGCAATCGCTGCTCGGCCTGCTCAACGACATTCTCGACTACTCGAAGATCGAAGCGGGCAAGCTGCAGCTCGACCTGCATGCCTTCGAGCTGGAACCGCTGATGCGCGATCTGGCGGTGATCCTTGCCGGCAACCAGGGGCAGAAGGATGTCGAGGTGATGTTCGATCTCGACCCGCAACTGCCGGAATCGCTCATCGGCGACAGCCTGCGCCTGCAGCAGATCCTCATCAACCTGGCCGGCAACGCCCTCAAGTTCACCGAGCACGGTCAGGTGGTAGTCAGCCTGCGCCAGCTGGACCAGCAGGGACAGACGGTTCGACTGCGCATCGCCATCAGCGATACCGGGATAGGTATCAGTGAGGACCAGCTCGAACGCATCTTCGAAGGGTTTTCCCAGGCCGAGGCCTCCACCACTCGACGTTTCGGTGGCACCGGCCTCGGCCTGGTGATCTGCAAGCGCCTGATCGCCTTGATGGGCGGCGAGCTGCAGGTGGCCAGTCGCGTCGGCGAAGGCAGCCGCTTCTGGTTCGATATCGAACTGAAAATGGCGACCCAGAGCTCCCTGCGCGCCTCCTGCAGCGCCATCGACAGCAACCTGCGCCTGCTGGTGGTAGACGACAACGCCGTCGCCGGCGAGCTGCTCATGCAACTCGCCGGCGACCTTGGCTGGCAGGCCCGCTATGCCAACAGCGGCATCACAGCACTGCGCGAGATAGAAGCCGCTGCGCAGCAAGGGCTGCCCTTTCAGCTCGTGCTGATGGACTGGCGCATGCCCGGCATGGATGGGCTCGCCACGGCTCAGCGCCTGGACGCATTGCATCTGGAGAAACCGCCGATCGTGGTGATGATCACCGCTCACGGCCGCGAGGTGATGAGCGACCTGCAACAGGAAGGCATGGCTCCGTTCAGCGCCTTCCTGACCAAGCCGGTAACGCCCATGCAACTGTCCCACGCCATACAACTCGCCTTGCACGGCCAGCAGACGAACGCGCAGCCCGCACGGCCAGTACCGCCTGCGCGCCTCGCCGGCCTGCATCTGCTGGTGGTCGAGGACAATGCGCTGAATCGCCAGGTCGCCCAGGAACTGCTGCAAGGAGAAGGCGCCCAGGTGCAGTTGGCCGAGGACGGCCAGGCCGGTGTGACGGCCGTGCTGCACGCCAAGCCGCCGTTTGACGCGGTGCTGATGGATATCCAGATGCCCGGCATGGATGGGCTGGAGGCGACTCGACTGCTGCGCGGCCATGCGCACCTTGCCGCCCTGCCCATCATCGCCATGACGGCCAACGCTTCCCGCGTGGACCGGGACAACTGCCTGGACGCCGGGATGAACGAGCATGTGGGCAAACCCATCGACCTGGAGCAGCTGGTGCACACCCTGCTGCACTGGACCGGGCGTTCCGGGGAAGCGGAGCTTGCCCCCCGAACGCTCAGCCAGGACGAGTCACTGATCGAGTCACGCGAATCGGTGCTGCGACGTTTCGGTGACAACCTGCAACTGCTGCGCAACGTACTGGGCAGTTTCGAGACCGAGATGCGCAAGCAACTCGACCAGCTGGAGGCCTGCGCGAACCGACGGGACGCCCGCGGGGCCATGTCGGTTCTGCACACCCTCAAGGGCAGCGCCGGCACCATGGGGGCCAAGGGCCTGTCGCGCGAGGCGGAGCGCCTGGAACAGCGTCTCAAGCAGGCCGCCGAGCCCGCACAGCTGGAGCTCTTGAGCGACCCGGCATGGCTTGCCGCACTCGGCGAGCTACTCACCAACAGCGCCAGGGAACTGACGACCATGTTCGCCGCTCCCGCCCCTCTCCCCACACAACCCAGTGCGGCCAACGACGACTGGCACACTGCCTTGCCACATCTGCTCGACCTGCTTGCCAGCGGCAACCTGCAAGCCGTCGACCAGGCGCAGGCGCTGGCATCGTCGGTGCCGGAGCAGTGGAGTGAGACCTACGCCGAGCTTCTGCTGGCCATAGAGGGGCTAGACTTCAAGCAGGCACAACGACTCGGCCAAGCACTTCTCCTCGCCGTACAAGGAGCCTGATGTGGAATCCTGGCTAGACCATCGCAAGACTCGCCCCAAGCTGTTGCTGGTCGACGACCAGCCCATGAATATCCGCATCCTGAACGAGCTGTTCCGTTTCGATCATGACGTGTTCATGGCCACTCGTGGCGAACAGGCCATCGAGATCTGCCGGGAGCAGCAACCCGACCTGGTGCTGCTCGACGTGGTCATGGAGGGCATGGACGGCTACCAGGTCTGCCGCCAGCTGCAGGCCGACCCGGCGACCCGCGACATCCCGATCATCTTCGTCAGCGCCAAAGGCGAAGAGGAGGACGAAGCCCTGGGACTGGAGCTGGGCGCGGTCGACTACATCAGCAAGCCCTTCAACCCGACCATCGTCCGCGCACGTGTCAAAACCCACCTGACCCTCAAGCTGCAGAGCGACTATCTGCGCAGCCTCGCCAGCCTCGACGGTCTCACCGGCATCGCCAACCGCCGTAGCTTCGACGAACGCCTGGCCAGCGCCTGGGCCCAGGCCTGCCGCGAAGGCAGCCCCCTGTCGCTGCTGATGATCGATATCGACCACTTCAAGCCCTACAACGATCACTTCGGCCACCAGCAGGGCGACAGATGCCTGCGCCAGGTAGCGCTGGCGCTGAGCCAGACCACCAGCAGGCCCTACGACCTGGTCGCCCGCTATGGTGGCGAGGAGTTCGCCTGCCTGCTGCCGGACACCCATCAGAACGGGGCGATTGAAGTTGCGCGAAAGATGCAGGCGGAAGTCGCCAAACTGGCCCTCTCCCACCCACTGTCGGAAACCAGTGACAAGGTTGGCCTGTCCATCGGCGTCGCGGTGCTGCTGCCAACCCCCTGGACAGAGCCGAGTGAACTGATCCGGGCCGCCGATGAGCAGCTGTACAAGGCCAAGCACTCGGGTCGCGGACAGATCAGCGTGGCCAGCCTCTAGGTCACAGCGAGTCCAGGTAGCGCTCTACATCCAGCGCCGCCATGCAGCCGGCACCCGCCGAGGTGATGGCCTGGCGGTACACCGAATCGGCCACGTCACCGGCGGCGAACACACCGGGCACGCTGGTCGCGGTGGCATTGCCGTCGCGCCCGCCGTTGACCACCAGATAGCCATCCTTGAGTGCCAGTTGGCCCTCGAACAACGAAGTGTTGGGCGTGTGGCCGATGGCGACGAACAGGCCGTCCACCGTCAGCTCGCTGCTGCCACCGTCGTTGTGCTTGAGACGCACGCCGGTGACGCCGCCGGCATCACCCAGCACCTCGTCCACTTCGGCGTTCAGGCGCAACTCGATCTTGCCCTCGGCGATGCGTGCATGCAGCTTGTCCTGCAGGATCTTCTCCGCGCGGAAGGTCTCGCGGCGGTGCACCAGGGTCACCTTGCTGGCGATATTGGCCAGGTACAACGCCTCTTCCACGGCGGTATTGCCACCGCCGACCACCGCCACTTCGCGGTTGCGGTAGAAGAAACCATCGCAGGTGGCGCAGGCTGACACGCCCTTGCCCATGAAGGCCTCCTCGGACGGCAGGCCCAGATAGCGCGCGCTGGCGCCGGTGGCGATGATCAGCGCGTCGGCAGTGTAGGTGCCGTTATCGCCGACCAGGGTGAAGGGCTTGCCGGCCAGGTCCACGGCATTGATATGGTCGAAGACGATCTCGGTCTCGAAGCGCTCGGCATGCTCCTGCATGCGCTGCATCAGCGCCGGGCCGGTGAGACCGTGGGCATCGCCGGGCCAGTTGTCGACCTCGGTGGTGGTGGTCAGCTGGCCGCCGGCCTGAATACCGGTGATCAGCAGCGGCTTGAGATTGGCGCGGGCGGCATACACGGCGGCGCTGTAGCCGGCCGGGCCGGAGCCGAGAATGATGACGCGGGCGTGACGGGTAACGGACATGGCCAACTCCTGGGAAGCTGCTCCCGATCCAGGGAGAACAGTTCTTGAAGAAAAAGGGGCAGTCCGAGCACTTGGGGAAGGCTTGGGAAGATTGGACGGCCCCGCTAAAGGGAACTGCCGGCAAGGCTACCCAGGCCCAGGCGATGAGGAAAATGTCGATTCTCAATGTGCCTGATAGCCCGCCGCTATACCCGCAGGGGCAAGCGCGGCCTTGACTATACTCGGCTCATTTCCCCTCTCGGGCAGTGCGATCGGCATGACCTTGCGCAAACGACTGTTCTGGCTGTTCGCTCCGCTGCTGGTGCTGGCCCTGGGATTTGCCTACGCGCTGTCGCAAAGCCTGATTCTCAGCCGTTTCGACCGCCAGGATGCCAACCTGCTCGAGGCCGAGGCAGAGCGCCTGCAAAACCTGCTGGAACAAAACCTGCGGCGCAATCTCGATCTGGTACAAAGCTATGCGCAGTGGGACACCAGCTACGAGTTCATGCACGGCCAGCACCCGGACTACCTGAGCCGCAATGCCGATCCGGATGCGCTGGCCGAGATGAATTTCGACTTCATGGTGTTCCTCGACCTGCAAGGCCAGGTGTATGCCGAGCAGTGGCAGCCACCGAGCCTGGCGGATATGTTCGCGCTCGACGGCAGGCGCCCGGCAAACCAGAGCGTGCTACGCCGCGACATACTGGCTCAGGCCAAAACCCTGATCGAGGCAACCGAAGAGGATCTGTACGGTGCGCTGATCGAAGTGCAGGGCGTCCCCCTGATACTGGCCATGGGCAGCATCAAGGACAATCAGAGCACCCTGCCCAAAGCCGGCACCCTGCTTGCCGGGCACTTCCTCGACGGCGAACGCATCGAGACGCTGCAGGGCCAGATCAGCGGTACCCTGCGCCTGCTGAGCGCGGATGACAGCGTACCGGGCTGGGTCCGGTTAGCCTCCCCCGGGGCATTCAACCTCAACCGCGTCGAGCTGAGCCCACGCCAGCTGCTGGACGAAGATCGGCAACAGGTCCTGCTGCGTTTCAGCAACAGCCTGAACCAGCCGCAGATGATCTTCGAGCTGACCCGCGACCGCCGTCTCTACCATGAGGGCCGCAAGGCCATCGTCATCTTTCTCGCCCAGGCTACGGGGGTCGGCCTGTTCGCCCTGTTGCTGATCTACCTGGGCCTGGAGTTCGCCATCCTGCGCCGGGTTTCGCGCATGCACCTGGACATCGCCGCCATCGGCCCGGACTCCAGTCAGCAACGCCTGAAGGATCGCGGCAGCGACGAACTGGGCCGGCTCGCCCAGGAAGTGAACCGCATGCTGGAGCGCCTGGAACAGAGCGAGGCGCGCGACCGCGAGATCCTCGATGCGATCGAGGACGGCTATTTCGAGCTGTCGCCGGAGGGCAACCTGCTGGCCGTCAACCGCGCCCTGTGCAGCCTCCTCGGCTATTCGGCCGAAGCGATGCTCGGCCAGTCCTACGAGCGCCTGCTGAGCCCCGGCGATGTCGAACGCGCGCGCCAGGACTTCGCCCAGGCCCTGGCCAACGGCGAACAGATTCATTTCACCGCACCGCTGCGGCGTGGCGATGGCAGCCTGGGCCATTACGAAACGCGCTTCTCGCTGATCCGCGACGGTCAGGGTCACTTCGCCGGCTTTCGCGGCATCCTGCGCGATGTCAGCGAACAGGTGGCCTATCAGAACCAGTTGCTGGACATGGCCTATCGCGACTCGTTGACCGGCCTCGGCAATCGCAAGGCCTTTACCGAACAGCTGCGGAGCACGCTGGACAAGGCGCAGCGCGAGCATGGCGCACTGGCGCTGATCTACCTGGACCTGGACCGGTTCAAGGAGGTCAACGACCGCTATGGCCACGATGTGGGCGACGCCCTGCTGCAGAGCATTGCCGAGCGCCTGCGCGGTGCGGTACGGCAGCCGGATCGGGTCTATCGCCTGGGCGGCGATGAATTCACCCTGGTGCTGCCGGGCAGCGGCAGCGCGGCGGCGGAAAAGCTCGCCGCACGCCTGCTCAGCGAACTGCAGGGCGCCGCGCAGATCGGCGAACTGCACATCGACTTTGTTACGCCGAGTATCGGCATCGCCCTCTACCCGGACCACGCGCAGAACCCGCAGGCACTGATCAAGGCGGCCGACAGCGCAATGTACGAGGCCAAGCGCGAACGCAATCGGGTCTGCCTGTACCACCCGGGGCTGCTTTCCTCGTCCACGCAAAGTGGTTAAGGTCGGCGCGTTTGCCACTGCGCGGAGCCGCTCGTCATGCCCACACCCGCCCTTTCCGGCCCCCAATACCTCGGCGAAGGCCTGAAGCTGGTCCTCAGCCCCGGCCTGCGCCTGTTCGTGCTGCTGCCGCTGACGATCAACGCCCTGCTGTTCGTCGGCCTGATCGCCCTGGCCGTGCAGCAGTTCGGCGGCTGGGTCGATAGCTTCATGCCCAGCCTGCCGAACTGGCTGAGCTTTCTCGAATACCTCATCTGGCCGCTGTTCGTGCTGCTGGTGCTGGTGATCATGTTCTTCACCTTCACCATGCTGGCCAATATCATCGCCGCGCCCTTCAACGGTTTTCTCGCCGAGAAGGTGGAAGTGGTGGTACGCGGTCGCGACGACTTCCCACCGTTCAGCTGGGCCGAGCTGATGGCCATGGTGCCGCGCACCATCGGTCGCGAGCTGCGCAAGCTCGCCTATTTCCTGCCGCGTGCCATTCCGCTGCTGATCCTCACCTTCATCCCCGGGCTCAACCTGGTGGCCGCGCCTCTGTGGATCCTGTTCGGCGTGTGGATGATGGCGGTGCAATATATCGATTACCCGGCGGACAACAACAAGCTGGGCTGGAACGAGATGCTCGCCTGGCTGCGCGAGAAGCGCTGGCAGAGCCTGGGCTTTGGCGGTGCGACCTACCTGGCGCTGATGATTCCCTTCGTCAACATCCTGGTGATGCCGGCGGCAGTGGCCGGTGCCACCCTGTTCTGGGTGCGCGAGCGCACGGTCACCACTCCGTAACCAGGACGTCACCTGGGCTTCATGGCGCCGTCGCAGACTGGCGTCATGAATGTCACATCCCTGCATATCGCCCTGGTCAGCGAGACCTTTCCGCCGGAAATCAACGGCGTGGCCAATACCCTCGGGCGCCTCTGCCAGGGCCTGCGCGAGCGTGGCCACCACCTGCAACTGGTGCGCCCGCGCCAAGCCGATGAGACAACGAGCAGCGACGACGAGCTGCTGCTGACCCGTGGCTGGCCACTGCCCGGCTATGCCGGCCTGCAGTGGGGCCAGTCGGCCCTGCACAAGCTGCTGCGCCGCTGGCAACGCCAACGCCCGGACGTGCTGTACATCGCCACCGAAGGCCCGCTCGGCCTCTCCGCCCTGCGCGCAGCAAGGCGCCTGGGCATCCCGGTGGTCAGCGGTTTCCATACCAACTTCCAGCAGTACAGCGGCCACTATGGCCTGGGTCTGCTGGCCCGCCTGCTGACCAGCTACCTGCGCTGGTTCCACAACCGCACGCGGATGACCCTGGTGCCCAGCCTCAGCCAGCGCGTGGAACTGCAACGCCGTGGTTTCGAGCGCCTGGAACTGCTCGCACGCGGGGTCGACGGCCAGCTGTTCCACCCCTGCCGCCGCTCCGCCGAACTGCGCGCTGCCTGGGGCCTGGGCGAAGCCGACATCGCCGTGCTGCACGTCGGGCGCCTCGCAGTGGAGAAGAACCTGGCCCTGCTGGTGCGCAGCTTCCGCGCCCTGCAGCACGCCAACCCAGGACGCCGACTGCGCCTGGTTCTGGTCGGCGACGGCCCGCAGCGCGCACAACTGCAGGCCGAGCTGCCGGAGGCCATGTTCTGCGGCATCCAGCGCGGCGAGCGGCTGGCCGAACACTATGCCAGCGGCGATCTGTTCCTCTTCCCCAGCCTGTCCGAGACCTTCGGCAACGTGGTGCTGGAAGCTCTGGCCGCCGGCCTGGCCGTGGTCGCCTATGACCAGGCCGCAGCCGCCCAGCATATCCGTCACGGGCACAACGGTGCTCTGGCCAGCCCCGGTGACGAGCAGGCCTTCGTCGACGCCGCCCATTGGCTGCTGGAAGACCCGGAGAGTCTGCGCCGGGTGCGCCTCAACGCCCGCCAGCATGCCGGCCGCCAGGGCTGGCCGGCGATCGTCGAGCAGTTCGAGCAACACCTGCTGGCCGCGCGCAGTACGCCAGTGCCGGTCGCAACGACATAAAGATCGATACCCCTCTTTCCAGAGCCTGGATGGGAGTGGCTTTTAGTGGGAGCGGCTGGGCGGCCTTCCGCTTCAGCCGCGATGCGGGCCGTATCGCGGCTGAAGCCGCTCCCACAGAGCCATATCTGACTACCCAAGCTGCTCTTGCACTCGGCGGTGGGGCTGGGAGGCAATCCGCCTTGGCCGCGACTTAGACCGCAAAGGAGAGTCGCGGCCAAGGCCCCTCCTACAGGCAGTGCTGGGCTTTTTTTGTGGGAGCGGCTTCAGCCGCGATGCAGGCCACACCGCAGCTGCCGCTTTGCGCGGATGAAACGGAGTGACTCCCAACAGCTCTCCCAATGACCTGAGCAAAACGCAGGCATAAAAAAGCCCCGGTGTGCCGGGGCTGAAGTGACCCGCCGAAGCGGATCAGGGGTAATGCACTCAGACCAGAGTCATCAGCGCTTCGCGGCTGAACGGCAGGATGTCCTGTTCGCGGCTGTCGCGGACCTTCACTGCCCAGTCCGGGTCGACCAGCAGGGCGCGGCCCACGGCCACCAGGTCGAACTCCTGCTTGTTCAGGCGCTCCAGCAGGTTTTCCAGGCTGGCCGGCTGGGCCACCTTGTCGGTGTTGACCATGAACTGCAGGAACTCGCCATCCAGGCCAACGCTGCCCACGGTGATGGTCGGCTTGCCGGTGAGCTGGCGGGTCCAGCCAGCCAGGTTGAGGTCGGAGCCTTCGAACTCCGGCTCCCAGAAGCGGCGGGTGGAGCAGTGGAAGATGTCCACGCCGGCATCGGCCAGCGGCTTGAGGAAGGCACCCAGCTCCTCGGCGGTCTGTACCAGGCGCGCGGTGTAGTCCTGCTGCTTCCACTGGGAGAAGCGGAAGATGATCGGGAAGTCCGGGCCAACGGCGGCGCGCACGGCCTGGATCAGCTCGATGGCGAAACGCGAACGCTGGGCCAGGTCACCACCATATTCGTCGGTGCGCTGGTTGCTGCCTTCCCAGAAGAACTGGTCGACCAGGTAGCCGTGGGCGCCGTGGATTTCCACGCCGTCCATGCCGATGGCCTTGGCATCGCTGGCGGCCTGGGCGAAGGCAGCGATCACCTCGGCGATGTCGTCCTTGCTCATGCCGTGCACCACGACCTTGCCGTCCTTCAGCTTCTCGCTCGGGCCATAGCCCGGCACGCTGGCATCCGGCTCGGTGCCCAGCTTGCGTACGTTACCCACGTGCCACAGCTGCGGGACGATCTTGCCGCCTTCGGCGTGCACGGCATCAACCACCTGCTTCCAACCGGCCAGGGCATCCTCACCGTAGAAGCGCGGCACGTTCGGGTAACCGTTGGCAGCCTTGTGGCCGACGGTGGTGCCCTCGGTGACGATCAGGCCGACGCCGGCCGCGGCGCGGCGACGGTAGTACTCCACCACCTTGGCATTGGGCACGCCGCCCGGCGAGAAGGAGCGGGTCATCGGCGCCATGACCACACGGGTCGGCAGCTCCAGGTTGCCCAGGCTGAAGGGTTGGAACAGGGCTTGTACGGGGGCGCTCATGAAGTCTCCTTGGGCCGGCCAGATGACCGGTCGTCTCGTTGATTGGATGTTAAAAAATCAGGGGCGCAGCAGCAGTTGCAGCCGCTCGATAAAGGCATCCAGCACCTGGGTATTGCCGCCGACCTTGAGCCGCGCCAGCACGCCCTGCCAGGCATTGCTGATGAAGACGGCCAGGTTGCCGCAGTCTTCGCTCGCGCTCAGCTCGCCGGCCTGTTGGGCCTGTTCCAGGCAGGCCTGGAGGATATCCACCGAGGCTTGCTGGATCTTCTCGACCTGCTCGCCGATGGCGGGTAGCAGCTCGGCCATCTCGAAGCTCAGGCTGCCGATGAAGCAGTGATACTGAGCCTTTTCCTGGCGACTGAAGTGCTGCTGCAGCTCGCGGTAGTAACTCAGGATGCGCTCGCGCGGGCTCAGCGCCGTGTTGCCCAGGGCCTCGGCATAGCGCGCCAGGCGTGGCTGATAGACGAAGTCCAGGGCCTGCAGGGCGAAGTCTTCCTTGCTGGCGAAGTAGTGATAGAAGCTGCCCTTGGGAATGCCGGCGGCCTGGACGATTTCCAGTACGCCGGTGCCGTGGTAACCGCGCCGGGTCATCACGTCCGAGCCCTTGGCCAGGATCAGGTCACGCTTGTCGAGTCGGATGCTGCTGTTCATGGCGGAAAGAATATGACCGGTCGTCTCGCTTCGCCCAGCACTATTGATTGCGGTGATTGTGCGGCAGAAGCTACCGCTCTATAGCCAGGTGACGTGCTGCTCCAGCGGGAAGCGCAGGCGCGGGTTGTACACGCCCTTCTCGCCCTGGCGCCCGACCGCCAGCAGCATGATCGGGATGGCCTGACGCGGAATATCCAGCACCTGGCGCAGGCGCACCTCGTCGAAGCCTTCCATCGGGCAGGTCGCGTAGCCGTGGCTCTGGAACGCCAGCATCAGGTTCTCGGCCGCCAGCGCGGTGGACTTCACCGCCCACAGGCGCATGTCGGCCTTGCTGTTGGGTTTGCGCATCAGCGGCTTGCGCAGGGCCAGCAGGCGCACCAGCTGGCGCTTGAACAGGCCGAGCAGGCCCAGTGGCCCCTGGTTGTACTGGAACGGTGCGGTTTTGCCGTAGAAGTGGCGGATACGCGCCGGCACTTCGGGCTCCGGCCAATACTCGACCACATCGGCACAGGCCTGCTTCCAGGTATCCGGCCGCGCCAGCACGGCAATGATCAGTGGCGCCTTGGCTGCGTTCTGGCTCATGCACACCGGATGCAGACGAGCCAGCAACGCCTGATCGCGCACCACCTGAAAACTCCAGGGCTGCAGGTTGCAGGAGTTGGGCGCAAGCACGGCCAGCTCCAGGCAGTCGCGAATCACCTCGTCCGGCACCGGCTCGCTGGTGAAACGGCGCACCGCGCGGCGACTCTCGATCAACGCCCGCAGCGCAGCGGGCGATGTCGTGGCATTCAGGTCATCGGGAGAGAAACTGGTCATCGAACGCCTCCTCGGCTGAGCTCTCGATTAGGCAACCGAGACGCCGAGGGGGCAATACGACAGGAGGGAATGAGCTGGAGTTTGGCGCAATCGCCCGCTTAGCCGAGGGCTTTCTCGATGGCCTGGATCAGCGCCGGATCGTCCGGAGTGGTGCGTGGCGAGAAACGCGCCAGCACGCGGCCATCGCTGCCCACCAGGAACTTCTCGAAGTTCCAGGTGATGTCGCCGGGAAACTCGGCGCCCTCACCCGCCAGCAGGCGGTACAGCGGGTGGCGATCCGGGCCGTTGACCTCGATCTTGCTGCCCAGGGGGAAGGTCACCCCGTAGTTGAGGCTGCAAAATTCGCGAATCTCCTCCTCGCTACCCGGCTCCTGCGCGGCGAACTGGTTGCAGGGCAGACCCAGCACAGTGAAACCGCGCGCACGATACTGCTGGTACAGCGCCTCCAGGCCGGCGTACTGCGGAGTCAGGCCGCACTTGGACGCCACGTTGACCACCAGCACCAGCTGGCCCTTGTACGGCGCCAACGGCAGGTCCTGGCCGTCCAGCGCACGCAGATTGAGATCGTGAAAGGCACTCATGAATAACTCCTTGAGCAGGCCACAACGGACAAAAAAGGCGCCCGTAGGCGCCTTTTTCGGTTACCTGAGCTTAGCAGCCGATACGCAACTTGAGACGACCATAAGTCGTATTGCGCGGCCACCAACCAGGTGATCTATCAGTGGTGGTGACCGCCTTCGCCGTGAATGTGGCCGTGAGCCACTTCTTCGGCACTGGCTTCACGCACGTCGACGATCTTGACCTGGAAGTTCAGGCGCTGACCGGCCAGCGGGTGGTTGCCATCGACGATCACGTCATCGCCGTCGATGTCGCGGATGGTGACGATCTGCATGCCGCCGTCCGGGCCGGAAGCGTGGAACTGCATGCCCACTTCCAGTTCGTCGACGCCTTCGAACATGCTGCGGTTGAGGGTGGCCACCAGCTCGGCGCTGTACTCGCCGTAGGCTTCGGTCGGCTCGATGGCTACGCTCACCTCGTCGCCAGCCTGCTTGCCTTCGAGGGCCTTTTCCAGGCCGACGATGACGTTGCCGGCACCGTGCAGATACACCAGCGGGGCGCCGCCAGCGGAGCTATCGATTACCTCACCGGCATCGTTGGTCAGGGTATAGTCGATGGAGACGGCCTTGTTGGCGGCGATCAGCATGGAGGGAAAACCTTTTGCTAGAGAATGGTAAGGGGCCAAGTCTACCCGTCACGTCCGGCGAATGCGAACGCGAGCCAGACAGACGGCCCCTGCTGCAGGGCTTCCATCAGGACGCCGAGGGCCACTGGGTCGCCGAGCTGTCCTGCGGCCATACGCAGCACCTGCGCCATCAGCCGCCGTGGCAGAATCGCGCCTGGGTACTCGACCCCACACAGCGCCAGCGCCTGCTCGGCCAGCCCTTCACCTGCGGCTGGTGCGCCGCCCAGGCAGCCCCCATGGATAAGGAATAGACATGCCGGCACGCAACATCCTGGTCATCAACTGTGGCAGCTCGTCGATCAAGTTCGCCCTGGTCAACGAGGCCCATTCGCAGTTCACCCTCAGCGGCCTGGCCGAGCGCCTGGGCAGCCCGGACGCAGTGCTGCACTGGCAACGTGGCGGCGAGAAGGACAGCCTGATGCTGCCGAACGGCGACCACCGCGCCGCCCTGCACCAGCTTCTGCCGCTGGTACAGGGCGCCGCCGGCGGCAAGCTGCACGGCATCGGCCATCGAGTGGTGCATGGTGGCGAACAGTTCACCGCAGCCTGCCGTATCGACGCCCACAGCCTGCAGGCGATCCGCGCCACCGCGCCGCTGGCGCCACTGCATACCCCGGCCAACCTGCAGGGCATCGAAGCCGCACTCAAGCTGTTTCCCAACCTGCCCCAGGTCGCGGTATTCGATACCGCCTTCCACCAGAGCCTGCCCGAGCACGCCTATCGTTACGCCGTGCCGGAGCATCTGTACCGCGAGCACGGCGTACGCCGCTACGGTTTCCACGGCACCAGCCACCGCTTCGTCAGTCGCCGCGCGGCGGAGATGGCCGGACTGGCTTATGGCGACAGCAGCTGGCTGTCCGCTCACCTGGGCAATGGCTGTTCGACCTGCGCCATAGTCGATGGCCAGAGCCGCGACACCAGCATGGGCCTGACCCCGCTGGAGGGCCTGGTGATGGGCACCCGCAGCGGCGATGTCGACCCCAACCTGCACGGCCACCTGGCGCGCACCCTGGGCTGGAGCCTGGAGCAGATCGACGCGATGCTGAACAAGGACAGCGGCTTGCTCGGCCTGTCCGGCCTGTCCAACGACATGCGCAGCCTGGAACAGGCCCGCGAACAGGGCCACCCAGGCGCGACTCTGGCCATCGAAGTGTTCTGCTATCGCCTGGCCAAGTCGCTGGCCGCCATGAGCTGCGCCCTACAGCAACTGGACGGGCTGATCTTCACCGGCGGCATCGGCGAGAACTCGCCGTTGATCCGCAGCAAGACGGTGAGCCACCTGAAACTGTTCAATCTCGCCCTCGACAAAGAGGCCAACGCCCGCTGCATCCGCGGTGTGGCCGGCAGCATCCAGGCCCAGGGGCACCCGCGAGTGCTGGTGGTGCCGACCAACGAAGAACGGCAGATCGCCCTCGACACCCTGGCCCTGCTCACCGCCTGATTGCTCAAGGAAAGCCCATGCATACCTTCTTCATCGCCCCCACCGGCTTCGGTGTCGGCCTTACCTCCATCAGCCTCGGTCTGGTCCGCGCCCTGCAGCGCGCCGGTCTCAAGGTCGGCTTCTTCAAACCGATTGCTCAGCCACACCAGGGCGACGAGGGCCCCGAACGCTCCAGCGAACTGATCGCCCGTACCCACGGCCTCACCCCGCCCAAGCCGCTGCCGCTGGCCCAGGTCGAACGCATGCTTGGCGATGGCCAGCTGGACGAGCTGCTGGAGGAAATCATCAGCCTGCACCAGCAGGCCGCCGAGGGCATGGACGTGCTGATCGTCGAAGGCATGGTGCCAACCCGCCACGCCAGCTACGCGGCAAGGGTCAACGTGCACCTGGCCAAGAGCCTGGACGCCGACGTGCTGCTGGTGTCGGCGCCCGAGGGCGAGGAAAGCGAGAACCTCACCGAGCTGTCCGACCGCATCGAGATCCAGGCCCAGTTGTTCGGCGGCCCGCAGGACCCCAAAGTGATCGGCGTGATCCTCAACAAGGTGCGCCATCCACAGGGTGTCGAAAGCTTCACCGAGCAGCTCGGCCGGCTCTCGCCGCTGCTGCGCGGCGACAGTTTCCGCCTGCTCGGCTGCATCCCCTGGCAGGACGAACTGAACGCCCCGCGCACCCGTGATGTCGCCGACCTGCTCAGCGCCCGGGTGATCAACGCCGGCGATTATGAACAGCGCCGCGTGCAGAAGATCGTGCTCTGCGCCCGCGCCGTGCCCAACACGGTGGCGCTGCTCAAGCCCGGCGTACTGGTGGTCACCCCGGGCGACCGCGACGACATCATCCTCGCCGCCAGCCTGGCCGCGATGAACGGTGTGCCCCTGGCCGGCCTGCTGCTGTGCAGCGATTTCCCGCCGGACCCGCGCATCCTCGAACTGTGCCAGGGCGCGCTGCAAGGCGGCTTGCCGGTGCTCAGCGTCAGCACCGGCTCCTACGACACGGCGACCAACCTCAACCGCATGAACAAGGAAATCCCGGTGGACGACCGCGAGCGCGCGGAAATGGTCACCGAGTTCGTCGCTGGGCACATTGACCTGGACTGGCTCAAGCAACGCTGCGGTGCACCGCGCGAGCTGCGCCTGTCGCCACCGGCGTTCCGCTACCAGCTGGTGCGCCGCGCCCAGGCGGCGAACAAGCGCATCGTCCTGCCGGAAGGCAGCGAGCCCCGCACGGTGCAGGCCGCCGCGATCTGCCAGAAGCGCGGCATCGCTCGCTGCGTGCTGCTGGCCAAACCCGAAGACGTATACAACGTGGCCAAGGCGCAGGGCATCGAACTGCCGCCGGGACTGGAAATCCTCGATCCGGACCTGATCCGCGAGCGCTATGTCGCGCCCATGGTCGAGCTGCGCAAGGGCAAGGGCCTGAACGCGCCGATGGCCACCGCACAGCTGGAAGACACCGTGGTGATGGGCACCATGATGCTGGCCCTGGACGAAGTGGACGGCCTGGTTTCCGGGGCCATCCACACCACCGCCAACACCATCCGCCCGGCCCTGCAGCTGATCAAAACCGCCCCTGGGTACAGCCTGGTGTCCTCGGTGTTCTTCATGCTGCTGCCGGAGCAGGTACTGGTGTATGGCGATTGCGCGGTAAATCCCGACCCCAACGCCGCCGAGCTGGCCGAGATTGCCCGGCAGAGCGCCGCCTCGGCAGAAGCCTTCGGCGTACCGGCACGGGTGGCGATGATCAGCTACTCCACCGGTGATTCCGGCAGCGGCGCCGAAGTGGAAAAAGTGCGCGAAGCCACCCGCCTGGCCCGTGCCGGCAATCCGGAGCTGCTGATTGACGGTCCGCTGCAATACGACGCCGCCGCCATCGCCAGCGTCGGCCTGCAGAAAGCCCCCAACAGCCCGGTAGCGGGTCGCGCCACCGTATTCATCTTCCCCGACCTGAATACCGGCAACACCACCTACAAGGCCGTGCAGCGCAGCGCCGACTGCGTCAGCGTCGGCCCCATGCTGCAGGGCCTGCGCAAGCCGGTGAACGACCTGTCGCGCGGCGCTTTGGTGGACGACATCGTCTACACCATCGCCCTGACCGCGATCCAGGCGGCGGCTAGAAGCTAGCGCCACGGGCCAGTGAAGGGCCGCAAGCACAACCGCCGCGCACGCTATCTGACGTGCGCGGCGGAGACAGGCCCCGTGGATTACGCCAGTTCGCTGCGCAACTGCCGCGCCGCCGCCACCATGTTCACCAGCGCGGCCTCGGTTTCCGGCCAGGCGCGGGTCTTCAGGCCGCAGTCCGGGTTGACCCACAGGCGCTCGGCCGGCACCCACTGCGCGGCCTTGCGCAGCAACTGAGCCATCTCGTTGCTGTCCGGCACCCGTGGCGAGTGGATGTCGTACACGCCGGGACCGATCTCATTGGGGTAGTCGAAGGCCTCGAACGCGCGCAGTAGCTCCATGTCCGAACGCGAGGTCTCGATGGTGATCACGTCGGCATCCATGGCGGCGATGGACTCGATCACGTCGTTGAACTCGCTGTAGCACATGTGGGTGTGGATCTGGGTCTCGTCACGCACCCCCGAAGCGGTCAGGCGGAAGGCCTCGGTCGCCCAATCCAGATAGTGCTGCCAGCCGGCCCTGCGCAGCGGCAGGCCTTCGCGGAACGCCGCTTCGTCGATCTGGATGACCTTGATGCCGGCGGCTTCCAGATCGACCACTTCATCACGGATGGCCAGGGCCAGTTGCCGCGCCTGCTGCTCGCGGGAGATGTCGTCGCGCGGGAAGGACCACATCAGCATGGTCACCGGGCCGGTCAGCATGCCCTTCATCAGCTTGTCGGTGCAGCGCTGGGCGTACTCGATCCAGGACACCGTCATCGGCTTGGGCCGCGACAGGTCGCCGACGATCACCGCCGGTTTCACGCAGCGCGAACCGTAACTTTGTACCCAGCCGAAGCGGGTGAAGGCGTAGCCGTCGAGCTGCTCGGCGAAGTATTCGACCATGTCGTTACGCTCGGCCTCACCGTGTACCAGCACGTCCAGGCCCAGCTTCTCCTGCACGTCCACCGAATGGCGGATCTCGCTGTACATGGCCTCGGTGTACTCGGCCGCGGACAGCTTGCCGGACTTGAACGACTGGCGCGCCAGACGAATGGCCGAGGTCTGCGGAAAGGAACCGATGGTGGTGGTGGGGAACACCGGCAGCTTGAGCAACGCCCGCTGCTTGGCGATACGTTCGGCAAACGGCGACTGGCGCTGGCTGTACTGCGCGGTCACCGCGGCCAGGCGAGCTTGAACCTGTGGCTTGTGGATGCGCGGCGAGGCGGCGCGGCCGGCCTGCACGGCACGGCTCACGGCCAGTGCCGCCTGTACCTCGGCGGCCTGCGGCTCGCGCAGGGCACGGGCCAGCACGGCCACCTCCTGGCATTTCTGCACGGCGAAGGCCAGCCAGCTCTTCAGCTCGGCATCCAGCTGGTCTTCACGGCTCAGGTCGACCGGGCTGTGCAGCAGCGAGCAGCTCGGCGCCACCCACAGACGTGAGCCCAGGCGCTCATGAGCCTGCTGCAGCACATCCAGGGCTTTTTCCAGATCGGTGCGCCAGACATTGCGGCCGTTGACCACGCCCAGCGACAGCACCTTGTAGGCTGGCAGGCGGTCGAGGATGGCCGGGAACTGCTCCGGCGCACGCACCAGATCAATGTGCAAGCCGTCGACCGGCAACGCGGCAGCCAGGCCGAGATTGTCGTCCAGGCCGGAGAAATAGGTGGCGATCAGCTTCTTGCCGGGCTCCTTCTGCAGCAGGTTGTAGGCCCGCTCGAAGGCGTTCTTCCAGGCCTGCGGCAGATCGAGAGCGAGAATAGGCTCGTCGATCTGCACCCACTCGATGCCCTGCGTGGCCAGGCGCTGGAGGATTTCACCGTAAACCGGCAGCAGGCGTTCGAGCAGGTCGAGGCGATCGAACTCCGCACCCTTCGCCTTGCCCAGCCACAGGTAGGTCAACGGACCGATGATCACCGGCTTGACGTTGTGACCGAGAACACGGGCTTCCTCGACTTCCTCGAACAGCTGCTCCCAGCTCAGGGCGAACTGCTGGTCGGCGGTGAACTCGGGGACCAGGTAGTGGTAGTTGCTGTCGAACCACTTGGTCATCTCTTGAGCATGAGCACCGCGACAGCAACTGTGGTTGCTGACACCACGCGCCATGGCGAACAGGGTGTCCAGGGTCGGCTTGCCACCGTGCTTGTGAAAGCGCTCGGGAATCACGCCGAAGGTCAGCGAGTGGGTCAGCACCTGGTCATACCAGGCGAAATCGCCCACCGGCAGCAGCTCGATACCCGCACTTTTCTGCACCTGCCAGTGCGCGGCGCGCAGCCCGCGACCAACGGCGCGCAGGCCGGCTTCGTCCAGCTCGCCTTTCCAGTAGGCCTCCAGGGCCTTCTTCAGCTCGCGGTCGCGACCGATGCGCGGGAAGCCGAGGTTGTGTGCCAGTGCCATGAGCGTCTCTCCTTGTTCGTGAATGGCGCCATTCTCGGCAGCCAACCAAGTTGAGACAAACTCAATAAATTCTTCACAAACTCAAAAATCACTCATGTTCAGCGAGGCGCCAGCGGGCGCCCCGCCACACGAATCAGGTCCCCGATTTGAAGCGGCTGAAGGCTCGTGTCAACGCCCGGTTGAAGCTCGGGTTGTTGTCGTTCTTGGTGTACAGCCGCGCCCGCACCTCGGCCGGCGGAAAGGTACCGGGGTCGGCCAGGATGGCCGGATCGACCGTGGCATCGGCCGCCGGCACCGCGTTGGCGTAGTACACCGTGTTGGTGATGGCGCCGATCACCTCGGGGGTCATCAGATGGTCCATCAGTGCCAGGGCCGCCTGCGGATGCGGCGCATCGGCCGGCACCACCATGGCGTCGAACCAGATCTGCGCGCCCTCGTGCGGGATGCCATAGCGGATCGCGTAGGGCTTGCCGGCCTGCTCGGCCTGGCCGGCGGCGATGGCGACGTTGCCATTCCACGACATGGCCAGGCAGGTATCGCCGTTGGCCAGATCGGCGATGTTGCGGTCATTGTCGAAGTAGCGGATGTAGGGGCGGACCTTGGCCAGATGTGCCTCAGCCTGCTTCAGGTCGTCGAGGTTCTGCCGGTTGATGTCCAGGCCGAGGTAACTGAACGCGGCGGCGAACACCTCGTTGGGATCGTTGAGAAAGCTCACTCCGCAGTCGGCGAAACGCGACACCACGGCCGGATCGAGGAGCATCGACCAGCTGTCGGTCGGTGCGTCGGCCATGCGCTGGGTGATCGCCTGCTGCTGATAGCCGACCCCGGTGGTGCCCCACAGATAGATGCCGGCAAAGCGGTTGTCCGGATCGAAGGCCGCCATGTGCCTGGCGAACTCCGGCCCGATGCCGGCGAAATGCGGCAGCGCGGTCTTGTCCAGCGGCTGCACGGCACCACTCTTGATTGCCCGTTGCAAATGCTGGCCGGCGGTCAGTACCAGGTCGTAGCCGCTGTGGCCGGTGAGCAGCTTGGTCTCCACCGTCTCCAGCGAGTCGAAGTGATCGACCACCACCTTGATCCCGGTCTTGGCCTCGAACGAAGACAGGGTGTCGGGGGCCAGGTACTCGTTCCAGATATACAGGTTGACCTGCTTGGCCGCCTCGCCGGCGTGCGCGCCGGCGCAGGCAAGCAGGGTCAGGGCCGGAAGAATGGCTGAACGTTTCATCTAGGCCTCCTGGCGCTTGGGCGCGGCGTATTGCGGCGAGGTGATGCAGGCGACATTGCCGCCGCCGAGGAGAATCTCCCGCGAGTTGTCGATACCGAGGATGCGGTGCCGGGGGAATAGCTCGGCCAGGGTGGCCTGGGCGATGCGGTCGTTGGGGTCACCAAACAGCGGCACGACGATGGCCGAGTTGCCGGCGTAGTAGTTGATGTAGGACGCGCAGATCTGCGTACCGGCCTGACGGGTATGGGTGGCGTCGTCCTGGTCCAGGCCTTCGGCTTCGGCGGCAGTCCATTCCAGCACGCGCGGCTGCGGCAACTTGTGGATTTCCAACTCGCGGCCCTGCGCGTCACGGGTGCTACGCAGGATGTCGTAGGCCTCCTGGTAGATCTCCCACTGCGGATCGGAGCGGTCGTCGGTCCACTGCATCACCACCACGCCGGGGCGCACGAAACAGGCCAGGTCGTCGATATGGCCGTCGGTTTCATCGAACTTGCAGCCGCGCGGCAGCCAGATCACCTGTTCGCAGCCCAGGTAATTCTGCAGGCGGCGGGTCATCTCGTCCTTGCCCAGGTGGGCGTTGCGGTTGCGGTTGAGCAGGCACTGCTCGGTGGTGAGGATGCTGCCCTGGCCGTCGCTCTGGATGCCGCCCATCTCGGCGATGAAGGGCGTGCGGTAACGGTCGAGGCCTTCGATTTCGAGGATCTTCTGGGCGATCTGGTCGTCCTTGTCCCAGGGGTAATAGAGGCCGCCGTCGAGACCACCGTAGGCGTTGAACTCGAAGTCCACGCCACGCACCTCGCCGGTCGCATCGTTGAGCAGGAAGGCCGGGCCGCTGTCGCGGAACCAGGTGTCGTTGCAGGTCATCTCCACCACCCGCACATGCGCCGGCAGCTGGCGACGGGCATTGGCGTACTGCGCCGCCGAGGCGCACACGGTGACCGGCTCGCTGCTGGCGATGGCGCTGACAATCTCGACCCAGACCTTCTGCGCCGGCTTGCCACCGTTGCGCCACACGTCGGGGCGCTCCGGCCAGCCGAGCCAGCAGCGGCTCTTGGGTTCGAATTCACCGGGCAGGCGGAAGCCGTCGGCCTTGGGCAGGGAAGTCAGGGTACGGGCCATGGTGCGGGTCTCGTCGGTGGCTGGAAGTAGCCCGACAGTACCCGTGGCAGAGCGCCCGCGACCAATGACGATAATCGCGGAACCCTTGAACTGAATTCACATATCAGCCAACTGATCGGTGAACCATTCGATGAACTGCGCCACCGCCGGCTTGTCCAGGCGCAGCCGCTCACAGACCAGCGCGTACTGCCCCAGCGACGGCACCTGGGCGGCGAACGGGCGCACCAGGCGGCCGCTGGCCAGATCCTCGGCGCTGGTCAGGTTGTCGCCAATGGCCACGCCCTGGCCACGCGCCGCCGCTTCCATAGTCAGCCCGGCATGGCCCAGGTACAGGTGGCGGCTGGGCTGGATATCGCCGGCGTGGGTGGTCAGCCAGGCGGTCCAGGTCTTGCCGTCCTGGTCGTCGTGCAACAGGCAGTGGCGAGCCAGATCGCGCGGGTGCTTGAGCGGCAGCTGGTTGAACAGCCCAGGGCTGCACACCGGGAAGAACTGCAGGGTCGGCAGCGGCCGCACGAAGTAGGTGCTGGCGTCCTCCGGGCCGGTACCGTAGGTGATCGCCAGGTCGATCTCGGCGCCGGGCAGCGTTGCCTCCAACGCTTGCTCGTGCAGATGCAGGGTGATCTGCGGGTGGCGTTCGGCAAAATCCGCCAGGCGCCCGACCAACCACTTCTGCGCCAACTCGGCGGTCACCGCGATACGCAGCTGGGCCTGCGAGCCGGGGTCACGCAGCTCGTCGCAGGCATCCAGGATCAACTCGAAGGCCTGCTGCAGGCTGTGCAACAGGCGCCGCGCCTGAGGCGTCGGGCGTACCTGACGGCCCTCACGCTCGAACAGCGGCGTGCCCAGCTGCTCCTCCAGCTGGCGAATCTGGTGGCTGACCGCACTGTCGGTGACGCACAGCTCCGCGGCGGCGCGGCCGAAATGCGCGTGGCGGGCAGCGGCCTCGAAGGTACGCAGGGCGGTAAGCGATGGCAGGCGGCGCATGAGACAGCTCGACAGTCAGGAAGGACGCATGCTGGCGCACAAGCCGGGCCAGGGGCAAGCGGCTCGACAGACCGGGCATCTTGAAGGAAACTCACCTAAAATCTTTATTGCTACAAATTTTCCTCACCTGCACGGAACCCGGACATGCTCGAACTCCGCCACCTCAAGACCCTGCATGCCCTGCGCGAGGCCGACAGCCTGGTGGAGGCGGCCGAGCGCCTGCACCTGACCCAGTCGGCGCTATCGCACCAGTTCAAGGAGCTGGAAAGCCAGCTCGGCCTGTCGCTGTTCATTCGCAAGACCAAGCCGGTGCGCTTCACCAGCGCCGGCCTGCGCCTGCTGCAGCTGGCCGACAGCATGCTGCCGCAGCTGCGTGCCGCCGAACGCGACCTGGCGCGCCTGGCTGGCGGCACGGCGGGACGCCTGCACATGGCCATCGAGTGCCACAGCTGTTTCCAGTGGCTGATGCCGACCATCGACCAGTTCCGCGATGCCTGGCCGGAAGTGGAGCTGGACCTGGCCTCCGGCTTCTCCTTCGCCCCCCTGCCCGCCCTGGCCCGCGGCGACCTCGACCTGGTGGTGACCAGCGACCCGGTGGAACTAGCCGGCATCACTTACGTGCCGCTGTTCACCTACGAGGCGCTGCTGGCGGTGGCCAACCAGCATGCCCTGGCGAGCAAGTCGTACATCGTTCCGGAAGACCTGGAAAAGGAAACCCTGATCACCTACCCGGTCGAGCGCGATCGGCTGGACATCTTCACCCGCTTCCTCGAACCGGCCGATATAGAGCCGGGTCAGGTGCGCACCTCGGAACTGACGGTAATGATGATGCAGCTGGTGGCCAGTGGCCGTGGCGTGTGCTGCCTGCCCAACTGGGCACTGCACGAGTACAGCTCGCGCGGCTATGTCACTGCCAAGCGCCTGGGCGACAAGGGCCTGTATTGCACCCTGTTCGCGGCCATCCGCGCCGACATGCTGGATGCGCCCTTCATGCGCGACTTCCTGCTGACCGCCAAGGACACCTCCTTCGCCACGCTGGAAGGCGTCAGCGCCGCCCGCAACTGACCCAGGAGCCCCACAACGCATGCGCAGCCCCCTGTTGATCGCCCTCTTGCTGATCCCACTCCTGGCCCACGCCCAGCCGCCGTTCGGCGGCCCGCCCCCCGAGGCCAAACAGGCCTGCCAGGGCCAGGCCGAAGGCAGCAGTTGCAGCTTCCAGGCGCCGCATGGGCGTATCGACGGCAGCTGTCGCCAGGTCCCGGAGGGTAATGTCTGCGTGCCGGCCGGCGGCGGCATGCACCCCGCAGGCGGCATGCCCGGTCAACCGCCGCGTACTGGCGACATGCGCCCAGGCAACGAACCGATGGGCCTGCAGCAACGGCCGCCCCGAGTGGATATCGCTGCCACTCCGGCGAACGCCACGCCCGTCAGCAGCCGGATTCCCGATACCAACCAGGGCAGCTGCTTCGATGCCGATGGGGTGATCCCCTGCCCTGCGCCCGGCCAGCCCTGGTATGGGCAGGATGCCCAATACGCGGGCGCCGCCCCCAGCTACCAGGACAACGGTGACGGCACCCTGAGCGACCGGGTAACCGGCCTGATGTGGCAGCAGGGCCATAACGAACAGCGCCTGGACTGGTACGCCGCGCGCCAGGACTGCGCCGACCTGCGCCTGGGCGGGCATGCCGACTGGCGCCTGCCGAGCATTCGCGAGCTGTTCTCCATCAGCGACTTTCGCGGCGCCGCCGGACAGCGCCCCTACCTGAACGAGGTGTTCGCCATCCGCGCGCCGCAAAGCATTTCGCAAACCGACCTCTTCGCCAGCAGCCACCGCCCGGAGATGATGGGCCAGACCTGGTCGGCGACCCTGTACGCCGGCCAGCACTGGGACCAGCCCGGCATGGAAGCGGCGTTCTTCATGAACTTCCTCGACGGGCGCATCAAGCAGGCCCCCACCCGCGGTCGCGAGGGATTGTTCCATCGCTGCGTGCGCGGTGCCCCCTGGGGCGACAACGCCTTCCACGACAATGGCGACGGCAGCATCAGCGACCAGGCCAGCGGCCTGACCTGGCAGCAGCGCGACGACGGCCGGACTCGCGACTGGCCGGCGGCGCTGGCCTATTGCGAGAGCCTCTCCCAGGCCGGGCACGCCGACTGGCGCCTGCCCAACGTCAAGGAGCTGCAGAGCATCGTCGACTACCGTCGCCCGCAACCGGCGCTGGACACCCGCTATCTGCAACTGAGCGACCCGAAAGCCTGGTTCTGGTCATCCACCAGCCTGGGCGACAACATCCGTCAGGCCACCTACGTGTGCTTCGGCAAATGCACCTCGGTAGAAGGCATCGACGTGCACGGCGCCGGAGCCATGCGCAGCGACCCCAAGCAGGGCCCGGTGGGCTCGGCTCAGGCGCAAGGCGGGCAGCACGACGAGATACGGGTGAACAACCTGGTGCGCTGCGTGCGCTGACTCAGGCCACGCCCTCGACCGCACCGGGTAGCGGCTCCACACGGTTGCGGCCCAGGTGCTTGGCGCGGTACAGGTTGGCATCGGCCTCGCCGAGCAGGCGCTCGACGCTGTCCAGCTGCAGGTCACCGCACAGGCCCATGCTCATGGTCACCCGCAGGCCTTCATGCACCTCGTGCCAGGGGTGTGCCTCGACCGCCCGGCGCAGGTTGTCACACAGCTGCCAGGCCTGCTCCGGCGTGGTTTCGGCAAAGGCGATGACGAATTCCTCGCCGCCGTGACGCGCCACCACGTCGCTCTTGCGCACATGCTCGGCGAGCAGGCGGCCGACGCGACGCAGCACCTCATCGCCCACGGCATGCGAGTAGGTGTCGTTGATCTGCTTGAAGTGATCGAGATCGCCGAGCATCAGGGTCAGTGGATGCTGGTAGCGCTGCGCCTGCTCGAACAGTCGCGAGGCCTGTTCGGCGAAGTGGCGGCGGTTGTACAGCTGGGTCAACGGGTCGCGAATGCTCAACTCGCGTAGCTGTTCATGGGCCTGGGTCAGGTCGGTACTCATGCGATTGAAGGCGTCGGCCAGCAGGCCGATCTCATCGCGCGAACGCACCCGCACCGGCTCGTTGAGCCGTCCGCGCGCAGCCATCTGGCGAATGGCGCGGGTCAGGCTGTCGAGATCAACGCTCATGCGTCGCGCCACCACCAGGCCGAGCAGCACGGCCAGTGCTCCGGCGACCAGGAACCCGGTGATCAGCGCGCGGCGCATGGCCGAGAGATAGAGCAGGTCCTGCGGCGACAGGTTGGGATCGCCCAGCGGCACGGCCAGCGCCACCAGCTGACCATGCAGCTCGACTGGCTTGGCTTCATTGAGGCGTTCTTCAGGGAAGATGTCGTCTCGTTGGAATCCACCGCCCGGCTTGATCACCCGCCCTTCGGGGTCCAACAGGAGAAACTTGAAGGCCGGACGCGCACGCCGCTCGAAGAACGAGTCTCGGCGAATCGGCGGCTCGCCAAACTGCCCTGGCTGCGGGCGATGACGCCACTCGACGAAACGTGGGAAAGGCTCGCTGCGCTCGGCCTGCTGCCACGAGCCATAGCGCTCGATATAGGCCGCTACATCGCCATGAAACTTGCCGAACGAATCCTCCAGTACGGCCTGGCGGAAATCACGCATCAGCATCCAGTAGGCAATCCCGCCGACCATGGCCGAACTCGCCAGGCTGATCAGCAGCAGGGTGATCGTCAGTTTGGCGCGCAACCTCAAGAGCCGTTTCCTTGTTCCACAGAAAAAAGGCGTTATAGCACGCTGAACGCGCCCCTCCTGCACTGCAGCCGCACAATTTCGCCGCTCGGCGCCGCCCCTGACAGCCCGCGGCCGCTGCCGCCGGAGCCGACTGGCGTCTTCGCCAAGCAGCCCCTCCGCTCGGAGCCGGGCTCGTCTGCCGTTAACCGACACGCAACAGCCCATCAGTTGTCGGAGCAGCCTCCCCCACTGGTCAGGTAGCTCAGGCGATGCCGCCGACCGTCGTGATCCTCGTAGACCATCACGGCACGGGGCACGCCGCAGATGCTGGAGACGTCGCTGGTAGAAATTACCCTGGCCACATCCAGATCCATTCCGTACTGGTATTGCACGATGTCGCAGCGCAGCGCCTGGCTGTCTGCAGCAGGTGCAGCGAAGGCGAGGGAAGACAGGCTGGCCAGCGCCAGAACGGCAAGGGCTTGCATGCTGATTACCTCTCGAAAATGACTGATCCGGGCGGCCGACCTTCTCTCGGCGGCGCGCCATGTCGATCATTCTGAGAGGCCGCGGGCGTGCGAAACAGCCAGATTCGCAGGACGCACATTTACCCCAAGGGCAACAATTAAGCGCAGCGCTGCCCTCCCCCAGGCGCTACTCTGAAGCGGTCTGTGAGCCGTCCGCAGCTCTGGCCCGGCCCTTGAGGGCATGAGAAGCCAGACGCACGCCTACCCGAGGAGTATTCATGAGCTTGTCGCTACTGAACCGCTACGCCTTCTTCGCCTTCTGCGTCCTGTTCACCCTGTGCAGCCTGCCGTTTCTCGGCGCCCATGAATGGTTGTGGGTGTTCACCCTGCTGGCCGGCGCCCTGAGTCTGGTGGGGCTCAACGACCTGCTGCAGACCCGCCACGCGGTGCGGCGCAACTACCCGATCCTCGGCAATATCCGCTACCTGGTCGAGGGCATCCGCCCGGAGATCCGCCAGTACCTGCTGGAAGGCGACCGCGAGGCGCTGCCCTTCTCCCGTTCGCAGCGTGGCCTGGTCTATGCGCGGGCCAAGAACGAGGGTGCGGATAAACCCTTCGGTACGCTGATCGACGTGTACCAGGGCGGCTTCGAGTTCATCGGCCACTCCATGCGCCCGGCCACCCACTGCGATCCGGCCAGCTTTCGCGTCAGTATTGGCGGTCCGCAGTGCACTCAGCCCTACTCGGCCTCGGTGTTCAATATCTCGGCGATGAGCTTCGGCTCGCTCAGCGCCAACGCCATCCGCGCGCTCAACCAGGGCGCCAAGCTGGGCGGGTTCTACCACGACACCGGCGAGGGCAGCATCAGCCCCTACCACCGCGAGCACGGCGGCGACCTGGTGTGGGAACTGGGCAGCGGCTACTTCGGCTGCCGCACCGAGGATGGCCGCTTCGATCCGGCTCGCTTCGCCGAACAGGCCGCCAGCCCTCAGGTGAAAATGATCGAGATCAAACTCAGCCAGGGCGCCAAGCCGGGCCATGGCGGCATCCTGCCCAAGCACAAGGTCACCGAGGAAATTTCCCTGACCCGTGGCGTGCCGATGGGCCAGGACTGCATCTCGCCAGCGTCGCACAGCGCCTTCTCCACCCCGCTGGAGCTGCTGCAGTTCATCGCCCAGCTACGCGAACTGTCGGGCGGCAAGCCAGTGGGCTTCAAGCTGTGCCTGGGCCATCCCTGGGAGCTCATGGGCATCGTCAAGGCCATGCTGGAGAGCGGCATCCTGCCGGACTTCATCGTCGTCGACGGCAAGGAAGGCGGCACGGGCGCCGCGCCGCTGGAGTTCACCGACCACATCGGCGTGCCGCTGCGCGAGGGCCTGCTGTTCGTGCACAACACCCTGGTCGGCTGTGGCCTGCGCGACAAGATTCGCCTCGGCGCCAGCGGCAAGATCGTCAGCGCCTTCGATATCGCCAGCGTCATGGCCCTGGGCGCCGACTGGGCCAACTCGGCACGCGGCTTCATGTTCGCCATCGGCTGTATCCAGAGCCAGAGCTGCCACACCAACAAGTGCCCGACCGGCGTGGCCACCCAGGACCCGCTGCGCCAGCGCGCCCTGGTGGTGCCGGACAAGGCCGAGCGGGTGCACAACTTCCACCGTAACACGCTGAAGGCGCTGGCCGAGATGATCGCCGCCGCGGGCCTCAGCCACCCCGAGCAGATCGAGGCCAAGCACCTGGTACGGCGCATGTCCGCCAGCGAGATCAAGCTGTACTCGCAGCTGCATGTGTTCCTCAAGCCGGGCGAGTTGCTGGGCGGCGAGATTTCCGGGGAGTTCTACCAGCGCATGTGGGCCATGGCCCAGGCCGACAGCTTCGCACCGGCCGAGGCCTGACGCTGCACTACTCCGCCCAGGGGTCGTAGCTGCCCACGCTCCATAACTGGCCTTGCGGGTCCCGGCAGGTGAAGCCGCGGCCGCCGTACTCCTCGTCCTTGATCGGAATGAGGATCTCGCCGCCGGCGCGCTGCACCCGGACGTAGGCCGCGTCGACATCCTCCATTACCAGGTAGATGCCCTGGGTATTGCCGCCCACCGGGCCCGGCTCACGCAAGTGCCGGCCGTACTCGCCATCCTGTAGCGAACCGAGCATCAGCATGCCGCCGCCATGCACCAGTTGCGCATGCTGGATGCTGCCGTCAGGCCCCGGCACGCGCAGCTGTTCGCGCAGCTCGAACACCTCGCACAGCCAGGCGATGGCCATGGCGGCGTCGCGATACAGCACGCAGGGAATCAGGGTGGAACGCGGGTCCATGGCGATATCTCCGAAGTGATCGCGGCTCAACCCGATTCAGGGCGGGCAAGCTCCAGCAACAGTGAAGCAGGTATCCCGCTGCGCGGATGCGGCGGTTCGCTCCGGGCGACGAGCTGCCAGCCTGCCGCCGCGACCAGCGCCAGCCAGGACTCCAGGGTACGGAAGTACCAGGGCATCGGCTCGGCAAACCCCGCGCCCATGCTGGTGAAATGCTCCAGGCGCCAGCCATCGCGATAGTCCTGCTCGCCACAGGCACTGCGTGGGTGCAGGGTCTGGATCAGCAGACGGCCGCCGGGCTGCAGCAGATCATGCCAACCGTGCAGCAGAGGCTGCAGTTGTTCTTCCAGCAGGGCGAAGTTGCACAGCAGCAGATCGAAACGCCCCAGGTGCGCAGCGCACAGATCCGCATGACGGCAAACGTGAAACTGCCCGCCACCGGCAAGCCGCGCGGCATCGATCAGCAGCGGCTGTGCATCCACCCCCACCATCTGCACGCCGTGCGCGCTCAGGGCCCGGCACAGCCAGCCCTCACCGCAACCGATATCCAGCGCCCGCTGCGGGTGCAGGGCCAGCGCCGCATCGAGCATGGCGGCATCGGTGACCAGGCGCCGGCTATCGATGCGCTGCTCGCGCACCACGTCTATCCAGCCCCTGGCATTGGTCTGCCAACTGTGCAGCAGGCGCCGTTCGCTCTCGTTCATCGTCCCCTCGGCAATATTTCGTTCGCGGCTGTGGGTCGCCAACTAAGCTTGGACCAAGGGGACCCGTAGCAGATAGCAGGCCAGTCGATCATGGGCTCATTGTGGCAGTCGGAGGCACCAGACACGACGCTTCTCGCAAGCGCCACGGAGGCGCTGTTAGCGCCCCCACCGCCACCGCGCCGGCAACGCCTGAAACAGTTCATCTGGCTGGTGGTGTTGTGCATGCTGCTGGTTGTCGGGGCGTTGGGTTACCAGGAATTCACCACGTCCCAGTGGCAGGCCCGCGAATTCAGCCGCTACGCCGCCAAGCTCGACTACCAGCTGCAAGCCGGGCCCAGCACCGCCATCATCTATCCCCGCGCAGGGCCCTTCGACAAGCGTCTCGGCTATGTGGGCTTGCCCGAGCTGCTGGAGCGCCTGCGCGAACGACATTTCCTGATCAGCGCCCAGGCGCGCTTCTCGCCCGCCCTGCTCGACTACAGCCAGCGCGGTTTCTTCCCGCCCTATGCGGAGAAGGTCCAGGCCGGCCTGAGCATCAGCGACTGTCGCGGCGAGCCGTTGTACCTCTTCCACTATCCGCAGCAGCTGTACGCCGGCTTCGCCGACATTCCGCCGCTGGTGGTCGACAGCCTGCTGTTCATCGAAAACCGCCACCTGCTCGATGCCGACCAGCCGCTGGCCAATCCGGCGGTGGACTGGCCGCGCTTCGCCAAGGCGGCACTGTCGCAGCTGGGCAAGAACTTCGCCCTGCAGGATCAGTCGGCCGGCGGCAGCACCCTGGCCACCCAGCTGGAGAAATACCGCCACTCGCCGGACGGCCTGACCCTGGAACCGATGGACAAGCTGCGGCAGATGATTTCCGCCAGCCTGCGCACCTATCGCCAGGGTCCGCAAACCCTCGCCGCACGCCAGGCGGTGGTGCGCGACTACCTGAACAGCGTGCCGCTCTCCGCCGCGCCCGGGCACGGCGAAGTGCATGGTCTGGCCGACGGCCTAAGGGTGTGGTTCGGCAGCGACTTTGCCCGCACCAACGCCCTGCTCGATAGCAACAGCGGCGTGCTGGCCAGTCGCGCCGAACGCGGCCAGGCGCTGCGCCAGGTACTGGCCCTGATGATCGCCCAGCGCCGCCCCTCCTATTACCTGGCCCAGGGGCGCAAGGAGCTGGAAAGCCTGACCGACAGCCATATCCGCGTGCTGGCCGACGCTGGCGTGATCGACTGGCCGCTGCGCGATGCGGCCCTGGCGCAGAGGCTGCACTTCCGTGACCTGGCGCAGCACCCGGCGATCCAGCCAGTGCAGGGCAACAAGGGCATCAACGTGGCGCGCTCGCGCCTGAGCAGCCTGCTCAACCTGCCGCTGTACGATCTCGACCGCCTGGACCTGGCCACCACCAGCACGCTCAACGCCGAGTTGCAGCAGAGCGTCAGCGCCTACCTGAGACGTCTGGCCGACCCCGAGTTCGCCGGCGAGATCGGTCTGTACGGCGAACGCCTGCTATCGCCGGAAAAAACCGCCGAGGTGCGCTACAGCTTCACTCTGTTCGAGCGCGGCCTGGATGGCGCCCGCGTGCGGGTACAGACCGACAGCACCGACCAGCCGTTCGACATCAACGAAGGCAGCAAGCTGGAACTGGGCTCCACCGCCAAGCTGCGGGTGCTGACCACCTATCTGCAGATAATCGCCGAGCTGCATCAACGCTACGCCGGGCAGGCGCCGCAAGCGCTGCGCCAGGTCGAGGTCAATCGCCAGGATCACCTCAGCCGCTGGGTCCTGGACCAGTTGATCGCCCGGCCCGAACTGAGCCTGAGCGAGCTGCTCGATGCGGCGCTGGAGCGCAAGTATTCGGCCAGCCCCTACGAGACCTTCTTCACCGGTGGCGGCGCGCACACCTTCAGCAACTTCAAGCGCGAGGACAATGCGCGCATTCCCACGCTGCGCGACGCCCTGCGCGAATCGATCAACCTGCCCTTCATCCGTCTGCTACGCGACCTGGTGCGTTACAGCACCTACAACGGCGCCAACAACAGTGCCGAGTTGCTCAAGGACGACAAGCACCCGCAGCGCGCCGACTACCTACGACGCTTCGCCGACCGCGAGGGGACGACCTTTCTCCTGCGGTTCTGGCGCAAGTACCAGGGCAAGAGTGCCCAGGAACGTCTCGATACCTTCCTCGACGGCCTGCGTCCCACCGCCGTGCGCCTGGCCGCCGTGCACCGCTACCTGATGCCGCAAGTGGACGAAGCCACCTTCGCCGCCTTCCTCAGGGCCCACGCCCCACAGGAAAAACTCAGCGACAAGAAGATCCAGCGCCTCTATCTGGACTACGGCCCCGGCGCCTGGAGCCTGCCCGACCAGGGCTACATCGCCCGCGTACACCCGCTGGAGCTGTGGTTGCTGGGCTACCTGATCGAGCAACCGCAGGCCAGCTTCCGCGATGCGGTGGCCGCCAGCGCCGAGCAGCGCCAGGAGGTCTATGGCTGGCTGTTCAAGACCCGCCACCGCAGCGCTCGCGACAGCCGCATCCGCACCCTGCTGGAGGTCGAAGCCTTCCTCGATATCCATGAGCGCTGGCAGCGCCTGGGCTACCCCTTCGATCACCTGGTGCCGTCCCTGGCCACCGCCATCGGCAGCTCCGGCGATCGCCCGGCGGCGCTGGCGGAGCTGATGGGCATCATCCTCAACGACGGCATTCGCCAGCCCAGCGTGCGCATCGACAGCCTGCACTTCGCCGCCGACACCCCCTACGAGACCCTGCTGCGCCATGACGCCCTGCGCGGCGAACGAGTGATGCCTTCGGAAGTCGCCGCCGCGCTGCGCGGTGCCCTGTCCCAGGTAGTCGAAGCCGGCACCGCACGGCGCCTGTCCGGCAGTTTCCAGACCGCCGATGGCACCGCCCTGATGCTCGGCGGCAAGACCGGCACCGGCGACAACCGCATCGAGAACGTCGGCCGCGGCGGCCAGGTGCTCAGCTCAAGGGCGGTCAACCGCACTGCCACCTTCGTCTTCTACCTGGGGCCACGGCATTTCGGCACCCTCACCGCCTTCGTCCCCGGCCAGGCAGCGGACAAGTTCCGCTTCACCTCGGCACTCCCGGTACAGGTGCTCAAGGGCATGGCACCGCTGCTCAGCCCTTATCTGGCCGCCGGCGAGCGCACCGGCTGCAGCCTGCCACCAGATCCGGTGCAGGCGCGTCTGAACTGAGCGAACCACCTATGCGGGAGCCCTTGGTGGGAGCGGCTTCAGCCTCGATGCTCTTCCGCCAAGCAATCTGCAGCCCCAGCGCGACTGCTAACCCCGCGCTCACTCTGTAGGAGGGGCCTTGGCCGCGACGCTGCCGCGCGGCCCCTGTCGCAAGCCGCTCCAACAAGAACGTGCACAAACAAAAAAGCCGATGCAAAGGCATCGGCTTTTCGGGCGGAGCACCAGGGCTTATTCGGCCTTGGCTTTCTCGGCGGCTTCCTTGATAAGGGTCTGCAATTCACCCTTCTCGAACATCTCGGTCAGGATATCGCTGCCACCGACCAGCTCACCACCGACCCACAGCTGCGGGAAGGTCGGCCAGTTGGCGTACTTGGGCAGGTTGGCGCGGATTTCCGGGTTCTGCAGGATGTCCACATAGGCGAACTTCTCGCCACAGGCCATCACCACCTGCGCGGCACGGGACGAAAAGCCGCACTGCGGGGCATTCGGCGAGCCTTTCATGTACAGCAGAATGGTGTTGTTGGCGATCTGCTCTTTGATGGTATCGATAATATCCACGACTCACCTCATCTCAACTTTCCCCGGTTTCGGCCGGGCGCGGTGCGGCGATTGTAACCGAAAAACCTAGCAGCGGGCTCGGGGATAGGGTCACAGCCAGGAGGGTTACGATTGTTTACCCCTCCTAAATGGGCAACGAGCTATGCCTCGCCGCTCGTCATCCTGAGCTAGAATCCGCCGCGTCCGGCACCCGCAGGCTGCATGACCAGATGGTCGGTCATGGCACTTGCCGTTCAGTGTACAAGCGTTAACCTTTGCGCCGGAGCGACTTGCCGCAGGGAGTGCTGCAGGTTTCCGACCCAACGGGGCGAAGAACAAGCCCCCTGACCTGGAGCCTTCCGAGCCCATGCTGCACTTTCTGCCTGCCGCCTTGCGCGGCGTCATCAGCGCCCTGCTGCTGGCCCTCAATACCCTGATCTGCTGCTGGCCGCTCTTTGCCACATCCCTGCTCAAGCTGCTGCTGCCGATTCCCGCGGTACAACGCGGGCTGCGCTTCGTCATGCATGGCATCGCCGAGGCCTGGATCGACGTCAACAAATTCTGGATGAACCTGGTGCGCCGTACCCGCTGGAACGTCGAGGGCATCCAGGACATGGACATGCGCCACTCCTACCTGGTGACCAGCAACCACCAGAGCTGGGCCGACATCCTGGTGCTGCAATACCTGCTCAACCGGCGCATGCCGCTGCTCAAGTTCTTCCTCAAGCAGGAGCTGATCTGGGTGCCGGTGATCGGCCTGTGCTGGTGGGCCCTCGAATTCCCCTTCATGAAGCGCTACAGCAAGGAATACCTGGCCAAGTACCCGGAGAAGCGCGGCCAGGACCTGGCTACCACGCGCAAGGCCTGCGCACGCTACAAGAGCAACCCGGTTTCGGTTTTCAACTTCCTCGAAGGCACCCGCCTCACCCCGCAGAAGCATGCCCAGCAGCAGTCCCCCTTCCAGTACCTGCTCAAGCCCAAGGCCGGCGGTATCGCCTTCGTGCTGGATGCCATGGGCGAGCAGCTGGATGCCCTGGTCAACGTCACCATCCACTACCCCGGTGGCACTCCGGGTTTTTGGGACCTGCTCTGCGGGCGCCTCGGCGAGGTGGTAGTGCGCTTCGAGAAGATGACCATCCCCACCGACTTCATCGGCAGGAACTACGACCAGGACGAGCAGTACCGCCTGCAGTTCCAGCAGTGGGTCAACCAGCTGTGGCAAGCCAAGGATGCCCAACTGGCCGAACTGCACCGCCAGTTCCCAGGCTGATCCGACGCCGAACGCCGAGTCTGGCTGGCGTCAGCCCTGCCCTCTGCGTTCGACAGTGCCCTGCTCCACCTTGCCGCGACGAGATGGCAGCGAGGCCAAGGCTAGAACAACTTATCCGGCCGCCAGTTGGCCCAATCCAGCTGCGCCGGGAAGGCACTGGCCTGCTCCAGCGGCAACCCCGGCGCCACCAGAAAACCCTGCATGGTGGTGCAGCGATGAGCCATCAACCAGTCACGCTGTTCCAGGGTTTCCACGCCTTCGGCAATCACCTCCAGACCGAGGTGATGGCCGAGGTCGATGATGGTGCTGACGATGGCCGCATCCTTGCGCGACTCCAGCATGTTGGAGATGAACAGCCGGTCGATCTTCAAGGTATCCAGCTCGAAGTGACGTAGATAGGCCAGCGACGAATAGCCGGTGCCGAAGTCGTCGATGGCGATGCGCACGCCTAGCTCGCGCAGCTGCTGCAGCTGCTCACGGGTGGTGTCGAGGTCCTGCATCAGTGCGCTCTCGGTCACCTCCACCTCCAGTTGCGAGGGTTTGAGCTGGTGCATGTCCAGTAGCCGGCGCAGATCCTCCACCAGTTTGGGCATGCCGAACTGCACCGGACTGACATTGAGGCTGAGCAGCAGGTTCTCGCCAAACTGCGTTTGCCAGGCCCGGCACTGGCTGATGCCCTGATTGAAGATCCAGGCGCCCACGCGATTGATCAGCCGGGTTTCCTCCAGCAGCGGTATGAACACCCCCGGCGAAATGGTCCCCGCGACCCGGTGCTCCCAGCGCAACAATGCTTCGAAGCCGCGCAGGCGACCGCTGGCCAGGTCGATCTGCGGCTGGTAGACCAGCACGAAGTCGTCCTGCTCGATGGCCGTGCGCAGGCTCTCTTCGAGCATCAGCCGCGAACGGGCACGGCCGTTCATTTCCGGCGAGAAGAAGCGGTACTGCTGGCGCCCTGCGCGCTTGGCCTCGTACATGGCCATATCCGCCGAGCGCAGCAGGCCGTCCACCGTCTGCCCGCACTCCGGGTAGCAGGCAATGCCGATGCTGGCGCCCAGGGTGAACTCGACCCCGTCCAGCTCATAGCGGACCGAGACCAGTTCGATCAGTTTTTCCGCCACCCGCGCAGCATCTTCGGGGTGGTCGAGGGAGTCGAGCAAGGCGGTGAACTCATCGCCGCCCATGCGTGCCAGGATGTCATAGGGGCGCAGGCAGGTTTTCAGTTGCTCGGCGATCTGACGCAGTACCTGATCGCCAGCGGCATGCCCAAGGGAATCGTTGACCCGCTTGAAGCCATCCAGATCGAGGTAAAGCACGGCCATGCGCTTGCCGCTGCGGTCGATACGCGACAATGCCGTCTCCAGCGACTGGTGAAAGCCGCGGCGGTTGTACAGGCCGGTCAGCGCATCGGTGATCGCCTGCGACTCCAGCTGGGCATGCAGGTTGCTCACCACCGACATGTCCAGGGCGATCAGCACCATGGAGTTCTGGTACTGCGGCAGCGGTGAGCAGGACAGCGCCACCGGCAGGTAGCCACCGTCCAGGGTCGCCAGCACGGCATCGTGTACCCGGTAGGTCTGGCCCGAGCGCCAGCTGCGGTAGAACTCGCTCTCACGCCAGTCCCCAGGCATTTCCGGGCGTTTCAGGTACGACAGCAGGCGGCTGTCCTGCAGGTCGGCCACCTCGCCGCGCAGCATCTGCGCCATGGCCGGGTTGGCGAAGCGGATCACGCCGTCCTGGTCGATCACCAGAATGCCTTCCGAGGCGTTGTCCAGCACCGAGGCGTTGAAGGCCCGTTCGCTATCCAGTTGCTGGCTAAGCTGCTGCAGCTCGTGACGATGACGCTCCTGCTCCAGCAACGCGCCGATCTTGTGCTTGAGCACCTTGGGGTCGAAGGGTTTGAGGATGAAGTCCACCGCGCCGATCGCATAGCCCTGCAATACCGACTCCTCGGTATGGGCAATGGCGGAGAGGAAGATGATCGGCGTGTAACGGGTATGCGGGCTGCCGCGCATCAGGCGGGCTACCTCGAAGCCGTCCATCCTCGGCATCTGCACATCGAGCAGGACCAGGCCGACGTCTTCATCCATCAGGCAGCGCAAAGCGTCCTCGCCACTGTTGACGGTGCGCACATCCCAGTCGCCATCGCCGAGCAGCGCCTCCATAGCGACCAGATTCTCTTCGCGGTCATCCACCACCAGCAGTACCTGCTGGTCATTCACGCTTTCAAGATGCATCTGCCGCATATCCCGTCTCCCTTTGCCAGGCGCGCTCATCCACGTACCTGGCGGCCAGTTTGTTGTGGCGCCGCACACAGCCAACGATGCAACATCTCCAGCAGGTCCTGGCGCGCGACCGGCTTGGCCAGATAATCATCGGCGCCAGCGGTAATGCACTTCTCCCGATCCCCCTTCATGGCGTGGGCGGTCAGCGCAATCACGGGAATCCGACACCCTCGCTCGCCCTTGAGAATCCGTGTGGCGGTATAGCCGTCCATGTTGGGCATGGCCATGTCCATCAGGATCAGGTCCAGGGGTTCGCGGGCGAACAGTTCCAGCGCCTCGATGCCATCCTTGGCCGGCACCACGGCGAGGCCGATCTCATCCAGCAGCGCAGTCATCGCGTAGATATTGCGGATATCGTCATCCACCAGCAGCACCCGTTTGCCAGCCAGGCCAGGGCCCTCGGCCTGGGGTTCCTGCATGCTCGTCAGGAACCCCTGCAGGGCGGCGCTGAGCTGGCTCATATCGTCGCCACTCTTGCGCACCACCAGGGCGGAATAGCGACGCAGACGCTGCAGATCCTGGCGGGTGATATCCACGCCGGTGTTGATCACCACCTGGCAGCCCTGCAGCGAGCGCAGGCGGTGCAGGCTGTCGAGCAGTTCGAAACCATCCTGATCGGGCAGATCGAGGTCGATCACCAGGGCGTCGAACTCCTGCTGCGCATAGGCCTGATGCGCCTGCTCGGCGCTGTCGGCAGTGCGCACCACGAAACCCATCTGCTGCAAATGCTCGCGGTAATGGTCGCGCTCAACCTCGACGTCCTCCACCAGCAGCAAGGTGCCGGCCACGGCATCTGCAGGCGCCACGATGTCGTGGAACACCTGTTCGAGCGCCTCTCGACCGATGGGTTTGACCAGGTAGCGGGTGCCGTCGTCCTGCCAGTCCTGAGGTTGCGGTACACAGGAGAGGATGTGCACCGGCACGCCACGGTGCTGCACCAGGCTGCGCAGACGTCGGTAGATCTGCCAGCCACTGATGTCCGGCAGCAGGATGTCGAGAATCACCGCAACGAAACGCTCGCTCTGTAGCAGGGCGATGGCCTGTTTGCCATTGCGGCAAAGCACATAGGAGAAACCATGGGCCTGGGCCGACTCGGCGATTACCGCGGAAAAGTTGGCGTCATCCTCGACGATCAGTACCGTCGGCCCGCTGCCGCTGCGTTGCGGCGAGCTGGTCAGGCGTTCGTCATCCGGTACCTGCTGCATGAGGGCCAGCACAGGCAGGCGCACGATGAAGCGCGAGCCCTGCCCGGGCGCGCTCTCCAGGGATATCTGCCCGCCCAGCACTTCGGTCAGCTGACGGGTAATGGCCAGGCCCAGACCAGTGCCGCCGAAACGGCGACTGGTGGAGCCGTCGATCTGCTGGAAGGCCTGGAAGATGCGTTGATGTTGTTCGGGATCGATGCCGATACCGCTGTCGCGCACCACGAACTGCAGGGTTTCACGTTCATCGTCGAGCGAAACGGCCGAGCGACTTATCGCCAGCTCCACCTCGCCATGTTCGGTGAACTTGAGGGCGTTGGACAGCAGGTTGCGCAGGATCTGCTGCAAGCGCCCACGGTCGCTGTGGATCACCCGCGGCACACCGGGTTCGAGCTGGGTGATCAGACGCAGGCCCTTGATCTCGGCCATCGGCCGCAGGCTGGAATCCAGCTCCACCAGCAGGTCGTGGATATTCACCGGCTCCAGCTTGAGCTGCACGCGGCCGGCCTCGATCTTGGCCAGATCGAGCACATCGTTGATCAGTTGCAGCAGGTCGTTACCGGCCTTGTAGACAATATCGGCATGCTTGACCTGTTTTTCGCTGAGGTTGCCGGCGACGTTGTGCCTGAGCTGCTCGCTGAGGATCAGGATGCTGTTTAGAGGCGTGCGCAGCTCGTGCGACATGTTGGCGAGGAACTCGGACTTGTAGCGGTTGGCCAGCGCCAGTTGTTCGGCCTGTTCGCGCAGACGTTGCTCGGCGGCACGGCGCTCGCTGATGTCGATGATCACGGCCTGCACCAGCAGGTCGTCGCCGCTGCGCAATGGTGACAGGCCCACCTCCAGGGGAATCAGGCTGCCGTCGCGGTGCTGGCCGAACAGCTCGCGGTTGCCGCCCATGCGCCGTGGCGATGGGTCTTTGAGGAAGATTTCCCGTAACCCAGGGTGATGGGCCCGCACCGGTTCAGGCAAGAGCATTTCCACGGGTTCACCGAGCATCTCCTCCCGGCTGTAGCCGAACATCTGCTCGGTCTGACGGTTGACCATGGTCAGGCGACCGTTGCCGTCGACCAGCACTATGGCGTTGGGCGAGGCCTCCACCACCAGGCGGAAGCGCTCCTCGGCCGCCTTGCGCTCGCTGATATCGATGATGACCGCCTGCACCAGCAGCTCGTCGCCGTTGCGCAGCGGCGACAGGCCGACCTCCAGAGGGATCATGCGGCCATCGCGATGCTGCCCGAACAACTCGCGGTTGCCACCCATGCGGCGGTGCTCGGGTGCCTTGTAGAAGGCTTTGCGCATGTCGACATGACCATGGCGCAGGCTCTCCGGCAGTAACCGCTCCACCGGCTGGCCCAGCAGCTCGGCACGCGGGTAGCCGAACATCTGTTCGGTCTGCTGATTGACCATGGCGATGCGCCCATCACTGTCGACCAGCACCATGGCATTGGGCGAGGCCTCCACCACCAGGCGGAAGCGCCCCTCGCTTTCGCGTATCAGCTGGCTGCGCCGCTCGCTGTCGGCCAAGGCACGCTCACGCAGGTAGAGGAAGCCGCCAACCAGCAGCGACAGCAGCAAGGAGGCCAGCAGGCCGCTACCCAGGCTGACCGGCAGACTGTTGTCACGCACCGTGGCCTCGTACGCCGGCGTGCTGGTCACACGCAACAGCCACTCGCGGCCATAGATATCCAGAGCTCGCTGAATGGCAAAACGTGGCGACTGGACCTTCTCAGCGCTGCGCTGCACCAGGGGCTGGTCAGCGGCCGCAGGGTCGATCAGCTCGATCCGGTACAGCTCACTGCCACTGCCGAGGATGCCCCGCATCAGGTCCTTCATACGAAACGAGCCGGAAACCATGCCCAGCAGCGCCTCCCGGCGCTCCTCGGTCGTACTCAGCGGCACGTTCTGTCGATACACGGGCAAGTACAACAGCACGCCGGCCTGCACATCCTTGTCGGCCTCCTGTTTGAGGCGCAGCGGGCCGGTCAGCACGGCTTCACCGCTGTCACGAGCCTGATTGATGGCCGCTCGGCGCGTCGCTTCGCTGTACATGTCGAAACCCACCACCCGACGGTTGCGCCAGTCCAGCGGATGTACGAAATCGGCGACCAGATAGGCATCACGCTCGCCGGCCGGGTAAATCTGAAAGTCCGCACGCCCTTGGGCATGTACGCTTTCGAGAAAGGCCGGGAGCGCGTCGGCCTGCAGATAGCGCGCCCAGCTCAGGGCCTGCACGCCGGGGTAACGCTCCTGTAGCTGCAGTTGATCGGTGGCACGCTGCCACTCGTCATGGGAGACGTTGTCGCTACCGGCCAGCAGGCCGGACATACCGCGCAGAACCATCTCGTAGGTACGCATGCGCTCGCGCACGCTGAACTCGACACCGTCCACCGCCAGGGAAAACCGCTGCTCCTGGGTCAAGCTATTGCTGCCGGCGAGGGTCTGCCACTGCCACAACACCAGGCTACTGAGACCGGCCAACAGCAACAGGCTGACCAGCAGTGGCACCCAGGGCTTACGAGGGTTTGGCGCGTTTGCGGCTTCGTCCATGAATGCTCCTGATCCAGTCACGGCACGCCTGGATTGGCCAAGGCGCACCTGTCTCCGCGCGGTTGCCCACACGGCCTGCTGAGAGTGTAGTCAGGAATTTTCAGTCGACCCCGGTGCCGGAATTCACCCCGCCATAAAAGCAAAAGGCCCCTTGCGGGGCCTTTGTTCGTAGCAGCGATCAGTACTGCGCGCCGGGCAGCGGACGCAGGGTGACTTCCACTCGACGGTTCTGCGCGCGGCCATCGGCCGTGGCATTGCTGGCAATCGGCTGGTCAGGGCCGGCGCCGCGAGTGCTCAGGCGCGAGGAGTCCACGCCCTGGGCCATCAGATAGTTGGCCACGCTCTGCGCACGGCGCTGCGACAGGCTCATGTTGTAGGCATGGTTACCGGTGCTGTCGGTGTGACCAACAATTTCGACACTGTTCTGGTTGTACTGGCGGAAGGAGGACGCCAGGTTGTTCAGCGGGCTGTAGAAGCTGCTGGCTATGTCTGCCGAGTCGGTGGCGAAGGTGATGTTGCCGGGCATGATCAACTGGATAGTATCGCCCTGGCGCTGCACCTCGACCCCGGTGCCCTGCATGCTGCGCCGCAGCTCTTCTTCCTGTTTGTCGACGTAGTAGCCGTAACCGGCACCAGCAGCACCGGCGACCGCAGCCCCGATCAGCGCGCCCTTGCCACGGTTGTCGTGGTTGATCGCTGCCCCAGCAACGGCACCGGCCAGGGCACCCAGGCCGCCGTACTTGGCAGTCTTGCTCATGCCGCCGCTCTGGCCACCAGACTGGGCGTCATAGGGGTTCTGCGAGGCACAGCCTGTCACCAAGGCTACCAGTACTGCGGCAAGGGTCAGGCGTGAAGTGTTGAACATCTTGTAGGCTCCTGAAACAGAGGTTGAGCGCCGGTCATGCCAGCTGAAACTTAGAGCAGAGGGCACAGGAAAGATTCCTCAGCCCCGCACAAAGGGATTCTCGCGCATCTCGTCACCCAGGCGGGTATCAGGGCCATGACCTGTGACCACCGTAGCATCCTCGTCGAGGGTGTACAGGCGCTTGATCGAACGCACGATAGTGGCCTGATCGCCGCCCCACAGGTCAGTACGGCCGATACCGCGACGAAACAGGGTGTCGCCGGCAATCAGCAGCTTGGCCTGGGGGAACCAGAAACTGGTGGAGCCCGGCGTATGTCCCGGCGTGTGTAACGCCACACCGCAGCCACAGGCCAACTCCTCGTCGTCGGCCAGCCACTGATCCGGCGCTGGCACCGGCGTGTAAGGCACGCCGAACATGCGGCACTGCATCTCCAGGTTGTCCCAGAGGAACTGGTCGTCCTTGTGCAGGTGCAGGGTGGCGCCGGTCTTCTCCTTCATCTGCCCGGAGGCAAGAAAGTGATCCAGATGGGCGTGGGTGTGGATGATGCTCACGACCTTGAGGCCGTGGGCTTCGAGGCGCGCCATGATCAGTTCGGGATTGCCGCCCGGGTCGACGACTATGGCCTTCTTGCTGAGCGGGTCGCCGATGATGGTGCAGTTGCACTGCAAGGGGCCGACCGGGAAGGTTTCGCGAATCAGGCTGGGCTGGGCGGTTTCGCTCATTGGATGATCCTCGTCGCGGGCACAGGGGCGGCACGATAATCGCTCGGCACCCTGCCCGTCCATTTGCGGAACGCCCGGCGAAAGTTGGACGGGTCGCTGAACCCCAGCAGATGGGCGATTTCGAATAGCGGCAGGTGGGTGGTGCCGAGGTATTGCAGGGCCAGGCTGCGGCGTACCTCGTCCAGTACCTGTTGATAGCTGGTACCGCTGGCCGCCAGATGGCGACGCAGGCTGCGATCGCTGGTGTGCAGCGCTCGGGCTGCACTGGCCAGGTCGGGAAAGTCGCCGGGGCGCGCCAGCAGCAGGCGACGCACCCGGCTGAGCAGGCCTTCCTGCAGGTCCAGGCTGGCCAGCAGCGCCTCACACTGCTGCTCGCACATCTGCATGGTGGCCGGGTTGGCCAGCGCCATGGGGTGGGCAAGGTAGGTCCGTGGCAGACGAAACCAGTGCCAGGGCTGGTCGAAGCGGGCCACCACGCCGAACGCCTGCTCATAACGCCCGGCGTGTTCCGGCTCGGAGTAGGCGAAACCAACCTCGACTCCGCGCGGCGGCTCGCCCAGAAGAAACTCGGCAATGCTGTACAGACTGCCGAACAGGCCTTCGGCCGCAAAGCGAGCGAGGGCGCCGAGCGAGATCGACTCACGGGCACGCAATTCGAGGCTGTCTTCCTGCTCCACCAACTGCAGCTCGAAAGTCAGGCCGAGGACCCGGTAATAACGCAAGGCGAAGTGAATGGCCTTGCCCAGGTCTGCGCTGGAGAGCAAGGCGTAGCCGAGAATGCCATGGGCCGAGGCATTGAGCCGCAACCCCAGCAACAGCCCTAGCGCCGGCTCATCGCACAGGGTCAGGGCACTGCTGGCGAGCAGATGGAAATCCCCCAAGGCCAGACGCCCGGTCGGGTTATGCAACACCTCGGCACGCAGTCCGGCATTGGCCAGCAACCTGTCGCGACTCACTCCACGCTCCTCGGCCAGTTGCAGCAAAGCCTCGGCATAGGCTTGCGGCGCCAGCTCGGCGGTAAGAATCGAAGATCTGCTCATGTCATGCGCTGGCCGGATATGACCTGAATATTGGCTGAAGATAACCTTGTCCGTAAAAAGCCGGCAAGACCATAGTCCAGGCAAAGCATAACAACGACCGGGAGGCCGCATGCCCAGCACGACCCCGCAGGACTTGCAGATCAAGCCACGTCAGCCGGAGTTCAGCCTGCCCTCGCCCTGGGCTCGGCACTGGCACGGCGACAATGCCTTCAAGAGCCACTTCTTCGACGCCATGTCGCTGCTATTCCCCGATGGCGAACGCTTTTTCATCGACTCGGTACGCGCCTATCGCGATCAGGTAACCGATCCGCAGCAACAGGCGCAGATTCGCGGCTTTATCGGCCAAGAAGCCCACCACAGTCGCGAGCACGAACATTACAGCGACGCCCTGCGCGCCAGCGGTTACGACCTCGATTACCTGGAGCGCCGCCTGAAGCAGCGTCTGGCCTTCGTGCGCAAGCACCTGCCGCCCAAGGTGCACCTGGCAGCCACGGTGGCCGTGGAACACCTGACTGCGATCATGGCCGACGCCATTCTGCAGAACCCGGCCTGGCTGACCGGTGCCGACCCGCAGATGGCCCGCCTGTGGCGCTGGCATGCCCTGGAGGAAAGCGAGCACAAGGCGGTGGCCTTCGACCTGTACCAGCAGGTCTGCGGCGATGTCTGGCTGCGCCGCAGAGCAATGCTGCAAAGCACCTTCTTCTTCAGCCTGGATACCTTCAAAGGATTGGTGCACATGCTGCGCCGCGACGGCCAGCTGTGGCGCTGGCGCACCTGGAGCGACGGCCTGGCCTGGCTGTGGGGCAGTCGTGGAATCCTGCGGCCGCTGGTGAAGGTCTACTGCGACTTCTATCGCGCCGACTTCCATCCCTGGCAACACGACAACCTGCAGCTGATCCACTCCACCCGTCGTGAATTCGACCAGCCGGCAGAGGTCAGCTGAGCAGGCCCAGGCTCTTGGCCCGCGCCACTGCCTGCGTGCGGCGCTCCACGCCGAGCTTGCCGTTGATATGGCGGGCATGGGTCTTGACCGTGTGCAGGGAGATGAACAGCTTGTCGCTGATTTCCTGGTTGGAGCAGCCCAGGGCGATCAAGCGCAGTACCGCCAGCTCGCGACTGCTCAGGGACTCGGTGAGCCCGGTCAACGGCGCGGTCACCTCGACATCCTGAGGCAGTTGCTCACGCAGTGCCTCGGTGAGCGCCGTGCGTGGCGCGCTCAGCAGTTGTTCACGTAACCAGGCGGGTTGATGCATCAGCAACTCGTGGAATGGCAGCAGAGCACCGCCTGCCGCCGCCTCGAAGGCCGCATGCAGCTGGATTTGCGCCTCACGCTCGCGACCGGCGGCATACAGCAGCAGACTCAACTGTACCTGGGCGAAGCCGCCCAGCAGCTGCCCACCCTGGGCCTGGGCACGCAGGATCAGGGCACGCAGGCGTCGTTCGGCGGCCTCGCTTTCACCCTGACGACGTTCCAGAGCGGCACGCTGCAACTCGATATGCAATGACAGCTGCGGATGGAATTCCGGCGCTGTCGCCGGCTGCTCGCCACCATAGGTGTCGGCCAGGCGCTGCAACCAGGCATTGGCCAGCTCGGTCTGGCCCTGGCCAAGCCAAAGCTCGCACTTGGTCAGGGTAATCATCGACAGGTAGTAGACCGGCGGCACGTCCCAGATATGCATCAGCCGCTCGGCTTCAGCCAACAATGCGAATGCTTCATTGAGGCGCCCGGCACGTCCTTCCTGACTGGCCAGCAAGCAGTAGCCAACCAGCAGACTGATATCGCGGCAGCTGCGGGCCTCGGCGATACCGGCCTGCAGACGCTTGCGTGCCTCCTGCGGATGCAGACGCAGGGCCAGCAGGAAGCCCTCGTAGAGCACCAGGCGTGCCCGCACCGCGTAGACCCGTTGCGCAGGCAGAGTTCGCAGGCGCTCCAATCCGGCCTGCACCTCCTCCTGGGCACGCAGTATTTCGCCGCGCACCAGCAGCACACGGCCACGATCGTAGTGACAGAAAGACTCGAACAATGGATTGGCCTGGCGCTGGGCCAATTCCAGCGCTTCACGATTGAGCCCGCGTGCGCGCCACAAGTCGCCGCGTACCATCGCCAGATTGGCCAGGGTAGACAGGCACAGCAGACGCGAGCCGTAGTGCTCGCTCGGCATCGCCGCCAGCGCCTCGCCGCAATAGGCCTCCGCTCGCGCGCTATCGCCACGGCCGCGGGCAATCACACCGCTGACCGACAACCACTGGGCCAGCAGGGACTGCTGTTCAGCCTGAGTCGGCGCTGGCAGGAAGCGCGCCAGCTGATTGGCCAGGTCCTCCGCCGCATCCAGCTGGCAGGCCAGAGCCAGGGCCCAGCTGTACAGCAGAATCAGCCGCGGCGTGCTGCTCAGCAGACTGTCCGGAAGGTCCATCTTCCAGCGCAGCAGCAGCGCCACGTTCTGCTCGGCCAGCAGGTGCTCCTCGGAAAAGTTCTGCACCAGACTGGCGGCCACATCCGGCTGACCGGCACGCAACGCCTGCTCTACCGCCTCGTCTAACAGCCCCTGTTCGCTGAACCAACGACAAGCGCGCAGATGCAAGCGTGACGCCGGTTGCGACAGACGAGCGGGTGAGCTGGCACGTAACAGGTCGGAGAACAGATGGTGGTAACGAAACCAGCGGCCCTGCTCGTCGAGCGGGACCAGGAATACCTGGTGGGCCTGCAGATGCTGAAGCACGGCAGCGCTGTCATGACTGTCGCGCAAGGCGTCGCACAGCTCGGCGCAGAAGCGTTCCTGACAGGCGGTCTCGTAGAGAAAGGCCTGCAGCTCCTCCGGCTGACGCTCAATCACCTCCTCCAGCAGATAGTCGCGAATCATGCCCTGAGCACCATGCAGGTTGCCCTCACCCGCCCCCTCTGCAGCGGTCAGCAGCCACAGGCGCAAACCAGCGACCCAGCCTTCGCTGCGCTCCAGCAGGTTGTCCAGTATTTCATCGGGAAGATCGGCGCCCTGGGCCTCCAGCAGCTCGCGGGTTTCCTCGGCGCTCAACCGCAGATCCTGTTCCTGCAATTCGAGCAACTGCCGCGACAGGCGCAGGCGCGCCAGATGCCAGTCCGGCCGTTGCCGACTGGTGACCAGCACCAGCATGCCCGTGGGTAGATGGTTGAGGAAAAACTGTAGGCAGCGATCCAACACCGCGCCTTGGGCCAGGTGATAGTCGTCCAGCACCACGAGTAATGGCCGTTCGGGGTCGAGGCGCTCATTCAGCTCATCGAGCACGACGCCGAGCCACTCCTCGAAAGCGAAAGGCTGATGGCGCTGCCGCATCTTGAGCATGCCCATGGCCTCTTCACCGAGCCTCGGGAAGTGCTCGCGCAGGCCTTCGAGCAGGCGTTCGAGAAAGCGCCCAGGGTCACAGTCGCGGCGGCTCAAGCCCAGCCAGAGGCTCTGCCAATGCTCAGGCAGGCGCTCGCAGAACTCCACTGCCAATGAGCTCTTGCCAAAACCAGCTGGGGCACTGATCAACAGCAAGCGCCCAGACATGCCTTCTTCCAGACGCGCGCACAGACGTGGCCTGCAGACATGGCCGACAGGCAGGGGCGGACGATAGAAGCGAGCGTCGCCGGATGAGCCGGGACTTGCGGGGAACTGGGATGAGCGAGAGAGATCGGTCACAAGCAGGAGGAGTCTTCGACGGGTGCGAAATGATCGCAGCCTATCCCCTCGTCACCATTAAAAGAAGCCCACCAGGCCTGCGGAAACAAAAAAGCCGGCACAAGGCCGGCTTCTTCGTGGTGACGCAGAGCTTAGCGAACGCCAGCCTGACGCAGAGCGGCAGGGGTGTAGTCGCTGGTCGAGGCCTTGTAGTTGAAGTCGTAGGACTGCTTCTCCTCGTTTTTCAGGCCCAAAGTGAGGTAGCGACCAGAGATGATGTCGTACAGAGTCTCGGCGGTGTACCACGGCACTTGCTTGTCGTAGTAGTACTGCGAGTGAGCCTCAGCGACACGCCACAGGGAACCACGACCGTCATAGTGGTCGATAACCGCGGCTTGCCAGGTATCCTCATCGATGAACACATCACGCTTGGCATAGATGTGACGCTCGCCGGCTTTCAGGGTACCGGTCACGTGCCACACACGGTGCAGCTCGTAGCGGGTGAAGTCCGGATTCAGGTGGCCTGCCTTGATGATGTCGGCGTACTTGGCCTTCGGCGAGTCCATACGGTAGGAGTTATACGGGATGTAGATCTCCTTCTTGCCGTTCAACTTCCAGTCATAGCGGTCAGGTGCACCGTTATACATGTCGAAGTTGTCGGAAGTCCGCAGGCCGTCGGCAGCAGTACCCGGACCATCGTAGGAAACCTGCGGCGCACGACGCACGCGGCGCTGACCGGCGTTGTACAGCCAGGCCAGGCGCGGCTCCTTCACCTGGTTCAGGGTTTCGTGAACCAGCAGAACGTTACCGGCCAGACGCGCCGGAGCAGTCACACGCTGCTTGAAGTAGAACAGGATGTTGCCAGCCTTGCCCGGATCGTAGTCGGTCAGGTTGGTCGGGAAGGTGAACTCGTCCTGGAAGTACACCAGGCTGTAGGAGCCATTAGCCTGCGGCGTGGCCTGGGTGACCAGGCGACGCACGCTACCACCGCGATAGCGAGTGATCTGGTTCCAGATCGCCTCAAGACCGTTCTGCGGCATCGGGAACGGGTTGGCGGTCTTGAAATCCTCTAGACCGTTACCGCCCTCGACCAGCTTGGTGTGAGTAGCGTTGTACTTGGTGTCATCCAGTACGTTCTGCGGAAGGCTGGCCGAACGATGGGTGGTGTACACCGGCATCTTGAAGCTGTCCGGGTAACGCTTGAACATCGCCTGCTGACCTGGGGTCAGCTTGTCCTTGTACTGGTCGACGTTCTGCGCGGTGATGGTGAACAGCGGCTGCTCGCTCGGGAATGGGTCAGACAGGAAACCACGGTCATCCGCAGTTCCCGCATTCTTCGGCAGGCCACCGGTCCACTCTGGGATGGAGCCATCGGCGTTACCGGCCTTCTCTGCACCGACCGGAGTCAGGCTGGTGCCCAGCTTTGCAGCCTCATCGGCGGAAACGGCTGCCATGACGCTGGTGGCCAGCATGGACAGCGCTAGCACACCCGATTGCAACAATGCTTTTTTAGCTTTCATCTGCATAGTCATCCTTATTCTTGTTCTGCGCTTAGAAGCTCATGCCAACGCTAAAGGCCAGGAAGTCACGATCATCAACGGTGGTGTACTTACCATCGAAGAAGTTGGTGTACGACAGACTGGCGGTGTAGGTGTTCTGATACTCGGCGTCCAGCCCCAGACTGATAGCTTTACGACCTTCTTCAAAGTTGCCCCCCGGACCAGGCGAGTAGCCATCCACGTCATGCGACCAAGCCAGGTTCGGCTTGAGGTTCACACCGGCAAATACATCTGGATATTCCCAGATAGCACGAGCGCGATAGCCCCAAGAATCAGTGGTTGTGAAGCCATCTTTGTCGCACGCTTTGCCGAGCATGCTGTTACTGGCCAGACCATTGCTGGTACTTGCGTTAACAGCAGTGCACATATCGCCGGCAGTGCCAAAGATCGGATCACGACCGTAGCGAACGTCCTTGCTGCTCTCCAGGCCACCAACATGCGTCCAGCCGACCTCACCAACCAGAGTCAGGCGAGATGCACCCATGACCTGATCAAAGAAGTGGGTGAAGGTGGTCTGCAGCTGGGTGACTTCCTTGCGGCGATAACCATGCAGCAAGCCTTCGGAGTCGGCGCCGAGCGGCGAGATGTTAGCGTACGGGTTAACCACTACACCTGGAGCAACGGTCAACCCCAGATCTTTCAAGCCCGCATACAGGATATCAGTGGTATTAAGTTGTATCGGTGCATTCGGGCGATAGCTGATCTCACCCTGCCAGGCAGTACCAGTAGGAAGAGTCGTTGAGAAACTCAAGCCATACAGCTTGATGTCTTCCGGATACTCCATGAAGTAGCCGCCGTTGGCAGCCAAAACAGCAGCACCTGCACCTGCTGCAGCTGTCGCACCAAGCCCCAGAGAACCTGTCGCAATTTGGTTCGCCGTCGCAATGGCGCCAGCACTTGGAGAGACACCACTGAAGATAGGAGCGCGGCTGTGGTAGTTCATGAAGTAAGCGCCGAATTCAGTATCCAGCGGCTCAAACATATAGCGCAACGCCAAGCCCCATTGCCCATCGTCACGTGCATCACTGTCACCACGACGAGGAACAATAATTCCCTCATTGGTAGCAGTGATCAGATCAACGTTACGTCCGGGAATAGCATTTAGCGCAGTAATGGACCCGTTGAGGGTAGCCAGGTTCGCCCCTGGATTTCGCAACACATTCAGGTTGGTATCACAACCATCGGCAACGACATCCGCCTGTGCGAAGAAAGTACCGCAGTTGTCGGCAACCGTTTGATCCCACTCCAGCTGGTAGAAGGCCTCAGCGGAGAGGTTGTCGGTCAGGCTCTGCGATACGTAGAACATGTTGACCGGAATCAGGCCTTCTTTGATTTCCGCGCCAGGACGTCGAAAAGCGGCCACATCAACCGGGTTGACGGCGTTGATGCCGTTCTGAATGAACGTACTTTCACCCCAGCTCACCACCTGTTTGCCCAAACGTACAGAGCCTGGTTGCTCGCCGATTGAGTAGTTGTGGTAAACGAATGCGTCGAGAATCTCCGCGCCGGAAGCCTGGGCAGCTTCCTTACGATTGTGATCGTCGATGTCTTTGAACAGGCGACTTTCATCCTTCAGCTCAAAGTCATACCAGTACTTGCCGCGAACGAACACGCCCGTATCGCCGTAGCGCAGCTCAAGGTCGTGAATGCCTTTGAAAATCTTCGAGAAGGTCTCGCCTTTCTTGAAGTTCAGACGACCGTCGTCCGAGGTCTGGGATAAACCGCGACCGCCGTTATTGACACCGATCAGGTCCTTGTCTGCGTCAGCAGTGGACCAACTAGCGCCGACAGACAGGGAAGAGTCGAACTGACCTTCGATCTCGCCGATATCGAACGAGACAGCGAAGGCCGGGGCAGCGATGGTGGAGGCAAGGCTGACTGCCAGGGGCAGTTTGGCCAGTTGCCAGAATGGGTTGGTTTTTGTCATCGACGCTACTCCATGTGTTTTTTGTTATGGATGCGGCGGACTATAGTCACCCCCCTTTAGTGCTTGATCCCCCTAAAGTGTGATTTCAAGCCCGCAACCCCTCTAGACCGGCCAGTCACGAAAGCGCGCGACTGACTGGACGCACCTGGAACAGCAATTAACAAGCCAAGCGTTTGCTTGGCACAGGGGATTTACCCCCCGTACCAGCCCCTGCTAGCCCTAAAGAGTGGAAAGAAATGCGCTACCGGCCGCCTGCCACTGAGCGATATCCAGACGTATACGTTTCTTGTCCAGCTTCCCCACACTGGTCTTGGGAACTTCGGTAACAATCGCGATCTGACTGGGTATCGCCCACTTGTTGATGTTGCCCTGCTCGACGAATGGCTTGAGGTGCTCCTTCAACCCCCTGGCGTCCAGCTCATGGCCGTCGCGCAATACCAGCAGTGCAAATGGGCGCTCGCCCCATTGCGGGTCGGGAATCCCTACCACAGCCACCTCGCGCACGGCCGGATGACGGCTGATCAGGTCCTCGAGCTCTAGTGAGGACAGCCACTCACCGCCGGTCTTGATGACATCCTTGATGCGGTCGCGAATATCGATGAAGCCGAAGTCGTCCAGGGTGGCAACGTCACCTGTATGCAACCAGCCGTGCTCCCACAGTTCCGCGCTCTTCTGCGGCTCGTTGAAGTAACCCATGGTCAACCAGGGCGCGCGTAGCACCAGCTCACCCTGAGTCTCTCCGTCTGCCGGTAACAGCTGACCATCCGGTCCCATCAAAGCGGTTTCCACCAGCGGCACCGGCACACCGGCCTTGATGCGGTAGGTAGTGCGTTCATCCTCGCTACCTGCCAGCAGCTCTTCGTTGATATGGGCACAGGAGATCAGCGGACAGGTCTCGGACATGCCGTAAGCAGCGGTAAGCTGAATGCCACGGGCCTTGGCAGCCTCATACAAGGCACGGTTCAGGGCACTACCACCGATGATGACCTTCCAGCCGCCGAAATCGATGTTCTGCGCACTCTTGCAGTTGAGCACCATCTGCAGAATGGTCGGCACGCAGTGAGAGAAAGTGACCTTCTCGGTCTGCCACAGCTTGACCAACATGTCCGGCTCATAACGCCCCGGATAAACCTGCTTGATCCCGAGCATGGTGGCCACGTAGGGAATGCCCCAGGCATGCACGTGGAACATCGGCGTGATCGGCATGTACACATCGTTGGTGCCCAACAGGCGCACACTGTCCACGCTACCCAACACGCTGGCCTCGGCCAGGGTGTGCAGCACCAGTTGGCGATGGGTGAAGTACACGCCCTTGGGGTTGCCGGTAGTACCGGTGGTGTAGAAGGTAGTGGCCACCGAGTTCTCGTCGAAATCGGGAAAGTCGTACGCCGGGCTGGCCGCCGCCAGCAGGCCCTCGTATTCGCCCACCAGATTGGCCAGGTCGGCAGTTTTACTGGCCTCGTCAGTCAGCAGCAGGGTCTTTTCCACCGTAGTTAGCTGACCCTCGATGCTCTTGTACAACCCCACGAACTCGCTGTTGACCAGAACGAATTTGTCCTCGGCATGATTCATGGTGTAGAGGATCTGGTCGGCGGACAGGCGGATGTTGATGGTGTGCAGCACGGCGCCGATCATGGGGATGGCGAACATGCACTCAAGGTAACGATGACTGTCCCAGTCCATTACCGCTACGGTGTCACCCGCTTTTACACCAGCGGCCGTGAGCACATTGGCCAGGCGCGCCACGCGCTCGTTGAACGTCGCGTAACTGAAGCGCAACTGGTCACGATAGACGATCTCCCGGGTCTTCTCGTAGCGACTGCCCGAGAGCAGTAGGCGCTTGATCAGCAGGGGAGCCTGATTGGCGTTTTCGGTTGGCGGAATGACGCGAGTCTGCAGCATGGCGGTAACCTGATTGTTCGAAATAATTGTGGTTGCCAATCTAGAACCGCTCTGGCATCCACTTAATCAACCCAAAGAATGATTTTCCATATGACTCTTTGGCCACTTTTGGTCACGCAGTAGAATCGAGTCGTACCAGCCGTTCCGGCTTCATCAGTTAGAGGTAATACCGATGTCCGATATCGTCATCGTCAGCGCCGCCCGCACCCCCATGGGCGGTTTCCAGGGCAGCCTGTCCGGGATTCCCGCCGTCGACCTGGGCGCCGCCGCCATTCGCGAGGCCGTGGCCCGCGCCGGCATCCAGCCCGAAGACGTGCAGGAAGTGATCATGGGCTGCGTGCTGCCCGCCGGCCTCAAGCAGGGCCCGGCTCGCCAGGCCTCGCTGAATGCGGGCCTGCCAGCCGCCACGGGCTGCACCACCATCAACAAGCTGTGCGGTTCCGGCATGAAGGCCGTGATGCAAGCCTTTGACGCCCTCAAGGCCGGTAGCAACGAAGTGATGGTCGCCGGCGGCATGGAAAGCATGTCCAACGCCCCCTACATCATCGAGAAGGCCCGCACCGGCCTGCGCATGGGCCATGGCGAGATCAAGGACCACATGTTCTTCGACGGCCTGGAAGATGCCCGTACCGGCCGCCTGATGGGCTCCTTCGCCCAGGAAACCGCCGACAAGTACGGCATCACCCGCGAGGAGATGGACGCCTACGCCATCGAGTCACTCAAGCGCGCCCAGGCCGCCATCCAGAGCGGCGAGCTGGCCAGCGAAATCGTTCCGGTCACCGTTACCAACCGCAAGGGTGAGGTGGTGGTAAAGGATGACGAACAGCCGCTGACCGCCAACCTGGAGAAGATTCCCGGCCTCAAGCCGGCCTTCAAGAAGGACGGCACCATCACCGCGGCCAACGCCAGCTCGATCTCCGACGGCGCTAGCGCCCTGGTCCTGATGACCGCCGAGGAAGCCTCCAAGCGCGGCCTCAAGCCACTGGCCAAGATCGTCGCCCACGCCACCCAGAGCCAGGACCCGAGCGAGTTCACCATTGCCCCGATCGGCGCCATGAGCAACCTGTTCAAGAAAACCGGCTGGAGCAAGGACGACGTCGACCTGTTTGAAATCAACGAAGCCTTCGCCATGGTCACCATGCTGGCCATGCGCGAACACGGCCTGGACCACGCCAAGGTCAACGTCTACGGCGGCGCCTGCGCCCAGGGCCACCCGGTCGGCTCGACCGGCTCGCGCCTGATCGTCACCCTGATCAACGCCCTGCGCAACAAGGGCGGCAAGCGCGGCGTAGCTTCGCTGTGCATCGGCGGCGGCGAAGCGACTGCCGTGGCCATCGAGCTGCTGTAAACCCTGCAGCAACGAAAAGCCCCGCCTAGGCGGGGCTTTTTTATGCATCTCTGCTTATCGAAGCTCGGTAAAGGCCAGCTTAACGCCCAACCCCACCAGCACCGCGCCCATCAGCCGATCGAACCAGTGGCCCATGCGGGCGAAGCCGGCGCGCACCCGGCGCTGGCTGAACAGCAAGGCCACCAGGCAGAACCAGATCGCCGTGGCAAAAGCTAGGTACACGCCATAACCGGCCTGCACCGCCAGCGGCGTGTGCGGGTTGATCACCACGGTGAACAGCGAGAGGAAGAAGAGCGTGGCCTTGGGGTTCAGCCCATTGGTCACGAAGCCGGTCATGAAAGCGCCACGCGGCGAGCGCTCGCCGGCCTCGGCGGTGACATCTAGCGCGCCAGGCGCGGCCGGCTTGGCCCGCAGCGCCTTGATACCTATGTAGAACAGGTAAGCCGCAGCCAACCACTTCAACGCGTTGAACAGCACGATCGACTGCGACACGATCAGGCCAATGCCCAGCAACGAATAGGCCACGTGCACGAAGATGCCGGTGCCTACGCCCAGTGCCGTCCAGGTACCGGCGCGACGGCCATGGGCCACGCTCTCGCGCACCACGATGGCGAAATCCGGCCCCGGACTGGCCACGGCCAGCAGGTGGATCAGCGCCACAGTCAAAAACTCCGCCCAGTACATGCGACCTCCGAACAGTGGGAATCAAAGCGACAGGCTGGCAACCTTACGCCAGCCACCTACATTCGCAACAGGTACAACTGATGAACAACAGCGTTCGCGCGGTCTTCCTCGACCACGCCTCCCTCGATCTCGGTGATCTGGATATGTCGCCACTGCGCCAGGTATTCGACGAGCTGGTCTTGTACCCGGCGAGCACAGCCGAGCAGGTGAGCGAGCGCCTGCAGGGAGTCCAGATCGCGATCAGCAACAAGGTGCCGATCAATGCCGCCACCCTGGCCGCCTGCCCGGAGCTGAAGCTGATCCTGGTCTCCGCCACCGGCACCAACAATATCGACCTGGCTGCCGCACGCGAACGTGGCATCACGGTCGCCAACTGCCAGGGCTACGGCACCGCTTCGGTGGCGCAGCACGCGCTGACGCTGTTGCTCAGCCTGGCCACGCGCCTGCCCGACTACCAGACGGCAGTCCGCGACGGCGCCTGGCAGCGCGCCAGCCAATTCTGCCTGCTGGACTTCCCGATCATGGAGCTGGCGGGCAAGACGCTCGGCATCCTCGGCCACGGCGAGCTCGGCAGCGCCTTCGCCCGCCTGGCCGAGGCACTGAGCATGCGCATCCTCTATGGCGCCCTGCCCGGTCGCCCGGCGCGGGCCGATCGTCTGCCGCTGCAGGAGCTGCTACCGCAAGTCGATGCGCTCAGCCTGCACTGCCCGCTGACCGAGCAGACTCGCAACCTGATCGGTGCCAGCGAGCTGGCGCTGATGAAACCCCAGGCGCTGCTGATCAACACCGCGCGCGGCGGACTGGTCGACGAACAGGCACTGGCCGATGCCTTGCGTGCCGGTCATCTTGGCGGAGCCGCCTTCGATGTGCTGACCGAGGAACCACCGCGTAACGGCAACCCGCTGCTGGCGCCAGGCATCCCCCGCCTGATCATCACCCCGCACAACGCCTGGGGCAGCCGCGAAGCACGCCAGCGCATCGTCGGACAGCTGGCGGAGAACGCGGCGGCGTTCTTCGCAGGTGCGCCCAAGCGAGTGGTCAACGGGTAAACTACGCGCCCTTTTCTGCCCCGGAGAACGCCCATGGACCCACGAAGCGAAGTACTGCTGCGCCAGGTGGAATTGTTCCGGGGCGATCTGCTGCTGGCCGGCCTGCCCGCCGATGACCTGCTCGGCCAACTACCGCGTGCCCATGGCTGGAGCTGGCACGCCGGCGAGCACGGCACGCTCATCGCACGCTTCGCCGAACGCAGCCAGTTCGGCGTCAGCGCTCCCGAGCGCGCCTTCGACAGCGCCGTGCTGTTCCTGCCCAAGTCCCGCGAGCTCACCGACTACCTGCTGCAAGCCCTCGCCGCGCGCCTGGCCGGTCGCGAGCTGTATCTGGTCGGCGAAAAACGCGGCGGCATCGAGCGCGCAGCCAAGCAGCTGGCCGCCTACGGCAAGCCACGCAAGCTGGACAGCGCCCGTCACTGCCAGCTGTGGCAGGTAACGGTCGAGCAAGTACCGGCCGCGCCCGACCTGCACGGACTGGCCCAGCGTTTCGAGTTGCCCTTGGCCGACGGCCCGCTGCAGGTCGTCAGCCTGCCCGGCGTGTTCAGCCATGGCCGCCTGGATCGCGGCAGCGCTCTGCTGCTGGAGCAGCTTGGCAATCTTCCAAACGGCCATCTGCTCGACTTCGGCTGCGGTGCCGGCATACTCGGCGCCGTGATCAAACGGCGCTATCCGCACAGCACGGTAAGCATGCTCGATGTCGACGCCTTCGCCGTCGAGAGCAGCCGTCTGACCCTGGCCGCCAACTGCCTGGAGGCCGAGGTGATCGCCGGCGATGGTATCGATGCCGCGCCAACGGGCCTGGCCGCCATCGTCAGCAATCCGCCCTTCCACAGCGGCGTGCATACCGACTACCAGGCCAGCGAACAGCTGCTGCGCCAGGCCGCACGCCATCTGCAACCTGGCGGCGAGCTACGCTTGGTGGCCAACAGCTTCCTCAAATACCCGCCACTGATCGAACAGCATCTGGGCAAATGCCAGACCCTTAGCGAGGGAGATGGCTTTCGCATCTATCGTGCCGTTCGGCGCTGATGCTTGCTTCGACAAGACGGCTTGGGCAAAATGCCGCCCGTCCTAGGGGAGTAGTCTCCCGTGAGCGCCCAGCTCACCCGGCATGCGTCAACACACTTGCTCCGCAGAGCATGGCGCATGCGACCCAAGGCCCATAGCGGCCAGGGTTTGACAAGACCTATGACACGCACACCTCACCCGGGGCGGGAAGGTCGTACGTGTCATAGCTAACCGTCAAACCCGCCCCCGTAGGATCGCCTGATGATGTTGGAATCCCTGTTCGTACCCACCGGTATCGTGGCTCTCGCCGAAATCGGCGACAAGACGCAGCTGCTCGCCCTGTTGCTGGCGGCGCGCTTCCGTCGTCCCTGGCCGATCATCTGGGGCATCGTCGTCGCCACCCTGGCCAACCACGCCGCCGCAGGCGCCGTGGGCAACTGGGTTGCCGGCTTTTTCTCGCCCACCGCACTGAGCTGGATTCTCGCAGTCAGCTTCGCCGCCGTGGCCCTGTGGACACTGATCCCGGACAAACTCGACGATGACGAGGAGTCCAGCCTGCGAAAATTCGGCCCCTTCCTCACCACCCTGATCGCCTTCTTCCTCGCCGAGATGGGCGACAAAACCCAGGTCGCTACCGTGATGCTCGCCGCGCAGTACCCGGACTTCATCCTGGTGGTCATCGGCACAACCCTGGGCATGCTGATCGCCAACGTGCCCGTGGTGCTGGCCAGTCACTTCGCTGCCGATCGTCTGCCGTTGACGCTCATTCGTCGCCTGGCTGCCCTCGCCTTTGCCGCCCTGGCCATCTATGCAGCCTTTCAGGCGCTGGGCTTTGGCGAGGCCAACTGACAACCAGGAAGATGATTCACCTCACATACAGGGGGTGGCAAAAGTCTCAGTGCTGGTAATCTGTGCAACGGATTGTGAAGTACCCGTCAAAAGGAGCAGTACATGTCAGCGGATGAAATGAAAAGACGCGTGCGCCAGCACATCGACCTGACCTGGAACAAAGGCCGCCTGGCCCTCGCCGAGCAGATGCACGGCGCCGACTTCCTCTACAAGAGCTCGTTCATCGGTCACCCGCTGAACAGCAGCGCCTTCACCCAGATGGTGCAGGACATCCGCAGCGCCATGCCGGACATGGAGGTGGTCGTCGAGGAGTGCATCGCCGAGGGCTACAAGGTGGTTACCTGGAGCACCATGATCGGCACCATCGAGAAACCGGCGCTGGGCTACCCGCCCAGCGACAAGGTGCTGAGCATCTCGGCCATGGCCTTCTGGACCCTGGCACCTAACGGCGATATCCGCGAGATCTGCACCATGTTCGACATGGAAAGCTTCCGTGCCCAGCTCGGCCTGGAAACCCGCCCCTTCGCCGAGAAGGCCCTGCCCTGATATGACAACGGCGCCCTCGGGCGCCGTTTTCGCTACTTTCTGGCCTGCTGGTACAGCGGCATCACCTTGGGAATCGTCGCCTGCAAGGCCGCTATGCGGCTGCTCGAAGACGGGTGCGTGCTCATGAACTCCGGCGGCGCGCCACCACCAGCCTTGCTCATCTTCTGCCAGAGGCTGATCGCCGCATTCGGGTCGTAGCCGGCACGCGCCGACAGCTCCAGGCCGATGATATCTGCCTCGTTCTCATTGGAACGGCTGTTGGGCAAGGTCATCAGGTACTCCACGCCGGTATCGGCCATCTGCTTGCCGGCCTCGCCCAGCCCCAGCAGAGCACTGCCCAGCTGGGTCGCCATCTGTGTGCCATAGGCCTTGGACATGGCCTCACGACTGTGCTCGCGCAAGGCGTGGGCGATCTCGTGGCCCATCACCGCCGCCAGTTCGGCATCGGTCAGTTGCAGCTGCTCGATCAGGCCGCTGTAGACGATGATCTTGCCGCCAGGGCCGCAGTTGGCGTTGAGCTCGTCACTGTCGATCAGGTTGACCTGCCAGTCCCACTGCGCGGCATCGGCGCGGAACACCGGCGCCTGGGCAATCAGACGCTTGGCGATGGCCTGCACTCGCTGGGCATTCTTGCTGCTCTTGTCCAGCACACCCTTGCTCGACGCCTCGCTGAGCGTCTGCTGATAGGCCTTGGCGTACATGCTGTCGACTTCCTGGGCAGACAGCATGCTGAACATGTACTGCTTGCGCTCCACGCCCACGGCACCACCGCTGGTGGTGTTCACGGCCTGACAGGCCACCAGCAGGGACAGGCTGGCCAGGGCGGTCAGACGAAACAGGCTGTGCATAACGATCCTCCGGATAAACAAGCGCCGTATGCTAGGGCGCCACCCGACGCAGGGCAACGTCCCGCTTGCACTATGACCCACAGCCATCTTTGCTAGTTGCAGAGGCATTAATGCTTCAGCCCTCTGCGGCCGATAAGCCAGGGACAGGCAGCACCCAGCAATGCGGAGTCCCTATGCGTTTTAAATCCATCCAGTTTTCCGTGGTTATCCTGGCTGGCGCCAGCGTATTGGCCGTCGTCGTGGCGCTGGTTCTGTATGCACTGTTCGCCGGCTCGAAAACCCAGGCCCTGGTGCATGAGCGCACGCAGACGCTGCTGGAACAGGTGATCGACCAGCGTCTGATCGCCCTGGCCGACGCCCAGGTCGGCAAGCTGCAGCGCCAGTTCGAAAGCCCGATGACCGTGGCCAAGTCGCTGGCCACCCTCAACAGCCAGCTCGGTACCGGCGCCGATGGCGCGGCGCCGGTGAGTCTTAGCCGCGAGGAGCTGTCGAATCTGATCAGCGTCTACCTGCAGAAGAACCCGGCGCTGATCGACCTGTATATCGGCTGGGAAGCCAACGCCTTCGACCAGGACGACGACCTCTATGCCGGTCAGGAGGCTGCCGGCTACGACGCCACGGGCCGCTTCATGCCCTGGTGGTACCGCGATGGTGGCGAGTTCAAGGTGGCACCGCTGACCGCCGAACAGATGGAAAGCGAAAAGAAGCTGCCCACCGGTGTGCGCGAGGGCGAGTACTACCTGTGCCCGAAGACCAGCCTGCAGCCCTGCGTGATCGACCCGGCCGCCTATGACTTCGGCGGCAAACAGGTGCTGGTCGCCTCGTTCAACGCTCCCATTCTGGTCGATGGTCAGTTCAAGGGCGTGGTGGGCAACGACCTGGCCCTGGACTTCATCCAGGGTCTGCTGAACGAGGCCAAGGGCGAGCTGTATGGCGGTGCCGGCGAACTGGCCCTGATCGCCGCCAACGGCACCCTGATCGCCGCCACCAAGGACACCAAGCTGATTGGTCAGCCCGCCGAGAAGGCACTCGCGACAAGCCTGTTGGCCCAACTCAAACAGAGCAGCGACGAGCGCGTTATCACTGCACTCGACGAGCAGAGCCAGCTGTTCCAGCTGCTCCTGCCGTTCAAGGTCGCCGGCACCGATACGCGCTGGACCCTGGCCATCGAACTTCCCACCTCGGCAGTCTTCGCCGACTTGCAGCAACTGCAGGCCGGGCTGGCGGAACAGGCGCACAAGGACACCCTGGGCATGGCCCTGGTCGGCCTGCTGATCGCAGCACTCGGCTTGCTGGTGATCTGGTTCGTCGGCTACGGTATCGCCCGCCCGCTGAAGCAGATGGTCGGCATGCTCGACGACATCGCCAAGGGCGACGGCGACCTCACCGTACGCCTGCAAGTGGATCGCGCCGACGAGCTCGGGCAGATCGCCGGCGGCTTCAACACCTTCCTAGACAAGCTGCAGGTGATGATCCGCGACGTGGTCAGCTCGGTACAGAAAGTCAGCGACTCATCCGAGCACACCGCCGATATCGCCATCCGCACCAATGAGGGCGTGCAGCGACAGATGGCGGAGATCGATCAAGTCGCCACCGCCGTGCACGAGATGACCGCCACCGCCCAGGACGTGGCACGCAACGCAACCCAGGCTGCCGAGGCAGCCAACCACGCCGACCACTCGGCCAACGACGGCAAGAGCATCGTGCAGCAGACCGCCAGCGCCATCGGCGCCCTGGCCACCGAGATCGGTCGCGCCACCGGCGTGGTACAGACCCTGGCCAAGGACAGCGAGAACATCAACGCCATCCTCACCGCCATCCGCGGCATCGCCGAGCAGACCAACTTGCTGGCGCTCAATGCCGCCATCGAAGCGGCACGCGCCGGTGAGCAGGGTCGCGGTTTCGCCGTGGTCGCCGACGAGGTACGCAACCTGGCGCAGAAGACCCAGCAGGCTACCGAAGAAATCCAGTCGATGATCCAGCAGTTGCAGCACGGTACGCGCGAAGTGGTCAGCGTGATGGAGCAGAGCCAGGCCAGGACCGACGAGAGCGTGCAACAGGCCGCAGCCGCCGCCGAGGCGTTGGAGTCGATCACCCAGGCGGTGTCGGTGATCAACGACATGAACACCCAGATCGCCAGCGCTGCCGAGGAGCAGAGCGCAGTGGCCGAGGACATCAACCGCAACGTCACCAATATCGGCCAGGTTGCCGCCGAGGTGGCCGGCGGCGCCGACGAGGCCAGCCAGGCCAGTGCCGAGCTGACCAAACTGGCCGAGCAGCAGCGGCGGTTGATCAATCAGTTCCGGGTATAGAAAGAGAGCAAGCTTGCGGCGCCAGGAACGGTAACCCGGACGTCAGTCGGGGACGGGTGACAAACCCCGGACTGAAGTCCGGGCTAGACCGCTGTCAATGCTTGTTCGCCCAGCGCTGACGCAGCCACTCGAGATCTTCCGGGCGGGTGATCTTCAAGTTGTCGGCGCGCCCTTCCACCAGCTTGGGCGCCTGCCCTGCCCACTCCAGGGCCGAGGCTTCGTCGGTGATTGCCACACCCGCCACCAGGGCATCGGCCAGGGCGTGGTGCAAGGCGGCGAAGCGGAACATCTGTGGCGTATAGGCCTGCCAGATCAGGCTGCGGTCCACCGTTTCGGCAACCCGGCCGTCAGCGCCTACACGCTTGAGGGTGTCACGCGCCGGCACCGCCAGCAGCCCGCCCACCGGGTCGAGCGCCAGCTCCAGCAGCAGCTTGTCCAGATCCTCCGTCGCCAGATTGGGCCGCGCGGCGTCATGCACCAGCACCCAATCGTCCGGCTGCGCGCCGAGCTCCAGCAGGCGCAACAGCCCGGCCAGCACCGAGTCGGCGCGCTCGGCACCACCGTCGGCGCGCTGCACACGTGCATCGCTGGCAGCCGGCAACGCCGGCCAGAACGGATCATCCGCCGCCAGGCAAAGCACCAGGCCCTTGAGCTGCGGATGATCGAGAAAACAATCGAGGGTATGTTCGAGGATGGTCCGCCCAGCCAGCTGCAAGTACTGCTTGGGACGGTCGGCGCGCATGCGCGAACCGATGCCCGCGGCGGGAATCACCACCCAGAACGGGGGAGTATCGTGCTGACTCATTCGGCCAGCTGGTAGAGGGTCTCGCCCTCTTTGACCATGCCCAGCTCGTGGCGAGCCCGCTCCTCGACCGTCTCCATACCCTTCTTCAGCTCGACTACTTCGGCTTCGAGGATACGGTTGCGTTCGAGCAGGCGCTCGTTCTCGCCCTGCTGCTCGGCGATCTGTCGCTTGAGTTCGGTGACCTGGGCCAGACTGCCCTCACCCACCCACAGGCGATACTGCAGCCCCGCCAGGACCACAATGAGCGCAACGAAGAGCCAGTAAGGCGCCTTTGACATGTTTTTCAGGGTATCCATACAAAAAGGGCAGCTTGCGCTGCCCTTTTACCATTCCCGGCTTAGCCGCGGAACTCGGCACGGCCCTTGTAGGGCGCTTTCCCGCCGAGCTGCTCTTCGATACGCAGCAGCTGGTTGTACTTGGACACGCGGTCGGAGCGGCACAGCGAGCCAGTCTTGATCTGGCCGGCAGCAGTACCGACAGCCAGGTCGGCGATGGTACTGTCCTCGGTCTCACCGGAACGGTGCGAGATGACGGCGGTGAAGCCGGCAGCCTTGGCCATCTGGATGGCTTCCAGGGTCTCGGTCAGCGAGCCGATCTGGTTGAACTTGATCAGGATCGAGTTGCCGATCTTCTCGTCGATGCCGCGCTTGAGGATCTTGGTGTTGGTGACGAACAGGTCGTCGCCGACCAGCTGTACCTTCTCGCCGATCTTGTCAGTCAGCACTTTCCAACCAGCCCAGTCGGACTCGTCCATGCCGTCTTCGATGGAGATGATCGGGTAACGCTGGGTCAGGCCAGCCAGGTAGTCGGCGAAACCTTCGGCGCTGAACACCTTGCCTTCGCCGGCCAGGTCGTACTGACCGTCCTTGAAGAACTCGGAGGAGGCGCAGTCCAGGGCCAGAGTGATGTCTTCACCCAGCTTGTAGCCAGCATTGGCCACGGCCTCGGCGATTGCAGCCAGAGCGTCTTCGTTGGAAGCCAGGTTCGGCGCGAAGCCACCCTCGTCACCCACGGCAGTGTTCAGGCCACGAGCCTTGAGCACGGCCTTGAGGTGATGGAAGATCTCGGCGCCCATGCGCAGGGCATCGGCGAAGTTCTTGGCGCCAACCGGCTGGACCATGAACTCCTGGATGTCGACGTTGTTATCGGCGTGCTCGCCACCGTTGATGATGTTCATCATCGGTACCGGCATGGAGTAGACGCCTGGGGTGCCGTTGAGGTCGGCGATGTGCGCGTACAGCGGCACACCCTTGGCCTGGGCAGCAGCCTTGGCGGCAGCCAGGGACACGGCGAGGATGGCGTTGGCGCCCAGCTTGCCTTTGTTCTCGGTGCCATCCAGGTCGATCATAGCCAGGTCGAGGGCCTTCTGCTCACGAGCATCTTTGCCCAGCAGCAGGTCGCGGATCGGGCCGTTGATGTTGGCCACAGCCTTCAGTACGCCCTTACCCAGGTAGCGGCTCTTGTCGCCATCACGCAGCTCCAGCGCCTCGCGCGAGCCGGTCGAGGCACCGGACGGCGCACAGGCGCTGCCGATGATGCCGTTGTCGAGGATCACATCGGCCTCTACGGTGGGGTTGCCACGGGAGTCGAGAACCTCACGGCCCTTGATATCGACGATTTTTGCCATCGCGTATAACACTCCAAACGTTTACGGAAGAATGCCTGCCGGTCACGGCCAACGGGCGCGCACTTTACCGGAGAAATGCCCGATCAGGCAGTCTCGATCGGCGGGAAACTCTTCACCAGGTCATCCAGCTGCTTGAGCTGGCTGAGGAAGGGTTCCAGCTTGTCCAGGCGCAAGGCGCAGGGGCCATCGCACTTGGCGTTGCTCGGATCCGGATGGGCCTCGAGGAACAGGCCAGCCAGACCCTGGCTCATGCCGGCCTTGGCCAGGTCGGTGACCTGGGCACGGCGACCGCCGGCGGAGTCGGCACGCCCGCCTGGCATCTGCAGGGCATGGGTGACGTCGAAGAACACCGGGTAGTTGAACTGCTTCATGATGCCGAAGCCGAGCATGTCCACCACCAGGTTGTTGTAACCGAAGGAAGAACCGCGCTCGCAGAGGATCAACTGGTCGTTACCCGCTTCCTCGCACTTGGTCAGGATGTGTTTCATCTCCTGGGGCGCGAGGAACTGAGCCTTCTTGATGTTGATCACCGCCTGGGTCTTGGCCATGGCCACCACCAGGTCGGTCTGTCGCGAGAGGAAGGCCGGCAACTGGATGATGTCGCAGACCTCGGCCACCGGAGCGGCCTGGTGCGGCTCGTGCACGTCGGTAATTACCGGCACGCCGAAGGTCTTCTTCACTTCTTCGAAGATCTTCATGCCCTCTTCCAGGCCCGGGCCACGGAAGGAGGTCACGGAGGAGCGGTTGGCCTTGTCGAAGCTGGCCTTGAACACGTAGGGGATGCCGAGCTTCTCGGTAACCCGCACGTACTCTTCGCAGGCCTGCATGGCCAGGTCGCGCGACTCCAGCACGTTGATCCCGCCAAACAGGACGAACGGCTTGTCGTTGGCGATCTCGATGTCGCCAACCTTGATGATCTTCTGGGTCATGTCCTTTGCCTTATGCCTTGCCGGCCTGCTTCAGGGCAGCCTTGACGAAGCCGCTGAACAGCGGATGGCCGTCGCGCGGGGTGGAGGTGAACTCCGGGTGGAACTGGCAGGCGACGAACCACGGATGGTCCGGCGCCTCGACCACTTCCACCAGGGCACCGTCAGCGGAGCGGCCGGTGATCTTCAGACCGGCCTGCTCCAACTGCGGCAGCAGGTTGTTGTTGACCTCGTAGCGGTGGCGGTGACGCTCGACAATCACGTCCTTGCCGTAGCACTCGCGGACATTGGAGCCGGCCATCAGCTGGCAATCCTGAGCGCCCAGGCGCATGGTGCCGCCCAGGTCGGATGCGTCGGAGCGGGTTTCGGTGGCACCCGTCGCGTCCTGCCACTCGGTGATCAGGCCGACCACCGGATGAGTGCTGTCCTGAGTGAACTCGCTGGAGTTGGCATCGTTCCAACCGACCACATTGCGTGCGTATTCGATCACGGCGACCTGCATGCCGAGGCAGATACCCAGGTAGGGGATCTTGTTCTCGCGGGCGTACTGCACGGTCTTGATCTTGCCTTCCACGCCACGCAGGCCGAAGCCGCCGGGCACGAGGATGGCGTCGACACCGGCCAGCAGCGCAGTGCCCTGGTTCTCGATATCTTCGGAGTCGATATAGCGCAGGTTGACCTTGGTGCGATTCTGGATACCCGCGTGGCTCATGGCCTCGATCAGCGATTTGTAGGCATCCAGCAGTTCCATGTACTTGCCGACCATGGCGATGGTGACTTCGCGCTCCGGGTTGAGCTTGGCATCGACCACGCGATCCCACTCGGAGAGATCGGCCGGCTGGCACTGCAAACCGAAGCGCTCGACGACGATGTCGTCCAGGCCCTGGGCGTGCAGCACGGACGGAATCTTGTAGATGGTGTCCACGTCTTCCAGAGCGATAACTGCACGCTCTTCGACGTTGGTGAACAGGGCGATCTTGCGCCGCGAGGCCAGGTCGATCTCGTGGTCGGAACGGCAGATCAACACGTCAGGCTGCACGCCGATGGAACGCAGTTCCTTGACCGAGTGTTGGGTCGGCTTGGTCTTGGTTTCGCCGGCGGTGGCGATGTACGGCACCAGGGTCAGGTGCATGAACATGGCGCGCTTGGCACCCAGCTCCACGCGCAGCTGACGAGCCGCCTCGAGGAACGGCTGCGATTCGATGTCGCCCACCGTGCCACCGATCTCGACCATCGCCACGTCGGCATCGCCGGCGCCCTTGATCACGCGGCGCTTGATCTCGTCGGTGATGTGCGGGATGACCTGGATGGTCGCGCCCAGGTAATCACCACGGCGCTCCTTGCGCAGCACGTCTTCGTAGACACGGCCGGTGGTAAAGTTGTTGTTCTTGGTCATGGTCGTGCGGATGAACCGCTCGTAGTGACCCAGATCGAGGTCGGTCTCGGCGCCGTCGTGGGTGACGAACACCTCACCGTGCTGGAACGGGCTCATGGTGCCCGGATCGACGTTGATATAGGGGTCCAGCTTGAGCATGGTGACCTTCAGGCCACGCGCCTCCAGGATGGCCGCCAAGGAAGCCGAGGCGATGCCTTTCCCCAATGAAGAAACAACACCACCCGTGACGAAGATGTAGCGCGTCATGAAAAGTCCTAGAAGTCTGCGTTCAAGCGGTCAGGGCCGCCGGGGTATAAGCGCAGGAAGGCGCATGCCAACCTGAAATAAGCATGCCCCTGCGGGTTCCAAGGGAGCCCACAGAAGCAGTAACAAGACGGGAGCGTAGTCTACGCGAAAGGGTCTAGCAGCTCAAACCTTGTGCGCTGGTCGGCGGGCACCAGGTCAGGCGCCACTCGCCCGACGAAGGCCCATCCAATCCCGGCAGATTGGCCACCGCCAACAGCTCCTCACCGCGGTACAACAACGGCAGACGCTCACGCACGAAAGCCGGCACTCCGCGCTCGTTGAGCAACCGCTTGAGGTCGCGATGCCCACGCCCAGGCAAGAGCATGACCTCGCCACCCTGGCGATAACGCAGCTCCAGCGCCCCTTCGGGCACGGCCCCCAGCAGCTGCAGCCGACCATTGCCAGGCAGACTCAGGGATGATGTAAAAGCAGCGTTATTCCCAGGCGCTTGCGGCTTGCACAACCAGTCGCCCGCCAGCCACCACAACCGTCCGTCGGCGCGTCTCAGCTCGCCACCGGCCAGACGCCAGACAGGGGTCGAGTCGACTACCGCATCCCGCAGATCGCACCAGCCGGCCCAATGCTCGCTGTCTGGTAGTACACCCAGAGGCGCCAGCCAGTGACGCAAGGCATTGCGCTGGCGCGCCTCGCTCAGCTCCTTTAGTGGCGCCATTGCCAACGAGGGCAACCCCAACCAGTCGAACTCGCCAGGCACTCGCGCCATGGCGAGATCCTGCTCAGCCAACTCAGCCAGCAGTTCCTCTGCCTCGCGCAGATGGCTGGCGGTACGGGCTATATTCGCTGCCACCTGCGGCCAGCGCTGCGCCAAGAGCGGCAGCACCGAATGACGAAGAAAATTGCGCGCCAGCGAGGTATCGGCATTGGAGGGATCTTCGACCCAGACCAGCCCATGCTCATGGGCATAATCTTCCAGCTCGCCGCGCGAGACCTGTAACAGCGGTCGCGCCAACCAGCCGCGCCCCAGACGACGCTGCGCCGGCATACCAGCCAGGCCCCGCACCCCGGCGCCACGCAGCAGGCGGAACAGCAGGGTCTCGGCCTGGTCGTCACGGTGCTGGCCGGTCAGCAGCAGTTCACCCTCGCCCAGGTTACGTGCGAACGCCGCATAGCGTGCCTCACGCGCAGCACGCTCCAGGCTGGAACCGGTATCGACCTGCACATAATCGACGCTGAGCGGCACGCCCAACCCGTCACATAGCGTCTGGCAATGCGCGGGCCAGGTATCGGCCACCGTCTGCAGGCCGTGATGGACATGGATCGCTGACAGCGGAGGCAAGCCTTCCCGTCGCCCCAGGCACGCCAGCAGATGCAGCAGCACGCAGGAGTCCAGACCACCGGATAGCGCTACCCGCCAGGCCGGCGCATCACGCCAGGACTGCAACGCGGCGAGCAGCTTTTGTTCGAGAGAGATCATCGGCCAAGCTTAAAACAACAACGGGCCCGAAGGCCCGTTGTCTGTGCGCAGTTGGCGATCAGGCGACGCCGAAGCTCATCAGTTTTTCATAGCGACGCACCAGCAGCTGCTCGGTGTCCAGCTTGAGCAAGTCGGCCAGCTGCTCTTCCAGCGTCTCCCGGATACTGGCGGCGGCGGTTGCCGGGTCGCGATGAGCCCCGCCCAGCGGCTCGCCGATCACCTTGTCGACGATGCCCAGCCCCTTCAGCCGCTCGGCAGTGATGCCCATGGCCTCGGCCGCGTCCGGCGCCTTCTCGGAGGTTTTCCACAGGATCGAGGCACAGCCTTCCGGCGAGATCACCGAATAGGTGGAGTACTGCAGCATGTTCAGCTGATCGCAGACGCCGATGGCCAGTGCGCCGCCGGAACCACCCTCACCGACCACGGTGGCGATGATCGGCGTCTTCAGACGCGACATGACGCGTAGGTTCCAGGCGATGGCTTCGCTCTGGTTGCGCTCCTCGGCGTCGATGCCCGGGTAAGCACCCGGCGTGTCGATGAAGGTGAGGATCGGCAGTTTGAAACGCTCGGCCATCTCCATCAGGCGGCAGGCCTTGCGGTAGCCCTCGGGACGCGGCATGCCGAAATTGCGGCGTACCTTCTCGCGCACCTCACGGCCCTTCTGGTGGCCGATAATCATCACCGGCTTGTCGCCCATGCGGGCCACACCACCAACGATGGCGGCGTCGTCGGAGAAATGACGATCGCCGTGCAGCTCGTCGAACTCGGTGAAGATGTGCTCGATGTAGTCGAGGGTGTAAGGGCGTCGCGGGTGACGCGACAGCTGGGAGATCTGCCAGCTGCTGAGATTGCTGAAGATGCTCTTGGTCAGATCGCTGCTCTTGTCCTGCAGCCGGGCAATCTCGTCGGTGATGTTCAGCGCGTTGTCGTTACCGACCAGCCGCAACTCTTCGATCTTGGCTTGCAGGTCGGCGATCGGCTGTTCGAAGTCGAGAAAGTTCGGGTTCATAGGCATCCGTCTTGCGTCAGCGGCCTGGCGGCCGGGGGCGGCTGATTCCATGTAGCGCACTACCTTAAGGGATAGCGCGCCAGCGGTCGAGGCCGAGGACAGGTGTCTGCCTCTCAGCGGTATTGGAGGAAGACGTTGTCTTTGCCGAACTGGTCACGCAGGGCCTGGATCAGGTTGTCGGCCGGATCGATCTGCCACTGCTCGCCGAACTGCAGCAAGGCCCGCGCCTCGCTGCCGCTGTAGTCCAGGGTCAACGGGCAGGCGCCCCTGTGCTTGGCGAACAGCTCGCCCAGCCAGCGCAGGCGGTCACCCGCCAGCGCTTCACGCGGAACGCGGATGCGCAGGCTCTCGGCCAGACCGGTGCGTGCCTCCTCCAGGCTCATCACACGCTTGGCACGCAGGCGCAAGCCGCCGGAGAAGTCATCGTTACTCACCTCGCCCTCGACAACAACGAGCGCATCGGTCTGCAGCAAGGCCTGAGCACTGGCGAAAGCGTCGGCGAACAGCGAGGCCTCGATGCGCCCGGAACGGTCGTCCAGGGTGATGAAGCCCATCTTGTCGCCCTTCTTGTTCTTCATCACCCGCAGGGCGACGATCAGACCGGCAATGGTCTGCGTATCGCGCGCCGCGCGCAGCTCGACGATGCGCTGACGGGCGAAGCGACGTACCTCGCCCTCGTACTCGTCGATCGGGTGGCCGGTCAGGTACAGGCCCAGAGTGTCCTTCTCGCCCTTCAGGCGCTCCTTGATCGACAGCTCGCGCGCCTTGCGGTGCTTGGCGTAAACATCCAGCTCGGGCTCGGCAAACACCCCGCCGAACAGGTCCATGTGACCACTGTCGTGACTGCGCGCAGTCTGCTCGGCGGCCTGCACGGCCTCCTCCATGGACGCCAGCAACACCGCACGGTTGAGGTCGACGGACGCCTGGTAGGCCTTCAACTCATCCTGGTAGTAAGGACCGAGGCGATCCAGCGCACCCGAGCGGATCAGCGCCTCCAGGGTGCGTTTGTTGATGCGCTTGAGATCGATGCGATTACAGAAGTCGAACAGGTCCTTGAACGGCCCGCCCTCGGCGCGGCACTCGACGATGGCCTCCACCGGCCCCTCACCGACGCCCTTGATCGCGCCCAGACCGTAGACGATGCGGCCGTCATCGTTGACGGTGAACTTGAACTCCGAGGTGTTCACGTCCGGCGCATCGATGCGCAGCTTCATGCTGCGGCATTCCTCGATGAGGATCACCACCTTGTCGGTGTTGTGCATATCCGCCGACAGTACCGCCGCCATGAACGGCGCCGGGTAGTGGGCCTTGAGCCAGGCCGTCTGGTAGGACACCAGGCCGTAGGCGGCTGAGTGGGACTTGTTGAAGCCGTAGCCGGCGAACTTTTCCACCAGGTCGAAGATGTTGCCCGCCAGGTCGGCATCGATACCGTTGTTGGCGCAACCCTCGATGAAGCCACCGCGCTGCTTGGCCATCTCCTCGGGTTTTTTCTTACCCATGGCCCGGCGCAGCATGTCGGCGCCACCCAGGGTGTAGCCGGCCATCACCTGGGCAATCTGCATCACCTGTTCCTGGTACAGGATGATGCCGTAGGTGGGCTTGAGCACCGGTTCCAGGCCCGCGTACTGGTAATCCGGATGCGGGTAGGAGAGCTGCTCACGACCGTGCTTACGATTGATGAAGTCGTCCACCATGCCCGACTGCAGCGGACCAGGGCGGAACAGCGCCACCAGGGCGATCATGTCTTCCAGGCAGTCCGGCTTGAGCTTCTTGATCAGCTCCTTCATGCCGCGCGATTCCAGCTGGAACACCGCGGTGGTCTCCGCCTTCTGCAGCATGTCGTAGGTTTTCTTGTCATCCAGCGGGATGAAGTCGATGTTGACCAGCTCCTCATCCGACGCGCCGTCGCGCTTCTGGACACGGTGAATGGTCTCCATCGCCCACTTGATGATGGTCAGGGTGCGCAGGCCAAGGAAGTCGAACTTGACCAGGCCGGCCGCCTCCACGTCGTCCTTGTCGAACTGGGTGACCAGGCCGCCGCCCTCTTCATCGCAGGCGATCGGCGAGAAGTCGGTGAGCTTGGTCGGCGCGATCACCACGCCCCCGGCGTGCTTGCCGGTACCGCGACAGATGCCCTCGAGCTTGAGCGACATCTCCCAGATTTCCGCCGCTTCCTCGTCGACCTTGAGGAACTCGCGCAGCGGCTCCTCCATCTCGTAGGCCTTCTCCAGGGTCATGCCGACTTCGAAGGGAATCATCTTCGACAGACGATCCGCCAGGCCGTAGGACTTGCCCTGTACCCGCGCCACGTCGCGCACCACCGCCTTGGCGGCCATGGTGCCGAAGGTGATGATCTGGCTAACCGCATTGCGCCCGTACTTCTCGGCCACGTAGTCGATCACCCGGTCGCGGCCGTCCATGCAGAAGTCGACGTCGAAGTCGGGCATGGATACACGTTCGGGGTTGAGGAAGCGCTCGAACAGCAGGTCATAGGCCAGCGGGTCGAGGTCGGTGATCTTCTGCACGTAGGCCACCAGCGAACCGGCACCCGAACCCCGGCCCGGGCCGACCGGCACGCCGTTGTTCTTGGCCCACTGGATGAAGTCCATCACGATCAGGAAGTAACCGGGGAACCCCATCTGGATGATGATATCCAGCTCGAAATTCAGGCGATCGATATAAACCTGCTTCTTCGCCTCGTAGTCCGGGGTGTCCTTGGGCAGCAGCACCTCCAGGCGCTCATCCAGGCCATCGAAGGAAACCTTGCGGAAGTAGTCGTCGATGGTCATGCCTTCCGGCACAGGGAAATCCGGCAGGAAGTACTTACCCAGCTGCACTTCGATATTGCAGCGTTTGGCGATTTCCACCGTGTTTTCCAGCGCTTCGGGAATGTCGTTGAACAGCTCGGCCATCTCGGCCGGAGTCTTCAGGTATTGCTGGTCGGAATAAGTGCGCGGTCGGCGCGGGTCGTCCAGGGTGCGGCCTTCGCCAATGCAGACGCGGGTCTCGTGGGCCTCGAAGTCGCCCTGCTTGAGGAAGCGCACGTCGTTTGTCGCCACCAGCGCCGCGCCACAGCGCTCGGCCAGGGCCACGGCGGCATGCACATGCTCTTCGTCATTGACCCGGTTGCAACGATGCAGCTCAAGGTAGAAACGCTCGGGGAACACCGCCTGCCACTCGGCCAACAGCGCCTCGGCCCGCGCCTGCTCGCCGGCCAGCAAGGCATGACCGATCTCGCCATCGCGCGCGCCGGACAAGGCGATCAGGCCCTCGGCCGCCTCCTTCACCCAGTCGCGCTGGATGATCACCAGGTCGTTGCTCTGCCCGTCGCTCCAACCCCGCGAAACCAGTTCGGTGAGGTTGCGGTAACCCTTGGGATTCATCGCCAGCAGAGTCATGCGCGTCAGCGGGCCATCTTCCTGTTCGCTGGCCAACCAGATGTCAGCCCCACAGATCGGCTTGATCCCTGCGCCCAGGGCAGCCTTGTAGAACTTCACCAGCGAGCACATGTTGCTCATGTCGGTGACCGCCACCGCCGGCATGCCACCCGCCGCCACAGCCTTGACCAGGGGCTTGACCCGCACCAGCCCGTCGACCAGGGAAAACTCGGTGTGCAGGCGCAAATGGATAAAAGTGGCGGTCATGGTGATCTCGTTGGCGACACAAAAACGATAAGGCCCGGATTGTACCGGGCCTGACTGCAAAGGACAGCTTGCGACTGGCTACCGACCCGCTTCCAATACCGCACGCACCGGCGCGAACGAGCGCCGATGGATCGGCGTGGCGCCCAGACGCTTGAGCGCTTCCAGGTGCACAGGGGTGGGATAGCCCTTGTGCCCGCCGATGCCATAGCCGGGGTACAGCGCCTCCAGCGCCTGCATCTCGCGGTCGCGGCTGACCTTGGCCAGGATCGAGGCGGCAGCGATGGCCGGCACCTGACTATCGCCCTTGACTACCGGTGCGCTGGGCACCGCCAGCTTGGGACAACGATTGCCATCGATCAGCGCCAGACGCGGCGTGACGCTGAGCCCTTCGACCGCACGCTGCATGGCCAGCATGGTGGCATGCAGGATATTCAGGCGGTCGATCTCCTCCACCTCGGCACGAGCAATGCACCAGGCCAGGGCTTTCTCGCGAATCTCGTCAAACAGCTTCTCGCGGCGCGCCTCGGTGAGCTTCTTCGAGTCGTTGAGCCCGGCAATCGGCCGGGCCGGATCGAGGATGACCGCTGCGGTGACAACCGGGCCGCAGAGCGGGCCGCGACCGACTTCATCGACCCCGGCTACCAGCTCCTCGACCAGCGTGAAATCCAGACCGAACTGCATCAGATGCCCTCAATCAGCTTGAGCACCGCATCAGCGGCCTGCTCGGAGGCGTCCTGGCGCAGCGCGCGATGGATCACGTCGAAGCCCTCGGTCTGCACCGCGCCGTCTTCCAGCAGCGGCGCCAGGGACTGGGCCAGCGCGTCCGGGGTCGCGGCATCCTGAATCAGCTCAGGCACCAACAGACGTTCGGCCAGCAGATTGGGCAGGGAAATGTAGGGGCTGCTCACCAGGCGTTTGAGAATCCGGTAGGTCAGCGGCGCCACCTTGTAGGCCACCACCATCGGCCGCTTGAATAGCAGTGCCTCCAGGGTCGCGGTTCCAGACGCGATCAGCACCGCATCGCAAGCGGCCAGGGCCTCGTGCGAGCGCCCATCAAGCAGGCGCAACGGCAGATTGCGCGAACCCAGCATGGCTTCCAGCTGAGCCCGGCGCTCGACGCTGGCGCAGGGCAGAACGAACTGCACTCCGGGGCGCAGCGCGCGCAGACGTTCGGCCGCATCGAGGAACAGCTCGCCCAGACGCGCCACCTCGCCACCACGGCTGCCCGGCATCAGCGCCACCACCGGCACATCCTGCTCCAGGCCGAGCGCATCGCGCGCGGCGGCGCGGTCTGCCTGCAACGGGATGGTATTGGCCAGCGGATGGCCGACGAACCGCACTGGCACCTGGTGTTCCAGGTAGAAGCGCGCCTCGAAGGGGAACAGGGTCAGCATCAGGTCGCAGGCGTCGCGGATTTTCAGCACGCGCTTCTGTCGCCAGGCCCAGACCGACGGGCTGACGTAGTGCACGGTCTTGATTCCAGCCTGGCGAAGCTTCAATTCCAGAGTCAGATTGAAGTCCGGGGCATCGATGCCGATGAACACATCCGGCCGTGCGGCGAGCAGATCCTTGATCAGACGCTTGCGCCGAGCCAGCAACTCGCGCAAACGCCCGAGCACCTCGACCAGTCCCATGACCGCCAGGCGCTCCATGGGAAAGTAGGACACCAGGCCCTCGGCCTCCATGCGCGGACCACCGACCCCGATGAACTCGACCTCGGGATGGCGAGCCTTGAGCGCCTGCATCAGACCGGCGCCGAGGATATCGCCAGAGGCCTCGCCGGCCACCAGCGCGACACGTAGCTTGCCAGCCATGGTCAGCGGGTGATGCCGCGGGTCGAAGCCTGGATCGAATCGCGGAATACCGCGACTTCGGGAAACTGCGCAGAGGACTCGGCCAGCTCGGCCAGCGCCTGCTCCACGGTCAGTCCCTGACGGTAGACCACCTTGTAGGCACGACGCAGGGCGGCGATAGCCTCGGCGCTGAAGCCACGCCGGCGCATGCCTTCGAAGTTCATGCTGCGTGCTTCGGCCGGGTTGCCGAACACGGTGACATAGGCCGGTACATCCTTGCCTATGGCGGTGCCCATGCCGGAGAAGCTGTGCGCGCCGATGCGGCAGAACTGATGCACCAGGGTGAAGCCGGAAAGGATGGACCAGTCGTCCATATGCACATGGCCGGCCAGGGCAGTGTTGTTGACCAGAATGCAGTGATTACCGATCACGCTGTCGTGACCGATATGCACATAGGCCATCAGCAGGTTGTGGTCGCCAATGGTTGTCTCGGAACGATCCTGCACCGTGCCACGGTGAATGGTCACGCCTTCGCGAATCACGTTGTGGTCGCCAATGACCAGGCGCGTGGGCTCACCCTTGTACTTGAGGTCGGGGGTGTCCTCGCCGACCGAGGAGAACTGGTAGATGTGGTTGTGCTTGCCGATGCGTGTGGGGCCCTTGAGCACCACATGCGGGCCGACCACGGTACCCTCGCCGATTTCCACATCGGGCCCGATGATCGACCAAGGGCCGACCTGGACATCCGCAGCCAGCTTGGCCGAAGGATCGATGATGGCGCGAGGGTCAATCAAACTCATAGTTTGCGTTCCGCACAGATGATTTCAGCCGAGCAGACTTCCTTGCCATCGACGCTGGCCTTGCACTCGAACTTCCAGATGCTGCGCTTGCTGCTCAGGTATTTGGCTTCAAGGACCAACTGGTCGCCCGGCACCACCGGCTGGCGAAAACGCAGCTTGTCCGAACCGACGAAGTAATAGAGCACGCCATCGGCAGGCTTCACATCCATCATCTTGAAACCGAGAATCCCTGCGGCCTGAGCCATGGCTTCGATGATCAGCACTCCCGGCATGATCGGATGCTCAGGGAAGTGGCCATTGAAGAAAGGCTCGTTGATGCTGACATTCTTGTAGGCGCGAATGCTCTTGCCTTCGATATCCAGCGCGGCAACCCGGTCTACCAACAGGAAAGGGTAGCGGTGCGGCAGATATTCGCGAATCTCGTTGATGTCCATCATGTGCGGAAAGCCTGTACTGAAAAGTGGGGGCGTGCCTCAGGCACGATCAGGCTTCTGATGAAGCCTGATCGTCCGGGGTCACGGCGGCGAGGCGCTTTTCCAGCTCGCGCAAGCGCTTCGCCATGTCGTCCAGCTGACGAATTCGGGCAGCGCTCTTTTTCCACTCGGCCGCCGGTTGCATGGCCGTGCCGGAAGAATAGGCGCCCGGTTCGGTAATCGAACGGGTAACCATGGTCATGCCGGTGACGAATACGTTGTCGCACACTTCGATATGACCAACCATGCCGACACCGCCGGCGATCATGCAGTGACTGCCGATCTTGGTGCTGCCGGAAATACCGACGCAGCCGGCCATTGCCGTGTGATCGCCGATCTGCACGTTGTGCGCGATCATGATCTGGTTATCCAGTTTCACGCCGTTGCCGATCACGGTATCGGCCAGGGCGCCGCGGTCGATGGTGGTGTTGGCGCCGACTTCCACATCGTCACCCAGCACCACACCGCCGATCTGTGCGATCTTCTGCCAGACACCCTTCTCGTTGGCGAAACCGAAACCTTCACCACCGAGCACGGCACCGGACTGGATGACCACGCGCTTGCCGAGCTTGACGGCGTGGTACAAGGTCACGCGTGGCGCCAGCCAGCTACCTTCGCCTATTTCGCTACGCGCACCGATCACGCAATGCGCGCCGATGCTGACGCCTGCACCAACCCGCGCACCGCTCTCGATGACCACATAGGCACCGACAGAGGCACTCGGGTCGACCAGAGCATCGGCCGCGATCACCGCGCTCGGATGCACGCCTGCAGGCGACACGGGCTTGGGATCGAACAGATGAGAGACGCGGGCAAAGGCCAGGTAGGGGTTAGCCACCAGCAACGCATCGCCGGCATACCCCTCTGCATCGGCCTCGGTCAGCAGCACAACACCGGCACGGGTCTCGGCAAGAAACTTGCGATATTGGGCATTGGCCAGAAAGCTCAGCTGTTCCGGGCCAGCGTCCTGCAAGGTCGCCAGACCGCGGATCGGCTTGTCCGCAGCGCCACGCAGCGTGGCGCCGAGACGCTCGGCCAGTTGACCGAGAGTGAAGACGGGAGCGCTCATGTGATCAGCGCAGCGAATTCATGCGCTCGATGACCTGACGAGTAATCTCGTACTGCGGCTTGACGTCGACAACGGCGCCACGCTCCAGTACCAGGTCGTAATTGCCCTGCTTGATCACTTCCTCGACGGCCTTGTCCAGCTTCGGCTTCAGCTGCTTGAGCATGTCACGATCGGAGATGGCCTTGGCCTCGTTCAACTCCTTGGACTGGAACTGAAAATCACGGGCTTTCTGCTTGAATTCCAGCTCAAGGCGCTCACGCTCGGCCTGCTGCATCTTCTCGCCATCTTTGACCAGGCGGTCCTGAATGCGCTTGGCGTCGCTTTCCAGCTGCTTGAGCTTGCTCAGCTGCGGGCCGAACTTCTTCTCGGCATCCACGGCGTACTTCTTGGCGGCATCCGACTCAAGCAAGGCCATCTGATAGTTCATCACCGCGATCTTCATCTCGGCGAAGGCCGGGGTTGCCATGAGGGCGGCGGCAACCAGAACCAGTTGAGTCAACTTACGCACGATGCACTCCTGCAACAAACACTGTTGTCTAGCAAATTAGAAAGTTTGGCCCAGGGAGAACTGGAATACCTGGGTATCCGCGTCATCCGGTTTCTTGATCGGCATCGCCAGGCTGAAGCTCAGCGGGCCGAGCGCAGTAATCCAGGTCACGCCGACACCCACCGAGCTGGCCAGATCGCCAAAGTCGATATTGTTGCAGCTGGGCGACGAGGAAGAGCAGGAGGTGTCGAAGACATTACCCACATCCCAGAACAGCGAGGTACGCAGCGAGCGCTGATCCTTGACGAACGGCAGCGGGAACAGCAGCTCCGCACCACCCTGGATCAACACGTTGCCACCGAAGGGAAGCGGGTCCTGATCCGGATCGGTAATACGCCCGTACTTATCTCGCAGGCCAGAGGTGTTAATGCTTCCATCAGGGTTGCGCACTACGCTCGGCGTACTGCGCGGCCCCAGGCTGCTGTCTTCGAAACCACGTACCGAGTTGAAACCACCCGCATAGTAGTGTTCGTAGAACGGCAGTTCCGACGTCGAGCCGTAGCTGTCGCCATAGCCCAGCTCACTGTGGAAACGCAGGGTGTAATCCTTCGACAACGGCGCGAACACCTGGCCACGGTAATCCAGCTTGAAGAACGACAGATCGCTGCCCGGCACGGTGCTTTCCAGTACCACGCTCTGCGAATGACCACGATTGGCCAGCACGCCGCGGTTGAGGGTCGACTCGGACCAGCCGATGGAGGCTTTCAGGTTGAGGTAGTCATCACCCTCTTCCTCCATGAAATCGACGATCTCATCGACGGTGTAAAAACCGGTGTCGATGCTGTCCTGCTGAATGGTCAGACCATAGGTCAGGCGCGAAGTCTCGCTGATCGGGTAGCCGATGCTGACGCCGGCACCGTAGCTGTCCACCGAGTAACTGGAAACATCGACATCCAGCTCGTCGTAGTCGGTGGTGCGGTAGAAGGCGTTGTAGCCGAGGCTAACACCATCGACCGTCCAGTAGGGGTCAACGAAACCGAAGCTGTAGCGAGTCTGGTATTCCGAACGAGTCAGCCCGAGGCTGACCTTGTTGCCGGTACCCAGGAAGTTGTTCTGGCTGATCGAGCCGCCGAGGATCAGGCCGGCGTTCTGAGCGAAGCCGACGCTGGCGGTGATGGAGCCGGACGGCTGCTCTTCGACGCTGTAGTTGACGTCGATCTGGTCATCGCTGCCAGGAACCTGCGGAGTTTCGACGTTGACTTCCTTGAAGTAACCGAGGCGCTCCAGACGTGTCTTGGACTGATCGATCAGGTAGGTGGAAGCCCAACCACCTTCCATCTGACGCATTTCACGGCGCAGTACTTCGTCTTCAGTCTTGGTGTTGCCACGGAAGTTGATGCGGTTGACGTAGGCACGCTTGCCCGGATCGACCACGAAGGTGATGGCGACGGTCTTGTCTTCTTCATTGGCCTGCGGCACACCGTTGACGTTGGCGAAGGTATAACCCTCGTTACCCAGGCGACGGGTGATCAGTTCGGACGTGGTGGTCATCACCTTGCGCGAGAACACCTGCCCCTGCTTGACCAGCAGCAGCTTCTTGATCTCTTCCTCCGGCACCTTCAGGTCGCCGGACAGCTTGACCTCGCTGACGCTGTATTTCTCGCCCTCGTCGACGTTGACGGTGATGTACACATGTTTCTTGTCGGGCGTAATGGATACCTGGGTGGAGGAGATATCCATGTTGATGTAGCCGCGATCCAGGTAGTAGGAGCGCAGACGCTCCAGGTCACCGGACAGTTTCTCGCGGGCATACTTGTCGTCATTCTTGAAGAAGGACAGCCAGTTGGTGGTCTTCAGCTCGAACAGGCCGACCAGGTCCTCGTCGGGGAAGACGCTGTTGCCCACCACGTTGATGTGCTGGATCGCGGCGACCGAACCTTCGTTGATATCGATCTTCAGCGCTACACGATTGCGCGGCTGCGGGATAACTTCCGCTTCGATCTCGGCAGAGTAACGACCCTGGGCGACGTACTGACGCAGCAACTCGTTGCGCACACCCTCGAGGGTGGCACGCTGAAAGATCTCGCCTTCGGCCAGACCGGACTGCTCCAGCCCTTTCATCAGGTCTTCGGTGCTGATGGCCTTGTTGCCTTCGATCTCGATGGTGGAGATCGACGGACGCTCGACCACGCTGATTACCAGCACATCGCCATCGCGACCCAGTTGGATATCCTGGAAGAAACCGGTCTTGAACAGGGAGCGAGTCGCCTCCACCAGACGACTGTCATCGACCTGATCACCCACGTTCAGCGGCAGCGCACCGAACAGGCTGCCAGCGGAAACCCGCTGCAGGCCATTGACCTGAATGTCAGTGATGGTGAAGGACTCGGCGTGAACTTCGGCGATCATCAGTGCGGCGAGCACCGCAGGTAGCAGCAGACGTTTCATGAAGTCCTTTCTTATTCCAACTGATAATAAAGAAACTGCCGCGAAACGCGGCAGATTCGGAATTCAGCTATTCGTTACAGACGACTCAGATCATTCACCAGGGCCAGCAACATCACCCCCAGCACCAGACTGATGCCAATCTGAATACCCCAGCCCTGTACCCGCTCGGACAACGGGCGACCACGCACCCATTCGACCAGGTAAAACAGCAAATGCCCCCCATCCAACACTGGGATGGGCAACAAATTGAGAACCCCCAGACTTATGCTCAGATAGGCGAGGAAATTCAGGAAATCCGCGACACCCGACTGAGCCGAAGCGCCCGCCACTTTAGCAATGGTTATCGGCCCACTCAAGTTTTTTACCGAGAGCTCGCCGAACAGCATTTTCTTCAGCGAATCAAGGGTTAGCATCGTCATGCCCCAGGTCCGCCGCAGCCCCTCAAGCACCGCCTCACCCGGGCCGTAGCTGACCTCGTGCAACATGTGCGCAGGCCACTCGCCGCCTTTTACCCCCACACCCAGATAGCCGCTTCGCTCATCACCCTCGCCCCGTGCAGCCAGTGTCAGCGGCAGCTCAAGCCGGCGGCCATCACGCTCCAGGCGCAACCGGACCGACTCGGCCGGACGCTGACGCACCCAGTCGACCACCTGCTGCCAGTCATCCAGCGCCTGTTCATCGAGTGCGAGCAAGCGATCGCCGAGCTGCACACCCGCAGCCTTAGCCGGACCTTGCGGGTCCAGTTCGCTGACTACCGGCAGTACCGCCGGGCGCCACGGCACGAGTCCAAGCGAAGCCAGAGGTTGCGGCTCATCCACGCCTTTCAACCAGTCACGCAGAACCACTTGGCGCTCCTGCACCAAGGACATCCCCTGCTCGCGGACTTGCAACTGCAGCGTGCCACTCTCACCCAGCCTGCGTACCAATTGCAGATTGACTGCCGCCCAGCCGGGCGTCGCCTCGCCATCGACCGCGACTATTTCCTGCCCCGCCTGCAGACCGGCGGTGGCCGCCAGACTGTCCGGTTCGACCTTGCCGATCACCGGCCGCACCTGCTCGCTGCCGAGCATGGCGATAGCCCAGAAGAAAACAATGGCGAGCAGGAAGTTGGCAATCGGCCCGGCCGCCACTATGGCGATACGCTGCAAAACCGGCTTGCGATTGAAGGATTGATCGAGCTGCTCGACGGGCACATCACCCTCGCGCTCGTCGAGCATTTTGACGTAGCCACCCAGCGGAATGGCGGCCACCATGAATTCGGTACCGTGGCGATCATGCCAGCGCAGCAACGGACTGCCGAAGCCCACGGAAAAACGCAGCACTCGCACACCACAACGCCGCGCCACCCAGAAGTGGCCAAACTCGTGAAAGGTCACCAGCACCCCGAGCGCGATCAGGGTACCGAACAGCATGTACAGCGCGCTCATTGCATCTCCTCCGAAATCAGCCCCCGCAACGACTCAGACAGTCGTTGGCCAGGGCCCTGGCCTGGGCATCTGCCGCAAACACGGCATCCAGGGATTCGACCGCGACAACCGCCTCGCGCTCCAGAACGTCTTCGATGATAAGCGCGATATCGGGAAAGCGGATGCGCCGCTCGAGAAACGCCGCCACCGCGACCTCGTTGGCCGCATTGAGCATGGCCGGCGCACTGCCGCCCGCCTCGGCCGCCTGCCGCGCCAGGCGCAGGCATGGGAAACGCTGCTCGTCGGGCCGCTGAAAATCCAGGCGCGCGACCGCGAAAAGATCCAGCGGCGCCACACCGGAATCGATGCGTTCAGGCCAGGCCAGGGCGTTGGCGATAGGCGTGCGCATATCCGGATTGCCCAACTGGGCCAGCACCGAGCCATCGACATAATCGACCAGAGAATGAATCACGCTCTGCGGATGAATCACTACCTCGACCTGATCCGGGCGCGCGGCGAACAGCCAGCACGCCTCGATCAGCTCCAGACCCTTGTTCATCATGCTCGCCGAATCCACCGAGATCTTGCGCCCCATGGACCAGTTCGGATGAGCGCAGGCCTGCTCGGGCGACACATGCGCCAGCTGGGCCAGTGGCGTCTCGCGAAACGGCCCACCCGAAGCCGTCAGCAGAATGCGCCTGACCCCGACAGACTGCAGGCCACGCGCATAGTCGCCCGGCAGGCACTGGAAGATGGCGTTGTGCTCACTGTCGATCGGCAACAGGGTCGCACCATGTTCACGCACGGCCTGCATGAAGAGGTCGCCGGACATCACCAGCGCCTCCTTGTTGGCCAGCAATACCTTCTTGCCCGCCCGCACAGCCGCCAGCGTAGGCTTGAGACCGGCGGCACCGACGATGGCGGCCATCACCGCATCCACCTCGGGATGCCCCGCCACTTCGCACAAACCGGCCTCACCGGCCAGCACACGCGTTTCCAGGCCTGCAGCCTGCAGGGCTTCGCGCAACACCCGCGCCGACGCCTCGTCGGCGGTGACGGCGAACTCGGGCCGATGCTGCAGACAGAGCCCTTTCAGCTCGGCAATGCGCGAGAAGCCAGTCAGAGCAAAGGCGCGGTAGCGCTCGGGATGACGAGCGATGACATCCAAGGTACTGAGACCGATGGAGCCGGTCGCACCCAGCACGCAGACCTGCTGCACCGTGCTCACAGGGCGCCCCAACCAGCCAGCCAGAGCAGTACGGCGAACAGCGGAATGGCAGCGGTCAGGCTATCGATACGATCCAGCACACCGCCATGACCCGGCAGCAGATTGCTGCTGTCCTTGATCCCGGACTGGCGCTTGAACATGCTTTCGGTCAGATCACCGATCACCGACCCGGCCACCACCAGGGCCGCACCGCCCAGGCACAGCAGCAGCGCACCGCTCTGCCAGCCCTGCTGCAAGCCAACTACCAGCGTCAGCAACAAGCTGGTAGCCAGGCCGCCAAAGAACCCCTCCCAGCTTTTACCCGGGCTGACCTTGGGCGCCAGCTTGCGCTTGCCAAAGGTCTTGCCAGCGAAATAGGCGCCGACATCGGCCCCCCACACCAGCACCATCACGGCGATGATCAACGCATTGGCCTGCGGCCACTGCTTGAGCAACACCAGCCCCTGCCAGGCCGGCAACAGGATCAGCAGACCGATCAGCAGCTTGCCGACCAGACCGCCCCAGAAACGACTGCTGTCCGGATAACTCATCACCAACAGAGTCGCTAGCCCCCACCACAGCACCGCAGCCCCCAGCAACCAGGGTGCCAGCGCAGGTAGCAGATAGAGACCATAGAGCAGCGCCGCTACCGCCGCCGCATAGGCCACGCGCCCGACCTGAGCCGAGAGGCCTGCCAGACGCGCCCACTCCCAGGCCCCGATAGCGACCACCGCTGCGATGAACAGGGCAAAAGCCCCACCATCGAGCAGAAAGAAGCCACCCAGGGCAATGGGCAACAGAATCAGCGCAGTAATCACGCGTTGTTTCAGCATTGACTGCGAGCCTCGGCTTCTACCTGATCACCGGTCTTGCCGAAACGGCGCTGGCGGGTAGCGAAGTCGGCCAGCGCCTTGCGCATGGCCTCATGTTTGAAATCCGGCCAGAACAGGTCGGAGAAATACAGCTCGGAATAGGCCAACTGCCAGAGCAGGAAGTTGCTGATGCGATGCTCACCACCGGTACGAATGCACAGGTCCGGCAGCGGCAGATCACCAGTGGCCAGACAACCCTGCAACAGACCAGGCGTGATATCCTCGGGCTGCAGATGCCCTGCCTGGACCTCGCGAGCCAGGCGCTGGGCGGCCTGAGCGATATCCCACTGACCACCGTAGTTGGCAGCGACCTGCAGCACGAAGCGGTTGTCGCCGGCGGTCTGCAGCTCGGCCTCGCGCATCGCGGCCTGCAGCTCCGGATGGAAGCGCGATCGATCACCAATGATGCGCAGACTGATGGCATTGTCCTTCAGCTTGCGCGCCTCGCGACGCAGCGCACTGAGAAACAGCTCCATCAACGCACCGACCTCCTCGGCCGGGCGCTGCCAGTTCTCGCTGGAGAAGGCAAACAGGGTCAGCACCTCGACACCCGCCTCGGCACACACCTCGATCACCGCACGCACTGCGTCGACACCGGCCTTGTGCCCAGCCACACCAGGCAGCAGACGCTTCTTCGCCCAGCGATTGTTGCCATCCATGATGATGGCGACGTGACGCGGTATCGCCGCCGGGGCTTCCTGCTTGGCCTTGCTCACATCACACCGCCATCAGGTCGGCTTCTTTGGCTTCCAGAGCCTTGTCGACTTCGGCGACGAACTTGTCGGTGAGCTTCTGCACCTCATCGGCTGCACGACGCTCTTCGTCTTCGCTGATTTCCTTGTCCTTGGACAGCTTCTTTAGCTCGGCCAGCGCATCGCGACGCACGTTGCGCACCGCCACCTTGGCATCTTCGGCAACGCCACGCGCCTGCTTGGTGTAGCCCTTGCGGGTCTCTTCGGTCAGAGCCGGCATCGGCACGCGGATAGTGGTACCGGCACTGCTCGGATTCAGACCGAGGTCGGACGTCATGATGGCCTTTTCGATCGCGGCGCTCAGGGTCTTGTCATGCGCGACGATCTTCAGCGTACGGGCATCTTCCACGCTGATCGCAGCCACCTGATTCAGTGGCATCTCGCTGCCGTAGGCGGGAACCTTGACGCTATCCAGAATGCTGGGGTGCGCGCGACCGGTACGAATGGAAGCCAGGTTGCGCCCCAGGGATTCCAGGGACTTGACCATGCGTTCCTGGGCGTCTTTCTTGATCTCGTTGATCATTGTGCATCCTCCTCGATCAGGGTTCCTTCGGCGCCGCCAACCACGATATTCAGCAGCGCGCCCGGCTTGTTCATGTTGAAGACCCGCAGCGGCATCTTGTGGTCGCGCACCAGGCAGATGGCCGTCAGATCCATCACGCCCAGCTTGCGATCGAGCACCTCGTCATAGGTCAAACGCTCGAACTTTTCCGCATTGGGGTCTTTGAAAGGATCGGCAGTGTACACGCCATCGACCTTGGTGGCTTTCAGCACCAGGTCGGCATCGATCTCGATGGCACGCAGACAGGCTGCCGAGTCGGTAGTAAAGAAGGGATTACCAGTGCCAGCGGCGAAAATCACCACCTCACCGGTACCCAGATGACGCATGGCCTTGCGGCGATCGTAGTGATCGGTCACGCCAACCATGGAAATGGCCGACATCACGATGGCCGGGATATTCGAGCGCTCCAGGGCATCGCGCATGGCCAGGGCATTCATCACGGTAGCCAGCATGCCCATGTGATCGCCGGTAACGCGATCCATGCCGGCGGCGGACAGTGCCGAACCGCGGAACAGGTTGCCGCCACCGATCACCAGACCGACCTGCACGCCGATGCCGACCAGCTGACCGACCTCAAGCGCCATGCGATCCAGGACCTTGGGATCGATACCGAACTCTTCCGAGCCCATCAGGGCCTCGCCGCTGAGCTTGAGTAGAATGCGTTTATAGCGAGGTTGACGACCACTCACCTGCTGAGCCATTGCTTGTCTCTCCTGCGGCGTTGTTATTTGGCTAATCAGTTTACCCGGCAGTCAGACCACTGCCCGGTGAATTGGTGCTGCACGCGGCAATTACGCCTCGCGCTTTGCAAAAGAGGCTGCACGCAGGAGCGGGCAGCCTCTTCTTTACTGCAGTACCAGTCGCCTTATTGCTTGGCGGCTGCTACCTGAGCGGCAACTTCGTCAGCGAAGTTGTCGACCGGCTTCTCGATGCCCTCGCCCACTTCGAAGCGGATGAAGGAAACGATCTCGGCACCGGCCTTCTTGACCAGGTCACCGACCTTGACTTCCGGATCCATGACGAAGGCTTGCTCGACCAGGCTGGCTTCGGCCAGGAACTTGGCGATACGGCCCTTGACCATGTTCTCGACGATGTTTTCCGGCTTGCCGGCGATCTTCTCGGCGTTCAGCTGCAGGAAGATCTCCTTCTCTTTGGCAACCAGCTCTTCGGAAACATCAGCCGGGCTCAGTACCGCCGGATTGGAAGCAGCGACGTGCATGGCGACGTGCTTGGCCAGCTCCTCGTTACCGCCTTTCAGGACAACCAGAACACCGATGCGGTGGCCGTGCAGGTAGGAACCGACGACATCACCCTCAACAGCAGCCAGACGGCGGATGTTGACGTTCTCGCCGCACTTGGCAACCAGTGCCTCACGAGCGGATTCACGGGAAGCGATCAGCGGAGCGGCTTCGGTCAGTTTCTGAGCAAAGGCTTCGTCCAGGCTCTCCTTGACGAAGTTCTTGAAGTCGTCCTGCAGAGCCAGGAAGTCGGTCTGCGAGTTGACTTCGATCAACAGGCCACGACCACCCTCGACGCGAGCAGCGATGGCGCCTTCGGCGGCAACGTTGCCAGCCTTCTTGGCGGCCTTGATGGCGCCGGAAGCGCGCATGTCGTCGATGGCCTTCTCGATGTCGCCACCGGCGGCAACCAGAGCCTTCTTGCACTCCATCATGCCTTGGCCGGTACGCTCGCGCAGTTCTTTAACCAGGGCCGCAGTAATCTCTGCCATGTTCACAATCCTCTTGAAGTGGTGTTCAACCATTCAACCCGGCCACGCCGGGCACAAAATTCGCAAGTGGCAAAAAGGGGGCCTAGCCCCCTTCTTGCGTAACGGGAAACTGGAAGTTGCCCGTTATCAGCCTTCGCTGGCCTCGGAAGCAGCAGCTTCTTCGACGAACTCGTCGGTGCCGCCGCCGGCATTGCCACGACCACGGATCACGGCGTCAGCCATGGCACCCATGTACAGCTGGATGGCGCGAATGGCGTCATCGTTGCCCGGGATAATGTAGTCAACGCCTTCCGGGCTGCTGTTGGTATCGACGATGCCGATAACCGGGATACCCAGCTTATTGGCTTCGGTGATAGCAATGCGCTCGTGGTCAACGTCGATCACGAACAGTGCGTCCGGCAGGCCGCCCATGTCCTTGATACCGCCCAGGCTGCGATCCAGCTTCTCCAGATCGCGCGAACGCATCAGAGCTTCTTTCTTGGTCAGCTTGGTGAAGGTACCGTCCTGAGCCTGGGTTTCCAGATCGCGCAGACGCTTGATCGAGGCACGGATGGTCTTGTAGTTGGTCAGCATGCCGCCGAGCCAACGGTGATCAACATAAGGAGAACCGCAACGTGCTGCTTCTTCAGCAACGATCTTACCGGCGGAACGCTTGGTGCCTACGAACAGGATCTTGTTCTTGCCGGCAGCCAGCTTCTCAACGAACGACAGGGCGTCGTTGAACATCGGCAGGGTTTTTTCCAGGTTGATGATGTGAATCTTGTTGCGAGCACCGAAAATGAACTTGCCCATTTTCGGGTTCCAGTAACGGGTCTGGTGGCCGAAGTGCACACCGGCCTTCAGCATATCGCGCATGTTGACTTGGGACATGATAGTTCCTTGATAAGTCGGGTTAGGCCTCCACGCATCCCGCTATCCAACCCTTGCGGGCACCCAGGATAAACGTGTCGATACGTGTGCGGATTTATGCCCTGCAGGCAGCACTGCCCACAAAGCGGCGCGTTTTATACCACACAAGCCGCCACGACGCTACAGAAAGGCACTACCGCCCATACCCCTGCCCATTTATTCCAGCTTCAAGCAGGCGCCCCGCAGCTGTTACCATTGCCACCTTTATGGATTCGCCCGAGAGCCGCTATGACCGTCACCATCAAGACTCCCGCTGAAATCGAGAAAATGCGCATCGCCGGCCGCCTGGCCGCCGAGGTGCTGGAGATGATCGGCGAGTACGTCAAGCCGGGCGTCACCACCGAGGAGATCGACCGCATCTGCCACGACCATATCGTCAACGTGCAGAAGGCCATCCCCGCCCCGCTCAACTATGGGGCCGCCCCTGGGCGCCCCGGCTTCCCCAAATCGATCTGCACCTCGATCAACCACGTGGTCTGCCACGGCATCCCCAATGACAAGCCACTGAAGGACGGCGACGTGCTGAACATCGACGTCACCGTGATCAAGGACGGCTACCACGGCGACACCAGCAAGATGTTCATGGTCGGCAAGGTGCCGGAGTGGGCCCAGCGCCTGGCCCAGGTCACCCAGGAATGCATGTACAAGGGCATCGAACTGGTCAAGCCAGGTGCACGCCTGGGCGATATCGGCGAAGTGATCCAGAAGCACGCCGAGAAACAGGGCTTCTCCGTGGTGCGCGAGTACTGCGGCCACGGCATCGGCGCAGTGTTCCACGAGGAGCCGCAGGTACTGCATTACGGCCGCGCCGGCACCGGCATGGAACTCAAGGAAGGCATGACCTTCACCATCGAGCCGATGATCAACCAGGGCCGCCCGGAAACCCGCCTGCTCGGCGACGGCTGGACCGCCATCACCAAGGACCGCAAGCTCTCCGCCCAGTGGGAGCACACCGTACTGGTCACCGCCGACGGCTACGAGATCCTTACCCTGCGCAGCGACGACACCCTGCCGCGCACCTCCGCCTGAGTACTCCTCTATATAAGGTAGGCCCGCATGCCGCAGATGGACCCGGAGCTGTTTGATCGCGGCCAGTTCCAGGCGGAACTGGCGCTCAAGTCCAGTCCCATCCCCGCCTTCAAGAAAGCCATCAAGCAGGCGCGCGAAGTGCTCGACGGGCGCTTTCGCGAAGGCCGCGACATCCGCCGCCTGATCGAGGACCGTGCCTGGTTCGTCGACCAGATACTGCAGGAAGCCTGGAAACGCTTTGCCTGGAGCGAGGACGCCGACATCGCCCTGCTGGCCGTCGGCGGCTACGGCCGCGGCGAGCTGCACCCCTACTCCGACATCGACCTGTTGATCCTGCTCGACAGCGCCGACCACGAGGTCTTCCGCGAACCGATCGAAGGCTTTCTCACCCTACTCTGGGACATCGGCCTGGAGGTCGGCCAGAGCGTGCGCAGCGTCAGCGAATGCGCCGAGGAGGCCCGCGCCGACCTGACGGTGATCACCAACCTGATGGAAAGCCGCACCATCGCCGGCCCCGAGCGTCTGCGCCTGCGCATGCAGGAAGTCACCGACAGTACGCAGATGTGGCCGAGCCAGGAGTTCTTCCTGGCCAAACGCAAGGAAAGAAAGGCCCGCCACGCCAAGTACAACGACACCGAGTACAACCTGGAGCCCAACGTCAAGGGCTCACCGGGCGGCCTGCGCGATATCCAGACCATTCTCTGGGTAGCGCGCCGCCAGTTCGCCAGCCTCGACCTGCATGCCTTGGTCAAACAGGGCTTCCTGGTCGACAGCGAGTACAGCATGCTGGCCTCCAGCCAGGAGTTCCTGTGGAAGGTGCGTTATGCCCTGCACATGCTCGCCGGCCGCGCCGAGGACCGCCTGCTGTTCGACCACCAGCGCAAGATCGCCAACATGCTCGGCTTCGAGGACGGCGACGGCAAACTGGCCGTCGAGCGCTTCATGCAGAAGTACTACCGGGTGGTCATGGCCGTGGCCGAGCTGTCCGACCTGATCAACCAGCACTTCGAGGAAGTGTTGCTGCGCATCGACGAACCGACGCCGGCCCAGCCGCTGAACAGCCGCTTCCAGGTTCGCGACGGCTACATCGAGGTAACTCACCCCAACGTCTTCAAGCGCACCCCCTTCGCCATCCTCGAAGTCTTCGTACTGATGGCCCAGCACCCGGCTCTCAAGGGTGTGCGCGCCGACACCATTCGCCTGCTGCGCGACAGCCGTCACCTGATCGACGACGATTTCCGCAGCGATATCCGCAACACCAGCCTGTTCATCGAGCTGTTCAAGTCACCGCAGGGCATCCACCGCAACCTGCGGCGAATGAACCGCTACGGCATCCTCGGCCGCTACCTGCCCGAGTTCGGGCACATCGTCGGCCAGATGCAGCACGACCTGTTCCACATCTATACGGTCGACGCGCACACGCTGAATCTGATCAAGCACCTGCGCAAGTTCAAGTGGCCGGAACTGGCGGAGAAGTTCCCCCTGGCCAGCAGCCTGATCGACAAGCTGCCCAAGCCCGAGCTGATCTACCTGGCCGGCCTCTACCACGATATCGGCAAGGGCCGCGGCGGCGACCACTCCGAACTGGGCGCCGTGGATGCAGAGGCCTTCTGCGTACGCCACCAGCTGCCGACCTGGGATACCCAGCTGATCGTCTGGCTGGTGCAGCAGCACCTGGTGATGTCCACCACCGCCCAGCGCAAGGACCTTTCCGACCCGCAGGTGATCCTCGACTTCGCCCGCCTGGTCGGCGACCAGACTCACCTCGACTACCTCTACGTACTGACCGTGGCCGACATCAACGCCACCAACCCCAGCCTGTGGAACTCCTGGCGCGCCAGCCTGTTGCGCCAGCTCTACACCGAGACCAAGCGTGCCCTGCGCCGCGGCCTGGAGAACCCACTGGACCGCGAGGAGCAGATCCGCACCACGCAGAGCGCCGCCCTCGACACCCTGGTGCGCAACGGCATCGACCAGGACGACGCCGAACAGCTATGGAGCCAGCTGGGTGACGATTACTTCCTGCGCCACACCGCCGCCGACGTCGCCTGGCACACAGAGGCCATCCTCCAGCACCCGGACAGCCGAGGCCCGCTGGTACTGATTCGCGAGACCGCCCAGCGCGAGTTCGAGGGTGCCACGCAGATCTTCATCTACGCCCCGGACCAGCACGACTTCTTCGCCGTGACCGTGGCCGCGATGAGCCAGCTCAACCTGAACATCCACGACGCTCGCATCATCACGTCCACCAGCCAGTTCACCCTCGACACCTACATCGTGCTGGATACCGAAGGCGGCCGTATCGGCGACAACCCGGCGCGCATCAAGCAGATCCGCGAGGGCCTGATCGAAGCGCTGGAGAACCCCGACGCCTACCCGGACATCATCCAGCGCCGCGTGCCGCGCCAGCTCAAGCACTTCGCCTTCGCACCGCAAGTCAGCATCCACAACGACGCGCAGCGCCCGGTGACCGTGCTGGAAATCATCGCTCCGGATCGTCCGGGCCTGCTGGCGCGGATCGGCAAGATCTTCCTCGACTTCGACCTGTCGCTGCAGAACGCCAAGATCGCCACCCTCGGCGAACGGGTCGAGGACGTGTTCTTCATAACCGACGCCAACAACCAACCCCTTTCCGACCCGGAGCTGTGCGCCCGCCTGCAGGACGAGATCACCCGGCAGCTGTCGCCGTCCGGCGGCGAAACCGCCACGCCCAGCTCGCTGAGCCTCTGAATCCGCTCCGCACGCGCAAGTAGAGACGCCATGAATCACGCCCTGAACCAGTTGCAGCCCTACCCCTTCGAGAAACTGCGCGCCCTGCTCGCCGGCATCACCCCGCCAGCGGACAAGCGCGCCATCGCCCTGTCCATCGGCGAGCCCAAGCACAAGTCGCCAGACTTCGTCGCCAAGACCCTGGAGGACAACCTGGCACAGCTGGCTGTGTACCCGACCACCCTGGGCATTCCGGCCCTGCGCGAAGCCATCGCCACCTGGTGTGAGCGCCGTTTCGGCGTGCCGAACGACTGGCTGGATGCCGCGCGCCACGTGCTGCCGGTCAACGGCACCCGCGAGGCCCTGTTCGCCTTCACCCAGACCGTGGTGCAGCGCGACGTCGGCGGCCTGGTGGTCAGCCCCAATCCGTTCTATCAGATCTATGAAGGTGCAGCCCTGCTGGCCGGCGCCGAGCCGCACTACCTGCCCTGCCTGGAAAGCAACGGCTTCAACCCGGATTTCGACGCCGTACCGGCAGACGTCTGGCAGCGCTGCCAGATCCTCTTCCTCTGCTCGCCGGGCAACCCCACCGGCGCGCTAGTCCCCCTCGCCGAATTGAAGAAACTCATCGCCCTGGCCGACGAGCATGATTTCGTGATCGCCGCCGACGAGTGCTACAGCGAGCTGTACTTCGACGAGGACAACCCGCCGCCCGGCCTGCTCACCGCCTGCGCCGAGCTGGGTCGCAGCGACTTCAAGCGCTGCGTGGTGTTCCACAGCCTGTCCAAGCGCTCCAACCTGCCCGGCCTGCGCTCCGGCTTCGTCGCTGGCGACGCCGACATCCTCAAGGCCTTCCTGCTGTATCGCACCTACCACGGCTGCGCCATGCCCGTGCAGACCCAACTGGCCAGCGTTGCAGCCTGGCAGGACGAGGCCCACGTGCGTGCCAATCGCGACCAGTACCGCGCCAAGTACGACGCCGTGCTGGAGATTCTGCAGCCGGTGCTGGACGTACAACGTCCGGACGGTAGTTTCTACCTCTGGGCCAAGACCCCGGGCGACGATGCCACCTTCACCCGCGAACTGTTCGCCCGCGAGCACGTAACCGTGGTACCGGGCTCCTACCTGTCACGCGAGGTGAACGGTGACAACCCGGGCGCCGGGCGCGTACGCATGGCCCTGGTCGCACCGCTGGCCGAATGCATCGAGGCGGCGCAGCGGATTCGACAGTTCGTTCAGGGCTGATCTACTTGGGCTGGTGGCTGACCTGGATATCGTGGAAGGTCACCCGCCCACCTTCGGTAGCCGGCCCCTGATTGTCGGGCACATAGTTGCCCGCCTTGAAGTAGAAGTCCTTCTTCGCCCAAGCGCTGTTGACCGTCGTGCTATAGGTCTTACCTGCCACGCTGACATCCAGGCGGCCATTGGCTGCGACCTTGAAGCTGTAATCGAAGACGGTATTCATCGGCATGTTCTGGTAGGTCAGCACCACCGGGCTCGCCGTATCCGTCGGTTTTTTGCGCAGGGTGACGTCCAGGTACCCCACCCCCTTCACCAGGCGGTAACTCAGTTTGACGAAGGGGTAGGCATTATCCTTGGCATGGATCTGGCCGATGATCACCCCACCGACCGAAGGCAGCTGATTCACTTCCACTTGCGCGCTGAGGTGTGCCGTACCCGCGGTGTAGTTCCAGTTGCGCGGCTGGCCGTCGGCATAGGCTTCACGCAACTCGGTGCGCGGGTAATCGCTTAATTTGGTACTAGTGCCGCTGACCGGCGCCCAGAATTCGATGGAGCCGCCGCTCGGCTTGAAATATTGGTCGTTGTACCCTGCTACCAGCTGCGGGCTGGTGATGACGATGACTGGATTCCCCTCAGGGATCGACAGATCCCAGTTGCTTAGATCGATCATGGTGTGCACCTCTCTATGTCGCACGCTGCGCAGGATAGGGAGTGCCCATCGATAGATTTTTCGATTGCGTCGCATAAAGACGTGTCATTCGTCAGGCGCCATTTCTATGACGAAACATGGGCAAGCGTTTCCAGCACCGCCACGCCGAGCGGCTCGTGGCATAATCACCGCCCTCTTTAATCAGGGCTAGTTGAGGCAGCACGCGGAAAATCCCGGTGCTTATCAGGAATATCAATGTCTTACGTTCTTTACGGCATCAAAGCCTGCGACACCATGAAGAAGGCACGCACCTGGCTCGACGAGCAGGGCGTGGATTACAGCTTCCACGATTACAAAGTTTCCGCCATCGACCGTGCTCACCTGCAGAAATGGTGTGCCGAACATGGCTGGCAGACCGTGCTGAACCGCGCCGGCACAACCTTTCGCAAGCTGGACGAAGCACAGAAAGCCGATCTCGATGAAGCCAAGGCCATCGAACTGATGCTGGCCCAACCATCGATGATCAAGCGCCCGGTTCTCGATCTGGGCGACAAGACCCTGGTCGGCTTCAAGCCCGACCTCTACACCGCGGCAATGAAGTAAGTCGCCCGAACTGGCGCGCCGCCCGTTCTCCACATTTTCGCGTTACGAGGAACACATCATGTCGCAATCCCTGTTCAGCCTGGCCTTCGGCGTCGGCACCCAGAACCGCCAGGGCGCCTGGCTGGAAGTCTTCTATGCCCAGCCACTGCTGAATCCGGCCGCCGAACTGGTCGAAGCCATCAGCGCCAAGCTGGGCTACAGCGGTGGCAACCAGGCCATCGCCATCAACACCAACCAGGCCACCGAACTGGCCAATGCCCTGAAGAGCATCGATCCGGCCCAGTCCGCCCTGCTCACTCGCCTGGCCGAGAGCCACCGCCCGCTGGTCGCCACCCTGCTGGCCGAGGACAAGGAGCTGGGCTCCACCCCGGAGGCCTACCTCAAGCTGCACCTGATTTCCCATCGTCTGGTCAAGCCGCACGGCCTGAGCCTGGCCGGCGTGTTCCCGCTGCTGCCCAACGTGGCCTGGACCAGCCAGGGTGCCGTGGACCTGAGTGAACTGGCCGAGCGCCAACTGGAAGCGCGCCTGAAGGGCGAGCTGCTGGAAGTATTCTCGGTGGACAAGTTCCCCAAGATGACCGACTACGTGGTGCCGGCCGGTGTACGTATCGCCGACAGCGCGCGCATTCGCCTGGGTGCCTACATCGGTGAAGGCACCACCGTGATGCACGAGGGCTTCGTCAACTTCAACGCCGGTACCGCCGGCCCGGGCATGATCGAAGGCCGCGTGTCCGCCGGCGTATTCGTCGGCAAGGGCTCGGACCTCGGCGGCGGCTGCTCGACCATGGGCACCCTGTCCGGCGGCGGCAATATCGTGATCTCCGTGGGCGAAGGCTGCCTGATCGGCGCCAACGCCGGTATCGGTATTCCGCTCGGCGACCGCAACACCGTGGAATCCGGCCTGTACATTACCGCCGGCACCAAGGTGGCGCTGCTCGACGAAGCCAACAACTTGGTCAAGGTGGTCAAGGCCCGCGAGCTGGCCGGCCAGGCCGACCTGCTGTTCCGTCGCAACTCGCAGAGCGGTGCAGTGGAGTGCAAGACCAACAAGACCGCCATTGAGCTGAACGAGGCACTCCACGCCCACAACTGAAAATCGGTCTGAAGCTGCTGCGCTAGGCCATGCGGCGTTGAAATCAGGCTGGATCGCCAGCCCGGTCGGGCTGCTCATTTACACTCAGTAAACTCCGCGCCCTCGCCTGATTTACTCGCTGGCGCTCGCCCTTCGGACCAGCCATTGGCTGTTACTCCCGCTGGTCGTTGCGCCTTGCCTGACCGTCGCTCGCGACGCTTCAGCTCCGATTTTCGGCCGCGAGATGGTTAAGAGGCCGGGCTCATGCCCGGCCTCTCTATTTATACTCAGCCCATTTCCTAGCAGTGCCACAGACCATGTCCCTGAACTCCCCATGGCGCGCCGACTTTCCTGGCATCCTCGCCCTCGCAGCCGAAGGCCAGACCTACCTGGACAGCGCCGCCACCGCGCAGAAGCCCCAGGCCGTGCTGGACAGCCTGCTCGGCTACTACGCCAGCGGCGCCGCCAACGTACACCGCGCCCAGCACCTGCCGGGCGAGCGTGCCACCCGCGCCTTCGAGGCGACCCGGGAGAAGTCCGCTCGTTGGCTGAATGCGGCTAGCAGCGAGGAAATCGTCTTCACCCGCGGCAGCACAGAGTCACTGAACCTGTTGGCCTACGGCCTGGAGCACCTGTTTCAGCCCGGCGAGCAGATCGTCATCAGCGCCCTGGAGCACCATGCCAACCTGCTGCCCTGGCAGCAATTGGCCGAGCGCCGCGGCCTGGAGCTGGTGGTATTGCCGCTGGACGAGCAGGGTCAGATCGACCTGCCCCAGGCCCAGCAACTGATCGACCCGCGCACCCGCCTGCTGGCCGTCAGCCAGCTGTCCAACGTGCTCGGTCGCTGGCAGCCGCTGCCGGAGTTGCTGGCCCTGGCCCGCACCCAGGGTGCGCTGAGCGTGGTCGACGGTGCCCAGGGCGTGGTGCATGGCCGGCATGACGTCCAGGCGCTGGGCTGCGACTTCTACGTCTGCTCCAGTCACAAGCTGTATGGCCCGGACGGCGTCGGCCTGCTCTATGGCCGCCGCGCCGCCCTGCAGCAACTGCGCCCCTGGCAGTTCGGCGGCGAGATGGTGCTGGAGGCCGACTACCAGCATGCCCGCTTTCGCCCCGCGCCTTTGGGCTTCGAGGCCGGCACCCCGGCGATTGCCGCAGTCATCGCCTTGGGCGCTACGCTGGATTACCTGGAACAACTGGACCAGGCCGCCGTCAGCGGCCACGAGACGGCCTTGCACGCCAAGCTGCTGGCCGGCCTGAATGCGCGCGACGGCATCCGTCTGCTCGGCGCGCCGCAGGTGGCCCTGGCCAGCTTCACCGTGGCCGGCGTGCATGGCGCCGATCTGGCCCACCTGCTCACCGAACAGGGCATCGCCGTGCGCAACGGCCATCACTGCGCCATGCCACTGCTCAAACACCTCGGCCTGAGCGGAGCCATCCGCGTCTCGCTGGGTCTGTACAACGACAGCAGCGACCTCGAGCGTTTCTTCGCCGCCCTGGACAAGGCCCTGGAGCTGCTGCGATGACCACGCCCCTGCCACCTTCGGCTCAGGAAGCCATGGAAGCCTTCAGCGCCTGCCCCGGCTGGGAACAACGCGCGCGCCTGCTGATGCAGTGGGGCGAACGCCTGGCGCCACTGAGCGACACCGAGCGCAGCGAGGCCAATCGCGTCAGCGGCTGCGAGAGCCTGGTCTGGCTGGTCGGCGAATACCGCGATGACGCCTGGCGCTTTCGCGCCGCCAGCGATGCCCGCCTGATCCGCGGCCTGCTGGCCGTATTGCTGGCGCGGGTCGACGGCCTGGATGGTCCGGCCCTGCAGGCCCTCGACCTGGCCGACTGGTTCAGCCAGCTGGGGCTGGGCCGGCAGCTCTCCCCTTCGCGCAGCAATGGCCTCAACGCCGTGCTGCTGCGTATGCGCGAGTTGGCAGAAACGGCTGCACACTGACCACCAGCAGCACTATGCTGGCGGCCCGTCCTGCTCAAGGAGAGAGCAATGTTCATCTGGATACGCGTTAGCCTCAGCTGCCTGGCCTGCACGGCCCTGCTGTCGGCGCTGCTGCAACTGCTGCCCTATCTGCTGCAGTGGCTGCCGGAGGCCCTGTTCGATGTGCTTCCCGCCTTCTACAGCAACCTGTTCCTGGCTGCCGGCCTCAGCGGCCTGACCCTGGCCTGGCTGCTGCCAGAGCGGCGCCGGACCGGCGTTCTGCTGACCCTCGCCATGCTCGTGGTCGTAGCGCTGCTGCGCCTGCAGCTCGGCCTGTGCAGCCAGGAGGAGACCGCGCGTATCGAAGCGGAACTGGCCGCCATGCCCAGCTACAACCTCGGCCAGCCCTGGGCCGAGCAGCCCGTAGCCAGCGCCGGCCCCAGCAGTGTCAGCTGGGAGTGCACCCCGCCCGAGTACCTCGCTGACAGTCTGATCGCCATCGCTGGCGACCTGCTGCTCAGCGGGGTAGCGCTGGCGCTGGGCGCCCTGCTCCTGCCACGTCGTCGACGAGTTGGGGGGAACCAGGCTGCCAGCCATCCGCATCGCCGCTGTTGAGTGCGCGCTGCAGGCTGCGCAATTCACCGCGCTCGGCAAAACGGGCCAGCTCCCGATTGAACAGGCTGAGCAGCTTGGCACCCTGAGGGTCATCCTTGCGGAACAGCAAACGCAGCGGTTCGCTGCTGACCGGACGCGGATGGTGGGTAATGACCTTGCGCCGCTCGCCAGGAAAAAGGCGGCGCATGATGGCGTAGCCGACCGCTCTATCCTGAGGGTGCAGGTCTATACGGCCTAACTCCAGCAGGCGAAAGGCGGTGTTTTCCTTGTTGTAGCGCTCGATATGCAGTCGCCCCGACTGCAGTTGCTGATCAAACGCCGGGCCGTAGGAATAGCCCAGGTTGACGCCGATGCGATACTGCAGCAGATCGTCGTACCCACGCCAGTCGAACACCAGGTCGGTACGGTGGAACAGAACGATCTCTCCATCGACCAGTGGCTCGCTGCACAGCCCATAGTCCTGACGCATGGGGCTGCAGCTGTAGGGCATGATGGCGTCCAGCTCCCCTTGCTGCAGCAACAGGACATTGCGGTCCCAGGGATAGAAGACGTACTCGACTCGGTAGCCCGCTTCGGCAAACACCGCGCTGACCAGACGCCCAAGGGCTCCGGCGTCAGGGCGCCGCTGCTCGACATAGGGCGCCCAGTCGCCGGTGCCCACGCGCACCACTTCCTGAGCGCGAAGCAGAGGGCTGGCCAGCAACGACAGCAGGCACAACAGCGCACAACACAATCCACCCGGAGCGGGGCAGCGGCAAAACGCGTGGAACACCTGAGCACCTCATGCTACTGAGTACTGCGTGCCTCCCTGCCGACTTCCATTGCCTGCAGCTTAGTCGAACCCGAGCCAGGCGGCAGTGCGCGCCTCAGCCACGCTGACGCAGGGTCAGGCCGCGCAGGAAGTTGCGCAGCAACTGGTCGCCGCAGGCGCGGTAGTTCTTGTGCTCGGGACTGCGGAACAGGGCACTGAGTTCGGCCTTGGTCATCGGCAGGTCGGCGGCACGCAGGATCTCGTGCATATCCTCGTCGCGCAGCTCGAAAGCGACCCGCAGCTTCTTCAGGATGATGTTGTTGGTCAGGCGCTTTTCCACCGGCAATGGCGGGCGGCTCTCGTCGCGACCGCGCTTGTACAGCACCAGGCCGGCGAGAAAGTGCGCCAGCACTTCGTCACTGCAGGGCTGCAAACCCTCTTCGTCATCCTTCTTCAGCAGGGCCGGTACCGCCTCGGGGTCGAGGCTGTAGTTGGCCAGTTGGCAAATTCCGGCCAGCTCGGTATCGCTGATATCCAGCAGGTAGCGCAGGCTGCGCAGTACATCGTTGTTGTTCATCAGCAGACTCTCGGGAGAATGGGGTGGGAGCGGCTGGGCGGCACTGCGCTTCAGTCGCGATGAAGGCGATTGCAGGGCAGCCGCCCAGGCATGGACGCCTAGCTAGGAAGCCTTGCCGGCACGTTCTGCCGGGCGCCGTGCACCGGCGACCAGCTTGTCAATGATCCTAGCGGCGGCAGCCATGCCGAAGCTGGCGGTGACCATCATCACCGCGCCGAAGCCACCAGCGCAGTCGAGCTTGACGCCCTCGCCGACGAAGCCCTTGGCCTGGCAGACGGTGCCGTCCGGCTTGGGGTAGCGCAGCTGCTCGGTGGAGAACACGCAGGGTACGCTGTATGTGCGCCCCGGCGTACGGGAGAAGTTGTAGTCGCGGCGCAGGGTGCTGCGCACCTTGGCGGCCAGCGGGTCGTTGAAGGTCTTGTTGAGATCGGCGACCTGGATCTGTGTGGGATCGACCTGGCCACCGGCGCCGCCGGTGGTGACGATCTGGATCTTGCGCCGTTTGCACCAGGCGATCAGCGCGGCCTTGGCCGCCACGCTGTCGATGCAGTCGATCACTGCGTCGAGCTGCTCGGTGATGTATTCGGCCATGGTCTCGCGGGTGACGAAGTCGGCTACCGCGTGCACTGTGCAAGCCGGGTTGATGGCGTGGATGCGCGCGGCCATCTCGTCGACCTTGGCCTTGCCCACTGCGCCGTCGATGGCATGTACCTGGCGGTTGGTGTTAGTAATACAGACATCGTCCAGGTCGAACAGCGAGATCTCGCCGACCCCGGAGCGGGCCAGGGCCTCGGCCGCCCAGGAGCCGACGCCGCCGATGCCGACCACCGCCACATGCGCCGCCGCCAGGCGTTCCAGCCCCTCGCGCCCGTAGAGCCGGGCGATACCGCCGAAGCGCTGTTCGTCTGTCATCTCGTCACACCCTCAAAAACCGGCCGGCATTATAAGCTGCCGAAGGCCTGCGCGGACCTTGTCTATAGTGCACAGACGCCCGCGGAGGCCGCGCCATGCGCAACTTCAGCTACTACAACCCGACCCGCATCCTCTTCGGCGCCGGGCAGATCGCCAGCCTGGCGCAACTGATTCCCAGCGACAGCCGGGTGCTGGTCACCCACGGCGGCGGCAGCATCCTGCAGAACGGCGTATGGCAGCAGGTCGAGCAGGCGCTGTCCGGCCACTGGCTCAGCCGCTTCGCCGGCATCGAAGCCAACCCGCAGTACAGCACCCTGCTGCGCGCGGTCAAACAGGCGCGCCAGCAGCACTGCGACTTCATCCTTGCCGTCGGCGGCGGTTCGGTGATCGACGGCAGCAAGTTCGTGGCCGCCGCAATGGCCTATCCGGGCGAGCCGTTCGACCTGCTCAGCGGCACACCGATCCGCCGCGCCCTGCCGCTGGGCTGCGTGCCGACCCTGGCCGCCACCGGTTCGGAGAGCAACGGCCGTGGCGTGCTCAGCCATGCCGGCCTGCAGGCCCGCCTGGCCTTCTCCGCCCCCTGCCTGTTTCCCCGCTTCGCCATTCTCGACCCTTGCACCACCTTCAGCCTGCCGGCACGGCAGATCGGCAATGGCGTGGTGGCCGCCTTCGCCCACGGCCTGGAACGCTACCTGGCCAGCCCCGCCGATATGCCACTGCGCGATCGACAGATCGAAGGCCTGCTGCTGACTCTGCTGGAGCAGGGTCCGAAAGCCCTGGCAGAGCCACGGAACTACGCCACCCGGGCCAACCTGATGTGGTGCGCCAGCCAGGCACTGAACGGCCTGCTGACCTGCGACGACACGGACGACGACCTGCAAAGACTCAGCCATGAACTCAGCCTGCTCTACCACCTCGATCACGCACAGAGCCTGGCAGTCCTGCTGCCCGCCCTGCTCGAAGAGCGCCCACGCCAGCGCAGACTGCTGCAGTACGCCGAGCAGGTCTGGGGCCTGCGTCGCGGCTCGCCAGGGCAGCGCATGGATGCGGCCATCAACGCCACCGAAGGCTTCTTCCGCCGCATGGGTCTGGGCACCCGCCTGTCGGCCCATGGCCTGGACGCCGAAGCCATTCCGGCGATACTCGCCCAGCTGCAGCGCGAGGGCCCGGAGCAGCGCCGCGAGTTCGATCTGGACGCCTGCGAACGCCTGCTCCTGCGCGCCCTCTGAGGCGACAGGCGGCGAACTTTAGCGCGCCTCGACGGACCAAGCGAAAGGCGCTCCAGGCGCCGCTATACAGGTACCGAGCGGCGGAGTAGCATGCGCGCCGACCGGTGTTCACCGGGCCTTTCCCGTTCCTCCCTACGGAACCTCTGAGCAACATGCCAACGCGCAAATTCGGAATCAATCTGGTGATCATCGTCGCGGTCGCCGCGTTGTTCACCGGCCTCTGGGCGCTGTACAACCGCCCGGTCAGCGCCCCGGACTGGCCGGAGCAAATCTCCGGCTACTCCTTTTCCCCCTTCCGCGCCGGGCAGAACCCGCAGACCGGCGTCTATCCGAGCGATGCGCAGATCCGCGCCGACCTGGAGCTGCTCACCCGCCAGACCGACAACATCCGCACCTACTCGGTGGACGGCAAACTGGCCGATATCCCGCGTATCGCCGAGGAATTCGGCCTGCGCGTGACTCTGGGCATCTGGATCAGCCCGGATCTGGAGCGCAACGAGCGGGAAATCGCCAAGGCCATCGAGATCGCCAACGCGTCGCGCAGCGTGGTGCGCGTGGTGGTGGGCAACGAGGCGCTGTTCCGCCGCGAAATCACCGCACCGGCGCTGATCGACTACCTCGACCGGGTACGCGCCTCGGTCAAGGTCCCGGTCACCACCTCCGAGCAGTGGCATATCTGGCAGGAACACCCGGAGCTGGCCGATCACGTCGATCTGATCGCCGCCCACGTGCTGCCCTACTGGGAATTCGTGCCGATGGAGGACTCCACCGAGTTCGTCCTCGAACGCGCCAAGGACCTGAAGAAGCTGTTCCCGAAAAAGCCGCTGCTGCTCTCCGAAGTCGGCTGGCCGAGCAACGGTCGCACCCGCGGCGGCGCCGAAGCGGACCAGGCGGAACAGGCCATCTATCTGCGCACCCTGGTCAATGCGCTGAACGCCAAGGGCTACAACTATTTCGTCATCGAAGCCTTCGACCAGCCGTGGAAGGCCAGCGACGAGGGCTCGGTCGGGGCCTACTGGGGCGTCTACAACCTCAATCGCCAGCCCAAGTTCGCCTTCGAGGGCCCGGTGGTGGCCATCCCGCAGTGGCGCATGCTGGCGGTGGCCTCGGTGGTCATGGGCCTGCTGGCCCTGGCCCTGATGCTGATCGACGGCAGCTCGCTGCGCCAGCGCGGGCGCACCTTCCTCACCTTCGTCGCCTTCGTCGGCGGCTCGGCCCTGGTGTGGATCGCCTACGACTACAGCCAGCAGTACAGCACCTGGTTCAGCCTGACCGTCGGCGGCCTGCTCGGCATCGGCGCGCTGGGCGTGTTCATCGTCCTGCTGACCGAGGCCCACGAACTGGCCGAAACCGCCTGGGTGCGCACGCGTCGCCGCGCCTTCCTGCCGGTGCTGGGCGACAGCGCCTATCGGCCCAGGGTGTCGATCCATGTGCCCTGCTACAACGAACCGCCAGAGATGGTGAAGCAGACCCTGGATGCCCTGGCTGCGCTGGACTACCCGAACTACGAAGTCATCATCATCGACAACAACACCAAGGACCCGAAGGTGTGGGAGCCGGTCGAGGCCTACTGCCAGCAACTCGGCGAGCGCTTCCGCTTCTTCCATGTGGCGCCCATCGAGGGCTTCAAGGGTGGCGCGCTGAACTACATCCTGCCGCACACGGCGCCGGATGCCGAAGTGGTGGCGGTGATCGACTCCGACTACTGCGTCGACCCGAACTGGCTCAAGCACATGGTGCCGCACTTCAGCGACCCGAAAATCGCCGTGGTACAGTCGCCGCAAGACTACCGCGACGGCGACGAAAGCACCTTCAAGAAGCTCTGCTACGCCGAGTATAAGGGCTTCTTCCATATCGGCATGGTCACCCGCAACGACCGCAATGCGATCATCCAGCACGGCACCATGACCATGATCCGCCGCAGCGTGATGGACGAGCTGAAGTGGGCCGACTGGACCATCTGTGAAGATGCCGAACTGGGCCTGCGCGTGTTCGAAAAAGGCTATGCCGCCGCCTACGCCCACCAGAGCTACGGCAAGGGCCTGATGCCGGACACCTTCATCGACTACAAGAAGCAGCGTTTCCGCTGGGCCTATGGCGCCATCCAGATCATGAAGGGCCACGCCCGCAGCCTGTTCCGTGGCGAAGGCTCGCAACTGAGTCGCGGCCAGCGCTACCACTTCATTGCCGGCTGGCTGCCGTGGATCGCCGATGGCCTGAACATCTTCTTCACCATCGGCGCCCTGCTCTGGTCGGCGGGCATGATCATCGTGCCGCAGCGGGTCGACCCGCCGCTGATGATCTTTGCGATCCCGCCGCTGGCCCTGTTCTTCTTCAAGTTCGGCAAGATCCTGTTCCTCTATCGCCGCGCGGTAGGGGTGGATCTGGTGCGCTCGTTCCAGGCCGCCATCGCCGGCCTGGCCCTGTCGCACACCATCGCCAAGGCGGTGCTGTACGGCACCTTCACCAAGACCATACCGTTCTTCCGCACGCCGAAGATGGCCAGCAACCACGGCATCCTGGTGGCGTTGGCCGAGGCCCGCGAAGAGGTATTCGTCATGCTCCTGCTGTGGGGGGCCGCGATTGGCATCGGCTTCGCCCAGGACATCGGCAACGCCGACGTCAAGTTCTGGGTCGCCACCCTGCTGGTGCAGTCGCTGCCCTACCTGGCCGCGCTGTGCATGGCGCTGCTGTCATCCCTGCCCAAGCCCCAGGAGCAGGACGTGGCGGAGCCCGCCAGCGCAGCCTGATCCACAGCGTCCAGCCGAAACGGCGGCCCAGCGTCTGCGGACCCTGCGTCGCCGTTTTGCTTTAGAATGGCGACCTTTTCGCCTATCGCCGCACCGGAGCCGCAATGACCGCCCTCTCCCCCACCCTCGAACTGGCCTGCGACCTGATCCGCCGCCCCTCGGTAACTCCCGTGGACGAAGGCTGCCAGGAACTGATGATGCGCCGTCTGGCCGCATGCGGCTTCGAGGTCGAGCACATGCGCATCGAGGAAGTGGAGAACTTCTGGGCCAAGCGCGGCGGTGAAGGCCCCGTGCTGTGCTTCGCCGGCCACACCGACGTGGTACCGACCGGGCCGCTGGACGCCTGGCAGTACCAGCCGTTCGATGTGCGCGTAGATGACGAAGGCATGCTCTGCGGCCGTGGCGCGGCGGACATGAAAGGCAGCCTGGCGTCGATGATCATCGCCGTGGAACGCTTCGTCGCCGACCACCCGAACCACAAGGGTGCCATCGCCTTCCTGATCACCAGCGACGAGGAAGGCCCGGCCCAGCACGGCACCAAGGCCGTGGTCGAGCGCCTGCGCGAGCGCAATGAGCGCCTGGACTGGTGCATCGTCGGCGAACCTTCCAGCACCACCCTGCTCGGCGACGTGGTGAAGAACGGCCGCCGCGGCTCGCTCGGCTGCACCCTGACCGTCTACGGCAAGCAGGGCCACGTGGCCTACCCGCACCTGGCCAAGAACCCCATCCACTTGGCCGCCGGCGCCCTGACCGAACTGGCCGCCGAGCACTGGGACAATGGCAACGCCTACTTCCCGCCGACCAGCTTCCAGGTGTCCAACCTCAACTCCGGCACCGGCGCCACCAACGTCATTCCGGGCGAGCTGAAGGCGGTGTTCAACTTCCGCTTCTCCACCGAATCCACGGTTGAAGGCCTGCAGCAGCGGGTAACCGCGATACTCGACAAGCACGGCCTGGACTACCACCTGGAGTGGGCGCTGTCCGGTCTGCCGTTCCTGACTCAACCGGGCAACCTGCTCGATGCCGTGGCCGCCAGCGTCAAGACCGTTACCGGCCGCGAGACCACACCGTCCACCTCCGGCGGCACCTCGGACGGACGCTTTATCGCCACCCTGGGTACCCAGGTGGTAGAACTCGGCCCGGTCAACGCCACCATCCACCAGATCAACGAGCGCGTGCTGGCCAGCGATCTGGACCTGCTCACCGAGGTCTACTACCAGACGCTGGTGAAACTACTCGCATGAGTCTGATCTGCCCGATCTGCCAGGAACCGCTGAGCACCAGCGAAAGCGGCCTGGCCTGCAGCAACCGGCACAGCTTCGACCGTGCCCGCCAGGGCTACTACAACCTGCTGCCGGTGCAGCACAAGAATAGCCGCGACCCGGGCGACAACGCCGCCATGGTCGAAGCCCGCCGCCGCTTCCTCGGCGCCGGCCACTATGCGCCGCTGGCCGGACGTCTGGCCGAACTGGCCGCCGAGCGCCAACCGGCCAGCTGGCTGGATATTGGCTGTGGCGAGGGCAACTACACCGCACAGCTGGCCCAGGCCCTGCCCGATGCCCGCGGCTATGCCCTGGATATCTCCCGCGAGGCGGTCAAGCGCGCCGCGCGCCTGGCCCCGCAACTGACCTGGATGGTCGCCAGCATGGCCCGCGTGCCCCTGGCCGATGCCAGCTGCAACCTGCTCGCCAGCGTATTCAGCCCGCTGGACTGGGCCGAAGCCAAACGCCTGCTCGCCCCTGGTGGCGGCTTGCTGCGCATGGGACCGACCCGCACGCACCTGATGGAACTACGGCAGAAGCTGTACGACGAAGTGCGTGACTACGACGACCAGAAGCACCTGGAGCTGATTCCCGAGGGCATGCACCTGGCCCACAGCGAGACGCTCAGCTTTCCCCTGCAACTGGCCGATGCCCAGGCGCGCGCCGACCTGCTGGCCATGACCCCACACGGCTGGCGCGCCAGCGCCGAGCGCCGCGCCGCGGTGATCGCCGAAGACTTCGAAGTTACCGTCGCCATTCGCTACGATTGGATCGTAAAGGACCAGGACTGACCGCCATGCGCCAACCCGATATCGAGATCTACCTCAAGGACGCCAGCCAGCAGGCCATGACCGAGTGGCTGAGCGAGGCCATCGGCCCCTGCAGCGAATGGCAGCAGCGCGGCCAGACCTACAAGTGCCACGCCGGCGATGTACCGGTGACCTGGCTGCCCAAGGCCGTGGGCAAGTGGCACAGCCTGCTGCTGGAAAGCGACGCCACGCCCTGGGCCGACGACGTCGCCTGCGCCGAAGCCGCCTTTGCCGCCCTGGGCGTGGAAGTGCGCTGCGCGCCGGGTGGCTGGAGCGAGGAACAGGGCGAGGAAAACGCCGACCTGTGGATCAAGGTCAACGCCGAGGGCACGCAGGAATTTATCTGGCAAACCGACTAAGACGCTCGCGGACAAGGCCCCTCCTACAAAGGCCCCAAAACAAAAGGCCCGTCATTCGACGGGCCTTTTGTTTTAACCGCGCGGGTCTTCAGACCTTGGACACGTCTTCCGCCTGCAGGCCTTTCTGGCCCTGAATCACGGAGAACTCCACCTGCTGACCTTCGATCAGCGAGCGGTGACCTTCGCCACGGATGGCGCGGTAGTGGACGAACACATCCGGACCGCTTTCGCGTTGAATGAAGCCATACCCCTTGGAATCATTGAACCACTTGACGGTTCCGACCTCACGATCAGCCATTACCACTTCCCTCGATTCTCGATTTTATTTTTTGCCCCGCAGGGCTTCGACGGTTCGGCGCGAACGTTCTTCTTTCCGACCACAGCAACGAGACTGGGACGGCGCTCAGAATGACGCCCTGATACGACCGCCGGTCGAGTATAAAACAAGTGTTCGCCGTGCCAAGGGATATTTTCGGCCAGCTGCAAGCCCCGTCACACAAGGCTTGCAGCCTGTTCTCAGGGCTTTTCCGCGAGCAGATCGGTCAGCTTTTTGGCCAGGCTCTGGTACTGATACGGCTCGACACGGTAGGCCCAATCGCTGCGTCCCGGCAGCTCGGCAGCCGGCAGATCGCTGCCTTGCTCCAGCAGCAACCAGTGCTGATCGGCCTTGGTGTAGAAGCGCCCTTCGAGCGTGTTACCGGCGAAAGTTTGCAGACTGAAAGTCAGACTCGGCTTGCCGTCGAAGGTCAGCTGGTCGAGCGGTGCAGCGTCGGCGAACTGCAGGTCGGCGAACAACCGCGCCATGCCGTCGGCGGCACCGTCGAAGGCCAGCTTGCCGCCCTTGGGCAGGTCGCGCACCTGCAGGTTGGGTTCTTCGGCCTTGTCACGAAACAGCTGCACTTGCTTACCGTCGGCGTGCACCACCTGCAACGTCTTGATCTCGCTGAACGGCATCACAGTCACCCGTCGATCCAGCCAATCCAACTCGGTGGCCGGCAGTACGATGCGCTGGCTGACCAACCAGCTCTGCGCCTCACCGGCACCGCGCACCAGTTGCCCGTCCTGCTGGCCGGGGTTGCCGATCAACAGTTGCAGCGCGGGTGCTTCGCCACGCTCCAGCTTCAGGCGTACCGCCTGCTGATTGGCCTCCCCCTGCTCGGCCAGGCCGAGGCGACCGTAGAGATCCGGGTTGCTGGTACGCGGCTCGACCTTGCGCGCCTCGCCCAGAGCCTTGAGCACGCCAGCCACCAGCCCCTGGTTGGCCGGGTAGTCGGCCTTGGCCGGCAGCACCCAGCCCTGTTCCTTGCGCTGCAGACGCACCAGCGGCTGGCCCACGCGCTGCACCTCGATGGCCTCGACCTGCGCCGGTTGCAATTCCGGCAACCAGCGTTGCGCTTCAGGCAGCGCCTGGGGCTGCTCGGCCTCGCGGGTGAAATGCCAGGCGGCCAACAGCGCCACCACCAGCACTGCCAGGATGATCAGAGTCTTGCGATTCATAAGCGTGTTTCTCCTCGATCAAGGAGTCGGTGAATACGGGGGGAGAAGCACAGGGGAAAGGGCCATGCCCTCTCCCCTGCCTGCATCAGGCCGACTTGCGTCGACGCCACAGCCACAGGGCCAGCACGCCCAGGGTCAGCAGCAGCGGTACCAGGAGGATGTTGGCCAGTTTCAGGGTACGGCCGAGGTCCTCGATATTGGCGTTGAGCTGGAAGCGCACCTCGCGCAGCTCCTTGCGGATGCGCAGCTTCTCGGCCACGAACTGCTGCAGGGCGGTCTGCTGCTCGGGGGTCAGCTCCAGCGGCTTGCTCGGGTCCTGCTGCTGCAGGGCGGCGAGCTTCTGCTCGGTGTCCGCCAGGCGCTTCTGCAGGTCTTCTTCCTTGACCCGGAACTGCGCCTCGGCCTCGCGCTGCAGCGCCTCGACCACCTCGAACGGGCGACTGAAGCGGCCGCGCGAACGCACGCTGATCAGTGCATCGCTACCGGACAGGTTGTCCAGTGCGTTGATGGCGAAGCCGGCGTTGTCGGCGAACGGCTGCGGCACGCGCTGGCCGAAGAAGTCCTGCACCTGCACCCACATGCGGTCGCCCAGCAGGTCGGTGTCGGCCACGGCGATAACATTGATGTTATCGGCGGACTTCAGACCATCCTTCTGCCCCTCGATGCCGTCGGGGAATGCCGACTGCGCCGGGCCGCTGATACGTGCAGCAATCGCATAGCGCTCACCGGTCGGGTTGAGGTCGCGCATCAGCTCTTCCGGGTTGGCCAGCATGGCGAAGCGTGCGGCATCGAACGGCATGGCGTACTCGGAGCTCTGCAGCAGCGGGGTGAACTGGGTCTTGGCGCCCTCCACCTGTTCGAGGATGCCGCTGGTGGCGACGTTGATGCTCTCCAGGCCGGAGGTGACCACGTCATCCTGGCTCATGGCACGCTGCGGCAGCGCCAGCCAGGCGGCGTGGCGAACCGGCCGCTGGCCCTGGCCCATGCCCACGGACAGTGCGTAGGAGCCGTCACCGAGGACCTTGTTCGGCACCATGCGCAGGCCCCAGGCCTTGAACAGCGGCTCCAGGTCGCTGGCCTTGTCCATCTCGTCGCCCGGCATCATCGGCGCGGCGTTGTCGGCCTCGGCGAACGGATCGACGAACACCAGCAGCTTGCCGCCGCGCAGGACGAACTGGTCGATGGCGTAGAGCGTCGCCTGCGGCAGGCTCTTCGGATGCACCAGCAGCAGCACCGAGACCTCGTCCGGAATCTTGTCGACCCCGGCCTTGAGACTATCGATCTTGAACAGCTGGCGGATTTCCTCCATCACCATCCACGGTGCGGTGGGCTGGCGCGCAGCCATGTCGAAGCCGCCGTTGATCTGCAAACCGCTGAGCAGGCCGATCACCGGCTTCTGCGGCTTGGCCAGACCCTGCACCAGCTGGCTGATCTGGTATTCGAGGAACTCTTCCTGGTCCAGCGGGAAGAACGGGATCACCTGCTTGTCGTCCACCGAGTTGGTGCCGGCCAGGCCGAAGTAGATCGAGTCGCCGTTCTGGCTCGCCGGCACGGCCTGCAGGCCGAAGGCCGCGGCCTTGTCCTCGTCCTCAGAGAACGGCTCGGGGTCGACGATGTGCAGCTTGATCTTACCGTTCGCCGCACGCTCGTAGGCCTTGAGCATTTCCTCCACGCGGGTGGCGTAGTTGCGCAGCACGGCCAGGTCACGGGCGCTCTTGTCGGAGTAGAAGAAGTACAGGTTGATCGGCTCGTCCAGCTCACCAAGGATGCGCTCGGTGCCTTCGGAGATGGTGTAGAGCTTCTGCTCGGTCAGGTCCAGGCGGGCATTGCCCAGGCCGAGGCTGGTGAGCATGTTGAAGGCCAGGAAGGCCACGGCGATCAGCAGCAGGCCGACGCCGGAATACATCAGTTTCTTCATCGTCAGTCAGCCTTCTTCAGATCGACCACGATGGCGGTGGCGGCAAGCCAGGCGGCCATCAGGGAGATGAAATAGAGCAGGTCACGCAGGTCGATCACGCCCTTGCTGATCGCGTCGAAACGGGTCAGGAAGGACAGCGAGGACACCGCGTCGATGGCCCACTGCGGCGCCCAGGCCAGGGCGTCGAGCACCATGGGGAAGCCGCTGACGATGAACAGGAAGCAGGCGCTGACGGCGAGGATGAAGGCAATCACCTGGTTCTTCGCCAGGGCCGACATGCACGAGCCGATGGCGAGGTAGGAGCCCGCCAGCAGCCAGCTGCCGAAGTAGCCGGTGAAGATCGCGCCGTTGTCCGGCTGGCCCAGGTAATTGACCGTGATGATCATCGGGAAGGTCAGCAACAAGGCGATACCGGCGAACACCCAGGCCGCGAGGAACTTGCCCAGCACCGCCTCGGTACGGGTGATCGGCAGGGTCATCAGCAGCTCGATGGAGCCGGACTTGCGCTCCTCGGCCCACAGGCGCATGGCGATGGCCGGCACGAGGAACAGGTACAGCCAGGGGTGGAAGTTGAAAAACGGCGACAAATCCGCCTGACCGCTCTCGTAGAAGCCGCCGAGGTAGAAGGTGAAGACCCCGGACAGCACCAGGAAGATCAGGATGAACACGTACGCCAGCGGAGTGGCGAAGTAGCTGCGCAGCTCGCGCTTGAAGATGACCGGCAACTGCGTCATGCCGCTTCTCCTCGGGTCAGGGTGCGGAATACCTCATCGAGGCGGCCACGCTCCACGTCCAGTTCCTTGACCTGCCAGCCGCGCTGGCGGATCAGCTCGTTGACCTGGCTGAAGATCACTTCGCCAGGCTTGGCCAGCAGGGTAATGCTGTGCTCGCGCTCGTTGCGCTCGACGCCCGCAACACCCGGCAGCGCGCCTAGCGCCTCGGTATCCAGTTCACCCTCACCGACCAGCGTCACCGCCTGGTGGTAGCGCGAGCGGCTCTCCAGCTCCAGCGGGGTGGCATCGGCCACCAGCTTGCCGCCAGCGATCACCACGGCGCGGGTGCACACGGCCGAGACCTCTTCGAGGATATGGGTGGAGATGATGACGATCTTGTCCTTGGCCAGGCTCTGAATCAGCTGGCGCACCTGATGCTTCTGGTTGGGATCGAGGCCATCGGTGGGCTCGTCGAGGATCAGCACCTTGGGATCATGCAGGATCGCCTGGGCCAGGCCGACGCGGCGCTTGAAGCCCTTGGACAGGGTCTCGATGCTCTGCTCCAGCACCTTCTCCAGTTCCACCAGGGACACCGCACGCTGCACTCGCTGCTGCTTCTCGGCACCGCGATAGCCACGAACTTCGGCGATGAATTCGAGGAAACCGCGCACGCTCATGTCGCCATAGCAGGGTGCACCTTCGGGCAGGTAGCCGATCAGGCGCTGCGCGGCGAGCGTATCGCTCTGCACATCGTGACCGAGAATGCTCGCCGTTCCCGAGGTTGGCGCCAGGAAGCCGGTGAGCATCTTCATGGTGGTGGATTTACCGGCCCCGTTGGGACCGAGAAAGCCCAGCACTTCCCCTTGCTGGACGTTGAAGCTGAGGCCGTCGACGGCCGTGTGCCCCGGAAAACGCTTGGTCAGGTTTCTTATTTCTATCATGGCCTCTCACCATCGCGATGGAAGCCCGCAGCCTGCGATACAACTGCGGGCCTGACAAATGCCGGCCGGACTATAAGTAGTGGGTCGACGGCTATGCAAGACCGCGGTAGCCGGGGAAAGTTTCGGCATGTTCCGCAAATTCGCGCCCATCGTTTCGGTTTTGCCGCGGGGCGGCGCTTGCGGCACACTAGCGCCCCCGAGCAACTGCTCGCTTTTAGTGCCGTCAAGAGCCCGTATGACCCGCTCCCCGTTCCGCCGCCTCGCGTTTGGCGCCCTTCGCCGCCTGTTGTTTCTCTGGGTCCGCTCGGAAACCATCAACCAGTCGTCCTTCAACCTGCGCCTGGATCGCTCCAAACCGGTGTTCTATGTGCTGCAGCAGCCCTCGGCGGCGGACCTCGCGGTGGTCGACCGCGAATGCAGCAAGGCCGGCCTGCCGCGCCCGGTACTGCCGGTGGCGATCGGCGACCAGTTGGAGCCGGCCGGCTTCTTCTACCTGACCCGCGAGCCCAGCTGGTTCGGCGGGCATGACAAGCGCGGCGCCCCGCCGGCGCTGCAGCGCATCCTCGCCAGCCTCGACGAGCAGGCACTGGACGACGCGCAGATCATTCCGGTCAGTGTGTTCTGGGGCCAGTCACCGGACCGCGAAACCAGCCCGTGGAAGCTGCTGTTCGCCGATTCCTGGGCCGTCACCGGGCGCCTGCGCAAGCTGGTCAGCATCCTGATTCTCGGGCGCAAGACTCGCGTGCAGTTCGCCGCGCCGATCCACCTGCGCGAACTGCTCGACCAGGGCAAGGGTCGCGAACGCACCCTGCGCATGGTGCAACGCATCCTGCGCGTGCACTTCCGCAACCAGAAGGCCGCGGTGATCGGCCCGGACGTGTCGCACCGGCGCAACCTGGTCAAGGGTCTGGTGCATGACTCGCTGGTGCGCCAGGCCATCGCCGAGGAAGCCGAGCGCGAGGGCATCAGCCTGCAGAAGGCTGAGGCCAAGGCTCTGCACTACGGCAACGAGATCGCCTCGGACTACACCTACACCGCCATCCGCTTCCTCGAAGTGGTGCTCAGCTGGTTCTGGAACAAGCTGTACGAAGGCATCCAGGTCAACCACCTGGAGGCGGTACGCGACCTGGCTCACGACCACGAGATCATCTACGTGCCGTGTCACCGCAGCCATATCGACTACCTGCTGCTGTCCTACCTGCTGTTCCGCAACGGCCTGACGCCGCCGCACATCGCCGCCGGCATCAACCTCAATATGCCGGTCGTGGGCAGCTTGCTCAGACGCGGCGGCGCCTTCTTCATGCGCCGCACTTTCAGGGGCAACCCGCTGTACACCGCGGTGTTCAACGAATACTTGCACACCCTGTTCAGCAAGGGTTTCCCGGTCGAGTACTTCGTCGAGGGCGGCCGTTCGCGTACCGGGCGTACGCTGCAGCCGAAGACCGGCATGCTGGCCATCACCCTGCGCAGCTTCCTGCGTTCCAACCGCCTGCCGATCGCCTTCGTGCCGGTGTATATCGGCTACGAGCGCGTGCTGGAGGGTCGCACTTATCTGGGTGAACTGCGCGGCGCGGCGAAGAAGAAGGAGTCGATCTTCGACATCTTCAAGGTCATCGGCGCCATCCGTAAGCAGCGCTTCGGCAGCGTGCGGGTCAACTTCGGTGAGGCGATCAAGCTGGCCGACTTCCTCGACCACGAGCAGCCCGGCTGGCGCACTCAGGATCACGGTGAGCAGTTCCGCCCGGACTGGCTGAACGCCACCACCAACCGCCTCGGCGAGAAGGTGGCCCAGCATTTGAACGAGGCGGCGGCGATCAACCCGGTCAACCTGGTGGCCCTGGCCCTGCTCTCCACCAGCAAGCTGGCCCTGGACGAACAGGCCCTGGCGCGCGTGCTCGACCTCTACCTGGCGCTACTGCGTCAGGTGCCCTACTCGCCCCACGCCACCCTGCCGGACGGCAACGGCCTGGACCTGATCCGCTACGTGCAGAGCATGGACCTGCTGGCCGAGCAGAAGGATGCACTCGGCAAGATCCTCTACCTGGACGAGCAGAACGCCGTCCTGATGACCTACTACCGCAACAACGTGCTGCACGTGTTCGCCCTGCCGGCGCTGCTGGCCAGCTTCTTCCTCAGCAGCTCGCGCATGAGCCGCGAGCAGATCCTGCGCTACAGCCACGCGCTGTATCCCTACCTGCAGTCCGAGCTGTTCATTCGCTACTCGGTCGAGGAGCTGGAAGGCGCCATCGACCAGTGGCTGAACGCCTTCGTCGAACAGGGCTTGCTGCGCCGCGAAGACGACATGTTCATCCGCCCCGCGCCCAGCTCGCGCCAGTACGTGCTGCTCAGCCTGCTGGCCCGCGCCATCGTGCAGACCCTGCAGCGCTTCTACATGGCCACCGCCCTGCTGCTCAACGCCGGCCAGTACGCACTGTCCGCCGAGGAGCTGGAGAACCTCTGTGTGGTCATGGCCCAGCGCCTGTCGATCCTGCATGGCCTCAACGCCCCGGAATTCTTCGACAAGAGCCTGTTCCGCCACTTCATCCAGAGCCTGCTGGACCAGGGCGTGCTGCGCCAGAACGGCGAAGGCAAACTCAGCCATCACCCGCAACTGGCCGGCCTGGTGGAAGGCGCCGCCAAGCGCGTGCTGCCGGCGGAGATCCGCCTGTCGATCCGTCAGGTCGCGCTGGAAGGCGGCGAGGATTCGGCCGAAACGATCTGATGGCTTCGCCACCCCCAAAGGGCCGCACATGCGGCCTTTTTTATGGCGCAATGGATCGCAGGGCCCCAGCCGCGCGACAGCGGAAACTCCTGCCATTCAGTTAAAAAGAACGAAATAACCCAAATTCGATAAACCATAATGCTGGCAGCCTCGTTTGGGATGCCCAGCCATGATGACCCTGCGTCAGATCCGCCACTTCATCGCCGTTGCCGAGACCGGCTCCATCTCCGCCGCCGCCCAGGCGGTATTCATTTCTCAGTCGACCCTGACCCTGGCCATCCAGCAGCTGGAGGAAGAGATCGGCGTCAGCCTGTTCAACCGCCACGCCAAGGGCATGAGCCTGACGCACCAGGGCCACCAGTTCCTGCGCCAGGCGCACCTGATCCTGGCCACCGTGGAGAACGCCAAGCGCAGCCTGCAGCAGAGCACCGACCAGGTCGCCGGCCAGCTGACCATCGGCGTGACCAGCCTGGTCGCCGGCTACTACCTGGCCGACCTGATCACCCGCTTTCAGCGCGCCTACCCCAACGTGCAGACCCGCGTGGTCGAGGACGAGCGCCCCTACATCGAGCATCTGCTGGTGGCCGGCGAGATCGACGTCGGGGTGCTGATCCTGTCCAACCTGGAGGACCGCCACGCCCTGCAGACCGAAGTACTGACCCACTCGCCGCACCGCCTGTGGTTGCCGGCCCGCCACCCGCTGCTGGAACGCGACAGCATCAGCCTGGCCGATGTCGCCGGCGAGCCTCTGATCCAGCTCAACGCCGACGAAATGGGCCTGCACACCCAGCGCATCTGGAGCCGCGCCGGCCTCAACCCCAACGTCACCTTGCGCACTGCCTCGGTGGAAGCCGTGCGCAGCCTGGTCGCCGCTGGCCTGGGCGTGTCGATCCAGCCGGACATGACCTACCGCCCCTGGTCGCTGGAAGGCGACATCATCGAGGCCCGGCCGCTGGTGGATCTGGGCGAGCCACTGGACGTCGGCCTGGCCTGGCGCCGGGGCACGGCGCGACCGGCACTGGTCGATCCCTTCCTGACTCTGGCCCGCGAACAGCCGAACGCCCGCAAGGTTTCGATTTAATCGAACGCTGCTTTCAGTATTTAGAATTTGTAGAAGACCCGACCGCGCTCTAGCCTCCAAGACTCACGAGCGCGGCGCCCAACTCAAGTGGAGCCGCCATGCCAGCCGTCGCGAACAATAGAAGAAAGGCGAAGATGAGCATCCCAACCCTGCACAGCGCATTGCTGATCGACGGCCAACTGGTCGCCGGGGAAGGTGCCGCCGAAGCCATCCTCAACCCGGCCACGGGCGAAAGCCTGTGCCAAATTGCCGATGCCTCGCTGGACCAGCTCGAGGCCGCCGTGCAGGCCGCCCACCGGGCTTTTCCCACCTGGGCACGCACCACCCCGGCACAACGCGCCAGCGCCCTGCTGGCGATCGCCGATGCCATCGAGAGCAACACCGAACAGCTCGCCGCCCTGGAAGCGCTCAACTGCGGCAAGCCGCTGCACCTGGCACGCCAGGACGACATTCCGGCCTGTGCCGATGTGTTCCGCTTCTTCGCCGGTGCCGTGCGCTGCCAGCAGGGTCAGCTGGCCGGTGAATACCTGCCCGGCCACACCAGCATGGTGCGGCGCGACCCGGTCGGTGTCGTGGCCTCCATCGCGCCGTGGAACTACCCGTTGATGATGGCGGCCTGGAAGATCGCCCCGGCCCTGGCCGCCGGCAACTGCATGGTGTTCAAGCCCTCCGAACACACTCCGCTGTCGATCCTGGCTCTGGCCCCGGCGCTGGCCGAGATTCTCCCGGCCGGTGTGCTCAACATCGTCTGTGGCGGCGGCGAAGGCATCGGCAGCAGCCTGGTCGGCCACCCCAAGGTGCGCATGGTGTCGCTGACCGGCGATATCGTCACCGGGCAGAAGATCCTGCAAAGCGCCGCCCGCACTCTCAAGCGCACGCACCTGGAACTGGGCGGCAAGGCGCCGGTGATCGTCTGCAACGACGCCGACCTCGATGCCGTGGTGCAGGGCATCCGCACCCATGGCTACTACAACGCCGGGCAGGACTGTACCGCCGCCTGCCGCATCTACGCCCAGGCCGGCATCCATGATCGCCTGGTGGCGGAGTTGGGCGACGCCGTGGCGAGCATCCGCTTCGCCCGCAAGAAAGATGGCGACAACGAGATCGGCCCGCTGATCAGCGCGCGCCAGCGCGACCGCGTGGCCAGCTTCGTCGAGCGCGCCCTCGGCCAGCCGCATATCGAGCGGGTCACCGGCGCCGCCGTGCATTCCGGCCCCGGTTTCTATTACCAGCCGACCCTGCTGGCCGGCTGCAAGCAGCACGACGAGATCGTCCAGCGCGAAGTGTTCGGCCCGGTGGTCACCGTCACCCGTTTCGACGGGCTCGACCAGGCACTGGACTGGGCCAACGACTCCGAGTACGGCCTGGCCAGCTCGGTGTGGACGCAGAACCTGGACAAGGCCTTCCAGCTGGCGGGCCGCCTGCAGTACGGCTGCACCTGGATCAACACCCATTTCATGTTGGCCAGCGAGATGCCACACGGCGGCCTCAAGCGCTCCGGCTACGGCAAGGACCTATCCAGTGACTCGTTACAGGACTACAGCGTGGTGCGCCACATCATGGCGCGCCACGGACAACAACTAGAGTAACAACAAGGTTCGGCAGAGGTTTCGCCGACATTTAGCTGCCCCCATAACAGCCCATAAGAAGAGGGAAACACGATGTCCGCGCAGAAAATCGCAGTGCTCAGTGCACTGACCACCGCCCTGCTCGCCACTGGCGCCGTCCAGGCAGCAGAGCCACTCAAATCCCTGGGCAAGGCCGAAGGCCAGCTCGACATCATCGCCTGGCCCGGCTACATCGAGCGCGGCGAAACCGACAAGGCCTACGACTGGGTCACCCAGTTCGAGAAGGACACCGGCTGCCAGGTCAACGTCAAGACCGCCGCCACCTCCGACGAAATGGTCAGCCTGATGGCCAAGGGCGGCTATGACCTGGTCACCGCCTCCGGCGACGCCTCGCTGCGCCTGATCGCCGGCAAGCGCGTGCAGCCGGTCAATGTCGACCTGATCCCCAGCTGGAAGAGCGTCGATGACCGCCTCAAGGACGCACCCTGGCACACGGTTGCCGGCCAGCACTACGGCACGCCCTACCAGTGGGGCCCGAACGTGCTGATGTACAACACCAACGTGTTCAAGGAAGCGCCGACCAGCTGGAAGGTACTGTTCGAGCAGCAGGACCTGGCCGACGGCAAGAGCAACAAGGGCCGCGTGCAGGCCTACGATGGCCCGATCTACATTGCCGACGCTGCCCTCTACCTGAAGGCGCACCAGCCGGAACTGGGCATCACCGACCCCTACCTGCTCAACGAGGAGCAGTACGGCGCGGCACTCGAACTGCTGCGCAAGCAGCATGAACTGGTGCACCGCTACTGGCACGACGTCACCGTGCAGATGAACGACTTCAAGAACGAAGGCGTGGTCGCCTCTGCGGCCTGGCCGTACCAGGTCAACGCCCTGCAACTGGAGAAGCAGCCGATCGCCTCCACCGTGCCGAGCGAAGGCGCCACCGGCTGGGCCGACACCACCATGCTGCACGCCGAAGCCAAGCACCCGGTGTGCGCCTACAAGTGGATGGACTGGTCGCTGCAGCCCAAGCTGCAGGGTGATCTGGCCGCCTGGTTCGGCTCCGTACCGGCCGTGCCCAGCGCCTGCCAGGGCAACGAACTGCTCGGTGCCGAAGGCTGCAAAACCAACGGCTTCGAAAACTTCGACAAGATCGCCTTCTGGAAAACCCCGCAGGCCGAGGGTGGCAAGTACGTGCCCTACAGCCGCTGGACCCAGGACTACATCGCCATCATGGGCGGTAGATAAGGAGGCCGCGCTGGCTGCGCGGTCCGTGGGCGGCGTTGTGTCCTCGCACGAAGCTCGCCTACCCGGCGGTATGTCTCGCTTCGTGCTGCGGGACGCCTTGCCCACGAACCGCTCGCTCAGCGCTGCTTCAACGCTGCCCAGGAAGAAGCCTCTCCCCGGGCCGATCTGAACGGCGGCTGGCTACCAGTTTTCCAGCCTCTCATTCCAAGCCATTGGTTTCACCGCTGTACATCCACCACCGGCGCTCCCGGCTCGTGTCGGCAAACCCTGACGGGACTGACGGTGGTGGATGGCTTTCTTCCTGGAGCGTTTGAAATGACTTTTGCTGTGCAATTTACCGATGTCTCCCGCGTGTTCGGCGAGGTCAAGGCCGTCGACCGGGTGTCCATCGACATCCAGGAAGGCGAATTCTTCTCCATGCTCGGCCCCTCGGGCTCGGGCAAGACCACCTGCCTGCGCCTGATCGCCGGCTTCGAACAACCCAGCGCCGGCTCGATCCGCATCCACGGCGAGGAAGCCGCCGGCCTGCCGCCCTACCAGCGCGACGTCAACACGGTGTTCCAGGACTACGCGCTGTTCCCGCACATGAGCGTGCTGGAGAACGTCGCCTACGGCCTCAAGGTCAAGGGCGTGGGCAAGACCGAGCGTCTGGGCCGCGCCGAGGAAGCGCTGGCCATGGTCGCCCTGGCCGGTTTCGGCAAGCGCAAACCTGCGGAGATGTCCGGTGGCCAGCGCCAGCGCGTGGCCCTGGCCCGCGCCCTGGTCAATCGCCCACGGGTACTGCTGCTCGACGAACCGCTCGGCGCGCTGGACCTGAAGCTGCGCGAGCAGATGCAGGGCGAGCTAAAGAAGCTGCAGCGCCAGCTCGGCATCACCTTCATCTTCGTCACCCATGACCAGGGCGAGGCGCTGTCCATGTCCGACCGCGTGGCGGTGTTCAACAAGGGCCGCATCGAGCAGGTCGATACCCCGCGCAACCTGTACATGCAGCCGGCCACCGCCTTCGTCGCCGAATTCGTCGGCACCAGCAACGTGCTCAAGGGTGACCTCGCCCGCCAGCTTACCGGCGACAGCCGTCCGTTCTCGATCCGCCCGGAGCATGCGCGCCTGGCCAACGGCAGCGCGCTCGGCAGCGACGAGATCGAACTCAGCGGCGCGCTGTTCGATATCCAGTACCTCGGCGCGGCGACCCGCTACGAGTTGCAGCTGGACAACGGCCAGATCTTCTCGGTGAGCCAGGCCAACAGCCAGTGGGACCAGGCCGAAGTGGCGCTGCAGCCCGGCCAGCAGGTTCGCGTGCGCTGGTCGCGGGCGGCCATGGTCGGCCTGCGCCAGGAGGCCTGAGATGAGCACCCTGACCCTCGAAACCCGCACGGACGGGCCACTGCGGCGCCTCTCCGGCCTGCTCTACCGCAAGCCCACCCTGTACCTCTCGCTGCTGCTGGTGCCGCCGCTGCTGTGGTTCGGCGTGATCTACCTGGGTTCGCTGCTGACCCTGCTGTGGCAGGGCTTCTACACCTTCGACGACTTCAGCATGACGGTCACCCCGGACCTCACGCTGGGCAACTTCGCAGCGCTGTTCCAGGCCGCCAACTTCGACATCATCCTGCGCACCCTGAGCATGGCCATCGCCGTGTCACTGGCCAGCGCGCTGATCGCCTTCCCCATCGCCTACTACATGGCGCGCTACACCAGCGGCAAGACCAAGGCGTTCTTCTACATCGCGGTGATGCTGCCGATGTGGGCCAGCTACATCGTCAAGGCCTACGCCTGGACCCTGCTCCTGGCCAAGGGCGGCGTGGCCATCTGGTTCCTTCAGGCACTGCACCTGGAATGGCTGCTCAACCTGCTGCTGCAGGTACCGGCAGTTGGCGGCAACACCCTGTCGACCTCGCACCTGGGGCGCTTCCTGGTGTTCGTCTACATCTGGCTACCGTTCATGATCCTGCCGATCCAGGCCTCGCTGGAGCGCCTGCCGCCGTCACTGCTGCAAGCCTCAGCCGACCTCGGCGCGCACCCGGCACAAACCTTCTGGCAGGTGGTACTGCCGCTGTCGATCCCGGGTATCGCCGCCGGCTCGATCTTCACCTTCAGCCTGACCCTGGGCGACTACATCGTGCCGCAGCTGGTGGGGCCGCCCGGCTTCTTCATCGGCACCATGGTGTATTCGCAGCAGGGCGCCATCGGCAACATGCCCATGGCCGCCGCCTTCACCCTGGTGCCGATCGTGCTGATCGCTATCTACCTGTCCATCGTCAAACGTCTGGGGGCCTTCGATGCACTCTGAGAAAGCGTCCTGGGGTCTGAAGGCCGCCGCCTGGGGCGGACTGGTGTTCCTGCACTTCCCGATCTTCATCATCTTCCTCTACGCCTTCAACAGCGAAAGCGCCGGCTTCAGCTTCCCGCCGCAAGGGCTGACCCTGCACTGGTTCAGCGTTGCCTTCGCCCGCGCCGACGTGCTCGAAGCGATCAAGCTGTCGCTGAAAGTGGCGTCGGTGGCCACGCTGATTGCCATGTGCCTGGGCACCCTGGCCGCGGCCGCACTGTGGCGCCGGGACTTCTTCGGCAAGGAAAGCGTGTCGATGATGCTGATCCTGCCGATCGCCCTGCCTGGCATCATCACCGGTATCGCCCTGCTGGCGGCGTTCAAGACCTTCGGCATCGAACCGGGCCTGCTGACCATCGTCATCGGCCACGCCACCTTCTGCGTGGTGATCGTCTACAACAACGTCATCGCCCGCTTCCGCCGCACCAGCTACAGCCTGATCGAGGCCAGCATGGACCTCGGCGCCGACGGCTGGCAGACCTTCCGCTACGTGATCCTGCCCAACCTCGGCTCGGCCCTGCTGGCCGGCGGCATGCTGGCCTTCGCCCTGTCGTTCGACGAGATCATCGTCACCACCTTCACCGCCGGCCACGAGAAGACCCTGCCGATCTGGCTGCTCAACCAGCTGTCGCGCCCGCGCGATGTACCGGTCACCAACGTGGTGGCCATGCTGGTGATGCTGGTGACCATGATCCCGATCCTCGGCGCCTACTACCTGACCAAGGGTGGCGAAGGCGTTGCCGGTAGCGGCGGGAAATAACTTCGCCATGTGGGAGCGGCTTCAGCCGCTCCCACGGGGCCGACCCATATCTCAACACCGACACCTGAATGACGAGGTTTACGTGATGCAAACCAAACTGCTGATCAACGGCGAACTGGTCGCCGGCCTGGGCGCCGCCCAACCCGTGCTCAACCCCTCTCTGGGCAGCACCCTGGTGGAGATTACCGAGGCCAGCGCCGAGCAGGTCGATGCCGCCGTTCGCGCGGCCGACGCCGCCTTCGACGGCTGGTCACAGACCACTCCTGGCCAGCGCGCCGCCGCCCTGCTGGCCGTGGCCGAGCGCATCGACGCCAACGCCGAGGAGCTGGCCCGCCTGGAGTCGCAGAACTGCGGCAAGCCCTACAGCGCCGCGTTGAACGACGAACTGCCAGCCATCGCCGACGTGTTCCGCTTCTTCGCCGGCGCCGTGCGCTGCCTGCAAGGTTCCGCCGCCGGTGAATACCTGCCCGGCCACACCTCGATGATCCGCCGCGACCCGCTCGGCGTGGTCGCCTCCATCGCGCCGTGGAACTACCCGCTGATGATGGCCGCCTGGAAGCTGGCCCCGGCCCTGGCCGCCGGCAACTGCGTGGTGCTCAAGCCGTCCGAGCAGACCCCGCTGACCGCCCTGCGCCTGGGCGAGCTGATCGCCGATATCTTCCCCGCCGGCGTGGTCAACATCGTGTTCGGCCGTGGCCCGAGCGTCGGCGCGCCGCTGACCAACCACCCGAAGGTGCGCATGGTCTCGCTGACCGGCTCCATCCCCACCGGCTCGGCAATCATCAGCAGCACCGCCGACACGGTGAAGCGCATGCACATGGAGCTGGGCGGCAAGGCCCCGGTCATCATCTTCGACGACGCCGACATCGACGCCGCGGTCGAGGGCATCCGCACCTTCGGCTTCTATAACGCCGGCCAGGACTGCACCGCCGCCTGCCGCATCTACGCGCAGAAGGGCATCTACGACAAATTCGTGGCCAAACTCGGCGAAGCCGTGGCCAGCATCAAGTACGGCCTGCAGGATGACGAAGGCACCGAACTCGGCCCGCTGATCACCGAACAGCACCGCCAGCGCGTGGTCGACATGGTCGAGCGGGCCAAGGCCGTGCCGCATATCCAGGTGGTCACCGGCGGCAAGGCGGTCGACGGCCCCGGTTTCTTCTTCGAGCCGACCGTGCTGGCCGGCGCACGCCAGGACGACGAGATCGTCCGTCGCGAGGTGTTCGGCCCGGTGGTCTCGGTCACCGCGTTCGACGACGAAGCACAGGTGCTGGCCTGGGCCAACGACTCCGAATACGGCCTGGCCTCCTCGCTGTGGACCCGCGACGTAGGCCGTGCCCATCGCCTGTCGGCGCGCCTGCAGTATGGCTGCACCTGGGTCAACACCCACTTCATGCTGGTCAGCGAGATGCCGCATGGCGGCGTCAAGCAGTCCGGCTACGGCAAGGACATGTCGATGTACGGCCTGGAGGATTACACCGCAGTCCGTCATGTGATGTTCAAACACTGATCTGAACGCCGCGCACTTGGCCGGGCGTTGTTGGCCAGCACCTCGAAATGCTCATGTACTCCAGTACATTGCGCTTTCTCGGTGCAGGCCGCCTAGCCCTGCCGGCGCGCGCGACGCCCAGATCGCTCCGATGTTTCTCAATCGAAAGTCAGCTGGAGCAACAACAATGAAAACCGCACTACGCAGCATCGCTTTCCTCGCTCTCGGCACCCTCGCCGGCCTGGCCCAGGCCGCCGATGACGCCAAGGCGCTCGTAGACGGCTACATGGCCGCCTGGAACGCCCATGACGCCGACAAGGCGGCCACTTACCTGGCCGATGACGCGGTGTACTTCGACGCCACCGTCGGCACCCCGCAGGAAGGCAAGGCGGCGGCCCGTGACAACGTGATCAAGGTGTTCATCGGCGCCGTGCCGGACCTCAAGTGGGAGATGACCAGCGCGCCCATCGTCAGCGCCGACGGCATCGCCTTCCAGTGGAAGTTCAGCGGCACCAACAGCGGTGCCTGGGGCGCGGAAACCCCGGCCACCGGCAAGCCGCTGTCGTTCGAAGGCGTGAGCTTCGTGCGCATCAAGGACGGCAAGATCGCCTACCAGGGCGACTACTACGACGCCCTCGGCTTCAACAAGCAGCTGGGCTGGTAGTCGGATCGAAAGGCTATCAACTCACAGGCTCACCCATAGGCCCATGGCCATTTGTTGGATCAAGCCCCTGCAGCACCGGGCATTGATCCAACAAAGCCTGACAGGCTGATAGAGCACTACAGCCACTGGTCGTTGCGCTTGCGCCGCACCCGCAGCATGGTCGGCAGGATCAGGCCGGCAAGCAGCCCGACGCCGGCGATGCCGCCGCCGTAGACCATGTAGCTCATCAGCACCTGCTGGCGCTCTTCGCCCAGTTGCGCCTGGGCTTCGCGCAGTTCGGCCTGGGCCTGGTTCAGCTGGGTGTCCAGCGCGGTACGCGCTACCTGCAGCTCGTCGATCAACGCCTTGCGCGAGTCCAGGGTCTCCTGCATGCCCTGCACGCGGGTCTTCCAGGTGTCGTCGATGCCTTTCAGCTCGGCGCTGAGATCGGCCACTTTCTGTTCCAGTTGCGGCAGACGCTCGGCCTGGCCGGGCATCTCCTGCAGATCACGGGTGGGAATCCACACCGCACTGCCATTCTCGCCGCGTACCTGGCTGTAGTCGCCCTGGCTACGCAGCAGTTCGACCTTCTGCCCAGAACTGAGCGTACCGACGATGCGATAGCCATCGGTGGGGCCACTGCGCACATAGGTATTCAGGCTGTCGCTGACCCAGCGTGCATTGCCGCCAGACTCCTCCGCCCACGCAGGAGTGCTGGTGGCCAGCAGACCGCCGAGCAGGCTGGCATAGAGGGCGCGAAGCTGGAACGAGGAGGAATTGGCGAGAAAACGGCAGGATCGGGACATTGGACAATCTTCACTTGGCGGGAACACAACACCCGAGCAACGGGCACGACACTCGCCGACCATACGCAATGCTGCGACGGGATGGGTACGCTACCTGACGGCGGCAAATGGCCATGCCACCCTCCCCGTTCGGGCCGACAGCAGACAGACCCGAGGGAGCGCGTCGAGTTCACTGCGCAGGGCCAATGCGATGCCCAGATGTGAAAGAGTTGTGACTATCCAGTAAGCACTCAGGTGCTTGCTGGGCGTTGTGCGGAGACAGAACTGGCACCCGCGAGACGCACTGCTCGCGCATCCGTTGCCTCATGCGCCCTGGCTCCACGCACGCAGCGACAGCGCTGCGAGCAGTAGCGCACCTGCTCCCAGCACCGCGCCCATTTGCGCCGCCAACTGAAGGGTCGGCCGCAGACCGCGCAGAGCTTGCTCGGCAAATCGGCCTTTTTCATAACGACTGTCCCGCATCCAGGCGCGCCAGCAGATCCTCGCCACGCTGCCACAGGGCCTCGCGCCGGTCTTCGTCCATGCGTTCGAGGTTGCGGTAGACCATGGCCAGGCGTGGATTGCTACCCAGGCGGTCGCGGTGCCGGCGCAGGAAATGCCAGTACAGGGCATTGAACGGGCAGGCCTGCTCGCCCACGGCCTGATCGACCCGATAGGCACAGTCGCCACAGTAGTCGGACATGCGCTGGATATAGCGACCGCTGGCGCAGTAGGGCTTGGAACCCAGGTAGCCGCCGTCGGCATGCATGACCATACCCAGGGTGTTGGGTAGCTCCACCCAGTCGAAGGCATCCAGGTAGATCGCCAGGTACCACTCGCAGATCGCCTTGGGCGCGATGCCGGCGAGCAGGGCGAAGTTGCCGGTCACCATCAGCCGCTGGATATGGTGGGCGTAGCCCAGTTCCAGACTCTGGCCAATGGCCTGGGCCATGCAGCGCATCGAGGTCTCACCGTTCCAGTAGAACTCCGGCAACGCGCGGCGGTTGCCGAAGGCATTCAGCTCGGCGTACTCCGGCATGCGCAGCCAGTAGATGCCGCGTACGTATTCGCGCCAGCCGATCAGCTGGCGGATGAAACCCTCGGCCGCGTTCAGCGGTGCCCTGCCCTCGCGATAGGCCTGCTCGACATCGGCGCACAGCTGGCGCACATCGAGCAGGCCGATGTTCAACGCGGCGCTGATGCGGGCGTGGAACAGATAGGGCTCGCCCTGGGCCATGGCGTCCTGATAGTCGCCGAAGGCGGCCAGGCCGAAGTCGAGAAAGTGCTGCCACAGCGCCTGGGCCTCGGCGTGGGTCACCGGGTAGTCGAAGCCTTCGAGGCTGCCGTAATGCCCGGCGAAGCGCTGCTCGACCAGTTGCAGCACCTCGCGGGTCAGCTCATCGGTGGCGAAACGCGCGGCGAAGGGACCCCGTAGCCCCTTGGGCAGCGACTTGCGATTGTCCTCGTCGAGGTTCCAGGTGCCACCGACCGGGCTGCCGTCGAACGCCATCAGCAGGCCGGTGCGCTTGCGCATGTCGCGGTAGAAGTTTTCCATGCGCAGTTGCCGGCGCCCGCTCGCCCAGGCGGCGAAACGCTGCCGCGAGCAGAGAAAGCGCCGGTCCTCGTGCCACACCAACGGCCGACCGCACTGATTCAAGGCCTCCTGCAAGCGCCATTCGCCGCACTCGGTCAGGTGCACCTGCTCCACGCCCAGGCGCTCGGCCCAGCGCAGCAGCTCACCAGTCAGGCTGCCGCTGTTGCCGGCATCGTCCAGGCGCACGTAGATCACCCGCCAGCCCCGCTCGCCCAGGGCCTGGGCGAAGTGGCGCATGGCGCTGAAGATCAGCGCGATCTTCTGCGGGTGATGGGCGACGTAGGTGGCCTCGTCCATCACCTCGGCCATCAGTAGCGCATCCTGCGCCGGGTCGAGCGCGTCGAACAGGCTGAGGTCGAACGACAGCTGGTCGCCTAGCAGCACACCGAGTCTGCGCGCTGGCGTCACTACCAGGGCTCGCTCAGGCCGACTGGCACCCGCAGCGGCTCCACCGGACCATCGCGCATGCCGCACATCTCGTCATGCACCACCTGCTGCACCATCACGCACGGCACTGGCGGCGTGAAATGCAGCAGCTCACGCAGGTGGGTGATCGAGCGCACCTGCACGGTATCGCCCGAGGCATCGAGCAGCGGTTTGGTGCCCTCCTCGGTACGGGCGAGCAACACATAGAAACCGCCTTCTAGCGAGCACAGCTCCAGCTCGTTGATGGCCCCTTGGGCGGCCATCTGATTGAGTTCTTCGAGGGTCATGGCGCATCTCCTACCAGGGTAAAGGCTCGCCGTCATAGGCGAAGAAACCGCCACTGTCGGCGGGGTCCAGTCGGTCGATCAGGTTGAGCAGCTGCGCGGCCGCCTGAAGTGGCGGACGACCTGCGGCAGCGCCGCGAAAGGGTTGCGAGAGCGCTGACAGCACGGTGCCCGGGTGCAGGCTGAACAGCCGGGCCTGCGGCCGGCTGCGGGCCAGTTCGATGGCCGCGGTCTTGACCAGCATGTTCAGCGCCGCCTTGGAGGCGCGGTAGGCGTACCAGCCGCCGAGGCGGTTGTCGCCAATGCTGCCGACCTTCGCCGACAACACAGCCATGACGCCACGCGGTGCCAGCAGCGGCAGGAACTGCTGTAGCACCAGCGCCGGCCCCAATGCATTGACCTGGAACACCGCCTGCAACGCCTCGGCCTGCACGGCCGCCAGGCTCTTCTCGGGACTGACGCCCGCGCGGTGCAGCACGCCGGTGGCCAGCAGGATCAGCTGCAGCGGCCCCTGCAGGCCGATCTCGGCGGCGGCGCTGGCGATGCTCTGCGGGTCTTCCAGATCCAGCGCCGGTGTGGTCGAACGCCCCAACTCAAGCAACTGGGCGCAACGCGGGTCCGCACGCAGCAGCTGACAGAAGGCGCCGCCCAGCGCACCACCGGCGCCGATCACCAGCGCCCGATAGCCATCCTCCAGGGAGTCCATCAGGGCCTGCGTTCGGCGGGAATGCGGCGGAAGAACAGGGTGACCTGACCCAGCTCGACGCCGAATTTGCTCATTGCCGAGCGGTTGATCAGGGTGTCTTCGTCCATCAGGTACATCCAGTCGTCGAAGCTCACCACATAGGTGGTGTCGTCGACCGGCAGGTTCAGCTGGTAGCGCCAGCGCAAGGCGTTGCCGGCGACCTCACCCTGCGCCTCGCCCAGCACGTCATCGGCGCGGCCACGCCAGCGCCCGTCGCCATCGGGCGTCAGGGTCCAGACCCGGCGCTGGCGCGTGCCGTCGCTGTACAGGAAGCGCTCGTCGAGAATCAGCCGCTCGCCTTCACGGCGACTGTTGATGTCCACATGAAAGCGTTTGATCACCTCGCCGGAGCGGTCCTCGAAGATGCCCCAGGCCTCGACCGGGCCGTCGAAGAAGGTCGGCAGATCGAGGCGCGGCTGTTGATCGGCATAGTGCTCGACCTCGACCCCGCTGCAGCCACCGAGCAGCATCCCGGCCAGCAACAGCGCCAGCAATCTACGTTTCATGGCGAGGTCTCCGTGTTGAGGCCGAGCAGCGCCCGGCGCAGCTCCGGACTGCGTGTGCCAGGCCCCAGCCAGATGGCGAAGAAGGCCCTGGCCAGTGCCGGGTCGGCAATCTCGTGGCGCAACTGGCCATCCAGATAGAAACGACAGCCCCGCCCCGGCAGGTACTCACCGGTAATGCGCTGCCCTGGCGCAACATCGGCAAAGGCTCGCTGCAGCTCCTCTGCCCAGCGGGCAAGCGTGGCTTGGTCTGCTTGCCGGCCGCCGATGCGACGCATCTCGTCCAGACTGGCGTCCACCAGCGTTTCCCGCTGGATGGACCGGTGGTAGATCAGCTCCAGGGCGAATGGCTGCTCGAAACCTGCCGGCGTGACGGGGCTCCAGAGTCGTGCCGTGTAGACGCGCAAGCCGAACCAGCGGAAGTCGCCGCTGCCGACCAGGCGCGCATCGGGCATGGCGCTGCGCCAGTCGGCCAGCGCGGGCGAGGAAAGGCAGGCCAGAAACAATGCCAGCATCAGGCCGGGCCAGCATCGCAAAGCACTCGATCGGGTCTGCATCAGCGGTTCTCGGTCAAGGTGCAAAAGCCCTGGCTCGCTGAGCGGTGCCAGCCGCCCTCAAGGTCGATACCCGGGCAAGAATAAAAAGTCCGACAGCCGAAATGCGGGGAGATGGCTGCCGGATTGCGCAGAGCCACAACGATAATCCACACACAAAAACTATACAAACACTATAGATGTACAACTATCGACAAGAAAAGCACAACTGCCGACAACCCCACTCAGACAGCCGGCAGATCGCCGGGATGCACGCCCAAGCCCAGAGCCTGCCCACGCAAAAGCAAAAGCCCGGCATGTGCCGGGCTTTCTGGGTGGCTGGGCTTGTGGCCTGGCCGGGTGCCGAACGAGCCGGCTAAAGGTAGGAAGCGCCAGATACCGGGCGGGTAGCCCCCTTGCGGTGTATCCGGCGTGGCCGCGGGCTTGCCGCCCTGGGCCGGGTCAGGCGCCCTGGGAGAGCTCCTGGGAGCGGACAAAGGCCGCCCGGGCTGCTGCTTCGACCAGTTGGCGCAGGGCCTGGTCCTGTTCGAAGCGGGCAATCGCGGCCGCCGTGGTGCCGTTAGGCGAAGTCACGGCAGTACGCAGTTCGACGAAATCGGCTTGCGGCTGCACCTGCAGCGAGGCGGCACCGAAGGCGGTCTGCGCGGCGAGGGCCTTGGCCAGTTCGACCGGCAGGCCCAGGGCCACACCAGCGTCAGCCAGCGCCTCGCTGAACAGGTGGTAGTAGGCCGGACCGCTGCCGGACAGCGCGGTAACGGCGTCCAGCAGGCCTTCCTGCTCGACCCAGTAGGCCTTGCCCACGGCTTCGAACAGGTGGGCGATCTGCTCGCGGCGTTCGCCGTCCAGCGCATCGGCGCTGAACATGCCGGTGCAGCCGGCGCCGACCAGCACCGGCGTGTTGGGCATCACCCGCACCACTGGGCAGCGCTGGCGCAGGGCGTGGCTGAGGCTTGCACAGGTCACTCCGGCCGCCACCGAGATCACGACGGCGCCCTGGCACAGAGCGTCGGGCAGCGCCGCCAGTACTTCGCAGGCGTAACCGGGCTTGGTGGCGACCACGATCAGGTCGAACGGCTGCTGCGGCAGCGCCTCCAGGCTGGAGTACAGGCTGGCGCTGGCGGAAGACTGCAGGTAAGGGTCGACGGCACAGATGCTGTCCACCAGCTTGCCGGCCAGCCAGGCCTCACCAATGGCACTACCCATGCGGCCGTAACCGAGAAAGAGTGCGTTCATGCTGTTCCTTTCAGGCGTTGGCGCCCTTTTGCGGGCGAAGCATGCCCGGGAAAGCTTTCAGGCAGCTTTCCAGAGCCATGTTTTCTGAGGGTCCCGGCCGCCTTGCGGCGACCGGGCAAGGCCATCAACCGATGGTCATCAGACTGGCGTTGCCGCCGGCTGCCGCGGTGTTGACCGACAGCGCGTGCTCGATCAGCAGACGTTCCAGCGGAATGTCGCTCTCGCCCTTGTTCAGGCCATGCACGCTGACGATGGCGCCCTTGCGCTGGGCGGCCAGCTGGCAGACTTCGCGCAGTTGGTCGGAATCGCCGTGATGCAGGATGGCGTCGAACTCGGCATCGACCGTGCTCCAGTCGGCAACCAGCTCGATGCGCTTCTGCACCTCTTTCGGCAACTCGGCGTACAGCGCGCGCTGGCTTTCCAGCCACAGCGCGTGGCTGCCCACGGCCAGGGTCGCGGCCAGTTGCGCCAGCAGGTCGCTGCGCTCGTCGGCCAGGCCCAGCACACGCTCGCGCGGCAGCAGGGTGTAGCTGTTGCGCTCGCCGGTCGGGCCGGTCAGCAGGTAGCTGCTGTAGCTCTGGGTCAGCTCCAGGTACTGCTCGAACAGGGCAGCTGCGGCCGGCTCCTGCTTGGCCGCCCATTCGGCGAACGCACTGCGCGCCTTGGCCAGCTCGGCCGGCACATCCAGCGCCTGCACGTTGTCGCCCTTGAGTTGCTGGGCCACGGCTTCCTGCGGACGGGTCGACAGCAGGCGGTACAGATACAGCGGGCCGCCGGCCTTCGGACCGGTGCCGGACAGGCCTTCGCCACCGAACGGCTGCACGCCGACCACGGCGCCAACCACGTTGCGGTTGACGTAGAGGTTGCCGACCTTGGCGCTGTTCACCACCTGGTTGATGGTCTCGTCGATGCGGGTGTGCACGCCGAGGGTCAGGCCGTAGCCGCTGTCGTTGATCTGCTGCAGCAGCTTGCCGAGGTCGGCGCGCTGGTAACGCACCACGTGCAGCACCGGGCCGAAGATCTCGCGCTTGAGCTCGTCGAAACTGTCCAGCTCGATCAGGGTCGGTACCACGAAGGTGCCGCGCTTGATCTCGTCGGCCTCGAAGCGGGCGCACTGGAACACCTTGCGGCCCTTCTCGCGCAGCTTGGCGATGTGGTTGTCGATGTTGTCCTTGGCCTCGCTATCGATCACCGGGCCGATGTCGGTGTGCAGGCGCTCCGGCGCACCGACGCGATATTCGGCCATGGCGCCCTTGAGCATTTCCACCACGCGGTCTGCCACATCGGCCTGCACGCACAGCACGCGCAGGGCCGAGCAACGCTGACCGGCGCTGTCGAAGGCGGAGTTGACCACGTCGACCACCACCTGCTCGGCGAGCGCCGAGGAGTCGACGATCATGGCGTTGAGGCCGCCGGTTTCGGCGATCAACGGAATGCTGCGGCCCTGGGCGTCCAGGCGGCCGGCGATGTTGCTCTGGAGGATGCCGGCCACTTCGGTGGAACCGGTGAACATCACACCACGCACGCGCTCGTCACCCACCAGGCGCGCACCGACCGTTTCACCACGGCCCGGCAGCAGCTGCACGGCACCGCCGGGCACACCGGCTTCCAGCAGAATGCGCACAGCTTGCGCTGCGATCAACGGAGTTTGCTCGGCCGGCTTGGCCAGCACGGTGTTACCGGCGGCCAGCGCGGCGCAGACCTGACCGGTGAAGATCGCCAGCGGGAAGTTCCACGGGCTGATGCACACCACCGGCCCCAGCGGGCGGTGGCTGTCGTTGCCAAAGCTGCGCGCCTGGGCGGCGTAGTAACGGAGGAAGTCGACCGCCTCACGCACCTCGGCGATGGCGTTGGCGAAGGTCTTGCCGGACTCACGCACCAGCAGGCCCATCAGTTGCTGCATCTCGCCTTCCATCTGGTCGGCAGCGCGCTCCAGTACAGCGGCACGCTCGGCCGGCTGGGTCGACTGCCAGATCTGTCCGCTGGACAGGGCGCAGAGAATGGCGCTCTTGACGTCGGCCTCGCTGGCCTCATGCACATGGCCAACCACATCGCGGTGGTCGGCCGGGTTGCGCACCGGCTCGGCCGGGCCCGGGTTAGGCGTGTCGCAGCCGAGGATCGGGCCGGCAACATAGACGGTGTTGGTCGACGACAGCAGCGCCGAGGACAGCGAGCCCAGGCGATGTTCGTTGGCCAGGTCGATGCCCTCGGAGTTCAGGCGCACCTCGCCATACAGATCACGCGGCAGCGGAATGCGCGGATGCGGCAGACCGAGGGTGCCTTCCTGCGCGGCCATCTGCTCGACCTGCAGTACCGGGTCGAGCACCAGGTCCTTGAGCGAGATGCTGTGGTCGGCGATGCGGTTGACGAAGCTGGTGTTGGCGCCGTTTTCCAGCAGACGACGCACCAGGTAGGCCAGCAGCGTTTCGTGGCTGCCAACCGGCGCGTAGATGCGGCACGGACGCGCGTACTTGCCGTCCTTCACAGAGCCGACCACCTGCTCGTACAGCGGCTCGCCCATGCCGTGCAGGCACTGGAACTCGTACTGGCCCGGGTAGTAGTTCTGCCCGGCCAGCTGGTAGATGGCCGACAGCGAATGCGCGTTGTGGGTGGCGAACTGCGGGTAGATGGCTTCCGGCACGGCCAGCAGCTTGCGCGCACAGGCGACATAGGAAATGTCGGTGTACGGCTTGCGGGTGTAGACCGGGTAGCCTTCCAGGCCGTTGACCTGGGCCAGCTTGATCTCGCTGTCCCAGTAGGCGCCTTTCACCAGGCGGATCATCAGGCGGTGACGGCTGCGCTTGGCAAGGTCGATGACAAAGTCGATCACATAGGGGCAGCGCTTCTGGTAGGCCTGGATGACGAAGCCGATGCCGTTCCAGCCGGCCAGCTCGGGAGCGAAGCACAGGCGCTCGAGCAGGTCGAGGGAGATTTCCAGGCGGTCGGCTTCCTCGGCGTCGATATTGATGCCGATGTCGTACTGCTTGGCCAGCTTGGTCAGGTTCAGCAGGATCGGGAACAGCTCGTCCATCACCCGGTCGTACTGGGCGCGGCTGTAGCGCGGATGCAGGGCGGACAGCTTGATCGAAATGCCCGGGCCTTCGTAGATACCGCGACCGTGCGAGGCCTTGCCGATGGCGTGGATGGCTTGTTCATAGGACGCCAGGTAGCGCTTGGCGTCTTCCTCGGTCAGCGCGGCCTCGCCAAGCATGTCGTAGGAGTAGCGGAAGCCCTTGGCCTCCATGTTGCTGGCGTTGGCCAGGGCCTCGCCGATGGTCTCGCCGGTGACGAACTGCTCGCCCATCAGGCGCATGGCCATGTCCACGCCCTTGCGGATCACCGGCTCGCCGCTCTTGCCGATCAGGCGGTTGAGCGAAGAGGACAGGCCTTCTTCATTGTGCGTCGACACCAGTTTGCCGGTGATCAGCAGACCCCAGCTGGCGGCGTTGACGAACATCGACGAGCTCTGGCCCAGGTGCTGACTCCAGTTGCCATTGGCGATCTTGTCGCGGATCAGGGCGTCACGGGTGGCCTTGTCCGGGATGCGCAGCAGCGCCTCGGCCAGGCACATCAGCGCCACGCCTTCCTGCGAAGACAGCGAGAATTCCTGCAGCAGCCCCTGCACCAGGCCCTGACGGCCACCGGCGCTCTTCTGGTTGCGCAGCTTCTCGGCAATGCCCAGAGCCATCTTGTTGGCCGCCTCGGCTTGCTCGGCCGGCAGACGAGCCTGCTCCAGCAGCATCGGCAGCGCCTCGGTTTCCGGGCGGCGATAAGCGGCGGTGATAGCCGCGCGCAGGACCGATTGCGGCAGGATGCTCTCGGCGAAATCGAGGAAGACCTGCAGGCCCTGCTCGGTCAGATTCTCCACCGCCTCTTCGCCGGCGGCAGCCGCCAGGCCCGAGTGCTCGGCCGGGGTCAGGCCACCTTCGACCTGTTCCAGGTAGTTGAAGATCGCCTGCTTGATCAGCCAGTGAGGGGTGCGATCCAGCGACTGGGCAGCCAGTTTCAGGCGGTCGCGGGTGGCGTCGTCGAGTTTTACGCCAAGGGTGGTGGTGGCCATCTGGGTATTCCTATCTGGTGGAGCGTCATGACGCGTGGCGGGAGATTACTCTCCCTTCAAGCAAAGGTGCAACCAGGTGCAACCCGGCAGAAATCTACCTCTCGAACCCGAATACCAGGCCGCGTCCGTTTGAAGTAGCGCCACGATCAGCATAGAAGCTCAGTGCATTCCCGAACCCGAGCGGCCGCTGACACCGCAGCGCCCGACGAACGGGAGATGCCCGCAAAAGACTATGGGCCTGGTGACCACTCCGTTAAGCTCGCTCCACTACACCGCAATAAGGAAGTCCGCCATGCTCCGCCTCACTACCCTGACCGCCGGCCTGCTGCTGTCGGCCAGCGCCTTCGCCCTGTCCCTTGCCGACCTGACCCAGAGCGACGCCAGCGGCGGCCTCAAGGATGCCCTGACCCAAGGCGCGCAGCTCGCCGTCAAGCAACTCGGTCGGCCAGGCGGCTTCAGCAACAACGACGAAGTGCGCATCGAGCTGCCCGGCAAGCTGGGCAAAGCCGCGAAGACCATGAAGATGATGGGCATGGGCGCCGAAGTGGAAGAGCTGGAAGCCAGCATGAACAAGGCCGCCGAAGCAGCCGTGCCGCAGGCCCAGGCGATTCTGGTCGACTCGGTGAAGAAAATGACCGTCACCGATGCCAAGGCCATCCTCGCCGGCGGCGACGACTCGGCCACCCAGTACCTGAACAAGAGCAGCCGCGAGGCGATTCGCGCCAAGTTCCTGCCTATCGTCAAGCAGGCTACCGACAAGGTCGGCCTGGTGCAGCAATACAACAGCTTCGCCGGCCAGGCCGCGGCCTTCGGCGTGGTCGACGCCAAGAGCGCCAAGGTCGAGGACTACGTGACCGAGAAGGCCCTGGACGGCCTGTTCAAGATGATCGCCGAACAGGAAGCCAGCATTCGCCAGAACCCGGCCGGCGCCGCCACCAGCCTGGCCAAGAAGGTGTTTGGCGCGCTCTGAGGGCTGAAGTAATTGTCATGTGTGAGCGGCTTTAGCCGCGATGCTCTGCAGCAGCCTCATCGCAGCTAAAGCCGATTGCCGCCCAGTCGATCCCACACAAGCCCACCCCCAACAAAAAGCCCGGCAACCAGTGCCGGGCTTTTCATTAGCGTCGCGTTTAGCGCGCTTCCGTTTCCTTGACCCTGAACCAGGCCGCGTAGAGCGCCGGCAGGAACAGCAGGGTCAGCGCCGTGGCGACGATCAGGCCGCCCATGATGGCGACCGCCATCGGCCCGAAGAACACGCTGCGCGACATCGGGATCATCGCCAGCACCGCCGCCAGGGCAGTCAGTACGATGGGCCGGAAGCGCCGCACCGTAGCCTCGATGATGGCGTGCCAGCGGTCCTGGCCGGCGGCGATGTCCTGCTCGATCTGATCGACCAGGATCACCGAGTTGCGCATGATCATGCCGCTCAGGGCGATGGTGCCAAGCATGGCGACGAAGCCGAACGGCTGCTGGAAGATCAGCAGGAACAGGGTCACGCCAATCAGCCCCAGTGGCGCGGTGAGGAACACCATGGCCGTGCGCGACATGCTCTTGAGCTGCAGCATGAGCAGGGTCAGCACCACCAGAATGAACAGCGGCACACCGGCGTTCACCGACTTCTGCCCGCGCGCCGAATCCTCCACCGTGCCACCGACTTCCAGCAGGTAGCCGCTGGGCAACGCCGCGCGGATCGGCTCCAGGGTCGGCAGGATCTGCTTGACCAGACCGGCCGGTTGCTCGCCGCCATAGACATCGCCATAGACGGTGACGGTCGGCAGGCGATCGCGACGCCAGATCACGCCTTCCTCGAAGCCATATTCCAGAGTCGCCACCTGCGACAACGGCACGTTCTTGCCGCTGCTGGTGGGCACCGCCAGGCTCGGCAGCAGCTCCAGCGCCTGACGCTCACGGACGGTGCCTCGCAGGAGGATTTCGATCAGTTCGTTGTCCTCGCGGAACAGGCTGACGCTGGAGCCGGTCAGCGAGCTCTGCAGGAACTGCGACAGGTCGGCACTGCTGATACCCAAGGCACGCGCGCGCTCCTGATCGATGTTCAGGTAGACCACCTTGCTCGGCTCTTCCCAATTCAGGTGCACGTTGGTGACGTGCGGGTTCTCGCGCACCTTGGCCGCCACCTGACGGGCGTAGTCACGCACCTCGCTGATGTGTTCACCACTGACGCGGAACTGGATCGGGAAGCCCACGGGCGGGCCGTTCTCCAGGCGCGAAATACGGGTACGGGCCTGCGGGAAGTCCTCGTTCATCACCTTGATCAGCCAGCTGCGCACCTCTTCCCGATCCTTGATGGACTTGGTCAGGATGACGAACTGGGAGAAGCGCGTGGCCGGCAGCTGCTGATCCAGCGGCAGGTAGAAACGCGGCGAACCGGTACCGACATAGGCCACGTAGTTGTCGATGCCCGGATGGTCCTTGAGCTTGGCCTCCAGGCGCTTGGCCTGCTCTTCGGTGGCCTTCAGCGACGAGCCCTCGGTGAGCTTGATGTCGACCATCAGCTCCAGGCGCCCGGAGGCGGGGAAGAACTGCTGCGGCACGAAGCGGAACAGCCCAAGGGAAACGATGAACAGACCGATGGTCACCAGGATCACCGTCTTGCGCCGACGCACGCACCACTCCACCACCTCGCGTACGGATTGGTAGAAGGTGGTCGAGTACGGGTCATGCCCCTCGGCGCTGCCGCCGTGTTTCTTGGCATGCAACTTGGCCAGATCCGGCAGCAGACGGTCGCCCAGATAAGGCACGAAGAGCACGGCGGCGACCCAGGACACCAGCAGGGCGATGGTCACCACCTGGAAGATCGAGCGGGTGTACTCGCCGGTCCCGGACTGCGCGGTGGCAATGGGCAAGAAGCCGGCGGCAGTGATCAGGGTGCCGGTGAGCATGGGAAAGGCCGTGCTGGTCCAGGCGTAGCTGGCTGCACGGAACCTGTCGTAGCCCTGCTCCATCTTGATCGCCATCATCTCCACGGCAATGATCGCGTCGTCCACCAGCAGGCCGAGCGCCAGCACCAGGGCGCCGAGGGAAATCTTGTGCAGGCCGATGCCGAAGTAGTTCATCAGGGCAAAGGTCATCGCCAGCACCAGCGGAATGGAGAGTGCCACCACCAACCCCGTGCGCAGACCGAGCGAGAAGAAGCTGACCAGCAGTACGATGACCAGCGCCTCGACCAGCACCTGAATGAATTCGCCCACGCCGGTCTTCACCGCCGCCGGCTGGTCGGACACCTTGCGCAGCTCCATGCCCACCGGCAGGTCGTTCTGCAGGCGGGCGAACTCGTGCTCGAGCGCCTCGCCCAACTGCAGGATGTCACCACCCGCCTTCATCGACACGGCCAGGCCGATGGCGTCCTCGCCCATGAAACGCATGCGCGGCGCGGGCGGGTCATTGAAACCGCGATGCACCTCGGCCACATCGCCGATATGGATGGTGCGTTCACCGATGCGAATGGGGAAATTGCGAATCTGCTCGACCGTCTCGAAGCGCCCGGACACGCGCAACTGCACGCGATCGGTGGCGGACTCGAAGAAGCCGGAGTAGCTCACCGCGTTCTGCTCATCCAGCGCCTGCTGCACGGCCGCCAGGGGCAGGCCCAGGTTGGCCAGCTTGACGTTGGACAGCTCGATCCAGATCTTCTCGTCCTGCAGGCCGAGCAGTTCGACCTTGCCCACGTCCTTGACTCGCTGCAGCTGCAGCTGCAGGCGGTCGGCGTAGTCCTTCATCACCGCGTAGTCGAAGCCCTGGCCAGTCAACGCATAGATGTTGCCGTAGGTGGTGCCGAATTCGTCGTTGAAGAACGGCCCGCGAATGCCTGGCGGCAGCGTGTGGCGGATGTCGCCGACCTTCTTGCGAATCTGGTACCAGAGCTCGGGAATGTTCTTCGACACGATGTCGTCGCGAGCCATGAAGGTGACCACCGACTCGCCGGGCCGCGAGTAGGACATGACGAACTGGTAGTCGCCCGTCTCCATCACCTTCTTCTCGATGCGCTCGGTGATCTGCCGCGAAACTTCCTCGGCGGTGGCGCCAGGCCAGTCGGTGCGCACCACCATGGCCTTGAAGGTGAAGGGCGGGTCTTCGCTCTGGCCCAGCTTGGTGTAGGACAGCGCGCCGATCACCGCCAGCACGATCATGAAGTAGCGCACCACGCTGCGGTGGCGCAGTGCCCACTCGGAAAGGTTGAAGGACATGGCTTACTCCTTGCCCGCCAGCGCAACCATGCGGTTGTCGCGATCCACCGGGCGCACCTTCTGCCCGTCGAGCAGCATCTGCACACCGGCGGCGACAACCCAGTCGCTATCCTTCAGCCCTTCCAGAATCGAAACCCGCTCCTGGCCGTAGGCACCTACCCGCACCGGCGTACGCACCACCTTGGATTCCTTGGGATCGACCACCCAGACGTAGGGGCTGCCCTTCTCGGCCGTCAGCGCCGACATCGGCACCGATAGCGGCACCTCGCCTTCGCTTCTGATCGACACTCGGGCGCTCTGCCCGACATCGGCCTTGACCTTGGCATCGCTGAACGTCACCCGCGCAGCAAAGGTACGCGACTGCGCGTCGGCCGCCTGGGACAGCTCGCGGATGGTGCCGGGGAACTGCTTGTCCGGCTGCGACCACAGCTCGATGCTGACGTCCTGACCGATGCGGAAACGCTCCAGAGCCTGCTCCGGCAGGTTGATCAGCACCTCGCGCTCGCCATCGGCGGCCAGGGTGAACACCGTCTGCCCCGCCGCAACCACCTGACCGACCTCGCCCAGCCGCCGCGCAATCAGGCCATCCTGCGAAGCCCGCAGCACGGCATAGCCGGCCTGGTTGCTGGCCACGTCAAACTCGGCGCGGATCTGCTTAACCCGAGCTTCGCCGGCGCGGTATTGATTCTCCACATTGTCGTATTGCGACTGACTGATCAGTTGGCGCGCCAGCAGGGTCTTGTAGCGATCACGCTCGGAGCGCACCAGCTTGAGATTGGCTTCGGCGGCATGCACCTGGGCACGGGCGGCCTCCAGCTGCAGCTTGACGTCCTGCGGGTCCAGCTCGGCCAGCGGCTGGTCCTTGCGCACCCGGTCACCGGCATCCACCAGGCGCTTGGCGATCTTGCCGCCGATGCGGAAAGCCAGCTCCGGCTCGTAGCGCGCCCGTACCTCACCCGGGTAGGTATCCACCGCATCCGCCGCAGGGACGGGATGCACCACCATCGCCGGACGCACCGGCACCTCGACGGTTTCGCCATTGCCGCAAGCGGCCAGCAAGGTGATCAGGGACAGCGGCACAGCGAGGGACAAGGCATGGCGGTACATGGAGGATGACCTTTCGCAAAAAGAAGCTTGGAATACTTATACTGCCGGGTATAGTAAAAATAGCAAACTCGCCAGTCCAGTATTAAAAACGCGAATGTCCGACAAACTGTTACAGCCCACCAGCGGCCCCGGACGGCCCAAAGATCCTGCCAAACGCCTGGCCATCCTCGAGGCAGCCAAGCGCCTGTTCATGCAGAACGGTTATGACGGCAGCAGCATGGACGCCATCTCCGCCGAGGCCGGAGTCTCCAAACTCACGGTGTACAGCCACTTCACCGACAAGGAGACGTTGTTCGCCTGCGCGGTGGAGTCCAAATGCGAGGAGCAGCTGCCGCCGCTGTACTTCGAGCTGAAGGCGGACGCCGCCATCGACACGACGCTGCTGGCCATCGGTCGCGGCTTCAATGCGCTGATCAACAGCGAGGAGTCGGTGGCCATGATGCGCCTGGTGATGAGCCAGGGTGCCCAGGGCACACGGCTGTCGCAACTGTTCTACGACGCCGGGCCGAAGCGCATGCTGCAGGCTATGGTGCACCTGCTGGAACAGGCCGACCGACTCGGCCAGCTGCGCGTCGAGCATCCACAGAGCGCCGCCGAGCACTTCTTCAGCCTGATCAAGGGCGGTTGTCACTTCCGCCGCCTGATCGGCTGCAGCGAGCCGCCCAGCAACCAGACTGCCGACGAGCATGTGCAGGAAGTGGTGCAATTGTTCGTGCGCGCCTACCGGCCCTGAGAACCGGTTTAAAACCTCAGGCCTTGAGCGCCTTCTTCGGATAGATGTCGTAGCGGCTGGACTTGCCCTCCAGTGCATAGCTGGGCTTGGCCCCCTCGATGATCGGCGCCTTGCGCGGGCGCTTGACCACCACACGGTGGCTGGCCAGGGCCAGTGCGGCCTGCAGCAACGCAGGGGCATCCATATCGTCACCAACCAACGGGCGGAACAGGCGCATCTCCTTCTTCACCAGCGCGCTCTTGTCGCGGTGCGGGAACATCGGGTCGAGGTAAATCACCTGCGGCGGCTCGCCTTGCCAGCCCTGCATCAAGTCGATGGCGTTGCCCGTCAGCAAACGCATCTGCGCAGCAATCGGCGCCACTTCGCTATCGCGTGCGGCACGGCCCAGGCCATCCTCCAGCAGGGCGGCAATGATCGGCTGGCGCTCGATCAGGGTCATGCCGCAGCCCAGGGTGGCAAGGACGAAGGCGTCACGCCCCAGGCCAGCCGTGGCATCCAGCACGCTCGGGCGCACGCCCGGCTGAACTCCGACCGCCTTGGCGATCATCTGCCCGCTGCCGCCGCCATACAGGCGCCGGTGAGCCACGGCGCCCTCGACGAAATCCACCCGCACCGGCCCTGGCGCCTGCGGCCCGAGCTCGGCCAGCTGTAGGCCACCCTCATCCAGCTGCAGGGCAAATTCAGCTTCGCCGCTCAATGGCAGCCCCAGGCGCCCGGCCCATTGCCGCGCAGCGTCGGCATAGCCAGGCTGCAGAGCTTCGACTCGAATTCTGGTTATAGGCCGTTCGTCGTTCATCAGGAAATATGCTCAAAAAATGCTCAATAGGTCCGGCATCGGGCCGATAACCCGTCATCGCCCTATTCTGCCAGACGCGACCCACGCCGGTCGCAGCGAGCCACAGCATGTTCGACGCCCTCTCCTCCCCTCGCTCCAGCGATCTGGACAAACGCCTGGACGCCGGCCTGCGCGATTCCCTCGACTACCAGATCCTGCGCCGCACCCTGATGCCCAAGGGCGAACAGCCCGATCCCGAGCAAGCCGCCCAGGCCATCGAGGAGGCTCACAACACTTCGTCCGAAACCACGACGACGGTAGATAGCGCCACCCAAGCCGCCAGCTTCCAGCAGGTGCTGCAGCAACGCGAGCTGGAACTGACCGTGACCGCCAACCCCGAACCGCAGAAGACCGATCCGCTGGTGCTCGACCTGGCCGGCAACGGGTTCGCCACCCGCGGGCTACAAAACGCCGTGCGCTTCGACCTCGACGCCGACGGGCGCCGCGACAGCATCAGCGCGCCCAGCGGCGACGATGCCCTGCTGGCACTGGACCGCAACGGCAATGGCCGCATCGACGACGGCCGTGAGCTGTTCGGCGATCAGAACGGCGCCGCCAATGGCTTCGCCGAACTGGCCAAGTACGACGATAACGGCGATGGCCGCATCGATACCCTGGACAGCGTGTTCGAGCGCCTGCGCCTGCTGCGTTTCGATGCCGACGGCCGTCAGCAGAGCCAGAGCCTGAGTCAGGCCGGCGTCGCCGCCATCGAGCTGCGGGCGCAGGATGTCAGCATCGCCCTGGGGGCCTATGACGAGATCGCGCAACTGGGCCGCTTCGAGTTCACCGACGGCCGCAGCGGCCAGGCCGCCGACCTGTTGCTGGCGCGGCGCTAGCAGCACCTGACTGCGCTCCGGAGCGGCTGAAGCCGCTTCCTCACGCCTCGGCGCATCGGCGCTTATCGAGGACAGGGCCTTCTCCCCTAGATCAATCCCAGCTGCTCGACCTCGGCCCGGGGCTCGACAAACGCCAGCGCCGGCAGGCCAGGCAGACGCTCCATCAAGGCAGCGTGAAAGCGCAGCGCCTGCGCTGCGGCCAGATGATTGTCCGGTGTATGCAGAAATACATGAGGTGTCAGCCCCTGCTCTATCCAGCCGGCCACCTTGTCCAGCCAGGGCTCGAGGAAAGGCTGGTTGGCCAGCAGATCCGGGCCACCGATGAAACGCAACTGCGGACTCGCGCTGAATGCAGTCGGGCGCACCGGCAGACGCGGCTTCTTGGCCTGCGCATGCAGTACCGCCGCATCGCGGGAGGTGCAGCTGAACAGCGCTCGCGAATCCAGGCAGATACGTTCCACCCCGCGCTCCTGCAGGCTGCGGTTGAGCAGGCGCTCCTCCTCGCCACGGGCAAAGAAGGCGGGATGGCGTAGCTCTACGGCGACCGGACGCGCAGCGAACTCATCCAGCCAGCACAACAACTCGCCCAGGCGCGCCGGACCGAAGCTGGCCGGCAGCTGCAGCCAGAGCGGCGCAACCCGCTCACCCAGCGGCGCCAGCAGCTGGAGGAACTCTGCAGTCGCCGCGAAGTGTTCGCGCAGGTCGCCGGCATGGCTGATATCGCGCGGCAGCTTGGCACAGAAGCGAAAGCCCGCCGGCATCTGCGCGGCCCAGCGCGTCACGGTCTGCGGGCTGGGTCGGGCGTAGAAGGTGGTATTGCCCTCGACCGCGTTGAACACGGCCGAGTAGTGACTCAGGCTCGCGGCGGGGCGCAGATCGTCCGGGTAGAAGGAGCCGCGCCAGGCCGGCTCGTTCCAGGACGGGCAGCCAAGAAAATACGGCAGCATCAGGCGTAGAGGTCGAGCCCGAGGACTTCGCTGGCGTCGAGATCGCTGGTGTAGCTGGCGGTATTGCCGTAGGCGGCTAGCGCCTGATTGGCGCGGGCGCTGAGGTTGCGCGGCTGGGTGTATGCGTCCTGACTGCGCGCCGGCAGGTTTTCGCTGGAAGCCGCACCGGCCTGCACACGACGAGGCTGGGCAACCTGCTCGAAACCCTGACTGGCGGAGGTGGAACTGGGTTGTTCACGGCGCTCCTCTACCTCGCGCTGACTCTCGCGCAGGGGCGTGACCGCACTGCCCGGGCGAGGGTTGCGGTCCAGCGGATAGGAGGAAGTGAAGCCGTCGATACGCATCGGTTACTGCTCGGATTACGTGCTGGCAATGTAGCGGCGGTGGATACAAATGGCAATTTCCCGACGCCAGACTACGGACGAAAGGCGAGCGGCCTCAGACCGATTGTTTCGGCGTCGCAACATTGTCACGCAGATAGACCGGCTGGGCCTGGTCGGCCGGCAGCGCTTCACCGCGCTGCCAGGCGAAACCGGCCAGCGCCAGCAGGTCCAGGGCATGCGGCAGCATGCCGGGGTCGCTTGCCACAGGGGCCAACGCGATACGTGAGCCATAGGTGCCCCAGCCGGTGCCGGCGGCGAACCAGCCACCCGAACTGCCGCGTGGCAGCTGGGCCTGCTCTGGCGCCAGCACGGCCTCGGCGCCCTGCAGGCGCATTTCGCCCAACTCGGCCCGGTAACAACCCCAGTAGACCTCATCCATACGCGCATCGATGGCCGCAGCCACCTGCTGTGCGCCATGCTCGCGCAGGGCACGCTGGGCCAGTACGGCAAGGTTGGAAATCGGCAGCACCGGCTTGTCCAGGGCAAACGCCAGGCCCTGCACCACGCCGATGGCGATGCGTACGCCAGTGAAGGCGCCCGGCCCGCGACCGAAGGCGATGGCGTCGACGCTGGGCAGATTCACCCCGCCCTCGACCAGCAGCTGCTGAATCATCGGCAGCAGACGCTGGGCATGCAGGCGCGGGGCCACCTCGTAATGGCTGAGCACCTCGCCGTCATGCAACAGGGCGACGGAGCAGGCTTCGGTGGCGGTATCCAGGGCCAGCAGTGTGGTCATCGGTGTATCCGGCAGGCAGAAAAAGGCGGGCATTATAAACGCCAACGGCCCGCAATGGCGGGCCGTTGGACTGCGCGATCAGCCGATCAGCTGAGGGCGGCGAACACCTTGGCAGTGATCTCATCCACCGAACCGACACCGGCGATGGCGGTGTATTTCGGAGTGCCTTCCGCGGCCGACAGCTTCTGGTAGAAGTCCACCAGCGGCTTGGTCTGCGAGTGGTAGACGGACAGGCGATGACGCACGGTTTCTTCGGTGTCGTCCTTGCGCTGGACCAAGTCTTCACCGGTCTCGTCGTCCTTACCCTCGACTTTCGGCGGGTTGTAGACCACGTGGTAGACGCGGCCGCTGGCCTCGTGCACGCGGCGACCGGCGATGCGCTGGACGATCTCCTCGTCATCGACGGCGATTTCGATCACGTTGTCGATGGTCACGCCGGCTTCCTTCATGGCCTCGGCCTGGGGAATGGTGCGCGGGAAGCCGTCGAACAGGAAACCGTTGGCACAATCCGGTTGAGCGATGCGCTCCTTGACCAGGTTGATGATCAGGTCGTCGGAGACCAGACCACCGGCATCCATCACACTCTTGGCCTGCAGACCAAGCTCGGTGCCCGCCTTCACGGCGGCGCGCAGCATGTCGCCGGTGGAGATCTGCGGAATACCGAACTTCTTGGTGATGAAACCAGCCTGAGTACCTTTGCCGGCACCGGGCGCCCCCAGCAGAATCACGCGCATCGAAGTGCTCCTCAAAAAATGACAGAAAGACGTCGGACTCGCCTCGTGGGGCCAATCTCGTTGAATTCAGGGTTTCGGCGTCACTGAGCAGCCAAAAGGGTGATCACGATACACAGCGCCCCGGCATGGCACAAGCCACCGAAAGTCGGAGATGGCGAGGGCCTCAGCCGGTGTTGCGCAGGCCCGCCGCAATGCCGGCGACACTCACCAGCAAGGCCTGCTCCAGGGGGCTGTCCACCTCATCCTGGCGCAGTCTGGAACGGGCCAGAAGCTCGGCCTGCAACAGGTGCAGCGGGTCCAGATAGATGTTGCGCACGGTGATCGCCTCACGGGTCTCCGGGCTATGGGTGAGCAGCTCGGACTGACCGGTCAGGGCCAGCACCAGATCACGGCACTGCGACAATAGGTCGCGCAGTCCTGCACCCAATGGTCGCAGTTGTGCATCGACAAGGCGCTCGTCATACAGGCTGGCGATGCTCAGGTCGGCCTTGGCCAGCACCATTTCCAGCATGTCGATACGGGTGCGGAAGAACGGCCAGCCCTCGCGCATTTCCTCCAGCAGGGCCATTTCCCCGCGCTGCCGGGCGTTGTCCAGAGCGCGCTCCCACCCCAGCCAGGCAGGCAGCATCAGGCGCGTCTGGGTCCAGGCGAATATCCACGGAATCGCCCGCAGGCTTTCCACACCGCCGGCGCGGCGCTTGGCCGGCCGACTGCCCAGCGGCAGGCGGCCAAGCTCCTGTTCCGGCGTGGCCTGGCGGAAGTACTCGACGAACTGCGGATGCTCGCGCACCACCTCGCGATAGGCCGTCACGCCCTCCTCGGCCAGGCGATCCATCGCCGCGCGCCAGGCCGGCTCCGGCGCAGGCGGCGGCTGCAGGGTGGCCTCCAGCACAGCGGCCAGATAGAGGTTGAGGTTCTGCTCGGCCAAGCGCGGCAGGCCGAACTTGAAGCGAATCATCTCGCCCTGCTCGGTGATGCGGAAGCGCCCCGCCACCGAGCCCGGCGGCTGCGAGAGGATGGCCGCATGCGCCGGGCCACCGCCGCGCCCGACCGTGCCGCCACGGCCATGGAACAACAGCAGCTCGACCTGATGCTGGCGGCACACCTCGACCAGGTTCTCCTGGGCCCGGTACTGGGCCCAGGCGGCGGCCGTGGTACCGGCATCCTTGGCCGAGTCGGAGTAGCCGATCATCACCTCCTGCGGCCCGTGCAGGCGCGCCCGATAGCCGTGCAGGCCGAGCAGGCGGTCGATAGCCGGGCCGGCGTTATCCAGGTCGGCCAGGGTCTCGAACAGCGGCGCAACCCGCATCGGGCGTTGCAACCCGGCCTCCTTGAGCAACAGTTGCACCGCCAGCACATCGGAAGGCGCACCGGCCATGGAGATCACATAGGTGCCGAGCGAGGCAGCCGGTGCTTCGGCAGCTACCCGACAGGTCGCCAGCACTTCCGCCGTTTCCGCCGAAGGGCGATGCTGCGCCGGCAGCAGCGGGCGGCGATTGTCCAGCTCGCGCAGAAGAAACTCGATGCGCCGCTCTTCATCCCACTCGACGTAGTTGCCCAGGCCGAGGAAATCGGTGATCTCGCCCAGGGCCGCGGCATGCCGGGCGGCATCCTGGCGAATGTCCAGGCGTACCAGGAACAGGCCGAAGCAGGCCGCGCGACGCAGGCAGTCGAGCAGCGCCCCTTCGGCGATCACGCCCATGCCGCAGGCGTGCAGCGAGTGATAGCAGAGCTCCAGCGGGGCGAGCAGTTCACGGTTGTCGTGCAGCACCTCGTCAGCGGCCGGCACGGCGCCGTGCAGCGCCGCCTCGGCCCAGGCACGAGTGGCCCGCAGGCGCTCGCGCAACTGTTTCAGCACCGCACGATAGGGCTCGGGATGCACGCCCACGGCCAGGCGCAGCTCGTCGCTGGCCTGCTGCATGGACAGCTCGGCGGCCAGCCGGTCGACATCGCGCAGATACAGGTCGGCGGCCATCCAGCGCGCCAGCAGCAACACTTCGCGGGTGACGCTGGCGGTGACATTGGGGTTGCCGTCGCGGTCACCGCCCATCCAGGAGGCGAAACGCACCGGCGCCGCTTCCAGCGGCAGGCGCAGACCGCTGGCGTCCTGCAGGGCCTGGTCGGCCTTGCGCAAAAAGTCCGGTACGGCCTGCCATAGCGAGTGCTCGATCACGGCAAAGCCCCACTTGGCCTCATCCACCGGCGTGGGCCGGCTACGGCGGATCTCCTCGGTATGCCAGGCCTCGGCGATCAGTCGGCGCAACCCGAGTTGCACCTCGGCGCGCTCGGCCGGCAGCAGGTCGCCGTGGTCCAGCTCGGCCAGACGCGCGGCGATGGCATCGTACTTCTGGATCAGAGTGCGGCGTGCCACCTCGGTGGGATGCGCGGTGAGCACCAGCTCGATATCCAGGCGGGCGATCTGCCGGGCCAGTTGCTCCGGCTTGTGCCCGGCGGCGACCAGGCGCTGTAGCAACTCGCTCAGCACCCGGTCGTCGAAGGGTTGCGCCTCCTCCGGGCGGCGCCGACGAATGCGGTGGTACTGCTCGGCGATATTGGCCAGGTTGAGAAACTGATTGAAGGCCCGCGCCACTGGCAGCAGCTCGTCATCGCCCAGGCTGGCGAGTGTCTCGCGCAGTTGTTGCTCACCGGCCGAGGAGCCCTGACGGCCGGCCTTGGCGCCCTGGCGGATCAGCTCGATCTTGTCGAGAAAGGCCGCACCACGCTGGCTGCGGATGCAGTCGCCTAGCAGCTCGCCGAGCAGGTGAACCTCTTCGCGCAGACGCGCATCGATTTCCGCCATGACCGTCCTCTCCCACTTGAGATAGAGCCCCAGCTTGCACAGCGCGCCCTGTTCTTTCAAGCAAGCGACAAAGCCAGCTTGCCAGCGCCATGCCGAGCTAGGCTGTTAACAGCGGGGTTACAAGCCCTGCGGATCGGGATGCAGCCGTACCCGACCGGATAACCGCCCACCACGAATGGGCAACCGAGGTGACTATGAAGATCAGGGAACTCGCCCGCCATTGGGAGCAGAACGCCAAGGGTCGCCTGACCCGCAGCCAATTTCACATCCACCTGGACCTGGAAGCCGCCGCGCGCCTGGCGGCACTGGCCGAGATGTACCCCAAGCGCGGTACCGAAGAACTGCTCGGCGAGCTGATCGGCGCGGCCCTGGAGGAACTGGAAGCCAGCCTGCCTTACGTCAAGGGCAGCAAGGTGGTGGCCACCGATGAACAGGGCGACCCGCTGTACGAGGACATCGGCCCCACGCCACGCTTTCTCGCCCTGTCTCGGCGCTACCTGCAGGAACTGGTCGCCCAGCAGGACAGCGCCAAGCACTGAGCCGCAGCATGCCTCAGGTGGCGAGCAGGCGCCGGTAGCAGGCGACCATATCTGCCGAGAAGGCCACCAGCAACGCCCGGCGCAGGCTGCTGCCGGCAGGCCGCGGTTGGCGCAGGCAGTCGACTGCGATGGCCGCTGCAGCTTCCAGTGGGTAACCGTAGACGCCGCAACTGATAGCCGGGAAAGCGATCTCGGCCAGCGCATGCGCCTCGGCCAGGGCCAGGCTGTTGCGGTAGCAGGCGGCCAGTAACGCGGCTTCGCCCTGACCACCACCGTGCCAGACCGGCCCGACCGTGTGGATCACCTGACGCGCCGGCAGACGAAAGCCTGGCGTAATACGCGCCTCGCCGGTGGGACAGCCGCCCAGGTCGCGACAGACGGCCAGCAGCTCAGGGCCGGCGGCGCGATGAATGGCGCCATCCACCCCGCCGCCGCCGAGCAGGGAGCTGTTGGCGGCGTTGACGATGGCATCCACCGCCAGTTGGGTGATGTCGCCGTGGAAGACCTCGATCTGCATCGTTCTCTCCCTCGGCGCTCGTGGCTTACTGCTGCGGCGCCTGCGGAGTGTCCTGCCCCATGCAGCGCACCGCCTGCTTCTTGCTGTCCACCAGCACGCCGGTCAGGCCCTTCTGCTGGGTATCGAACAGCACCAGTACGCCATCGATGCAATGCGCCACCTGGTCGGCCGGCTTCAGCGAGACCTTGTAGTCCTCGCCGGGAACGGTCTTGAGCATGGTGAAGTCAGCGAGCAGCAGGGCATCCTCTTCCTTGGCGAAATGCACGTAGCCGTAGTACCAGAGCACCGCCACGGTGCCAACGATGCTGGCAATGCCGGTCAGGATCATGGGGATGACGTTACGTTCTTCACTCATGGGAATCTTCACTTACTGGGGAGACTGGGGATCGGGAACTTCGGCCAACCGGCGCAGGCCAACAAAGCCACGCGGGTCTTCCAGGTAACGCAGCATCACCTCGCGCCAGGTGGCATCGGCGAATGTCTGCACATGGCCGCCACGGGTCGGCTGGAACACCCTTGGTGGGGGCGCAGCCTGATACAGGCGCACGCCATTGGCAAGGGGCACCACATCATCATCCAGGCTGTGATAGATCAGCATGGGCAGGCCCTGCAGTTGCGGCATGGCGTGGATGGCGCTATCCGCGTCCGGCACCAGCCAGGACAGCGGCACCTGCAGCGGCCAGGTCAGCCAGGCATTGCTCAGCGCATAGCGGGCGACCTCGCGATAGCTGGCCGGAACGCCGTCGAGCACCAGGGCCTGCAGCCTGGCACGATTGTCGCCATGCTCGGCCAGGTAATGCACCGCCAGCGCGCCGCCCAGGCTCTGGCCGAGCAGCACCAGCGGCCTGCCCTGGGTTTCCGGTGCCGTGGCCAGCCAGGCGAAGGCGGCATCGATGTCCTGGTAAATGTCCGGCAGCAGCGGTTCGCCCTGCGACAGGCCATAACCGCGATAGTCCAGCATCAGCACCTGGTAGCCCTGCTCCGGCAGCCAGGCGGCACCGCCCAGGTGCCAGGCCAGGTTGCCGCCGTTGCCGTGCAGGTGCAACACGGTGCCACGCACCTCAACACCCGCCTTTGCCGGCAACCACCAGGCATGCAGACGGGTACCATCGGCGGCCTGCAACCAGACGTCGCGGTAGGCCAGACCGGCCCGCTCTGGGGTGATCGGCAGGCCTTTGACCGGGTAGAACAGCCAGGTGCTGCAGCCCTGCAGGCTCAACAGCAGCACCAGCAGCACGGCGCGCATCACTCGCCCCCGGCGCGCACTTCCTCGCGCGCCTTGTACGTCGCCTCGTAGATGCGCTCGGCCAGGCGCGAGAACGGCAGGCTCTGGATCCACACCGTGCCAGTGCCCTTGAGCGTGGCCAGGAGAATACCTTCACCGCCAAACAACATGCTTTTCAGCCCGCCGGCCAGACCGATGTCGTAGTCGATGCCGCTGGTGAAGGCCACCAGGCAACCGGTGTCCAGGCGCAGCGTCTCGTCGTTCAGCTCCTTGCGGATCACCGTGCCACCGGCATGCACGAAGGCCAGGCCGTCGCCTTCGAGCTTCTGCAGGATGAAACCCTCGCCGCCGAAGAAGCCGGCGCCGATGCGCTTGTTGAAGCTGATGCCGATCTCGGTACCGTAGGCGGCGCAGAGGAAGGCGTCCTTCTGGCAGACCAACCGACCGCCGATCTGGCCGAGGTCGATGGGTACCACCGTGCCCGGATAGGGCGCGGCGAAGCCAACCCGCTGCAGGCCTTTGCCAGCGTTGGAGAAGTGGGTCATGAACAGCGACTCGCCGGTGAGCAGGCGCTTGCCGGCGCCCCACAGCTTGCCCAGAACGCCGCTGGCAGAGCCGTCGCCCATACGGGTTTCGAAGCGGATGCCCTCGGTCATGTAATTCATCGCGCCGGCCTCGGCAATCACCGTCTCGCCCGGATCGAGAATGATCTCCACGGTTTGCGCCGAGGCGCCGAGGATTTCGTAGTCGAGTTTGTGGCTGGGCATGAGGACTCCTGACATTGCACAAGACGAAGCAGGCGCGAGCTCTGCTCGCGAACGAGCCCGCTTGAACCCCTTCGCGAGCAGAGCCGACTCCTAGAGGATGTTCGCGTAATCCGCCTCGATACGATCGAGGCTGAGGTGATTGAGGAAGTTGGAGAAACACATCCAGGCCGACAGCGCGTTGAGGTCGCTGAACTGCGGCGGCAGGTACTTGGGCGGCACCACCAGTCCCTCGTCCACCAGCTGACGCAGTGTGCGCATGTCTTCCAGGGTGGTCTTGCCGCAGAACAGCAGCGGAATCTGCTCCAGCTTGCCTTTGCGCACGGCCAGCTGGATGTAGTTGTAGATCAGGATGAAGCCCTTCAGATAGGACAGGTCCTTGGTGAACGGCAGCCCCGTCGGCGACGAGCCGCGGAAGGCGCGGCTGGCGTTGCTGTAGCTGTATTCCAGGCTGAAGCCCTGGTCGCGATAGAACTGGCAGACCTCGATGAAGTCGGCGCCCTCCTCGGCCATGTGGATGGCGCGGGTACGGTTGGTCAGCTTGCGCAGGCGGGTCGGGTAGGAGGCGAAGGCGATCACCTCCATGAGGATGGCCAGGCCTTCCTGGGTCACGGTCGACGAGGGCGGGCCCTTGGACAGGAAGGTGCAGATCGGCTGATTGAGACCGTTGAGGGTCGTGCCGACATGCACCAGCCCCTCATGCACCTCCAGCGCGCGCACGTCCCGCTCGTTGAACAGGGCATCGGCGCGGATCTTGATGTAGTCGGCACCGGCGGCGGCATCGGCGACTATGCCGTCGGACTCGAAGACACGCACGGTATCGTCACCAAACACCCGCGCCAGGCGTTGCTGGAGGATATCCACGGCATCCTTGGCGGTGAGCGTCTTGGGCTCGGCCTCGAGGTCGCCGCGTTCAGCGATGTTGTTCAGGTACTCGGAGAGCATCACGCCAAGGTCGGCCAGAGTCGGGTCGCCGGCATGGAAGGCATCCGAGGCGGCGCCGTACAGTTCCTGGGAGATCAGGCCGAAGTCGGCGGTGCCGCGCGCCTCGAGCATGCGGATCACCATGCGGTATTCCTTGCACATGCGCCGCATGATCTGCCCGGCCGGGTTGAACTGGCCGAGCTGGCGAGTGATGTCGCGCTCGATGTTCTGGAATTCCAGCTTCTTCTCGGTCGGATCGAAGGCCAGCGGGCGGTTCTCGTAGTAAGCCCGATCCACAGGCGGCAGGACCTTGCCCTTGCCGGCGATAAAGGCCTGGCGCACGCCATCGTCCCACTTCACCGCATCGAGCACGCGAATCGGCGTCTGCGCCTCGACCAGGCGCCCGGACAGCGCGCGGATGATGTCGTGGTAATCCTCCTGACGACTCATGCGCGGCCCTTATTCGGCGCTGCGCTGGTAGCGCGCCACTTCGACGAAGACATCCGCATTGGCCTGGTCATCCAGATAGGCGAACACCTTGTCCAGCGGACTGGTAACCAGCACGGCCTCGCCATCCGGGGTCTCCACCGGCTGGCCCTGGAGTACGCCACTCTCCATTTCCTGCAGGATGCGCTCGACGTCCAGGTTATAGATCACCAGTTCGTTCTTCACGGTCAGCTCGAAGCCGGCGATGGCGAAGTTGGCCCCCAGGCGCTTGGGCAGGCCGGCCGAAACGTACCAGCGGCGACCGTGGTGGGCGACCGTGAAACCATATTCATCGGCGGGTTCGACTTCCGCGTCGACCTCACTCCAGACCTTGGCACGGTAGAGATTGGAGCCGGCGCGAGCGATGCTCAGGAACTGCTGGTCGCCCCACTCGTCCTGACGCTCCCAGTCGCCGAGCAGCGGTATGGGCGCAGCCTCGTTGGCCGGAATAGGGTCCTTGAAGGTCACCAGACAACCGTTCAACAGCAGGCAACTCAGGGCGACTAGCGCCACACGCCAGGCTTTCATTCCGCACTCCTTGTGAGAATTCGTTCGGGGCCATAAACGCAAAGCCCCGCCGAAGCGGGGCCGGGGCTCAACGCCCGATGACCAGGTCCAGGAAGCGCTGCAGAACGGCGCGCTGGGCCTCTAGGTCAAAGTCTTCCACCCCATCGACGATGGCATGATATTCCATCCGCAAAATAAGCGTAGTCAACACCTGGGCATCCTCGACCGGCGCTGCGGAACCCATTACACGCAACGCCCGTTCGGCAAAATGGAAGCGCAGGCGCTGATGGGCCAGCGCCAACGCACGCAACTCCGGGTTGGTCAGTGCTTCCTGGCGAAAGGCCAGTTCCACCAACAGCTCATCGTCGCGCCCGCGTGCCTTGCTTTGCACATGGACCACGGCCAGGTCGATGACGTGGGCCGCCATCTCGTGGCGCGCGGCAGGGTTGAGTTCGACGGCGGCGGCAATGCGCTGGAAGTCCTCATCGACCCCGGCCCACAGCGTCGCCAGGTTGGCCGCGCTGCGCTGCACGAACAGCGCAAAGCTGTCGGCGATCAGGTCGCCGATATCCTTGAAGTAGTAAGTGGTCGCCGACAGCGGCACCCCCGCCTCGGCAGCCACCGCCCGGTGGCGTATGCCGCGCGGGCCCTCGCGCACGATGATGCGCAGAGCCGCTTCGAGAATGCCCAGGCGACGCTGTTCACTGCCCTCGCGGCTGGCCTTGCGGCCGCGATACTGCACAGTGGCGGCTAATTCACCGGCGAGCTGAGCCGGCGACTCCAGGGCAGCACTGACTTTCACCAAGGGTATTCCTCGCACAAGCGGTTGATAGAAAACAGGGGCCTGCCTCGACGGCAGCCCCCTGACTTTCAGGCAGACAAATGGCCATGTGCCACTTCTGCCGCAACGTTGCCTTGTGACCCGCGCGCAATCAAGCCTGCGGGCGCATGTGCGGGAACAGGATCACATCGCGGATCGACGGCGAGTTGGTCAGCAGCATCACCAGACGGTCGATACCGATGCCCTCACCGGCGGTCGGCGGCATGCCGTACTCCAGGGCGCGGACGAAGTCGGCGTCGTAGTGCATGGCCTCGTCGTCGCCGGCGTCCTTGTCGGCCACCTGCTGCATGAAGCGCGCGGCCTGGTCTTCGGCGTCGTTGAGCTCGGAATAGGCGTTGGCGATTTCGCGGCCGCCGATGAACAGCTCGAAGCGGTCGGTGACGCTCGGATCATCGTCGCTGCGACGGGCCAGTGGCGAGACTTCGAACGGGTAGCGGGTGATGAAGTGCGGCTGCTCCAGCTTGTGCTCGACCAGCTCCTCGAAAATCATCACCTGCAGCTTGCCCAGGCCTTCGAAGCCGAGCACCTTGGCGCCAGCCTTCTTGGCGATCTCGCGGGCGCGGTCGATGTCGTTGAGGTCGGCGGCGCTGATCTCCGGGTTGTACTTGAGGATCGAGTCGAACACCGACAGGCGCACGAACGGCTCGCCGAAGTGGAATACCTTGTCGCCGTAAGGCACGTCGGTGCTACCCAGGACGGCCATGGCCAGCTCGCGGAACAGCTCCTCGGTCAGGTCCATGTTGTCTTCGTAGTCGGCGTAGGCCTGGTAGAACTCGAGCATGGTGAACTCGGGATTGTGCCGGGTCGAAACACCTTCGTTACGGAAGTTGCGGTTGATCTCGAAGACCTTCTCGAAACCACCGACCACCAGGCGCTTGAGGTACAGCTCCGGAGCAATACGCAGGAACATCTGCATGTCCAGGGCATTGTGGTGGGTTTCGAACGGCTTGGCCGCGGCACCGCCGGGAATGGTCTGCAGCATCGGCGTTTCGACTTCGAGGAAGTCGCGCTTCATCAGGAAGCTGCGGATGTGCGCGATCACCTGGGAACGTACGCGGAAGGTCTGGCGCACGTCTTCGTTGACGATCAGGTCGACGTAGCGCTGACGGTAGCGCTGCTCGGTGTCGCTCAGGCCGTGGTGCTTGTCCGGCAGCGGGCGCAGCGACTTGGTCAGCAGGCGCACGTCGGTCATTTCCACGTACAGGTCGCCCTTGCCGGAACGGGCCAGGGTGCCTTCGGCGGAGATGATGTCACCCATGTCCCAGGTCTTCACCGCGGCCAGGGTTTCTTCGGACAGGGTCTTGCGGTTGACGTAGACCTGGATGCGCCCGGTCATGTCCTGAATCACCATGAAGGCGCCACGGTTGAGCATGATGCGCCCGGCAACCTTGACCGGAATGGCAGCGGCTTCCAGCTCTTCCTTGGTCTTCTCGGCGTACTGTTTCTGCAGGTCGGCGCAGTAGTTGTCGCGGCGGAAGTCGTTGGGGAAGGCGTTGCCCTGCTCACGGATGGCAGCAAGCTTTTCCTTGCGCTGGGCAATCAGCTTGTTCTCTTCCTGCTGCAGTTCGTGTTGGTCGAGTTGTTGGTCGCTCATGGTCGTCGGTTTCCGTCACGGGTTCGTCACCTCCCCCGTACGGGAGAGGAACTGAAAGGTCTTACAGGCCCTGTTTCAGGCTGGCTTCGAGGTACTGGTCGAGGTCGCCATCGAGGACTTTCTGGCAGTCGCTACGCTCGACGCCGGTACGCAGATCCTTGATACGCGAGTCATCGAGCACGTAGGAGCGAATCTGGTGGCCCCAGCCGATGTCCGACTTGGAGTCTTCCAGGGCCTGCGAGGCGGCGTTGCGCTTCATCATCTCCAGCTCGTACAACTTGGCCCGCAGCATCTTCATGGCGGTGTCCTTGTTGGCGTGCTGGGAACGTTCGTTCTGGCAAGCCACCACGGTATTGGTCGGCACGTGGGTGATACGCACCGCCGAGTCGGTGGTGTTGACGTGCTGACCACCGGCACCGGAGGAGCGGTAGGTGTCGATGCGCAGGTCGGACGGGTTGATCTCGATCTCGACCTTGTCGTCGATCTCGGGCGATACGAACACCGCCGAGAACGAGGTGTGGCGACGGGCGCCGGAGTCGAACGGGCTCTTGCGCACCAGGCGATGCACGCCGATCTCGGTACGCAGCCAGCCGAAGGCGTATTCGCCCTTGATGTGCACGGTGGCGCCCTTGATCCCGGCGACTTCGCCTTCGGACAGCTCGATGATGGTGGCATCGAAGCCACGCTTGTCGGCCCAGCGCAGGTACATGCGCAGCAGGATGTTGGCCCAGTCCTGCGCCTCGGTGCCGCCGGAACCGGCCTGGATGTCGAGGTAGGCGTTGTTCATGTCCATTTCGCCGCTGAACATGCGGCGGAATTCCAGCTTCTCGAGGATGCCGCGCAGGCGCTCGATTTCGCTGACGATGTCGTTCACCGCGCCTTCGTCATTTTCTTCGACGGCCATGTCCAGCAGGTCGCGGGAATCGGCCAGGCTGCCGGTGAGGTCATCGATGGTTTCGACGATCTGCGCCAGCATGGCGCGCTCGCGCCCCAGGTTCTGGGCGTATTCGGGGTTGTTCCAGACGCTGGCGTCTTCGAGTTCGCGGTTTACTTCGACCAGACGATCATGCTTGTGATCGTAGTCAAAGATACCCCCGAATGGTCTGGGTCCGCTCGGACAGGTCCTTGATGCTGTTGAGGATCGGATTGATTTCCATGGTGGGCAGCACTCTCGGGCAAGGTGGGCGCAAAGCTGTCGCGTGCAGCCAGCCAGAGGGCATCTGCCCAGGCCGGGCGGCGAACGGCGCGCCAGAGTTTCAGAAAAGCCGGCGAGTATACCTCAGCGCAACCCAGGCTTGCAGCCCGCTGCAGCATCGGCGCGGTGAGGTCTGACCGGCGGCCCCGGCTAGAACTTCAGGCTCAGGCGCGCGGCCAGAGCATTGTCGCGCGCATCGTCAGCGTACTGGCCGGCGTAGGTGAGGCCCAGGTAGAGCTGGCGGCTCAGTTCGTGATCCAGGCTCAGGTCCAGGCGCAGGGTGCTGCGCTCGAACTCGCGACTGCTCAGGCTGAGTGGCTCACCCTGCTCGCTCCAGGCCCGACTGTTCAGGCTGTCGCTGCCCAGGTCCTGGCGCAGGGCCAGGCTGGCGTGGCCAACCCACTTGCGCGCGCCCAGGTACCAGGGCGCGGTCAGGCGCCAGCCCAGGCTCAGGTAGCCAGCCTCCTCATCCGCGCCTGGCAGGCGCAGGCCGGCGCCGCGCGTGCTGCCGGCATCCAGACGCTGCAGCGCCAGGCCGGCAAAGGGCTCCAGGGTGAAATCGCGGAAATCCAGGGCGAAGCTGCTTTCGCCGAACACTTGCTGGCTGCGCGCGGAGCCATGCTCCAGGTCATGCCAGCCATGAATGAAACCCAGCTTGAAGCCGAGCTGGTAGTACACCCGCGTGGCTGCGTAGACGCCCAGATACTGGCTGTCGTCATGACTGTGCGCCGCGCCCTGATCCAGCCGACTGCGCGATGTGCCCAGCAGCGCGCCAGCGACCCACTGCCCGCCCAGCGCGCGATCCAGCCCCAGCAGCAGGCCTTCGCCATCGCGCTCCATACCACCGTCCCAGCTACCGTGCTGGCCGTAGGCCCGCGCCCAGAGCGGCCACTCGCCGTCCTCGGCCGCCGCCTCGCGAAAGGCGAAACGCACCTGCTGCAGGCGATCCAGCGCCGCCTCGCGCGGCAGGCGCGCGTCATCCAGCAGCAGGGCACGCTGGTTTAGCAGCAGCTCATCGGCCTGGACCGCCGGCACGGCCAACAGCAGGGCACACAGTGTTGTGCGTAGTTTCATGACATCTCCCGAGATCGCCGGGCAGTCTATCAAGGCAACGCCTGCACCGTGGTCACCGCCAGCCAGGGGCCCGAGGAATCGCCCGCCAGGGCGCTCCAGTACCAGGCCGAATGGTCGCTGAAGCTGCGCCCCCCGGAGTCCTCGATAAATTCGCAGACTCGCAAGCGCTCATCTCCGCTGGTGGCGACAAAGCAGCGCTGCAGGCCCGCGCCCTCCTCGCGTCGTTCCAGGGCAATCGCCTGGATTCGGTAGCCCAACCCGCGAAAACAATCCGCTGCCGGATGCAGCAGGCGTGTCGGACGCCGCACATGGCGCAGGCTGAGCACCCGTTGGCCATCGCTGAAACGGCCTATGGCACCGGGAAACTGCGCGGCGAAACGCTGCTCCACCGCCGACAGTGCCAGCGGTCGCAGCTGCCGACCGGCGAAATGCTGCGGCCACTCCAGCGCCAACACGGGCGCGACCGGCGCCGGCTGCGCCCGTGGCAGCAGCGGCCAAGCGGCAAGCACGACGAACAGCGCCAGCAGCCCGACCTGAAACGGCGTTGCCAGCACCTGCGCCCGATACGCCTGCCGCGGTACGGGGCGCTGCGCGCCTACCCCAGGGCCCGCCACCAGTCGCAACACCAGCAGGCAGACCAGGGCAAACACCGCCAGGCCGATCACTTCATGCAACCAGGCCGGCCCGCCCAGGCGACCGGTTTCCAGCAGCACCAGCAGGCCATTGCGCAGAATGTTGCCCGCCAGCACCAGCACGCCGAGCAGCGGGATGCGCCGCAGCAGGAGGCGGTCCTCCAGGCGCATCCAGGCGGCCGTGGCGAAGGCGACGAAATAGGCGATCCAGGCCATCTGCACCCCGGAACAGGGCGCGTCGACCATCACCAGCTGGCCATTCACCTCCAGCGCCGTGCCCTGGCGCAGCACCAGCAGGCCCAGGCCACGCAGCAGCCAGACGCTGGCCTCGGCAGTCACCAGGCGCAGCGGATAGCCCAGGTAGAACTGCAGCGACGACAACAGCGGCAATGCCAGCAGGCCCAGGCCGAACCAGGCCAGGCAGGGCTGGCGCGGCTCGCGCAGGGCCATGGCCGCCGCCAGCACCGCCAACACGCCGAGAGCAGCGCGCGGCAGGGTTGGCCACAGTCCCTGGCTGAAGCCGGCCAGGGCACCGAGCAGCCCGCAGGCCAGCAGCCAGCCGAGACGCGGCGTAGCGCGCAGCCCGGAGCGCTCGCGCCACAGGACCAGCAGCAACATGGCCAGCGCGATGATGCCGAAGGGGTCGTCGGAACCATCGCTCAGGCGCTGCGCACTCCACAGCCACAGCGGCCACAACGCCAGCAACGGCAACAGCAGCCAGATGCAGCTCGGCAGGCGCTCAGCGCGCATGGGCGGAACGCCGCGCCAGCCAGGCCATGCCGAGCAGGCCCAGCAACAGCATGCTCCACAGCGGCGGCTCCGGCGTGCTCGGCACCGGGCTACCGATGGCCTGGTGGCTGACGCCCTGCGGCAGGGGCAGCGGCTGCTGGACGCTGGCCGACTCACCCGGACTGGGATTGCGTACCTGCTGGTCCACGGCAATAAAGGAGGTATAGGGGGTCAGCAGGCCGTACTTCAGCCCCAGGTCGAGGATCGCCTGACTGTATTGCGTATCGCCTTCCAGAGTTTCCTGATCGACCAGGCTGGCCACCCGCTGGCGCGCCCACAGATGGCTCAGTGCCTGGCTGCCACGCGCAACCGCGCTCGCCTCGACCAGCACCTCGGCATGGTAGGCGCCGGTGCTGCCATGGCCGTCCACCAGCAGGCGCCCGTGTGGCCTACCGCGCCATTTGCCAAACACCGCCAGGGGACGCTCGGCGAACAGGTCCGGCAATTTTTCCGGGGTCAGGTCATAGACGTCCAGCCCCTCGAAACGCAGACGCGGACTGGCCAGCAGCGGCGCCTCGATCATCTTGCGCAGACGCTCGGCCTCCTCCTCCGCGGAGGCCTCGTCCAGCGCAACGAAGGGCTCGCCCTGGCCGGCCCGGGCCAGCCCCTCGATCAGCTGGCGATTGACCGAACTGCCGATACCGAAGGCGAACAGGTTGGCCTTGTCCAGATTCTCGCGCACCAGCTTGAAGGCATCGCGTTCCACCGTGACAAAGCCATCGGTCACCACCACGAAGCTGCGCGAGCGTTCGGCGTCCACCGGCAGCGCCAGTGCCCGGCGCAGGGCCGGCAGCAGCTCGGTGCCACCGGAGCCCATCTGCGTGTCGAGCATGGCCAGGGCCGTTTCGATATTGGCCGCGCTGGCCGGCTGCGAGCGTTCCGCCAGCAGGCTGCTGCTGCCGGCGAAAAGCATCACATTGAAGCTGTCGGCCGGGCGCAGACCTCCAATCAGTTTGCGCAGCAGCTGTTTGGCAGTATCCAGGGGGAAACCGTGCATGGAGCCGGAAATATCCACCACGAAGATGTACTCGCGCGGCACGATCAGGCTGCTCGGCGCACGCTTGGGCGGCGCCACCAGAGCGAGGAAGAAGTTCTCCTGTTCGCCCTCGCTGAGCAGCACTCCGCTCTCGAAACCGTCGCCGGCCAGGCGGTAATCCAGCACGAAGTCACGGTTGTTCGCGGGGCGCCCGTCGTCGCCCAGGCTCAGGCGCATGCGTTTGTCGTCGAGCACCTCGCGCCGCAGCGGGTGAGTGGGCGAAGCAACGTCGCTCAGGCGGGTTGGTGCCAGCAGCTCGACGCTGAGTTCGAAGTCGCTGCCCGGCGCCGCGCCCTCGCGCAGGTAAGGCGTGGCGATCCAGGCCGAGGCCTTGTGGCTGGGCGTGCCGGCCTGGCCGTTGTAGCGCGGCCCGACCACGGTCGGGTAGACGAAGCGGTAGAGCCCGTCATTGGGCAGCAACAGCTCGGTGTAGCGCAGCTCCACGTCGACCTGGTCGCCGGGCATGATGTTGGCGACATTCATCTGGAATACGTTGTCGCGTTGCTGCTCCAGCAGCGCCGTGGTCTTACCCTCGCCCTTGGCCTGCTGGTACTCCCGCCGCGCCTTCTGCTTCTCGCGAATCTGCGCCTGCAGCAAGCGCTCGCCCAGGCGCACCTGCATGGCATAGACCGCCGCGCGGGTCGAGGCAGGGAACACGTAGCGTGCCTCCAGCGCTCGGCTGCCCAGATTGCGGTAGCGCTGCACCACTCGCACATCGGCCATCATGCCGAGAATGCGCACCTCCACCCGAGTGGACTCCAGGGGTAGGCCATCCACCTGCGGATCGGCGCCTTCGACGACGAAGTAAGGGCTCAGGCTGTGTTCCTGCTCCGCCCTGGCCTCGACCAAGCCCACCAGCATTACCAGGCCGAGCGCCAGGCGGATGCCCTTGCCACAGATTGTCGACCACATACGCACCTCCATCTGCATTCGATGGAGGCATGCTCGGCGCGCAAGATGTGGGGAGTTTGCAGATTGCGTGGGCTTTGTGTGGAATGTTCGAGCCATACCCTGAACTATGCTCAAGGGTGGGTTACCCTCGCCTCCCGTCAAGCATTCGGAGTCGCCGCCACATGCGCACCCCCGCCAGCCTCCGCAGCCGTTTCGCCCTGCTCATCGCCCTGCTGGTCGCGGCGCTGAGCTGGCTGCTCGGCGGCCTGATCGGCCACGACTCCAGCCAGCGCATCCGCGACGAGATCGGCCGCGACCTGGCCGAGACCTCGTTCCAGATGATCGATCGCCTGGATCGCGACATGGCCAGCCGCGCCGACTACCTGCAGGTACTCGGCAGCCTGCGTGCGCTGCGCGAGCCGACCGACCCTGGCGAGATCCGCCGCCTGCTCGACCGCCTGCAGCAGCAAATCCCCAGCATCGCCTGGATCGGTTACACCGATCCGCAAGGCACGGTTCTGGCCTCCAGCAACGGCATTCTCGAAGGCGCCAGCCTGGCTCAGCGCCCGGTCTACCTGGAAGGACGCAAGGGCCTGTTCGTCGGCGACGTACATGAAGCGGTGCTGCTGGCCAAGCTGCTACCCAATCCCAGCGGCGAGGCGATGAAGTTCGTCGATATCAGCCTGGCCACCTATGGCCTGGACGGCGAGCTGAGTGGCGTACTGGCTTCGCACCTGTCCTGGGGCTGGGCCGAAGAAGTGCGCCAGTCCCTGCTGGAGCCCATGCAGCAGCGGCGCAATGTCGAATTTCTGGTCCTCAGCCAGGACCACACGGTGCTGCTCGGCCCCAAGGCGCTGATCGGTCAGATCCTCGACCTGCCGGCCCTTAATCAACCGAACAGCGACAGCAATCACTGGGCGGTGCAGCAGTGGCCGGACGGCCAGGACTACCTCACCGGGTTCGCCGCCAGCCAGGGCCACCAGGGCTATGCCGGCCTGGGCTGGACAGTGGTCGCCCGTCAGCCCCTGGACGAGGCCTACGCCCCGGCGCGCGAGCTGACCCGTAACATCCTGCTCTGGGGTAGCGCACTGGCGCTGCTGTTCGCCGCCATCGGCTGGTTGCTGACCGGCTATTTCACCCGCCCGCTGCGGCAGATCGCCGAAGCAGCGGATCGTCTCAGTGTCGGCGAGATCACGGTGATCCCCGACCTGCACAGCCCCAGCGAGATTGCCGTGCTGAGCCAATCGATCCGCCATCTGGTGGAGAGCCTGACGCACCAGCAGACCGCCCTGGGCATCATGGAGGACCGCGCCCACAGCGACCCGCTGACCGGTCTGCCGAATCGCGCCGCGCTGGAGAAATACCTGCCGCGCATGCAACAGGACGCCAGCGCCAGCCATAGCTGCCTGGCCCTGCTCTATCTCGATCTGGACGGTTTCAAGCCGGTCAACGACCGGTTCGGCCACGCCGCCGGCGACCTGCTGCTACAGGAAGTCGCCAAGCGTCTGCGCGCCTGCCTGCGCGACGGCGACCTGGTGGCGCGCCTGGGCGGCGACGAGTTCCTCATGATCCTGCGCGTATCGGCCAGCGATGCCCTGCCGCAGGCCAGACAGATCGGCGAGCGCGCTCTGCAGGCACTGGCCGAGCCGGTCGAGCTGGGCGAACAGCAGGCGCGAGTCGGCTGCAGCATCGGCGGCGCCTTCTGGCCGCTGGATCACGCCGAGCTGGGCCAGGCGCTGGAGCTGGCCGACCAGGCCCTGTACCGCGCCAAGCACGCCGGCAAGAACCGTGTGGAATTCCAGCGCCCGGAGCTGCCTGACGCCTTGACGTCCTAATTCACGCCGTCCCTGCCGACACCACGCCAGGCGCCGCCGCAACGACGCTGGAGTGACGTGCTGCGGCGTCGGCGAGAATCATCTGCGCGGCCTTCTCCGCGATCACCAGCACCGGCGAGCAGCTGTTGCCGGAAGTCAGCGTCGGCATGATCGAGGCATCGGCAATGCGCAAGCCGGGCACGCCGTGCACGCGCAAACGGCTGTCCACCACCGCCTGGGCCCCCTCGCCCATGGCGCAGGTACCCGCGGGGTGGAAGATGGTGGTGCCGATCTCGCCGGCCGCCCGCTGCAGATCCTCCTCGCTCTGGTAGTCCGCCCCCGGCTTGTATTCCTCCGGGCGAAAACGCGCCAGCGCCGGTGCCGCAACGATGCGCCGGGTCAGGCGAATGGCGTCGGCGGCCACCTTGAGATCGCGCGGGTCGCTCAGGTAATTGGGCTGGATCAGCGGCTTGTCGCGCGCCTCCGCGGAACGAATGGTCACGCTGCCCCGGCTATGCGGGCGCAGGTCGCAGACCGACGCGGTGAAGGCCGGAAAAGCATGCAGCGGCTCGCCGAAACGCTCCAGCGACAGCGGCTGCACGTGGTACTGCAGGTTGGCCCTGGCCTGGCCGGGGTCGGACTTGGCAAAGGCGCCCAGCTGACTCGGCGCCATCGACAGCGGACCGCTGCGCCGCAGCAGGTACTCGACGCCCATGCCCAGCTTGCCCCACAGGCTGCCAGCGATGCGATTCAGGGTCGGCGCCCCGCTGATACGGTAGATAAGGCGCAACTGCAGATGATCCTGCAGATTGCCGCCGCCCCCCGGCAGAGCGTGGTGCACGCCGATGCCCAGACGTTCGAGCAGCTCGCGCGGACCGATGCCGGAACGCTGCAACAGGGTCGGCGAGCCGATTGAGCCGGCGCACAGGATCACCTCGCGGCGGGCGTGCAGCTCGCGGCGCGCGCCCTGCCAGTCCACCAGCAGGCCACTGGCGCGGCCGCCCTGCAGGATCAGGCGCTGCGCCTCGACACCGGTGAGCACGGTCAGGTTAGGGCGCGCCATGATCGGCCGCAGGAAAGCCTTCGAGGCATTCCAGCGCACGCCGCGCCGCTGGTTGACCTGGAAATAACCGCAACCGGCGTTGTCGCCACCATTGAAGTCGTCGACGCTGGGGATACCGCTCTGCGCCGCCGCCTCGCGGAAGGCATCGAGAATCGACCAGGACAGGCGTTGCTGCTCGACCCTCCACTCGCCGCCGGCACCGTGCAGAGCGCTGGCGCCGGCATAGTGGTTCTCCATCTGACGAAACAGCGGCAGCATGTCCTGCCAGCCCCAGCCCGGGCTGCCGGCTGCGGCCCAGCCGTCATAGTCGGCGGCCTGGCCGCGCATGTAGATCATGCCGTTGATCGACGAGCTGCCGCCGAGCACACGGCCACGCGGATACTTCAGGCTGCGACCGTGCAGGCCAGGCACCGCCTCGGTATCGAAGCACCAGTCGGTGCGCGGGTTGCCGATGCAGTACAGGTAGCCGACCGGGATATGGATCCACGGGTAGTTGTCCGGCCCGCCGGCCTCCAGCAACAGCACGCGGTTGGCGGGGTCGGCAGACAGCCGGTTGGCCAGCAGGCAACCGGCAGGGCCGGCGCCGACGATCAGGTAGTCGTAGCAATCCGCAGGTAAAGGCATGGCGTGTCTCGCTCGGACGGTTCTTGTTGTTCTGCCCTTTCGAGCCTAACTGCAGCGACCGTCCAGCGAAACCACCTACGCGACTTAACCCAGTTCCTGGCGCACCTGGGCTTCCAGTTCGGCCTTGAGCGCGGGCTCCAGCTTGAGCTGACGGGCCAGCTCTTCCAGGTAGGCGCGCTCCATGAAATGTTCCTCATCGACCATCAGCACGCTGGCGATGTACATCTCGGCAGCCATTTCCGGAGTACTGGCGGCACGCGCCACTTCCGCCGGGTCCAGCGGCTTGTTCAGCTCGGCATCCAGCCAGCGCAGCAGCTCGGGATCATTGGCCAGCGCACCGATCTGCTCCTCGATCAGCTGGCGCTCCCTGGCATCCACATGACCGTCGGCCTTGGCCGCCGCCACCAGCGCCTTGAGGATGGCCTGGCTGTGCACCTCGGCCTGCGGTGCCGGCAGGCGGTCGACGGTCTGCGGCTCGATCTGCCGCTGCCCGGTGGCGCCCTGCTGCTGGGCCTGCCAGTTGCCGTAAGCCTTGTAGGCGATCACCCCGAGGGCGGCCAGGCCACCGTAGGTGATGACCTTGCTGCCCACCTTGCGCGCACTCTTGTTGCCCAGCAGCAGGCCCAGAGCACCGGCTGCCAGCGCACCACCGCCGGCGCCCTTGAGCAGGGTAGAGAGATCGCCGCCGCCCTTGCCGCCACCGGCCGCGCCACCAGCCATCCCCCCGAGCAGGCCGCCCAGGCCGCCGGACGAAGAGTTGCCGGACTTCTGCTGCAGCAGGTCCTGGCCGGATTTGAGCAGTTGATCGAGCAATCCACGTGTATTCATTCCATCTTCCTCGCACGCATGGTCACTCCATGAAGTGACCGATTCTAGCCGTCGAGGTTGCCAGCGGGCCCGTGGCGCTGTGCTTCCGAATATTGCAGAGAACCAAGAGGCCGCCTTGGCATGCCTTATTCGCCGATATCCTCGTTCCACAGCTCGGGGCGGGCGGCGATGAAGTTCTCCATCAGGTGTACGCACTCGGCATCCTGGAGTACCTCAAGCTGCACGCCGCGTTCGCGCAGCCAGGCCTCCTCGCCCATGAAGGTGCGGTTTTCGCCAATCACCACCCGGGGTATGCCGTACAGCAGGATTGCGCCGCTGCACATGGCGCAGGGCGACAGGGTGGTATAGAGCACTGCATCGCGATAGACGCTGGCGGGCTGGCGCCCGGCGTTCTCGAAGGCATCCATCTCGCCATGGCGGATGGCGCTGCCCTGCTGCACCCGACGATTGTGGCCACGGCCGATGATCACGCCGTTGTGCACGATCACCGAGCCGATGGGGATGCCGCCCTCGGCCAGGCCCTGACGGGCTTCCTCGATAGCGGCTTGCATGAACGGGTCCATAGACACTCCTCGCTGGTTTTGCCCTAAACCCTAGCGCAGAAGTGACCGACAGCGCCTAGCGCGGTGCCAGATGCGCCACCAGCAGCTGCACGCTTTCCTGGCCGCGGTACTCGTTGACGTCCAGCTTGTAGGCCAGCTCGACCCAGCGCAGGTTGGGGTTGGGCCAGATCTCACGGTCGACGTTGAAGGCGATGCCATCCAGGGTCTGGCTGCCGCACTCGGTCTTCAGCACCAGTTTCAGGTGTTTCTCACCCACCACGCGCTGCTGGACGATCTGGAACACGCCGTGGAACAGCGGTTCGGGAAAGTGTTGCCCCCAGGGTCCGGCGTTGCGCAGGGCGCGAGCCAGTTCCAGGTGGAACTCCTCGGCACCGAGCTGGCCGTCGGAAAGCAGGCGACCGGCGAGGTCGTCCTCGCTGAGCTGGCGTCGCACCTCGGCGTCGAAGGCCGCGGCGAAGGCGCCGAAGTTTTCCTGCGGCAACGACAGGCCGGCGGCCATGGCGTGACCGCCGAACTTGCTGATCAGCCCCGGATGCTTGGCCGCCACCGCGTCCAGCGCATCGCGGATATGCAGCCCCGGTACCGAACGCGCGGAGCCCTTGAGCAGGCCGTCACCTGCATCGGCGAAGGCGATGGCCGGGCGGTGGTAGCGCTCCTTGAGGCGCGAGGCGAGGATGCCGATCACGCCCTGGTGCCAGTCCGGTTCGAACAGGCACAGACCGAACGGCAGGCTGTCCAGCGGCAAGTCCTTGAGCTGGGCCAGGGCCTCGCGCTGCATGCCCTGCTCGATGGCCTTGCGATCCTTGTTCAGTTCGTCGAGCTGCTGGGCCATGTCGCGGGCCAGGGCTTCGTCCTCGCACAGCAGGCACTCGATGCCCAGGCTCATGTCGTCCAGGCGCCCCGCGGCATTCAGGCGCGGGCCGAGGATGAAGCCGAGGTCGGTGGAAGTGATGCGCCCGTGCTGGCGGCCAGCCACTTCCAGCACCGCCTTGAGCCCCGGCCGCGCCCGGCCGGCACGAATGCGCGCCAGGCCCTGGTGCACCAGGATGCGGTTGTTGGCATCCAGCGGGACCACGTCGGCCACACTGCCCAGGGCGACCAGGTCGAGCAGCTCGCCCAGATTCGGTTCGGCCGGACGCGGCTCGGCCATGCCCGTGCTGGCGAACCAGCCCAGCTCGCGCAGTCTGGCGCGCAGGGCCAGCAGCACATAGAACATCACCCCGACCCCGGCCATGGCCTTGCTGGGGAACTCGCAGCCAGGCTGGTTGGGGTTGACGATGGCGTCGGCCGCCGGCAGTTCGGGGCCCGGCAGGTGGTGGTCGGTGACCAGTACGCGCAAGCCCGCTGCCTTGGCGGCGGCCACGCCGTCGACGCTGGAGATGCCGTTGTCCACGGTCAGCAGCAGGTCGGGCTGGCGTTCCAGCGCCACGGCGACGATCTCCGGGGTCAGGCCGTAGCCGTATTCGAAGCGGTTCGGCACCAGGTAATCGACATGCGCCGCACCGAGCATACGCAGGCCGAGTACACCAACCGAGCTGGCGGTGGCGCCGTCGGCATCGAAGTCGCCGACGATGAGAATGCGCTGGCGCTGCTGCAGCGCCTCGACCAGCAGCTGCACCGCCGCTTCGATGCCCTTGAGCTGCTGATACGGCAGCAGCCGCGCCAGGCCCTTGTCGAGCTCGGCGGCGGACTGCACACCACGCGCCGCGTACAAGCGGGTCAGCAGCGGCGGCAGTGCGCCCAGGTCGGGCAGAGTTTCGGGTAGAGGGCGAAGATCGATGCGCATGGGTATTCCGGTTGTTCTGCTGGGCTGGACGGCTAGCTACCTCTCCCTGCGGGAAAGGGTAAATCCGGCGTTCAACGCTCGCCGGCCAGCCACTCCAGGGGAATCTCGTGCTGGCCGCGCTCGTCGGTCACGAACAGCTCGCCATCGCTGATCATCACGCTCCAGGTCAGCGAACGCGGCAGGTCGCGGGCCAGCGCTTCCAGCGCCTCCTGCTGCACGGCCACCACATTGATGTTCTTCAGGCTGCGCACGGTGTCGAGCACCTTGGTCTGCCACACGCGCAGGCTGCCGTAGGCGACCAGGCTGAACTTCTCGGTACGCCGCGAGCACCAGGTGATGCGCTCGGCATCCGGTTGGCCGACCTCAATCCAGTGCAGCACGCGGTCGTCCAGGCTCTTCTCCCACAACGCAGGCTCGTCGACATCCGACAGACCGCGACCGAAGGCCAGCTGCTCGTGGTACCACAGCGCATAGGCGATCAGCCGCACGCACAGCCGCTCCTCGGTCTCCGAAGGGTGCTTGGCCACGGTGAAGCGCAGGTTCTCGTAGACATTGCGGTCGATGTCGGTGAGGTTCAGTTCGATCTTGTAAGGCGTGGCTTGCAGGGCCATAGGAGCGGTACCGGCTGGGAAGCGAAGGGGCGCAAGTCTAGCGCGAAAGCCTTCACAGGTGCGGAGCACACGACCGGGCGAGGTTGGCAAATGGCGCAATGCGCGGTTGTCGCATCGCGGCGGGCACCGTATAAGACCGCGCACGCGCTTCTTCATGGTCGAAGGAGCCGACAAGGACTCTAAGCAGGAAAGGACTTCCATGGATATCTTTTTAGTATTCATTTTCATCGTCGTCGTCTTCGCCGTCATCGCAATGACTTCCGAGCCTCCCAAGGATGCTGCAGAGCTGGCGCAGATGCGTCTGCCCGTGCAAGGCAGCCCGGCGCGGATCACCCTGGCAGAAGCCGAGTACATCAACCGCGTCGCCTATTTACAGAACCTCAACCCCGGACTGGCCCTGAGTCTGGCCGAGCGCATGCAAGGCGATGCCTGGCAAATAGCCTGCAGCAGCTTGTGCCCTGACTTACTCATGCAGACCGGCGAAGAACCCGCCCTGCAGTTACTGAGCCGGCTCGACCCGCACCATCGACAGCAAGCCCTGAACGGCATGCTGAATCGACTGATCGAAGCAGGTGAAGAGCAACGCGCACTGGATCTGCTGCAACATTTGGGAGAGGAGCTACCGCAAATTCCGCAAACGCGCATCGCGCTACTGCATGCAAGCGGGCGTGAACAGGAGGCCGAATCCGAACTCCTGCTTCTAGTAGGTGAACAACAAGCGGAAGTCCGTGAACGCCTGACGCTGGCCAGGCTACAGCGTCGCCTCGGCCAGCGGGAGGCAGCCACCATCAGCCTCGAACGTGCCTGGCAGCAAATGCAAGCGGAGCAAACAGACGCCTTGCTGGATGAGCTGATCGAGGAACTGTTCCAGTTAGGCCAGTTCGAGCGCGTGCAACAGATGGCCGAGCAGCTGCCTGCTGAGCAGCATGCGCCCCTGATCTCAGCACTAACCAAAGCGGGTCTGTTCGAACAGGCTAACAGGCTTATCGCCGGCCTGACTCCGTTCGCTCAGAAGCAGGCTCGAGAAGGGTTGCTCGACGCCATGCTGGAGCGCAACCAACTGCGTCTGGCAGAGGAGCTACTGGACGCCTGCGAAGACTCAACACGCTACCCACTGTTGCTGCACTGGGCACAATGGCTGTTGCAACGTGACGACCTGGCTGGCCTGAACGCACTGATCGAAACACGCAGCGCGTCCGACGAAGAGCGCGTCCAACTCTACTTGCTGCTCCCCCATCTCACTCAAACCAACCCGCAGCAGGCGGCGGACCTGCTGCAGCAAGCCGAGCGCTGGTACGAGACGCTGTCGCGGGAGCAGCAACAGGAATGGCACTTCAATTTGCTGGAAGCCAAGCTCAAGCTGCAGAGCCAAATGCCTCCACGTGAACGCACCAGCTACGAGCTGCGCCGCGGGCTGGACGCAATGAGCCGACTGACCCGCGATGAGGATATCGACTGCCATATCAACAAACTCATCCGGCTGGCTCGCCTGCAGCAAAGCCTGGAGCGCCATGAAGACGCCAAAGCCCAGATGAACGAGGCCCTGCAAAAACTACGCGACAACGCGGACGACCTCGACAAGCTGGACTGGGAGCTACTGCTCGACAACATGATCGGTGGCTATATGGACCTTGGCGACTTGGAGCAGGCCCGTGCGTTACACATCGAGCATCAGAGAGCAGCGCCCCTTGATAGCGGCGAGTGGATCAGCAGCCTTCTGCGGCATGACCATCTGGAACTGGCTATCGACTCGCTCAACTATTTCGACCTGCTCCAACCCGAGCCGCCTCTGACCAAGCTAGAGACACGCATAGAGCAACTCGCAGAACAGTCGCCCGAGCGCAGCCAATCCCTCAAAGAGCGCTTGCTGGAGCGCCTGGAGCAACCGAGCTTCTGGGCAAGCAGGCAGCCGGCCTGAGTCGCGTTCAGCAGAACAGCTGTTTAACCTGCTGATCCTCCAGGTCGCTGTAGTCGATGATCGCCTGCGCCGTGCCCAGGTCGACGCACAGCCGGCAGTAATGCTCGCCATGGCGCCAGGCCATGATCACGCTGGCATCGCCGGACTGGTTGAGTTCGAAGCGCCCGTCGAAGGCCGGATGCCTGTTGCGCAAACGCATCAGCGCCAGCAGGCGCTGCACCAACGGTTGCTGCAGAGCCTCTTCGGCTTCCGTCAGGCTGTAGTAGTGACGATTGACGTCACGCGCCTCGCCGCTCGCCTCGCACAGCTCGAAGTCGTTGCAGCCGGCCAGCAGGCCGACGTAGTAGACCTGCGGGATGCCTGGGGTGAAGAACTGGATGGCGCGGGCGGCGATGTAGGCATTCTCGTTGCGCATCAGCGCCTCGAAGAAGGTGCAGGTCAGCTGGTAGATGGCGCCGACGCTGTGCACGTTGACCGCCGAGCGGCGCATGATCGGGTCGGCGCTGCGCGCCGAGACCTCGTCGATGAGGAAGCGGATTTCCGTCTCCGGCAGCATGCTTTCCACATCGGGAATGCAGATGCCGTCGTGGGTATCCAGCACCGTGACCTGGTTGCGCGGGCACATGCGCAGCCACTGCTTGAGGTAGCGGCTGTTGCCGCTGAGAAAGGCATGCAGCACCAGCGGCGGCAGGGCGAAGGCATAGGGCCGCATGTGCCGCCGCGAGATGGCGTACTGGTAGCTGATATGGTCGTGTACTTCGGGCAGCATCTCGGCGCCGTACTTCTCGCCGGTCTCGCGGAACCAGTCAAGGATGCGGTAGACGTCCGGCTCGACCAGGAAGCAGCTGCTGCCGATCTTCTTGGTGGTGTAGCCGAAGGCATCCAGACGGAACAGCTTGACCCCGCGCGCGGCGAGGAAGGCCAGGTAGCGTTCCATCAGCTGGTAGGTCTGTGGCGACTGGTAGTTGAGGTCGATCTGTCGCTCGGTGAAGGTGCACCACACCCGGCAGCGCTCGCCGCTGGCCAGCTGTACCTCGCGAAACGGCTCCTTCTCCTTGCGGATATGGATCTTGGCCAGGTCTTCCAGGGTGATCTCGCCCAGCTCGTCTACCCGCACGAACAACTCGGCATGGGGCGAGGCGTGCCCCTTGGCCAGGAAGTCGAGAAACTCCGGCGACTCGTCGGAAATATGGCTGATCACCAGGTCGACACACAGGTCGAACCGCGCGGAGATGCGCTCGACATCGGCCCAGTTGCCATAGCGCGGATCGACTTCCATATGGGTCAGCGGCGAGAAACCACCATCGGCATTGGACGGGTACAGCGGCAGGATGTGCACGCCACCGAGTGCATCGGCCAGGTGCTCGTCGAGCAACCGGTAGAGACCGGCCAGGTTGCCGCCCAGACGATCCGGATAGGTGATCAACTGCACCGCGTTACGCAACGACATGCGCCCTCCCCCCCCTGACAGTGGCAAACCCCTACCGTCCGTTAAAGCAGGCTGAGCGCTGAGGTCAAGTGAGCACAGGGGGAGTCCTGCGCGGATGGCTCAATGATTGTTGGCGTATCGCACCCACAACTCGTCGAACTGACGGGCGTAAGCCGCCAGCAGCTGAGGGTGGTCGATCACCAGCAGGTTCTCGGCATTGCTGGTGCTGGCACTGCGGGTCCAGTTGAAGCTGCCGCTGAGCAACCACTGACCGTCGAACAGGGCGAACTTGTGGTGCATGTGGTACGGCCCGGCATCGATACGCAATGGCACGCCCTGCCCGCGCAGATAGGCGATGTCGCTGCCTTCGTCATACTGTTTCTCGTTGTCGGTGATCACCCGCACGGCCACACCGCGCTGGTGGCAGGCCAGCACCTCGCTGCTGAGACGATCGTCGGAGATGGTGTAGACGCAGATATCCACCGTCTGCCGCGCCTGGCGGCACAGCTCGCGAATCTTGCGCAGGCATTCTTCGCCCGGACTGAAGTGGGCGCTGGCGACGGCCGGGCGCGGGGGGGTGCTGGCAGCGTCGAGAGTCTTGACCACCTGCTCCAGCCACTTCAGCGCCGCCTGGGCATTGGCCGGCTCCACAACCAGCTCGCGAACCAGGGCGAAGGCGCGGTTGCGCAGATAACGCACCTGATCGGGGCTCAGGTCACTGCCTAGCTGGCGCAGTTCGTCGCGCTCCTCGTTGCTCAGTCGGAGATCGGCCAGGCTGTCGCGCAGCTGCTGGTCGAGGCGTGCGAAATCCATTCAGTTTCTCCTTGAGGTGCGGCTCAGAGCGGCATACAGCACCCCGCACAGGGCACCGGCCAGGTGGTATTCGAACGAGATGCCCTGGCGCGGCAGCAGGCCGAACCACCAGCCGCCATAGTAGAACAGCACCAGCACGGCGATCAGCAGGCTGCCCAGGCTGCGCTCGAACCAGGCACGGCCGAGCAACAGGCCCCACAGGCCGAAGACCCAGCCGCTGGCGCCCAGGTGCATGCCCGTCCGGGCGAACAGCCAGACCAGCACCCCGCTGCCGAGGATGATGAAGGCACTGGCGGCGAGGAACTGGCGCGGCGAGCCGAGCATGGCCAGCCAGCCCAGCAACAGCAGGCCCGGCAGGTTGTTCAGCAGGTGCCACCAGCCGGCATGCAGCCAGGGCGCGAAGAGAATGCCGGGCAGGCTGCCGACATGCCGGGGCAGCACGCCCCAGACATTCAGGGCGTTGCCGCTCAGGCTGTTGATCAGTTGCAGCGCCAGCATCAGCGCGGCAATGCCGGCCAGCAGCTGCAGACGCGGCGCCAGCCAGGCCGTCACGCCTGCTCCGGCCCTGGTTCGACAGGCGGTTGTGGCGCGCCGAGAAACTGCCCCAGCTCGCGCAGGCGCTGGGACATCTCGTGCATACGGTTATGCGTGCGCAGGTCGATGTCGATCTTCTTGTCCATGGCGTTCATCAACGGCAGGAAGCTGTTCTGCAGGGTGCCGGCCAGGCTCTCCAGCAATGTCTGCACGCCAGGTTGCGGCGGTGCCTGCACGGCCACCTCGACCTGCGGTTGCAGGGTGCCAAGGCGCTGCAGCCCGGCCAACAGCTCGTCCCAGGGCACCTGCGGGGCGGCCTGGGGCTCGCGCTGCAGATTGCCGCCAAGGGCGCGGATGCCTTCGACCAGGTCGTTGAGCTGGGCCACCACACGGGCCCCAACATCGCTGTCGCTGCCGCCCATGGCCTTGTTGCGCAGGAAGTCGCGCTTGATCTGCGCCCAGCGCTCGCCCTGCTCCGCGGTCATGTTACCGCGCAGCTCTGCCAGCTTGAGCAGGTTCTCCTCGGCCCCAGTGGTGAGCAGTTGCGACTCGCCCTGGTAATGGTCGGCGATCAGCTGCAGCAGCTCGGCGTCGTTCATCACCGAGCTGATCTTCTCCGCCATCTTGTTCATGTTGCGATAGCTGCCCTGAAGCTTGAACGGCGGCTCGCTGCGGTAGTGGTCGGCCTGGGCGGCGCTGGCGATGTACTGCTGGTTGACCTTGAGCACCACGTCACGCACCTGCATCAGACGCTGCAGGGTACTGACGATCTCGTTGATCTCGGCGCCGCTGTAGCCATGGCTCAACTCGTTGGCGGAGAACGGCTTGCCCTCGGCCTTGGCGACGAAGCGGTAGACATCGGCCATGTCGCGGGTAGCCAGCGGCGCCAGCACCGGGTTGGAGGTCAGGCCGTTCTCGATGTAGGACAACGCGAAGGCTTCCTGCATGCCGCCCAGGGTGTCGCCGAGGTTGTAGATGTCGGCGCGGTTGGCCAGCATGTCCGGAATCTTGAAGACTTCGCCGGACTCGGTGTAGGGGTTGCCCGCCATCACCACGCAGAACTTCTTGCCGCGCATGTCGTAGGTCTTGGTCTTGCCCTTCCACACGCCCTCGATGCGCCGGGTCCCGTCGCACAGCGAGATGAATTTCTGCAGGAATTCCGGGTGGGTGTGCTGAATGTCGTCGACATAGAGCATCACGTTGTTGCCCATCTCCAGCGCCAGGTTGAGCTTCTCCAGCTCCTGACGCGAAGTGGCGTCCGGCGCCTGCGCCGGGTCGATGGAGCGCACCTCGTGGCCCAGCGCCGGGCCGTTGATCTTCATGAAGATCAGGCCGAGGCGGTGCGCCACGTATTCCATCAGCGTGGTCTTGCCGTAGCCGGGCGGCGAGATGAGCATCAGTAGGCCCATCAGGTCGGTGCGCTTGTTCTCGCCGGCGGTGCCCATCTGCTTGGCCAGGTTGTCGCCAATCACGCCCAGGTAGACGTCGTTGATCAGCTTGTTGCGCACGAAGGAGCTCAGCGGCTTGGGCTTGAACTCGGCCAGGCGCAGGGCCTCGCGCTCGCGGTTGATCACCTCCTGACGCAGCGCCTGGTAGCGCTGCAGTCCCGGCAGGAAACGCTGGCGATGCGCGCGCAGACGGGCGAAGAAATCGTCTACCGCCAAGACCAGCTGCTGCTCCTGGATGCGCGGGTGCTCGCCCATCAGACCGCTGACGGTGAAGCGCAAATCCACTTCGCTGGAGCGACCGGGGAAGCCTTCATCAAGCAGCGCCAGGGCGGTGGCTTCGGCCACGTAGCCGCGCAGCGCGGCGAACTCGTCCTGGGCACACAAGCCCTGCAACCAGTTGCCCGCCAAGGCCCACTGCGCCGCCGGGCGGCCTTCGAGCTTGGCCAGGGCCTGCTGGTAGTCGTCCCACATGCGCGCGCCTTGCAGGCGCAGCTCGAGGCCTTCAAGTAGTTGCTTGGCGTATTTGCTGAAAACGAATTCGATGCGCTCGGCAGCCAGCTCCTGCACCAGGTACTCGGCCGCCTCGCCTACCACCGCCGTGTCCAGTCCCAGCGGCTGCTCGCCGAGGAAGACCTGCAGCGCGCCGTCGATCTCGCCTTGCAACTGGCGCAGGCCGGCATCCTGACCGAACAGCTGCTGGATATGCCGACTGGTGCGCGCCCGCTGCGGCCACTGCGCGGCAGCCTCCACGCCCGACTGAATGTCCCAGAACAGGCAGGCCAGCGCCCGCGCCTCGGCGCCATAGCGCAGCAGCCCGGCGCTGTCGCGCAGCGGCAGCAGGGCGGCGAGAATCGCGGCGGCGTCGTGGTCGTGAATGCCCTTCTCGTAGCCTTCCTTGTAGCGCGGCGCAGCGAAGTCGCGGATCAGCTTGGCCAGTTCGTCCGGTTGCGCCAGCAGGGATTTCAGGCGTTCCAGGTCGAGGCCTTCGCGGCCCTCGTCGGCGGCGGCAAGCACCTCGCCGGCCAGGTATTCGGCACGGTACAGATGCTCGGATTCGGACTCCAGCGCCACCTGCCAGAACGGCTTGAGCGCCTCCAGCTCGGTATTGGCCAGGGGTTCGAGGAAGTCGGTGCCGGTCAGGTGCAGGTACAGCGCATCGCCGCGCGGCAGCAAGGTCAGGTCCAGCTCCTGGGTGTTGACGCTGAAACGGTGACGCGGGCCGAGCTTGATGACGTTGCCGCCCTCTTCGAACAGCTCGCTCTTGTCGCGCAGTGCACGCACCGCCTGGTCGCGGGCACCCTTGAGGCGCGCCTCGATATCGTCGGCCTTGACGCTGTCCTTCAGCGCCCGCAGGCGCTCGCCCATCTCGCGCAGCTTGAGGATCAGCGGGTCGGCGGCGAAGAAGGCGTTGAGCTCCTCGGCCAGGGTGAACTTGGCGGTGCGCCGGCCGAGGCTGTCGAGGATGCGCTTGGCCGCATCCAGCACGCTCTGCGCCTTGCGCTGACGCTCATCGAGCAAAGCCTGTTTGTGCGCCTCGAAGGTTTCCAGCAGCTCCTCGCGCTTGGCCAGGATGTCGCCGAGGAACTGCTCCTGGTCGCCGAACTGGCTCTCCAGTTCCTCCAGCTGCACCAGCAGGCGCGCCAGCTGCTCGTCGCAGCGCTCCGGGTCCTGGGCCTGGCCTAGGGCGTTGGTGATGCCCTGGCTGAACAGTTTGAACTGGGCACCGAACTGCGCCACCGTCTCGGCCGAGCCCAAGCCTTTGCGCCGCTGCTCGGCACGCGCCTTGGCCTGGTTGAGGCGCGCATAGATCTCGGAAATCGACTCGACGATACGCGTGCGCTGGGTGGCGTCGTCGATCTTCAGCGACGCCATCAGACTGGACAGCATGTCCAGGTCCGCAGCCATGGTTTGAAGCTCGCCCAGCGGCTCGTTGAGCTGGGCCACGCTCTCGGCCTTCTGCGCCTGCTCGTCGAGCGCCTGCAGGCGGGTGACGAAGGGCTGCAGCGCCGCCTCGCTGGCGAGGAAGCTGGCAGTGGCCGCCGCGGTGCGCTCCTGGGCGGCCAGCAGTTCGGCCTCCATCGCATCCAGGCGCGCGATGTCGATGTAGCGGTACTCGCGAATGGTCAGCAGCAGGCCGCGCTGAGCGGTGATGCCGTTGAGGCCATCGACGAAGCTCTGCACCTGATCCCAGCTGTCCGGCAGCAGGCCGCCGAGCAGCGTCTTGTGGCGGCTTTCGGCGTCGACCATGGCCTGCGCCGACTGCTTGCGGATGCTCTCGACCTTCTCGTACTCGTCCAGCACCAGCTCGGCGGTGGCGGCGATCTCGCGCAGCAGCGGCGCCAGGCCGGCCAGCTGCTCACTGCCCAGCCAGTGGTAGGCATCGAACAGGCGACGGGTGTTCTGGCACAGCAGACCATAGCGCTGCACCGAGACTGACGGCGTGTCGATCTCGCGGCACAGGTCGTAGAGGTCGGAGACGCCTCGTACCAGCTCGGCGTTGCCGATCTTGCCGAGGAAGCCGCTGCGCGCCGGCTGGCGGGCGGCGAATTCTTCGCTGCAGAACGGCGTCTGCCAGATCTGCATCGGGTGGATGCGCGTCGGCTCCTCGCCTTCGGCGGCGAAAATCACCGTGCGCCCATCTTCCAGGCGCGCGTAGCCATGACCGAACAGCGGGTTCTGCAGCTGGCGGTTGATCATGTTGTAAGTGAGCAGTACCGAACGACCTTCCTCCGGGTGGTAGAAGATGTACTGCACGTCCTCGCCGTTGGGCGAGCGCACGGCGCGCTTGAAGCGCATGCCGTCCATCGACTGTTCGAAGGTCTTGTGCTCACCGCTCTGCAGGTAGTAGCCGCCAGGGAAGATGATGCCGTGGTCTTCCGGCAGCTGCACGCAGGCCAGGCCGATGGCGTCGATGCGTTCGACCTTGCCGGTGAGGCCATTGAACACCAGATAGCGCCACTGCTCCTCGCGGTACGGCAGGATCTTCAGCAGGATCAGGCCGCCCAGGCGGGCGAACTCGATCTGGCCGTCGTCGAGCGACTGGGTCTTGTCCAGCACCTCCTCGCGGTAGATGCCCAGGCCATCCTCGGTGTTGTTCTCGACCTTGATGGTGAGGTCGCCGCCGATGGTCTCGACGAACAGGGTATCGAGGATATTGATGTGCGGATGGCGGCCTTCGACCACCATCTCGCGGGTGGCCTTGGTCCACTCGAAATCGAACGGCGCCGGCAGGGCGATGTCACGTTCGCCACGGTTGTCGATGTAGCGCACGTCCTTGCCGTCGACCGAGATCGACCAGCGAAACACGCGAATGTCGCTGATCCGTTCGCCGATCTGGAAGCTGGCCAGCAGCTTGCCGTCGCGCACCATCAGCTGCAGCAGACGGGTGTTCTTGTAGTAGCTGTACAGCTCGTTGAAGTCGGCAACGAAGCTGGCCTGGGCCAGGAAGCTGCCCTCCAGTGGCACCGGCTCGGCTTCGTAGCCTTCGTCCTGTTCGACCAGCCGATAGAGCGAGAACACATCCTCGACGCGGGTTTCCTTCTTCAGGCCGAGGAACACGTTGTAGCCGAACAGCAGGCAGTCGCCGACCTGGACGATGTCGCGGGCGATGCAGTTGTTCTCGGTGCGGATGCGCACCCGTCCGACCACTTCCATCTGGCTGCTGCCAAACTCCTCCAGGCGCTGCTGGTTGAGCTGGTCGGTGGTCTGCCGCAGACGCTGGCCCTGGTCCAGCAGGCGCTTGTGCAGCACCTCGTAGGCGCCGCCCTCGGCGACGGCCTTGTCCAATACGTCCTGGGTGTGTGCGTCCGACATCGTGACCTTCCTGGATCTGCCCGGCGGGTGGGCGATAACGCCCGACCGAGCGTGACTGAACTAGCGAGTGAAACGGGAGCTCGGGCGAGCCCCGCGAGCCGTCGGCAAGCACGTTCGACGGCTCAAGGCGGCACAATGCCGCCTGGGCGGCATTCAGGCGCCGATTTTCTGCATGACCTGGGCGATCTTGTCCTGCATGGGGGCATCGATCTCCTCAGGTTTGATCCGCGCGACGATGTTCTTCAACACGCGGATCTCGTTGTCGTCGATCACGCCATCGCGCTCGGCGATGGCTAGCAGCGAGCCCAGCTCCTGCACATCCAGGCGGCCGTCGTTGGCGAAGCACTGGATCGAGCGGAAGGACATTTCCAGATAGTCTCTTGGTTCAGACATAAGCGTTCCTTGTCTACTGACGTTGAATGGAGAGGTATGCAGCGGACGCTACGTCCGCTGCGCAGGTGCATCAGGCGCCGGCGGCCGGTGCAGCGCCGTCGAGCTTGCTCTCGGCGAGTACCGAGGCGGCTGGCGCCTTGCCGGCCAGCAGGCGCGACAGGACGTCCTGCACCACCGGGCTCTTGCCGACCACGCCTTCGATGGCCTTGCCCACCGACAGCGATTTGGCGAAGGAGTTGAAGAAGTCGCCTTCGCCGCCGACGATTTCGATCTTCGCCTTGCCCAGCGCGGTGGCGAGCACCTCGGCCTGGTCCTTGGCGATGTCCTTGTTGGCGGCGATGGCGGCCATGGCCTCCTCGAAGCTCTTCTCCAGCTGCATGCGGAACTCTTCGTGCTGACGCGCGCTGTCGCTGAGGGCGTCGAGCGCACCGAACTTCTTGCCCAGGCCCTCGGCCTCGGCATTCAGGCGTTGCAGCAGGATGTCCGCTTCGGCAGTGCCCAGATCCTTGGTCGCCTGGGCCTTGGCGGTACCGAGCTGCTGCTCGCCGCGCGCCTGGGCGCCCAGCTTCTCTTCCAGCACCTTGGCTTCGGCCAGGCCGTCCTTCTCCTTGGCAGAGGCCTGGGCCTCCAGCACACGGGCCTCGGCCAGGCCTTTCTCCTGTTCGCCCTTGGCTTCGGCGATCAGCTGCTCGGCACGTACGCGGGCCTCGGCCAGACCTTCCTTCTCCTTGGCCGCAGCGGTGACTTCCAGTACGCGGGCGTCGGCCAAACCAGGCGCGGCGCGCTCGGCCTCGATGCCCTCGGCCATGCGCTTCTTGGCCTCGGCCTGCTTGGCCGCGGCTTCCAGTTCGGCCTGGGCCAGGTTGTTGATTTCCACTGCACGGTGCTTGGAGCGGGTCTCGTCGGCTTCGGCCTGCTTAACCTGGCGCACCAGCTCCTGCTCGGCCTGCGCCTGAGCCTGCAGCACGATGACCTGCTTGGCGCGCTCGGCCTCGGAGACCTCGCGCACTTCCTTGATGCGCTCTTCTTCCTGGGCCACGGTCTTCTCGACTGCGACGCGCTCGCGGATCACGTTGGCGATGTTCTTGCGCTGCTCTTCCAGAGCCTTCTCGGCCTCGATGCGCTGCAGCTCGACCTCGCGCTCGCGGGCGACCACTTCCAGGTCCTTGGCGCGGGTGACTTTCTCCACCTCGATGACCACGGCACGCTGGCGGTTCTGCTGCGCCACTTCCACTTCGCGCTGGTGATTCTCGGCGCGGATGTCCAGCTCCTGCTGGGTCTGGATGCGCGCCTGCTCGGCTTTCAGACGTTCCTCTTCCTTGACCTTGAAGGTCTCGGCCTCTTCGCGGGCACGGATGGTCTCGATCTCACGCTTCTGCCGCGCCTCGGCATCGGCCTGCTGGCGCTCCAGGGCCAGGGTGGCCTCGCGGGTCTCGACGTTCTTCTTCTTGATCGCCAGTTCCTCGTTGCGCTCCAGGTCATTGGTGATGACGTTCTGCGCGGCGGTCAGCTGGGTGATCTTGCGGATACCCTCGGCGTCGAGAATGTTGCTCGGGTCCAGCGAGGCCTTGGAGGTCTGCTCCAGGTAGTCGATGGCGACGTCTTCCAGCACGTAGCCGTTGAGGTCGTTGCCAATCACCTCGACGATGCGGTCGCGGAAATCCTGACGGTTCTCGAACAGCTGGACGAAGTCGAACTGCTTGCCGACAGTCTTCAGCGCCTCGGAGAACTTGGCGTTGAACAGCTCGTTGACCGCCGCGCGATCGGAAGCCCGGTCCACACCGATGGCCTTGGCCACCTTGAGCACGTCTTCCTGGGTCTCGTTGACGCGCAGGTAGAAGGCCACGGTGATGTCGGCGCGCATGTTGTCCTTGCAGATCAGGCCGTCCTTGGCGCGACGGTCCACCTCCAGGGTGATCAGCGAGATGCGCATGAACTCCTTGAGGTAGATCACCGGGTACACCAGGGCACCGGTGAAGTGCACCTTGGGCGTCGAGGACATGTCGTTGACGATCAGCGCCGTGCCCTGCGGGACCTTGATGTAGAAGGCCTTGAACAGCACGAAGAAGCCAAAGATCACCAGGAAGAAAATACCGACGCCCATCAGGAACGGCATCACCATTTCGAGGCTCATTACAATCAATCTCCTTTGATTCTGAAGGTGGTTCTGCGGCTCAGAGGCCCTTGAACTCGTCCTCGGTTATGACCCGGTAGGCGTGTTCGCCCTCCAGATACTCCAGCAACACGACTCGGTCGCCACGTTTGAAACCACGTGCCTCATCGGCACGCACGCGCAGGATCAGGCCCGCGCCACCGTCTTCCAAAGTCGCTTCGCCATGACTGAGGGTCACCCGCCCGCTACGCACCACGGCGGTCTGTCCCAGCACTGACTTGCTGGTGGTGGCCTCCAGCTTGCGAAACAGCGGGCGCAGCGGCCGGCACAGCGCAGCGCTGACCGGCACCGCCAGCACCAGCGCACCGAAGGCAATCACCAGGCCCAGCGGATAACGCAGAAAACCCAGCGGCAGATAGCGCAGCAGCAGCAACTCGACGAAGTAGCTGACGAGCCAGGCGAAGAAGAACAGCAGGGTCAGCACCAGAGTCACCGGCACCCCGTTCAGCCCCAACTTGAGCAACAGGCCAGCCAGCCCCTCGGGCTGCACCGAGTCCAGAGTGGAGTCGGCCTCGATATCGAGCAGGTCCACCTCAAGGATGCCCAGTGCGGCGACGCACCAGTACAGCACCGCCACACACAGCAGGAAGCTGAAGATGACGGTGGGAAAGGCAAAAGCGGTGAGCAGGAAATTTTCCATGGTGTTCCTATTCCTGAATCAAGAAGCAGGGCCCGCAGGCCCCACCCACTGCCACCAAGATCAGGACTTGGCCTTGTCCTTGAGGCGCGCCAGCACGCTGTCGGCACTGCCGTTGTCAGCGACGATACCGGCAGCACGCAGCTTGGCTTCCAGCGACTCGTCGACGTTGCTCGCCTCAGCCAGCTCGGCGGTCGCCTCCATCTTCGCTGCCCGCTCGGCCTGCTGTTGCTTGATTCGCTCCAGCGACTCCACTGCGGTGTGCAGCTTGGCCTGCGAGCCGCCATAGCGCTGGGCCACGGCCATCTGCGCCTTCTGCACGCTCTCGGTGGCCTTGACCGTATCCACCTGTTGTTTCAGGCGTTTGATGTTGGCCTCGGCCTGGCTCACTGCCTTGCGCAGCTGGGCCACGCTGGCGGCATAGGCCTCCGCCTGCTCGCGCTCGCCAGCCTGCTCGGCTTCCAGGTTGGCGATCTTGATCGCCACTTCCTTGGCCAGCTCCTCGTTACCAGCCTCCAGGGCCTTGAGCGCGTACTGCTCGTACTCGTCGACCTTGGCCGTGCTTTTGCCGGCGCGCTCGGCGGCCAGTTTCTGCTTGGCCATGATCTCGGCCAGCGCTTCCTTGGATTTGCGCAATTCCAGGTCGGCGTCGCGAATCTCCTGATCGAGAATGCGCAGGGCCTGGCTATCCACCATGGCTTCGCCCACTTCGTTAGCACCGCCGCGCAGTGCGGTCAGCAGTTTGCTCCATACATTCATGGCAAAACTCCTTAGGCAGCGGCCTTGAGGAAGCCCTCATAGGCTTCGGTGGCCTTGATCACGTTGTCCGCCAGCAACTCGATTTCCAGCACCACGTTGGACAGGATCGAGGTCGCGCTCAAGGCGCCGAACATGGTGTAACAGTCCTGCCCATCCGGCAGCTTTTCCAGGCCGATGCAGGACAGCGGGAACAGCTTGTGGCTGCGCAGCACTTCCTCGTTGAAGGCCGCAACATCACGTACCTCGCTGGTCGGCCAGAGCACCGCCTCGACGATGATCTGCTCGCCAACCACCGCCATGAACAACGGCAGGTCGCCGTACTCGGCCATGGTGATATGCAGACTGGCGTCCGCGCCCTGGATCAGCTCGATAGCTGCGCGCCCATCCTTGAACAACTCCGTCGCGGCCAGCGCATCGAACAGCGCCTGCGCGTTCCACACCTGAGGCATGCTCATACCTCCCTCCTTCTCCGTAGAGTCCAGCCTCGGTTGAGGCTGGCGTAGTTTGCGTTCGAACGCCGCGAGCAACGGGGCGTGCTCGGGCAGGATCCACACCTCTTTCTTGACCAGGCCCTGCTCACGCAGGCGCTGGCGAAAGAGACGTTGGTAATGGGCTGATGATTTGCTTTCCATGAGGGCAGACTAGGCAATCACATGTAATGAATCAACAACTCACATGTAATATTTTCAAACGAGTGTATGAGGCCCGCGCAAGACTCGGCCTTGCAGCATGACAGCCACCGGATAATCAACGAGAAAGGCAGACGAACAGCAGGAGGGGAGCCATCCTGGCCCGAAGGAGAGAGTGCGCATCCTTTCGCTCGGTGATTTAACCGCAGATACTGCGCCGACGAAACCCACGGAGCGCCGACCAGGTCGCACTAAGAGGAAGCCAGATGACCCCCAGCAAACCCCTCGCCGGCCTGAAAGTGATCGAGCTCGGCAGCCTGATCGCCGGCCCTTTCGCCTCGCGTATCTGCGCCGAGTTCGGCGCCGAGGTGATCAAGGTCGAGTCGCCGGATGGCGGTGACCCGCTGCGCAAGTGGCGCAAGCTGTACGAGGGCACCTCGCTGTGGTGGTTCGTGCAGGCGCGCAACAAGCGCTGCATCACCCTCAACCTCAAGCACGAGGACGGCCGAGAAGTCCTGAAGAAGTTGCTGGCCGAGGCGGACATCCTGATCGAGAACTTCCGCCCCGGCGTGCTGGAAAAGCTCGGCCTGGGCTGGGACGTGCTGCACGCGCTCAATCCCAAGCTGGTGATGGTGCGCCTGTCCGGCTTCGGCCAGAGCGGCCCGCTGAAGGATCAGCCGGGTTTCGGCGCGGTCGGCGAGTCGATGGGCGGGCTGCGCTATATCACCGGCTTCGAGGACCGTCCGCCGGTGCGCACCGGCATCAGCATCGGCGACTCCATCGCCGCCCTGTGGGGCGTGATCGGCGCGCTGATGGCGCTGCGTCAGCGTGAGGTCAATGGCGGCGCCGGCCAGGTGGTCGACGTGGCGCTGTACGAGGCGGTGTTCGCCATGATGGAGTCGATGATTCCGGAGTTCGATGTGTTCGGCTTCATCCGTGAGCGCAGCGGCAACATCATGCCGGGCATCACGCCCTCCTCCATCCACACCTGCGCGGATGGCAAACATATCCAGATCGGCGCCAACGGCGATGCGATATTCCAGCGCTTTATGCGCGCAATCGACCGAGAAGACCTGGCTAGCGACCCGAGCCTGGCCGACAACGCCGGTCGCGACACCCGCCGCGACGAGCTCTATGGCGTGATCGACCGCTGGGCCGGCTCGCTGCCCCTGACCGAGGTGGAAGCCGTGCTGGTGCGTGCCGAGGTGCCGGCCAGCCGCATCTACTCGGCCGAGGACATGCTCGGCGACCCGCAGTTCCTCGCCCGCGAAATGTTCCTCAGCGCCAAGCTGCCGGACGGCAAGCCGTTCAGGATGCCCGGCATCGTGCCCAAGTTGAGCGAGACGCCGGGCAGCGTCGAGTGGACCGGGCCGCAACTGGGCGAGCACAACGCGCAGGTGCTCGGCGAACTGGGCTACAGCGCCGAGCGCATCGCCGAACTACAGGCCCGTGGCGCGATCTGAGGTGCGCCGGGCCATCACGCTGCTTCTGACCAGCCTGGCTGCCAGCTACCTCGGCAGCGCCTTGCTGGCCGCCAGCTGCGCGGCATTCGTCTTCGCCCAGGCCTTCGGCAACACCTGGAGCAGCCGCGAAGTCATCCTCGGACTCGTCGTGATGCAATTGCCCCTGTTCGCCCTGGCGGCGCTGCCGGGCGCTCTACTGGCGGCCGTGAACCGCAGCCCTTCAGGCCGCTGAAGCCACGGGGTTCGCCCCAGCGGTTTGATCATCCTGCGACATAAGCGACCAACCAAGCGTCAGCCCGATTGCCGATATAAACTTTTATGTCCAATATAGACTTAATAGTTTACATCTTGGAGAGTCGCCATGACCCGCGTGATTGACCAGACCGAGGCCGAACGCCTGCTCGCGCGCATCGACGTGCACCAGGCCATGCGCACCATGTTCGCCAGCCTGGCCAGCGGCCGTGCCGTACAACCGGCCCAGCAACTGGTCGAATTCCCCGGTGGCGGCGACTTCATCAACTACCTGGGCGTGCTGGCCGACGAGGGCGTCTACGGGGTCAAGACCTCGCCCTATCTCCCCGGCCCGCATGGCGCCACCGTCACCGCCTGGACCCTGCTGATGTCCATGCGCAGCGGCCAACCGCTGCTGCTGTGCGACGCCAAGAGCCTGACCACCGCGCGCACGGCCGCCACCACCGCCCTGGCGGTGGACGAACTGGCCCCCGCAGGCGCCAGCCGCCTGGCCATCATCGGCAGCGGCCCGGTGGCCCAGGCCCATCTGCACCATGTGCAGAACCTGCGCGAATGGCAGAGCATCGGCGTCTACTCCCCAAGTCTGGCCAGCAGGAGTGCAAGCGAACGCGAGGCGCTCCAGGCGCTCGATCCACGCCTGCAGCTGTGCGCCAGCCAGGACGAGGCCGTGCGCGAGGCCGAGGTCATCCTGCTGTGCACCTCCTCCGCCGCGCCTATCCTCGATCCGCTGAGCCTGGGCCACAACGCGCTGGTCACCTCGATCAGCACCAACGCGCCCCGCGCCCACGAAGTGCCGCCGGCCAGCCTGAGCGGCATGGATGTGTACTGCGACTACCGTGTCACTACCCCCGGGGCGGCCGGCGAAATGCTGCTGGCCGCAGAGCGCGGCTGGAGCCCGAGCCTGATCCGCGGCGACCTGGCCGAGCTGGTCAGCGGCCTCGCCGAGAAGCCGGACTACACCCGTCCGGTCTTCTTCCGCTCCATTGGCCTGGGCCTGGAAGACATGGCCCTGGCCAACGCCCTTCACCAGTTGCTGGAGCAAGACCTGTGATCGACGTCGACTACCTGATCATCGGTGCCGGTATCGCCGGTGCCAGCACCGGCTACTTCCTCGCCCCACACGGCAAGACCGTGCTGCTGGAGCGCGAAACTCAGCCCGGCTACCACAGCACCGGGCGTTCGGCAGCGCTCTACACCCTGGCCTATGGCACGCCCCAGGTGCGCGCCCTGACCGCCGCCAGCCGTGCCTTTCTCGACCAGCCGCCAGCCGGCTTCAGCGAGCACCCGCTGCTCAGCCCGCGCGGCGAGCTGGTGGTGGATTTCAGCGGCGACCCGGACGAACTGCAACGCCAGTTCGCCAGCGGCAAGGCCAGCGTGCCCGACATGCGCCTGCTCAGCGCCGACGAGGCCTGCGCACTGGTGCCGGTATTGCGCCGTGACAAGGTGCACGGGGCGATGCTCGACCCCAGCGCGGCCGACATCGACACCGACGCCCTGCACCAGGGCTTCCTGCGCGGCATCCGCCAACAGGGCGGGGAAATTCATTGCGGGCAGGCGGTAAGCGATATCGACCCGCTTGCCGATGGCTGGCAGGTGCGTTGTGGCGAGCAGCTGTACCGCTGCCGCGTGTTGGTCAACGCTGCCGGCGGCTGGTGCGACGAAATAGCCCGGCTCGCCGGCGTCGACCCCATTGGCCTGACACCCAAGCGCCGCGCCGCCTTCACCTTCCTGCCACCGGAAGGGCTCGACAGCCATGCCTGGCCCTGCGTGGTCGACCTCAATGAAGCCTTCTACTTCAAACCGGACGCCGGCCAGCTGCTCGGTTCGCCGGCCAACGCCGACCCGGTCGCCGCCCACGACGTGCAGCCCGAGGAGCTGGACATCGCCATGGGTATCTACCAGATCGAGGAGCACACCAGCCTGACGATCCGCCGCCCGCAACACACCTGGGCCGGCCTGCGCAGCTTCGTCGCCGACGGCGATCTGGTGGGCGGTTACGACACCAACGCCGCCGGTTTCTTCTGGGTCGCCGCCCAGGGCGGCTACGGCATCCAGACCAGCGCGGCGATGGGCGAAGCCTGCAGCGCCCTGATCCGCCAGCAACCGCTGCCGGCACGCTTCGCCGAGTTCGGCCTGAGCGCCGCCATGCTCTCACCCGCACGCCTGCGGTAACGGGCAACAACCTCTGTGGGAGCGGCTTCAGCCGCGCGATTGGCAGCGCGGCGCCGCACCGTTCCAGCAAAGGCCTGCACCGACCACAAGATCGACGCGAGCCTGCGCCATGCGGCACACTCGCAACGCTCCGCCTCGCGGAGCGCCGAACGGAGCCCTTGCATGAAGCCAACCCCCGCCGCCGACCTGGACAACTTCCGCGCCGTCGCCGATGCCATCGCCACCCTGTTCTTCCCGCATGTCGAGGTGGTCCTGCACGACCTGCGCACGCAGAAGATCGACCACATCGCCAACAATATTTCCAAGCGCGCAATCGGCGACGAAGCGGCGCTGGAAGACCTGCTGGAAAACACCCCGGACGAGCGCAATATCGGCCCCTACGAGAAGCTCAACTGGGATGGGCAGAAGATCCGTTCGCTCAGCACCGTACTGCGCGACAGCGCCGGCACGCCGATCGCCGTGCTGTGCCTGAACCTGAACATCTCCATGTTCGAGAGCGCCAAGCAGGCGCTGGACCTGTTCCTCTCGGCCAGCAAGCTGATCCCGCAGCCCGACGCCCTGTTCCGCGACGACTGGCAGGAACGCATCAACACCTTCCTGCATGGCTGGCTGCAACAGCGCCAGCTCGGCCTCAACCTGCTGACTCGCGAGCACAAGCGCGAGCTGGTCGAGGCGCTGCACGCCGAAGGTGCATTCAAGGGCAAGAGCGCCGCCAACTACATCGCCAACGTGCTCAACATGGGTCGCGCCACGGTGTACAAGCACCTCAAGGAGATCAAGGGCGAGGCCTGAGCCTAGCGCCCGGCCTGCAACTCCTGCACGCAGTCGCCCTCGGCGCCTGCCGTCTCCTCGGCGCCCCCTGCACGGAACGCCTCGAAGCGCAGGATGCCATCCTCGATCGGCCCCTTGCACAGCAGCTGCACATCCTTGCGATAGTCGTTGAGCACCTGCCAGGGCGCGCGATCCCCCTGGCGCGGCAGGATGCCGTCGGCACGCCGCACATAGCCCGAATTCAGCGAGCTCATCACGCTGCTGTCCAGCGCACAGCCCTGCTCGTCGCGAGCCACGAATACCTGCTGGCCGTGCTCGCCCAGGTGATTGAGCAAACGACAGACATACTCGGCGGCGATATCCGCCTTGAGCGTCCAGGACGCGTTGGTGTAGCCGAATATCCACGCCGCATTGGGCACGTCCTGCACCAGCACGCCCTTGTACACCAGCTTGCTGGGCACCCGGCAGGGCTCGCCATCGATGCTCAGCTGCATGCCGCCGAGCAGCTGCATCTTCAGGCCGGTGGCGCTGACGATGATGTCCGCCGGCAACTCCTGCCCCGACTGCAGACGCACCCCGGCGGCAGTGAGCGTCTCGATGGCACCGGTCACCACCTGGGCCTTGCCGGCCTTCAGCGCCTTGAACAGGTCGCCATCGGGTACCGCGCACAGGCGCTCGTCCCACGGCTGGTAGCGCGGGGTGAAATGACTGAGGTCATGGTCCTCGCCCAGCTCCTTGCGCACGCCACGCAGCAGCAGCCAGCGCATGAAGCGCGGCCAGCGCTTGGCCGCCTTGAACATCTGCCGTTGCACGGAGATGTTGCGCTGGCGCGCCAGGTGATACACCCAGCGCTCCGGCAGCACCTTGAGCAACAGTGCCGAGAGCTTGTCCCGTGAGGGCATCGAGAAGATGTACGACGGCGAGCGCTGCAGCATGGTGACCTGCGCCGCCTGCTCGGCCAGCGCCGGCACCAGGGTCACGGCGGTGGCGCCGCTGCCGATCACCACCACGCGCTTGTCGCGGTAGTCGAGATCCTCGGGCCACTGCTGCGGGTGCACAAAGCGTCCGCGAAACTGCTCCATGCCGGGAAAGTCGGGCTGATGCCCGGCAGCATGGTCGTAGTAGCCGGTGCAGGACAGCAGGAAGTCGCAACTGAAGTGACGCGCCTCGCCGGTTTGGCTATCGCGGCCGATCAGCTGCCAGCGCCGCTGCGCGCTGGACCAGTTGGCCGCGAGCAGATCCACGCCATAGTGAATGTGCTGATCGACCCCGAACTCGCGCGCCGTATCCCCCAGGTACTGGCGGATCGAGGCGCCGTCGGCCAGCACCTTCAAGCCGTTCCATGGGCGCAGGGCATAACCGAAGCTGAACATGTCGGAATCGGAACGGATGCCGGGGTAGCGGAACAGGTCCCAGGTGCCACCCAGCGCCTGCCTGCGTTCGAGGATGGCGAAGCGCCGCTGCGGGCAGTGATGGCTGAGGTGACAGGCCATGCCGATGCCGGACAGGCCGGCACCGATGATGAGGACTTCGAAGTGCTGCGAATCCATGAACACGACTCTCCTGCGGCGACTGTTTTGACCCGCAAGCATGGACCCGAACCGGGCTGCGCGCCTAGTGGCATGCACAGACTCAGGCGCCGTGCAGCTCTCGAGAGTCGCGCGGCGCCTGTTCACGCTCGTGCAGGCCGTAGTCTCGCAGCACCTGAGCCACGCGCAGGCGGTAGTCGGCGAACACGCCGTCACGCCCGGCGCGCTGGGCTCGGCGATGCTCCTCGCCATTGCGCCACTGACGAATCGCCTGCTCATCGCGCCAGAACGACAGCGACAACAGCTTGCCCGGTTGGCTGAGACTCTCGAAGCGTTCGATGGACAGAAAGCCGTCGATACCTTCGAGCTGGCCACGCAGGTCGGCGGCCATGCCGAGATAGGCATCGTGCTGCCCCTCGGCTGGCTGCACCTCGAAGATCACCGCGATCATGTCCAGGCCTCCAGGCCCAGGGTGCCTTCGACGCCCTCGAGGAAGCTGCGCTGCTCGCGCAGGATGAACCGCTTGTCCTGGGCCAGGGCGAAGTTGGCTCGGCCTTCGGCATCGGTTTTCAAGCGTGCCCGATAGGTTTCATAGGCCGCCAGACTGGGAAAGGCGATCAGCCCCCAGGCAATGTCGTTGCTGCCCTCATGGGGCAGGAAGTAGCCAAGCAAATGACCGCCGCAACGCGGAATGATGCGCCCCCAGTTTTCGGCATATTCGCGGAAAGCCTCGCGCTGGAATGGGTCGATCTGATAACGGATGAAGCAGGTAATGGGCATGGGCCTGTCCTCCTGATTGACGTGCCCAGGCTAGCCCTTTGTCGACAGACAATGGTTCGACTAGGATCGAACCATGAAAGACGGACCCAATATCGCCCGCATCGCCGCCCTGATCGGCGACCACGCCCGTGCCGAGGTGCTCACCGCGCTGATGGCCGACCGCGCGCTGACCGCCACCGAACTGGCCGATCTCGCCGGCGTGAGCAAGTCGACCATGAGCACGCACCTGGCCAAGCTGCTCGACGCCGGGCTGATCGCCGCGGTCGCCCAAGGCCGTCACCGCTACTTCCGCCTGGCCGATGCCGATGTCGCCCACCTGCTCGAAGCCCTGATGGGCGTGGCCTTTCGCGCCGGCGCCGTGCGGGTCCGCTCCAGCCCACGCGAGCCCGCTCTGCGCAAGGCGCGCGTCTGCTACGACCACTTGGCCGGGGAGCTGGGAGTAAAGACCTACGAAGCGTTGGTGCAACGCGGCTGCATCGAGGAAAGCGCCGCAGCCCTGCACCTGACCGAGCGCGGTCGACAGTGGTTCAGCGCCCTGGATATCGACATCGAGGCTGCACAACACAAGCGCCGCCAGCTGTGCCGCCGCTGCCTGGACTGGAGCGAACGGCGCCACCACCTCGGTGGCGCACTGGGCGCGCAGTTGCTGCAACGCCTGCTGACGCTAGGCTGGGCCAGGCGCGACCCGGCATCGCGGGTCGTCACCTTCGGCCCACACGGCGAGCGCGAACTGCTGCGCCTGCTGCAGGACTGAGCCGCGCAGCCCGCCCTCAGTCGCCGTAGATATCGAAGCTGAAGTACTTGTCCTGGATCTTCTGGTACTCGCCACTGGCGCGGATACCGGCGATGGCGGCGTTGAGCTTGTCCAGCAGCGCCTGGTCGCCCTTGCGCACGGCGATGCCGGCGCCCTCGCCGAAGTAGTGCGGGTCGGTGAAGGCCGGGCCGACGAAGGCGAAGCCCTTGCCCTGCTCGGTCTTGAGGAAGCCCTCGTCGACCGGAATCGCATCGGCCAGGGTGCCGTCGACGCGGCCGGAGACCAGATCCAGATAGATCTCGTTCTGCGAGCTGTAGCGCACCACTTCCACGCCCTTGGGCGCCAGCACTTCGCTGGCGAAACGGTCGGTGGTGGTGGAGCGCTGCACCGCGATGCGCTTGCCCTTGAGGCTGGAGAAGTCCGCGCTGACCTCGGTGCCTTCCTTCATCGTCAGGCGCGCGGGGCTGTAGTAGTACTTGCCGGTGAAATCCACCGACTTGCGCCGCTCGTCGGTGATGGTCAGGGACGACAGCACCGCATCGACCTTCTTCACCTTGAGCGAGGGGATCAGGCCATCGAATTCCTGCTCGACCCACTGGCACTCGACCTTCATCTCGGCACACAGGGCGACGCCGATATCCACGTCGAAACCGGCGATGGAGCCATCGGCCTGCTTGAAGGCGAAGGGTGGGTAAGCGGCCTCGATCCCCAGGCGCAGGGGCTTGTCGGCGGCGAACAGGCTGGAGGCCATCAGGCCCAGGGCGAGACCGCCCAACAGTGCGAGTTTCTTCATGGTGTGACTCCCGGATGCGCCCACCACAGGGTGGGCAGGTTGGCGAGCAATAGCTGGGCAGAAGAACGCGCCGCCGGCCTAGGCCGGAGCAAGCAGAGCATGGGATTGCGCAAGAGCGTGAGCATGATCGGCAAACCGCTGATTTATACTTATAAGTCCATGTTGGACTTTTATGTATATATCGTCAACAGCCTGTCACAACCGCCAATCGGAGCGAGTGGCGGGTCTGGGTGTAGCCAGTCTCAGGATTTCGACCAGCGCTCGACGGCCTGCTGGTCGCTATGGCGCCCTTCCACCCAGCGCTGCCCGTCCGGGGTGTCTTCCTTTTTCCAGAAGGGCGCGCGGGTTTTCAGGTAGTCCATGATGAAGTTGCAGGCGTCGAACGCCGCCTGACGGTGGGCACTGGCGGTGCCGACGAAGACGATCGGCTCGCCCGGTTCGAGCCGGCCCACCCGGTGCAGCACCTCCACGCGCAACAGCGGCCAGCGCTGCTCGGCTTCGCTGACGATCTTCTCCAGGGCCTTCTCGGTCATACCCGGATAGTGTTCGAGGAACATGCCGCGCACGTCCTGGCCGTCGTTGTAATCACGCACATAGCCGACAAAGGTGACCACCGCGCCGATGCCCAGGTTGGCGGCATGCAGGGCATTGACCTCAACACCCGGATCGAAGGCTTCGACCTGCACGCGAACAGTCATCTCACCCCCCCGTGACCGTGGGAAAGAACGCCACTTCGTCGCCATCGGCCAGCTCGGTTTCCAGGCCGCACAGCTCCTGGTTGCGCGCGCACATCAGGTTCTGTTCGGCCAGCACCTGCCACACCCCGCCGCGCGCCAGCAGGTGCTGACGCAGCTCGTCGAGGGTCGCCAGCGCAGCGCGCTGCAGCTGTTCACCATCGATGCCCAGCACCTCTCGGTAACGGGCGAAATACTGTACGCGGATCATGTCGGGCTCCCTGCCACTTGGTCTTCCAGTTTGAAACTACCGCTCTTGCCGCCGGACTTCTCCAGCAGGCGCACGGTCTCGATGGTCATGCCGCGATCCACCGCCTTGCACATGTCGTAGATGGTCAGGGCAGCGACGCTGGCGGCAGTCAGCGCTTCCATTTCCACGCCGGTCTGCCCGGCCAGCTTGCAGCGCGCCTGAATACGCACGCAATCCACGCCTTCGGCCTGCAACTCAACCTTGACGCTGGTGAGCATCAGTGGGTGGCACAGGGGAATGAGATCGGACGTTTTCTTCGCCGCCTGGATGCCGGCGATGCGCGCCACGGCGAACACGTCACCCTTGGGGTGGCTGCCGTCGGCGATCATCGCCAGGGTGGCTGGCAGCATGCGTACGCGGGCTTCGGCCACCGCCTCACGCGAGGTCACCGCCTTGTCGGTGACGTCGACCATGTTGGCGCGGCCCTGGGAATCGAGATGGGTCAACACTGCGAAAATCTCCTCGTCGGTGCCGCTCGGGCGGCACGCGTCGAGTCGATTGTATACAAGTCAGTCGGTGAATAGGCAGCGGGCGGCCGCAGCCGCCCGCCCAGCGGTACTACATGTGGCTTTCGGCGTACTCGGCCAGCAGCGAACGCGGCACCCCTTGCAGGGTGATGTGCACGCCGTGTTCGAAGTCCTTGAAGCGCTCGGTGAGGTAGGTCAGGCCGGAGCTGGTGGCGGACAGATAGGGAGTATCGATCTGCGCCAGGTTGCCCAGGCAGATCACCTTGGAGCCGTTGCCAGCGCGGGTGATGATGGTCTTCATCTGGTGCGGGGTGAGGTTCTGGCACTCGTCGATCAGGATCAGGCTCTGCTGGAAGCTGCGCCCGCGGATGTAGTTGAGCGACTTAAATTGCAACGGCACCTTCTGCAGGATGTAGTCGACGCTGCCGTGGGTGCTCTCGTCGTCCGAATGCAGGGCCTCCAGGTTGTCGGTGATGGCACCGAGCCAGGGCTCCATCTTCTCCGCCTCGGTGCCAGGCAGGAAGCCGATGTCCTCGTCCAGCCCCTGCACGCTGCGGGTGGCGATGATGCGCCGGTAGCGCTTGCTGACCATGGTCTGCTCGATGGCCGCGGCCAGCGCCAGGATGGTCTTGCCCGAGCCGGCGGCGCCGGACAGGTTGACCAGGTGGATGTCCGGATCGAGTAGCGCATAGAGCGCCAGCGACTGGTACACGTCACGTGGGCGCAGGCCCCAGGCCTCCTGGTGCAGCAATGGCTCCTGGTGCAGGTCGAGGATGGTCAGGGTGCTGCCCTCGATGCCCTTGACCCAGCCGACGAAGCCCTGCTCGTCGATGATGAACTCGTTGATGTGCACGGCCGGCAGGTTGTCGGTGAGCTGCACCTGGTGCCAGGTACGGCCATGGCCCTGGCGGGTCTCGACCTTGCTCACGCGGTCCCAGAACGAGCCGTCCATGTTGTGGTAGCCGCGCGACAGCAGGGACACGTCGTCCACCAGCTGGTCAGTGTGGTAGTCCTCGGCGGCGATACCACAGGCACGCGCCTTCAGGCGCATGTTGATGTCCTTGGTCACCAGCACCACGGGCGAGCCGCTGCGCCGGCTCTGCAGTTCCACCAGCTGGTTGATGATCTTGTTGTCGTTGAGGTGCTCGGGCAGCCAGGTGATGGGCTCCGCGCGTTTGCTCATGAGAATCGACAGGGTGCCCTTGGGTTCGTTCTTGCCACGCTGAATAGGCACGCCCAGCTCCACCTCCTCCGGCGTGGCTTCGCCCAGCATCTGGTCGATCAGGCGGATGGCCTGGCGGCATTCGGCGGCGACCGTGTGCTTGCCGGTCTTGAGCTTGTCCAGCTCCTCCAGCACGGTCATGGGGATGGCGACGTGGTGTTCCTGGAAATTCAGCAGCGCGTTGGGATCGTGGATCAGGACGTTGGTGTCGAGGACATACAGGGTAGGCTGGGTGGAGCGGGTGCGTCCGTGATCATCCATACTCGGTCACCTTATCGAGAGGCCAGACGGCGACGGTGCGACAACGCTCCGTCGCGGGAGAACCGTCTTCCTGCCGGGACTGTCGACAGGATGCCTGCAAGGTGATGGCCGAGGCCCGCCACCTGATTTGCAGGGTTCGGCGGTCTGACTTCGTTAATACCCCAATCCTGATGACGGAAAAAAGACTTTTTTCTTCCCTTCGAGGCTTTTTTATCGGCACGACGAATAACCCTTGGCGCATCGGATAAGCGCCGTTACAGTCGGAAGTCCGGCCTCCTCGAATCGCCCCGGCGATTTCCTTCTCTCGGCCTCGACCGCCTCCGCCGAAAGCCCCGCACCACGTGCTCTGTAGCGCACATCAGTGTTCTGAACAGCCAGCATCTGCCGCGTGTCGACAGAACCAATCGCCCCCATAGGTAGAGTCACCACCCCCATCCGGCCTAGAATCGCGCCACGCTTTCTGGAGAGCCATTCGATGCTGTTGGTGATATCCCCCGCCAAGACCCTGGACTACGACACCCCTCCGGCCACGCCGAACTTCACCCAGCCGCAACACCTGGACCACGCCCAGGAACTTATCGGCCAGCTGCGGCAGATGAGCCCGCAGCAGATCGGCGAGCTGATGCATCTGTCGGACAAACTGGCCGCCCTCAACGTGGCGCGCTACGGCAGCTGGCAGCGGCCGTTCAATCCGTCCAACGCCAAGCAGGCGCTGCTGGCCTTCAAGGGTGACGTGTATACCGGGCTGGCCGCCGAAGACTTTTCCGAGGCCGACTTCGACTTCGCCCAGCAGCACCTGCGCATGCTCTCCGGCCTTTACGGCGTGCTGCGCCCGCTCGATCTGATGCAGCCTTACCGCCTGGAAATGGGCACCAAGCTGGCCAACGCCCGGGGCAAGAATCTCTATGACTTCTGGGGCGACGCCATCAGTGGCTGGCTCAACCAGGCACTGACCGAACAGGGCGATGACGTGCTGCTCAACCTGGCCTCCAACGAGTACTTCGGCGCGGTCAAGCGCAAGGCCCTGAACGCACGGGTCATCGACACCGAGTTCAAGGACCTGAAGAACGACCAGTACAAGATCATCAGCTTCTACGCCAAGAAGGCCCGCGGCCTGATGGCCCGCTACGTGATCAAGGAGCGTATCCGCGACCCCGAGCAACTCAAGGCCTTCGATTACCAGGGCTACCGCTACAGCGCCGAGCAGTCCAAGCCGGACAGCCTGGTGTTCCTGCGCGACCACGCGGAAGACTGATCTGGCCGGCAAAGCCAGTTCGGCCACGGCCGCTGGCAGCTATGCTCGGCGCACGAACCACGACAAGGAGCGCTCCATGAGTCAACCCGTAGCCCTGATCACCGGCTGTTCCAGTGGCATCGGCCGTGCCCTGGCCGATGCCTTCAAGGCTGCCGGCTACCGGGTGTTCGCTGCCGCGCGCAAGGGCGAGGATCTGCAGCGTCTGAACGCCGCCGGATTCACCGCGCTCAAGCTGGACGTCAACGACGCCAGCGATATCGCCCGTGCCAGCGAGCGCTTAAGCGCCGAGGCCGGGCGTCTCGATGTGCTGATCAACAACGCCGGCTACGGTGCCATGGGTCCGCTGCTCGATGGCGGCGCCGAGGCCATGCGCCGGCAGTTCGAAACCAACGTGTTCAGCCTGGTCGAGCTGACCCGCGCCTGCTTTCCGCTGCTGCGCGCCAGCAAAGGCCTGGTGGTGAACATCGGCAGCGTGTCCGGGGTCATGGTCACGCCATTTGCCGGCGCCTACTGCGCCTCCAAAGCGGCGGTGCATGCGCTCAGCGACGCCCTGCGCCTGGAGCTGGCGCCCTTCGCCATCGAGGTCATGGAAGTGCAGCCCGGGGCCATTGCCTCCAGTTTCGGTAACAGCGCCAGTGCCCAGGCCGAACAGCTGATCCGCGAGGACTCGCCCTGGTGGCCGCTGCGCGAAGGCATCCGCGCCCGCGCCAAGGCCTCCCAGGACAACCCCACGCCGGCAGAGGACTTTGCCGCCACCCTGCTGGCCGCCGTGCGCAAGCCCAAGCGCCCGGCACTGCTGCGTATCGGCAATGGCAGTCGGGCCCTGCCGCTGCTGGCGCGCTGGGTACCGCAGGGCCTGCTGGACAAGGCTCTGAGCAAACGCTTCGGCCTCGGCCAGCGCCTGTGAACAGGGCCCGGCGTTTCCCGCTGCATCACTACGCGCTCGGCGCCGCCGCGGCGGTATTCGTGCTCAACCTGCTGGTGCGCGGCCTGCTCAAGCTCGGTGGCTACCCCGCCACCCTGCTGGTCGCCGTTGCCGTCGCCCTGGGTTTGCGCTGGCTGTTCCTGCGCCTCGAAGGCCACCTGCCCCGCCACGCCGAAGCCTGGGGCCTCAACTTGCTCTACGCCGGGGTGCTTGGCCTGCTCTATCTGGGCATATGGGGCCTGATGTGGCTGAAGGATGAACCTGGGCGCATGGGCCAGCTGATTTTCCTGCTGCACTACCTGAGCTATCCGGCCGCCCTGGCGCTGACCCTGCACTGGGGGCGCCGCCCGGCGTAATCCGTGCAGCGCACTCTCGACGGCTACCGCCACAGTCTGGTCAGTGCACAGCGCGACTACCCGGAGTGGCATCGCGGGCGCCCACGCTACGCACTCTGGGCCATCGAGGTGGCCAGCCCGGCGATCCTCGCGCGCCTGCACAGCGCCCGTGAGCTGCTCGGCGACTGGCTGCATCCCGCCGGTCAGCGCCAGGCCCATATCACCCTGTTCGTCTGCGGTTTTCCCTGCCAGGCAGCCGGGCACGACGACGATATTCCGCTGGCCCTGCTGGAAGCCCAACGCATAGCCCTGCAGCGCCTGCACGCGGAGCGCTTCGAGCTGCACATCGGCGGCCTGGACAGCTTTGCCAGCGCGCCCTTTCTGCGCGTGGAAGACCCACAGGGACGCCTCCCTGCCCTGCGCCAGGCACTGGCGGCAGTCCACCCGGAGATCCGCCAGGCCGCGTACCTGCCGCACCTGACGCTGGGTCTGTATCGCCGCCGGATCAGCCCGGAGCAATGGCATGCCCGCAGCGCGGCGCTGCGCGACTGCCCGGCACTGAGCCTGCCGGTGACTGCCCTACAGCTGGCCAGCTACCGTGCCGCTGAGTTGCAGGGCGCACTGCGCTACGATAGCCGCGTCGCGCTGCATCCACCCCGTCAGGAAGACTCCCCATGCTGCACACCCTCGCCGTTGGCAACTACCGCTCCATCAACAATCTGGTGATGCCCCTCGGGCAACTGAACCTGATCACCGGCGCCAACGGCAGCGGCAAGTCCAACCTGTACAAGGCCCTGCGCCTGCTGGCCGAGACGGCGCGCGGCGGAGTGGTCAATGCCCTGGCCCGCGAGGGTGGGCTGGAGTCGACCCTGTGGGCCGGGCCGGAGAAGATCAGCCGGCGCATGCACAGCGGCGAAGTGCCGGTGCAGGGCGGCCCGCGCCGTGAGGCGATGCGTCTGCGCCTGGGTTTCGCCGGCGAAGACTTCGGCTACGCCGTAGCCTTCGGCCTGCCGGAGTCCAACTCCGGCGAGGATCGCCACACGCCCAGCGCCTTCTCCCTGGACCCGGAGATCAAGCGCGAATGCATCTGGGCCGGCCCCAGCTATCGCCCGGCCTCCCTGCTGGTGGATCGCCAGGGGCCGATGGTGCGCCAACGCGAGGGGCGCAGCTGGCAGGTCGTGGCCCAGCACCTGCCGAGTTTTGACAGCCTGTTCGACCAGATCGGCAACACCCCCGACTGCCCGGAAGTCTTCCACCTGCGCGAGCAGATCCGCCGCTGGCGCTTCTATGATCACTTTCGCACGGACGCCCAGGCACCGGCACGCCAGCCGCAGCTGGGCACCCGCACCCCGGTGCTGCACCACGACGGCCGCGATCTGGCTGCCGCCCTGCAGACCATCCGCGAGATCGGTGATCCGGAGGCACTCGACCATGCCATCGAAGACGCCTTTCCCGGCTCGCGCCTGCGTATCGACTTCCAGAGCGGCGGCCACTTCACCCTGGCCTTCCATCAGGACGGCCTGCTGCGCCCGCTATCGGCCGCCGAGCTGTCCGACGGCACCCTGCGCTATCTGCTACTGGTCGCCGCTCTGCTCACGCCGCGGCCACCGTCGCTGATGGTGCTCAACGAACCGGAAACCAGCCTGCACCCGGACCTGCTGCCGGCCCTGGCGCGCCTGATCGTCGAGGCCTCGCGGCATACCCAGGTGTGGGTGGTGTCCCACGCCAGCCGGCTGATCGCCGCGCTGCAACAGCACCCGGAATGCAACTCCATCGTTCTCGACAAGCACCTCGGGCAAACCGCCATCCAGGGCCAGGGCCTGCTCGACGAGCCGCTCTGGCACTGGCCGGACTAGCCCCGGGCCGGCTCGACCACAGGGGCCGCCGGCTTGGGCTGGCGGAACACCAGTACGTTGCCGAGCATCACCAGCAGCAGGCCGCACAACGCCGGCGCCGTCCACTGGTAGCCCTCGACGAACACCGAGATGTTCAGCGCCACCACCGGGAACAGCACGGTGCAGTAGGCCGCGCGCTCTGGCCCCATGCGGCCGACCAGGGTCAGGTAGGCGGTGAAGCCGATCACCGAGCCGGGAATCGCCAGGTACAGCAGCGAACCGATGTAGCGCGGGTTGGCCTCGAAGCCGAACGGCACGCCGGCCACCAGGCAGTAGCCAACCAGCAGCAGCGCACCGTAGAACATGCCCCAGGCGTTGGTGGTCAGCGGCTTGAGGCCTGCCTGCTGCTGCAGGCTGGAGAGCAGGTTGCCGGCGGAGAAACACAGGGTACCGAGCAACGCCAGGCCGATGCCGAGCAGGGTTTCATGGCTGGCTTCGTGGTGCGCCAGCTCCGGCCAGAACAGCAGACCCAGGCCGAGCAGCCCCAGGGCGCCGCCGGCCAGCACATTGACGGCGACCCGCCGGCCCATGAACAGCCGGGCATTCAGCGCGTTCCACAGGGTTGCGGTGGAAAAGATCACCGCCACCAGGCCACTGGGAATCCACTGGCTGGCGGTGTAGAAGCACATGAAGTTGAGGCAGAACAGGCACAGCCCCTGGGCCAGGCACAGCAGCTGGCCACGCCGGTCGAGGCGCTGCAGGCGGCGACTGAGCAGAAGCACGCCGAACAGCACGGCGGCCGCCAGGGCGAAGCGATAGGCGATGGACACGGGGATGGCCACCTCGCCCAGTTGCAGCTTGAGGGCGATCCAGGTGGTGCCCCAGATCAGCACGGTGAGCAGGTACAGCGACAGGTTCATGGCAGGGCTCCGTAGACCCCTGCAGTCTCCTCCCCGGCAGCCGCGCCGCGCTTGCACAAACTTGCGCTTATCTGCCGCCAGACGCTGGCGAAGGCACGCAGCGGGAGTAGGATGGCAACATCGCACCGCCTGATCCCCAGCCATGGCCGCACTCGAACATAACCAGGTCTTCCAGTCGCTCAGCAGCTCGCCCAACGCGCGTCTGCTGCGCGGCGCCGAGCTGGGCGACGAGCTGGCCGCGGCACTGTGGAGCAACCATCACGACGCCCGCGACTACCAGGGCCCGGAGCATCACACGCTGTCCTGCTACCTGGCCGGCGGCACCGGCACCTTTCGCCGTGAGCGCCCCGGCACCAAGGGCTCACCGGACAAGCTGTGCGTGCTGCCTGCCGGCCACGAGTCATCCTGGGTGATCAACGGCGACATCCGCCTGGCCCACCTCTACGTCAGCCCGCAGCGTTTCGCCGCCAGCGCCGTCGCCCTGCTCGACCGCGAGCCGCGCGAGCTGCAACTGCGCGAGAGCACCTTCCTCGACGATCCACGCCTGGCGCTGCAATTCCGCCAGCTGGCGATGCTGACCTGGGACGAACCCGGCGAGCGCCTGCTGGCCAGCAGCCTGGCCCACGAGATGATCAGCCACCTGCTGCTGACCCAGGTCGGGCTGCGCCAGGGGCTGAAACTCAAAGGCGGGCTGGCGCCGCATCTGCGCCGGCGCCTGGTGGACTACATCGAGCAACACCTGGATCAGGCACTGACCCTGGGCGAACTGGCGCAGCTGGCAGCGCTTTCCGAATACCACTTCGCCCGCATGTTCCGCGAGAGCTTCGGCCTGCCGCCGCATCGCTACGTGCTGCAGCGACGCCTGCTGCGGGCGCGCGAACTGTTGCAGCACGGAGACCTACCTCTGGGCGAGATCGCCCTGGCCTGCGGCTTCGCCAGCGCCAGCCACTTCAGCAACCGCTTTCGCGAAGCCTTCGGCGGCGCCCCCGGCCTGCTGCGCGCCGCGCGCTGATCAGCTTTCCTCCGTATCCTTTCCCAGTCGCGCCGGCACCTGCACCGAAGGGAAGCGTGCCGAGGCGTAACGCACCACCAGGATCGCCACTGCCAGCAACAGAATGGCGCCGGAGACGTAGACCACGCCCATGTCCGGACGATGATGGTGTGACACGTCGGAGATCAGCAGGCGGGTCAGCGCGGTGATCGCCACGTAGATCAGGAAGCGCACCGGCATATGGTTGGTCTTGAAGTAGATGCCGACCATGGCGCCCAGCTCCAGGTAGATGAACAGCAGCAGGATGTCGTCCACCGTGATGTGGCCCTTGTCCAACATGCCGAGGAAGGCCACCACCGAGGCCCAGGCGGTAATGCCGCCGATGGCGAACAGGGCCAGATAGTGGAAGCTTTCCACCAGCAGGTTGCCCAGGGATTGGGCCAGATCATGCACGCCTTCACGCAAGCTATCGATTCTCTTCAGGCTCATCGCACACTCCTTCGATCACTGCAGCTCAGACTGGACCCATTCGATGACAACGGCTATGCAGGATGAAGGCCATGGGGGTTGCACCCGGCTAAGGGAATCAAATACTGTATATCCATACATATCAGCCAAATATACGGGAATGAGGTGATGAATGGCCGTCGAAGTGGTGTACCGCAGCAGTCGCGATCCGGAGCGCCTGTTCATGGATAAATCCGAAGCCGATCGTTACGACAAGATGCTGGAGCTGGCCGAGGCCCTGTCCGGCGCGCTGCACAAGGCGGTGCCCTCGCTCAGCGAGGAGCAGGTGGAGGAGCTCGGCATCTTCATGGCGAAGAACCGCGACACCTTTGCCAAGGCCTTCAAGAACCAGCCCGATGCCCTCGCTGAGCTGGAGCAGGCAGAGGCTCAGGAGTAAGCCGATATTGATCGCCCGAGGGGGCTAGCGCCCTGGCCCCTTCAGCGGTCGCCCCAAGCCTGCTCTCCCCCGTCACAACCGCCCGACGTCTATCCAGACTAGGCCTCGACCTCCAGCGCCTGTACCAAAGCCTTGAGAAAACGCGCCGCCTCGCCGCCGGTCACGGCGCGATGATCGAAGGTCAGCGACAGCGGCAGCACCGGATGCACTGCCGGCTGACCCTGCCAGGCCACCACCTCGTCGCGGATACCGCCAGCACCGATGATCGCCACCTGCGGCGGCACCACGATGGGGTTGGCGTAGCGGCCGAACAGGTTGCCGAAGTTGGACAGGGTAATGGTCGCGCCCATCATCTCCTGCGGCGGGATGGAGCGCGCCTGCACGTCGGCGCGCAGGCGCGCCATGCCTTCTTTCAGGTCCTCCGCGCTGCGTTCGCCGACATTGCGCAGCACCGGCACGAACAGGCCGTCCGGGGTGTCCACGGCGATCCCCAGGTCGAGCTTGTCATGCTGGCGGATCGAGGGGCCGCGCCCGTCGAACCAGCTGTTGAGCACCGGCTCCACCGTACAGGCATGGGCGATGGCCTTGGCCAGGCGAATCAGCGGGTCGCGCGCCTTGCCCCAGCGATGTAGATCGGCATCGCCGTAGATGGTCACCGGCACGACCTCGGCATGCGACTTGGCCATGTTGATCGCCATGCTGCGCCTGACTCCACGCAGGCGCTCGCCGCCGATACGCGACGAGGCCACCTGGGCGGCGCCCTCCACATCGGCAGCGGTGATCAGCCCCTCGGCGCCACTGCCGGCCAGCCCTGCCAGGTCGACGCCGAGCTTGCGCGCCAGTTGGCGTACTGCCGGCGTGGCCCGTGGCGCCATATGCTCGCGGGTCGAGGGGGCGGCGCCGACGCAGAAGCTGTCCTCCTGCGCACCGCCGGGCCCACCTTCCAAGCGGCCGACCACGGTGCCGGCATCGTCCTCGCCCTCGTAGGCCAATAGCGGTTCGCCCACGTGCAGCAGGTCGCCCTCGCCGCCGAAGGTCTTGGCCACCACGCCGTCATAGGGCGCCGGGATATCGACGATGGCCTTGGCCGTCTCCACCGAGACCAGCAGCTGGTCGGCCTTCACCGAATCGCCAGCCTGCACGTGCCACTGCACGATCTCGGCCTCCTGCAACCCTTCGCCCAGGTCGGGCAGCTTGAAGTATTTCATCGTTCCTCCTTGTTCTCCCCTCTCCCTCTGGGAGAGGGGCGGGGGGGCGAGGGATTTCCAGACCACTCCGAGCAGCCGATGGCACCCTCACCCCTAAGTTGTTACGCGTAGTTCAGGGCGGCATCGCAGGCGGCGAGGATGTCCTCGACGCCGGGGATGTACAGCTGTTCCAGGCGATACAGCGGCGGCGGAATATCCGGCGCGGTGACCCTCTGGATCGGCGCCTGCAGGTCGAGCAACGCGCGCTCGTAGAGGCTGGCGGCGATCTCCGCACCCACGGCGCAGGATTTCGGCGCCTCGTGCACGATCACGCAGCGCCCGGTCTTGCGCACCGAGGCTTCCAGGGTGTCGAGATCCAGTGGCTTGAGACAGGCCACGTCGATCACCTCCGCGACCACACCCTGTTCGGCCAGGCGTGCGGCGGCCTGCAGCGTTTCGTGGATGCTCGCGCCCCAGCTGACAAGGGTGATGTCACCGCCCTCGCGCAGGGTGAAGCAGCTGTCCAGCGGCAGACGTTTGCCATCGTCGAGCAGCGGCTGCGGGTTCATCCGATACAGACGGGTCGGTTCGAGGAACACCACCGGGTCGGGATCGTCGATGGCCGCCAGCAGCAGGCCGTAGGCCCGCGCCGGCGACGAGGGGATGACCACGCGCAGGCCGGGGATATGGGCGAACAGCGCCTCGGTGCTCTCGCTGTGATGCTCCGGCGCACGGATGCCGGCGCCCATCGGGCTGCGCAGCACCATGGGGCAGCTCAGCCGGCCACGGGTACGATTGCGCATGCGGGCGGCGTGGGCCAGCAGCTGCTCCATGGCGGCGAAGACGAAGCCGAGGAACTGGATCTCCATCACCGGCTTCAGCCCCTGCGCCGCCATGCCCACGGACAGGCCGGCAATCATGGTCTCGGCCAGCGGCGTGTCGAGCACGCGCTTGAAACCGTAGGCCTCGCGCAGGCCCAGGGTGGCGCGGAAGACCCCGCCGTTGACGCCGATATCCTCGCCCAGCACCACCACGTTCTGGTCTTCCTGCATGGCGCGGTGCAGGGCCAGGTTGACGGCTTCCAGCAGGGCGTACTTCTTCACCTCATTCATGCTCCTGCCCTCCCGCGCGGCGCGCGGCGCGCTCCAGCAGCATCTCGCGCTGCTCGGCCAGGGCCGCCGGCCAGCGCGCATAGACATGCTCGATGGCCGCCTCGGCTGGCGGCACCTCGACCGCCTCGAAGGCCTCCACCGCCTGTTGCACCAGGGCCTGGCACTCGCCGATCAAGGCCTGCTCGCGGCCCTCGTCCCACACCCCCTGGTGCAGCATGAAGCGCTGCAGGCGCTTGATCGGCTCCTCGTCCCAGGCCTTCTTCACTTCCTCGCCGCTGCGGTAGCGGGTGGCGTCGTCGGCGGTGGTGTGGTCGCCCAGGCGATAGCTGAGGCACTCCAGCAGCGCCGGCCCCTTGCCCTGGCGCGCACGCTCCAGCGCCACGCCAATGCGGTCGTACACCGCCAGCACGTCATTGCCGTCGACCTGCTCGCCGTGGAAGCCGGCGCCGATGGCCTTCTGCGCCAGAGTCGGCGCGCCGCTCTGGATGCGCCGTGGCGTGGAGATGGCCCACTGGTTGTTGTTGATCACGAAGACCACCGGCAGCTGCCAGGCGCCGGCCACATTGAGTGCTTCGAGGAAGTCGCCCTTGCTGGTGGCGCCGTCGCCGCAGGTGGTCACGGCCACCCGGTGCTGGCCGCGAATCTTGAACGCACTGGCCACGCCGCAGGCATGCAGGGCCTGGGTGGCGATCGGCACGCAGAGCGGGAAGTCCTCGGCCACCGCCGGGTCGACATAGGCACTGCCGCGCTCGTCGCCGCCCCAGTAGAGCAGGATTTCTTCCATCTTCACGCCGCGCATCAGCTGCACGGCGGTGTCGCGGTAGTAAGGCACCAGCACATCTTCGGCGTGCATGCGGCAGCCGATGGCCACGCCAATGGCCTCCTGGCCGAGGGTCGGCGCGTAGGTGCCGATGCGCCCGGTACGCTGCAGGGCCACGGCCTTCTGGTCGAACAGGCGGGTCAGCTGCATCTGCCGATACAGACGGGCGAGCAGGTTGAAGTCGTCGGCCCACTCCGGCAGCTCGCCAACCAGGCTGCCGTCGGGGGCCAGATAACGGGTCAGGGGTAGTTCGAGCGAGCATTGGCTCATGGCACTCCTCCTCGCGGCACGCCGGATAGGCATGCGCTGTGGCCCCGCGCTTGTGGCGCCAGGCATGGGGGCAGCAAGGCTCCGGGTGGGGAGGCTAGCTGCCGTAGAGCAGACGTTCGGCCAGGGCGTCGGCAACCCGCGCCGGCGAGCGCTTGTCGGCCTGGGCGTGGGCGTAGATTTCGGTCAGGCGCTGGCCGATCTTGGCCAGGTGGGCGGTGATCGCCGGCAATTCCTCGCCGCGATGCTTGAGCGCCACGTAGATCAGGCCGCCGGAATTGATCACGTAGTCCGGCGCATAGAGGATGCCGCGCGCCTCCAGTTCGTCGGCCACCTCGGCGCTGGCCAGCTGGTTGTTGGCCGCGCCGGCCACCGCCGCGCAGTGCAGCTCGCTCACCGTCTGCGGGTTGAGCACCCCGCCTAGGCCGCAGGGCACCAGGATGTCGCAGGGGGTGGTGAGCAGCTCCTCGTTGCTCACCCGCTGGGCACCGAGCTCCTCCACCGCCAGTTGCACCCGGCCGACATCGAGATCGCTGACGAACAGCTCGACTCCGGCCGCCGCCAGTTGCTGGGCCAGGGCATAGCCGACATTACCCAGGCCCTGGATCGCCACCCGCAGGCCCTGCAGGTCGTCGCCGCCCAGGCGCGCCCGGGCCGTGGCACGGATGCCGGCGTACACGCCCATGGCGGTATGCGGCGAGGGATCGCCAGCGGCTGTAGTACTGGTGACGTGGCGGGTCTGCTGGGCGATGCAGTCCATATCGGCGCTGGAAGTGCCGCTGTCCATTGCGGTGATGTAGCGCCCGTTCAATGACTCGATCATGCGGCCGAAGGCTTCGAACAGCGCGGCACGACTCTGCACATGGGGCGGACGGATCAGCACCGCCTTGCCGCCACCCTGAGCCAGGCCGGCCAGAGCGGCCTTGTAGCTCATGCCCTGAGCCAGGCGGATGGCGTCGCAGATGGCGCTGCTGTCGTCGGGGTAGGCCAGGTAGCGGCAACCGCCCAGGGCGGGGCCAAGTTTGCTGCTGTGAATGGCGATGATGGCTCGCAGGCCGGTGGCAGTGTCTTGGGCAAGATGCAGGGCTTCGAGCCGGGCGTTTTCCATCATGGCGAACATGCGGACGTCCTCGCTGGCTTTATCCGCCAGTATAGGTCGCCCAGCGCAACCGGCAGGATCGGCCGGCTATAAGCCGGCGCCGATAGATAACACCCCGGCCACCCTCGCCCGGGGTGACCTCATCGGTAACCCTGCACCTTCCACCAGGTGCAGAACTCTTCCAGCGCGGTCCAGATCGGCACCTGCGGCTCGTAGTCCAGGAATTGCCGGGCACGGGAGATATCCAGGGAGAAATCGCGCGCCATCACCGCCACGCCGAGGCGGAACAGCGCCGGTTCCGGGCGCCCCGGCAGCAGCTTGCACACCGTCTCGTTGAGCGTCGCCGCGCCATAGGCCAGGGCGAAGGGCATGTGCTTGGTCACCGGCGGCAGGTCGAACTGGCGCAGCACGAAGTTGACCACGTCCCACAGCGGCAGCGGCGCGCCATTGCTGATGTTGTACACCTTGCCCAGCGCCGGCCCGGCGGCCAGCAGGCTGCTGAACAGGGCGTCGTTGAGGTTCTGCATGCTGGTGAAGTCGACCTTGTTCAGGCCGTCGCCGATGATCATCAGCTTGCCCTTGCGGTGCATGTTGATCAGCCGTGGGAAAATGCTGGTGTCGCCGGCGCCAGTGACGAAGCGCGGACGCAGGGCGATCACCTCCAGGCCGAACTCCTGGGCCTCCATGACCTTCAGCTCGGCCAGGTACTTGGTCGCGCCATAGTGGTCGACGAACGTCTTCGGCACCTGCTCTTCGCGCAAACCGACATGCGACTTGCCATCGAAGTACACCGAGGGCGAAGACAGGTGCACCAGGCGTCGCACCTTCTGCCCCAGACAGGCCTCGATGACGTTCTGGGTAACACCGACGTTGGCCTGGTGGAAATGCTGGTAGGTGCCCCAGGTGCCCACGGCGCCAGCGCAATGCACGACCATTTCCACATCGCGACAAAGCTTGTGCACCAGATCGGCATCGTTGAGGTCACCCTGGACGAACTCCGCGCCGCGCTTGATCAGATGCTGCACCGCTTCGGGGCGGCGCCCATTGACGCGCACCGTCAGGCCCTGTTCCAGGGCAAAGCGGGCGAAGCGCCCACCGATGAAACCGCTCGCACCGGTCACCAGAATTTTCATCAGCATTCCCCACATTCGGATCTTGTTATGCCTGCGACTCTAGCAGCCACGACGGCCCGTGCCTGTTGCCGAACAGGCCAAAAAGACGGCCTTGCAACTCAATGCTCGACTTTTCTTACACTCGTAAAACAATTTGCACGCTTCTTGCAGAATCTTTGACAGTATCCCGATCTGTCACCCATCTACCCGCGGAGTCGTATTGCATGCCGTTGCGCCTCAAGCTAGCCATCAGCTTCCTGCTGATTGGCCTTATCCCCGTCTTGGCCATGGCCGTCACGGTCTACCTGCAAGCCAGCCAGGCCCTGCGCGAACAGGCGCTGAACGGCCTGGAGGCCGTAGCGAATATCAAACAGCAGCAGCTACAGGACAGCTGGCAGGCACGCCACAACCAGTTGAGCACCCTGGCCAGCAACCTCGGCACCAGCTACGCCGGGCTGGACGATACCGCGCTGGTCAGCACCGCCAACTATGACCGGCCGATCTTCGAAAACTTCGCCAAGACCTTCGGCTATCGCGAACTCAAGCTGGTGTCGCGCGCCGGCAAGGTGCTGTTCAGCCTGCAACGTGGCGCCGACTACCAGCAGGACCTCAACGACAGCACCTGGCGCGATACCCCGCTAGGCCGCCTGGCGCGCGCAGGGCTGAGCAGCGGCCAGGCGCAGATCGGCGACCTGGCGGTGAACAGTCCCGGCAGCGAGCCCAGCCAGTATCTGGCCGCACCGGTGCTGGACGAGGGCGAGCTGCAGTTGCTGCTGGTCCTGGAGCTGCCCCTGGCCGAACTGAACCGGGTCATGCAGGCTCGCCAGGGGCTGGGCGAGACCGGCGAAACCTACCTGGTCGGCGACGACGGCCTGCTGCGCTCGGACTCGGTACGCTTCGCCGAGCGCCAGGTGGCGCGCGACGCGACACCGGCAGAGCCTCTGCCGGGCCAGGCCATCAGCCAGGCCCTCGCCGGCCAGCAAGGGCGCCTGGCCGAACCGGGCCTCAACGGCCAGCCGGTGCTCAAGGCCTTCGTGCCCTTGCAGCTGGACGGCCGGCGCTGGGCGCTGATCGCCGAGATGGATCAGGACCAGGCCTTCGCCGCCGTGCGCACGCTGATGTGGCAGGTGGTGATTCTGGTGCTGCTGACCATCGTCGGCGTGGCCCTGGCCACCTGGCTGATCAGCCGCAGCGTGATGCGCCCGCTGGGTGGCGAGCCACGCAGCATGGCCGAACTGGCACGGCGCCTGGCCGCCGGCGAACTGCGTCTGCAGGGTGACAACGACGAACACAGCGGCCTGATGCTGGCCCTGCACGAGATGGCTCGCGCCTGGCGCGAGGTGGTCGAGCGCCTGCGCCAGGCCAGCCAAGCGGTGGACAACGCCAGCGGTGACATCCTCGGCGCCGCGGGGCAGACCAGCAGCAGCCTGGATCAGCAGCAGGAAGCCCTGGAGCTGGTGGTCAGTGCCGTCGACCAGATGGCCGCCACCGTGCAGGAAATCGCCAGCAACGCCAGCCAGAGCGCCGACGGCAGCGCCGCCGCGCGCGACGCCTTCGTCACCGTGCAGGGCAGCCTGCAGCGCATGATCGGCCAGCAGGACCAGTTGCTGGCCAACCTGCGCGACGCCGACCGGGTGGTGCAGACCCTGGCTGCCGACAGCCAGCAGATCGGCTCTGTGCTCGATGTGATCCGCGCCATCGCCGAGCAGACCAACCTGCTCGCCCTCAACGCCGCGATTGAAGCGGCGCGGGCCGGCGAGCAGGGCCGCGGCTTCGCCGTGGTCGCCGACGAGGTGCGCAACCTGGCCCTGCGCACGCGCAGCGCCACCGAGGAGATCGTCACCATAGTAGCGGCACTCGGCGACTCCTCCAGCCAGGCCAGCCAGCGCATGGTCGCGTCCAGCCAGCAGGCGCGCGATCTGGAAGTGGAAACCCAGGCGGTGCTCGGCTCTCTCGACCAGCTCGACGACTCGCTGCAGGGCGTGCATGCCCTGGCCTTCCAGATCGCTGCCGCGGCCGAACAGCAGGCGGCCACCACCCAGGAGGTCAACCAGCACATGCACCGTCTCAACGACATGACCGGCGAGAACCGCCGCACTGCCGCCCACACCCGCGACTGCGGCGAACACCTGCGCAAGGTGGCCGGCAGCCAGGAGCAGTTGGTGGCGCAGTTTCAGCTCTAACCCCTCCGGCGGGCTGGTATAGATAGAGGTTCCAGGCTGTCCCGATCCACCTATAGCCCCCTCGCCCGAGGGTGAGGGGCTCGCGTGCCTACACCAGCCAGTCCCGCACGCCGCGCTCCAGATGCCGGGTCAGGCTGGCCAACAGCTCGCCGCCGTTGCGCCAATGGTGCCAGTAGAGCGGCACGTCCAGCGGACGATTCGGCAGCAGCTCGACCAGCTCGCCAGCGGCCAGTTCGCGCCGCACCTGCAGCTCCGGCACCAGGCCCCAGCCGAGGCCGGCGCTGGTCAGGCGAATGAAGCCTTCCGACGAGGGGCACAGGTGATAGTTGAAGGCACCGTTTAGCCCCAGGCCGGCAATGTAGCGATGCTGCAACAGGTCGTCCGGGCCGAAGACGATGGCCGGTGCCCGGGCCATGCTCGCGGCATTCACGCCATCGGCAAAGTGCCGGGCCATGAAAGCCGGGCTGGCCAGCGCACGGTAGCGCATGGCGCCCAGGCTCAAGGCCCGGGCGCCGGCCACCGGGCGTTCGGCACCGCACACGCAGGCAGCCACCTCGCCGGCGCGCATGCGCTTGAGGCCGACATCCTGGTCCTCCACCACCAACTCCAGCAGCAACTTGTGCTCGGCGCAGAAATCGCCCACCAGCGGCGCCCACCATGTCGCCAGGCTGTCGGCGTTGAGGGCGATACGCAGGCGCTCCACCGGCTGATCCTCGGCCAGGGTCGGCACCTGGCCCTGCAGGTCGCGCTCCAGCAGGCGTACCTGCTGCACATGGTTGAGCAGACGCCGGCCGACTTCGGTCGGCGCCGGCGGCGTGGCGCGCAGCAGCACAGGTTGGCCGACCCGCGCTTCCAGCAGCTTGATGCGCTGCGACACCGCCGACTGCGACAGACCAAGCAGTTGCGCCGCACGCTCGAAACCACCCTGTTCCACCACGGCGGCCAGGGCCGCCAGCAGTTTGTAGTCGAACATAAGATTTCCTAATGGGAGATCAGCATGATTTGTTTTTCTTATACAGCGCCACCACCCAGACTGGCCAGCATTCGCCACCGCCCACAAGGAAACCGTCATGGCCGGAGAAACCGATCTGAAGACACTGCTGGCCACGCTCTCGCCGCGCCTCAATCCAGGCGAGTTCGTGTTCTGCTGCGTCAGCGATCCCAACCTGGCCGCCGGCGCCGAGGTGCTCGGCAGCTTCCGCGAGACCGAAGGCACCACCCTGATCCTCGCCCGAAGCGATGCCGAACGCCTGGGCCTGGCCTACGACTACGTGGCCGCCTGGATCACCCTCGACGTGCATTCGGCCCTGGCCGCTGTCGGCCTCACGGCCGCCTTCGCCAGCGCCCTGGGCCGCGCCAACATCAGCTGCAACGTGATCGCCGGCTATCACCACGATCACCTGTTCGTTGCCCGCGAGGACGCCGAGCGGGCCATGGCCGTGTTGCGTCAACTGGCCGTGGAGGGCTGCTGAGATGTGGCAGAGCTATCTCAACGGCCTGCTGGTGGCTGCCGGCCTGATCGTCGCCATCGGCGCGCAAAACGCCTTCGTCCTGGCCCAGAGCCTGCGCCGCGAACACCACCTGCCAACCGCCGCGCTGTGTGTACTGTGCGATGCCCTGCTGGTCAGCGCCGGGGTCTTCGGCCTGGCGGCGCTGCTGGCGCAGAACCCGACCCTGCTGGCCATCGCCCGCTGGGGCGGCGCGGCCTTCCTGCTCTGGCTCGGCGCTCAGGCGCTGCGCCGTGCGCTCAATCCGCAGGCCCTGCAGCGTGAGGACAACGGCCCGCGCTCACGGCGTACGGTATTGCTCGCCGCCCTGGCGGTGACCCTGCTCAACCCGCACGTGTATCTGGACACCGTACTGCTGATCGGCTCGCTCGGCGCCCAGCAGCCCGAGCCTGGCGCCTACGCCCTGGGCGCGGCCAGTGCCTCGGCGCTGTGGTTCTTCACCCTGGCCCTGGGCGCCGCCTGGCTCGCCCCCTGGCTGGCGCGCCCGGCCACCTGGCGCCTGCTCGACCTGGCCGTGGCCTGCATGATGTTCGCCGTCGCCGCACAACTGATCCTGCAGGCGCCCGGAGCATGACCTGAGTAGCGGCGCGGCGGTATGCTGCGCCGCTCACGACCAGGACATGGAGAGCGCTTTTGGATACGACGGTGTTTGCCGTAGTGATGGCCGCCGCGGCGCTGCATGCGGGCTGGAATGCCCTGCTCAAGATCGGCCTGGACCGCTACCTGACTGCCTCGCTGATCCAGATCGGCGCCGCTTGCGTGGCCCTGCCGGCCCTGCCCCTCTTCGATATCCCGGTGGCCAGCGCCTGGCCCTGCATCGCCCTCTCCGCCCTGCTACATATTGGCTACAACATCTTCCTTTCCCGTGCCTACCAGCATGGCGACCTGTCGCAGGTCTACCCTATCGCCCGCGGCAGCTCGCCGCTGCTGGTGGCGCTGCTCGCCCTGCTGGCCGGCGATATTCTGCAGGCGGGGCAGTGGGCAGGACTGCTGATTTTGGTCGGCGGCATCTGGCTGATGGCCTGGCACGGCGGCCACCAGGGCAGCACGCTGAACGGCCCGTTGCTGTTCAACGCCGTGGCCACCGCCGCCTGCATCGCCGGCTACACGGTGGCTGATGCCCTTGGCGCGCGCAGCAATGGCGACGCCATCGGCTACGCGCTGTGGTTGTTCCTGGTCAACGGAGTGGTAGCCACCACGGTCATCACCCTGCGCCGCGGGCCGCGTATCTTCCTTCAACTCGGCCCGCACTGGCGTGGCGGCCTGGGCGGTGGCGCCATGTCCATGCTGGCTTACAGCCTGGTGATCTGGGCCACTACTCAGGCACCGGTAGCCCTGGTCTCTGCTCTGCGCGAAAGCAGCGTACTGTTCGCCCTGTTGATCGGCTGGCTGTTTCTCAAGGAGTCCATGCAACCGTTACGCCTGCTCGCCTGTCTGGTAATCGCAGCCGGCGTAGCATTAATGAAACTGACCTGAAGCAAGCTGCACTTTGGCTGCCCATATCTGTCCATCCCCAAGATGGACAAAGCCCCTGGCACCGGCTTTCCCACACAGTTGCTGCGTGGTTAAGGCCCGGCTCGGGTGCTATGATCCCGGCCTCGCGGCACATTAAAGAGTTCAAGCTCGTCGCCGCCCGCATTCCGGCCGCCCGTGAACGGCCTGCGCTAGTCGCACATATCCCGACCTGATGAAGGAGATAGACCATGGCTTTCGAATTGCCGCCGCTGCCGTACGAGAAGAACGCCCTCGAGCCGCACCTGTCCGCCGAGACCCTGGAATTCCACCACGGCAAACACCACAACACCTACGTGGTGAACCTGAACAACCTGGTGCCGGGCACCGAGTTCGAAGGCAAGAGCCTGGAAGAGATCGTCAAGACTTCCTCCGGTGGCGTATTCAACAACGCCGCACAGATCTGGAACCACACCTTCTACTGGAACTGCCTGAGCCCGAACGGCGGCGGCCAACCGACCGGCGCCCTGGCTGACGCCATCAACGCTGCCTTCGGTTCCTTCGACAAGTTCAAGGAAGAGTTCAGCAAGACCGCCATCGGCACCTTCGGCTCCGGCTGGGGCTGGCTGGTGAAGAAGGCCGACGGCTCCCTGGCTCTGGCCAGCACCATCGGCGCCGGCTGCCCGCTGACCAGTGGCGACACCCCGCTGCTGACCTGCGACGTGTGGGAGCACGCCTACTACATCGACTACCGCAACCTGCGTCCGAAGTATGTAGAAGCCTTCTGGAACCTGGTGAACTGGGACTTCGTGGCGAAGAACTTCGCTGCCTGAGTCCAGCGCTAGTCGCCTCGGCGACTGCACCACAAACGCCCCGGCAGTGCCGGGGCGTTTGCGTTTCAACCAGTAGAGAAACTGCAGCGCCTGGCGGCTGAATTGAGATGGACTCAATCGCGGCTCAAGCCGCTCCCACAGGGTGCTGGGCGTTGGTGGAAGCGGCTTTAGCCGCGATGAAACCAAGTGGCAGCGAACCCTAGGAGGGGCCTTGGCCGCGACAGCTTCTGCGCCGCGGGGGGTCGCGACCAAGAACCCTCCTACATGTCTCCCGCTTCCGACATTGACTGCAGCGTTCGTCAGAACACCTCAATCGGGTAGTCGACGATCAGGCGCAGCTCGTCGACATCCTCGTCCACCGCGCTGTAGCCGTTACCGCCACGATGCTGGGCCCAGCGCGCACGCACGGACAGATCCTTGGCCGGCCCCTGCTGTACCACGTAGCGCACATCGAGATTCAGTTCGCGATGCTTGGCATGTTCGCCATCGGCGCTGTACCAGCTGCCGTAACCCGGGCTGCTCGGGTCCGGCTTGGTCAGATCCAGCTCACCACGCGAGTAGGCCGCCAGTGCGCTCAGGCCCGGCAGACCGAGACCGCTGAAGTCATAGGCGTATTGCAGTTTCCATGATTCCTCGTTGGGCCCGTTGAAGTCCGAATACTGCTGCGAGTTATCCAGATAAATGCTGTCGCCCTGGTTGATGTAGTCGAACGGCGTGTTGCCATTGACCTTCTGGTACACCGCCGTAAGCGTGTGCTGACCGACGCCAAGCCCCAGGTGCAGGCTGTAGGTGTTGTTGTCGATTTCACCGAGCAAGGCATCGCCAGTGTCCTGGGTGCGGTAGTAGTGCACGCCGGGATTGAGGCTGACCCGTTCGCTGAGCTGCCAGCGGTAGTCCAGGTCGGCGTAGTACTGGTGCCACACGTTCTGCAGCTCGGCCGCATACAGGCTGCTGGTCAGGCCTTCGATACCACTCCAGCTACCGCCCAACCAACTGATGTGATCGCTCTCGCGCCCGCCCGGCAAGCTGCCGTAGGACAGGTCGATGCGGCGGTGACCGCTCTGGTTGTAGGGCTTGTTGAAGCTGACCTGACCGCCTTCGAGCAGCAGGTCGTCGAAGCTCTGGTTGCTCAGGCTCACGCCGCGAAAAGTCTGCGGCAGCATGCGCGTGGTGCCACCGGCGATCACCGGATTGCTGATGAGCTGGTCGCCGAGCTTGAGCTCCGTGTCGAAGGCGCGCAGCTTGAGCGCCGCGCCGCCGCTGGAGAACTGATCCGGCGCCTCGCCGTAGCGCAGCCCGGCCTTGTCCGGTGCGGTCACCGGCAGGATTGACGAGCCACCCGTACCGCCACCGCCATCGAGCTTGATGCCGAGCATGCCGTAGGCATCCACCCCCACGCCCAACGGGCCCTCGGTGTAGCCGGAGCTGAAACTGGCAACAAAGCCCTGGCCCCATTCCTGGCTGTTCTGCGCATCGTCGCGGCGATCTCGATTGAAGTAGTAGTTGCGCGTCTGCACGCTCAGATGCGAGTCCGCGACAAAGCCCGCCGCGACAGGCTCGTCGGCCTGCGCGTGGCTGGCCAGCAGGGCTAGCGCGAGAGGGCTCAACAGGTACTTGGTCTTCATTGGTGCTCCTTTGGTGGGTGCGGCAGTGAACTGGGTAAGGCTTCCTTCTGCGGGAAGCTGGACTCCTGGCGCGCCTGATGGACGAAAAAAAGCCGCTCGGGGGAGGAGCGGCCGGGAAAAGACGTCGATCAAGGAGCAATCACGGATCAACGCCAGGAGGAAAAAACGGGGGAAGTCGCGGATCAGCTGTCGCGGGCGCCGCTCTGCTGGTCGGCCTGCTTGGCAATCGCCTGCTGTTCGGCACTGTCACGCTGCTGAGCCAGTTCTGCTTTATGAGTAACAAAGCTGGCAGACTCTTCGGCCAACGTCACTTGCGAGAAAAACAGGGTAGAAAGGGAGAAAATGGCAGTAAAAATCAGGTTACGTTGCATATCTTTGACCTCTTCGATGAGCTTCCTGCGAAGCATGGCGCCATCTTATGGAGGTCAAAGCAGAGGAAAAATCGCTAGATCAGTGAATGACTATTTCTGATTCAGTAACAATCAATCAGCATCCGCCCAACAACGGCTGTCCTCCAGCAGCGCCTCGTCAGCGGCCAGCAACGGCGGCAGCTCGGCCTTGAGGAAGTCCACCCAGGTGCGGATCTTGGCATCGAGGAAACGCCGCGACGGGTAGATGGCGTAGATACTGCGCTGACGCAGACGCCGTTCCGGCAGCAGGCGCAGCAGGCTGCCATCGCGCAGGGAAGGCCCGGCGACGAAGGACGGCAACAGACACACCCCCATGCCGGCCTGCGCCGCCCTGACCAGCGACTCGGCGACGTTCACCTGAAAACACTCCGCCGGCAGCTCGCCCAGTTCACTGTCCACCGCGTCCTGGTAGAGCGGGTCGAGCAGGCGCAGCATGCGATGGTTCTGCAGGTCGGCGGGCTGACGCGGTACGCCGTGCTGGGCCAGGTAGGCGGGCGAAGCGCAGAGCACGCTGAACATAGGCCCCAGCAGCTGCGCCACCATCTGCGAGTCGGGCAGCTCGCGGGCGAAGGTGATGACCACGTCCTGACCATCCTCGAGCATGTCGGGATTGCGCTGCGACAGGGTCAGGTCGACCACCACCTGCGGATAACGCTCGCTGTAGCGGGCGATCAACCCGGTGAGGTGCTGCAGGCCCAAGCCGGTCATGCTCTGCACGCGCAGGCGACCGCTGGGGTTGAGATGCGCGCCGCGCGCCTCGGCTGCCGCCTCGTCCACCTCACCGAGAATCTGCCGGCAACGCTGCAGGTAACGTTCCCCCACCTCGGTCAGCGCCAGGCGCCGCGTGGTGCGATGCAGCAGGCGCGCCTGCAGCTGCTGTTCCAGCTCGGAGACCAGGCGCGACACCTGTGCGGTGGACAAGTCGAGGGCCTGGGCGGCGGCCGTGAAGCTGCCGCAGTCGATCACCCGAACGAAGACCCGCATGCTGTGCAGCGTATCCATTGTTACCCCTTGCGTAAGTCTGCTTCTCGTATCGACGGGATTATCCACGATAGGCTGATCAATATACTGCCCCGCTCCGAACGACGCAGGCGGCGCCTTGCCGTTGCCGTCTGAAATGCCCGCGACGCGGGCCCCAGCGAGACAGGTATGACCCCGGATCAGAAATTCGCCCGACGCGTGCAGGCCGGAATCGTCCTGTTCGCCGTGCTGTTCGCCTACTTCCTGGCCGCCGACCTGTGGCTGCCGATTACCCCGCAGGCCCAGCTGACCCGCCCGGTGCTGCGCATCGCACCGCGCATCAGCGGCCAGGTCGTCGAGGTGGCAGTGGTCAACAACCAGCACGTCGCCGCCGGCGACCTGTTGTTTCGCCTCGACCCAGAGCCGTTCCAGCTGGCGGTGGACAGCGCCGTGCTGGCCCTGGAGCAGGCGCAGCAGGACAACCAGCAACTCGACGCCGCACTGGCCGCGGCCGAGGCCGAACGGCTGGCTGCCCAGGCCAGCGCCGACGAGCTACGCCGCGAAACCAGCCGCCTGGGCCGCCTGCTGCAGACCCAGCATGTGTCCCGCCAGCTGTTCGAGCAGACCGAGGCGCAGCTGCGCGCGGCCGAGGCCAAGCTGGCCGCCGCCGC
>NZ_LSOF01000013.1:210759-268382 GCF_001592875.1 Pseudomonas sp. BMS12 | reverse complement strand
GCCAGGCACTGCCGCCGGCCGAACACCTGGCGCTGCTGCGCGCGCGCATCGCCGCCGCGCAGTTGCAGGCCCGGGTCAGCGGCGCCCTGCATGCGGCGCTGTTCGTCGATGACCACGGCCAGATCGCCGCATGCCGCGAAGACATCGGCCGGCACAATGCCCTGGACAAGCTGATCGGCGCCCTCGCCCACCGCCAACTCGATCCCGCCGCCGGCTTCGCCGTGGTCACCAGCCGCTGCAGCCTGGAGCTGCTGCACAAGGCGGTGCGCGCCGGCATCGCCACCCTGGTCAGCCTGTCCGCCCCCACCGCGCTGACCGTGGACTGGGCGCGTCGTCACCGCCTCAACCTGATCCACCTGCCCCATCGCCATGCGCCACGGGTCTACAGCCCGGCGCCGGAGGACCGCCCATGAGCAGCCAACCCCGCTACCAACCCTACACCGGCCCGGCCGCCGGCTGGGGCGCGCTGCGCAGCGTCACCCAGCACTGGCTGGACAGCAAGCAGCCATTCAAGAACCTGCGCGCCCTGCTCAAGACCAACCAGAACGGCGGCTTCGACTGCCCCGGTTGCGCCTGGGGCGAGTCGCCGGAAAGCGGCCTGGTGAAGTTCTGCGAGAACGGCGCCAAGGCGGTCAACTGGGAAGCTACGCGGCGTGGCATCGGCGCCGAGTTCTTCGCCCGTTACAGCGTCGCCCAGCTGCGCGAGCAGAGCGACTACTGGCTGGAGCACCAGGGCCGGCTGATCGAGCCGCTGCGCTACGACGCCGCCAGCGACCGCTACGTGCCGATCAGCTGGGACGCCGCCTTCGCCCTGATCGGCGAAGTACTGCGCAACCTCGACAACCCCGACCAGGCCGAGTTCTACACCTCCGGCCGGGCCAGCAACGAGGCGGCCTTCCTCTACCAACTGTTCGTGCGCAGCTACGGCACCAATAACTTTCCCGACTGCTCGAACATGTGCCACGAGGCCAGCGGCGTGGCCCTGGGCCAGAGCATCGGCGTGGGCAAGGGCACGGTGACCTTCGCCGACTTCGAACATGCCGACGCCATCTTCGTGTTCGGCCAGAACCCCGGCACCAACCACCCGCGCATGCTTGAACCGCTGCGCGAGGCGGTGGCGCGCGGCGCCAGCGTGGCCTGCTTCAACCCGCTCAAGGAGCGCGGTCTGGAACGCTTCCAGCACCCACAGCACCCGCTGGAGATGCTCACCAACGAGTCCGAGCCGACCAGCAGCGCCTACTTCCGCCCGCGCCTGGGTGGCGACATGGCCGCCGTGCGCGGCATGGCCAAGTACCTGCTGCAATGGGAACGCGAGCGCCCCGGCACGGTGTTCGACCAGGCCTTTATCGCGGCCCACTGCGAGGGGCTGGAAGACTGGCTGGCGCAGGTCGAGCAGACCTCCTGGCAACAGATCGAGGCGCAGTGCGGCCTGCCGCGTGCCGAGATCGAGCGGGCCGCGCGCCTGTACGCCAAGGCCGAACGGGTGATCGCCTGCTGGGCCATGGGTATCACCCAGCATCGCCACTCGGTTGCCACCATCCACGAAATCGCCAACCTCATGCTGCTGCGCGGCAACCTCGGCAAGCCGGGCGCCGGCCTGTGCCCGGTGCGCGGCCACAGCAACGTGCAGGGCGACCGCACCATGGGCATCAACGAGCGGCCACCGGCATTTTTCCTCGACGCCCTGCAGCGCCGCTTCGGCATCGACATGCCGCGCCGGCCCGGGCACAACACGGTGGAAGCCATCGAGGCCATGCTGGCCGGTCATAGCAAGGTGTTCATCGGCCTCGGCGGCAACTTCGCCCAGGCCACCCCGGACAGCCCGCGCACCCAGGCGGCGCTGCAGCAGTGCGAGCTGACCGTGCAGATCAGCACCAAGCTCAACCGCAGCCACCTGATGCATGGCCGCCAGGCGCTGATCCTGCCGTGCCTGGGGCGTACCGACCTCGACCTGCAGGCCGCCGGCCCGCAGGCGGTCACGGTGGAGGACTCGTTCAGCATGGTGCACGCGTCCTGGGGCCAGCTCGCGCCGCTGTCACGCGAGATGCGCTCGGAGCCGGCGATCATCGCCGGCATCGCCCAGGCCACCCTCGGCGCCCAGCCGCAGGACTGGCTGCAGCTGAGCGCGGACTACCGGCGCATCCGCGCACTGATCGCCGACACCATTCCCGGCTTCGCCAACTTCGAGGAGAGGCTCGCCCAGCCCGGCGGCTTCCACCTGGGCAACGCCGCCGCCGAATACCGCTGGAACACCGCCAGCGGCAAGGCGCAGTTCATCGCCCACGCGCTGCCGGACGAACTGCTGGCGCCGCAGGCGCGCGGCCAGGACGCACACCTGGTGCTGCAGACCCTGCGCTCGCACGACCAGTACAACACCACCCTGTACGGCCTGGACGACCGCTACCGCGGCGTGCACGGCATGCGCGAAGTACTCTTCATCAACCCGCAGGACATCCAGCGCCTGGGCCTGCAGGCCGGCCAGCAGGTGGATATCGTCTCGCTGTGGGACGACGGCATCGAACGGCGCGTGCGCGGTTTCACCCTGCTCGCCTACGACACGCCGCCCGGCCAGGCCGCAGCCTACTATCCTGAAACCAACCCGCTGGTGCCGCTGGCCAGCGTTGGCGAGGGCAGCTTCACCCCCACGTCCAAGTTCATCGCCATTCGCCTGCTGCCGAGCAGCGCCGTGCAACGCATCGCCTGAAACCCGGCTCAAGTGCGACCTTGAGCCGGGCGCGGCATGCGCCGATACTGCGGGGCATTTCGCCGCCGGCCTGGGCGGCACCGGCCTGGAGTGAGCATGAAGAAGCGCGACTGGATCTGGACCCTGATCGGTTTGGCCGCCGTCGTGTTCTCCTGCTACCTGCTGTACAAGGAGATCCGCACCATTTCCCTGGCCGAGCTGCAGGACAGCCTGCTGGCCATCTCCGCACACAACTGGCTGCTGGCCGGCGCCGCGACGCTTGGCGCCTACTCCGCGCTGGCCTGGTACGACCGCATCGCCATCGCCCACCTGGGCAAGAAGATCTCCTGGTGGTTCATCACCCTGTGCTCCTTCACCACCTACGCCCTGGCCCACAATATCGGCGCCTCGGTGTTCTCCGGCGCCGTGGTGCGCTACCGCGCGTACAGCAGCAAGGGACTGGAGGCCCAGGAAATCGGCCTGCTGATCTTCTTCTGCTCCTTCACCTTCGCCCTCGGCACCCTGCTCTGTGGCGGCGCGGTACTGGTGCTCGAACCGCAACTGATAGAACGCATCATCAGCGTCAGCCCCAGGGTTTCCAGGGCCATCGGCATGGGTATGCTGAGCCTGGTGTTGCTCTATGTGCTGGGCTCCTGGCGCCAGTTCCAGTCCTGGCGCTGGGGCAAGCTGCATGTCGAGTATCCGCGCCTGGGCATAGTCGCCCGCCAGTTACTGGCCGGCCCGCTGGAGCTGGCCTGCGCGGCGGCGATCATCTATTTCGCCCTGCCGGAAGCCGGCAACCCCGGCTACCTGGTGGTACTCGGCGTGTTCCTCGCGTCCTTCTCCCTGGCCCTGCTGTCGCACGCCCCCGGTGGCCTTGGCGTATTGGAAGTGACCTTCCTCGCCGCCATGCCGGAGCTGCCCACCGCCGATGTGCTGGCCGCGCTGATCGTATTCCGCGTGTTCTATCTGCTGCTGCCCTTCGCCCTTTCGCTGCTGGTCGTGCTCGCCTTCGAGTGGGCTCAGTGGCGCCGCAACAACGGCTGAAACCCCTATTGCAGAGCCTTTTCCAGGCGCATCGACAGCATCGATGGGCACTATCAGAACAGTCGACTTCAGTCTGCCAGCCAGCTCGCTAACATCTGCTCCGTACTCACTTACGCCCCCACAAGGAGCCCAAGATGAAAAAGCAGATTCTCGCCAGCCTGATCCTGGCCACCCTGACCAGCAGCGCCTTCGCCCTACCCGGTAATGAGCAGCCGCCACTGATCGAACTGCAGTCCGTTCACCACGAAAGCACCGTCGCCGAAGGTGGTGCCGAGCGCCTGATCGAGAGCCGCGATGTGGCCGAAAACGGCAGCGAACGTACCAAGGCCTTCCGCGTCGCCGAAGGCGGCTCCGAGCGTCTGCTCGACAGCCGTGATATCGCCGAGGGTGGCTCCGACCGCCTGATCGACAGCCGTGATGTCGCCGAGGGTGGTTCCGACCGCCTGATCGACAGCCGTGATATCGCCGAAGGTGGTTCCGACCGCCTGATCGAAAACCGTGATGTCGCCGAGAACGGCAACGAGCGCGTCGGCCGCCACACTGCCTGACGCTGGTTGCAACCCCCTAAAGCCCGGCACATGCCGGGCTTTTTATTGGCCGCGACAAATATCCACATGGGTGGCTTATGCGGTGCAGCCGGCTTGGGTGGGAGCGGCTTCAGCCGCGATAAGGCACCATGAAAGCAGGCAGCTATGCGCGGCAAAGCACAGCCCCTACCACCCGTCCCCTGCATCCCTCTTCAATGCGCCGGCAGCACCGGTGGCAGACGGTAGATCCAGATGCGTTTGACCACGCTGGCGAACTGCGCCGCCAGGTGTCCGCTGTTGTACACCTGGCCATAACGCGCGGCGATCTCGCGCACCTGCGGCGCCAGTTCGGCATAGCGCCGAGCCGGCAGGTCGGGAAACAGATGATGTTCGATCTGGTGGCTGAGGTTGCCGGTGAGGATGTGGAACAGCTTGCCGCCCTGCAGGTTGCTGGAGCCGCGCAACTGACGCAGGTACCACTGGCCACGGCTCTCGCCCGCCACCGACTCCTTGCTGAACACCGCCGCGCGTTCGGTGAAGTGCCCGCAGAAGATCACCAGAAAGGTCCACAGGTTGCGCAGCAGGTTGGCCAGGGCATTGCCGGCCAGCACGGCCAGGGCATTGGCACCGATGGCCAGGGCCAGCAGCGGGAATAGCAGATAGTCCTTGCCCCACAGGCGCAGCAGCTTGGCGCCGAGCTGCCGCGCCAGCGGGCGTACCTCGGCGGCGGCGATTCGCCCCTTGGCCAGCTGGTCCAGGCGCAGGTGCTGGATCGCCACGGCGTACTGGAACAGCAGCGCCTGCAACGTCACCCACAACGGCTGCCAGCGGTAGAAGGGCTTCCAGCGCTGTTCGGGGAACAGGCGCACCACGCCGTAGCCGACGTCGTCGTCCATGCCGATCACGTTGGTCCAGGTGTGGTGCACATGGTTGTGGGTGTGTCGCCAGAAATCGGCCGGCCCGGCGATATCCCACTCGTAGCGCTGGCCCATCAGCTCCGGATCGTTCATCCAGTCGTACTGGCCATGCATCACGTTGTGGCCCAGCTCCATGTTCTCGAGGATCTTGCCCAGAGCCAGCAGTAGCGTGCCGAGCAGCCAGGTGGGTGGGAACCAGCCGAGCATCAGCAGCGCCCGACCGCTCCAGCAGCACAGGCGCACGGCACCGCGCACCCGGCGGATATAGCGCGCGTCCACCGCGCCCAGGTCGGCCAGGGTGCGCCGGCGCAGGCCATCGAGTTCGCTGGCGAAGGCTTCCAGTTCGGCGCTATTCAGTTCGCGATCTTGGCGCATCGTCCTTCTCCTAGAGTTCCAGTTGCACATCGCCCAGCGGGGCGCTGACACACAGGCGGATCGGCTGGCCCGGCTCGGCGAACACGTCACCGCTGCGCAAGTCGCGCACGCGCCCACCGAGCAGGGTGCAGGTACAGGTGGTGCAGATGCCCTGGCGACAGCCATGCAGCGGCCGCAGCCCGGCCGCCTCGGCCTGCTCCAGCAGATTGCGAGCACTGTCGCCGGCGACCTGCAGATGGCTGCGCACGAAGTCCAGGCGCACCGGCGCGCCCGTTTCGACCGCACGCAACGGCGGGCTGAAGGCCTCGCTCTGCAGGGGACCGGCCCAGTGCTGGCGCAGCGTCTCGATAAAGCCGGCCGGGCCGCAGGCCAACAGGCTGAAGCCCTGCATGCCGAGCAGATGCTCCGCCCGCAGCCGGCCGCCGGGCTCGACGGCAGCGCTAGCGGCCTGGCCGGTCAGCAACCAGCGCACCTGCAGGTTGGGATAGCGTTGCATCAGCTGCTGCAGCTCCGCCGCATAGGCCTTCTGCCCGGCCTCACGCACGTAATGCAGCAGCGTGACCGGCGCCGCGTAGCCGCACGCCAGCGCCTCGCGCAGCAGGCCGAGCAGCGCAGTGATGCCGCTACCGGCCGCCAGCAGGCCGACGCCCTCGCCCTGCTGCGGCCACTGCAGGTCGCCCTGGGCCTGGCCCAATTCGAGCACGGCGCCCACGCCCAAGTGATCGAGCAGCCAATTGGACAGGCGCCCGCCCGCCTGGCGACGAATCCCCAGCTCGACACAGCCGTCGGCCGCGATCCGGGTCAGGCTGTAGCTGCGGCAGTGGCGCACGCCGCCCTGCTCCAGGTACAGCTGCACATGCTGGCCGGGGCGCCAGTTGCGGGCGTTGCCATTGCAACGCAGGCGCAGGGCCAGGAGGTCGTCACTGACCCATTCGCGCCCGACCACCTGGGCCATGACACGCCTGAGCCGCCAGGCCGGGTGCAGCCAGGCCAGCACGGCATCCACCTCCGCCTCGCGCAGCCACTGGCCGGCCACCAAAGCACGCACGGGCCGCAACCAGGGCGCCAGGCGACGAACGAGAGACAAGGGCAGCAGGGTCATGGCGGCCATCCAGTGAACATTTGTTCACTAATCTGGCAGGCACATCTATTTCAGTCAACACTTGTTCACTGTGATCGGTTCGACGCCGACAAAGGGCATTTGCTAGAGTGCGGCGCACCCTTGCTACCAGCCGAAGCCCATGTCACCCCGCGCCGAACAGAAACTGCAGACCCGCCTGGCCCTGATGGATGCTGCCCGCAGCCTGATGGATAGTGGCCGCGGCTTCGGCAGCCTGAGCCTGCGCGAAGTCAGCCGCACCGCCGGCATCGTGCCGACCGGCTTCTACCGCCACTTCCAGGACATGGACGAGCTGGGCCTGGCGCTGGTCGCCGAGGTCGACGCCACCTTCCGCAACACCCTGCGCGAGGTGCGCCGCAGCCAGATCGAGATGGGCAGCATCATCGAAGCCAGCGCGCGCATCTTCCTCGACGCCGTGAATGCCAACCGCAGCCAGTTCCTGTTTCTCGCCCGCGAGCAGTACGGCGGCTCGCAGCCGGTGCGCCAGGCCATCGGCCAGTTGCGCCAGCAGATCACCGACGACCTGGTGGCCGACCTCAAGCTGCTCAGCCGTACCCCGCACTTGGACGACCCGGCCCTGGAAGTGCTCGCCGACCTGGTGGTGAAGACCGTGTTCGCCACCTTGCCCGAGCTGATCGACGCCCCCGCCGAAGCACTGCCCGCGCACCTCACCCCGGAAGCGAAGATGACCCAGCAGCTGCGCTTCATCTTCATCGGTGCCAAGCACTGGCATGGTCTGGGCCAGGGTCGCGACTAGGCGCACCAAATTGGTCGCCACAAAACAATCAAGCACCAATATGGCGCATCGCTGAGCCCCAATTTCTGGCACAACAGCGCCAACCGGGGGCCGTAGCGGCTTGGCAAGGGCCTTGCTCTGCCATCAGGACATTTCCTGAACGGACGTCCAACATGCTGGTGATTCATCACCGCCTCGCGCCCCAGCCGCACTGGGACGAAGAACTGCACCTGACCCATGAAGCCCGCAGCAAGAGCCGCCTGCGCTGCTTCAGCGCTGCCGGCGAAGACGTCGGCCTGTTCCTCGAACGCGGCCAGCCGCCACTGTGCGACGGCGACTTCCTGCGCGCCGAAGACGGCCGCATCGTGCGCGTCTGCGCTCGCCCGGAGGCCCTGCTGCATGTGACCTGCGCCAGCGCCTTCGAGCTGATGCGCGCCGCCTATCACCTGGGCAACCGCCACGTCGCCCTGCAACTGGGCGACGGTTGGCTGCGCCTGCTCGACGACTATGTGCTCAAGGCCATGCTCGACCAGCTCGGCGCCAACACCTGCACCATCGAGGCGCCGTTCCAGCCGGAACATGGCGCCTATGGCGGCGGGCATCACCATTCCCATGCCGGTGAGGCCGAGTTCAGCTACGCGCCGCGCCTACACCAGTTCGGCGTGCGCACATGAACAAGGCCTGGGCCCTGCTGAGACTGGCCAGCCCGCAGCTACCGATCGGTGGCTACAGCTATTCCCAGGGGCTGGAGATGGCAGTGGAACGCGGCCTGGTGCATGACCAGGACAGCGCTCGCTGCTGGATCACCGATCAGTTGCTGCTCAACCTGACGCGCTTCGAGGCACCTTTGCTACTGGCCCACTGCCAGGCCGCGGCCGAGGGTGACTGGGCGGCCCTGGGCGAGCTGGCCGAACAGCACCATGCCAGCCGCGAAACCCGTGAACTGGCCCTGGAAAGCCGGCAGATGGGCTATTCGCTGAAGCAGCTGTTGCAGGGCCTGCCGGAGCTGGACGAGGCGACTCGCTGCTTCCTCGATACCCAGGCCGACTTGGGCCTGGCACCCGCCTGGGCCCTGGCTGCCCGTACCTGGCAGATCAGCCCGCAGGACGCCCTCGCCGCCTGGCTGTGGGGCTGGCTGGAAAACCAGCTCGCGGTATTGATGAAGACTCTGCCGCTGGGCCAGCAGGCCGCCCAGCGCCTGACCAGCGAGCTAATGCCGCTGCTGGAACAGGCCCAGCATGAGGCCAGCCAGAAACAACCCGAACACTGGGGCAGCGCCGCCTTCGGCCTGGCCCTGGCCAGCATGGCGCACGAGCGCCAGTACAGCCGTTTATTCCGCTCATGAGAAAAGGAAGCAACAGATGAACAGCCAACCCCTGCGCGTCGGCATCGGCGGCCCGGTCGGTTCCGGCAAGACCGCCCTCACCCTGGCCCTGTGCTGCGCCCTGCGTGAGCGCTACAACATCGCCGTGGTCACCAACGACATCTACACCCAGGAAGACGCCCAGTTCCTGGTGCGCAACGAGGCCCTGGCGCCGGAGCGCATCATCGGTGTGGAAACCGGCGGCTGCCCGCACACGGCGATCCGCGAGGACGCCTCGATCAACCTGGAGGCGGTCGACCAGCTCAACCGGCGCTTCCCCGGCCTCGACCTGATCATCGTCGAATCCGGCGGCGACAACCTTTCCGCCACCTTCAGCCCCGAGCTGTCCGACCTGACCCTGTACGTGATCGACGTCTCCGCCGGCGACAAGCTGCCACGCAAGGGCGGCCCGGGCATCTGCAAGTCCGACCTGCTGGTGATCAACAAGATCGACCTGGCACCCATGGTCGGCGCCTCGCTGGAAGTGATGGACCGCGACGCACGCAAGATGCGCGGCGACAAGCCCTTCGTCTTCAGCAACCAGAAGGTCGGCCAGGGTCTCGACGAGATCATCGCCTTCATCGAACGCCACGGCATGCTCACCGCCGCCTGACCATGACGCTCTCTCCCTCTGGGAGAGGGCCGGGGTGAGGGACACCCCGTCAACGCAATCGACCCCAAGGAGCACCATTTCATGAACCTGCGCAAAACCCTCTACACCCTCGCCCTGCTCTGCACCCCGGGCCTGGCCTTCGCCCATGCGGGGCATGACCACTCCGGCATCATGGCCGGCCTGGCCCACCCGGTATTCGGCCTCGACCACCTGCTGGCGATGCTCGCCGTCGGCCTGTGGGCCGCCCAGCAGACCGGAGCAGCGCGCTGGGCTCTGCCGGCCACCTTCGTCGGCAGCATGCTGGTCGGCGGTCTGCTCGGCTTCGCCGGCCTGCAGCTCCCCCTCATGGAAACCGGCATCGCCGCTTCGGTACTGGCCTTCGGCCTGCTGGTTGCAGTCGCCGCGCGCCTGCCGATGATGGTTGCGCTCGGAGTTACAGCACTGTTCGCCCTGACCCACGGCGTGGCCCACGGCCTGGAGTTGCCGGAGCTGGCCAGCCCCTGGGGTTATGCCGTCGGCTTCGTCGTCGCCACCGCCGCCCTGCATGGCCTGGGCTATCTACTGGTGCGCTTCCTGCCACGCGCCGCCGCTCCCCTGGTGCGCCTGGCCGGCGGCGCCTCGGCCATCACCGGCGCCTGGCTGCTGGCCAGCTGATCCCCCGGCCGGCGTGCAAGACGCCGGCTATGGCCACCATCGAGACAATCAACGGGCCGTTTCGCGGCCCGTTGCCTAGGCTGAGGTTCATCGCCCCCGAGGAGCCCGTCATGCCCATCCACGATTTCATCCGCAGCCTGCTCGCCGCCTACGCGGCTGGCGCCAGTGGCAGTTACCCACAGGAACTCGCCTGACCGAACGGACAGGGTTACCCTGTGCGCCCTCGTTTTATCTGGGAGCACTTCGTATGAGCCTGAAGTCCGTCTGCGTGTTCTGCGGCGCCAGCCCCGGCGCCCGTCCGATCTACCGTGAAGCCGCCGAGGCCCTCGGCCGCAGCCTGGCCGAGCGCGGCCTGACGCTGATCTACGGCGGCGGCGCTGTCGGCCTGATGGGCATCGTGGCGGACGCCGCGCTGGCCGCAGGTGGGGAAGTGATCGGCATCATCCCGCAGAGCCTGGAACGTGCCGAGATCGGCCACAACGGCCTGACCCGCCTGGAAGTGGTGGACGGCATGCATGCACGCAAGGCGCGCATGGCCGAACTGGCCGACGCCTTCATCGCCCTGCCCGGCGGCCTGGGCACCCTGGAGGAACTGTTCGAGGTGTGGACCTGGGGCCAGCTCGGCTACCACGCCAAGCCGCTGGGCCTGCTCGAAGTCGATGGTTTCTATGCGCGCCTGACCGACTTCCTCGACCACCTGGTGGCCGAGCGCTTCGTCCGCGAGCCGCACCGCGCCATGTTGCAGATCGACGAAGCGCCGAGCGCACTGCTCGAACGCCTCGCCGCCTGGCAGCCCACGGTCGCCCCCAAGTGGGTCGACCGTACAGGCCAGGATACGCCGCCCTGACAAGGTCGCGGCGGCGTGTTACATAGTCCGCCCACCGTGCCACAAGGATGTCGCCACAATGCCCCTGCTCGCCCTTTTGCTCATCGCCTGCCAGATCGTCTGTGGCCTGCATGTGGTCCGCAGCGGCCAGGAACGCTACTGGTTGTACCTGATCATCGCCCTGCCCGGTCTCGGCTGCCTGATCTACTTCCTCGGCATCATGCTGCCCGACATGCTGGGCAGCCGCAGCGGCCGGAGGGCGATCAACCGTGTACACGACCACCTCGACCCACAGCGCCACCTGCGGGCCCTGCGCGACGCCCTGGAACTGAGCGACACCCGCGAGACCCGCATACAGCTGGCCAACGAACTATTGCGCCTGGAGCGTGCCGACGAAGCCGCCGAGCACTACCGCGCCGCCCTGCGTGGCATTCATAGCCACGCCCCGGACATCATGCTCGGCCTGGCCCGTGCGCAGTTCGCCCTGAACGACGCCGCGCAGTGCCGCGAGACCCTTGACCAGCTGATCCAGCACAATCCGCAGTTCCGCTCCGCCGAAGGGCACCTGCTGTACGCCCGCGCCCTGATGCGCCTGGGCGAGCTGGCCAAGGCCGAGGAGGAGTTCCATGCCCTGCTTGGCCACTTCGCCGGCCCCGAGGCGCGCTATAATTATGCCCTGCTGCTGATCCAGGCCGGGCGCACTGGCGAGGCTCGTGACCAGCTACAGCAGATCGAACAGTACGCACGACGTGCCCCCAAGCACTACCGCAACCTGCACCAGACCTGCCTGACCCAGGCTCGCGAACAACTGAAGGCGCTGGACGCCCCGCAGCAGCAGAGCGCCTAGCGGCATTCACGGGGGCTAACCGGCCTGCTGCACGATCACCGTCTGCGCCGGCATCGGCGCCGGGAAGCCGGCCTCGCCCAGGGCGTCCTTGATCATCCGGTTGGTGTCGAAATACACCTGCCAGTAGTGATCGGTATGGCAATAGGGACGTACCGCCAGCACCGGCCCGACCAGGTTGAACTCGAGGATCTCCACCTCCACCGCCGGTTCGGCCAGCACGTTGTCGAGGGTGGCGATGCGCTGCTTGAGCAGCGCCGCCGCCCCCTTCCAGTCCGCGCTACCAGCCAGCTGGGCCTTCAGGTCGACCCGGCGAAAGGCGTTGTGCGAGAAGTTCTGGATGTTGTCGCTGAAGATCTTGTTGTTGCCGACCAGGGTCAGCACGTTGTCCGGCGTATTGATTGCGGTAACGAACAGGCCGATCTCGGTGACGGTACCGGTCACTCCACCGGCACATATGAAGTCACCGACCTTGAACGGCCGCAGGACGATGATGAAGCCACCGGCCGCCAGGTTGGCCAGCAGCCCCGACCAGGCCATGCCGATGGCCAGACCGACGGCAGCGATCAGTGCGGCGAAGGTGGTGGTCTGCACCCCGAAATAGCCGAGAATGCCGATCACCAGCAGGATGTTGAGCGTGACGGTGATGAAGTTGCCCACGTAGCGCAGCACGGTCGGATCGACCTTCTGCCGGCCCAGGGCTTTCTGCACCAGGCCAACGGCAAATCCGATCAGCCAGCGGCCGATCACCCAGAAGGCGATGGCGGCCAGAATCTTCACGGCGAAGGCGGCGCCATATTGCGCCACCATGTCCATCAACTGATTGACCTTGGTGGTGCCCACCGTGATCAGATTGTCTCCCTCGTCCACGACTTTTTACCCGCAAGTGATTGATGACCTGGGAAACGCTAGCACGCCTGGCGCAGACTGCTCGCCGCCGCCACGCTGCAAGGCAAATGGCCATCGTATACACTGCTGAAGCGCCCTCGGTATTGGCCTTGTCCATGACGTACCCTCGCTCATCTCGACTCCTGCTCTGCGTCCTGCTCGCCCTGCTCCCGGCACTGGCGACCGCCGATGCCAAGGTATTGCGCCTGCTGGCCTGGCCCGGCTATGCCGACTCCGACCTGGTGCAACAGTTCGAGAAGCGCCACGGGGTTTCGGTTGAGGTCACGCTGGTCGGCAACGACGATGTCCTGCGCAGCAAACTGACCGCAGGCAACGGCGCCGACTACGACCTGGTCGCCGCCAATACCGCGGAGATCGCCTTCTATATCGAGCAAGGCCTGCTGCAGCCGCTGGACCCGACGCATATCGCCAATACCACCCGCCAGCTCTGGCGCTTTCGCGACTACCGCAAGATTCCCGGCATCAGTCGCGACGGCAAGGTCTACGCCATCCCCTACACCTACTCGGACATGGGCCTCATCTACGACCGCAGCCAGCTCGACAGCCCACCCACCTCCATCACCAGCCTCTGGGACCCACGCCTGCAGGGCCGCGTGCTGGCCTTCAACGGCAGCAGCCACAACTTCTCCCTGGCCAACCAGGCCCGTGGCCGCGACCCGTTCCGTATCGACCCGGAGGACTTCGCCGAGCTGAGCGAGCAACTGATCGCCCTGCGCCGCAATGTGCTGACCTTCTATACCCTGCCCGAGGAAGCCGCCGCGCTGTTCCGCGAACACCACATCGCCCTGCTCTGGGCCAACTACGGCCGCCAGCAACTCAAGCAGCTGCGTGATGCCGGTGCCGACGTCGGCTACGTGATTCCCCACGAGGGTGCCCTGGCCTGGCTCGACTGCTGGGCCATCAGCCGCGGCGCCCGCGACCTGAAGCTGGCCGAGGCCTGGATCGATTTCACCCTGGAAGCGCCGATGAGTCAGGCCCTGGTCGAGCGCCAGGGGCTCTCCAACACCCTGCAGGAACCAGCCGACGTCGAGGTGCCAGGCAACATGGTCTGGCTGCGCCCAGTGGAGGACGCCGAGCGCCGCGCACGCCTGTGGCAGCGCATTCTCTCCGGTGAGCGGCCGCCGCTGGTGGAGGCGCCATGAAGACCGGCATCGCCTTCAAGCTCGGCTGCCTGCTGGCGGTGTTCGGCATACTGGTCAGCGGCCTGACCGGCTACCACTCCTACAGCAGTAGCCGCAGCAGCCTGCTCAAGGCCGCCGAGCGCGACCTGCTGACCGCCACTCAGGTACTTGGCCGCAACCTGCGCGGCAGCCTCGACAGCATCTCCCGCGACGTGCGCATGCTGGCTCTGGTGACCCGAGAGCGCGATCTACCGACCCTGGTCGACGGCCGTCGCCGCAGTCACACCGAGCGCGACCTGGCCCAATTGTTCCGCGCCACCATGCAGGTACATCCGGAATACCTGCAGATCCGCCTGATCAGTGCCGCCAGCCACGGCCTGGAGCAGGTTCGCATCGACCGCGACGGCGAGCTGCTGGTACGGGTCAGCGAAGACCAGCTGCAGGAGAAGGGCCATTACGCCTATGTGTTCGACACCCTGCGCCTGGCGCCCGGCCAGGTGCGCCTGTCGCCCATCGTCATCAATCACGAGCTGGGCGCCCACTCCGGCATGGGCAAACCGACCCTGCACGTGTCCAGCCCGGTGCTCGGCAACGACGGCAAGGTGTTCGGCCTGATCGTCATCAACATCGACCTGGATCAGCTGTTCGCCCAACTCAAGAGCGACCTTCCGGAGTATTACCGGGTGTACCTGAGCAACAACTGGGGCGACCTGCTGATCCACCCGGACCACCGCCGCACCTTCGGCTTCGACCAGGGCCGCCGCCTGTTCCTGCAGGACGAATTCCCCCTGGTCAAGCAACTGCTCGACTCCGCCGGCCCTGGCAGCCTGATCAGCCGCAGTAGCGAAGAGCAGCACGAGCTGCTCGCCGCCTTCGTGCGCCTGCAGGTCGGCGACAGCGAGCCAGGGCGCTTCGTGGTGCTGGGCATGGCCCAACCGGAAGACCATGTGCTGGCGGAAACCCAGCTGCTCGGCCAGCGCATCGCCCAGGTCGTGCTGCTTTCCAGCCTGCTGGCGCTGCTCATCGCCATCTTCGCCTCGCGGGCCATGACCCGCCCGCTGACCAGCATCAACAACGCCGTGCAGCAGTTCACCCGCGACCGCCTGCGCAGCTCGCTGCCGGTCGAGCGCAAGGATGAACTGGGGCAGCTGGCACGCAGTTTCGCGCAGATGCAGGAGGAAATCCTCGAACAGCTGGACGAGCTCCACCAGAGCCGCAACGCCCTCGAACACCTGGCCCGCCACGACCCGCTGACCGGGCTGCCCAACCGTCGGGTGTTCTTCGAGCGCCTCGACCACGCCCTGGCCAATGCCCGGCGCAGTGCCCGGCCGCTGGCCGTGCTGTTCGTCGACCTCGACCATTTCAAGGAGCTCAACGACAGCCTCGGCCATGGTTCCGGCGACAGCGTGCTGCAGGCCGTGGCCAACCTGCTGCGCTCGGCCACCCGCGAGAGCGACACGGTGGCGCGCCTGGGCGGTGACGAATTCGTCGTGCTGATCGAGCAGATGGACGACCCGCAGCAGGTCCTGAGCGTCGTGCAGAAACTGCATGAACGCTTCCAGCTGCCCATGCTGATCGGCGGCCAGGAAGTGCAGGTACAGGCCAGCATGGGCGTCAGCCTGTTCCCCCGCGATGGCGACGACATCGAGTCACTGCTGCAACAGGCCGACCGCGCCATGTACGCGGCCAAGAATGCCGGGCGCAATACCTACAGCTACGAGGCGCCGACGCCACGCTGAGCATGGCCGGCTATGCTTGCCGATACCACGATCCACTCAAGGCGGACGCATCCCGTGATTCCACTTCTGGTCTGCGACGACTCCGGCATGGCACGCAAGCAGCTGATCCGCGCCCTGCCTGCGGACTGGCCGGTGCAGATCACCCAGGCCGCGCACGGTGAGGAAGCCATGGCGGCGATCCGCCAGGGCCTCGGCCAGGTGGTGCTGCTCGATCTGACCATGCCGGTGATGGACGGCTACCAGGTGCTCGCCCAGGTCCGCGAGGAAGAACTGCCGTGCAGCATCCTGGTGGTCTCCGGCGACGTCCAGGCCGAGGCGCTGCGCCGGGTGCAGGAGCTGGGCGCGCTGGCCTTCCTGCGCAAACCGGCCGACGCGACGGAGCTGCGCGACACCCTGCAACGCCTGGGCCTGCTGCAGGACGGCGCCACGGCGGCAACGCCAGAACAACCGCAGGAAACGACCAAGGTCGGCTTCCGTGATGCCCTGCGCGAGGTCAGCAACGTTGCCATGGGCCGCGCCGCCGCCCTGCTCGCCGAGGAGCTCGGCGTGTTCGTGCAACTGCCGATTCCGACGGTCGACCTGTTCGAAGCCAGCGAGCTGCACATGGCCCTGGCCGATGCCAATCGCGGCGACTGCCTCAGCGCCGTGTGCCAGGGCTTCATCGGCGAAGCCATCGCCGGCGAGGCGCTGCTGCTGTTCCACGACTCGGAAATCGCCGATATCCGCCACCTGCTCGGCCTGCGCCCGGGCGACGATACCGGCACCTCGGAAATGCTCCTCGACCTTGCCAGCATCCTGATCGGTGCCTGCCTGGCCGGCATCGCCGAGCAGATCGACGTGCGCTTCTCCCAGGGCCACCCGCAACTGCTCGGCGAGCACGCGCAGACCATCGACGAGCTGATCCAGTTCAACCGCGCGCGCTGGCGCCAGACCCTGGCTGTGGAAATCAGCTATGGCCTGGAGGGCCACGCCGTGCACTTCGACTTGCTGTTGCTGTTCACCGAGGACTCGGTGCCGCTGCTCACCGGCAAGATCCAGTACCTGATGGAGTGAGCCATGTCCGGCCAAGCCCAGATCGACCTGCGTGAACTGCACTGGCTGCTGGATATCGTCCAGTGCCTGGATGTGGGCGTGCTGGTGATGGACCGCAACTTCCATATCGAGGTGTGGAACAGCTTCATGGAAAACCACTCGGGCCTGGGCGCCGACCAGGTGCAGGGCCGCGAGCTGTTCCAGCTGTTTCCGGAGATCGACCGCGCCTGGCTGGAGCGCAAGGTCGGCACCGTGCTGCGCCTGGGCACCCGCGCCTTCAGCCTGTGGCAGCAGCGCCCGTACCTGCTGCACTTCAAGAGCTATCGGCCGATCACCGGCCAGGCCGACTTCATGTACCAGAACCTCACCATCCTGCCGCTGGCCGCCACCGCGGGCCAGGTCGAGCACGTCTGCCTGGTGATCTACGACATGACCGATGCGGCGGTGGCGCAGCTGCGTCAGGGCTGAGCCCGAAATGAGGATCTGCCTCGGGCCTCCTGGGAGGGGCTGGGCGCGACGCTGATGCTGAGTGGGAGCGGCTTCAGCCGCGATTAGAGGCAGCGCAAAAGCATCGCGGCTAAAGCCGCTCCCACATACAGGCCAAGCCGCCTCTGCTACCTCTTCTTCGGCCTTGGTTTCTCGCCCAGCTTGGGCACGGCCCGCACGGCCTTGACCTTGGGCTTGGCGCTGTCTTCCTCGAACCAGTTGCCCATGTGGATTCGGCTCTTGGCGCCAGCACCCGGCACGATCTTGACCTTGGGTTTCTTCGGCTTCTTCAGAATCGCACCGCCAGGCGCAGTCTGCGGCACCCGATGGTCCGGCTCGAAGCCCGGCTCGTCCTCGCGGCGGATAACCTCGCGCAGCAGCGTCTCGATGGCCGCCAGCAGCTCCACCTCGTCGGCGCAGACCAGCGATACCGCCTCACCCGAGGCGCCGGCGCGGCCGGTGCGGCCGATGCGGTGCACATAGTCCTCGGCGACGATCGGCAGGTCGAGATTGACCACCAGCGGCAGCTCGGCGATGTCCAGGCCGCGGGCCGCCACATCGGTGGCCACCAGCACCCGTACCTCGCCGGCCTTGAAGCGTTGCAGGGCACGCAGGCGTGAGGGCTGCGGCTTGTCGCCGTGGATCGAATCGGCCGCAATGCCTTCGCTGAGCAGCAGCTGCTCCAGCTCGTCGACGCCCTTGCGCGTCTTGCCGAACACCAGCAGCTGGTCCCAGCCGCGCTCGCGGTACAGGTGCAGGAACAGCTCGCTCTTGCGTTTCTTGTCCACCGTCACCAGCCAGTGCTTGACGCTCTTGGCCGCCGCATTGCGCGGGCTGACCTCGATCGACAATGGGTCGCGCAGCAGCTCGCCGGCCATCTGCCGGATGGCGTCGGAGAAAGTCGCGGAGAACAGCAGGGTCTGGCGCTTGCGTGGCAGGGCGCTGAACAACTCGTCCAGCTCCTTGGCGAAGCCCAGGTCGAGCATGCGGTCGGCCTCGTCCAGCACCAGCGCCTGCAGCTGGTCGAAGCGCACCGCGTTCTGCCGGTACAGATCGAGCAAACGCCCCGGGGTGGCCACCAGCAGGTCGAGACCCTTGCGCAGCTTGAGCATCTGCGGGTTGATGCTGACCCCGCCATACACCGTGTAGGTGCGCAGCGGCAGGTTCTGCGCGTACTGCTGGATGGCCTGCTGCACCTGCTCGGCCAGCTCGCGGGTCGGTACCAGCACCAGCGCACGCACCGAATTGCTCGCCACCTGAGCGCCCTGGGTGGTGAGCAGCTGCAGCAGCGGCAAGGCGAAGCCTGCAGTCTTGCCGGTGCCGGTCTGTGCAGCGGCAAGTACATCGCGACCTTTCAGTACGGCGGGGATGGCCTCCTTCTGCACCGGCGTCGGCGTGCGGTAGTCGAGCGCTTCGAGGGTGCGCAGGATGGGATCGATCAGGCCGAGGGTGGCGAAGGTCATGGCGGTAAACCGGAAACGGGGGAAGCCGCTAGTTTACCCGCATGTACGCGCCTAGGCCTCTACCGGCGTGGCGAACAGGATAACTGCCAGCGCCAGCAACAACGCAGCGCCGAAGCTTGCCGCCTGCCAGCGGCGCTGCAGCCGCCAGGCCAGCAGGCCCGCCTGGGCGGCCTGCAGGGCGTAGTAGAGGACGAACATCCTCGAGGCCCAGGTGATGATCTCGTAGAGGTTGGCCAGCCAGGTGATGGCGATGGCCACCAGCGCGGTCAGCAGATTGCCCAGGCGCACACGAAAGCGCCGGCCACTGGCCTCGGCAAGCAGACCACCGGCACCATTCATGTCGGCCACCGCCGCCGACAGCTGCGACGCCAGCGCGGCGAGAATCAGCAGCGGAGCCAACAGTCGCCCCAGTGGTTGCAGCAGATCGATCACCGCCGTTTCGCTGCCGCGCTCGGGCAGGCCGTTACTGAACTGCAGGGTGATGAGCAGGAGAAAGGCCAGGTAGATCAGGGTCGACAGCCCCTGGGCCAGGCGCATGCTGCGCACCCGCGTGGCCGCATCGTAGCGGGCGCCCAGGTAGCGCGACGTCTCGAAGCCCTGCACCAGGATCACCAGACCGAGCAGAATGCTCAGTCCCTCCCAGCTGCCGACATGCGCGTGCGCCCGCCAGACGAAGGTGTCGCTCTGCCAGGCCTCGACATTGGCCAGCGCCAGCACCAGCAGCAGGCCTCCGATCAGTGCCAGCTTGAGGGCCACCACGATCAGCTCGATACGTTCCAGACCACCCAACCCGCCCAGCAGGCCAATCAGGCCGAGCGCGCCGATCACCAGGGTCGCCAGCAGCCGAATCCACAGCGGGTCGACCACCTCGCCGAGACGCAGGCCGAAGGCGGCGAACAGGTTGAGGTAGTAGGCCACCGAGACGAAGTAGGCCAGCGCCAGCGCCAGGCTGGCGGCACGCTCCAGTGCCAGTACGTGACGCGCGGGCGAGTCGCCGAGCAGCGGCTCCAGATGGCGGATATTGAAGCGGATGGCGCTGCCGAACCAGTAACCCAGCGCGCAGAGCACCAGCATCGCCAGCCAGGCCCAGTTGCCCACGGTATGCGCGAGGATGGGCGCCGCCACCAGAAAACCGGAGCCGATGATCGAGGCCAGCGGCGTGACCGTGGCTCGCCACAGGTCCCAGCGGCGCAGGCGGCCCTGCAGTAAAAACAGGCTCAGCAGCGCCGTCGTGCCCAGCATCAGCCAATCCGCTGCCTGCATGCCTCTCTCCCCTCGTTGCATCCCGTGCCATCATCCTGCCGACCGGCCTGCGGCCTGGCAAGCGCGGCCCAGACGCGCCCGAGCGGTTACACTAGGGGCCAAGCCCAGCCGTACCCCGGGAGTCCCATGCCCAGTACCCGCCCTGCACTCGACGTGAAACGTCTGCGTGAGCGCCGCCGCCTGCGCGCCCTGCGCCAGCGCGCCGCCTTCTGGCTCGGCGCCCTGCTGGTCGGCTTCGCCGCCCTGGCCTTCGCCTGGCTGGCCGACCATGCCTTCGAGCGCTTCGAGTGGCTGATCGAGCGCTACCCCTACGCCCCCTGGATAGTGACTCCGCTCGGCTTCGCCCTGCTCGCCTGGCTGACCCAGGGTTACCTCAAGGAAGCCAAGGGCAGTGGCATCCCGCAGGTCATCGCCTGCCTGGAATTACCGTCCAACCGCCTGCGCCAGCGCCTGCTGGCGCTGCCGATCGCCGTGGCGAAGATGCTGCTCACCGTGCTGGCCCTGCTCTGCGGCGCCTCGGTCGGCCGCGAGGGGCCGACCGTGCATATCGGCGCGGCGCTGATGTACAACTTCGGCCGCCGCCTCGGCCTGCAGGGCCGCCACGCGCTGTCCGGGCTGATCCTCGCCGGCGGCGCGGCCGGCATCGCCGCCGCCTTCAATACCCCGCTGGCGGGCGTGGTGTTCGCCCTGGAAGAACTCAGCACGCGCATGGAACAGGGCTTCAACGGCGTGATCCTGATGGCCGTGCTGATCGGCGGCATGGTCACCCTGGGGCTGATGGGCCACTACAGCTACTTCGGCGAGATCAGCGCCGAGCTGCCGCTGAGCGATGCCTGGCTGGCGGTGCTGGCCTGCGGCCTGTTCGGCGGCGTCAGTGGCGGGCTGTATTGCCGCCTGGTACTGCCGGCAAAACGCGGGCCACTGGCCGTGCTTGGCGCCTGGCGGGCCAAGCGTCCGGTGGTGTTCGCCGCGGCTTGTGGCCTGATCCTGGCCCTGCTCGGGCTGATCTCCGGGCAGCACGTGTTCGGCACCGGCTACGCGGAAACCCGCGCCCTGCTGGAAGGCCAACCGCAGACCGATGGCCTGTTCCTGCTGTGGAAGTTTCTCGCCAACGTGGTGTCCTACCTGGCCGGCATTCCCGGCGGGCTGTTCTCGCCGTCGCTGGCAGTCGGCGCTGGCATCGGCCCCTGGCTGATCGACTGGATTCCCGGCATCACCCTGCAGACAGCCGGGTTGCTGGGCATGGCCGCCTACCTGGCCGGCGTCACCCGCACGCCGCTGACCGCGACGGTGATCACCATCGAACTGGCGCACAGCCAGGACATGGCCCTGCCGATTCTCGCCGCCAGCCTGCTGGCCAGCAGCATCTCCGCGCGCATCTCGCCGGTGCCGCTGTACCGCGCCTTCGCCCAGGCCCTGCTCGACCAGCTGGCGCCCGCGCCGAAGCAGCACCAGGAAACAACCGCGACTGCGGCCCCCGCCGACAAGAACTGAACGTTCAGTCGTGCTCCACCTGCACCTGTAGTCCATCCTCGTGGGCTACAGCGCGCAGGCGGATTGCCGCCGGATCGGCCAGTACGCAGTCGGCGATGGCCGGCTCCAGCTCGGTACGCACCCGCCGCGCCAGGGCGCGGGCGCCGTAGCGTGCATCGTGGGCACGGCACAGCCACTCGACCGCGCTCTCTTCCAGCCACAGCGAACGACCCTGGCGGCCCAGACGCTGATTGAGCTTGGTCAGTTCAATCTCCAGCAGCGCTTCCAGCCAGTCCTCGTCGAGCGGCTGGAAGTCGAGGATGCGGTCGATGCGATTGAGGAACTCCGGGTCGAAACTGCGCGTGAGCGCCCGCTCGCGCTCGCCCGCCTCGTCGGCACGCAGGCCCAGCCAGCGCCGCCAGCCACGGGCAAAACGTTCGCGCAGCCGTTGCACCGGCTGCGCGCCGACGTTGCTGGTCATGAAGATCAGGCTGTTGCGGAAATCCAGGGTGCGGCTGCCGGCGCTCAGGGTCAGGCGGCCGTTTTCCAGAATGCCGAGCAGGCTGCGCAGCACTTGCGGGCTGGCCTTTTCCAGTTCGTCGAACAGCACGATGCCGGGACGACCGAAGCTGCCGGCAATCGCCTCGGCATCGAACAGGGTGGTGCCCTCCTTGCTGCCGACATAACCGGGCGGCGCGCCGGTCAGCGCGGCGGCGTAGTGCTCCTGGGCCAGGGTGTGCATGTCGATGCGGCAGAACGCATCGGCGCGGCCGTGGATGGCCTCGGCCAGCAGGCGCACCACCTCGGTCTTGCCGACCCCGGTGGGGCCCATGAACAGGTTGACCGCCAGCGGCCGCTCGCGCTCGCCGATATCGGCCTTGACCACCTTGAGCAGGGCTTCGACCTGTTCCAGCACTGCGTCCTGACCGACGATACGCGCGCGCAGCAGGGCCATCACCGCTGCGGGTTCGAACAGGAAGCGTGACTGCAACTTGGCCGCCGGCACCTCGTCGAGTTGCTGGCGGTTGTGGGCAATCAGGTCGTTGGCGAAGGGCATGAGATCTCGGCTCGGCAGTGGAAACCTGGTTGTGGAAACGCCTGGGCAGCACTCCGCCTTGGCCACCCCCAAAGCATCGCGGCTGAAGCCGCTCCCACAGTGTTCGGAGTTGCACTGTTCTGTTGTGGGAGCGGTTGGGCGGCACCCCGTTTTAGCCGCGAAGAGCAGGCAGAGCCGGAGTCATCCGGCCTCTCGCTCCTTTCCGGAGTGCGGCAACTCACCCACCGGGCAATCGGCCACGCCGATGGTCTTGCGGGTCATCTTCTCCACATCCTCCTGGGCCTTCTGCGCGTCCAGCACCCAGGTGCGGTAGAACTCGAACGGGCAGTCGGCCACGCCCTTGTCGCCGTCGCCGGAGTTGTACACGCCGGTGTAGCCACGGTGCAGCAGCTTGAACAGGTGGTTCTGCGACTGGTCATTGGCGCGGGCGTCGCGGATCTGCGAGACCGATAGCTGGGCGTACTGGATGCCCATTTCCTCCTCGCCGCACTCGCCGAGGGTGCGGCCGTCGAAGCCGATGATCGCGGAGTGGCCGAAGTAGCTGTACACGCCGTCGAAGCCGGCGGCATTGGCCACCGCCACGTAGCAGTTGTTGGCCCAGGCCATGCTCTTGGCCATCAGCACCTGCTGTTCCTTGGCCGGGTACATGTAGCCCTGGCAGCGCACGATCAGTTCGGCGCCCTTCATCGCGCAGTCGCGCCAGATCTCCGGGTAGTTGCCGTCATCGCAGATGATCAGGCTGATCTTCAGGCCCTTGGGGCCTTCGGAGACGTAGGTACGGTCGCCCGGGTACCAGCCCTCGATCGGGCACCAGGGAATGCATTTGCGGTACTTCTGCACGATCTCGCCCTGGTCATCGATCAGAACGAGGGTGTTGTACGGCGCCTTGTGCGGATGCTCTTCGTGGCGCTCGCCGGTCAGCGAGAAGATGCCCCAGGTCCTGGCCTCGCGGCAGGCGGCGGAGAAGATCGTGGTCTCCTCGCCGGGGATGGCGGCGGCGGTTTCCATCATCTCGTCGTGGTCATACATGATGCCCATGGTGCTGTACTCGGGGAACACCACCAGATCCATGCCCGGCAGGCCGAGCTTCATGCCCTTGATCATCTCGGCGATCTTGTGCGCGTTGTCGAGCACTTCGGCCTTGCTGTGCAGGCGCGGCATCTTGTAGTTGACCACGGCGACGCCGACGGTGTCCGGGCTGCTGGAAATATCGCCGTGACGCATGAGGACCTCCGGTTAGATGTGATTTGCTGGGAGCGGCTGCGCGGCACTGCGTTTCAGCCGGGCTGCGTGGGCGTTGCCTGGTTTCGCGGCTAAAGCCGCTCCCACGGGGATACGGGTATCAGTGGCTGATCATCCACGGTCGCCCGGCCGGCTTGCCCTTCATGGCATGCGGGTTGGCCTTGGTCGGCGCCAGGGGCTTGTTCGGGGTGCAGCAGCCGCAGCCCTTGGGGTGTTTGCGGCTCTGCTGGTATTCGTCGAGCGTCTGCGGCGCGTGGGCGCTGCGCTCGTTGGCGGCGATGGCGCGGCGCTGGCTGCCGGGCATGGTGGCCAGGCCTGGTGCGCTGAGGATCACCCGTTGGCTCTGGCTGCCGCAGTAGGGGCAATCGCAGGGCTGATCGCGGTCGGCCATGGGCCGCAGCAGGGTGAAGTCGCCGCACGCGGCGCAGTCGTATTCGTAGATGGGCATGGCAGCTTCCTCCTGGGACTTTGAAATACCCTTACCCCCTGCCCCTCTCCCAGAGGGAGAGGGGTGGGTCCGCGTCACTTGTCCGGGGCGATGGGCAGGTCGATGCTGCCGTCGAGATGCTTGATCGGGCCGGAGGCGCTGGGGTTGATATCGAAGTCGAAGATCTCCGTCGGCAGCCACAGGGTGGCGCAGGCGTTGGGCACGTCGACGATGCCGCTGATATGCCCCTGCACCGGCGCCGAGCCGAGCAGCGCATAGCCCTGGGCCGGCGAGTAGCCGAACTTGGTCAGGTAGTTGATGGCGTTGAGGCAGGCCTGCTTGTAGGCGACGTTGACGTCGAGGTAGTGCTGCTTGCCGGCCTCGTCGACCGAGATGCCTTCGAAGATCAGGTAGTTGTTGTAGTTCGGCACGATCGGGCTGGGTTTGAACACCGGGTTCTTGATGCCGTACTTGGCCATGCCGCCCTTGATCAGCTCGACCTTCATGTGCACCCAGCCGGCCATTTCGATGGCGCCGCAGAAGGTGATCTCGCCGTCGCCCTGGCTGAAGTGCAGGTCGCCCACCGACAGACCGGCGCCGTCGACGTAGACCGGGAAGAAGATCTTCGAGCCGCGTGACAGGTCCTTGATGTCGCAGTTGCCGCCATGCTCGCGCGGCGGCACGGTACGGGCACCGGTCAGCGCGGCCAGGTCGCGGGCCTCGCCCTTCATCTTGCCCATGTGCGCGGTCGGCGCCATCGGCGGGTTGGCCAGGGCCGGCACGCGGTGCGGATCGGTGTCGATCAGTTCCTGCTCGCGCTTGTTCCAGTCGGCCAGCATCTTGTGGTCCGGCAGGCAGCCGATCAGGCCGGGGTGGATCAGGCCGGCGAAGTTCACACCCGGAATGTGCCGGCTGCTGGTGAACATGCCCTTGAAGTCCCAGATGGCCTTCTGTGCCAGCGGGAAATGGTCGGTGAGGAAACCGCCGCCATTCTGCTTGGAGAAGAAGCCGTTGAAGCCCCACATCGAGTCGGCCTTGGCGCCGATGTCGAGCAGGTCGACCACCAGCAGGTCGCCCGGCTCGGCGCCATGCACGCCGACCGGGCCGGACAGGTAGTGCACGGTGGACAGGTCGACGTCGCGCACGTCGCTGGCGTCGTCGCTGTTCTTGATCGCGCCGGCGGTCCAGTCATAGGTTTCGAGGATGAAATCGTCACCCGGCTTGACCCAGCAGGCCATCGGAATGTCCGGGTGCCAGCGGTTGTGGATCTGCTCGTTTTCGGTGGCGGGCTGGTTGAGGTCAACCTTGATCAGCGTTTCGGTCATGACGTCGCTCCTGGGACCGTGAGTGATGGCCTGGCGGCATGGCGCCGGGGTACACGACCAGTCTCGAACGCGGCAGTCATTCGGAAAATACGTCGGATGACGTATGCCAGAAGCCAGCATTTACGCGGCCTGTAGCGAAATCTAGCGAACACGAAAAAGCGGCCGGCGCATGGAGAACACGCCGGCCGTAAAACGGGAAATCTTGTCTCCCTCTCCCCTGTGTGGGTGAGGGGGAAGCATCACACCGACAGATAGCGACTGATGGTCGCCTCGTCGACGTCGGCGCGTTTCTCCTCGACCACGAACTTGCCCTTCTCGATCACCAGGAAGCGGTCGGCGATCTCCATGGTGAAGGACAGCACCTGTTCGGAGACGATGATGGTCAGGTCGCGCAGGTTGCGGATCTCCTTCAGGGTGCGGGCGATGTCCTTGATGATCGACGGCTGGATGCCCTCGGTCGGCTCATCCAGCAGCAGCACCTTGGGGTTGGTCGCCAGCGCGCGGGCGATGGCCAGCTGTTGCTGCTGGCCACCGGAGAGGTTGCCGCCCTTGCGGTGGCGCATCTCCTGCAGCACCGGGAACAACGAGTAGAGGTCCTCCGGCACCTTGCCCCTGGCCGACGCGGGAAGACCGGTCTGGATATTCTCCAGTACGGTCATGCTGGGGAAGATCATCCGCCCCTGGGGCACGTAGGCGATACCGGCCTCGACCCGCTGGTGCGTCTCCAGTTTGGAGATGTCGCGACCGTCCACGCTGATCTGCCCGCCCCATTGCGGCAACACGCCCATCAGGCTCTTGAACAGGGTGGTCTTGCCCATGCCGTTGCGCCCCATCACGGCGACGATTTCCTTTTTCTCCACGTTCAGGTCGAGTTCGTGGAGGATCTGGCTCTGGCCGTAGCCGGAAGCGAGGTTGCTGATCTGGAACATGCTGCACTCCTTGACCCGGGGCTCAGTGCCCCAGGTACACCTCGATGACCTTGGGATTGTTCTGCACCGCATCCATGCTGCCCTCGGCCAGCACCTTGCCCTGGTGCAGCACGGTGACCTTGTGCGCGATGCTCTTGACGAACTCCATGTCGTGTTCGATGACCAGCACCGAGCGCCCCTGGCTGATGCGCTTGAGCAGCTCGGCGGTGGCCACCCGCTCGCTCACGCTCATGCCCGCTACCGGCTCGTCGAGCATCAGCAGCTGCGGGTCCTGCATCAGCAGCATGCCGATCTCCAGCCACTGCTTCTGCCCGTGCGAGAGCAGGTCGGCCTGCAGGTGCAGGTGCTCGCCGAGCATGATCTCCTGCGCCACCTGCTCGACCCGCTCGATCACCTCCCGCGAGCGCTTGAAGAACAGCGCGCCGAACACCTTGCGGCCCTTGGGGTAGGACATTTCCAGGTTCTCGAACACGCTGAGGTTCTCGTAGATCGAGGGGTTCTGGAACTTGCGCCCGACGCCGGCGCGGACGATGTCGAACTCGCGCATCCTGGTCAGCTCGCGATTCTCGAACTGGATGCTGCCGGCGGTGGCCTTGGTCTTGCCGCAGATCAGGTCGAGCACCGTGGTCTTGCCGGCACCGTTGGGGCCGATGACCACGCGCACCTCGTTGCGGTCGATGTACAGGTTGAGATCATCGACCGCCTTGAAGCCGTCGAAGGACACCGTCAGGCCCTCGATGGCCAGCACCGGTTTGGGCATCTGGAAGCCGCTAGTGCTCGCATTCATGGGGTGGTCTCCAGTTCCGGGGTGGGCTGTTTGCTCGGCAAGGTTTTGGCGACGGGATCGACCGCGACTGCCGCGGCCTTCCGCGCAGGCATCAGACGCGCCAGCCAACGCTTGCCATGGCTGTCCCACAGGCCGGCGATGCCGTTGGGGAAGTACATGACCACGGCGATGAACAGGCCGCCCATCAGGTACAGCCACAGCTCGGGGAAGCTCTCGGAGAAGTAGGTCTTGCCGAAGTTGACCAGCAGCGCGCCATACACCGCGCCGAGCAGCGACAGGCGCCCGCCGACGGCGGCGAAGATGACCATCTCGATCGACGGCACGATGCCGACGAAGCTCGGCGACATGAAGCCGACCTGCAGGGAGAACATCGCCCCGCCGATGGCGGCGAAGGCGGCGCCGACGCAGAACACGAAGATCTTGAAGCTGGCCACGTCGTAGCCGGAGAAACGCACCCGCTCTTCCTTGTCGCGCATGGCCAATAACAAGCGGCCGAGCTTCGAGGCGATGATGAAGCGCGCCAGCAGGATGCAGCCGAACAGCAGGAAGGCGCTGACGAAGTACAGGATCAGCTTGGCCTCGTCGCTGCGGATGTCCCAGCCCATCAGAGTCTTCAGGTCGGTGATGCCGTTGACTCCGCCGGTGTAGCCCTGCTGGCCGATGATCAGCACGGTGAGGATCAGCGCGATGGCCTGGGTGACGATGGAGAAGTACACGTCACCGACGCGGCGCTTGAACATGGTCAGGCCGATCACCAGGGCCAGGATCACCGGCACGCCAATCACTGCGAGCAGGGTGAAACCGAAACTGTGGAAGGGTTGCCAGAGCAACGGCAGCTCGGTGATCTGGTTCCAGTCCATGAAGTCCGGAATACCGGGGGTGGACTGGATCTTGGTGCTTTCCGGGTCCGATGCCTCCAGCTTGAGGAACATCGCCATGCAGTAGCCGCCGAGGCCAAAGAAGATGCCCTGGCCGAGGCTGAGGATGCCGCCATAGCCCCAGCACAGCACCAGGCCAACGGCGACGAAGGCGTAGGTCAGGTACTTGCCGACCATGTTCAGGCGGAAGGCATCCAGCGCCAGCGGGAACACCACCAGGATCAGCGCGGCCAGCACCAGCAGGCCGATGGCGCCCTGCTTGCCGCCCAGGAGTTTGTCGAGAGTCGGGTTCATTAGAGGCTCCTCCGGAAAGCTGTCAGGGGCCGTCGCGAGCAACTCCAGCTGCTAGGAGCCCGGAGCGCAATGACGAGGCAGTACATGAGTACGCCGAGGAAATGAGCACCGCGCGACGCGGCAGATGGAGTGCGCAGTAGGTCCATGGCGGCTTTCCTCATTTGCGCACCTTGATCGAGAAGAGCCCCTGCGGGCGCATCATCAGAATCAGGATCACCGCCGACAGGGTGAACACCTTGGCCATCGAGCCGCTCATGAAGAACTCCATCAGCGACTGCGCCTGGGCAATGCTGAAGGCCGAGGCGATGGTGCCGAGCAGGCTGGCCGCGCCACCGAAGACCACCACAAGGAAGGTGTCGACGATGTACAGCGAACCGGCGGTAGGCCCGGTCGAACCGATGGTGGTGAAGGCCGCGCCTGCGACCCCGGCCACGCCGCAGCCGAGGGCGAAGGTCATGCGGTCGACGCGCTTGGTGTTGATGCCCACCGCGCGGCTCATCACCCGGTTCTGCACCGTGGCGCGCACCTGCAGGCCCCAGCGCGAGCGATAGAGCATGAGGAACAGGGCGGCGGTGAGGAGCAAGGTCAGGCCCATGACGAACAGGCCGTTGCGCGGGATGTCGATGGCCTCGGTTGGGTTCCACGAGCCCATCAGCCATTCCGGCAGGGTGGCGCTGACTTCGCGGGCGCCGAAGATCGAACGGAAGGCCTGCTGCATCACCAGCGACAGGCCCCAGGTGGCCAGCAGGGTGTCCAGCGGTCGCTGATACAGCTTGCTGATCATCGCCCACTCCACCAGCCAGCCAATGGCGCCGGCGATGAAGAACGAGAGGACGATGGCGAGGAAGAAGTAGTAAGGCCCGAAGGCCGGAGCATATTGCTCGGTCAGACTCGACACCACGAAGGTGGTGTAGGCGCCGATGGTGAGGAACTCACCGTGGGCCATGTTAATCACGCCCATCTGACCGAAGATGATCGCCAGACCGAGAGCCATCAGCAGCAGCACGCAGAACACGGACAAGCCGTTGAAGCCCTGCATGGCCGCGATGGCACCAAATTCCGATAGCCATTCCATGATGATGGTCTCCTGGAGGGAAGAGTGCGCAGGCCCCTCCCCCGCAGGCGGGAGAGGGGTGTGCGTGGACTTACTGGTAGCCTTTCGGGAAGGGGTTCGGCTCGATCAGGTCGGACTCGTAGACCACCTTGAACTGGCCGTCCTTCTGCACCTGGCCGATGCGGGTCTTGCTCCACAGGTGATGGTTCTCATGCACCTTCACGTAGCTTTCCGGCGCGGTGGCGAGCTCGATGCCCGGGGACGCGGCGGCGACCTTGTCGACATCGAAGCTACCGGCCTTCTCGACGGCGGCTTTCCACAGCCACGGGCCAAGGTAGGCGGCCTGGGTCACGTCGCCGATCACTGCATCCTTGCCGTACTTGGCCTTGAAGGCCTCGACGAAGGCGGCGTTGTTCGGGTTGTCCAGGCTCTGGAAGTACTTCATGGAGGCGTAGAAGCCTTCCATGTTCTCGCCACCGATGCCGAGCAGCTCATCCTCGGTCACCGACAGGGTCAGCAGGTTCTGCTTGGCGGCGGTCACGCCGGCAGCTTTCATCTGCTTGTAGAAGGCCACGTTGGAGCCACCGACCACGGCAGCGAAGACCACGTCAGGCTTCTTCAGCTTGACCTTGTTGATCAGCGAGCCGAACTGGGTATTGCCCAGTGGGTAGTACTCCTCGCCCACCACCTTGCCGCCGAGCACGTTCTCGATGTGCTTGCGCGCGATCTTCATCGAGGTGCGCGGCCAGATGTAGTCGGAGCCGATCAGGTAGAAGGTCTTGGCGCCCTTCTCCTTGGCGATCCAGTCGAGGCCGGCGAGGATCTGCTGGGTCGCTTCCTGGCCGGTGTAGATGACGTTCTTCGACTGCTCCAGGCCTTCGTAGAAGGTCGGGTAGTAGAGCAGGCCATTCTCCTTCTCGAATACCGGCAGCACCGCCTTGCGCGAGGCCGAGGTCCAGCAGCCGAACACGGCAGCCACCTTGTCCCCGACCAGCAGCTTGCGGGCCTTCTCGGCGAAGGTCGGCCAGTCGGAAGCACCGTCTTCCTGAATCACCTTGATCTGCCGGCCGAGAATGCCGCCACTGGCGTTGATCTGCTCGATCGCCAGGCGTTCGGCCTGGATCGAGCCCGTCTCGGAGATGGCCATGGTGCCGGTGGCCGAGTGCAGCTGGCCTACGGTCACCTCGGTGTCGGTGATGGCCAGACCGGTGGTATTGACGTCGTCAGCCAGTACGCCCTGGCTGAACACGCTGGCCGCCAGCAGCGAGAGCGCCGCGGCGCCCAGCGCCAGCCGGCGGGGTAGAAGTCGGGTCGGTTGTGCATCCATCGTCGTGCTCCTCGTGCGGTTGGGTCGTTGCCGGCCTGTCTGTGCAGGTCTGCTCCGGGTTCGCAGCAAGGATGCGGTCGACCCTCCGGGGGGCGATATACGCAGCATGACGTAAGCGCATACGTCATCTGACGTACTGCACCAGGCACCTTACTGGTGCACGCTGCGCGCAAGGCAACCAGCCAGACAGAAGCCCGTGCGCGCGTGGCGGGCGCTGTGATGCCAGGGCATGGATGTTGCACCCCAGGAGCTGTAGGACTTGTGGGAGCGGCTGGGCGGCAATCCGCTTCAGCCGCGATGGGAGTTGCGAGAAAGCATCGCGGCTGAAGCCGCTCCCACAAGAATTCCCAGCCCACGGACATAGCTGCGCAAGGACGGCGCGACCACTCATGTCACCCACCAGGAATCGCACCGTGCAATCGACCGGTACCCAGCGCATCGTCAAGATCCGCCGCGACTACAACCGCTGGGTCGCCGACGAGACCATGGAAGACTATGCCCTGCGCTTCACGCCCAGGGCCTTCCGCAAGTGGTCGGAGCTGCGCATCGCCAACACCGCCCTAGGCGCGGTGTCCTTCCTCGCCCTGGAAGCCATCGGCGGCGCCCTGGCGCTGAGCTACGGCTTCACCAACACCCTGTGGGCGATCCTCGCGGTGGCCCTGGTGATCTTCCTCACCGGCCTGCCGATCAGCTACTACGCAGCGCGCTATGGCGTGGACATGGACCTGCTGACCCGCGGCGCCGGCTTCGGCTACATCGGCTCGACCATCACCTCGCTGATCTACGCCAGCTTCACCTTCCTGTTCTTCGCCCTCGAAGCGGCGATCATGGCCCTGGCCCTGGAGCTGTACTTCGACATCCCGCTGGCCCTGGCCTACGTGATCTGCTCGGTGATCGTCATCCCGCTGGTGGCCTACGGCATCACCCTGATCAACCGCCTGCAGATGTGGACCCAGCCGCTGTGGCTGGTATTGCTGTTGCTGCCCTACGTCTTCGTCATCGGCAAGAACCCCGAGGCGTTCAGCGACTGGACCAGCTTCATCGGCCGCTCCGGCGAAGGTGGCAGCTTCAACCTGCTGCACTTCGGCGCCGCCTGCACCGTGGCACTGGCGCTGATCACCCAGATCGGCGAACAGGTCGACTACCTGCGCTTCCTGCCGGAAAAGACCGCCGCCAACCGCAAGCGCTGGTGGGCCGCGCTACTGATGGCCGGCCCCGGCTGGATCATCCCCGGTGCGTTGAAGATGCTCGCTGGCGCCTTCCTCGCCTTCCTCGCCCTGCAGCACGAAATCCCCATGGAGCGCGCCGCCGAGCCGACGCAGATGTACCTGGTGGCCTTCAACTACGTATTCGCCTCGCCGGAGTTCGCGCTCGGCGCCATGGTCCTGTTCGTCATCGTCAGCCAGATGAAGATCAACCTGACCAACGCCTATGCCGGCTCGCTGGCCTGGTCGAATTTCTTCGCCCGGGTCACCCACAGCCACCCCGGCCGCGTGGTCTGGCTGGTGTTCAACGTGGCCATCGCCCTGATGCTGATGGAGCTGGGCGTGTTCGCCGCGATCGAAGAGGTACTCGGCCTCTACGCCAACATCGCCATCGCCTGGATCGGCGCGCTGGTGGCCGACCTGGTGATCAACAAACCGCTGGGCCTGTCGCCCAGGTTCATCGAGTTCAAGCGCGCGCACCTGTACGACATCAACCCGGTCGGCGTCGGCGCCATGCTGATCGCCTCGCTGCTCTCGGTGCTGGCCCACGCCGGGCTGTTCGGCGCCCTGGCCCAGGCCGCCTCGCCAGCAGTAGCGCTGGGTTCGGCCTTCGTCCTGTCGCCCTTGATCGCCTGGCTGACCCAGGGCCGCTACTACATCGCCCGCAGCAGCGCGCCGCAACTGCTCTACCCCGCCGGGCCTCAGGCCACCGTGCAGTGCGGGCTGTGCAACAACGCCTTCGAGGCGCCGGACATGGCCTTCTGCCCGGCCTACAGCACGCCGATCTGCTCGCTGTGCTGCTCACTGGACGCCCGCTGCGGCGACGCCTGCAAGCCGCACGCGCGCCTGGCCCGGCAGATGGACGACCTGGCCCGCTGGCTGTTGCCCTGGGCCAGCATTCCACGCTTGCACAGCCGTCTGGCGCAGTACCTGGGGGTACTGGCGCTGCTGGTGGTGCTGTTGTCGGGGGCCCTGGCGCTGATCTACAGCCAGGTCTCCCATGGCCTGGTGCCGCACTCGCCGGAGGTGCAGCAGACGCTGTACCAGGCCTTCATCAAGGCCTTCCTCACCCTCTCGCTGTTCGCCGGCATGCTCGCCTGGTGGATAGTGCTGACCCGCGAAAGCCGCCAGGTAGCGCAGCAGGAGTCGGACCGCCAGAACCTGCTGCTGATGCAGGAAATCGAAGCGCACCAACGCACCGACGAGGAATTGCAGAAGGCCAAGGTCGCGGCGGAAAGCGCCAACGCGGCGAAGAGCCGCTACGTCACCGGCCTGTCCCACGAGCTGCGTACGCCGCTCAACAGCATTCTCGGCTATGCGCAGATCCTGCAGCGCGACACGAGCACCCCGGCGCGCCAGCAGGACGCCCTGGCCACCATCTATCGCAGCGGCTCGCACTTGCTGTCGCTGATCGACGGCCTGCTCGACGTGGCCAAGATCGAGGCCGGCAAGCTGAACCTGGAACTGACGGAAATCCCCTTCCCCGAGTTCATCCAGCAACTGGAGCGCATGTTCACCCCGCAAGCCGCGGAGAAGGGCCTTGGCTTCAGCCTGGAGGTCAGCGGGCGCCTGCCCGGCGTGGTGCGCGGCGACGAGAAGCGCGTGCGGCAGATCCTCATCAACCTGCTGGGCAACGCGGTGCGCTTCACCGACCACGGAGAGGTGCGCCTGCGCATCAGCTACCTGCGCGAGACAGCCTGCTTCGAAATCGTCGACACCGGCATCGGCATCGCCCCTGAGCAGCTCGAACGCATCTTCCAGCCCTTCGAGCGCGGCGACCTGATGCGCCAGGACAACGGCGTCGGCCTGGGCCTGACCATCACCCGCATGCTCACCGCGCTGATGGGCGGCGAACTGTCGGTACGCAGCGAGCCCGGCCAGGGCACCTGCTTCCAGGTGCGCCTGTTTCTCTCCGAGGTACGCGTGCCCAAGGCCGTGGTGCACGTCGCCCACGACATCGTGGGCTACCAGGGGCCACGGCGGCGGGTGCTGGTGGTCGATGACCATATCGAACACCGCCGGGTGCTGGCCGGCATGCTCGAACCCCTGGGCTTCGAGGTCGAGCAGGCCGCCAGCGGCCAGGAGGCGATCCGCCAGGTGGCGCTGCAGAGCCCCGACCTGATCCTCATGGACCTGTCCATGCCGCAGCTGGACGGCTGGGAAACCAGCCGTCTGATCCGGCGCAACGCCCAGTGCCAGGCGCCGATCATCGTGATCTCCGCCAACGCCTTCGCCGACGACCGCGAACGCAGCTTCGCCGCCTACTGCAACGACTACCTGGCCAAGCCGGTGCACACCCCGCAACTGCTCGAGCGCATCCAGCAGCAACTGCAGTTGCAGTGGCTGCACCGCACCGCAGAAACACCCGTCGCAGCCTCACCGGAACGGCTCCTGCCCGCGCCCGACGACCTGGCCGAACTGCTGGAGCTGGCCGCCCTCGGCCATGTGCAGGGCATCCACGCCAAGCTGGCCGCCCTGGACCAGCAGAACCCGGCGTTCATCACCTTTACCGCCCCACTGCGCGCCCTGGCCAAGGGCTTCCGCCTGGATGAACTCACCCGCCAACTCGAGGAGGCCGAACATGAATGCAGCCACGCAACTTGCTGAACGCGGCACCGTGCTGATCGTCGACGACACCCCGGACAACCTGGCCCTGCTGTCTGATGCCCTCGACGCCGCCGGCTACATGGTGCTGGTGGCGCTGGACGGCCACAGCGCGCTGAACCGCATCCAGCGCCGCCGCCCCGACCTGATCCTGCTGGACGCCATGATGCCCGGCCTGGACGGCTTCGAGACCTGCCGGCGGATCAAGGCCGAACCCGACAGCACCGACATTCCGGTGCTGTTCATGACCGCCCTGACCGACAGCGAGCACGTGGTCGAAGGCTTCGCCGCCGGCGGCAGCGACTACGTGACCAAGCCAATTCACACCGACGAGGTGCTGGCCCGCGTCGCCGCCCACCTGCGCACCGCGCGCACCCTGCAGTCGGCCCGCGCCGCCGCCCAGCCGGTCGACCTGACGCTGAGCAACGAACCGACCTTCGAGACCCTGTCGAGCCGTTTCCAGCTCACCGAACGCGAGGTCGAAGTGCTGCGCTGGGTCGCCTGCGGCAAGACCAACCGCGATATCGGCGACATCCTCGGCCTCAGCCCCCGCACGGTGAACAAACACCTGGAGCACGTGTACGTGAAACTCGGCGTGGAAACCCGCACCGCCGCCGCAGCCGTGGCCATTTCCGCCAGCGTGGCGCGCTAGCGCCGCCCCGGCGTAGCAGCGCGGAATCGATCAGCGGCCGCCACGCCGCCAGTGCCAGCAGGCTGGCGAGGCACGACGAAATACCCGATGCTCTGCAGAGCAACTGCGGACTTGCCCATGCACCTGATCGACACCCACACCCACCTCGACTTCCCCGACTTCGATGCCGACCGCAGCGAACTGCTGGCACGTAGCCGCGCCCTGGGCGTGGAACGTCTGGTGGTGCTCGGCGTGTACCGGGACAACTGGCAGCGCCTGTGGGACCTGACGCAGCGCGAGGCAGGTCTGCACGCCGCCTTCGGCCTGCATCCGGTGTACCTGCCGCAGCATCACCCCGCGCATCTGCAGGAATTGCGCGACTGGCTGCAGCGCCTGGCCGGCCATCCGCGGCTGTGCGCAGTAGGCGAGTTCGGCCTGGATTACTTCATCGAAAGCCTGGATCGCGAGCGGCAACAGCAGCTGTTCGAGGCACAGCTGGCTCTGGCCGAAGAGTTCGAGTTGCCGGCCCTGCTGCATGTGCGCCGTGCCCATGCGCCGACCATCGCCGCCCTCAAACGCTTCAGGCTCAAGCGCGGCGGCATCATCCACGCCTTCGCCGGCAGCTATGAAGAGGCGCGCGAATACCTCAGGCTCGGCTTCCGCCTCGGGCTCGGCGGCGCCCCCACCTGGCCGCAGGCCCTGCGCTTGCGCAAGGTGGTCGCTCAGCTGCCGCTGGAGGCCATCGTGCTGGAAACCGACTCGCCCGACATGGCCCCGGCCATGTACCCCGGCCAGCGCAACAGCCCCGAGCACCTGCCGGCCATCTGCAGCGCCCTGGCCGAGCTGCGCGGTATCACCCCGGACGAACTCGCCCACGCCAGCAGCCAGAACGCTGCCGCGCTGTTCGGCTGGGCCGAGGAATAGAGGTAGTGGGAGCGGCTTTGGCCGCGATGCAGCGGGCCTCCGCCGCTGAAGCGAAGAGCAGTCAAGCCGTTCCGATCACCATAAAAAAGCCCGCCGATTGGCGGGCTCTTTTGTTGCATCGGCAGATCAGACCCGGAACGCGCTGATCAGCTCCTTCAAACGCGCCACCTGATCAGACAGCTGGCGGCTGGCCTGCTCGGTCTGCACGGCCCCTTCGGCGGTGCGCTCACCGGCCTGATTGATCTCGACGATGTTCATGTCGATATCGTGGGCGACGGCGGTCTGCTGCTCGGCGGCGGCGGCGATCTGCTGGTTCTGGTCGACGATCATGCCGACCGCACCGAGGATATTCTCCAGCGCCTGCTGCACCTGAGCCGATTGGCTGACCGTGCTCTCGACCATCTGGTGGCTGCCGTTCATGGCGGTCACCGTAGCGCCCACACCGCTCTGCAGCCGACCGATCATCTGCTCGATCTCTTCCGTGGACTGATGAGTACGCTTGGCCAGATTGCGCACCTCGTCGGCCACCACGGCAAAGCCGCGGCCCTGCTCGCCGGCGCGCGCCGCCTCGATGGCGGCGTTGAGTGCCAGCAGGTTGGTCTGCCCGGCGATCCCCTTGATCACCTCCAGCACCTGACTGATCGAAGCGCTGTCGCTGGCCAACTGGTTGATCACGCTCACCGACTGGTCGATCTCGTTGGCCAGGCGCTGGATGCTGCCGACCTGCGACTCGACCATGGCGCGGCCGTTGACGGTTTCCTCATTGACGCTCTGCGCGCTGCCGACTGCGGCGGCGGCGCTGCGCGCCACCTCCTGAGCAGTGGCGGACATCTCGTTCATCGCCGTGGCGACCTGCTCGATCTGCCCGCGCTGGGCGCTGACCGCCTGGCTGCTCTCGCCGGACACCAGTTCCACGCGATCGGCCTGACGCTCCACCTCGACGACGGTCTTGCCGACCAGATCGATCAGGTCGCGGATCTTGGCCACTGTCCCGTTGAACACCTGGCCCAGTTCGCCCAGCTCATCCTTGCTGCGGACATTGACGCTCACCGTCATGTCGCCACCGGCAACCTGCCCCAGGGTCTTGCCGAAGCCCTTAAGCGTGGTGCGGGTGGAAACATAGAAGCCGCCATACAGGTAGCCGATCAGCAGGAACACCAGCAGCAGGGCCACCACCAGCAGCACCATCTGCACCCGCTTCTGCTCCAGGCGCTGGCTCAGCTCCTGGTCGAGAAAGCCCAGCACCGCCGCATTGAGCTCATAGGTCTTGTCGATGGACTGAGTGAAGCCATCGAAGAAACCCCGCCAGGGCGCATCCAGGCTGTCGGACATGAGCAACTGTTCTTCGAGCACCGAACTGCTCTCGGTCAGGCTGTTGCGGCTGGCCTCGGCCAGTTGCGCCAGGCTGCTCTGCGCCTGCGCATTACCCTGCAGTGCACTCTGCAGCTTGAAACCGTACTCGGCATGCAGCTTCTCCATGTCCAGCATCATGTCGTCGAGCTTGGTGCTGTCGGCGGAGCCGAGGATGCCCTGGCCGAGGGAATAGGAACCGAGAGCACGGCCCTCGCTGAGCACCTTGGTCACCGGCAGGGTGACATTGGTCATCAGCTCGACCAGCTGCCGCACAGTCAGCTCGCTGTCCTGGCTGAGGCCGGACTGGCTGGCAACGAACTTGATGAACACCTCGGCATTGTCCAGCGCCTTGACCACCAGGCCCGCCTTGCTGCGCAGCGAGCTTTCCGCCTGCACGGCTGCCAGGGCGTTCTTGATGGCATCACGCTGGGTGTTGAATTCCTCGATCTTCTGGGCGTCACTGCTCTGCGACTCGAGGCCGGCCAGGGTTGCCCCGACGCTAGACTCCAGTTCGCCGATCTGCGCGGCAAGCTGCTCGGCCTGCCCGGACTGACCGAGCACCGCATTGATCTGATAGAGGTCGTTGAGCCGCTCCAGCTGCTGACGCATCTTCATGCTGGTGCCCAGTACATTCAGGCTGCCCAGCTCGGTACGCGTATCGGTGAAGGCGTCGTAAGACTCCTTTACCAGGTAGTAGTTGGTGACCAACATCGGCAGGAAGAACAACACGCTGATCAGGCTGAACTTCATGCCGAAGCTCAGGCGGTTCATCAGCGCGATGGCAGGGTACAACACGCTATTCACTAGACGTCTCCTGTTGCCATTATTGTTTTATGCCAGCCGGGAGCGGGCTGATCTATTGAACGGCAAGGTAGCGATATTCTGGATTCCAGCGGAAATGGCCATTGGCCAGACACCATCCCCGGACGGCCATGTATACCGGATATCGACCTCAGCCTCTGTAACTTAAGGTAAATGATGCGCTTGCCATTTCGCTTCGGTATTGATCTGGGTGGCACCAAGACTGAGATCGTCGCCCTCGAAGGTGCCGACGAGCGGTTAAGGGAACGTCTGCCCACCCCACAAGGCGACTATCCCGCCACCCTGGAAACCATAGCTCGTCTGGTGCAAAGCGCCGAGCGCCAGCTGGGGGCTTCCGGCAGCGTGGGTGTGGGCATTCCCGGCACCCGCTCGCCGGACCATGGGCGGATCAAGAACGCCAACTCCACCTGCCTGATCGGCCAGGACCTGCAAGGTGATCTGGAAACCTTGCTGCAACGGCCTGTACGCCTGGCCAACGACGCCGACTGCTTCGCCCTGTCCGAGGCCAGCGATGGCGCCGCGGCCGGTGCCGCCAGCGTGTTCGGGGTCATTCTCGGCACCGGCGTCGGGGGCGGCATCGTCATCCACGGCCGCCTGCTGGCAGGGCCCAATGCCGTCGCCGGCGAATGGGGGCACAACCCGCTGCCCTGGCGCAGCGCCGCCGACGGACCGACGCGGCGCTGCTACTGTGGCCTGGACGATTGCATCGAAACCTTTCTCAGCGGCCCTGGCTGGGCGGCACGCAGCAATCTGGGGCTGAATGCCGCCCAGCTGGCACTCGCCGCGGCTAACGGCGACAGCGCCGCCAGTCAGGCCCTGCAGCGCTATTGCGAACAGCTGGCGCGCGCCCTGGCCTCGGTGATCAACGTCATTGACCCGCACGTGATAGTGCTGGGTGGCGGGCTGTCGAACATGCCGCAGCTCTACGAGCAGGTGCCGGCGCTGCTGGTTCGCCACGTGTTCTCGGATCGGGTCAACACCCGCATCGTCCGCGCCCGCCACGGTGACTCCAGCGGCGTACGCGGGGCGGCCTGGCTCTGGCCAGAGTAATCCCAGGCGCGACGCTGCCCTTACAGCAGCAAAATCCACACGGCGAAGGCCGCATACCAGAGCACCGCAGCGCGAATCAGCAGCTGCCAGAGCTCGTCCAGGGTACTCACCCCCGGCTCGCCCGGTTGCGGCTCGGGCAACTCGCTGGCCGCCCGCCCCGCGTTGGCGACCAGCTGCGCTGCGGAAATATCCCAGGCCAGCAGATCATGCAGCACCACTCGGCTGACGGCGGCAAAGTTACCCACCAAGGCGAAACTGGCGGCCAGTACCCTTACCGGCAGCCAATCCATGGCATGGCGCAGCTGCGCGGCGCGTTCGGCCACGCCGGGCTGGGCAGCGTGCTCGGCGCTCAGGGCGAGCAGACGGTAGGCCAACGCCGGCAACGGACCGAGCAACGCATACCAGAAGATCACCGCGAAGAAGCCCTGGTAGGCCTGCCACAGCTGGTAATCCTGCACACGTTGCAGCAACTCGGCCTCGCCATCGGCCTCGACGCCCAGATCGCGCTCGGCTACATGCAACGCCGCCTGATCGTCACCACGGCGCCAGGCATCACGGAAAGGCCCCAGAGCCACCAGCACATCGCCACGCCCCAGGCTGTAGACCAACACCAGCAAATGCACCGGTAGAATCAGCAAGCCGTAGGCCAAGGGCTTGAGCACCAGCAATAGCAGGCCGAGCAGTACCACCGGCAACAGCACCGCCAGCAATAGCGCCGGCCAGGGAGCATGGCTCTCTGTGCGCGCCAGCCACTGCAACCAGGGGCCATCGCGCTGGATACGCCGCCGGCCGGACGAGAACTTCTCCACCCACAGCGCCAGCAACAGCACCAGAAAATTCATATCCCACTCTCCTCATGCTGCAGAGCCACGCGCAAGCGTGCCCAGTCAAAACAGGGGCCGGGGTCGGTCTTGCGCCCCGGCGCGATATCGCTGTGGCCGCAGATGCGCTCGACGCTCATCTGAGGATAGGCATGCAACAGGCGCTGCGTCAGTTCGCCCAGAGCCTGATACTGGGCATCGGTGAACGGCAGCTCGTCAGTGCCCTCCAGCTCGATACCGATGGAGAAGTCGTTGCAGTTCTCCCGCCCGGCATAGAGCGATTGCCCGGCATGCCAGGCGCGGTGGTTACAGGAAACGAACTGGGTAACGGCGCCGTCGCGCTCGATCAGAAAATGCGCGGACACCGTCAGCTGAGCGATCCCCTCGAAATAGGGGTGTTCATGCGCCGGCAGGCGGTTCTGGAAGAACTGCTGCACCTTGCCCGTGCCGAACTGGCCCGGCGGCAGGCTGATGTTGTGGATGACCAGCAGGGAAACTTCGCCCTGCGGCCGCTCGTTGAAGTTGGGCGACGGGCAGTGACGCACGCCGTCACACCAACCACTATCGGGGTCCAGCTGCATAGAGGCTCCTCGAAAACTGGCGCCACTCTAGCAGCCCGCCAGGCGGAAACAAAAACGCCCGGCACTGGGCCGGGCGTCGTGGGCAGGCGGTGATCAGGTGCCCTTGAGCTTGCGCAGGTTGCCGATCACCGACTCCAGGGCGCGGTCGAACAGCAGCGCGTCGTCCAACAGACGGATGGCGCCACGGCGGAACTCCACGGCCAGGCCCATGCGCGTCTTCTCCATGACCTTCATGCCGGTACGGTTGACGAAGATGAACTTGCCGGTGGGCTTGATGATGGCCGCCAGCTTGCCGCGTAACTTGTGTTCTTCGTCCTCCTGGATTTCCACCCAGCTACCGACACGTAGGCTATCGACGTTCTGCAGCGCCTCATCGTCGTCCGGCAGGTTGACCTCGGGCTCCTGCGGGCGCGTTTCGCCCGGCGCCAGCAGCACGATTTCCTCGACCACTTCGACCATGGCCGGCGCCTCGGCGGGCGCATCCAGTTCGACCGGCGGCAACTCCAGCAGCGGGCCGACGCCCAACTCCACCAGCCTGTCCTCAACTTCCTGCTCGACAGGCTCAGCAGTAGATTCTGCCTCGGCCATCTCACGCTTGAAGCGCTGGAACGCCTGCACATGCACGGCCTCCAGCTTGCTGAAGAATTCACTAGTGACGAAGGGGTCGATCGCCGCACTGGCCAGTCCATCACGCAGCGACTTGAGCAGGCTGGGCACCAGCTCCAGCAGGCGCAGGCGATCTTCCGCCGACTCGTGCAGCTCGACGCTCCAGATCAGGTCATCCATCACCACCAGCGCCGCCAGCCATTCTGCAGACTCGGCGCCATGCTTGAGGCTGGTCAGCTGCAGCACCTTGCTCCAGCCTTCCTGCAACAGACGCACGACCACTTCCGGCAGGGTCCGCCCGAGAAGACGTTCGTTCAACGCCTGCTCGACCTGCTGACGCGCCATTTCGGCCTTGGCACGACCTTCTTCGGCGTCACGGGTACGTTGCTCAAGCAGCTCGCTGCGACGCTTCTCGTCGCCGGTGAAAGCAATGAACTCGGCCAACACATCGGAGAAAATCGCCGGGTCATCGGTGAAATCATTGAGCAGCCGCTGTACCACCTGCTCGATACGCTGATACAGGGCATCGCGCTGCTCGTCGCCCTGGGCACTCCAGCCGAGCGCCGCGGTAGCGATCTCGTTGAGCAGGCGCCGCGCAGGGTGGCTGCCGCGACTGAAGAAGGTCTTGTCCAGCACCGCGACCTTGAGCATGGGAATCTGCAGGCGGCCAATCAGGGCCTTGAGCGAGTCCGGCAGGGTGCGGTCATCGAGAATGAACTCGAACAGCATGGCGACCAGGTTGATCACATCCTCGTCGACTTCACCCACCACCCGCGCCTTGCCGCTCTTGGCGCTGGCCCGGGACAGCAGGTTTTCCAGCTGATTGCGCAGGTCGAAATCATCGACCACCTGGCTCGCCGGCAGCCGCTGCTGCATGTGCGAGAGCAGGCGCATCAGGTCATTGCTGGAAATCGGCAGTGCGTCAGCGGGCACCTCTCGACGCGGCAATACCGATGTGCCGCGCACCTGGGACAGCAACTCCTGCAATGCGCCGAAGACTTCCTGCACGCCCTCGTCGGCGTAGCCAGCAGCCTCGGCCGCCGACGCACCGGCAGCTTCTTCCCGCGCCTCGCGACTGGCGGACGCCGAACGCCCAGGCTGGCGCCGAGCCGGCGGCGCAGACTTGAGTTCGGGCAGCACGCCAGCTTCGACCAGCTGCTGGTTGGCCGCAGCGTACAACTCGCCCAGGTCGGTCAGAACATATTTTTCGAACAGTTTGAGAATGATCAGCTTGACGCGGATTTCCACGCCCAGCCCTTCGCAGGCTTCGAGGAACTGCTCACAGAGCACTCGCGGCCCGAGCGGATTGGTCTTGTCCTCAAGCTTCTTGCTGATCATCGCGTTGAGGCGGGTGGTCAGATGCCCCAGCGACACGCCATCGCGGCTGATAACACGGGAGACCATGGCATCGAGAGCGACCGACTCTTCCAGCACATCGTCCTGTACCAGCGACAGGCTCTCGAACGAAACGCCCTCCACCTGAGGTGCGGGACGCCCAATTTCATACTGGTTGAGGGTGTTGAAGCTCTCGAAGACCTTCTGCAGGAAGCCACGCTCGATAGTCTTACGCTTCAGGCGCAGGTCACGCATTGCTTCGAAAAAGGCATTCTGCTCGGCATTGCTGGCAGCACGATCCGCCATCTCGAAGAGGGTATCGTCCGCATTATCGAACAGCCCCTGTAGAGCCTGCTTGAGCTGCTGGGCAGCCTTGTCGCGTACCTGGATCAGGGCCACGGGAAGCCTTCCTGCCGGCGAAGTTGGCGAATGTTCGGGAGCGACCTTGTTCAGGTGCACCACGTTCGCGTCGGTCTTCATTACGAGTCTCCCTCAGGCCGTCCAGTCGGTACAGGCCTGCAAAACGATCAGCTGGGCGTTATCCGTAACGTCAGAGGCATGGCGTCAAAGTTTATGGCCAAACTTATTATAGGGGGAGGCGCATCATGACCAAGCCCCCCCTGTCGCAGACATGACCCAGATCACAGAGCAGAGAGACAGAAGCTACGAACGGTCGCTTGCAGGCGACCAACACTCCATAGGGTCTAGCAGAAAGGCCTGACGCCTACCTGCCACACCTGCACCAATCGTCGGCAATCCCTATAATCGCGCCACCTGATTGCGGAGGCTGCCATGCCCAACCTGACTCTCGCCGATCTCGGCGCCGAAATCGAAGCCAATGTACGCGCAGCCCTGCGCGAGGATATCGGCAGCGGCGACATCACTGCCCAGCTGATTCCAGCCGAACGCCTAGCTCATGCGACCGTGATCACCCGCGAAAGTGCCGTGATCTGCGGCACCGCCTGGGTCGACACAGTGTTTCGTCAGCTCGATCCTAGGGTCGCCGTGCACTGGGAAGTCGCCGATGGTGACCGGGTAGCCGCCAATCAAGCCCTGTTCCATCTCGAAGGCCCCGCCCGCGCCCTGCTCAGCGGCGAGCGCGCCGCGCTGAACTTCCTACAGACCCTGTCCGCCGTCGCCACCCGCTGCCGTCACCTCGCCGACCTGGTCGAAGGCACCGGCGTCAAACTACTCGACACCCGCAAGACCCTGCCCGGCCTACGCCTGGCGCAGAAATACGCCGTCACCCAGGGCGGCTGCCACAACCACCGCATCGGCCTCTACGACGCCTTCCTGATCAAGGAAAACCACATCGCTGCCTGCGGCGGTATCGCCCAGACCATTAGCGCCGCCCACGGCATCGCTCCCGGCAAGCCGGTAGAAATCGAAGTGGAAAGCCTGGATGAACTTCGCGAAGCCCTGGAGGCCGGCGCCGATATCGTCATGCTCGACGAACTGAGCTTGGAAGACATGCGCACCGCAGTAGCGCTGAACGCTGGCCGCGCCAAGCTGGAAGCGTCTGGTGGTATCAACGAAAGCACTCTGCGCACTATTGCCGAAACCGGTGTGGACTACATTTCAATTGGGAGTCTGACCAAGGACGTCAAAGCCATCGACCTGTCGATGCGTCTGAGTCTGTAGTTGCAGCCCCCCAGAAATGAAGAGCCCCGCAATACGCAGGGCTCTTTTGCTGACAGCGCAGTAGTCGAGCCTGCGACCTGCATATTTCCGATGTAGCGCTCGGCCTACTAAACCACACTAACATCGCCAGCCATTCTTCCAAATCTGTCGCCCAGGCGACGCTCAGGCACCAACTTCAGGCTTGCGCACCGAATCTTCGAGAATCTTGAAGAACACCGTTTCTAGGGAGACCGCCGGCTTCACCGTGAGGATATGACCGCCCGCCATATTCAGACGCGTGACGAACTCCGGCAGCTGCGCCTGAGCGACCTCTAGCTCGAATTCACCCTCACGCAAGCGCTTTGCCTGTGCCGCAAAGCCTTCTGCAGCATTGAAACGCACCAGTAGGGTATCCGCCCGCTCAGCTGCCAGCTCGCGCGGCGAACGCACGGTCAGCAGCTCGCCCTTATTGATAAAGCCAAAGCGGTCGGCGATGCGCTCGACATCGTGCAGCACATGGGAGGTGAAGAAGATGGCGCCGCCCTGCTGCTTGTATTCGTTGAGGATCTCCACAACGTCCTTGCGCCCGACGGGGTCGAGGCCAGACAGAGGCTCATCGAGGATCAGCAGCTTCGGCTGTACGACCATGGCATGAGCTAAAGCAACTCGCTGCACATTTCCCTTGGACAGCTCTCGAATCTTGCGCTTGGCATTTTCTGCAACAGAGAAACGCTCCAACCACTGCATGCAGCGGGCATCAGCATCTTTTTGCCTAAACCCGTACATGTTCAATGCAACACGCAAGACCTCTAGCGGAGTGAACTGCTCGTATAGAGCAGGAGACTCGGGCACATAAGCAACGCCCTCGCGAGCCCTGGGGATACGCGAGGAAACACCATAGAGTTTTACCTCACCGGAGTAATCGCTGATTAGATCAAGCATGACCTTGATAGTGGTCGACTTGCCCGCTCCATTAGGACCGACAAAACCAAACACCTCGCCCTCAGCCACACGAAGATTAACCTCGCGCAATGCTTGCACCGACCTCCCCTTCGAGTGGAAAGTCTGATTAACACCGCTAAACTCCAACGCCGCACTCAAGGCAGCTCCTCCATCCCGGCTATCTTGATTTTTTTAAGAATGATCTGCCCGTCACGCAACTCATAACCAAGCCTGAGCGGGTCCTCCGGAATGGAGGACAGCAACCCCGACTCGACCAACTGTTCCAGCCTGACCAACGGCCCACTCTTTGACTCAAAACTTCGCTGCGCTTCTCGCAGGCTAATCAACCCCTGCAGTCGCACAACACGCATATCGAGCATTTCACGTAACTTAGGGTCGTGCGCACCATCACGCTGCTGACTTAAATAGTTCAGAGCTAACTGCTCATCCGCAAAGGTCTTGGCCTGTAGCACCACTGCCAACTTACGAAGGCCTGCCGCATTCTCCGCAGAACGCTGCGCACCGATCTCAAGCATGCGCTGCGCCTCAGGAATATCCCGCTGAAAGAAGGCTAAATTGACGCCATAGAAAAAAGCCGGAACGAAATCCCATGAGCGACACCGAACCGCAGCACGCAGCACCTGATTACCCTCACTAACCGCCCCCCCCCAAGAGAGCAGCCCATTGGCCATGTAATAATTATCCTCGTGACAGGCATTTAGCTGCGCAACAACTTGCTGGGCTCGCACCAGATAGCCTGTGTCCGTTTGGCCATATTGCATACCCGTAGCAGCCAATCGCATAGTCTCTAAGTTAGCCGCGAGAAAGCGATCTCCACCATAAAGCGCTAATAGGACAGGCGCCGTTATCACTACCCTATCCTGAGGCGGAGGCTGACGATCCAACTGGAGATCCCGGGAGCGCCACAAAGACATGCCGGCAAATACAGAGAAAGCCAGCAAAGCGATAAACAATGGAGGAATGCGCATACTAGGAAAAACGCTTACGCTGCAGTGCCCAAATAGCGATTGCCACCAGCACGACCGCATACATCAAGCAGGAAAGCAGCAACCCAGGCCAATCCGCAGGAAGGAACTGCATTTGGCCATACAACGCCACCATACGCACATCAAGCGCACCAAGATCCGGCAGCAGATAACCCAATACACCAAGACTCGAGCGATATCCCTGAGCGTTGTCCACCAACCAGGAGTCACGACCGAGCAGCGCAATAATGGCTGCAAAAGAACGCGCCACCAACATAAAGCCGAACGTACCAATTAGTACAAAACTAGGAGTAGATGCAACCACTGCCAACAAACAAGCCAGCGCAGTCAGCACCAACAGATCAGCTCCAACAAAACCCACCGTGATCAGATAGCGATAGTCCAAAGAGACCGGCGTGCCTTGTGCATATCCTTGAGCAACCCCCTCGACCAAAAGCGCCAACACCAGCGCCATCGCTACCAAAAGCCCAACCACCAAAACAACGACGGCAAGCAGACGGCCAATCAACAAATTCTTCCGAGCACGCGGATAAGTCAGAGAGCTTAAAAAATAGCGGCGATCAAACTCGCGGGAGAGCAGCTCCTGCACCATCAGAACCAGCACCAACGGCAACAGCAGACGCATCACCGAAAGGCCAACGTCCATTGCAACTGTGGCAGGCTGACGGGCACTGAACTCAGCAGCAAGCAGTACAGCCAAAGCCAAAACTGATACGGAGCACCCAGTCAAAAACAAGTAACGGGCACGCTGCGCCAAGCGGATGCCAACTAAAAAATCAGGAAAACACGACATATTAGCCATCAAAATAGTATTCAATGCGCAAAAAGTTATTAAAAAACAACACGAACCAGATCACCAAAACGCGAATCAAACCACCCCAAGCGAGAGCCAAACAACACAAACACTTAATTAACCCCATGAACCAACAGCGAGCAACCCCTAAACACTAAGCAAGCACTAATTTCAATTTACGCTCACCATCCACATCAACCCTCATTTTGTATTATTTGCACATCTCATATATCGCGCAAAATAAAAATCGCCCAGCAAAGCCAGGCGATTTTAACAACGCACTCAGACCCTTATTGGAAGCCGTCGATCCCAGGAAGGGTACTGTCAGAGCAACGGCCATCCAGTGCTTGCTCAGTCATTACACCACCGGCACTGGAGGTGAAAAATGCCTTATAACTTGGGATAGGAGACTGCGCACCAGCATCTGCCAAGGTCTGGTCACAGCCAGCCGCAAACGTAACTTCTCCAGTTGCAGTACCGGTATCATCAAGGACAGGAATAGCCTGGCACAATACACCAGTACGACTTCCACCCTCATGGCAGGCAGCCACCTTGATCAGGTTTTCAGCTTCATCACACTCAAACCCCCCGTGCACCCTAGACGAGACGCCCAACGTGATATCACGGGAAAGAAGAGGGCACACACCAGCGTTCGTGCCAGTAACTTGTTCATTACCGGTAAATGTTGTAACCGCAGCAAACGCAGCGCCAGACATGACACCCAGCCCCAGAGCCACACAAGTGGCAATAACTTGCTTCTTCATATTTGATCTCCCGTTCTATTAGATCATGTCCGCAGACATGACAGTAATCATATTCTTGGTGTCCGCCTTGGCAGCCGAGTCGTTCGCTTTGGCGCGATACTCGTTGAACTGAGGAATGGCAATGGCTGCCAGAATACCGATGATCGCAACTACGATCATCAACTCAATCAGGGTGAAACCTTTTTGCTTCTTGAGCGCTTTCATGGATGAACTCCTGTGTGGTTAAGGTCAGCGACCTTGAGATAACTTAGCAGGCTTCATGCCAACACCGGGAACAACCCACCATGGCCTCCTACAGCCAGCCCCCCCAAAGAACATCACCACATACCGACAATAACTGACCTTTTGCGTCACCCCATGGACGCATGCTTGGGAAGCACCTCAAATTGGGCTATAAGTGGCCGATCATCTTCTCTAGCACGACTTATCTCTCACATGAGCAATACACCCATCCTCACCGGACTAGCACGCCAACTAGTCGCCGCCGAATTGCTTGATGAGAAGACTGCCTCGGCAGCCCAAGCCCAAGCCCTGCGCAACCAGATTCCATTGGTGTCCTATCTGGTACAGAACAAGATTGCCAGCAGCCGCAGCATTCTTGAGGTTGCATCCGATCAGTTTGGCCTACCCTATTTCGACCTGAACACAATCGATAAGGAAAGCCAGCCCCGCGACGCCATCACCGAGAAGCTCTGCCGCCAACATCGCGTACTTCCCCTGTACAAACGGGGCAACAAGCTTTACGTAGCCGTCTCCGACCCCACCAATCATCAAGCAATCACAGATGTCCAGTTCAGTACCGGCCTGAGCACCGAGGCGGTACTGGTAGAAGACGACAAGCTTGGAGACGCCATCGAAAAACTGTTCGATTCTGGCGCGAGTGGCATGGAGGACTTGGCCGATGTCGACCTCGATGGCCTGGATGTGGAGGCTGTTGATGAAGACGGAGATGATAAAGGCCCCGGAGGCGACGCAGACGACGCCCCCGTAGTGCGCTTCGTCAACAAAATGCTGCTGGATGCCATCAAAGGCGGCTCATCCGACCTGCACTTCGAGCCCTATGAGAAAGCCTATCGCGTGCGTTTCCGTACGGACGGCGTATTGCACGAGGTTGCCCGCCCCCCCATCCAACTGGCCAGCCGCATCGGCGCCCGCCTCAAAGTCATGGCCGCATTGGATATCTCCGAGCGCCGCAAGCCTCAGGATGGCCGGATCAAGATGAAGATATCCAAGACCAAAGCCATCGACTTCCGTGTCAACACCCTGCCCACCCTTTGGGGTGAGAAGATCGTTATGCGGATTCTCGACCCCAGCAGCGCCCAGATGGGCATCGACGCGCTGGGCTATGAAGAAGACCAGAAAGAGTTGTACATGACTGCCCTCAAGCAGCCACAGGGCATGATCCTGGTCACCGGTCCTACTGGCTCAGGCAAGACAGTTTCGCTTTATACCGGCCTGAATATTCTCAATACGGTCGACGTAAATATCTCTACAGCCGAAGATCCGGTAGAGATCAATCTGGAAGGCATCAATCAGGTCAACGTCAACCCTAAGCAGGGCATGGATTTCACTCAGGCCCTGCGCGCCTTCCTACGCCAAGATCCGGACATCATCATGGTGGGCGAGATTCGCGACCTGGACACAGCCTCTATCGCCGTAAAGGCAGCACAGACCGGGCATATGGTGATGTCCACCCTGCACACCAATAGCGCTGCCGAGACCCTCACCCGCTTACGCAACATGGGCGTTCCCTCTTTCAACATCGCCACCTCGGTAAACCTGATCATTGCCCAGCGCCTGGCGCGTAAGCTCTGCAGTACCTGCAAAAGGGAAGTCGAGATTCCTCGCGAGGCACTGCTCAAGGAAGGCTTCCCGGAAAACAAGATAGGCACCTTCAAGATCTATGGCCCGGTTGGTTGCGACAACTGCAAGGGCGGGTATAAAGGCAGACTCGGTATTTATGAAGTGGTTAAAAACACGCCGGCCCTGCAGCGGATTATCATGGAAGAAGGCAACTCCATTGATATCTCCGCGCAGATGCGCAAAGACGGCTTCAATGATCTGCGAACCTCGGGCCTGGTTAAAGTCATGCAAGGCGTGACTAGCCTCGAGGAAGTCAACCGCGTGACCAAGGACTAATCCATGGCGGAAAAAGCGCTCAAAACCAGCACATTCGTCTGGGAAGGCAAAGATAAAAGAGGCGCGACGATCAAGGGCAAACTGAACGGGCAATCGCCCGCCCTGGTCAAGGCACAGCTGCGCAAGCAGGGCATCAACCCGATCAAAGTCCGTAAAGAGACTGTTTCAATCCTGGGCAAGGGCAAGAAAATCAAGCCCATGGACATCGCCCTGTTTACCCGCCAGATGGCGACCATGATGAAGGCGGGCGTGCCACTACTGCAGTCCTTCGACATTATCGGCGAAGGCGTTGAGAACCCGAACATGCGCACCTTGGTAGACGAGGTCAAGCAAGACGTTGCTGCAGGTAACAGTTTTGCCAGCGCCCTGCGCAAACGCCCACTCTATTTCGATGACCTTTATTGCAACCTGGTTGAATCAGGCGAGCAGTCCGGCGCCTTGGAAAGCCTGCTTGATCGTGTTGCGACCTACAAGGAAAAAACCGAGGCCCTCAAAGCCAAGATCAAAAAGGCCATGACCTACCCGATTGCCGTCATAGTTGTTGCGTTTATTGTGACGGCAATTCTGCTCATAAAAGTAGTCCCGCAATTTGAGGATGTCTTTGCAGGTTTCGGCGCCGAGCTCCCTGCTTTCACGCAAATGGTAGTCAACCTCTCACGCTGGATTCAGGAGTGGTGGTGGCTGGTCATCGCGGCATTGTTTGCAGCCGCCTTTTCCTTCCAGAACACCTACAAGCGCTCTGAAAAGTTTCGCGACTGGATGGATCGAACCCTGCTCAAGACTCCCATCGTCGGCGACATCATGTACAAGGCTGTAGTTGCACGCTATGCGCGCACGCTGGCTACCACATTCGCCGCAGGCGTACCACTGGTTGACGCATTGGACTCGGTCGCAGGCGCCACCGGCAATGTGGTCTTCCGCAATGCAGTACACCGCATCAAGCAGGACGTATCTTCCGGCGTACAGCTGAACTTCGCCATGCGCACAACCGATGTTTTTCCATCCATGGCCATACAGATGACAGCCATTGGCGAAGAGTCCGGCTCCTTGGATGAAATGCTCGACAAGGTGGCCTCATTCTATGAAGCCGAAGTCGATAACGCCGTAGACAACCTGACCACGCTCATGGAGCCCATGATCATGGCAGTACTGGGCGTGCTTGTAGGTGGTCTTATCATTGCGATGTACCTGCCAATCTTCACCCTCGGCTCGGTAGTAGGCTGACGATGCCACTTGACTTCATGGCCGGTAATTTGCCGGCCTTTATTTTGTCTGCAGCTCTGCTCGGCCTCTTGATCGGCAGCTTCCTCAACGTAGTCATCTACCGCCTACCGATCATGATGCAGCGTGACTGGCGCCAGCAGGCCCGGGAGATTCTCGATCTACCGGAAGAACCCCAGCAAGCCACCTTCAACCTCATCCTGCCCAACTCCTGCTGCCCGCACTGCCAGCACCAGATCAAACCCTGGGAAAACATTCCAGTCATCAGCTACCTGTGCCTGCGCGGCAAATGCTCCAGCTGCAAGGCGCTAATCAGCTTGCGCTACCCGCTGATAGAGCTGACCTGTGGCTTGCTCTCGGGTTATATCGCCTACCACTTCGGCGTTGGCTGGCAGGCGGCGGGGATGCTGGTGCTGACCTGGGGCCTGCTGGCGATGAGCATGATCGATTGCGATCACCAGCTGCTGCCGGATTCCCTGGTGCTGCCACTGCTCTGGCTGGGACTGATCGCCAACCATTTCGGCCTGTTCGCCAGTCTGGAGGATGCCCTGTGGGGCGCCATCGCCGGCTACCTGAGCCTGTGGTCGGTGTACTGGTTGTTCAAGCTGGTGACCGGCAAGGAGGGCATGGGCTATGGCGACTTCAAGCTGCTGGCCATGCTCGGCGCCTGGGGTGGCTGGCAAATTCTGCCACTGACCATTCTGCTGTCATCGCTGGTCGGCGCCGTGCTCGGTGTGATCATGCTGCGCCTGCGTAATCAGGAAACCAGCACGCCCATCCCCTTCGGCCCCTATCTGGCAATTGCCGGCTGGATTGCGCTGCTCTGGGGTGATCAAATAACCGGAGCCTATTTGCAATTTGCCCGGTTTTAAATGAGCACACCCTGGATACTCGGCCTTACAGGCGGCATCGGTAGCGGCAAGAGTGCCGCTGCCCAGCACTTCATCGACCTCGGCGTACACCTGGTGGACGCCGATCACGCCGCCCGCTGGGTGGTAGAGCCGGGGCGTCCGGCGCTGACGAAAATTGTCGAGCGCTTCGGTGCCCAGGTACTGCAGCCTGACGGCACCCTAGACCGCGCCGCCCTGCGCCAGCAGGTGTTCCAGGACGAAGCCCAGCGGCGCTGGCTAGAGGGCCTGCTGCACCCGCTGATCTTCGCGGAAATCGATCAGTACCTGGCCCAAGCTGACTCGCCTTACGCCATTCTGGTATCGCCACTATTGGTGGAGTCCGGCCAGCACCGCATGACACAGCGAGTTCTGGTAGTCGACGCCCCCGAACAGCTGCAAGTGCAGCGCAGCATGGTTCGCGACGGCAGCTCCGAGGAGCAGATCCGCGCCATCCTCAAGGCCCAGTCCAGTCGCAACGAGCGCCTGCGCCACGCCCACGATGTACTGGTCAATGATCGCGATCTGGCCTGGCTGAAACAGGAAGTCGAACGCCTACACCATTTCTATCTGACCCTGAGCGGAGGCCAAGCATGACCAGCATGGTGGAATGCCCAACCTGCGGCGCCCCTGTCGAGTGGGGCCCACAGAGCCCCAACCGGCCCTTCTGCAGCGAACGCTGCAAACTGATCGACCTCGGAGCCTGGGCCTCCGAAGCCCACGCCATCCCCGGCGACAATCTGGAAGACTCTCCCTTCTCCGACGAGTTGCCACGGGAGCATTGAGCGCCCCATCGAGTGGAGCGAATGGGCAGCACTCCGCTTTAGCCGCGATAGTGCAGCCAAGGGTTAGCCTGCATCGCGGCTGAAGCCGCTCCCACAAATAGCAGCCCCCTGGCACCGAGCAACACGCCTGCCGAACTAGCCAGGAGCGGCTTTATCCGCGATGGCAGAACCAAGACCGCGCCGCGCATCCGGGTCGCGGCCAAGGCCTCTCCTACAGATGACCTCGACAGCGAGCGGCACCCGCCGTCAGCTCACGGACGCATAAAGGCGTAGTCGCGTTCCGGGTCCAGATTGTCGGCCAGGAATGCCAGCTCCTGAGCCAGATCGGCCGCATCACGCCCCTGACGGTTCAGCTCGACAACCTGGCTGAGCAGCGCCCGCAGGCACATTGTCTCGTCCAGCCCCCGCTCTTGCCCCTGCTGCATGCAGCGCTCAAGTTCCTGCCGCGCCCACTGGTGCACACTCATGTTCCGCCTCCTCTATGAGCCCTGAGCATGCCGCGGACGCGGCGCTACGACTTGATCTGCATCAGGCTCAGCGGCGCTATATGCGGCACTGATACCCGAGTATCAGTCATCGTCCTTCCATGGCGCCGACAGGTAGCGGCTACGGTTGAAGGTCTCCAGCCAGTCCGGATAGAACACCACCAAGCCGGTCACCAGCATCCCGTTGATAAAAGCCTCGGGAAACATCACCAGCCACAGATAACCGAGAAAATCCTCCAGCCAGGGCGGCATGACATACAACCCGTCGTGCCAGAGCAGAGCCAGGCCGCCGAGCAGGCAGGCCAGCGCGGTCAGCGCGGCCGGGAAGAAGCCGCAGAAGAAGATGTAGACGAACAGGTTGCGCGGCTGACGGCGCTCCACCTGGATGGCGCAAAACTCGGCAATAGCCACCGGCATCGCCACCAGCAGCAGACCGTTGACACCCAACGCCGCCAGATCCAGGCGCCCCAGCGCCAGCAAAGCGAGCTGTGCGGCACAACCCCCGAGTAGCGCCAAGGGCCAGTCCAGCAACAGAGTCACGGCCGTCATGCCGATGAAATGGAAGGACAACCCGGAAGCAAAGTCGCGGCGCACCAGCCACAACAGGAACAGCGCCAGCACCGTACCGAACAGCAGGTGCTGGCGGCGCTGATCGCTGCATAGCTCTACCCAGGGCGCTCGCCAGACAGCCCAGAGCAGCACCACTGCGTACAATCCCCAGCCCAAACCTAACGTGGCGGACGATAGCAGCTGCGCCGCAATCACTGGGCCGCCTCTTCCAGCGCCCGAGCCAATGCCTGAGCATCGCTGAACCTTCGCGTCGACTGCAGGTAACCGTCACGCAGCTCCAGCCACAGTACCTCGTCCTTTGCGCCCGGGTAGCGTGAAGCCACTCGCCCCTGATGATCGAGCAGCACACGAAATGGATAGTCGCGCATGGCCGGCACGGCGAACAGGCTCGCAATGAGGCTCGGCATGCCGCTGATGTCGGCCAGGTAGACTGCCGAACGACTCTCCAGATAACCCCGCGGCTGCCCCGCTAGAGCCTGCTCGACCAGCTTCGCGCCAGACATGCCACGCGCCACCAGCAACACGCGCAGCTCGTTATTCAGACTGTAGGCCTGATCGAACTGATCCAGCAGGGTCCAGGGCGCCAGCCGCTGCGGGCCTTCTTGGGCGCTCGCACCCAGCAACCAGACACTCAACAGGATCCCAAGCAATATCCGCCCTCTCGCCATTACACGCTCCTCGTCGAAAACACCTGGATATCCTCCCTCTCCGCCCAACCCGGCTGCCCCTGCCAGAAAGCCAAGGCATCAGGCCCTTCGCGCAGCACGAAAACATGAGCCTTGTTCACCCCTTGCTCCGCCAGACGGGCCAGTACCTGATCGAGCAACTGCCTGGCCAAACCACGCCCACGCCACGGAGCATCGACCACCAGATGCTGCAGGTAGCCGCGCCGACCGTCATGTCCCGCCAACAGGCATGCCGCTAACTGCCCCTGATCCTCCACCAGCAGGCTCAGGCCGGGATTGCGCGACAGGTAACGACAGAAAGGCGCGTAGGCATCCTCGGGACGAATGCAGATGCCGGGCGTACGCTGCCACAGTTTGAGCAGGGCGGCGTGATCGGTAGGCAGGACAGGACGAATCGACATGGTGGCTCCGACGACAAGCCAGGCGAGTCTACACCCACGCTCACCGCCGAGCAGCACGCCAGAGCCTGCGCCGTTCTGCGCTATGCTGCGTCCATGGACGATTCAGACTACCTGCGCCTGCTCACTCGCCAGGCCGAACAAGCCAACAACTTCCTCTCCAACGCCCGCAAGTGGGAGCGCGAGCGCTGGGTCTGCCAGCGCCTGCTGGATGCACTGAATCAGCCCTATCGCCTCGAAGACTTCGCCTCCGGCCAGGAGCCGCCGGACGTACTGTTCCGCGAGGCCAACTTCGAGGTGTTCTTCGTCCTCGACCAGGGCCGCCGCCTCAACGACGAGTGGCGCGAAGAGCTGCAACGCCGCCGCAGCGCGCTGTCCCTGAGCCAGCTGCTGCGCCGCGAACCCCGACCACGGCGCATTCCCCCCGCCGAACTGCAGGCGCGCCTGGCCCCGACCCTGCGCAAGAAGGCGCACAACTATGGCGAGCGCGGCATCGACCCGGGCGAGTTGGACCTGCTGGCCTACGTCAACCTCAAGCGCGAAACCCCCGACTTCAACGGCACCTTCCCGCCGCCCAGCGAGTTCCTGCGCCAGGGCTGGCGTTCGCTCTCGCTGATCGGCCCCAACTATGCCCGGGTGCTGTTCGCCCATGCCGATGCCCCCGCTTTCCTGCGCCGCAACCTTGGGCGAACCTTGTTGCTAGACGTGGGTATCAGCCTGTGAGCCCTTTGCAGCAACTGCTCGCCGAAGTGCCGCAGCAGGGCCGGGTGCGCTGGATCGGCGTGCGCCCGCTGGCGCGCGGCGAGATGCTGGAACTGGAGGCGGTGGAAGCTCGCCGCGAAGCAGGCCTGACTGGCGACCATGCCCGCCCGGGCCCGCGCAATGCCCGCCAGGTCACTCTGATCCAGTGGGAGCACCTGGCCGTGGTCGCCGCCCTGCTGCAGCGCGAAATCACCCCCGCCGACCTGCGCCGCAACATCGCCATCGCCGGTATTAACCTGTTCAGCCTCAAGGGCCGGCGCTTTCGCATCGGCCAGGCAGTGCTGGAAACCACTGGCTGGTGCCAGCCCTGCGCCCGCCTCGAGGAGCGCCTGGGCAGCGGCACCTTCCAGGCCATGCGCGGCCATGGCGGCATCACCGCCAGAGTGCTCGAGGGCGGCATCATCCGCCTGAACGATGAAGTCCGCGTTGAGCCGGCGTGACCGCCCCGTCTAGAATGACCCCACTTTCGAGAGGATCGCCATGCCCAGCCGCCTCAGCCCCGAAGACCAGCAACGCGTCGAGCAATATCTCAGCGCTCCGCAGCACCAGGTGCAACGCCAGCCGTTTCGCCCTTGGCGCCTGTTGCTAGTGGTGATCGGCCTGGTAATCGGCCTCGGCATTCTCTCCCGCCTGCTTGCCGGACTGGTGCTATGAGCTGCCTCGCGCTCGCCCAGCCGAGCCCACCGAATTCCTTAAGCCTTGTGAGATATCCCCATGACTCATCGCATCGTGATCGTCGGCGGCGGCGCCGGCGGCCTGGAGCTTGCCACCCGCCTGGGTAGAACCCTGGGTAAGCGCCAGCAGGCCAGCATCGTACTGGTCGACGCCAACCTCACGCATATCTGGAAGCCTCTGCTGCACGAGGTGGCCGCCGGCTCGTTAAACTCCTCCGAAGACGAGCTGAACTACGTGGCACAAGCGAAATGGAACCACTTCGAGTTCCAGCTAGGCCGCATGAGCGGCCTGGATCGCACCCGCAAGCAGATCCGCCTGGCCGCGACCCTGGACGAGGACGGCGGCGAGCTGCTGCCCGAGCGCGAACTGGCCTACGACAGCCTGGTGATTGCCGTCGGCAGTACCACCAACGACTTCGGTACAGCCGGCGCCGCCGAGCACTGCATCTTTCTCGATACGCGCGAGCAGGCCGAGCGCTTCCACCGGCAGATGCTCAGCCATTACCTGCGCGCGCACGCTGGCCGCAACGACGACAGCCGCATAAGCGTGGCGATTGTCGGTGCCGGCGCTACCGGCGTGGAACTCGCGGCAGAACTGCATCACGCCGCCCACGAACTGGCCGCCTACGGCCTCGACGGCATCCAGCCGCAGAACATGCGCATCACCCTGATCGAGGCCAGCCCACGGGTTCTGCCGGCACTGCCGGAGCGCATCAGCGCGCCGGTGCACAAAACCCTGGAAAAACTCGGCGTCACCGTGCTGACCGGCACCGCCGTCAGCCAGGTCACCGCCAGCGCGCTGCACACCGCCCAGGGCATGGAGATTCCCGCCAGCCTCAAGGTCTGGGCTGCCGGCATCCGCGCCCCGGCATTCCTCGGCCAGCTCGATGGCCTGGAGTGCAACCGCATCAATCAACTGCTGGTACGCCCGACCCTGCAGACCACGTTGGATGACGCGATTTTCGCCTTTGGCGACTGCGCCGCTTGCCCCCTCGGCGACGGTAGCGAACGCAGTGTGCCGCCACGCGCCCAGGCCGCACACCAGCAGGCCTCGTTGCTGGCCAAGTCGCTCAAGCGGCGCATCGACGGCCAGCCACTGGAGGCATTCCGCTACCGCGACTACGGCTCACTGATCTCGCTATCGCGCTTCTCGGCGGTCGGCAATCTGATGGGTAACCTGATGGGCAGCGTCAAACTGGAAGGCTGGCTGGCGCGGATGTTCTACGTGTCGCTGTACCGCATGCACCAGATGGCCCTGTACGGCGTACTGCGCACAACGCTGCTGATGCTCAGCGATCGCATTGGGCGCAGCACCGACCCGCGTCTGAAGCTGCATTGAGCCCCTGCATGCCGGCGCACGGTAAGCCCCCGTGCGCTGGCATGGCACATGCGCAAACACACATTTCAGGCACAACAAAAAGCCCGCACTAGGCGGGCTCTCTGTAGA
>NZ_LSOF01000013.1:210582-210749 GCF_001592875.1 Pseudomonas sp. BMS12 | reverse complement strand
GTTCCGCGATAGCTCAGTCGGTAGAGCAAATGACTGTTAATCATTGGGTCCCTGGTTCGAGTCCAGGTCGCGGAGCCAACTTCCTATCGGGGTATAGCGCAGTCCGGTAGCGCGCTTGCTTTGGGAGCAAGATGTCGGGAGTTCGAATCCCCCTACCCCGACCATTT
>NZ_LSOF01000013.1:82897-210572 GCF_001592875.1 Pseudomonas sp. BMS12 | reverse complement strand
GCTCCGCGACCTGGACTCGAACCAGGGACCCAATGATTAACAGTCATTTGCTCTACCGACTGAGCTATCGCGGAACTTCTATCTTCCAGCCCTGACACCGTAGCGGCTAGGCCGTTTCCCGTATCAGAGGCGCGCCATTTTACGGAGCGGAATATTTCTGTCAAGCCTGATAATCGAAGATTCGTCGGATGCGAATATCAGCGATAACCGGCTACTCTATGGGTGACAGCATGAGCCAGTTCACAGTAGCGCCTCGAAGCAGAGCAGCCGCGCAGGATAACGCATGAGTTCTCAGGATATTCCCCCGACCACTCCCGCACCGGGCGTCGCCAGCCGCGCCATTCAACCGCGCTTCGGCGAGTTGGTGCAGGACTGCCGCAAACTGGTGATGAACAACCTGGCCGAACACCTCACCGACCTGTTTGCCCAGGTCGATGACACCCTATTCGAAGGCGCCGAAAAAGCCGAAAACAACAAGGTGCAAACCCTGTTCTTCGACGCCATGCGCGATCTGCGCCGCATGCGCCCGCAAATCGAACGCAGCTACCACCAACGCATCGCGCAGAACTTCGCCGACTTTCTCGAAGGCAAGCTCAAGAGTAAGGCCGAGCAGGCAGAAACCAGCAGCGAAAGCCTGTCGCTGGTGCAGAACGAGGAATACGAGGAAAGCCTGCAGGTCACCAACATGGTCAGCAAGGTCAAGGCCCGCAGCACGCGCACGCTGTTTGCCCTGGAGCAGCGCCTGGCCCTGCTCAACAACGGGCAGAAGCTGGGCGAAGACAGCAACCCCTTCGGCCCGCAGGCGCTGGCCGATGCCTTCCGCGAGGCCCTGGTGCCGCACCCGCTGCCACTGCGGATCAAGGTCATCCTTTATATGCTGTTCGAGCGCAACGTGATGCAGGGCCTCGACACCCTGTACGAGATGCTCAATCAGCGCCTGATCAATGCCGGCATCCTGCCCAATCTCAAGTTCACCGCCCAGCGCTCCAGCACACCTCCGCCGGCGCCCAAGGCTCCCGCACAGGCCGGCAGCGAGAGCGGCGCTGCACACTCCGCCCCGGCAGCAGCTGCGCCAGGAGCACCAGCCGCCGCCATGACGGCCATGCCGGCGGCGCCTAGCGATCTCGGCGCCCCGCCACCGCAAGACCCAGGCCAACTGTTCGGCGGCCTGGCCGCCCTGCTCAGCGAGCGCCGTGAGCGCGACCTGGACGCACCGCTACCCGGTGGCGCCCGTAGCATCGCCAGCTTCGCCCCACGCACGGCCAGCAGCACCTACAGCGCCGGCGAACTGCTTGAAGCCCTGACCCGACTGCAGCAGCAGTCCGCCAGCACCCTGACCCAGCGTCTGCAGGGACCGCAACCGGTCGAGGAGCTCAAGGTCAGCCTGCAGCAGCAGCTGGAATCCCACAGCAGCCTGCCCGGCCAGCAGAAGCTGGCGGACCAGGAGGCCGACGTGATCGACCTGGTCGGCATGCTGTTCGACTTCATCCTCGACGACGACAACCTGCCGGACGCCTGCAAGACCGCCCTCTCCCACCTGCACACGCCCTACCTGAAGGTCGCACTGCAGGACAAGGCGCTGTTCACCCAGCACCATCATCCGGCCCGCCGCCTGCTCAATTCCATGGCCCAGGCCGGCGTCCTGTATGGCGGCGAAGGCGACGAGCGCGGCCTGCTGGCAAAGATCCACTGGGTGGTGGAGCGGGTGATCCATGGCTTCTCCGGCGACCTGCTGCTGTTCAACAGCCTGCAGGACGAGTTCGACGAATTCGTCGCCACCCTCAAGCACAAGGTCGAGCTGCGCGAGCGCCGCGCGGTGGAGGCAGCCAAGGGCCGCGACAAGCTGCTCGGCGCCCGGCAGCTGGCCGTGGACGTGATCCACCGGGTGCTCAACGAGCGCCAGCTACCTAGCGTGATCCATAACTTCCTCGAGCTGACCTGGGCCGACGTGCTGGTGTTCGTGCTACTGCGCCATGGCGAACGCAGCCCCGAGTGGCAACGCGCCAGCGAAGTGGCCGAGCAGCTGGCCTGGAGCGGCACAGCGCTGGATGAGGAAGGCCGCGCGCGTCTGCAGAACTTGCGTGTAGGCCTGCTCGATGAGCTGCGCAAAGGTCTGGAGCTGCTCGGCGGCTACCATGAGGACGGTATCCGCCGCCTGCTGCAGGACATAGTCGCCTGCCAGCACGCCGTGCAAGCCCAGCAGCCGCAGGTGGCCGCCAAGATCAAGAGCCAGCTGCGGGAAAGCCCGCTGGGTGCCATGCTCGGCGAAGATGCCGTACTGGTAGAGCCGGTCAAGAAGGACGAGCGGCGCCTGTCGCAGCGCGCTCAGGCCCTGGTCAAGGAGCTGCAGCAACTGGAGTTCGGCACCTGGTTCGAATTCGTCCAGGGCGATAACGTGCAGGTGCTCAAGCTATCCTGGTTCAGCCCCACCACCCATAACTACATGTTCGTCGACCATAGCGGCCAACGGGTAGCGGTCAAACCCATCCGCCAACTGGCCTGCGAGATGGAGCAAGGCCTGGTGCGCATCCTCGCCGAGGAGCGTGCAGCGCCCCTGGTGGATCGCGCACTCAACGCCATCTACCGCGTCCTGCAACGCTTCACCGGGCGCACCCCAGAAGTCGGACAAGGAGCCTGAATGGACGACCGCCGCCAGCACAGCCGCCACACCACGCAACTGAATATCGAAGTCCTCGACCTGCACAGCGGACGGCGCCTCGGCCGCATCGTCGACCTTTCCGAGGACGGTTTCATGCTGGTCAGCGAGCAGCCGCCGGAAGCCGACTCGGTATGGGAGTGCCGCCTGGTACTGGACCAACCACTGGAAGGCATCCACGAAATCCGCCTGGGTGCCGACTGCCTGTGGAGCCGCGCGGAGCCCGGCCACAGCGGCTGGTGTGGCTTCCATATCATCGACCTGGCGGACGATCAGATTCCGGCTCTGGCCGTGCTACTGCGCCACCTGGAAGCCTGAATGAAAAAAGCCCCGGTCTCCCGGGGCTTTGGTTTCGACGCACCACTCAGGTGAAAACGATGTCTTCGCCTTCCACACTTGCCTGCACGCGCGCGCCTGGGGCGAAGTCGCCAGCGAGAATGCGCTGCGCCAGCGGGTTCTCGATCCAGCGCTGGATCGCCCGCTTCAGCGGCCGCGCGCCATACACCGGGTCGTAACCGACTGCGACCAGCTTGTCCATGGCCTCACTGGACAGCTCCAGCACCAGCTCGCGCTCGGCCAGACGGCTGCGCAGGCGGCCCAGCTGAATCTCGGCAATACCGGCGATCTGCTCGCGAGCCAGCGGCTCGAATACCACCACCTCGTCGATGCGGTTGATGAACTCCGGACGGAAGTGGCTGCTCACCGCATCCATTACCGCAGCGCGCTGCGCTTCGCGATCGCCGACCAGCTCCTGGATCTGCGCCGAGCCAAGGTTGGAGGTCATGACTATCACGGTGTTCTTGAAGTCCACGGTACGTCCATGGCTGTCGGTCAGGCGACCATCTTCCAGCACCTGCAACAGCACGTTGAACACGTCCGGGTGGGCCTTCTCGACCTCGTCCATCAGCACCACCGAGTAGGGTTTGCGGCGCACCGCCTCGGTCAGGTAACCGCCCTCCTCGTAGCCGACGTAGCCGGGCGGCGCGCCAATCAGGCGAGCCACGCTGTGCTTCTCCATGAACTCGGACATGTCGATGCGTATCAGCGCCTCTTCGGTATCGAAGAGAAACTCGGCCAGCGCCTTGCACAGCTCGGTCTTGCCCACCCCGGTCGGGCCGAGGAAGAGGAACGAGCCGCTCGGCCGATTGGGGTCAGCCAAGCCCGCGCGGGAACGGCGCACCGCATTGGCCACGGCCACCACGGCCTCGTCCTGGCCGATCACGCGCTGGTGCAGCAACCCTTCCATCTTCAGCAACTTGTCGCGCTCGCCTTCGAGCATCTTGCTCACCGGGATGCCGGTCCACTTCGACACTACTTCGGCGATTTCCTCGTCGGTGACCTTGTTGCGCAGCAGCTGGTTCTCGCTCTTGCCGTGCTGATCGACCATCTGCAGGCTGCGCTCCAGGTCCGGAATGATGCCGTACTGCAGCTCGGCCATGCGCTGCAGGTCGGACTTGCGCCGCGCCGCCTCGAGGTCGGCCTTGGCCTGCTCGATCTTCTGCTGGATCTGCGCCGAGCCCTGCACCTCGGCCTTCTCCGACTTCCAGATTTCCTCCAGGTCGGCGTACTCCAGCTCCAGCCGGGCGATGTCCTCCTTGAGCTTCTCCAGCCGCTTGAGCGCGGCGTCGTCGTCTTCCTTCTTCAGCGCCTCGCGCTCGATCTTCAGCTGGATCAGGCGCCGCTCCAGACGATCCAGCGCCTCCGGCTTGGAGTCGATCTCCATGCGGATGCGGCTGGCCGCCTCGTCGATCAGGTCGATGGCCTTGTCCGGCAACTGACGGTCGGTGATATAGCGGTGCGACAGCTTGGCGGCGGCTATGATCGCGCCATCGGTAATGGTCACCCCGTGGTGCACCTCGTAGCGCTCCTTCAGACCCCGCAGGATGGCAATGGTGTCTTCCTCGGACGGCTCGTCCACCAGCACCTTCTGGAAGCGGCGCTCCAGCGCGGCGTCTTTCTCGATGTACTGGCGGTACTCGTCCAGGGTGGTGGCGCCAACGCAGTGCAGTTCGCCGCGTGCCAGCGCCGGCTTGAGCATGTTGCCGGCATCCATGGCGCCATCGGCCTTGCCCGCACCGACCATGGTGTGCAGCTCGTCGATGAACAGGATGATCCGCCCTTCCTGCTTGGACAGCTCATTGAGCAGAGCCTTGAGGCGCTCCTCGAACTCGCCACGGAACTTGGCGCCGGCAATCAGCGCGCCCATGTCCAGGGCCAGTAGGCGCTTGTCTTTGAGGCCGTCAGGCACCTCGCCATTGATGATGCGCTGGGCCAGACCTTCGGCGATGGCGGTCTTGCCGACGCCAGGTTCACCAATCAGCACCGGGTTGTTCTTGGTGCGCCGCTGCAGGACCTGAATGGTGCGGCGAATCTCGTCGTCACGGCCGATCACCGGGTCGAGCTTGCCCTCTTCGGCACGCTTGGTCAGGTCGACGCAGTATTTGTCCAACGCCTGGCGCGACTCCTCGACATTGGGGTCGTTGACCGCCTGGCCACCGCGCAGGTTGGCGATGGCGTTTTCCAGGGCTTTCTTGCTCACGCCCTGGGCCAGCAGCAGTTTGCCCAGGCGCGTGCTGTCGTCCATGGCCGCCAGCAGCACCAGCTCGCTGGAGATGAATTGATCGCCCTTCTGCTGCGACAGGCGGTCGGCCTGGTTGAGCAGGCGCGCCAGATCCTGCGACAGGTTCACGTCACCGGTGGGGTTCTGCAGCTTGGCCAGGCCATCCAACTCCTTGGTCAGCGACTGGCGCAGGGCGTTGATGTCGAAGCCGACCTGCATCAGCAGCGGCTTGATCGAGCCGCCCTGCTGCTCCAGCAGGGCCTGCAGCAGGTGCAGCGGCTCGATGGCGGAATGGTCGAGGCCCACGGCGATGGACTGGGCATCGGAAAGCGCAAGTTGCAACTTGCTGGTCAAACGGTCGATTCGCATGAATATGTCCTTCCTTCGATAAGCGGGCCGGAGCGCTGAACTGCTCCCTACAGTGAAGCCCGGAGTTGCTCTTTAGATGAGGACAGTTTCGGCCGATTCAAGCGGACGAACCTTGATGCGGATCAGTCGACCAGCCAGACCAGCGAGGCGAAGCGCCCGGTACGGGCGGCACGGCGGTAGGAAAAGAAACGCGGATCGGTGAAGGTATCCAGCCCGCCGCCATACACGGCGGTGACGCCAGCAGCGGCCAGGCGGATGCGGGCCAGGCCATAGATATCCGCCATGAACTTGCCCGGATTGGTGCTGGGGCGAAAGGCCGAGTCTGCTTGCGGATGGACAGCCAGAAACGCCTCGCGCACTTCCGGGCCGACCTCGAAAGACTGCGGGCCGATGGCCGGTCCGAGCCAGACCAGCACCTCGCTCGCCGGCACGGCCATCGCAGCCAGGGTGTTTTCCAGCACGCCCGCAGCGAGCCCACGCCAACCGGCATGGGCGGCGGCCACACGGGTTCCGGCACGATCACAGAACAGTGCCGGCAGACAGTCGGCAGTCAGAACGGCACAGGCGGTGCCCGACGTGGCCGTCCAGCTGGCATCGGCGGTCACCACCTGCGCCGGGGCGGCCTCGACCACGTCCGGGCAGTGTACTTGCTTCAGCCACGCAGGCTGGCAGCCGAGACGCTCGACCAGCAGGCAGCGGTTATCGGCAACGGCCTGCGGATCATCCTCGACATGGTCGCCCAGATTGAGGCCATCAAACGGCGGCAGGCTGACGCCGCCGACACGCGTGGTGACGCAGGCGCGCACATGGGCCGGCGCCGGCCAGTCCGGCAGCAGCCAGTCAGACGAAGGATTCATGGTCCTGGCGCAGCAGCGACAGCAGCCAGACCAGATCTTCCGGCAACGGCGACTCCCACTTCATGCGCTTGCCAGTCTCCGGATGCTCCAGTTCGAGGAAGCGAGCATGCAGTGCCTGGCGCGGGAACTCGCGCAGGGTCTGCACCAGGGTCGGGCTGGCCGCGGGGGGAATGCGGAAGCGCCCGGCGTAGAGGGGGTCGCCCACCAGCGGGTAACCGACATGGGTCATGTGCACGCGAATCTGGTGGGTACGCCCGGTTTCCAGCTTGACCCGCACATGGGTGTGCGAGCGGAAGCGCTCCAGCACCCGGTAATGGGTCACCGCCGGTTTGCCGCCGTCGATCACCGCCATGCGCTGGCGGTTGGCCGAGCTACGACCAATCGGCGCATTGATGGTGCCGCCGGCGGTGATCACGCCGATGCTGATGCACTCGTAGATGCGGCTGACACTGCGCTTCTGCAGCTGATCGACCAGCTTGGTCTGCGCCTGCAGGGTCTTGGCCACCACCATCAGGCCGGTGGTGTCCTTGTCCAGGCGGTGCACGATGCCGGCACGCGGCACATTGATGATGTCCGGCACGTGATGCAGCAAGGCGTTGAGCAGAGTGCCGTCGGCATGCCCGGCAGCCGGGTGAACCACCAGGCCGGCAGGCTTGTCGATCACCAGCAGGTGTTCGTCCTCGTAGACGATGTTCAGCGCGATATCCTGCGCCACCCACTCGCCCTGGGCCTCCTGCTCGGCCTGCAGGTCGAGCACCGCGCCGCTGTGCACGATGTCACGTGGGCGCAGCACGGCGCCGTCGACCGTCAGGCGACCATCCTTGATCCAGCCGGCCAGGCGCGAGCGCGAATATTCGTCGAAAAGCTGCGCGGCGACCTGGTCGAGACGCTGCCCGCCCAGTTCGGAAGGCACTTCGGCGGTGAGTTGAATGAGCTGATCGGAGTCTTCGGACATGGGCTACTGCGGAGGGCGGTGCGGCTTTTGGTTTCGGCGGCACGCTGTGGTTAAATACGGCGTCTTTGTCCCGGCCATTTCCGGGGCGCCCATCATAACAGGACGGTAGAGGCCTAGACAGCCGCCGTCACAGGGACGCAAGCCACCATGCAAGTGAAACACCTGCTGCTGATCGCCACCCTCGCCTTCACCGCCGCATGCTCTTCCAACAAACCGGAAGTGGACGAGAACCTGAGCGAGTCCGAGCTCTACCAGCAGGCCCAGGAAGACCTCGACAACAACAGCTACAACAACGCCACTGCAAAGCTGAAGGCCCTGGAGTCGCGCTATCCGTTCGGCCGCTATGCCGAGCAGGCCCAGCTCGAACTGATCTACGCCTATTACAAGAATGCCGAGCCGGAGGCCGCCAAGTCCGCCGCCGAGCGCTTCATTCGCCTGCACCCGCAGCACGCCAACGTCGACTACGCCTACTATCTCAAGGGCCTGGCCTCCTTCGACCAGGATCGCGGCCTGATTGCCCGCTTCATTCCGCTGGACCTGACCAAGCGCGACCCAGGCGCCGCACGCGACTCGTACAACGAATTCGCCCAGCTCACCAGCCGCTTCCCCAATAGCCGCTACTCCCCGGACGCCAAGGCACGCATGGTTTACCTGCGCAACCTGCTGGCGGCCTACGACATCCACGTCGCCCACTACTACCTGACCCGCCAGGCCTATGTCGCCGCCGCCAACCGTGGCCGCTACGTGGTGGAGAACTTCCAGGAGACCCCTGCCGTGGCCGACGGCCTGGCAGTGATGATCGAAGCCTATCAGCGCCTGGAGTTGAATGACCTGGCGGCCACCAGCCTGGAAACCCTCAAGCTCAACTATCCGGACCATGAGAGCCTGGTCGACGGCCAGTTCGTACCGCGCGAAGAAGAGGCCGACAACCGCTCCTGGCTGGCCAAGGCCACTCTCGGCCTGATCGAGTCGGACGCGCCGCTGCCGCCGGGCGAGACCCGCGCCAGCCAGGACGTGATTCGCCAGTACGAAGACGCCGAAGAAGCCATCCCGGACGAGCTGCTCCCGGAAAACCAGGACGAGGCCACAGAGGACCTGCAGTCTGAAGCCGAAGGCAACAGCGACGATCGCTCGTGGTTCAGCTACATGACCTTCGGCCTGTTCGACTGAACAGACTCGACGCTCGACAAAGGGAGGCATCGCCTCCCTTTTTCATGCCCGCAGGGCGCGCAACAGTCCACGCTTGCCGGTATTTCCTGCTGCATCGCGCCACCCTCCTTGGCTAAACTGGCAGCTTATCGACAAGAAGAGTCCATCATGGTCCGCCTGCTATTCTGGATCGCCCTGATCGCCGCCGCCGTCTGGCTGTGGCGACGCATCAATCGTCCAAGCATCCGCCCCACCGAGCCCGAGCAAGCCGCACCGATGGTGCGCTGCGCCCAGTGCGGCGTACACGTACCGCGCGACAAGGCCCTGCCACGAGGGCAGCACTGGTATTGCAGCCAGGCCCACCTGGATCAGGACAGCGACCACAGTGAGCGCTGAAGAGCTGGCCCTCGGCGGCATTCCCGGCCGCCGCGTTCTACGCCTGTACAACCTGTACCGGGTGACGGTCGGCCTGGCGCTGGTGATACTGATTTCCAGCCAGCTGGATAGCGAACTGCTGCAACTGGCCCATGAGCAGTTGTTCCGTTACGGCAGCTGGACCTACCTGATACTCAACGTACTGGTAGCCGCGCTCTTGCAGCGCCCACGGCATCTGGCCCAGATATTCAGCCTGGCGCTGATCGACGTACTGATATTGTGCGCCCTGTTCTACGCGGCCGGCGGCACGCCCAGCGGTATCGGCAACCTGCTGGTAGTGGCCGTAGCCATCGCCAACATCCTTCTGCGCGGACGCATCGGCCTGCTGATCGCCGCAGTCGCAGCCATTGGCCTGCTGACGCTGACCTTTTACCTGAGCCTGCTGCGTCCTGCCGCCACCGCCCAGTTCGTGCAGGCCGGCGCTCTAGGCGCACTGTGCTTCGCCGCGGCACTCTTTCTCCAGGGTCTGACCAAGCGGCTGCAACAGAGCGAAACCCTGGCCGAGCAGCGTGCCGTCGACGTCGCCAGCCTGGAGGCACTCAACTCGCTGATCTTGCAGCGCATGCGCACCGGCATCCTGGTGCTGGACAAGCAGCATCGCGTGCTGCTCGCCAACCAGGGCGCTTTGAGCATGCTCGGCCGCCCCACCCTGGAGGGCAAGGTGCTAGACCCGCACTGCCCCGAGCTGGTCAAGCGCCTGCAACAGTGGCTGCACAACCCGACCTTACGCCCGCAAAGCCTGCAGGCCATTCCGGATGGCCCAGTGCTGCAGCCCAGCTTCATCCCCCTGCAGCGTGGCGAAGAACAGCACACCCTGGTGTTCCTCGACGATATCTCGCAAATCACCCAGCAGGCCCAGCAGCTCAAGCTCGCCTCCCTGGGCCGTCTGACTGCGGGCATCGCCCACGAGATCCGCAACCCGCTAGGCGCCATCAGCCACGCCGCGCAGCTGTTGCAGGAGTCCGAAGACCTGGATGAGCCCGACCGACGTCTGGCGCAGATCATTCAGGATCACTCGCGACGCATGAACATGGTCATCGAGAACGTCCTGCAGCTATCGCGCCGCCGCCAGGCCGAGCCGCAACTGCTGGATCTGAAATACTGGCTGCATCGTTTCGCCAGCGAGTTCCGCAATTCGGCACGCCTGGACCAGACCCTGCACCTGGAGGCTGTCGGTGGCGGCCTGCAGACCCGCATGGACCCCCACCAACTGACCCAGGTGCTGACCAACCTAGTACAGAACGGCCTGCGCTACAGCGCCCAGACCCACCAACTCGGCCAGGTCTGGCTGAAGCTTTATCGCGATGCGGAAAGCGACCTGCCGACCCTGGAGGTGCTGGACGACGGCCCGGGCGTATCGCCGGAGCAGGTACAACACATCTTCGAGCCCTTCTACACCACCGACAACAAGGGCACCGGCCTGGGCCTGTATATCTCCCGCGAGCTGTGCGAAAGCAACCAGGCTCGTCTTCACTACCAACCACGCGAAGGCGGTGGCAGCTGCTTCCGCATCACCTTCGCCCACCCACGCAAGTTGAGCTGACCATGAGCATCCGGCAGAGAGCCCTGATCGTCGACGACGAACCCGACATCCGCGAACTCCTGGAAATCACCCTGGGGCGCATGAAACTCGACACGCGCAGCGCGCGCAACGTCAAGGAAGCCCGCGAGTGGCTGGCCCGAGAGCCCTTCGACCTGTGCCTGACCGACATGCGCTTGCCCGATGGCACCGGCCTGGAGCTGGTCCAGCACATCCAGCAGCGCCATGCCCAGGTGCCGGTGGCGATGATCACCGCCTACGGCAGCCTGGACACGGCCATCAACGCCCTCAAGGCCGGCGCCTTCGACTTCCTCACCAAGCCCGTCGACCTTGGCCGCCTGCGCGAACTGGTCGCCACCGCCCTGCGCCTGCGCAGCGGCGAGGATGCCGACGGCCCGGTGGACACCCGCCTGCTCGGCGAGTCGCCGCCGATGAAAACCCTGCGCAACCAGATCCAGAAACTGGCCCGCAGCCAGGCTCCGGTCTACATCAGTGGCGAATCTGGTAGCGGCAAGGAACTGGTCGCACGCCTGATCCACGAACAGGGCCCGCGCGCGGAAAAGCCCTTCGTGCCGGTCAACTGCGGCGCCATCCCCTCGGAGCTCATGGAAAGCGAGTTCTTCGGCCACAAGAAGGGCAGCTTCACCGGTGCCATCGAGGACAAGCAGGGCCTGTTCCAGGCCGCCAACGGCGGCACCCTGTTCCTCGACGAAGTGGCCGACCTGCCGCTGTCCATGCAGGTCAAACTGCTACGCGCCATCCAGGAAAAGGCCGTACGCGCCGTAGGCGGCCAGCAGGAAGTAGTGGTCGACGTACGCATCCTCAGCGCTACCCACAAGGACCTGGCCGCCGAGGTCGCCGCCGAACGCTTCCGTCAGGACCTGTTCTATCGCCTCAACGTCATCGAGTTGCGCGTGCCCGCCCTGCGTGAGCGTCGCGAGGATATCCCGCTGCTGGCCGATACCATGCTCAAACGCCTGACCGAAGGCAGCGGCCTGCCGGCGGCCAAACTGACCAGCGAAGCCCTCGACAAGCTCAAGTGCTACCGCTTCCCCGGCAACGTGCGCGAGTTGGAGAACATGCTCGAACGCGCTTACACCCTCTGCGAGAACGAGCAGATCCAGGCCAACGACCTGCGCCTGGCCGACGCGACGCCCGCCAATGAAGCCGGCGAGGCCTCACTGGCGCAGATCGACAATCTGGAGGACTACCTGGAAGAGATCGAACGCAAGCTGATCATGCAGGCCCTGGAGGAGACTCGTTGGAACCGCACCGCGGCCGCCCAGCGCCTGGGCCTGACCTTTCGATCCATGCGCTATCGACTGAAGAAGCTGGGCATCGATTGATGCCCTTAGCAGCCCTACGCAATCGGCCGCCAGCCCAGCCGTCCTGCGGGTGAGTAGGGTGTCGGGTCGACTATCGGCTCCTCGCCCAACATCAGATTCTTCAACAACTCACAGGAAGCTGGCGCCAATACCAAGCCATTGCGATAGTGGCCACAATTCAGCCACAGGCCTGGGTACTCCGGCACTTCGCCGATAAAGGGAACTCCCTCCGGCGACCCGGGCCGCAGACCAGCCCAGTGCCCTACGATCGGCGCATCAGCTAGGCCCGGCAACAACTCCTCGGCCGACGCCTTGAGACTGGCCAGCGCCTCATCGGTCGGCGTCTTGTCGAACCCCACATGCTCCAGAGTACTGCCCACCAGGATGTGGCCATCCTTACGCGGAATGGCGTAACGCCCCTTGGCCAGGACCATTGCGGACAGAAAGTCCGGCTCCTGCTTGTAGAGAATCATCTGACCCTTGACTGGCTCAACCGGCAAATTGAGGCCCAAGGTTTGCAGCAGCTCGCCGCTCCAGGCGCCAGCGGCTAGCACTACACAGTCTGCGGTAACCGTTCCTGAAGACGTTTTCGCCCCAACTACACGCCCACGCTCTACCAGCAACCTGTCGACACTCATCCCAGAAACCAGAGAAATATTGTGATCCACCTGTAAAGCCCCTTGCAGCGCCTGTAGCAAGCGGGGGTTTCTGACATTAGCCAAGTCCGGCATATACAAGGCGCGAGCGAAGCGACCACCAAGTACGGGAATCCGACTCATAACTTTCTGCCGGTCGACCCTCAGCATCTCTTTGCCTAGCGCAGCCGCCCAATCGAGCGCCTTATCTTCATCCTCCAGATCGAGCCAATAAAGCCCCGTACAACGCACTTCAGGGTCAATACCGGTGCCCCTCCGAAGCTTGTCACCTAGCGCCGGATAGTACCCCTGCGACCAACCAGCCAGCGCCCCCACTGCCTCGCTGTAACGCCAGGGGTAGAGCGGCGAGACGATACCCCCACCCGCCCAGGAAGCCTCACAGGCCAACGAACCGCGCTCAACCAACTCAACCTGATACCCCTGCTCGCCTAGCAAACGGGCGGTTAAAAGGCCTATGACACCGCCCCCAACGACCAAAGCTTTTGCCACATGTCCTCCATTTGCAAAACCGCCCTACCGCGACTAAACCCCTAGCTGCCAGGACGGCAATCCAACAACAGGGACTCATGATGAGAAAATCCAATCAATGCGCTTTCAGCCTATCTGAGCTTTTACTCACTCTGGCGATAATCGCCATTGGAACAAGTATCGCAATACCAGCCCTCGGCACAGTCGTCGATAAAAGCCATCAAAACTCACTGCGCGACACTCTGCACGCCTCGCTCCAGCAGGCCAGAGCTCATGCGATATTGCATAGACGCAAAGTCGAAGTATGCGCCAGCCGCGACGGCTTAAACTGCCACACCGACTGGAGCAGTGGCTGGATGACACGCCAGAGTGGCGACAACCAAAATCCTCTGCAACGCTTCCAACAATCACAAAAATCCAGCCTGCAATGGGCCGGCTTCGACAAAACCATTCGCTTCCATCCGAATGGCACCTCACCTACCAGCAACGGTCGCTTCTACCTATGCTACCGGGGCGGGGTCGCCTGGCAGCTAATCCTCAACAGACAGGGCCGGGTCAGACCAGGAACGCAGAAAGAGAACAACAACCTAGCTGCAAAGTGCACCTCATAGCGGCAATACATAACCGATCATCCCGCCCAGCATGCCAACTGTCCTACCCGATAAGACAGCAGAGGCGGGATATTGGAATATGCGCTCAGAAAACCACAAGGAGCACACCATGTCGCGACACCCGGACATGCGCGGATTCACGCTGATCGAGCTGCTGGTTACCATCGCTCTGCTTGGTATCGCGCTTGGGATCGCAGTACCCAACTTTGCGAGTCTGATACGCAACAACCAGGTTGAGGCGCAGGCGCAAACCCTGAACAGCCTGCTGCAATTCGCTCGCAGCGAGGCAGTGGTGCGTCGAGCCCCTGTCACAGTGAGCAATGTGGGTAACGTCTGGACCATCGCGACCAGCTCGCAAACCCTGCGTCAAGAGACATTCAACTCAGCGCAGGCCGACATCACCACCTCCCCCAGCCCAATCAACCTGACCTACAGCTCGAATGGCACATCATCATCGGCCGGGGAAACCCGCATTACCATTTGCAGGGACAGCAATCCAACTTTCGGCTATCTGCTGACGGTAGATCGCAGCGGTAGCAGCCGCCTGCACAACCGAGGCAAGGACAGCGACACCACTGCACTGGGAGATTGCACGCCATGAACAAAGCTCGCAGTGCCAATAACGGCTTCACGCTGATTGAGGTCATGGTCACGCTGATTCTGCTGACCATCGGCATGCTGGGTCTGGTTGCCATGCAGGGGCGCGGCATTCAGTACACCACCGACTCCACACAACGAAACAATGCAGCCATGCTTGCCAGCGACCTGCTGGAGCAGATCCGTGCCAACCCATCGGCACTCGACAGCTACCTGTTAACCGCATTGCCGGCCGCCGGCACCTGTGACACATCAACAGCCATCCAGGCCAACGACGTGAGCCAGCAACTTACCTGCTGGACCAACAAGGTGCGCCTACTGCTGCCGGATGTCGATGCACTCGCGGATCAGTTCTATGTATGCCGCTCATCCGCCCCCGGCACCTGCGCAGCAGGTTCGGCAGTAGAGATCCAGGTTGCCTGGAGATCGCTTGGTGACGGATGCCTGGATGCATCAGCACCCGCCAATTCTGACCCTACCATCTGCCGGTTCCGCCTGAGAGGGGAGCTTTGAACATGCACAAACAGCGCGGCCTATCCATGGTTGAAGTGCTGATCTCCCTTCTGATCAGCAGCTTCCTTATTCTCGGCATCACCCAAGTCTATCTGGACAACAAGGAAAATAGCCTTTTCCAACAGAGTCAGGGTGGCAATCTGGAGAATGCCCGTTTCTCCATTCTGATACTGGAACAAACGCTCTCCAGAACAGGCTATCGCAGAATGCCTGACCAACCTCCGGAGACGGTCTTCCCAATCACCTCTACCAGCGACTGCGGGACGCTAAATGCAGGCCAGGTTGCCAAGAAAGTGAGTGACACCTCATTCTGCATTCGCTATCAACCCGCCTTCACTGGCGCCCAGGATTGTGCCGGTAACAATATCGCGGGCATCCCGACCAGCCCCTATCAAGATGGGCCAGTAGTGACCGAGTTCTACGCACTGGTTGACCTCGATACCAGCGACGCAGACAACTCCCTGCAACTGGCCTGCAACGGCAACGTGATCGCCTCCAATATCTCTGCAGTTCGCTTTGAGTATGGCGTCAACAGTAACAGCGAGAAAGTTGTCTCCAAGTACACCAGCTCACCGGCCACCAGCGAAAATATTCGCGCAGTGCAGTTTTCCATCATGGCGGCCAGCCCTACAGAAATAACCAAGAACGCGGGAAGCACAGCCTACACCTACTGGTTTGGCACCGCCCCTGCCGACAAGAAGCTCTACACCATGCTTTCCACCAGCACCAGCATGAGGAACCTGATGCCATGAATACAGCCCTCTCTGGCGCCAGCCTGAAAAGCACAAACAGGCAAAAAGGCGTGAGCCTGGTAATCGCCCTTGTCTTTCTGTTGGTCATTACCGTGCTGGCTATTGCCAACTTACGGGAGGTAACCCTGGAGTCCCGTATCACCGGCAACCTGATTGAAAACAAGCAACTGCTCCAGGTCGCCGATGCCGCCACCCGCGACGGAGAGCGCCGCACAGTTGCACGAGGCCCCCAGGAGCCTACGGATAATTGCTCCAATATCGCTACCGGCAAGCTCTGCCTGCTCAATCGTCTTCCCGATTATCAGATCGATATGACGGACAGCCAGGTGTACTCGCCCAGCGACGGTACCACCATGCACGGCACTGCGCAGTGGTATTCACAACCGGCGCCTAGCGGTGAAGCCGACGGCTCAACGGAAAACCCGGAGTACGGCAACATGGCCTTGGGCATCGGAGTTTTCCGCTACGAGGTTAACGGCATGGCCAGCAGCAACGGCAATCAAGCTGCCGTCAGAACTACCGTGGCACTCAACTCCAAAGGGTTGATTGAAGAAAAGTAAGCCATTACGGCTCGGCCGGTAACACCGGGGAGAATTTCATGAAGATGTCCATTGCCAACCACAAAACCCTGCTCAGCACCCTGGGTTTTTGCCTCTACTTTGCAGGCACATTCAATGTCAGCGCTGCTGCTCTGAATATCAGCCAGAAACCACTGATCCTTAGTGAAACCGTTGCGCCCAACCTGCTACTGACCATCGACGACTCGGGAAGTATGCGCTGGGCCTTCGCTCCAGATGGCATCGACGGCATCGGCAGCAGTCGCAGGGCCAAAGCACCGGCGTTTAACCCGATGTACTACGACCCCTCGGTGACTTACCGCATTCCGACGCGCTACGACAGCAACGGTAACGAATCGACTACTCCCTACAGCACCAGTTTTACCAATGGCTATCACAATGGTTTCAATACTGGGCGAGGAAGTTACAACCTATCGAATGGCTACCGTGTCACTTGGAGTTACGACCCACGTGGAAGTCTTCCCAACCCCCCAGACCCCACTAAAGACTATGGTTTCAACAGCACCGCAAACAAATTTGCCGAAAACCCACAAGCGGACTTCTACTTCAATAGCGGCAGTTTTTCAGGCCCTTCGAGCGGGTCGGAAACAAAGACCATTGGTGGTGTAACCTTCACAGTAACGCGCAAAAGTGGCGGGTCTGGCTGCACTGTTAGCATAGCCACCCCCCAGTTCAGCACTGCTACCCCATCCTGCAGCCGCACCAGCACGAACTACACAGTAACCGTAGACGCACGAAAAGCTGCTGTCCCAGCCTATTACTATGTCAGGGACACCTCGCTGCCCGGCTGTTCTGCATCTGACCTGACCGACGAAGACTGCTACAAATTAGTTCTCGTCTCGTCCACTTCGGGACAAAACCGCCCCGACGATACTGCCTCAGGTGCTGACGAAAGGCAGAACTTCGCCATCTGGTACTCCTTCTATCGCAACCGCGGCTTGGCCACCCAGGCTGCAGCACAGATCGCTTTTGCCACCCTGCCCCCGGAAGTACGTATCACCTGGCAGAACCTCAATGCCTGCACCACTTTCACCGGTAGTGATACAGACTGCAAGGATAACAAGCTCCGCGAATACACCACTGCCCATCGTGGACGCTTGATGTCCTGGCTGCAGGACCCACCTTTTTCAGGAAGCACATGGTTGCGCGCAGCCATGTACCGTGCTGGCGAATTTTATAAAACAACGACACCCTGGCAGAAATACCCAAACGACAGCTCGCAGACCAATAATGCGGGCAACACTTACGCCTGTCGTCCGAGCTATCACATTCTCATGACTGACGGTATCTGGAACCAAAACTTTACCAAACCTGCAGACTACAAGGATGACTCGTCTAGCGAAAATAATGGTGCTGGCTATACCTTGCCGGACGGCACAGTTTACGACGGAAAACGTCATCCTTATGCCGACAGCCAAAAGGAAACGGTTGCCGACTTGGCTTTCAACTACTGGGCCAATGACCTAAATACGACGCTAGCCAACAAGCTGCAGCCCTATTACCCCTTCAAAGATAGCGACCCAACAAAAAGCTATTGGGATGCTCGCAACGACCCGGCAACCTGGCAGCACATGGTCACCTTCACCATGGGTTTGGGATTGAGCAGTTCGCTCACCCAATCCGGCCTCGAATGGGATACCAGCCAGGGGACTTTTGGCGGTACTGGCTACAACAACTTAGTGAGCGGCAGTAAAACGTGGCCACCGGCTGCAAAGGACAGCAGCAATAACGTCTACGACCTCTGGCACGCGGCCATCAACTCCCGCGGCGAGTTCTTCAGCGTCGACAGCCCGGACGCAATGGTCAAAGCCTTCAAGGACATTCTCAACCGCATTGCCGACCGCACCACCTCGGCCGCACGCCCTGCCGTATCGGCATCGTTCGTTTCCGACGCCGATGACAGCGCCATTGAAAGCAATGTCTATGCGACCCAATTCTCCAGCAATGACTGGAGCGGGGAAATTATCAAGACCCTGATCGACGGCAGCGGCGCCCAAACCGTTAAGTGGAAAGCACAAACTGCTAACAAGAACCTGGCAGCAGCTACTCGCAAGGTCATGATGAAGGATCTGACCAACGCCACGACCAAGCTCAAAAGTTTCACCTGGGCCAACCTGAGCACGGCACAACAGAACCTGCTCAGCGTCAATCCAGAAAGCCTGGTTGGTGCAACCGACAGCCTAGGCTCGCAGCGCGTCGACTACATTCGCGGAGTTCGCACCCTGGAAGGTACTACCAGCCCGTCATTCCGTACCCGCAGCACCATCCTGGGCGACATCATCAACTCGAGCCCGGTTGTAGTTGGCACACCGGGTTACCTGTCCTATCTGGCAGATCGCATTGAGAACCCAACGGGTACTCTCAATGGCTATCAGAGCTATGCGACATTCAAAGCTGCCAACAAGCGCACGCTGCGCAAGGAAATGATCTATGTCGGTGGTAACGACGGCATGCTGCACGGTTTCAACGCTGAAACGGGTGTAGAGGAGTTCGCATTCATCCCCACCGAGGTAATCAAGAACCTCAACCGCCTCACGGGCCAGAACTACACAGGCGCCGAACACCGCTACTTCGTCGATGGCACCCCGATCGTTCGTGATGTCTACTTCGGCAATGCTGCAAATGAGGGCTGGCACACGGTCCTGATCGGTACGCTGCGTGCTGGCGGCAAGGCGTTGTTCGCCCTAGACATCACCAACCCGAATGACATAAAGCTGCTATGGGAATTCGACTCCACGACTGACACCGACCTGGGCAACACTTTCGCCCAACCGGAGATCGTCCGCCTGCACAGCGGTCAGTGGGCGGTTTTGATGGGCAATGGCTATAACAGCACCAACGACCGCGCCGCCCTGATGATCATCGATATCAAGACCGGCAATCTGCTGAAAAAATTGGTCGTACCTCAAGTCGTGGACTCTGGCGTTACCCTGCCGAACGGCCTGTCCAGTGTGCGCGGGGCGGACAACAACGGCGACGGCCTGGTCGACTACGCCTATGCCGGTGACCTTCAGGGTAATCTGTGGCGTTTCGATCTGGTGCCAACTGTCAGCCCAGTCAGCTCAGGCAGCACCGATACCTCTCTGACGGGCGACCCCTTCTCCCGCAGCTCACTGACGAATGTCACTACCAATGACTTCACTATTGCCTACGGCAGCACACCCATCTTTACCGCACGGGACTCTGTAAGCGGTCTTGGCAAACGTCAGGCCATCACCATCCAGCCATCCCTGGTACGCCACCCTTCCACCATTGGCTACCTGGTGTTGATTGGCACCGGCAAGTACCTGGAAAGCAGCGACGCCAACGTAGACACCAGCCGCGCCATGACGGTTTATGGCGTGTGGGATCGTCAGACCAAGCGCCAGAGCACTTCTGCCAGTACAGCCAAAGCGACGGATCGCGCCGGCATGCAGGCCCAAAAATTCACCTCACAGGTGGACAATGCAGTGATTGGCGACAGCTCACAGTCAGCTATCAACGACATTCGTCTGCTGAGCCAGGACACGGTCAAGTGGTTCAAGGACTACAACGCCAGCAACCCCAACGCAACCTCGAACGACACCAGCAACGATGCGTCGGTCAACCTCTGGGGCTGGTCACTCGACCTGTCCGTAGGTAATGTGCGAACGGGCGAGATGGTCATCAACAACATGTCGGCACGCGGACAAACCCTGTTCCTGAGCAGCCTGACACCCAATCAGGACCCTTGCGCCGCTGGCGCCGACACCTGGTTGTATGGCATCGACGCCTACACAGGTGGCCGCACCAAATACAACGTGCTGGACCTGAACAATGACAAGGTGGTCAATTCGAGTGACCAATATGGTTCAGCCAAGGATATCGTCTCCGGCCGACGCTTCCCGGCCATTGGCGGCTTCACCCTGGCCCCTGGCAACAAAGTCTACGGTAGCGACGGCGCAGGTGATCCTGCCACCGTTGGCGACGATCCAAACAACAGCGGCCGCCAGAGCTGGCACATTATTCCCGAGGAGTTCCAATGAGCAGTAAGCAGGCTGGATTTACTTTGCTTGAGATGATGCTGGCAGTTGCCATCATCGGCATCCTTGCAGCCATTGCGATTCCCAACTACTCCGAGTACGTAGCCCGTAGCAAACGCTCTGAAGGGCAAGCACTTCTCAGCGAAGGAGCAGCGCGCCAGGAGCGCTTCTTCGCGCAGAACAACAGCTACGTAACCAACGCTGCCAACATAGGTCAACTGGCCTTGCGCAACACATCTGGGACCAAGGTAATGTCAGAAAACGGCTACTACGAGATGACTGTAAGCTCTGAAGCCAATGATGGTGGCTATACCCTCACCGCCACACAAAAGTTCGGAGACGGATCTTGCGGTAACCTGAAACTCAACGCACTCGGAGTAAAAAACCGAACCGGCTCCGGAAAAACCGTGGAGCAGTGCTGGAAGTAAACCCCAACTATAAAAAGGCCCGGAATTTCCGGGCCTTTTCGTATGCGTATCCGCTGCTCAATCCAGAGCTACCACCCTGAGTTCCTTAGGCATCGAGAACGTCACATTCTCCGGCCGACCATCCAGTTCTTCCGCACCGGTCGCACCCCAGCTGCGCAGCTTCTCGACCACTCCGAGCACCAGCACCTCTGGAGCCGAAGCTCCAGCAGTGATGCCGATGCGCTCAGTGCCCTCGAACCACTCCTGCCGAAGGTCTTCGGCGCCATCGATCAGGTATGCAGGGGTATCCAGGCGCTCGGCCAGTTCGCGCAAGCGGTTGGAGTTGGAGCTGTTCGGGCTGCCGACAACCAGCACCAGATCGCACTCGGCGGCCAGTTGCTTGACCGCATCCTGGCGGTTTTGGGTGGCGTAGCAGATATCGTCCTTGCGCGGCCCACCGATGCTGGGGAACTTGGCGCGCAGGGCGTCGATGACCTTGCTGGTGTCGTCCATCGACAGGGTGGTCTGGGTGACGAAGGCCAGGGACTCCGGGTTGCGAACCTGCAACTCGGCCACATCGGCTTCGTCTTCCACCAGGTAGATATCGCCGCCGTTGCTGCGGTCGTACTGGCCCATGGTGCCTTCGACTTCCGGATGCCCCTCATGACCGATGAGGATGCACTCGCGGCCGTCGCGGCTGTAACGCGCCACCTCCATGTGTACCTTGGTTACCAGTGGGCAGGTGGCATCGAAGACCTTGAGACCACGGCGCTCGGCTTCCTGACGTACGGCCTGGGAAACACCATGGGCGCTGAAGATGACGATGACGTTGTCCGGTACCTGGTCCAGCTCCTCGACGAACACGGCGCCACGGGCGCGCAGGTCCTCGACCACGAACTTGTTGTGCACCACTTCATGGCGCACATAGATCGGCGCGCCGAACACTTCCAGGGCGCGATTGACGATCTCGATGGCGCGATCGACGCCGGCGCAGAAGCCGCGGGGGTTGGCGAGTTTGATTTGCATACGGAGAGTCTCGGCGCGCGGTAAAGGCAATGGGGAGAGTGTACGCCTCTCCCGCGGAGGGATCAGGCCGGGCGAACTTCGATGATTTCCACGTCGAAGCTCAGGCGTTTGCCGGCCAGCGGGTGGTTGAAGTCGATGGTCACCTGCTGCTCGTCGAAGGCTTTGACCACCCCGGGCAGCTCGGTGTTGGCGGCGTCATTGAAGATCACCAGCAGACCTTCGGACAGCTCCATGTCGACGAACTGCGTACGCGGCATCACCTGTACGTTCTGCGGGTTGGGCTGACCAAAGGCATTCTCCGGCTCGATCTGCAGGCTGCGCTTGTCGCCGGCCTTGAAGCCGTACAGCGCCGCCTCGAAGCCGGGCAGCAGGTTGCCGTCACCGACCTTGAAGGTGGCTGGCGCCTTGTCGAAGGTACTGTCGACCACATCGCCGCTTTCCAGCTTGAGGGCGAAGTGCAGGGTGACTTCCTTGTCCGGACCAATACGCTGCTCAGTCATGGGCGGGCTCTCCGGACTTCTTGCTCTTGAACATATCCAGCGCCAGCATCACGGCGCCGACGGTAATGCCGCTGTCGGCCAGGTTGAAGGCCGGGAAGCGGTAACGATCCTGCCAGTGCACCAGGATGAAATCGACCACGTGACCAAGCACGATACGGTCGTACAGGTTGCCCAGCGCTCCGCCGAGCACCAGGGCCAGGGCGATGGCCAGCCAGGTTTCGTCGTGCTTGAGACGCTTCATCCACACCACCAGCACGGCGCTGACACAGACGGCGATCGCGGCGAACAGCCAACGTTGCCAGCCGGATTCGCCGGCCAGGAAGCTGAACGCAGCGCCACGGTTGTAGACATGAACCCAGTCGAAGTAGCCGTCGATCACGGTAACCCGCTGGCCGTACTCCAGTACCTGCAGCACGACCTGCTTGCTGCCCTGGTCGAGGACAAATACCAGCACCGCCAGCCACAGCCAGACCAGGCGACCGAAGCGCGCATCAGACATGCTTACGCACCTCGCCAGCACCTTCGATGTTGCTCACGCAACGCTCGCACAGCTCGGGATGGGCGGCGTTGGCGCCGACATCGGCACGGAAATGCCAGCAGCGACCGCACTTGGCGTGGGCCGACTTGACGATCTTCAGCTTGAGCCCGGCCAGTTCGGTCGCCACCGTATCGGTCGGGGCCTCGGCCAGCGGCGCGACGGCAGCCGCAGAGGTGATCAAGGCAAAACGCAGCTCGTCGCCCAGCTTGGCCAGGGTCGCCTGCAGCGACTCGTCGCCATACAGGGTAACTTCCGCCTGCAGACTGCCGCCGATGGCCTTGGCCGCGCGCAGGTTCTCCAGCTCCTTGTTGACCGCCGCCTTTACCGCCATGACCTGATCCCAGTACTCACGGTCCAGCTCGAAGCCTTGCGGCAGACGCTCCAGGCCTTCGTACCAGGTATTCAGCATCACCGACTCGTTGCGCTCACCCGGCAGGAACTGCCAGATCTCGTCGGCGGTGAAGGCCAGGATCGGCGCGATCCAGCGCACCAGGGCCTCGGCGATGTGGAACAGCGCGCTCTGGCAGGAGCGGCGCGCCACGCTGTCGGCAGCGGTGGTGTACTGACGATCCTTGATGATGTCGAGATAGAAACCGCCCAGCTCCTGCACGCAGAAGTTGTGCACCTTGGAGTAGACGTTCCAGAAACGGTACTCGCCATAGGCCTCGATGATCTCGGCCTGCAGACGGGCAGTGGCGTCCACCGCCCAGCGGTCCAGATCGAGCATCTGCTCGGCCGGCAGCAGGTCCTTGGCCGGGTCGAAGCCATTTAGGTTGGAGAGCAGGAAGCGCGTGGTGTTGCGGATACGCCGGTAGGCATCGGCGCTGCGCTGCAAGATGACCTTGGACACGGCCATCTCACCGGAATAGTCGGTGGAGGCGACCCACAGGCGCATGATGTCGGCGCCCAGGCTGTCGTTGACCTCCTGCGGCGCGACCACATTGCCGAGCGACTTGGACATCTTGCGACCATTCTCGTCGACCACGAAACCATGCGTCAGCAACGCCTTGTACGGGGCATGCCCGTCGATGGCGCAACCGGTCAGCAGCGACGAGTGGAACCAGCCACGGTGCTGGTCGGAACCTTCCAGGTACAAGTCCGCGCGCGGGCCGACCTCATGGCCCAGCGGGTGCGAGCCACGCAGCACATGCCAGTGAGTGGTACCGGAGTCGAACCAGACGTCCAGGGTGTCGCTGATCTTGTCGTACTGCGCGGCCTCGTCACCGAGCAATTCGGCGGCGTCCAGCTTGAACCAGGCCTCGATGCCTTCCTGCTCGACGCGTTTGGCGACTTCTTCCATCAACTCGACGGTGCGCGGGTGCGGCTCGCCACTGGCCTTGTCGAGGAAGAACGGGATCGGCACACCCCAGTTGCGCTGACGCGAGATGCACCAGTCCGGGCGCCCGGCGATCATGCTGTGCAGGCGCGCCTGGCCCCAGCTCGGCACGAACTGGGTCTGCTCGATGGCGCCCAGCGCGCGCTCGCGCAGGGTGCTGCCGTCATTGGCCTGCTTGTCCATGCCGACGAACCACTGCGCGGTGGCGCGGTAGATCAGCGGGGTCTTGTGCCGCCAGCAGTGCATGTAGCTGTGCTGGATGCTTTCGTGTTTGAGCAGCGCGCCAACTTCTTCAAGCTTGGCGACGATGGCCGGGTTGGCCTTCCAGATGAACTGCCCGCCGAAGAACGGCAGATCGGCCACGTACACACCGTTGCTCTGTACCGGGCTGAGGATGTCGTCATTGCTCATGCCGTAGTGCTTGCAGGAGCGGAAGTCGTCCTCACCGTAGGCCGGTGCCGAGTGGACGATACCGGTACCGGCGCCCAGCTCGACGTATTCGGCCAGATAGACCGGCGCGAAGCGCTCATAGAACGGATGGCGGAAGCGGATATTTTCCAGCGCCGAGCCGACCGCAGTTGCGATCACCTGGCCTTGCAGGCCATAACGTGCCAGGCAGCTCTCGACCAGCTCCTCGGCCAGCAGCAGCAGGCGCTCGCCGGCATCGACCAGGGCGTAGGTGAATTCGGGATGGACGTTCAGCGCCTGGTTGGCCGGGATGGTCCAGGGCGTGGTGGTCCAGATCACGATGGCGGCTGGCTTGGCCAGCTCGCTCAGGCCGAAGGCGGCGGCCAGCTGGGCGGCATCCTCGACCACGAAGGCGACGTCGATGGCATCGGACTTCTTGTCCTGATACTCCACCTCGGCCTCGGCCAGCGCCGAGCCGCAGTCGAAGCACCAGTTGACCGGCTTCAGGCCCTTGAACACGAAGCCCTGCTTGACCATCTCTGCCAAGGCGCGGATCTCCCCGGCTTCGTTGGCGAAGGCCATGGTCTTGTAGGGATTGTCCCACTCGCCGAGCACACCGAGACGGATGAAGTCGGCCTTCTGCCCCTCGATCTGCTCGCCGGCGTAGGTGCGGCAGCGTTCACGGGTGATGTCGGCCGGCTGATTCTTGCCGAAGGTGGTCTCGACCTTGTGCTCGATCGGCAGGCCATGGCAGTCCCACCCCGGCACATAGGGTGCATCGAAGCCAGCCAGGGTCTTGGAACGGACGATCATGTCCTTGAGGATCTTGTTGACCGCGTGACCGATGTGGATGCTGCCGTTGGCATAGGGCGGGCCGTCGTGCAGGACGAACTTCGGCCGGGTTGCACCGATCTCCCGCAGCTTCTGGTACAGACCAATGCTGTCCCAGCGCGCCAGGGTTTCCGGCTCGCGCTGCGGCAGGCCGGCTTTCATCGGGAAGGCAGTATCCGGGAGGTTCAGCGTGGCTTTGTAGTCGGTCATCTCAGGCTCTTCGATCAGTCAAGCGGTTGGCCAAGCCAGTAGGCCCGGGCGGCGGCGACATCCGCGTCAATCGCCGTCTTCAGCGCCTCCAGGGAGGCGAAACGCTGCTCGTCGCGCAGCTTGTGGTGGAATTCCACCGTCAGGCGCTGGCCATACAGGTCGCCAGCGTATTCCAGCAAATGCACTTCCAGGTGTGGGCTGCCATCCCCGTCCACCGTCGGCCGCTGGCCGATATTGGCCACGCCGTGCAGGCGGCGCTGCTCGTGCAGCGTACTGACCAGAAACACGCCCTGCAGCGGTGGCTTGCGCCGCTTGAGCTGCACATTGGCGGTCGGCGTACCGAGCTGGCGCGCCAGCTTCTGGCCATGCAGCACGCGCCCGGCCAGCGCATAGGGGCGCCCCAGCAGGCGCTCGGCCAGTTCCAGCTCACCGGCCTGCAAGGCCTGGCGCACACGTGTGCTGCTGATGCGCTCGCCATCCAACTCGACGGTCAGCGCCGCCTCGACACTGAAGCCGTGCTGCGCGCCGGCCTGCACCAGAAAATCGAAATCACCACTGCGACCGGCACCGAAACGGAAGTCGTCGCCGACCTCCAGATGCTGGATGCGTAGCCCGTCGACCAGTACCTGGCGCACGAACTCATCGGCAGACAGCTCACGCAGGCGCCGATTGAAGGCCAGGCACAACACCCGGTCGACGCCCTCGGCCGCCAGCAGTTCGAGCTTCTCGCGCAGCCGGGTCAGGCGCGCCGGCGCGGTGTCCGGGGCGAAGAACTCGCGCGGCTGCGGCTCGAAGATCACCACGCAGCTGGGCACGCCCAGCTCGATGGCGCGCTCGCGCAGGCGCGCCAAAATGGCCTGATGGCCACGGTGCACCCCATCGAAATTACCGATGGTGGCAACGCAGCCCTGGCTCAGCGGAAGCAGATTGTGGAGGCCTCGGACCAGCTGCATAGCATGCTACTTGCTTACAAAGTGGCCGATTATACGCACAGGCGGCTATCGGTGACAGGCAGCACGTCCGCCATCAGCCCACCGCCCGCCGGGCAAAATCACGCGGACGAAAGCCGAGCAGCAGCAAGGTGCCGAAATAAGCCAGCACTCCGGACGCCACCAGCGCCCCGAGACGCAACAGACGCATCAGCATGTCGCCCTGCCCCCAGGCGGGCATGAAGTGCAACACTGCCAGCAGCACCGCGACCATCACCGCAACCGCCGCCACCAGCTTGCACAGGAAGATCGTCCAACCCGGTTGTGGCTGGTACATACGTCGACTGCGCAACTGCCAGTACAACAGCCCGGCGTTCAGGCAGGCCGCCAGACTGATCGCCAAGGCCAGGCCGGCGTGCTTGAGGTCCAGACCAAAGACGAACAGCGCATTCATCGCCTGAGTTGCCAGCAGACTGACAATGGCAATGCGCACCGGTGTCTTGATGTTCTGCTGGGCGTAGAAACCGGGCGCCAGGATCTTGATCAGGATCAGCGCCAGCAGACCGACCGAATAGGCGACCAGCGCCTGCTGGGTCATGGCCGAGTCATGGGCAGTGAACTTGCCATATTGGAACAAGGCAACGATCAACGGCTCGGCAATGATCGCCAGGGCCAAGGTGCAGGGCAGCACCAGCAGGAAACACAGGCGCAAGCCCCAATCGAGCAGCTTCGAGTACTCCTCGCGGTCGGCACTGGCGTAGGTCTTGGCCAGCGCCGGCAGCAGAATGGTCCCCAGCGCCACGCCGAGCACACCGGACGGCAGCTCCATCAGACGATCGGCGTAATACATCCAGGACACCGAGCCCGCCACCAGGAAGGAAGCGAAGATGGTGTTGATGATCAGCGAGATCTGACTCACCGACACACCGAAGATCGCCGGCCCCATCTGCTTGAGCACCCGCCACACACCGGTATCGCGCAGACTCAGGCGCGGCAGCACCAGCATGCCGATTCTTTTCAGCGCCGGCAGCTGCCAGAGGAACTGCGCCAGGCCGCCCACCAGCACCGCCCAGCCGAGCGCCATGATCGGCGGATCGAAGTAGGGCGTAAGCCACAGGGAAAAGGCGATCATGCTGAGGTTCAGCAAGGTCGGCACGAAGGCCGGCACCGAGAAGCGGTTCCAGGTATTGAGCACCGCCCCGACCAGGGACGACAGCGAGATCAGCAATATATAGGGGAAGGTCACCCGCAACAGGTCGGTGGTCAGCGCGAAGCGCTCGGGCTCGTCGGCAAAACCGGGGGCGCTGATCCAGACGATCCAGGGCGCGGCGAGAATGCCGAGCAGAGTGACCAGGGCCAGTACCAGTGTCAGCAGGCCGGCGACATAGGCGAGAAAGGTGCGCGCAGCCTCTTCGCCCTGCTGCGTCTTGTACTCCGCCAGGATCGGCACGAACGCCTGGGAGAAGGCGCCCTCGGCGAAAATACGCCGCAGCAGGTTCGGCAGCTTGAAGGCCACGACGAAGGCATCGGACGCCACACCCGCGCCGAAGGTCCGCGCAATGATGGTGTCGCGAACGAAGCCCAGCACGCGGGAAAGCATGGTCAGGGAACTGACGGCAGCCAGGGATTTGAGCAGGTTCATGGAGTCTCGGTGATCCGCAATGCCGGTGCAGGCGCCCCGGCGATAGAGGCGAGGAGTGTAACCAGCCACCGCTGGTCAGGCCAGCTCAGCAAAACTGATTCAGGCTTGACAGATGCGCCAGGCATCGGAATAATTCGCGGCCTTATTTGTTTGCTATCCCCTTATTTTCAAGGAGCTTGACGGTGGCCAATACACCTTCTGCCAAAAAACGCGCCAAACAGGCTGAGAAGCGTCGTAGCCATAACGCCAGCCTGCGCTCCATGGTCCGCACCTACATCAAGAACGTGGTCAAGGCTATCGACGCCAAGGACCTGGAAAAGGCTCAGACCGCCTACACCCTGGCTGTACCTGTGATCGACCGCATGGCCGACAAAGGCATCATCCACAAGAACAAGGCCGCTCGTCACAAGAGCCGCCTGAACGGTCACATCAAGGCCCTGGCTACCGCCGCCTAAGATGTAACGTTCAAAAAAAACCGGCCTCTGGCCGGTTTTTTATTGCCTGCAATTCCTGCAGACACAAAAAAGCCGGGGAATCCCCGGCCTTTCCCTACTGGCTGGTCCAGGGCCTGATCGGGATCGCCGTCACCGCATTCTGCGGACTACCCTCGATGACCCGGTCGCTGTACACCAGATAAACCAGCGTATTACGCCGCTCATCGAAGAAGCGCACCACCTGCATGGTCTTGAACACCAGCGAAGTGCGCTCCTTGAACACCTCCTCGCCATCCTTCAACTTCTCGGCAAAGCGAATCGGCCCGACCTGGCGACAGGCAATGGAAGCCTCTGCGCGATCTTCTGCCAAACCAAGACCACCCTTGATGCCTCCGGTCTTGGCGCGCGACAGGTAACAGGTCACCCCCTCAACCTTGGGATCATCGAACGCCTCGACCACGATCTTGTCGTTCGGCCCCATCCACTTGAACACGGTGGAGACCTCACCAATTTCCTCCGCCTGCGCGCACAACGGCAGCAGCAGACACAAGCCCAGCAATCCCTTGATGCGCATTGCGCGCCTCCTCAGACCAGAATCAGATTGTCCCGATGCACCAGTTCCGGTTCATCGACATAGCCCAGTAACTGCTCGATGGACTCCGAGGAACGCCCGGCGATCTTCTGCGCCTCCAGAGCACTGTAGTTGACCAGACCGCGAGCCACCTCGCGCCCATCGGGCGCCACACAGACCACCATCTCACCGCGCCGGAAGCTGCCACGCACCTCCTTCACACCAACCGGCAACAGGCTCTTGCGGTCCGCCGTCAGCGCCTTGACCGCACCAGCATCCAGCACCAGAGTGCCGCGCGTCTGCAGATGACCCGCCAGCCACTGCTTGCGCGCCGCCAGCAATCCGCGCTCAGGCGCCAGCAAGGTACCCAGGCGCTCACCCGCCTTGAGACGATCCAGCACACGCTCGATGCGCCCACCCACGATGATGGTATGCGCACCGGAACGAGCAGCCAGACGCGCCGCACGCAGCTTGGTCTGCATACCGCCACGCCCAAGGGCGCCGCCGGTTCCGCCCGCCACTGCATCCAGGGAAGCGTCGTCGGCGCGCGCCTCGGAGATCAGTTGGGCATCGGGATTGTGCCGCGGATCGGCATCGAACATACCGTCGCGGTCGGTAAGAATCACCAGCAGATCGGCCTCGACCAGGTTGGCCACCAGCGCCGCCAGGGTATCGTTATCACCAAAGCGGATCTCATCGGTAACCACGGTGTCGTTCTCGTTGATCACCGGCACCACACCCAGCTCGACCAGGGTGCGCAAGGTGCTGCGGGCATTCAGGTAGCGCTTGCGATCGGAGAGATCATCATGAGTCAGCAATACCTGCGCCGTGTGCCGGCCATGCTCGGCAAAGCTGCTTTCCCAGGCTCGCACCAACCCCATCTGCCCCACAGCAGCCGCAGCTTGCAGCTCATGAATGGCACTAGGACGAGCGCTCCAGCCCAGGCTACTCATACCCGCAGCAACGGCACCGGACGACACCAGTACCAGCTCCACACCCGCCGCCCGCAGGGCAACCATCTGCTCGACCCACACCGCCATGGCGGCACGATCCAGGCCGCGCCCGTCGGCGGTCAGCAAGGCACTGCCAATCTTCACCACCCAGCGCCGCGCGCCGGTCACCTTGTCCCGCATGATGCCCTCTACCCCAAGCCAGTCAGCACAACGCCGCTATAAAGCGGCGCTGCACGATACCTACTCTCAGTCCCTGACGTAAATGATCTCGGGACCGTCTTCATCATCCTCGAAGTCATCCCAATCGTCATCATCACCCACATCATCGACACTCTTCAGACCCGCGCGGCGCAGTGCCCGCTTGTCATCCAGCGCCTGCAGACGGGCGCGCGCCTCGTCCTCGATGCGCCGATCCAGCTCGGCCAGGCTCGCGGCAAACGCCTCGTCCTCCGCCATACGCTCGGCTCGCTCGTCCATGTAGCGCATGATCGCCTGGGTCAGCGCCTCGGTACCCTCGCTCTCCAGGGCGGAAATCACGAATACCGGCCCCTTCCAGTCCAGTCGATCGACTACCGCCTGCACACGCTCTTCGTGCTCTTCTTCCAGCAACTGATCGGCCTTGTTCAGCACCAGCCAACGCTCGCGCTCGGCCAGCGCCGGACTGAATTTCTCCAGCTCGCGCACGATCACTTCAGCCGCATCGGCCGGATCACTCTCGTCCAGCGGCGCCATGTCCACCAGATGCAGCAACAGGCGAGTGCGCGCCAGGTGCTTGAGGAAGCGGATACCCAGACCAGCACCCTCGGAGGCGCCCTCGATCAGACCGGGAATATCGGCAATCACGAAGCTCTTGTAGCGCCCGACACTGACCACGCCCAGGTTTGGCACCAGGGTGGTGAACGGGTAATCGGCCACCTTCGGCTTGGCTGCCGATACCGAGCGAATGAAGGTGCTCTTGCCAGCATTTGGCAGGCCGAGCAGCCCCACATCGGCCAACACCTTGAGCTCCAGCTTGAGATCGCGGGCATCACCCGGCTTGCCCGGCGTAGTCTGCCGCGGCGCACGGTTGGTGCTGGACTTGAAGCGAGTGTTGCCCAGACCATGCCAACCGCCCTGCGCCACCAGCAGACGCTGACCCGGCTTGGTCAGGTCGCCGATGATTTCCTGGGTCGCTGCATCGATCACCGTGGTACCAATCGGCACCGGCAGAATCAGATCATCACCCTTGGCGCCAGTACACTCGGTACTGCCACCCTTCTCACCATTCTTGGCATTGAAGCGGCGGGTATAGCGATAGTCGACCAGGGTATTCAGGTTCGGATCAGCCTCCATGAACACGGAACCGCCGTCACCGCCATCGCCGCCGTTGGGGCCACCCTTCTCGATGAATTTCTCCCGGCGGAAACTCATCATGCCGTTACCGCCGTCGCCGGCTTTTACAAATATCGAAACTTCATCGACGAATTTCATTGGATCGCCTCCCGCCGCGACAGCGGGCTAGTGAACAGAAAACACAGGATACACAGAAACAAAAAAGCCCCGTCGCGAGACAGGGCTTCTTCAGCAAACGCAACCTTAGGCGGTCACGATGCTCACGTAACGGCGGTTGAACTCGCCCTTTACGTCGAACTTGATCACGCCGTCGACTTTCGCGAACAGGGTATGATCCTTGCCCATGCCAACGCCGTAACCGGCGTGGAACTGGGTGCCGCGCTGACGCACGATGATGTTGCCGGCCTTGATGACCTGGCCGCCATACATCTTCACGCCAAGGCGTTTACTTTCTGAGTCGCGGCCGTTACGAGTACTACCGCCAGCTTTTTTGTGTGCCATGAGTCAAATCTCCTATAAAGGGATCAGGCCTGGATGCCAGTGATCTTGATTTCGGTGAACCACTGACGGTGGCCCTGACGCTTCATGTGGTGCTTACGACGGCGGAACTTGATGATGGTCACTTTGTCATGACGGCCCTGGCCAACCACTTCAGCGACAACCTTGGCGCCATCGACAACCGGAGCGCCGATTTTCACGTCGTCACCGTTGCCAACCAGCAGAACGCGGTCGAAAGTCACGGATTCGCCAGTAGCGATTTCCAGCTTCTCGACCTTGAGGAATTCACCTTCGGCGACTTTGTACTGCTTGCCACCGGTAACAATTACTGCGTACATGGATTTATCTCCGTTAAACCTGCTCACCCGACTCTTTATAGGAAGAGTTATTGGCCGGCATGGCTGCATGGGGCCGGAACTGACGCCCGTGCAATTGCGTAAGGCAGGGAGTGCCCATAGAAGTTAGGGGCCGCGATTGTACGGAAAGCCGCAAACCCGCGCAAGCCCCGCCAGGCCTCGCCTTGACAGTCCAGAACCCGCCCCCTAGCATGCCGCGCAGCCCGTCCCTGTGGGCTCGCCCCGCAAAATCTGCCCTCACCGACAATGGTAGGTGCAGACCCAAAGCTTCAGGAGTCCCCCTCACCGATGCAACCCCAGGCCTTCTATAGCGTGGTAGCGGACGATTTCGCCGCCGTCGACGGTATCATCCGCCAGCAGCTGAAATCCCACGTTCCCCTGGTGGAAAAGATCGGCGACTACATCATCTCCGCCGGTGGCAAACGCCTGCGCCCGCTACTGGTGCTGCTCAGCGGTCGCGCCCTGGGTTATGAGGCCGACGATCTGCGCCTGCTCTCCGCCACCATCGAATTCCTGCACACCGCCACCCTGCTGCATGACGACGTGGTCGACATGTCCGGCATGCGCCGCGGCCGTGCCACCGCCAACGCCCAGTGGGGCAACGCGCCGAGCGTGCTGGTAGGCGACTTCCTTTATTCGCGCTCGTTCGAAATGATGGTCGAGCTGGGCTCCCTGCCGGTCATGCAGATCCTTTCCCGGGCTACCCGGGTCATCGCCGAGGGCGAGGTCCTGCAACTGTCCAAGGTGCGTGACGCCAGCACCACCGAGGAGACCTATATGGAGGTCATCCGCGGCAAGACCGCCATGCTGTTCGAGGCCTCGACCCACAGCGCCGCCGCGCTGGCCGGCGCCAGCGCTACGCAGACCCAGGCCCTGCAGCGCTTCGGCGACCACCTGGGCATCGCCTTCCAACTGGTCGATGACCTGCTCGACTACCAAGGCGATGCCGCGACCCTGGGCAAGAACGTTGGTGACGACCTGGCCGAAGGCAAACCGACCCTGCCGCTGATCTACACCATGCGCGAGGGTAGCGCCGAGCAGGCTGCCCTGGTACGCACGGCGATCCAGAAAGGCGGCATCGAGGACCTGGAAAGCATCCGCGCTGCGGTCCAGGCCTCCGGCGCCCTCGACTACACCGCACGTCTGGCCCGCGAGCATGCCGAACAGGCGATTGCCTGCCTCGACGGCCTGGAGCGCAACGCCCACCGCGACGCCCTGGTCGAGCTGAGTCACTTCGCCGTCGCCCGCACTCACTGAGCCATCTCAGGCAGCGATCAAGCCCGTCCATGCGACGGGCTTTTTATTGCCCGACAGATGGAAGCGATTGACGCTTGCTATTTATGTAATAAGAATTATTCTCATCTCAATCATGAATTCACAAGGAGATGAGCCATGACTTATCTGATCGACGCTTGGCTGGATCGCCCGCACCCCTACCTGCGCATTCTCAATCGCGAAACCGGCGAAGTCTGTGCGGTGCTGGAGGAGGAAGCCATCGACGAACTGCGCGACCAGGGCGACCTCGACCTGGCCAGCCTCAACTCCAGCGAGCCCAGTGTGCTCAAGGAGCTGGTACGCGGCCTGTTCCTCTTCTGCTACGCCCGAGCGCTGCGCCCACACGGCGAGACGCACTGAGCCGAGAACCGCACAGGCGGCGCCGCGGACGAGGCCAACGGCGGCACACTCCGGCCGGATCACACCGAGATAGGGAAAGATCGCTGCATGGGCTTAGCCCCATGCGCGAAGGCAAAGGCGCCCTCGCAGATGCCCGGACGCTCAGGACGAGCGCCCGGGCATCGCTTCTTACAGGATGTCGAGCAGCTCGACGTCGAACACCAGCACGCTGTGCGGCGGGATGCTGCCGGCAGCCTGGCCACCATAGGCCAGCTCGCTCGGCACATGCAGGCGCCACTTGCTGCCGGTACCCATCAGTTGCAGAGCCTCAACCCAGCCGGCGATCACGCCGCCCACCGGGAATTCCGCCGGCTGGCCGCGCTCGTAGGAGCTGTCGAACACGGTGCCGTCGATCAGGGTGCCATGGTAGTGGGTGCGTACATGGTCTTCGCGCGACGGCTTGGCGCCCTCGCCTGCCACCAGCACTTCGTACTGCAGGCCCGATTCCAGCACAGTCACGCCTTCACGCTTGGCGTTCTCGACCAGGTACTCGCGGCCAGCTGCGGCGGCAGCTTCGGCCTTGGCAGCGGCCTCGGCCTGCATGACTTCACGGATCACACGGAAGCTGGCGTTCAGCGCTTCGGGGGAAACCTGGCTCGGCTGGTTGCCGAATGCATCGCGCAGGCCCGCCACAATGGCCTCCAGGCTGGCGCCCGGCGGCGGGTTGTCGCGCAACTGGTCACCCAGCTGGCGGCCAATACCGTAGCTGACACGGGCTTCGTCGGTGGAGAGGTTCAGTTCGGACATGGCCGGGGCTCCGTCAGGGGGCAAAAAAAGGTCGGCCAGACTAGCACAGCCACCCGCAAACGAAACCGCCCGAGCACGGCGAAGCGGTCGGGCGGTTGATACGCGGGCAACAGATACCAGGTCAGTGCTTGGTCAGCTTGTCCAGATAACCCATGGCAAAGGCCGAAGCCACAAAAGCCATATGGATGATCACGTACCACATCAGGTACTCGGTCTTGATGTTCTCGGCATTCATGAACACCTTGAGCAGGTGAATCGAGGAAATCGCCACGATGGACGCCGCGACCTTCATCTTCAGCGAGCCGGAGTCCATCTTGCCCAGCCAGCTGAGCTTCTCCTTGCCATCATCGATGTCCAACTGGGACACGAAGTTTTCATAGCCGGAGATCATCACCATCACCAGCAGGCCGCCGACCAGCGCCATGTCGATCAGCGACAGGATCACCAGAATCAGGTCAGCCTCTGCCATGGAGAAGATGTTGGGGACGATGTGGAAGACTTCCTGGAAGAACTTCAAGGCCAACAGCAGCAGGCCAAGCGACAAGCCGAAGTAGATGGGTGCCAGCAACCAGCGCGAGGCGTACATCGTGTTTTCGATAAAGCGTTCCATAGGGTCTCGCCGAGTGGGGAAAATCGGCCGCGAGTATAACCAGCCGCCTCGTCCGCACAAAGACACGAAGCTTTGCAGGGTTTATCCCCGCAATCTGTGGATAACCTTGTGGGCAGGCCCGGGAATAATCGCTCCAGCGCCCGGCCATCTGCGCTGGCTATCAGATTGGGCAAAAAGCGTTCAGCTCTCCGGACGGAACATGCAATCGTCGACGCGACGTGAGCACTCGCCGTTCAAGCGGCGCAGCTCGGCCTGCAGATGCAGGCGCCAGATGGGCGGTTCGGCACAGGGCGCGTAGCCTTGCACAGCGAGGCACTGGGCGATCGATTCGAGCACCGCCTCAGCCACCTGAGGCCCGTGGAACGGGCCTTGCGCCTTGATAGCAGAAGGCTGTGCAGCGGACATGCCGGCCGCACAGAGCAAGGTCCACAGTCCTCGCTCCCCGGCCAGAGGGCGAATCTCGCACTCGATACGGGTGATCAGGCCGAGGCACTGACGGGTAAGACAGAGGCTACGCGGCATGGCGACGGTCCTCGCGTGGTCTGGCCTTCAGACTACACCCCGATAGCGCGCCGGGAAAAGGCCAAAGTTATCCCCGCATACTGTGGATAACTCTGTGGAAGGACCTGGGAAAAACCGCTGCCGGCAACGCCCCGTGCGGGCGCCGCCGGACTGCTCGGCGACTGACCAGCCGCCACCTCACTCCTTGACGATCTTTGGCACCGGCTTGGCTCTGGGTTTTGCTACCTTGGCTTTGGCCACATCCTTTTCCTTGTCCTTCTCTTCCTCCTCCATACCCAGCTCGGCGATGCTGCGCAGGCGCTCCACCACTCGTGCATTGACGCTGCCCTTGGCGAACTGGCCCTTGGCATCCTGCGCGCCGGCCGCCTCGCCGAGCAGCAGACCCAGCGCATCGTCGACATGGCGCACGGCATACACATGAAACTGCCCGGCACGCACCGCCTGTAGCACCCGTTCATCGAGCATCAGGTTGCTGACGTTGGAATGCGGGATGATCACGCCCTGCTCGCCGGTCAGGCCGCGCGCCTCACACAGGCGGAAGAAGCCCTCGATCTTCTCGTTGACCCCGCCGATGGCCTGTACCTCGCCGAACTGGTTGATCGAGCCGGTAATCGCGAAGCACTGCTTGAGCGGCATGCGCGCCAGCGCCGAGATCAGGGTGCAGACCTCGCCAAGCGAGGCGCTGTCGCCATCGACATAGCCGTAGGATTGCTCCAGGGCGATGCTGGCGGAGATTTCCAGGGGGAACTCCTGGGCGTAGCGACTGCCGAGGAAACCGGTGAGGATCATCACGCCCTTGGAGTGAATCGGCTGCCCCAGGTTGACCTCGCCCTCGATGTCGACGATGCCGCTGCCGCCCGGGTAGACGGTGGCGGAAATTCGCGCCGGCACGCCAAAGGCCGAGTCGCCGACCTGCAGCACGGTGAGGCCGTTGCACTTGCCGATGGCCGAGCCTTGAGTATCGATCAGGATGATGCCGGCCAGCATGTCGTCGATGATCCGCGCCGAGACCCGCCCGGTACGGTCGGCCTTGGCCTTGAGCGCGCGTTCGATGTGGCCTACGTCAGTCACCGTGTCGCCCGCCAGCTGGCGCACGAAGTCGGCCTCGCTGACCAGCTGGAACAGGTCGCCGATGCGCGCCGACAGGCGCCCCTGGTGTTCGGCCAGGCGCGCACTGTAGGTGGCCAGGCGCGCCACCGCAGCGGCGGTCAGCGGCGCCATGCCCTCTTCCGATGTGCGCGTCTTAAGCAGCTGGGCAAACTGCTCGAGACTGTCGTCGCCGAGGCTGATCTCCTCGTCGAAGTCGACCAGCACCCGGAACATCTCCTGGAAGTCCGAATCCATGTCCTGCAGCGCGTAATACAGCTGGCGCGAACCTATGATGATGACCTTGAGCTGTAACGCAATCATCTGCGGGCTGAGGGTCACGGTGGCGATGCGGCCGAGGTCGCCCAGCGGCGACTCCATTTTCAGCTGGCGCGAATGCAGGGCACGTTTGAGTGCGTCCCAGACGAAGGGCTCACCGAGCAGCTTCTCCGCCTCGACAATCAGGTAGCCGCCGTTGGCGCGATGCAGTGCCCCCGGACGCAACTGCCGGTAGCTGGTGTAGAGCGCGCCCTGGTCGGTGTTGTACTCGATACGACCGAACAGGTTGTCGTAGGTCGGGTGCGACTCGAACACCACCGGCACGCCGCCATCGACATGGTGACCGACCACCAGGCTGGGGCTGTACTGCTCCTCGAGCATCTCGCGGCGCTGGGCGTCCGGCTTGTCGTCCAGCAGCTGGTCGACCACGGTTTTCAGCAGGTTGACCTGCACGGCCTGAAGATAGGCGCAGACGCCGGCATTCTCCGCGTACTGCTGTGACAACGGCGCCAACAGCGGCTGCAGGGCCAGGCTGATGGTCTCCTCGTTGAGCTGGCGCATCTGGTTGCTGCTCTCGCGCTTCCATTGCGGCAGGCTGGCCAGCTCCTCGTTGAGACGCTCCTCCAGCTCGGAAATATCGACATGGAAGCGCTCGCGCTCGGCGTCTGGCAACTGGGCGAACTCGGCCTCGTCGAGGGCCTTGCCGTCTTTCATCGGCGTGAAGGCGATGTTGGTGCTGTCGCGATACAGGGCGACATCACGCTCCAGCGCCAGCTTCTCGATCAGATCCAAGGCCTTGTCGTAGCGCTGGTTGAAGACGCGGTCGATGGCGCTCTTCTTCTGCTGGTAGGTCGGCGTCTCAAACACCGCCGGAAAGGTCGCCAGCAGATTGTCGATCAGGTGACCGATGTCGGCGATGAAGGCCGCCGCGCTGCCGGCGGGCAACTGCAGGGCACGCGGCTCGCGCGGTTCATCGAAATGGTTGACGTAGACCCAGTCCGCCGGGGTCGGCTGGCGCTTGGCCTCGGCCTTGAGATAGCGCTGCACGAAGGAGAAGCGGCCGGTGCCCGGCTCGCCCATCACATAGACGTTGTAGCCCGGGCGCGGCATCGCGACGCCAAACTGCAGGGCCTCGACCGCGCGCTCCTGGCCAAGCACGCCGCGAAAAGGCTCGAGATCATCGGTGGTAACGAAGTTGAACTGGTCAGGGGCACAGGGGCGGGTCAGAGCATCGGGCGCCAGACGCAGGCTGGCAGCGAAGGATTCGGGCATCGGAAGTCCTTGTCGAAGCGGCGGGCCGCGAGATGGAGCCATTCTGGCGCCGCCTCGCCGCCGCTGGCAAGGCGCATTAGCCGCTCATGCCTGGTGCTTATCGGCACAGGCCAGACAGCACTCCGCGGCCGGTAGTGCCTGCAGGCGTGCAGGTTCGATAGGCTCGCCGCAGCGCTGACACTGGCCGTATGTGCCCTCGGCCAGACGCAGGCGTGCCAGCCCGACCTGACGCAACCCCGCCTCGGCTTCCGCCAGCAGCGCCTGCAGCACCTCGTCGTTCTGCCGCTCCTGGGCCTGCTCGGCGAAATCGGCGTTATGCGGCAATCCCAAGTCGTGGCGGATGGCCTTGGCGCGCCGACTGTACTCGTCGAACAAGCGTTCCAGCGCAGATCCGGGGTCGAAGCTCATGGCACACCTCCTAGCTGATTAGCTTCAGTGTGGCCGCTTTGTCTGCACTTGCATTGATCGCGATCAGGGCCTTGCTTGACAGGCTTGAACGAGCCTGCGAAAAGCGTTGCACAAAGCCCCGGAAGAAGGCGCCCCGCTTGAAACGGAAGTTGCCCTGGCTGGCCCTGTGCCTGGCCGCCCCCCTGCATGCCGGCCAAGTCGATCTGACCCAGCTGGCCGCCGACCCCTACTGGATTTCCCTCGGGCACTACGAACGCGGCACGCTCGGCGGCTGGAGCAGCTATGTCGATGACCGCGACTTCTTCCTCGCCGCCAACGGCGATCACGACCCATTGGCCGAACTGCAGGCCACCCGCGACGCGCTCTATGCCTCGCCGAGCCTGGGCGACAAGCACCCGCAATGCGTATTCCCCGCCCGCACTCGCTGGCTGCGCGAACGCCTGAGTCTGAACGATCTGCCCCAGGTCGAGTGCAGCGAATTCCGCAACTGGTACGCCGACATCAAGCCGCACAGCACGGTGCTGGTGTTCCCGGCGGCCTACCTGAACAGCCCCTCATCGATGTTCGGCCATACCCTGCTGCGCATCGACCAGGTCGATATCGACAGCGACAACACCGCCATGCTCAGCTATGCGGTGAACTTCGGCGCCTTCATCGAGGGCGCCGACAACAGCATCCTCTACGCCTGGAAGGGCCTGATGGGCGGCTACCCAGGCCTGTTCGCCCTGCTGCCCTACCGCGAGAAGATGGCCGAGTACAGCCGCCTGGAAAACCGCGACCTGTGGGAATACCGCCTCGACCTCACGGCCGAGGAAACCGGGCGCATGGTCGAACACCTGTGGGAGCTGAAACAGATCCAGTTCGATTACTTCTTCTTCGACGAGAACTGCTCCTACCGCCTGCTGGAACTGTTGGAAGTCGCCCGCCCCGGCCTCGAACTGACCGATGAATTCCCCCTCACCGCCATTCCCGCCGACACCGTGCGCGCCGTGAAGGACGCCGGCCTGGTGCAGCGCATCGACTACCGCCCCTCGCGGGAGAAGGAGCTGATGGCCCGCGCCGCGCCACTGGACGCCAATGAACTGCAATGGACCCAGGTGCTGGCCGCCGATGCCGGGCAGCTGCAGAACGCCGAGCTTCAGGCTCTGCCCGCCGAGCGCCGGGCCCTGGTACAGGATGCTGCCTTCCGCCTGCTGCGCTACCAGGCCAACAGCACCACGCGCGAGCCGGACAGCGCCCAGCGCAGCTACCAGCTGCTGCGCGCGATCAACCAGAATCCACCGCCGACCTTGCAGGTTGCGCGTCCGGACCTGCCCGAAGAGGGCCACGAGTCACGCACCTGGCAACTCGGCGTCGGCAGCCGCGGCGACCGTGCCTTCGCCGAATACGGCTTGCGCATGGCCTATCACGACCTCAACGACAACCTCAGCGGCTTTCCGCTGGGAGCACAGATCGAAATCCTCGGCCTCAAGCTGCGCCAGTACGAGGAAAACCACTGGCAACTGCAGGAACTCAACCTCGCCACCATCCGTTCGCTGACCCCGCGCAACGCCCTGCTGCAGCCCTGGAGCTGGCAGGTCGGTGGCGGATTGCAACGGGTACCCGGCGAAGATGGCGAGGAAACCCTGGTCAGCCACCTGAGTGGTGGCGTCGGCGGCACCTGGCAGCTGGGCGAGAACACGCTCGCCTACGCCCTGGGCACCGGCCGAGTGGAGCACAACTCCGACTTCGCGCCCTATCTCGCCTCGGCCATGGGCTTCGACAGCGGCCTGCTGTGGCGCAACGGCCTGGGCAACCTGAGCCTGGAAGCCAAGGGCGATTACTTCCACAACGGCGAGGTGCGCCGACGCCTGGCGCTGACCCAGCAATGGGAAGTGTCGCGCGACCTGGGCCTGCGCCTGAGCGCCGCCCGCGACTTCAGCAAAGTGGGCGACAGCGACAACGAAGTGATGCTGCAGCTGCGCTGGTACTACTACTGATCATGGCCGGGGCTCGTATTGTCATCCGATGCGAGCCCCGGCAAAAAGCAGATGACGCGCCGCCACCGACAGGATAAAAATCGACCGGGACTCAGGAACGAGTCGCTGCCGCCCCCCGCACAGAACAAGGACGTGCCATGCCCCGCTCTCCCCGCTTGACCCAGCTGTGGTTCCTCTATCCCCTGGTGATCGTCACGCCGCTGGCGTTGCTGGGCTGGTTCGACCCGATACTGGTCAACCCGGGCCGCTACCTGGAGCTGCTGTTCGCCAGCCTGCTGCTGATAGTGCTGACGATCAGCCTGATACTGCTGGCGCTCGCCGGCCAGCGCTCGTACCTGTGGCACTACCTGCATGAAAAGCGCTGGAGCAAGATCGGCTTCGTGCTCGTCCAATTGGCAGCGCTGCTGTTGATGGCACCCCCAGCCATGGCCCTGGGCATTCCCAGCCTGCTGCATCGACTGGGCTCCCAACCGGCCGAGCAGGTGGTCACCGTCGTCGGCAAGCACGCCCGCTACGAAGCGCCGCTGGGTTGCGCCGGCAAGCTTTATATCGCCGAGTACGACCATCTGCTCAACGACAGCCTGTGTGACCTGCCCTACGAGCTGTGGGCCACGGCCAAGCGCGACGACACCCTGCTGCTGACCGGCGAGCGCTCGTTGCTGGGTTTCAAACCGCTCCTGATCAGCCTGAGAAACCCGAACGGAGTGGAGACCACCTCCGGCCTGCCGCTGTTCACCGACGGATCGCCGGTTGTGGAGGAGAAATAAGAAAGGGGCCTGCAGGCCCCTTTCTTGTTTGCCACCGACGCTTACTGCGCCAGCTTCTTGTAACGCACCCGGTGCGGCTGTGCGGCGGCGTCGCCCAGGCGCTTCTTGCGATCGGCTTCGTACTCGGTGTAGTTGCCTTCGAAGAACTCGATGTGCGAGTCATCCTCGTACGCCAGGATGTGCGTGGCCACGCGGTCGAGGAACCAACGGTCGTGGGAAATCACGATGGCGGCGCCAGGGAAGTCGAGCAGCGCCTCTTCCAGGGAACGCAGGGTTTCCACGTCGAGGTCGTTGGACGGTTCGTCGAGCAGCAGGACGTTGGCGCCTTCCTTCAGGGTCAGGGCCAGGTGCAGACGGCCACGCTCACCACCGGAGAGGTCCTTGACGAACTTCTGCTGGTCACCGCCCTTGAAGTTGAAGCGACCGACATAACCGCGCGACGGCACCTCGTAGTTGCCGATGCGGATCATGTCGAGACCGTCGGACACGGCTTCCCACACGGTCTTGCTGCCGTCCAGGTCTTCGCGGCTCTGGTCGACGCAGGCCAGCTGCACGGTATCGCCGATCTCGATGGAACCGGAGTCCGGCTGCTCCTTGCCCATCAGCATGCGGAACAGGGTCGACTTACCGGCGCCGTTACCGCCGATCACGCCGACGATGGCGCCTTTCGGAATGCTGAACGACAGGTCGTCGATCAGCACGCGATCGCCGTAGCCCTTGGTGACGTTCTTGAACTCGATGACCTTGTCGCCCAGGCGCTGGCCGGCCGGGATGTAGATCTCGTTGGTCTCGGCGCGTTTCTGGAATTCCTGCGACTGCATTTCCTCGAAGCGCTGCAGGCGGGCCTTGGACTTGGACTGGCGGGCCTTGGCACCTTTGCGCACCCACTCCAGCTCTTCCTTCATGGCCTTCTCGTGGGCCGACTGCTGTTTGGATTCCTGGGCCAGACGATCCGACTTGGCTTCCAGCCAGCCGGAGTAGTTGCCCTCGTAAGGGATACCGGCGCCACGGTCGAGTTCGAGAATCCAGCCGGCGACGTTGTCGAGGAAGTAACGGTCGTGGGTGATCGCCACCACGGTGCCGGGGAAGTCGTGCAGGAAGTGCTCCAGCCAGGCCACCGAGTCGGCGTCCAGGTGGTTGGTCGGTTCGTCCAGCAGCAGCATGTCCGGGGCCGACAGCAGCAGGCGGCACAGTGCCACGCGGCGCTTCTCACCACCGGACAGGTGCTCGACCTTGGCGTCCCACGGCGGCAGGCGCAGGGCGTCGGCGGCGACTTCCAGCTGGCGCTCCAGGTTGTGGCCGTCGCTGGCCTGCAGAATGGCTTCGAGCTTGGCCTGCTCGGCGGCCAGGGCGTCGAAGTCGGCATCCGGCTCGGCGTAGGCGGCGTAGACCTCGTCGAGGCGAGCCTGGGCCTGCTTGATCTGGCCCACGGCCTCTTCGACGATCTCGCGCACCGTCTTGCTCGGGTCGAGCTGCGGCTCCTGCGGCAGGTAACCAACGTTGATGCCAGGCATGGCGCGGGCTTCGCCGTCGAACTCGGTGTCGACGCCGGCCATGATGCGCAGCAGGGTGGACTTACCCGCGCCGTTCAGGCCGAGCACGCCGATCTTGGCGCCCGGGAAGAACGACAGGGAGATGTTCTTGAGGATTTCCCGCTTCGGCGGCACGACCTTGCCGAGCCGATGCATGGTGTAGACGTATTGAGCCATGGTGACCTTGGTTCTGAATGACGGGTAAAGACGAAGGGGCGCTGCAGCGTTGGCCGATCGGCCGTGGCATAACCCCGGAGCAGGGAGCATCATAGCCGCTCGTGCCCGCGTGCGCGCGGCAAAGCTACCGTAATGCCCCGGGGGCCGGCAAACCACTCGACGAGCAGTGATAGCACTTTGCCGCTTTTGCAGGCATGCTAGCCCGCTTCGATTTCCTGCCCATGCCCGCTCCGGCAGCCGTATCCGCAGGGTTTAACGCGTGCCCCGACTCCACCTCCGCAGCAGCCGTACCCCTGGTGATACCGCCAGACCTAATCGTGGCTCCCTGAAAGGCCTGCTGGCGCTGCTGGTAGCGCTGATGCTCGGCCTGTTGCTGTGGCAGCTGTATCAGGAAACCCGTCAGCTGGAGCAGGTGCAGCTGCAACGCAATCAGGAACACGCCGCACAACTGGCCGAACAACTGGGCCTGGTGCTGCGCCTGAAGGCCGAAGCCGGTCAGGCCTTTCTCTCCAGTTACGCCAGCCAACCCGTCGCCAGCGAGCAGCGCCAGCAATTGCTTGAGCGCCTGCGCGGCGTGTACCCCGCCCTGCACAGTCTGGCCTGGGTCGACGCGCAGGGTCAGTTGCAGGCCGATAGCGCACCGCAGGCAGCCGATGCAACGCTGGCCTGGCCGCAGCAGGATTACCACTTCGCCTACCACGACGGCCTGATTCGCCTCAGCCTGCACGCCGCCGATCACCCCGGCGGCTGGCGCATACGCCTGACCCCCGAGGCCTTCAGCCACTGGCTGCCCGCCCAGGCCGAGAGCCTGACCTGGCAACTGCGTGATGAACGCGACGGTGTCAGCATGCTGCGCCATGGTGGCCCCGGCCCTCGCGCCAGTGCCGTCGGCGACTACCCCGTACAGGGCAGCGACTGGCAGGTACAGGCGCTGTTCGACGCCACCCGCCTGCACATCCAGCTGCTGCCGCTGCAGGCCGGCAAACTGCTGCTGTTCATTCTCTGCGCCGTGCTGGCCCTGCTCGCCCTGTTCAGCCTGCTGCGCGAGCAACGCAGCCTGCGCGAATCCCAGGCGTTGTCGCGCCGCGCCCTGGAGGATGCCATCGGCGCACTCGGCGCCATCGACGAGCGCGTGCTGGTGACCCAACCCGATGGCCATATCAGTTACCTCAACCCCCGAGCCGAGCAGATGTTCGGTCTGGATCTGGGCACTGCCAGCCAGATGCACCTGTTGCAGTTGCTGCCGGGCCTGGCCCCCTGGCTGAACAGCGCCTTTTACGAACAGAGCGAACCGATCGAGGTGTTGCTGGACGGCCGCACCCGCCTGTTCAACGTCACCTGCCACACGCTCTACACCGACAATCCCGAGCCTGGACGGGCCTGGGTGCTGCGCGACGTGACCGAAGAACGCCAGGCCCTGCGCGTGCTGCAGGACACGCGCAGGCGCTATCAGGACATCTTCGAAGGCAGTGGTGTCGCCCTCTGCGTGCTCGACCTGTTCGAACTCAAGGCCTTCCTTGAGGCCCAGGGCCTGCGCCACAGCTCGCAGCTGCCGGCCTGGCTGGAAGGCGCCGAGGAACGCAGCCACGAACTGCTCAGCCACATACGGATCAGCGAGGTCAATCGCGTTGCCCAGCAACTGATCGGCGTGGAGTCACCCGCGGACATCTGGCAGCACCTGATCGGCAGCACGCCATTACGCCCGCAAGGCGCGCGTTTCGGCCTGATCGCCGCCCTGCTCGACGGCAACCGCGACATGATGGTGGAAACCCGCATGCGCACGCCCCAGGGCCATGAGCGCTACCTGTGGCTGACCCTGCAACTGCCCAAGCGCCGCGAAGAGCTGCGCGCGGTGACCCTGAGCATCCACGACATCACCAGTCGCAAGCGGGTCGAACTTTCGCTGGTCGAACGCGAGCGCTTCTGGTCCGATGTGCTGCGCGCGGTGCCGGACACCCTGTACGTGCACGACATGAGCAACAACCGCGTGTTGTTCAGCAACGACCGCCTGGGCCCCGACCTGGGCTACAGCAAGGACGAACTCAAGCGCTTCGGCGCGCGGCTGTGGGAAAAGATCCTCCACCCCGACGACGTCGAGCTGTACCAGCGCGTGCGCAACCTGCAGAAGGTGGTGGGCGACGGGCAATTGCTCAACTGCCAGTTGCGCTGGCGCCACCGCGACGGCAGCTGGCACTGGTTCGACATTCGCGAGCACGCCCTCAGTCGCGACCGTCACGGCCGGGTCAGCCGCCTGATCGGCGTGGCCAAGGACATCACCGGGGAAATCGCCGCCCAGGCCAGCCTGCGCGACAGTGAGCGCAGCTACCGCCTGCTGGCGGAAAGCATGAGCGACGTGATTCTCTCCAGCGACAGCCACCTGCGCCTCAACTATGTCAGCCCGTCAGCGCAGAACTTCTTCGGTTACAGCCCGGAATGGCTGCTGCAGAACGGCGTGCTCGGCACCCTCACCAACCCGCGCCAGCTCGAACAGCTAATGGAGTTGTGGGAGGAAATCAGCGACGCCCTCGGCAGCACCGAACAGCTGTTGACCATCGAGCGGCGCCTGGCCGAACAGACCCTGATCTTCGACAGCATGCGCGCCGACGATCGCAAGATCACGGTGGAGATGCGCCTGTCGCTGATGCGGGACGAGCAGGGCCGCTTCGAGGGCGTGCTTGGCATCGGCCGCGACGTGTCCCAGCAGCGCCGCGCCGAGCGCGACCTGCGCATGGCCGCCACGGTCTTCGAGCACTCCACCGCGGCGATCCTGGTCACCGACCCGGCCGGCTACATCGTGCGCATCAACGAAACCTTCCAGCGCATCACCGGCTATGCCGGCAACGAGGTGCTCGATCAGTTTCCCAACATGCTCACCGCCGACCGTCAGCAAGCCGCGCAATTCACCTACATCATCGCCCAGCTCAACCAGCGCGGCAGCTGGGAGGGTGAACTCTGGCTCAAGCGCAAGGGTGGCGAGCAGTTCCCGGCCTGGGTCGGCATTACCGCGGTGCATGATGATGACGGCGACCTGGTCAGCTACGTGTGTTTCTTCAACGACATCAGCGAGCGCAAGGCCAGCGAGCAGCGCATCCATCGCCTGGCCTACTACGACGCCCTGACCCTGCTACCCAACCGCACCCTGTTCCAGGACCGCCTGCACACCGCCCTGCAGCATGCCGAGCGGCATGACGAGTGGGTGGTGCTGATGTTCCTCGACCTCGACCGCTTCAAGCCGATCAACGACTCCCTCGGCCACGCCGCCGGCGACCGCATGCTCAAGGACGTGGCCGTGCGTCTGGCCGCCTGCGTCGCCGAAGACGACACCGTGGCGCGCATGGGCGGCGACGAATTCACCCTGCTACTACAACCGCGCAACACCCGTGAAGGCGCCCTGAATCGGGCCATCCACGTGGCCGAGCAGATCCTCGCCAGCCTGGCCCAGCCCTTCGTCCTGCAAGGCCGCGAGTTCTTCGTCACCGCCAGCGTCGGCATCGCCCTGGCACCGCAGGATGGCGACGAGCTGAGCCAGTTGATGAAGAACGCCGACACGGCGATGTACCACGCCAAGGAACGCGGCAAGAACAACTTCCAGTTCTACCAGGCAGAGATGAACGCCACCGCCCTGCAGCGTCTGGAGCTGGAGAGCGACCTGCGCCACGCCCTGGAACAGGAGCAGTTCGTGCTCTATTACCAGCCGCAGCTGTCCGGCGACGGCCGGCGCCTGACCGGGGTCGAGGCGCTGCTGCGCTGGAACCATCCACGTCGCGGCCTGGTGGCGCCGGACGAGTTCATTCCGGTGCTGGAGGAGCTGGGCCTGATCGTCCAGGTCGGCGACTGGGTCATCGCCGAAGCCTGCCGCCAGCTCAAGGCCTGGCATGAAGCCAAGATGCGCCTGCCGAAGATCTCGGTGAACCTGTCGGCCCGCCAGTTCGCCGACGGTCAGCTGGGCATGCGCATCTCGCGCATGCTCGGCGACAGCGACCTGCCACCGGCCTGCCTGGAGCTGGAACTGACCGAGAGCATCCTGATGCGCGACGTCGGTGAGACCATGCCGGTACTGGCAAGCCTCAAACGCCTGGGCCTGTCCATCGCCGTGGACGACTTCGGCACCGGCTACTCCTCGCTCAACTACCTCAAGCAGTTCCCCATCGACGTACTTAAGATCGACCGCAGCTTCGTCGACGGCCTGCCCGGCGAGCAGGATGCGCAGATCGCCCGTGCCATCATCGCCATGGCCCACAGCCTCAACCTGTCGGTGATCGCCGAGGGTGTGGAAACCCAGGAACAGCTGGATTTCCTACGCGAGCACGACTGCGACGAGGTACAGGGCTACCTGTTCGGCAAGCCCATGGCGGCCAGTCAGTTCGAGGCGCAATTCGGCGGCACAGCCCTGTTCGTGCTGACCTGAAATCCACAGGGTGAGCACCGCTTGTCCGCGACTTGACCGCCTTTCATGTGCCAGGCCGCAGGACATCGGGTAGAATGCGCGCCTTCCTTAGAACCTGTTGACGATCTGCCGCGCGTCGGTCCTGTGTCGTTAGACAGACTCTTACTACCGCCCGCTGATAGATCAGGTGACCACCATGTTCAGCCGTGATTTGACCATTGCCCGCTACGATGCAGAACTCTTCGCCGCCATGGAGCAAGAAGCCCAGCGCCAGGAAGAGCACATCGAACTGATCGCCTCCGAGAACTACACCAGCCCGGCGGTAATGGAAGCCCAGGGCAGCGTGCTGACCAACAAGTACGCCGAAGGCTACCCGGGCAAGCGCTACTACGGCGGCTGCGAATACGTCGACGTGGTCGAGCAGCTGGCCATCGATCGTGCCAAGGAGCTGTTCGGCGCCGACTACGCCAACGTCCAGCCGCACGCCGGCTCCCAGGCCAACAGCGCCGTCTACCTGGCCCTGCTCAGCGCCGGTGACACCATCCTCGGCATGAGCCTGGCCCATGGCGGCCACCTGACCCACGGCGCCTCCGTCTCCTCCTCCGGCAAGCTGTACAACGCCGTGCAGTACGGCATCAACGACCAGGGCCTGATCGACTACGACGAAGTCGAGCGTCTGGCCGTCGAGCACAAGCCGAAAATGATCGTCGCCGGTTTCTCCGCCTACTCGCAGGTACTGGACTTCGCCCGCTTCCGCGCCATCGCCGACAAGGTCGGTGCCTACCTGTTCGTCGACATGGCCCACGTGGCCGGTCTGGTCGCCGCCGGCGTGTACCCGAACCCGGTACCGTTCGCCGACGTGGTCACCACCACTACCCACAAGACCCTGCGCGGCCCGCGCGGCGGCCTGATCCTCGCGCGCAAGAACGAAGAGATCGAGAAGAAGCTCAACTCCGCCGTCTTCCCAGGCGCTCAGGGTGGCCCGCTGGAGCACGTGATCGCCGCCAAGGCCATCTGCTTCAAGGAAGCTCTGCAGCCCGAGTTCAAGGCCTATCAGCAGCAAGTGGTGAAGAACGCCCAGGCCATGGCCAGCGTGTTCATCGAGCGCGGTTTCGACGTGGTTTCCGGTGGCACGCAGAACCACCTGTTCCTGCTGTCGCTGATCAAGCAGGACATCACCGGTAAGGACGCCGACGCCGCCCTGGGTCGTGCCTTCATCACTGTGAACAAGAATAGCGTGCCGAACGATCCGCGCTCGCCCTTCGTCACTTCCGGTCTGCGCATCGGTACCCCGGCAGTCACCACCCGCGGCTTCAAGGAAGCCGAGTGCCAGGAACTCGCCGGCTGGATCTGTGACATCCTGCAGAACATGGGCGACGAGTCCGTGGTCGACGCAGTACGCGAGAAGGTCAAGGCCATCTGCGCCAAGCTGCCGGTGTACGGCAACTAAGCGTCAGACGCACAAGAAAAAGCCCGGCCAAATGGCCGGGCTTTTTTGTTGCTGCCAGGTTTAAGCAGGCTGCTTGGCGTAGCGCGCCAGACGCCCGTCGCGGCTCATCACCTCCAGGGTGGCTGCCAGCACCTGCTCGCCGGTAGCAGTCTCGCTGGCGAAGATTTCGCCGAAGTGCTCATGGGTCACCTGGGCGAAGTGCTGACGATCCTGCTGTTCGATGCCGAGCAGGGTGGCATAGGCGTCCAGCGCCTCGCCCTGGCCCTGGGCCATGTCTTCGGCAATGTTGTCGAGCATGCCGTTCATGGCGAAGATCGAGCGGCCGCCGTACCCCAGCTTGACACTGGTGTCACAGCCGTTGGTGCCGGAGGTCATGCCGAAAGTGGCATTACCCGAAGTACCATTGGTGGTGGTTGCCAGGAAGTGCGGAACAAAGCCGCGCTGGCCGTCGAATACCATGTTGCCCCAACCACAACCATTGCCACCCGCAGCCTCGGCGAAAACACCCGCGCTGGCCATACTCAGCACACCGAACAGCAACCCTTTGCCCAACAGTCGTTTTGTCATGTCCATTGCTCCGCAATTAGTAGGTCATCAAACCGCCATAGCAGCTTTGGTTACAGTTGCCACTCTGTCAAACCAGCACGGCCCACCCATCGGCAAATGGCTGACCGTTGGCTATAGTGTCTTAAACCCTTCAGGAGTCTTGGCATGAGTGAATCTGCCACCGAGCGTCGGCGCTTTCAGCGCATAGCCTTCGACGCCGCCACCGAACTCGCTCAGGGCGAGCGGCGTTGGGCGGTCAGCCTGCATGACGTGTCTCTCAAGGGGCTGCTGGTCAAACGCCCGCGTGGCTGGAACGGCGATCCGGACCAACCCTTCATGGCCACCATTACCCTGGATGCCAATACCCAGCTGCAGATGGAAGTGGTGCTCACCCGTACCCGCGACGAGCTGCTCGGCTTCGTCTGCCGGCACATAGACTTGGATTCGATCAGCCACCTGCGGCGTCTGGTGGAGCTCAACCTCGGTGACGAGAGCCTGCTGGAGCGGGAACTGGCGGCGCTGGGCGAAGACGACTAGCTCAAGCGTTGATGAACAAGGGCGCCAATCGGCGCCCTTGTTCTATCTGATCTGGCTCACTTGCCCCCGCTGGTGCCAGGCTTCAGCCGACGCAAGCGCGTCAGCACCCGGCGCGCACCCATGCTCGCCTCGCGACGCGCCTCGGCGTTATCGCGCGGCCGACCCGGCTCGTAATTGAGGGTTTTGGCGAAGAAGTCGAAGAACAGGAACATGGGGCCATCTCCTTTTTATGGACAGCCCCATGCTCCCAGCTCGCCGCCCGGAGGCGCTTGATCTGCGACAACACTGACTAGCAGCCGTCAGCGACAGAGCGTCGCAGCCCGCCTACTCGAAAAGGGCATCCAGCGCCTGCTCCAGGCGCGTCACGGCGATCACCTGCAGCCCTGGCGGCGCCTCCTTGGGCGCATTGCCCTTGGGCACGATGGCGCGCTTGAAGCCGTGTTTGGCCGCCTCCTTGAGGCGTTCCTGACCGCTCGGCACCGGGCGGATCTCGCCAGACAGACCGATCTCGCCGAACACCAACAGGTCGTGCGGCAACGGCTTGTTGCGCAGGCTGGAGATCACCGCCGCCATCAGCGCCAAATCCGAGGCCGTCTCCAGCACCTTGACCCCGCCGACCACGTTGAGGAACACGTCCTGGTCGTAGGTGGGAATGCCGCCATGGCGGTGCAGCACGGCCAGGAGCATGGCCAGGCGATTCTGATCCAGACCCAGCGTGACGCGTTTCGGGTTGGCCATGTGGCTAGTGTCGACCAGCGCCTGCACCTCCACCAGCATCGGCCGGGTGCCTTCCCAGGTCGCCATCACCACGCTGCCGGGCACCGCCTCCTGGGCACGGGTGAGAAAGATCGCCGAGGGGTTGGTGACCTCCTTGAGGCCCTTGTCGGTCATGCCGAACACACCCAGCTCATTGACCGCGCCGAAGCGGTTCTTCACCGCACGCAGCAGGCGCAGGCGGCCGTCGGATTCGCCCTCGAAATACAGCACGGTGTCGACCATGTGTTCCAGCACGCGCGGGCCGGCCAGGGCGCCCTCCTTGGTCACGTGGCCGACCAGGAAGATCGCCGTGCCGCTCTGCTTGGCGTAGCGCACCAGCAGCGCCGCGCTCTCGCGCACCTGGGCCACGCCACCGGGCGCCGACTGCAGCTGCTCGGTGAAGATGGTCTGGATCGAGTCGATCACCATCACCTTGGGCTGCTCGCGGCGGGCCACGTCGATGATCGACTCGATGCAGGTCTCGGTCATCACCTTGAGCTTGTCCTGCGGCAGCTCCAGGCGCCGCGCGCGCATGGCCACCTGCTGCTGGGATTCCTCGCCGGTGACGTATAGAGCAGGGAGGCGCTGGGCGATATTGCACAGGGTCTGCAGCAGGATGGTCGACTTGCCGATGCCAGGATCGCCGCCGATCAGCACCACCGAGCCGTCCACCAGGCCGCCACCGAGCACCCGATCCAGCTCGCCGGAGACGGTGGAAAAACGCGGCACCTCCTCGACGCTGACTTCGGCCAGGGTCTTGATCTGCGCCTGCTGCCCGGCCCAGCCGCCGCGCCCGGACGGCGCAGCGGCGCCGCCGCTCTCGATCACGGTCTCGGTCAGGGTATTCCAGGCGCCGCACTCGCCGCACTGCCCGGCCCACTTGGGGAAGGTGGCGCCGCACTCGGTGCAGCCATACATGCGCTTGGCCTTGGCCATGGAACTCTCCGCCGCGTCAAAAGCGGCGATAATAGCGCCACGCCACGCCACGAGTCGCCCCATCATGCAGATCGAACTGATCCCCACCACGCCCGAGCAGCTGCCGCTGATCGCCAACCTCTACCAGTACTACGCCTACGAGTCGTCGGACTGGGAGCAGGAGGACGTGGAAACGGATGGTCGCTTCTACATCCACCAGCCCCATCTGCAGCGTTACTGGCAGGACGAAGGCTGGAGCGCGCAGCTGATCCTGGTCGATGGCTTCATCGCCGGCTTCCTGCTGATCGAACGCAGCGAGCTGCCCGGCATCGACGCTCTGGAGCTGGCCGACCTGTTCATCCTGAAGAGATACCGCCGTCAGGGCATCGGCCGCGCGCTGGTACAACAGGTACTGGGCAGCGGCGGCACCTGGCTGTTGCGTTTCTATGGCCAGGACGAGCTGGCCGCAGCCTTCTGCCGGCAGATGCTCGTCGAGGTGCCGCTGGGTACGCGGCAGATCTGGCCGGACGATGATGCCGAGCTACTCAGCTACCTGATCAACCCGCCGCTGCACTGAGGCTCAGCCCTTGCAGCCGTTGCCGCAGCCACAGCACTGCCCGGCGGCACGCTTGAGCTGGCGAGCCAGATCGTCCTTGAGACCGACACGTGTCTGCTTCAACTGACCGAGCGCGGCAGTGTCGAGCGTCTCGATACCGTCCTCGACCCGGCAGATGCGCTTGTCCAGCGCCTCGTACTCCTCGGCCAGGCGGGCGAAGTGCTCGTCGCCCTGGCGCAACTGCTGCAGCTGGGCACGCAATTCCGGGAAGTCGCGGACGAGGGGATGATGATCGACATGCATGGCACTACTCCTGAATGGGCATGCGCTCACCCTAGCCCTCCGCCGCATCGGCCTCATTGATCGGGATCAAGCCAGTACGACCGTCCGCCACCTGAGCAACGCCGACACCAAGCACTGAGCTAGGCTGAAACAAGCCAGTACTATCGGGAGTCCCCACCATGCCGCTCGAACATCATCCCCTCGTCCGTGAGTTTCCCGAGTTCCGCCAACAGATGCAGGCCCTGCATGCCAGTGACCCGCACTTCGCGCAAATGGCCCTGCACTACGAAACGCTGGATAAACGCATCTACGAAGTGGAGGACGGCCGCCAGTCTCTCGATGACCTGGCCCTGCAAGCCCTGAAGAATGAGCGGGTGATACTCAAGGACCAGATCGCCGAACGCCTGAGCAAAGCCAACGGCGCCGGTGGCTGAAGCCGACCGTGGCAGGCCTCCCTGGCTGGTTTACACTGCAGCGCATAACCAGAAACCAGGGAGTGAAACATGAGCATCCTCAGCGAATTCAAAGCCTTCGCAGTCAAGGGCAACGTGGTCGACATGGCCGTCGGTATCATCATCGGCGCCGCGTTCGGCAAGATCGTCAGTTCTTTCGTCGGCGACGTGGTCATGCCACCGATCGGCCTGCTGATCGGCGGGGTCGACTTCTCCGACCTGGCCATCACCCTCAAGGCCGCCGAGGGCGACATTCCCGCAGTGATGCTGAGCTACGGCAAGTTCCTGCAGACCCTGCTCGACTTCCTCATCGTCGCCTTCGCCATCTTCATGGGGATCAAGGTGATCAACCGCCTCAAGCGCGAGGAAGAAGCTGCGCCGGCCGCACCGCCTGCACCGACCAAGGATCAGGAACTGCTCAGCGAGATTCGCGACCTGCTCAAGTCGCAACAGAAGCAGTAAAAGGTAACGGCGCCCAAGGGCGCCGTTGTCATTCAGGGGTCTGCGCGATGTCTGTTCGCGGCTAAAGCCGCTCCCACGCCCCTCAATCAACCTACCAGTAGTTCTCCACCGCCACCGCACCGGGCCGGCGACTGAGCGACAGCTGCATGTCGCGGGCTTTCAGCACGGCGCGGGTGTCCTCGATCATCTGCGGATTGCCGCAGAGCATCACCCGCGAATGCTGCGGGCTCAGTGCCAGGCCGGCGGCGTGCTCCAGCTCGCCGCTGGCGATCAGCGTGGTAACCCGTGCGTTGAGCGCGCCGGGCACCTGCTCGCGGGTCACCACGGGCACATAGGTCAACTTGTCCCCGGCGCCTTCCAGCCACTCACGCTGCGGCAGCTCGGCAATCAGGTCCTGGTAGGCCAGCTCGCCACGGTCGCGGGCGCTGTACACCAGCACGATGCGCTCGAAACGCTGCCAGGCCTCCAGATCCTGCAGGATCGACAGGAACGGCGCCAACCCGGTGCCGGTGCCAATCAGCCACAGATCACGACCATCGGGGAAACGATCGAGAGTGAGAAACCCGGTCACCATCTTTTCCACCAGCAGCTCATCGCCAGCCTTGAGGCGACTGAGTTCGGAGGTAAATTCACCGCCTGGCACGACAATGGAGAAGAACTCCAGATAGTCATCGTGCGGTGCCGACACCAGCGAATAGGCACGCCAGACCACCTTGCCATCGGCCTTGCGCACCCCCAGGCGGACGAACTGCCCGGCACGGAAGCGAAAGCCGGGGTCGCGCGAACAGCGCAGGCTGAACAGGGTCGGCGACCAGACGCGGACCTCGCTAAGGCGCTGGCGGGTGAACTTCTCTTCGCTGGCGGTCATACTTTCCCCCTTGCTCATAACCACTGCTGACCAGAACGCTCAAGTGGGAGCGGCTTTAGCCGCGAAGCTGCCATAGGGCTTTCATCGCGGCTAAAGCGGATTGCCGCCCAGCCGCTCCCACACAAATGCCCAGCTGTTGCAGTCTCGCGCAAAGCGCCGCCCACAAACACCGACGGTTTCCATGCCTATTCTCGACACGCCCTTCGCCCAGCTCGACCTGATCCGCCAGCCCGAGATGGCCAACGAGCCGCTGCAGGCCTTCGACGCCGCCGACGAGTACCTGCTCGCACGCACCCACGAACTGGGCCTGCAGCCGGGTAGCCGGGTGCTGCTGCTCAACGACGGTTTCGGTGCCCTGGCCTGCTCGCTGGCGGCGCATTGCCGGGTGACCAGCAGTGGCGACTCGCACCTGGGACATCTGGCGCTGCAGAAAAACCTGGTGCGCAACAGCCTGGCCGCAGACAGCGTGGGTTTCATCCCGGCCAGTGAAAGCGTGGAAGGTCCCTTCGACCTGGTGCTGATCCGCGTACCCAAGACCCTGGCCCTGCTGGAAGAACAGCTGATCCGCCTGCACGGCCAGTTGGCGCCGGGTGCCCAGGTGATCGCCGGCGCCATGATCAAGCACCTGCCCCGCGCCGCTGGCGAGCTGCTGGAACAGTACATCGGCCCGCTGCAGGCCTCGCTGGCGGTGAAGAAGGCGCGCCTGCTCACGGCCACGCCCACGAGCAAGCCGGCGCCCGTGTCACCCTACCCCACGCGTTATCGGCTGGATAAACCGTCCATCGAACTGCGCAACCACGCCAACGTGTTCTGCCGCGAGGGCCTGGATATCGGCACCCGCGCCTTCCTCCCGCATCTACCGAAAAGCCTGGCGCCGCAACGCGTGGCCGACCTCGGCTGCGGCAATGGCGTGCTGGCCATCGCCTTCGCCCTGGGCAACCCCGAGGCCGAGCTGACCCTGGTCGACGAGTCCTACATGGCCGTGCAGTCGGCCGAGGAAAACTGGCACGCGGCACTTGGCGCGCGCCCGGCGATCTTCCGCGCCGCCGATGGCCTGGCCGGCCAGGAGCCGGACTCGCTGGACCTGGTGCTGTGCAACCCGCCCTTCCACCAGCAGCAGGTGGTCGGCGACTTCCTCGCCTGGCGCATGTTCCAGCAGGCCCGCGCCGCGCTGGTCACCGGCGGTGAGCTGTGGATAGTCGGTAACCGCCACCTTGGCTACCACGCCAAGCTGGCGCGACTGTTCCGCGGCGTGGAGCAGATCGCCGCCAACCCCAAGTTCGTGGTGCTCAAGGCCAGCAAGTAACCCGATGGCCGGAGGTCGCCCTGCGGACAGGATGTAGCCCTGCACCGCCCAGCGCGGAGACACTGCGGCAATTTGCCCAATGCGACAATCCGCCGGCTACGCCCGTGGTCTAAGGTGGCGGATGATTGATCCAGATCAATTTATGGAGCGAGCATCCATGTTCGGCCTCGACGCATTGGAACTGGCGCGCCTGCAGTTCGCCTTCACCGTCTCATTCCACATCATCTTCCCGGCCATCAGCATCGGCCTGGCCAGTTACCTGGCCGTGCTCGAAGGCCTGTGGCTGAAGACCAAGCGCGAGGTCTACTACGACCTGTACCGCTTCTGGCTGCAGATCTTCGCCGTGACCTTCGGCATGGGCGTGGTCTCCGGGGTGGTGATGAGCTACCAGTTCGGCACCAACTGGAGCCAGCTGTCCACGGCGGCCGGCAGCATCATGGGGCCGCTGCTGACCTACGAGGTGCTGACCGCCTTCTTCCTCGAGGCCGGCTTCCTGGGGATCATGCTGTTCGGCCTGAACAAGGTCGGCCGCGGCCTGCACTTCTTCGCCACCCTGATGGTGGCCATCGGCACGCTGATCTCGACCTTCTGGATTCTCTCTTCCAACAGCTGGATGCACACTCCGCAAGGCTTCAGCCTGGTCGACGGAGTGTTCACCCCGGAGTCCTGGTGGGACATCGTGTTCAACCCGTCCTTCCCCTACCGCCTGGCACACATGGCGGTGGCGGCCTTCCTCAGCACCGCCTTCGTGGTCGGCGGCACCGCCGCCTGGCACCTGCTCAAGGGCAAGCGTGACGAGGCCACCCGCATGATGTTCTCCATGGCCCTGTGGATGGCACTGCTGGTGGCGCCGATCCAGGCCTTCATCGGCGATGCCCACGGCCTCAACACCCTCGAATACCAGCCGGCCAAGGTGGCGGCGATGGAAGGCCACTGGGACACCGAGAAAGGCGTGCCGCTGCTGCTGTTCGGCATTCCCGACATGCAGGCGGAAACGACCAAATACGCCATCGGCATACCGCGCCTGGCCAGCCTGATCCTCACCCATGACCTCGACGGCGAGATCAAGGGGCTCAAGGAGTGGGCACCAGAGGATCGGCCCAACGCGCTGATCGTGTTCTGGAGTTTCCGCGTGATGGTCGGCCTGGGGCTGCTGATGATCCTCTGTGGCGTACTCGGTCTGTGGCTGCGCCGCGGCGGCAAGGTCTACGAGGCCAAGGGCTTCCAGCGCCTGATGCTGCTGATGGGGCCGAGCGGGATCATCGCCCTGCTGGCCGGCTGGGTGACCACCGAAGTCGGTCGCCAGCCCTGGGTGGTGTACGGCCTGCTGCGCACCTCGGATGCCGTGTCCAACCACAGCGCCGGGCAGATGGGCACCTCGCTGGCGATCTTCGTGGTGGTCTACTTCGCCGTGTTCGGCGTCGGCATCACCTACCTGCTGCGCATGATGCGCAAGGGCCCGGTACTCGGCCTGATCAGCGCCGAACTCGCCGAGCAGGGCGGTCCCGGCCACAGCCGCACCCCGGCGCGCCCGCTGTCGGCCTCCGCCGAAAGTGTCGAAGACGAACAGGAGCAACGCCCATGAGCATCGACCTGCCACTGATCTGGGCCGGGGTGATCGCGTTCGGCATCTTCATGTACGTGGTGATGGATGGCTTCGATCTGGGCATCGGCATCCTCTACCCCTTCTTCCGCGACAAGGACGAACGCGACGCCATGATGAACACCGTCGCGCCGATCTGGGACGGTAACGAGACCTGGCTGGTACTGGGCGGCGCCGGGCTGTTCGCCGCCTTCCCGCTGGCCTACTCGGTGGTGCTCAGCGCGCTGTACCTGCCACTGGTGATCATGCTGATCGCGCTGATCTTCCGCGGCGTGGCCTTCGAGTTCCGCTTCAAGGCCAAACGCACCCGCTACGTCTGGGACGCCGCCTTCATCGGCGGCTCGGTGCTCGCCACCTTTGCCCAGGGCGTGGTGCTGGGGGCCTTCATCGAAGGCATCAAAGTGGAAAACCGCCAGTTCGCCGGGGGCGCCTTCGACTGGCTGGCGCCCTTCCCGCTGTTCTGCGGAGCCGGCCTGGTCGTCGGCTATGCCATGCTCGGCTGCGCCTGGCTGCTGCTGAAAACCGAGGGCGAGCTGCGCCGCAAGATGTACCGCCTGATGCTGCCGCTGACCTGCCTGCTGCTGCTGTTCATCAGCGCGGTGAGCATCTGGACGCCGCTGAGCCACGCGGCCATCGCCGAGCGCTGGTTCACCCTGCCCAACCTGTTCTACTTCATGCCGGTGCCGACGCTGGTGGCGGTGACCGTGCTCGGTATCGTCCGCGCCGTGCACCTGAAGATCGACTGGCAGCCCTTCGTGCTGACCCTGGCGCTGATCGCCCTGGCCTACACCGGCCTGGCCATCAGCCTGTGGCCGAACATCATCCCGCCGTCGGTGAGTATCTGGGAGGCCTCGGCACCGCACAGCAGCCAGGCCTTCGCCCTGGTCGGGGTGGTGATCATGGTGCCGATCATCCTCATCTACACCGCCTACAGCTATTACGTGTTCCGCGGCAAGGTGAAGGTCGGCGAGGGTTACCACTGATGAACGAGCACAAGCCACCGCTGGCCCAGCGCCTGGCCTGGTTCGCCGCCCTGTGGCTGGGTGGCGTGCTGGCGGTGGGCATCCTCGCCTACGCCATCAAGTGGGGCATGGGCCTGGCCTAGTGGGCCAGGCGCGGGTCCTCGCGCAGGCGCTCATAGAGGAAGTCGGACAGGGCGCGGATGCGCCCCACCCGCCGCAAATCCGGGTGGGTGAGAATCCAGATCGGCGTATCCAGCTCGGGCCTGGGCTCCTCCAGCCGAACCAGCTCCGCGCAGCCCTCGGCCAGCGGACAGAGCAGCAGCCCCAAGCCCATGCCCTGGCGCACACACTGCAGCATGCCGACCAGACTGTCGCTGCGCGTCACTATCCGCTCGACGGGTACCTGCTCGGCCATCCAGGCCGCCTGTTTCAGGTGCGCCAGCGACTCGTCGAGGCCGACCCACAGGTGTTCTCTCAAGGGCCGTTCGCCCATGCGGGCCAGGTACTCGCGCGAGCCGTAGAGCGCAGTCTGCATGCGCCCGGCACTGCGCCCCAGCAAATGTTCGGGCGGCTGATGGGTACCACGCACCGCCATATCCGCCTCCCGGGGCGTCAGACGCAGGAAGTCGTTGCGGCTGACCAGCTGCAGGCTGACAGCCGGGTGCAGACGCTGGAACTCGGCTAGCAGCGGCGTGAGCAGGCTAGCGAACAGGGTGTCGGTGGAAGTCAGGCGGATGCTGCCGCGAATCTGCTGTTCCAACCCGCGCACCTGGCGCTCGGCGCTACCGATCTGCTCGTCCAGGCCGCCCAGCCGTGCCACCAGCTCGTCCCCGGCCGGGGTCAGCACATAGCCCCCGGACTGCCGTTGAAATACGGCGACGCCCAGCCCCTGTTCGAAGTGCTGCAGCCGACGCAGCACGGTGCTGTGGTTGACCCCGAGGTGACGGGCGGCGGCGCTGAGCGAGCCATGCCGGGCAACCGCCAGGAAAAACTGCAGATCACTCCAGTCCATCTTTGCATTTCCGCATAAAGGAAATGCGGATATTGCAAATTTTCAGGCATCCATGCAAAGCGCAGACTGGCCACCCACCACCCTCTCGGGAGTCGCCATGACCACGCTCACCCTCTCCGCTCGCCCCGACCTCGGCCTGTTGCTCCTGCGCGCAGGCCTGGCAGGCATGTGGCTCAGCCACGGGCTGCTGCTCAAACTGCTGACCTACGGCGCACCCGGCCTGAGCGCCTGGCTAGAGGAGACCGGCCTCCCCGGAGCCCTGGCCTGGCCCCTGATCCTGGCCGAGACGCTGGGCGGGCTACTGATCCTGCTGGGCCTGCATGGCCGCTGGGTGTCCCTCGTCCTGTTGCCGATCCTGTTCGGGGCAGTCTGGGTGCATGCAGCCAACGGCTGGGTGTTCAGCAATGCCGGTGGCGGTTGGGAATATCCGCTGTTTCTGGCCGGCGCCTCGCTGGCGCATGTCCTGCTGGGCGACGGTCGCCTGGCCCTGCATCGGTGAGCGCCGCCATGATCACTGCGCAGCTGGTCAGCCACCCACTCTGCCCCTACGTGCAACGGGCCGCCATCGTCATGGCGGAAAAGGGCATCGCCTTCACCCGTAGCGACATCGACCTCGCCAACAAGCCGGACTGGTTCCTGCGCCTGTCGCCGCTGGGCAAGGTGCCTCTGCTGCAGATCGACGGGCAGACGCTGTTCGAGTCCGCGCCCATCGTCGAGTATCTGGAAGAAATCGCCGAGCCGAAGCTGCACCCGCAGCAGCCGTTGCAGCGGGCCCAGCACCGCGCCTGGATGGAGTTCGCCTCCACCCTGCTGAGCGATATCGCCGTGCTCTACCGGGCCACTCCGGAAGGCTTCGACGAGGCCTGGCAGCGCGTGCAGCAGCGCCTCGAAACCCTGGAGCAGGCGCTCGGCGAAGGGCCCTTCTTCAGCGGTAACACCTTCCACCTGGTCGATGCTCTGTTCGCCTCGGTGCTGCGCTACTGGGAGGTCTTCGACCTGCTGGTGGAGTCTCGCCTGCCGGCGCGACTGGTTCGCCTGCACGCCTGGCGCCAGGCCCTGCTGCAGCGACGCAGCGTCAGCAGCGCGGTGGCGCCCGATTACCCGCTGCGCCTGCGCGACTTCATCGAGGCGCTGCCGGGGAGCCATCTGGGTACTCGGCTGCGGGCATTGCACACGCCACTCAGCCCAGCAGGCGCCGCAGCTCCTCGCTGATCGGCATCGGGCGGAACGCGCTGACCCGCGCCCGCCCGCTGTTGCCCAGCGGCACCCAGAGGCGCGAGAACAGCAGCGCGGCGAGGATTCGCGGCACCTGCCCGGCCACCTCACGCCAGTCGCCGGCCATCCAGCCGGCGCGCAGCATCAACCAGTGCGAGCGCGCATGGCGCAGCGGCAGACGCTGACCGAGGATATGCGCACGCTCCAACCAGACCAACGCCCCCGGCGCATCGCCACGCTGCAGCGCCGCCTCGGCCTCGGCGAAGGCCTGGTCCAGGGCCACTGCCAGCTCAGTGCGCATGGCCGTGCTCGCTCTTCAGCTCGCCATCGGCGTGACGCAGCACCTGCACCGCCGAGCTGATCGCCAGGGCAGCCATGATGCCGGCGACAATCAGGTCCGGCCAGGCGCTGCCCGTACCGAACACGCCCAGCGCGGCGGCCAGCACGGCGAGGTTGCCGAGGGCGTCGTTGCGGGTACAGAGCCAGACGCTGCGCATGTTGCTGTCACCCTCGCGGTAGGCATACAGCAGTACCGCCACGCCTAGGTTGGCCAGGAGCGCCAGCGTACCCACTACGCCCATGGTCGGCGCACTCGGTACTTCGCCCTGCCACCAGTGCCACAGCGCCGCGCCCAGCACGCCGAGGCCGAACAACAGCATGCTCGCCGCCTTGAACTGCGCCGCACGCGCCCGCAGGGCCAGGCTCATGCCCAGCACCCAGAGGCTGATCGCGTAGTTGGCGGAGTCGCCGAGAAAATCCAGCGAGTCGGCCAGCAGCGAGACCGAGCCCGCCTTGAGGCCGGCACCGATCTCCACGGCGAACATTGCCAGGTTGACCAGCAGCGCGATCCACAGGATGCGCCGGTAACGCCCGTCGTTCTGTGCGGGTCCGTTGTCGTGGTTGCAGCAGTGAGCACCCATTTGGCATCTCCTTGGTTCAGGTGCAGACTAGGCTAAACCCTGTAGCAACTACGGAGTCAACATGAGCAAACCCATCACCATCGGCCTGCTCGCCCGCGAGAGCGGCGTCAACCTCGAGACCGTGCGCTTCTACGAGCGCAGCGGCCTGCTGCCCGAGCCACAGCGCAGTCCGTCCGGCTATCGCCATTACCAGGAGCAGGACGTCCGGCGGCTGCGCTTTATCCGACGCGGCCGCGAGCTGGGCTTCAGCCTGGAGGAAATCCGCAACCTGCTGGAGCTCGCCGCTCACCCCGAACAACCCTGTGCCAGTGCCGACCAGATGGTGCGCGAGCACCTGGACAGCATAGATGCGCGCATCCGTGACCTGCAGAACATGCGCGCCGAGCTGGGCAAGCTGGCCGACTGTCACAGCGAACACGCCGAGCACTGCCGCCTGCTGGAGGCACTGGATAGCCGCGAGTGCTGCCTCTAGGACTGCTCGATGAGCGCCGCGGGCTCGTCGACATCGCGCAGCACGCCGGGGTCGTCCAGCGCCACGCCAATACAGGCCTGTGGATGCGCGGCCAGCACTGCGCGCGCGCCCTGGTCGCCCTGCAGCGACTCCAGCTCGCTCCAGAACTGCCGCCCGAACAGCACCGGATGGCCACGTTCGCCACGGTACAGCGGAAACACGATGCGCTCGGCTGCGGCCTCCGCACGCAGGGCCTGCAGGCTGGCCGGCGCCACCCAGGGCATATCGCCGAGCAAGACCGCCACGGCCTCGCCGGGCACCTCGCGCAAGGCCCGCATGCCAGCCGCCAGGCTGTGCCCCATGCCCGCGGCAGACTCGGCACAGTGCAACACATGCACACCGGGAGGCAGGTCGAACGCCTGCGGGTCATCCTCCTCGCGCAGCACCAGCCAGACCTCGCCGAACTGCGCCTGCGCCCGCGCCACGCTGGCGGCCAGCAGGCCACGGCCATCGGCCAGGCGCGCCACGCGCTTGTCGCTGCCGAAGCGAAGACTGGCGCCGGCGGCCAGCATTAGGGCGACAACCGTCACAGGTGCTCGCGGGGGATGCCGTTGCGCACCCGCAGGATGTCGGCCAGCACCGCCAGGGCAATTTCCGCCGGGGTGCGACTGCCCAGGTTGAGACCGATCGGCGCCGTGATCCGCGCCAGCTGCGCGTCATCCAGCCCACCAACCCGATGCAGGCGCTCCATACGCTTGGCGCTGGTGACCCGGGACCCCATCACGCCGATATAGAAGGCATCCGTACGCACCGCCTCGATCATCGCCAGATCGTCGATACGCGGGTCGTGAGTCAAGGCCACCACGGCCGTGTCGGCGTGACAAACGCCGGCACGAATCACTTCGGAGGGCAGCTCGCGGCGTACGTCCACGCCGGGCAGCTCGACGCCTTCAAGTACCTCGTCGCGCGGGTCGCACAGCAGCACCTCGAAACCCAGCGCCAGGGCAAACTCGGCACAACACTGGGCGACGCTGGAGTAGCCGGCCAGCAACAGGCGCTGGGCGGCCCCCATGCGGATCCGCAAGCTCTGCCCCTGGCGCTCGATGCGCGGCCCCTGCGCATGATCATCACGCAGCCGGCGCGGTGCGCCGCTCAGCGAGATCTCGCGCAGCAGCCGGCGCTGACCGTCCAGGGCACTGGCCATCTCGCGCAGATAGGCCTGGTTGTCGCAGTCCGGCGCGAGGTTCTCCACCAGCACGTCCAGCACACCGCCACAGGGCAGACGAATGTCGCCACTGGCCTCGCCGCCATCGCCATAGCGCACCAGACTGGCGGGGGCAGCGAAGGCGCCGGCGGCCAGGCGTTCGAGAAAGGCCTCTTCGACGCAACCGCCAGACAGCGAGCCGACCCACTGACCGGCACCGTTGGCCGCCAACAAAGCCCCGGGCGAGCGCGGCGCCGAGCCGTAGGTGGCCAGCACCGTGCACAGCCATACCCGTTCGCCGGCTGCCGCCCATTGCAGGGCGCGGGCGACAACCTGTTGGTCGAGCTGTTGCATCAGTGCCCCGTCTCGCCGCGCAGCGTACTGACGGCAGCAGGGCTCAGGTCGCCATCAAGGCCACCCCAGGTCTGACGCAGGTAGTTGAGCAGGTCGGTCAGCTCGGCGTCGTCGAGCGCGGCATGGAAGCCCGGCATCGGCTGCATACGCTCGAAACCGGTGAACTGCTGCTCGCGGATGCCATCGTCGATCACCCGCAGCAGGTTGCGCGGTTCCTGCAGACGCAGCGTGGTATTGCCGTTCATCGCCACTGCCACGTGTGGCACGCCCTCGCCTTGCGCACCATGGCAGCCGGCGCAGACGTTCAGGTAGTGCTGGCGGCCTTGCTGGGCGCTCGCGCTGAGCTGATCTAGCGCCCGCTCCTCGATCTGTCGCGGCGCAGGCGGCTGATCACCGAGCAGGTAGGTGGCCATGGCCTGGTGGTCGTCTTCGGGCAGGTACTGGGTGCTGTGGTGCAGTACCGGGAACATCTCGTTGAACATCGAGCCCTGGGCACTGATGCCGTGCTGGAGGAAGCGCGCCAGGTCATCGGTGTTCCAACCGCGCGCGGCCAGGTCCTCAGCCAGCAGGCTGGGCGCCTGGTAGCCGCCGAGCACGCCGCCCTGCAGGCGCTGCTCCTGCTCCAGCGCCCCCAGCGAGTTGCGCGGCGTGTGGCACTCGCCGCAGTGGCCGAGCACCTCGACCAGGTACTGGCCACGCTGCCAGGCCTCGCTGCGGCCTTCGGTCGACTGCAGCTGCACGCGGTTCTTGTACAACAGGTTCCAGAAACTCAGGCTGAAGCGCAGGTTGTAGGGAAACGCCAGCTCGGTCTGCGGATTGGGCTTGGCCACCGGCGCCAGGCTCATCAGGTAGGCGTAGATGGCGTCGGAGTCTTCGCGGCGGATCAGGTGATAGGAGGTATAGGGCATCGCCGGATACAGCTTCACCCCGTCGGGACGCTCGCCCTCGGTCAGCACCCGGTACAGGTCGTCGGCACTGTAGTGGCCGATACCGTGGGTCTTGTCCGGGGTGATGTTGGTGCCGTAGATGATGCCGTAGGGCGAGGCCAGCGGCAGGCCGCCGGCATAGGCGGCGCCACCTTCGGCGGTGTGGCAGGCCACGCAATCGGCGGCATGCGCCAGGTAGCGGCCACGCTCGATCAGTTGCTCGTCGGCCGCCTGGGCCAGGAGCGGCAGCGCCAGGGCCGCCATCAGCAGGATGCGCATGGGCTCAACCTTCCTTGACCAGTCCGAGGGTTTCGACCACGTCTCGGGCAGCCTTGTAGTAGCGCACATAGCCGGTACAGCGGCAGATGTGCTTGCCCAGCGCCGACTCGATCTCCTGCTCCAGCTCGCTGCGCCGTACCGGCTGGCGCTGCAGCTTCTCCACCAGCACGGTGGCGGCGTTGACGTAGCCGGGGGTGCAGTAGCTGCACTGGAAGGCGAACTGGTCGACGAAGGCCTGCTGCACCGGGTTCAGCTCCACCACCGCGCCGGCGTCATCGCGCTTGGCGTGGCTTTCCACGGTACGCACGCGCTTGCCATTGAAGAAGTGCGCGCCGGTGATGCAGGTGCGGATCTCCTCGCTGGTGCCATCGGCATGGTCGAGGATCGCCACACAAGCATGGCAGATGCCCTGACCGCAGCCCAGGCGTGAGCCGGTCAGGTTCATGTACTCGTGGAGAAAGTCGATCATCATCAGGTCGTCGGCGACCTCGATGGGGCCGACCGCCTGACCGTTGAGGATCAGGCTCATTAGGTGCTTAGCCATGCAGGGCCTCCTTGATGCGGGCCGGAGTCAGGGGCAGGTCGCGCAGGCGCTTGCCGGTGGCGTGAGCCACGGCGTTCACCACGGCGCCGACCACGGGGATCATCGTCACTTCGGCAATGCCCTTGGGTGGGTCGCTCGGCGACAGCGGCGGCAGGATCTCGGCAGTCTGCGCCCACACCGCGACGTCCTTGGCGCGCGGTAGCACGTAGCGGTTGAAGTTCCAGGTGCCCTCACCCGGGCCGCCCTCATACAGCGGCAGCTCCTCCAGCAGGGCGTGGCCGATACCCATGGCGATGCCGCCTTCGAGCTGCCCAAGCACCAGTTCGGGGACGATGGTGCGGCCGCACTCAAGCCAGGAGTGGTGATTGAGTACCCGCGCCTCGCCGCTGCCCTTGTTGACCTTGACCTCGACCAGGGTGGCCACCGGGCTGTAGTAGGTGACCATGGCGTTGTTCAGCTGGGTGTCCGGGTATTTCACGCTGACCCGGTCGAGCAGGTGGAAGCCGTGGCTGCTCATGCGCGCCTGCTTCGCCGCGTCGGCACCGACGCCGTACTTCACCGCCAGGCCATCGAGCGGCACACGCTCGCGGCTGCCGTCGATGTCGAACTCGGCCTCGGCCCAGCTCCAGCGGTTGAAGCCATGCACGCTGACCCCGGTGACCAGGCCCAGCTCGTGGGCCTTCTTCGCCAGCACGGCGAAGGCAATCGGCGGCAGGCCGTCGGCGGTGAGCTTGCCCTCGACCCAGTGGGCGTTCTCGCGGCGCACCACATAGGGGTTGGCCAGCCCGCCCTGGACGCCCTGGCTCCACAGGTGCAGCGCCGCCGGCCACAGGCCGTGGTTGAACAGCAGGCGCCCGGCCTCGCGGGTGGCATGGCCGCTGTAGTAGGCCGAGTTGGTGGCCGAGGATGGCGAGGCGATGCGCGCCACCCAGCGCGGGTCGCGCAGCGCGGCGTCCTGCTCGGCCTGGCTGACGATGTAGGGGTTGCCGCTGGTGGTCAGCGCCAGCTCCGCCCACTCGGTGACGCCGGTCTTGATCTCGTCGGCCGGCACGCCGAGCCAGTCGGCCACCAGCAATGCCTGCGAGGTGGCCATGCCGGTACCCATGTCGATGGCGATCTGGCGCAGGGAAATCCGCCCTTCGGCGTCGAATTCGAGGCTGGCCATGGGCGCTTCGGCGCCGGTGCCGAAGTCCTTCTGGCAGATGGCGAAGCCGACACCATAGAGGTGATCCGGGTCCTCCGCGTCGAAGCGCGCCTTGCGCGCGGCCCGCTCCTTCCACAGCGGGTGCTCGGCGGCCTTGTGCAGGATCTCGTCGAGGCGCAGGGCTCCGGCCGGAATCGCTCCCTGAGTGTTCTTCATGCCGGACTGCATGACGTTCTTCAGGCGCAGGGCGATGGCGTCGACACCCAGGCGTTCGGCCACTTCGTCCACCATCATCTCGGTGGCGGCCATGGTCTGCAGGGTGCCGTAGCCACGCATGGAGCCGGCCTCGACGCTGGCCGAGTGGTAGGCGGTGGCGGCCAGGTCGCTCTGCGGCAGGTAATAGATCGACTGCGCGGCGGTGGCGCCGACCGCCGCCACCGAAGCGCTGTAGTTGATCCGCCCGCCGCCGTTGGCGTCCATGTGCGCGCGGAAGATGCGGAACTGCTGGCTCTGCCGATCGACAGCCAGCTGGTAGTGCATGTCGAACGGGTGGCGCTTGAGCCCGCTCTGGAACTGCTCGTAGCGGTCGTTGGCCAGGCGCACCGGCACGCCGTCGCCATAGATCGCGGCCAGGGCGGCATAGAACACGAAGATGTTGTTGTCCTTGGAGCCATAGCCGACGGTGTAGCCGGGGTGCATGTTCAGCTGCTTAACGCCGAAGCGCGAGGGCGCCAGCATATGCGCGCACTGCTCGGCGACCTCGAACGGGCACTGGGTGGCGACCACGAAATGCAAGGTGCCGGTTGCCGCATCGAACCAGCCGTTGCCGTTATCGGCCTCCAGCGCCGCCGGCTCGATCGACTGGGTGGTGTAGCGCTCGTCGAACACCAGCCAATCCTCGGGCGGGCTCTGCAGTTGCTGCTGCATGCGCTCGGCGTAGTACAGGCCTTCCTGGGTCAGGTCACCACCGAGTTTGGCGCCCTGCGGCCAGGTCGGCCGGCGCTCGCGGATCATCGGGAAGAGCATGCCGTCCTTGAGGCTGGAGAACAGGTCCGGGGCGAAGGGATCCTGATCGGCCACGCGCACGAAGCGGAAACTGCCGTAGGGGTCGGTGGTGTAGGGCTCGGTCTTGGCCCCGTAGCGGACCACCTTGTCATTGAACTTGAGACGGTTCTTGGCCTGGCGATAGCGCTCGAAGTCGCTCCAGATCAGCAGCGCCACCGGGTGGCCGATGAACATCGGCACCTTGCCGGCCGGCAACAGCGGGTCGGGACCGTGCGACTCGGGCCAGGCGATGCCATCGCGGGCCAGGTCCTCGGCGGTCACCACGCGATCCGGCTGCAGGTCGCCGTCCAGCATCGACAGATCGATACCCGCATAGAGATGGTCCACACGCGTGGTCTTGAGCAACAGCGCATGGCCCTGCTGCTGCGGCCAGCCGGGCATGTCCTTGGCGCGGATATCGCGGGCGAACACCTTGTCGCCACAGGCCTTGGACGTGCCGTCGATGCGGCCCTTGGCCTGGGCGGCGTTGCCGTACCAGGGCTTGGGATTGGCGGTGACCCGCTCCTCGAACAATGCCGCGAAGGCACGACTGCCCAGTGGTGCGAGGGTGATTCCGATGCCGGCGATGACGCTGCGCTGCAGGAAGGCGCGGCGAGACAGATCACTGTTGAGCATGTGATTTCCCTTGAAGCGAAGCTGAGGCGCTGAATGACAGCGTAGGCGTCCCGACGAGAGCTCGCCGGACGAAAAGCTGACATTCTAGTCAGGAAATCACTCTATGAACACAGATTAAATAAATAATGTATACAAAATTTTAAGCCTGAGGGCCGCCTTGCAACCTCTGCCCTTCTCGGTGCACCGACGCGCCTCAACGACTCCAGTCGCGCACCAGCGCCTCTGCTTCGTCGAGCGAGTCGAAACCGGTCAGGGCCACCCGGCCGTCCAGCACCGGCTCGCGGATGATCGGAGCCAGACGCAACTCGCCGTCGACCAGCACCGCCAGCGGCTGGTTGATTCCACGCCGGGTCAGCTCGGCCAGGGTCGCGCGTCCTGCCGCGGTGAGCGTCAGCACAATCGCCGGTTGCTGCTCCGGGGTCATGGCCAGCTCGGCCTGCGCGACATCCGCCTCGGTGAGGAACGCCTGCGGCGAGACCCACAGATAGGCGCCGCTGTGACGGTCGGTCATGCCCAGCCAGCCCTCGGCACTGGCGGTGCGGGCGGGCTGAATGGCCAGTCGATGCTCGCCCGGCATACGCGCGTCGCTGGCGCAGCCTGTCAGCAGCGCCAGCAAGACCGCCGCCAGCGCTGCCTTCACGCCGGCACCAGCATGGCTTCGGCCACCGCCTTGCGCGCGGCCTTGCCGGCCAGCTGCTCGACCAGGGTCAGGGCGAACTCCAGCGCCGTGGCCGGGCCCTGGCTGGTAATGCAGTTGCCATCCACCACCACCGGCTGATCGACGAAGGTGCAGCCGGACAGGCGATCGCTGAACGCCGGGTAACAGGTCATGCGGCGCTGCCTGAGCACGCCGTAGCCTTGCAGGGCCAGCGCCGGGGCGGCGCAGATGGCGGCGAACAGCTTGCCGGCGGCGGCCTGCTCGCGCATTTTTTCCGCCAGTGGCTGATGGTCGGCCAGGTGCTGGGCACCAGGCATGCCGCCGGGCAGCACGATCAGGTCGAAGTCCTGGGCCAGCACATCGACCAGCATGGCGTCGGCGGTCAGCCGGGTGCCACGGGCGGCAGTGAACATGCGGCGGTTCTCCACGCTGGCGATCACCACCTCGACCTCGGCGCGGCGCAGCACGTCGATCAGGGTCACGGTTTCGATGTCTTCCACGCCGTCGGCGACGGCAATCAGGGCACGATGGGTCATATCTGCTTCTCACAGGTTCAATAACGGAACTGCCCCACGATACCCCGCAAACGTCGAGAGTTGTCGGCGGCGTGACGCCCTCGCTGCAAAGTGTTTTCTGCCAAGCTCACCGTACGCCCGGCTTCACTACTGAGATTACCGATTCGTTGGTTGATTTCGTCACTGACCTGAGATTGTTCACGCGCAGCCTGTGCGATCTGCGCGCTACTCTGGGACACCGACGTCACCAGGTCACCGATGCTGGTTAGTGCGCGACCGGCCGATTCTGCCTGCTGCACACCCTGCTCCGCATATCGCTGACCTGAATTCATGACTTCTACCGCCGAGCGCGATGTGCTCTGCAGGCGTTGAATCATCATGTCGATCTCCTCGGTTGAAGCCTGGGTACGGCTGGCCAACGTTCTGACCTCGTCGGCTACGACAGCAAAGCCACGCCCCTGCTCGCCGGCGCGGGCTGCTTCGATTGCGGCGTTCAACGCGAGCAGGTTGGTCTGTTCGGCAATAGTGCGAATCACCTCTAGCACCCCGCCGATTTCCTGCGAATGAGCCTCCAATTCGCCGATCACCTTGGCCGCGCTACCAACCTCATCAGCAAGGCGCCGGATATCCGCAATGGTGGCCTCAATAACTCGGTTAGCCCCTTTCACTTCGCGGTCTGCTTCGGCCGTTTGCGCCGAACTGCCGTGTGCATGCTCGGCCACACCCTGCACAGTAACCGCCATCTGGTTGACCGCCGTGGCAACCTGCTCGATCTCTCCACGCAATACATCAGCGCTACGCTCAGAAGCCTGCGCATCATCAATCAGTTGGTCGGCGGAGTGCCCGAGGGTACCTGCAACATCCGCCACCGTAGAGATCTGCTCGCGCAGTCCCGCAGCAAAGCGGTTGAAGGCGTCGACCACTGCACCAATTTCATCCGCCGAATCGCGACGAATTAAAGTCGTCAAATCCCCGGAGCCCGATGCCAAACCTTCCAGCGAGCGGCTAAGCCGATGAATGGGCGGCAACACCCTGCGGTGAATCACCCAAAGTGCAGCCAGCACCAACAGCAGCACCAGCCCCCATGCAGCAAGAGACACAAATCGCAGCTCCTGAAGCAATTGCCAGGAATAGCCCTGGACACTTGTGAACTCCTCTTGCAATGGCTGTTGCAGCGCATCAAAGCGCGCAATAGCCGCTGCGGCCTGCGCATCGAAATCAGCCATGACTCGATCACCGCCCTCCTGGCCTTGACCGCTGTATGCCTCGAACATGCGCTGCCCAACCTCATTCAGTTGATCTACAGCAGGCAGCAGTGCATCTAGCTGAGAAGCGTAAGCAGGTATTAACTGCGCCAACTCTCCCAGCAGTTGAGTCGCCTCGCGGTGATGTTGAGCGCCCTCCTCTGCTGGCTCGCGCTCATGGGTCAGACTGGCATCGGTATAGAACTGCTGGATTTGAGCGAGGTGATAGCGCAACTCTTGAGCGCCCTCGCGTGCCGCGCTCAGCTGACCAAGCCGCTGCTCCATACGTTCCAATCCATTGATCTCTGTCGAGATCCAGATGGACAAGCCGAGGGCCGCCAACATCACACAGAAAGCACTGCCCCACATGACCCGCGTAATGGTGATTTTCACGATGGTTCCTCAGACTACGCAACAATGATGGCAATTAGACACTACATATCTTGAGGAAAGCTTAAGCTGCCCCCCGACAGTATCCGTCTACGCCCAATAGCCACCAATGCGCCAACAGTCGAATATGAGCAGCAATATGCTGCCATACCGGCTAGCTGCTATTATCCGCGGCTTTTTTACGGGCGGACTCGGGCCAAACGCGAGCTTTCGCTGCACGTTTACCCGGTGCTGACCTACTGTTCTACGGGCGACAAAGCCCTCAGGAGAGACCTCATGCTGGAAAAGCTATTCCAACTCAAGGCGCACAACACCAACGTGCGCACCGAGATTCTCGCCGGCCTGACCACCTTCCTGACCATGGCCTACATCCTCTTCGTCAACCCGGCGATCCTCGGTGAGACCGGCATGGACAAGGGTGCGGTGTTCGTCGCCACCTGCCTGGCCGCGGCCATCGGCTCGGCGGTGATGGGCCTGATCGCCAACTACCCGATCGCCCTGGCGCCCGGCATGGGCCTCAACGCCTTCTTTACCTACACCGTGGTGCTGCACATGGGTTACACCTGGCAGACCGCACTGGGCGCGGTGTTCATCTCCGCCACCCTGTTCTTCCTGCTGTCGGTGTTCCGCATCCGCGAGTGGATCGTCAACAGTATCCCGCTGCCGCTGCGCTCGGCCATCGCCGCCGGCATCGGCCTGTTCCTGGCGCTGATCGCGCTCAAGGAAGCCGGCCTGGTGGTGGACAACCCGGCGACCCTGGTCGGCCTCGGTGACCTCACCTCCCCCGGCCCGCTGCTGGCCGTGCTCGGCTTCTTCCTGATCGTCGCCCTGGAAGCCCGCCGCGTCACCGGCGCGGTGATGATCGGCATCCTCGCCGTCACCGCCATCGCCATCGCCATCGGCGTCACCCCCTTCGGTGGCGTGGTATCGATGCCGCCGTCGCTGGCGCCGACCTTCCTCCAGCTCGACCTCAAGGGCGCCCTCGATGTGGGCATGATCAGCGTGATCTTCGCCTTCCTGTTCGTCGACCTGTTCGACAACACCGGCACCCTGATCGGCGTGGCCAAGCGCGCCGGCTTGATGAGCAAGGACGGCCACCTGCCGAAGATGGGCCGCGCCCTGATCGCCGACAGCACCGCCGCCATGGGTGGCTCGCTGCTCGGCACCTCCACGACCACCAGCTATATCGAGTCCGCCGCAGGCGTGGCCGCCGGTGGCCGCACCGGCCTGACCGCCATCGTGGTTGCCGTGCTGTTCCTCCTGGCCCTGTTCTTCGCCCCGCTGGCCGGCACCGTCCCTGCGTTCGCCACCGCACCGGCGCTGCTATTCGTAGCCGTGCTGATGACCTCGGGCCTGGCCGAGATCGACTGGGACGACATCACCGTCGCCGCGCCGGTGGTGATCACCGCCCTGGCCATGCCGCTAACTTTCTCCATCGCCAACGGTATCGCCTTCGGTTTCATTGCCTGGGTAGTGATCAAGGCCCTGGCCGGGCGCTTCAAGGAGCTCAACCCGGCGCTGGTGATCCTCGCCGCGATCTTCATCGCCAAGTTCGCCTTCGGCGCCAACGCATGATCAGGATCGGAGATCAGGCGGCCTACGCCGCCCAGCTGGATGAAAAGGTCGCCCGCCTGCGCGAGCTGCTGGCGCCCTTCGCCGCCCCCGAACCGCAGGTGTTCGACTCGCCGCGCGAGCACTACCGCCTGCGCGCCGAGTTCCGCCTGTGGCGCGAGCAGGAGCAGCGCCACTACGCGATGTTCGAGGCCGGCGACAAACACACGCCGATCCTGATCGAGCAGTTCCCCATCGCCAGCGCGCGCATCAACGAACTGATGCCGCAGCTGAAAGCCGCCTGGCAGGGTAGCCGCGCGCTGTCGTTCAAGCTGTTCCAGGTCGAGTTCCTCACCACCCTGAGCGGCGATGCCCTGATTACTCTGTGCTACCACCGCCCGCTCGACGCCGAATGGCAGGCCGAAGCCGAGCAGCTCGCCGCCAGCCTGGGCGTCAGCCTGGTCGGTCGCTCGCGTGGCCAGCGCCTGGTGATCGGCCGCGATTACGTCGAGGAAGAGATGAGCGTGGCCGGGCGCAGCTTCCGCTACCGTCAGCCGGAAGGTGCCTTCACCCAGCCCAACGGCACGGTGTGCCAGAAGATGCTGCAGTGGGCCTTCGACGCCCTCGGCGAGCGTCAGGACGACCTGCTGGAGCTGTACTGCGGCAATGGCAACTTCACCCTGCCGCTGTCCACCCGCGTGCGCAAGGTGCTGGCCACCGAGATCAGCAAGACCTCGGTGAATGCCGCCCTGGCCAACCTGGCCGACAACGGCATCGACAACATCGAGCTGGTGCGTCTGTCTGCCGAGGAGCTGACCCAAGCGCTCAACGAAGTGCGCCCATTCCGCCGCCTGGCCGGCATCGACCTGAAGTCCTATGACTTCGGCAGCGTGTTCGTCGACCCGCCGCGCGCCGGCATGGACCCGGACACCTGCGAACTGACCCGCCGTTTCGACAACATCCTGTACATCTCCTGCAACCCGGAGACCCTGGCCGCCAATATCGCCCAACTCAATGACACCCATGCGGTGGTGAAGACAGCGCTGTTCGATCAGTTCCCCTGGACCCATCACATGGAAGCCGGGGTATTGCTGGTGCGCCGCTGAGCGCTCAGCAAACGGCTTTGTGGGAGCGGCCGGGCGGCACTCCGCTTTAGCCGCGATTCCGCGTATTGCGCCAATCGCGGCTGAAGCCGCTCCCACATTGGTCCGTACAGAGAAAAGCCCCGACATGCCGGGGCTTTTTCGTTTCACCAAACCACTCAGTCCGCTGCAGCAGCCACCTGAGTCTGTTCATTCCAGCCACCACCGAGGGCCTTGTACAGGTTGACCTCGCTGGCCAGCTGGTTGAGGCGGTCGCTGATCAGCTGCTGCTTGGCGCTGAACAGCTGGCGTTGGGCGTCGAGCAGGGTCAGGTAGCTGTCCACGCCGGTGCGGAAGCGCCGTTCAGCGAGGCGGTAATACTCCTCGCTGGTCTCCACCAGGGCGCGCTGGGCATCCAGCTGCTGGGTGTACGTGGTGCGGGCGGCCAGGCCATCGGCCACTTCCTGGAAGGCGGTCTGCACCGCTTTCTCATAGGTGGCGACCTGGATGTTCTTCTGCACCTCGGCGTAGTCGAGGCTGGCCTTGAGGCTGCCGGCGGTGAAGATCGGCAGGTTGATCGACGGCTGGAACAGCCAGGTGCCGGAGCCGCCGTCGAACAGACCGGACAGCTCGCCGCTGGCGGTACCCGCATTGGCGGTCAGGCTGATGTTGGGGAAGAACGCCGCGCGCGCCGCACCGATACTGGCGTTGGCCGCCTTGAGCGCGTGCTCGGCCTGCAGCAGGTCGGGGCGACGTTGCAACAGGTCGGCCGGTAGCCCCGCCGGCACTTCGGCCAGCAGATCGCTCTTCAGCACATCACCCTCGGGCAGATCGCCCGGCACGCCGCCACCGAGCAGCAGGGCCAGGGCATTGCGGTCCTGCGCAACCAGGCGGGTGTACTGCGCAAGGCTGGCTTCGGCGCTCTGCACCGAGGTGCGCGCCTGGCTCAGCGACAGCGCATCGACCACGCCTGCCTTGAAGCTGCGTTCGGTCAGCGCGTAGCTCTTGCGGTAGGTCTCCAGGGTATCGCGGGTCAGCTGCAGCGACTCCTGGTCGGCCTGCAGGGTCAGGTAAGCGTTGGCCACGCTGGCCACCAGTGCGATCTGCGTGCTGCGCTGCGCTTCACTGCTGGCCAGGTACTGCTCCAGGGCCTGCTGGTTGAGGCTGCGCAGGCGACCGAAGAAATCGATCTCCCAGGCACTGGTACCAACCGTGGCGCTGTACTGACTGCTGGTCGCCCGCTCGCCCGTGCCGGACAGATCCGCCGGCAGGCGCTGGCGAGTGCCTTCGCCGCCCGCCGAGATGCTGGGGAACAACTCGGCACGCTGGATGCGATGCTGGGCGCGATAGGCATCCACGTTGAGCGCGGCGATGCGCAGGTCGCGGTTATTGGCCAGCGCCGCCTCGACCAGGCGTTGTAGCGCCGGGTCCTTGAAGAACTCGCGCCAGCCCAACTCGGCCGCCGCCGTGTCGGTCTGCGCGGCGTCGTTAGCGGTGTAGGCCTCGCCTTGCGGCCAGGCCGACTCGACCGGCGCTGCGGGGCGCAGGTAGTCGGGAATCATCGTGCAGCCGCCGAGCAACAGGCTGGCGACCGCGAGGGACAACAGGGACGGTCTCACTCGACAGCCTCCTTGGTAAGGGCTTGTTTGCTGCGCTTGTCCTGGAACAGCGCGCAGACCAGCACGTAGAACAGGGGCACCCAGAAGATCGCCAGCACGGTGGCGGTGAGCATGCCGCCGATCACGCCGGTACCGATGGCGTGCTGGCTGCCCGAACCAGCGCCGCTGGAGATGGCCATGGGCACCACGCCGAGGATGAACGCCAGCGAGGTCATGATGATCGGGCGCAGACGCATGCGGCAGGCTTCCACCGCCGCGTCGAACAGGCTCTTGCCCTGCTCGTGCAGCTCCTTGGCGAACTCGACGATGAGGATCGCGTTCTTCGCCGACAGGCCGATGGTGGTGAGCAGGCCGACCTGGAAGAACACGTCGTTACTCAGCCCACGCATGCTGGTGAACAGCAGCGCACCGATGATGCCCAGCGGCACCACCAGCATCACCGAGAACGGGATCGACCAGCTCTCGTACAACGCCGCCAGGCAGAGGAACACCACCAGCAGCGACAGCGCATACAGCGCCGGCGCCTGCGAGCCGGACAGACGTTCCTCGTAGGACAGCCCGGTCCAGGAGTAACCGATACCGGTCGGCAGCTGCTTGGCGATCTCCTCCACTGCGGCCATGGCCTCACCCGAACTGTGCCCAGGCGCCGCCTCGCCGAGGATTTCCACCGCCGGCACGCCGTTGTAGCGGGCCAGCTTGGGCGCGCCGTAGGTCCACTCGCCACTGGCGAAGGCGCTGAACGGCACCATCTCGCCGGCGTCGTTGCGCACGTACCACTTGTTCAGGTCATCCGGGCCCATGCGCGCCGAAGGCTCGCCCTGCAGGTAGACCTTCTTCACCCGGCCACGGTCGATGAAGTCGTTGACGTAGCTGGCACCCCAGGCAATCGACAGGGTGGCGTTGATGTCGGACAGCGACAAGCCGTGGGCACGGGCCTTCTCGTCGTCGATCAGCAGCTGGTACTGCGGCTCGTCACGCAGGCCGTTGGCACGCACGCGGGTCAGCACCGGGTTCTGGCCGGCCAGCTGCAGGAACTGGTCACGGGCGGCATTGAGCGCCTCGTGGCCAACCCCGGCGCGGTCCTGCAGATAGAAGTCGAAACCGGTGGCGTTGCCCAGCTCCATCACCGCCGGCGGGGCGAAGGCGAACACCATGGCATCGCGGAAGCTGAAGAAGTGCATCTGCGCGCGCTGCGCCAGCTCGGCCACGCTCTGCCCGGCGGCGGTACGCTCTTCCCAGGGCTTGAGCATGATGAAGGCCATGCCCGAGCTCTGCCCGCGCCCGGCGAAGTTGAAGCCGGTGACGGTGAACACCGACTTCACCGTGTCCTTCTCGGCATCTAGCAGGTATTCGCGCATCTGGTCGACCACCGCCTGGGTACGCTCGGCACTGGCGCCGGCCGGGGTCTGCACCTGGGCGAACAGCACGCCCTGGTCTTCCTCGGGGAGGAAGGCAGTGGGGATGCGGGTGAACATCCAGGCCATCACCACGACGATGCCCAGGTACATCACCAGGTACGGCACCTTGTGCTTGAGCACGCCGCGCACACCCTTCTCGTAGCCATCCACGCCGCGTTCGAAAGTACGGTTGAACCAGCCGAAGAAGCCGCGCTTGGGCGCGTGGTGGCCCTTCTCGACCGGCTTGAGCAGGGTGGCGCACAGTGCCGGGGTAAAGATCAGCGCCACCAGCACCGACAGGGCCATGGCCGAGACGATGGTGATGGAGAACTGCTTGTAGATCACCCCGGTGGAGCCACCGAAGAAGGCCATCGGCAGGAACACCGCCGACAGCACCATGGCGATACCAATCAGTGCGCCCTGAATCTGGCCCATCGACTTGCGTGTGGCCTCCAGCGGCGACAGGCCTTCCTCGGCCATCACCCGCTCGACGTTCTCCACCACCACGATGGCATCGTCCACCAGCAGACCGATGGCCAGGACCATGGCGAACATGGTCAGGGTGTTGATGGAGAAGCCGAAGGCCGCCAGCACGCCGAAGGTACCGAGCAGCACCACCGGCACCGCCAGGGTGGGGATGATGGTGGCGCGGAAGTTCTGCAGGAACAGATACATCACCAGGAACACCAGGACGATGGCCTCGGCCAGGGTGTGCACCACGCCTTCGATGGAAGCGGACACCACCGGCGTGGTGTCGTAGGGGAACACCACCTTCATCCCGGCGGGCATGAAGGGTTCCAGCTGCTTGATGGTGTCGCGCACCGCCTGGGCGGTGTCCAGGGCGTTGGCGCCGGTGGCCAGCTTGATCGCCATGCCGGAGGCCGGCATGCCGTTGTACTGGGCGCTGATGCTGTAGTTCTCGCCGCCCAGCTCGACCTTGGCCACATCGCCCAGGCGCACCTGGGAACCATCGCGGTTGACCTTGAGCAGGATGCTGCGGAACTCCTCGGGGGTCTGCAGGCGGGTCTTGCCGATGATGGTGGCGTTCAGCTGGTTGCCCGGCGAAGCCGGCAGGCCGCCGAACTGGCCGGAAGATACCTGCACGTTCTGCGCCTGGATGGCGCTTTTAACGTCCACCGGAGTCAGCTGGAAGTTGTTCAGCTTGGCCGGATCGAGCCAGATGCGCATGGCGTACTGCGCGCCGAACACCTGGAAGTCGCCTACACCCTTGGCCCGCGAGATCGGATCCTGGATGTTGGAGACGATGTAGTTGGCCAGGTCGTTCTTGTCCATGCTGCCGTCTTCGGAGACGACGCCCAGCACCAGCAGGAAGTTCTTCACCGCCTTGGTTACGCGGATGCCCTGCTGCTGCACTTCCTGCGGCAACAGGGGCGTGGCCAGCTGCAGTTTGTTCTGCACCTGCACCTGAGCGATATCGGGGTTGGTGCCCTGCTCGAAGGTGGCGGTGATGGTCATGCTGCCGTCGGAGTTGCTCTCCGAGCTGATGTAGCGCAGCCCGTCGATACCGTTGAGCTGCTGTTCGATCACCTGCACCACGGTGTCCTGCACCGTCTGCGCCGAGGCGCCCGGGTAGCTGACCTGGATACCGACGGCAGGCGCGGCGATGCTCGGGTACTGGTTGATTGGCAACTTGAGGATGGCCAGGCCACCGGCCAGCATGATCACCAGGGCAATCACCCAGGCGAAGATGGGCCGGTCGATAAAGAATTTCGACATGCGCGCTGCTCCTTACTTGCCCTGCGCCAGGCCGGGCTTGGCGGACGGCGTATTGGCAACATTGGTCGCGGGAGCAGCCTCGACGGCATCGCCCGGATGGACAAACTGCAGGCCCTCGGTGATCAGCTGGTCGCCAGCGTTCAGGCCCTTGGTCACGAGCCAGCGGTCACCCACGGTGCGGTCGGCTTCCAGCTGACGCAGCTCGACCTTGTTGTCGGCGCCGACCACCAGCGCGGTGGCCTGACCCTTGAGGTCACGCGTCACGCCCTGCTGCGGCGCGAGAATGGCCGCCTGCTTGATCCCCGAACTGAGCTGCGCATGCACGAACATGCCCGGCAGCAGCAGGTGTTCGGGGTTGGGGAACACGGAGCGCAGGGTGACCGAACCGGTGCCTTCATCCACCGACACCTCGGAGAACTCCAGGGTGCCCTCATGCTCGTACTCGCTGCCGTCCTCCAGCTTCAGCTTGACCTTGGCGGCGTTGTCGCCAGCCTTCTGCAGCTGACCGCTGGCCAGGTCGCGGCGCAGGCGCAGCAGATCCTTGGTCGGCTGGGTGACATCGACATAGATGGGGTCAAGCTGCTGGATAGTCGCCAGCGCGGAAGCCTGGCCATTGCTGACCAGCGCCCCCTCGGTGACGGCCGAGCGGCCGACACGACCAGCAATCGGCGCCAGCACCTTGGTGTAGCGCAGGTCGATGCGCGCCTTCTCCAGCGCGGCCTCGGCGGACAGCTTGGCGGCGCGCGCCTCGTCGTATTCCTGCTTGCTCACAGCCTGGTCGGTCACCAGATCCGCATAGCGCTCGGCCAGCGAGGCGGCCGAGGCGAGGGTGGCCTGGGCGCTCTTGTAGCTGGCCAGGTAGACGGCGGCGTCGATCTGGTACAGCTGCTGCCCGGCCTTGACCTCGGAGCCTTCCTGGAACAGGCGCTTCTGCAGAATGCCATCGACCTGAGGGCGCACTTCGGCAATGCGGTAGGCGCTGGTGCGCCCCGGCAACTCGGTGGTCAGGGTGAAGGGCTGCGGCCGCAGGGTGACGACGCCCACCTTGGGCGCTTGCGCGGCACCGGGCGCAGAACTTTCCTGGCAACCGGCGAGCATCACCGTAGCCAGAGCGATAGCGGAAACCATCGCAGTGAAGGCTGGCTTCTTCTGCATCTGAATCGACCTCATTGTCTAAAACGGCCCGGTCAGAGGAGACCCGGCGCGGGGATAGGGTGTAGTTGCTTAGCTGGCTAAGAAATATACTTACGTACTAGAATGTTTGTAAACGAGAAAAACTAACCATTCATGTAACTTTTCCCAACCTTTACACACTGCCCGCCATGGTCCGACGCACGAAAGAAGAAGCCGAAGAAACCCGCCAGCGCATCCTCGACGCCGCCGAGCACCTGTTCCACGAGCGCGGTGTCGCACGCACCGCGCTGGCCGATATCGCCAAGGGCGCCGGGGTGACACGCGGCGCCATCTACTGGCACTTCGAGAACAAGGTCGAACTGTTCCAGGCCATGCTCGAACGCCTGCACCTGCCGCTGGAGGAGCTGGCCCAGGCCAGCGAACGCGAGGACGAACCCAACCCGCTGGGGCATACCCGCGAGCTGCTGATCCGCGTGCTGCGACGGGTGGAACTGGACCCGCAGAGCCGGCGCATCCAGGAAATCCTGGCGCACAAGTGCGAGTACACCGACGACCTCGGCGACCTGCGGCAGAAGATGCAGGCCCTGCACCTGGAGTGCGACGAGCGCATCGAGAAGTCGCTGCGCAACGCGGTCAGCAAGGGGCAGCTTCCAGTCGACCTCGACTGCCGCCGCGCCGCGCTATGCCTGCATGGTTATATCGAAGGCCTGCAGGCCAACTGGCTGCTGGCCCCGGGCGGGGATTCGCTGGCGGCGCAGGCCGAGCAGTTCGTCGATGCCCTGCTCGACATGCTGCGCAGCAGCCCGGCGTTGCGCCGCGCCTAGAGCCTGCTCAGGTCGCGCAGCAGCCAGAACGCCAGCCCGGCCGACACCGCCTCGAACAGCATGGCGTAGAGGTTGAAGGTCTGCTGCGCGCCGCCGTCCAGCCAGAACCCGCCCAGGCGTGCGAGAAACAGCGCGCTGTACAGCAGCACCAGCAACATCAGCGCTGGGCGCAACAGATCACTACGCAACATGCCCAGCAACAGCCACAGCGCCAATCCCAGCTGCAGCCCACCGTAGTAGGCACGCACATCGGTGATCGCCGCCGGCTCCATCAGCAGCATGCCGCTAAGGTTGGCCAGTTCGTGCGGACGAACGAAGTAGGCCAGGCCGAAGCCGGCCAGGATCAGGGCCTGCACGGCCAGGAAGATGCGGGCGGACAGCATGGGCACTCTCCTTTCGGGGTTGTCAGCGAGCATAGGCTGCGTCGTCGCAGACGGAAACAGTCGCGGCCTGGGAGGCCATGGCGCAAGGGTTTATCCTGCGGCCCATCATCCAGACCGAGGAATGCGCCATGCGCCTGCTACCACTCGCCGCCCTGCTCTTCGCCAGCGCCACCCAGGCCGCCGAACCTGTCACCATGGACGTGCACCGCGACGCCAATTGCGGCTGCTGCAAGGCCTGGATCAGCCATCTCGAAGAGAACGGCATCCGCGTCAACGACCACGTCGAAAGCGACATGAGCGCAGTCAAGCAGCGCCTCGGCGTACCGCCGCGCCTGGCCTCGTGCCACACCGGGGTGATCGACGGCAAGTTCGTCGAGGGCCATGTCCCGGCTCGCGACATCCTCGCCCTGCAGGGCCGTCCCGACCTGCTCGGCGCCGCCGTACCCGGCATGCCGCACGGCTCGCCGGGCATGGAAACCGGCACCGTACATGCCTATCAGGTCATCGGCCTGGGCAAGAACGGCCAGGAAAGCGTGCTGGCCGACTATCCGGCCAAGTAATGCCAGGCTGGCGCGCCGCTTGTCCGCGGACGACACTGTCAGCCCCGGACGAGCAAAAGGAGCACAGTCATGCGCTGGGAACGAGGTAGACGCAGCGACAACGTGGTGGATGCCCGCGGCAGCGGCAGAGGTGGCATGCGCCTGGGCGGCGGCAAGGGCCTGAGCCTGGGCGGCATCGCCGTGGTGGTGGTGATCGGCCTGCTGATGGGCCAGGACCCGCTGACCATCCTCGGCAACGTGGTCAACCAGGGCATGCAGCAGGGCGCCCCCGTGCAGGAACAGCACGCCCCGGCGGCCAACGACCCGCAGAGCGAATTCGTCCGCGCCATCCTGGGCGACACCGAGGATACCTGGCGCGCCATCTTCCAGGCCTCCGGCAAGCAGTACCAGGACCCCAAGCTCATCCTGTTCAGCGGCGGCGTGCGCTCGGCCTGCGGCTTCGCCGATGCGGCGGTCGGGCCCTTCTATTGCCCGGGCGACAATCAGGTGTATCTCGACCTGAGCTTCTTCCGCGAGATGGAAGCCCGCTTCGCCGCCGCCGGCGACTTCGCCCAGGCCTACGTCATCGCCCACGAGGTGGGCCACCATGTGCAGACCCTGCTCGGCGTCTCGGCCAAGGTCAATGCGGCGCGCCAGAGCGGCCAGAAGGTGGAAGGCGACAACGGCCTGCTGGTGCGCCAGGAGCTACAGGCGGACTGCTTCGCCGGGGTCTGGGCCAACAACGCGCAGCAGCGCCTGAACTGGCTGGAGCCGGGCGATGTGGAAGAGGCACTGAACGCCGCCAACGCCATCGGCGACGACCGCCTGCAGAAACAGAGCCGCGGCACCGTGATGCCGGACTCCTTCACCCACGGCACCTCGGCGCAGCGCGTGCGCTGGTTCAAGGTCGGTTTCGAGAGTGGTCAGCCGGGGCGCTGCGATACCTTCAAGGCGGCTCGCCTCTAGGTTTTTCCACTGTTCTGATAAGCCCTGGGAGAAACGCCGAACCAGCCCTTGAATGCCTTGTAGAAGGCGCTGGGCTCGGCGAACCCCAGCTCACGGCTGAGCTGCTCCAACCGACAATCCTCTTGCTGCAGTCGCCGCAGGGCGTGCTCGCGGCGTACCTCGGCAAGCAGCTCGGAAAAACTGCAGCCACGCTCGCGCAGACGGCGGTGCAGGGTCTGTCGACTGGTGCCCAGGCGGCGTGCCACCGCCTGCACCGAGAAGGCGCCATCCACCAGCCCCAGCTCGATCAGCTGCAGCACCACCTGGCGCAGACCGTGCTGGCTGGATAGCTGGCTGTGCATGCCACTGACCCGCTGCTGCAGTAGCGCCTTGAGGTAGGCATTGCCACTGTGCAACGGCAGGTTCATGTCCGCCGCATTCATCTCGATATAGTCCAGCGGTTCGCCGAAGCGCACCGGGCAGCCGAGCAGCTGGCGATATCGCGCCGGTGCGGCCAGGGCGGCGTGGCGCAACCCCACCGCCAGCGGCACCAGGCGCACGCCGCTCATCTGCCGGCCCCAGCACAGTGCCGAGCTCAGGCTGTATTCGCAGGCCGGCGGGTGGTCGGCCAGCGGGGCAGTAAACAGGAAGACGATGCGCACTCGCTCGCCGAGCGGCTCAACGCGCAGGTTCTCGCACTCGCTCATCACCGGACTGTACTGACGAAACAGCTCCAGGGCCTCGCCAACCGTGGCACTCATCGCCGCCAGATTGGCCACCGGGCCGCGGGTCTGCAGGCCGCGCTGCTGGCCGAGCAGCAGACCGATATCGGCCGGTGCGTCGCGCTCGGCTGCCCGCTGCCACAGATGCAGCAGCCAGGCCACCGGGATGCGCGCCTCCAGATCCAGCCGCGGCTCACCGCTCAGGCCCAGCTCGGCGAGATCGTCCGGCCCCACCAGGTGCAGCCGGCGCAGGCTCTGGTAGAGGTCGAGGAACAGCGAGGCGGTGGCACTCGGGGCATGGTCCAGCATGGTCGGTGAATTCCTTTCAGCCTGCTGCGGGGGCTCGATTGTGCGACGCCACTGAGACCAATTGCCAGTCCATTGCGACCTGAAGCTATCAACAGGCCTATGGCGCCTTGCGTAGATTGCCGGGTAATAACAACAACAGCGCAGGAACACCCATGACCCCGTCCGCCGTCATCACCCTGCCGCGCCTGCTGGCGCGCGTGCCCTACCTGCTCGCCGGCCTGCCCGGCATCCTCCGCGGCCTGCGCCTGGCCAACAACGCCCGCGGCAGCGCGGTCGGCGGCCTGGCCGACTGTGTGGAAAGCGCCACCCTGAGCAACCCGCAGGGCATCGCCCTGATCCAGGGCGACGAGCAGCTGAGCTACGCCGAGTTCGACCAGTGGGCCAATCGCCTGGCCCATCGCCTGCGCGCCGGCGGTCTGCAACAAGGCGACTGTGCCGTACTGATGCTGGAGAACCGCCTGGAGCTGCTGGCCTGTGTCGTGGCCTGCGCCAAGCTCGGCGTGGTCGCCGCGCTGCTCAACAGCAGCCAGCGCGGCCAGGTCCTGGCCCACAGCATCAACCTGGTGAAGCCGCGCATCGCCCTGGTCGGCGCAGAACTGCTGGAGGCCTTCGACGAGGTGCAGGAGCAACTGCAGCTGCCCGCCGATGGTCGCTACTACTTCGCGGACCAAGCGACCTGGCGCGAGCCGGGGCAGGCGCCCGCAGGCTGGCAACATCCGGCCGCCGAGCTGGCGACGCAACCAGCCAGCAAACCGCTGCTCGCCCGCCCAGTGCAGGCCGAAGACCCCTGCTTCTACATCTACACCTCGGGCACTACCGGCCTGCCCAAGGCCGTGGTGTTCAACCACGGTCGCTTCCTCAAGGGCTATGGCGTATTCGGTTTGGGGGCCGTGCGCCTGAGTCGCGCCGACCGCCTGTACTGCAGCCTGCCCTTCTACCACGCCACCGCCATGGTGGTGTGCTGGGGCTCGGTGCTGTCCGCGCAGGCGGCGCTGATCATGGTGCGCAAGTTCAGCGCCAGCCGCTTTCTTGACGAGGTGCGCCGCCACGGCGCCACGGCCTTCGGTTATGTCGGCGAACTGTGCCGCTACCTGCTCGACCAGCCAGCACGCCCGGACGATGCCGACACTCCGCTGCGCATCATGGTCGGCAACGGCATGCGCTCGGCCATCTGGGGCAGCTTCAAGCAGCGCTTCGGCATTCAGCGGGTGGTCGAGTTCTACGCCTCCAGCGAAGGCAATATCGGCTTCACCAACCTGCTCAACCTGGACAACACCGTGGGGTTCACCCCCTACCCTTACGCCATCGTGCGCTACAACCGCGACAGCGAAGCGCCCCAGCGCGACGCACGCGGCCACCTGCAGCGGGTGCGCCCCGGCGAGGTCGGCCTGCTGATCGGCGAAATCACCGAGAAGACACCGTTCCACGGCTATACCGACCCGGCCAAGACGGAGAGCTGCATCCTGCGCGACGTGTTCAAACCCGGTGATGCCTGGTTCAACACCGGTGACCTGATGCTGCACCAGGGCTGGCGCCATGCCCAGTTCGTCGATCGCCTCGGCGACACCTTTCGCTGGAAAGGCGAGAACGTCTCAACCACCGAGGTGGAGGCGGTGCTAGACGGCATCGAGGGAGTTGGCGAGGCGGTGGTCTACGGTGTGGAGATCGCCGGCACCAACGGCCGCGCCGGCATGGCCTGCATTCGTCTGGATCATGCCCCGGCGGACTTCGACTTCCAGCGCCTGCTCGGTGAGCTGCGCCGCCAGCTGCCGCATTACGCGGTGCCGCTGTTCCTGCGCCTGAGCGAGAAGATGGAAACCACCGGCACCTTCAAGCACAAGAAAGCCCCGCTCAAGGAGCAGGGCTTCGACCCGCAGAGCTGTGCCGACCCGCTGTATGCCTGGCTGCCGGGCGACGAGCGCTATGTGCCGGTGGACGTCGAACTGCATGCGGCGATTCAGGGTGGAGCCTATCGCTATTGAGGTTCGTGGGGCCTGAAGCCCCCTCACCCCCGCCCCTCTCTCATGATGAAAGGGTGACTATCTCCTGACGCTACCAGCCCAGCGTCCCCTCTCCCCCCGGGAGAGGGGCGGGGGTGAGGGAGCTGTGACCTCCAGGTAAATCCGCTCCAACACGGCGGGCAACGCCAGCAGCACTTCACGATTACTAAAGCGCAGCAGCCGGATACCACTGCCGAGCAGACTCTCGGTTCGGCAGCGATCATGCTTCGCGCCTTCATCCGCATAGTGCTGTCCGCCATCCAGCTCGATGCCGAGATGCAGTTCCTCACAGTAGAAATCCAGGACATAAGGCGAGACCGGGTGCTGGCGGCGAAACTTTTGCCCGGCCAACTGCCGGCCACGCAAATGGCGCCAGAGCAGAGTCTCGGCATCGGTGGCCTCGCGCCTGAGCTGACGAGCAAATTCAAGTTGACCGAGTTCGAGCGGTGATCTGTGGCGGGGCATGGCAGGAGTCCGTTCCCGAGGGTTCGAGTAGCCTAGCAGGCCCTCACCCCCAGCCCCTCTCCCAGAGGGAGAGGGGAAAGCCCTCTAGGCCAGCAATTGCAGCAGCGCCGCACAATCCAGCGCGTGCAACTCGGTCAGCTCCGGCCAGGGATTGTCCGACAGATTGACCAGCACACCCTGGGCTCCCGCGGCGCGCGCGCAGTCGAGGTCGAAGCGGTAGTCACCGACCATCGTCAGCGCGTCCGGCGCCACGCCCCAGCGCTCGGCGAGGCGCAACAGACCGTCCGGGTGTGGCTTGGGAATCGCCTCGCCACGGCCGAGCACATCCAGGGTGTCGAAGCAGTCGCCGAGGCCGATGGCGGTCAGGGTCAGCAGCGCCAGCTCGTGGGCGTTGCGGGTGAGGATGCCGAGGCGGCAGCCGCGCTGTTGCAGCGCCCGCACCAGCGCCACCGCGCCGGGTGCGGCCACCGAGCCGATGGCCAGTTCGCGCTCGTGCTCCAGCAACCAGGCATGCTTGGCCTGCGCCTCGGCCTCTGGCAGCGCGGCCAGATGGTGGAGAATGTCATCCTCCTGGGGAATGCCCAGGGCGCGCTTGATCGCCGGGAAATCGTGCACGGCCACCGTCAGGGTACCGTCCATGTCGAACACCCAGTGCCGGCAGTCGCGCAGGCGCCCCAGCAGCGGATCACTCACTTCCAGTCCTCGCGCAGGCGGGTCAGCCCCTCCTGGCAGGACGAAGCGACCAGCTGGCCGGCGCGGTTGAAGATGCTGGCGCGGGCAAAGCCACGGGCGTTGCCGGACCAGGGGCTGTCCATGGCGTACAGCAACCAGTCGTCCATGCGCAGGTCGCCGTGGAACCACAGGGCGTGGTCGAGGCTGGCCACCTGCATGAACTTCTGGAACACCGATACCCCGTGCGGCAGCATCGAGGTGGTCAGCAGGTTGAAGTCGCTGGCGTAGGCCAGCAGTAGCTTGTGCAGCTGCGGCTCGTCCGGCAGCGGCCCGGCAGCGCGGAACCACACGTACTTGACCGGTTCCGCCGGCTCCGGGGCAAACGGGTTGATGCGGGTGACCGGGCGAATCTCGATCGGCTTGTCGCTGACCATGCGTTCACGCATGCGCTCGGGAATCAGGTGCGCCACCTGGCGGGCGATGTCGGTTTCCGTCGGCAGGTCATCCGGGCCCGGCACATCCGGCATCGGCAGCTGGTGATGGAAGCCCTCTTCATCGGCCTGGAACGAGGCCGAGCAGAAGAAGATCGGCTGTCCCTTCTGCACCGCCGTGACGCGCCGGGTACTGAAGCTGCCGCCGTCACGCACGCGGTCGACGTGGTAGACGATGGGCAGAGTCGCATCACCGGGGCGCAGGAAGTAGCCGTGCAGCGAGTGCACGTGGCGCGCCTGGTCGACCGTCTGGTTGGCCGCCGACACGCACTGGCCGAGCACCTGGCCACCGAACAGCTGACGGAAGCCCAGGTCCTGGCTGCGGCCACGAAACAGGTTTTCCTCAATCTGTTCCAGGCTCAGCAGGGAAACCAGATCCTCCAGCACTTGGCTCATACATCACTCCTCGGCGGTACACGTAAGTCAGGATAGGCCGGTGCGCTGGACAATCGCTCGTCCCACACCGCGCGGCCGATGGTGAAATGGTAAAGGCTTTGCCAGCGGCTGTCGGCCAGTTCGAGCAATTCGTGTACCTGATCGTCGAAGAAGCAGCCAATTCCGGTGCCGGACAGCCCCGCCGCCTCGGCCTCCAGATACAGCAGCTGGCCGATCTGCCCGCACTCCCAGTAGAGCTGCGGGTACTGCCAGGCACCCTCGGCCAGGGCCTGATCGAACCGCGCCAGCATGGCCAGGGCCACACAGCCGTCGCTGGCGATGTCCTGACCACAGGAGAGGAAGCCGGCCAAGCCGCGGGCATCGCCTTCCAGCAGGCGATACAGCGGCAACTCGGCATGCACCCGTTGCCAGGTGAAGTCGCCACGCAAGCCATCCGGCTGCGGTTGGCCATCGCCACGGGCCAGCCAGTACAACCCCGGCTCCAAGCCCTGCACGCGATGCACGAACAGCAGCAGATCGACCTGCGGCTTTTCTCCAGTAACGGCGAACGGCACCGGCGAATGTGCAGGCAGCAGACGGCGCAGCCAGGCGAACAGCAGCTCGGCCAGGATGCCGCTGCAGCCATCGAAGGCCTGGGCGCTGCGCCGCCGGTGCAGGATCGGCCGCAACGGCAGACCGGGGTTGTCGTTGCCGCTGTAACCAAGCGGCGCCTGCCAGCCCAGCGCCGGCAAGACCGGCGCCCGGCACAGGCCGTGCACCCGCGCCAGCTCCGGCCATTCGCGGTACTGGCGCGACAGGCGATTGGGCGCGCCGCTCAGCTCCAGCGCCGCCAGGCCGCGCAGCAGCGTTTCAGGCAGAGAAAATTCCTCCGCTGGCGGACCTATCCACAGCAGGCAGTCGCTGTGCTCGGCCTCGTGGAAACCGTCGCGATCCAGGCCCAGCAGGCCATCCAGTCGAGCCTCGGCCACGCCGCGCAGCAGGCGCACCTGCCAGCCCTGGATGGCGGCGGCAATGCTCACACAGGCCAGGGCATGGCCGAGGTCGTGCTGGCAGTAGCGATAGGCGCGTTCGCCGTACTTCCAGGCCTCGCGCCAGGGGATGCTGGCCAGGCCCAACAGGAAGCCGCCGGCCGGCAGCGCCGCTGCCAGCTGCTGGCCCAGCGGCGCCGGCAGTTCGGCGCGGACTTCCAGGGCATGCGCATCCGGCGCGTAATGGGCCAGCAGGCCATGCGCCTCGACCGCCCCCGGCGGCAATAGCAGGTAGGCCTCGGTCGGGTGCAAGTTGCCCGACGACGGATTGACTCGCAGCGCCCAGCGATTGCCGCCAGCTTCCTTCCAGGCCGACAGGGCCAGGCTGTCGTACAGCAGCTGCGCGAGGCTGGCGCGACTCAGCGGTACGGGCGGATCGGTCGGGCCGGCAAAGGGCTGGTCATAGGCCGGCGTTTCCTCCAGCGGGCGCTGCCACAGTTCGAGCAGGCGGCTGCCGGCATAGCGGCGAAACGGCGCTGGCTGGGTCGCCCAATCGAGATGGCCCGGCCCTGGCGCATAGGCGTTGGGCGCGTGCTTGCTCAGCGCGTGATAGGCGCGCACCTGCTGCTCAGCGTCCATGCCAGTCGTCCCGGGCGATGCGATAGAGAAGATGCGGGCGCAGCGGATGCCCCGGCGGCAGATTGGGGTGTTCGAAGTCGTCAGCTGGGTCGCGGCGCATGCCGAGGCGCTGCATCACGCCCCAGGAGCGCTGGTTGGCAGGCACGGTGAAGGACACCACCTCCGGCAGGTCGAGGTCGTCGAAGGCGAAGTCCAGCGCACGACGCGCCGCCTCCAGGGCATAACCCTGGCCCCAGAAAGGCCGGGCCAGGCGCCAGCCGATCTCCACCGCAGGCACGAAGGGCGCGGCGAAACTCACCCGTGCCAGCCCGGTGAAGCCGATCACCCGTCCATCGGCCTGGCGTTCCAGGCACCAGAAGGTGAAGCCGTGCGCGGCCTGATGCGCCGTCAGCTTGCCGAGCAGCTCGGCGCTGCCGACACGGTCCAGGGTGGCGGGAAAATGCACCATCACCTCGGGATCGGCGCTCATGGCCGCCAGGGCATCCAGATCGGCATCGCGCCAGGGCCGCAGGATCAGGCGTTCGCTGCTCAGGGTCGCGGTCATATACTGGGCACACCTTTGATAGAACCTGTTTACGATTTTCTGAATTAGAGCCAGACAAGGAAAAAACGGTCGAGGAAGCGGAGTTTACGAGCTGTAAATGAGCATTCCGAGACTGTTTTTAACGCGGTATGGCCGCGAGTCAGGAGATCGTAAATAGGTTCTGAGTGCTCATTATGCTGCCGCTGGTTTATCACGACGACTACAGCCCGCCCTTCCCGGCCAATCACCGCTTCCCGATGGAGAAGTTCCGCCTGCTGCGCGACCACCTGGTGGACAGCGGCCTGGTGCGTGACGACGAACTGCATCGCCCGCAGGCCTGCCCGCCGGAGGTGCTCGCCCTGGCCCATTGCCCGGCCTATATCGAGCGTTTCGCCAGCGGCGAGCTGACCTATCAGGAGCAGCGCCGCCTCGGCCTGCCGTGGAGCGAGCCCCTGGCGCGGCGCACCGTACGCGCGGTGGGCGGCTCGCTGCTGGCTGCCGAACTGGCGCTGGAGCACGGCATGGCCTGCCACCTGGCCGGAGGCACCCATCATGCGCACTACGACGAAGCGTCCGGCTTCTGCATCTTCAACGACCTGGCCATCGTCGCCCGCTACCTGCTGGAGAGCGGCCGCGTCGGCCGGGTGCTGATCTACGACTGCGACGTACACCAGGGCGACGGCACCGCGCGCCTGCTGGAGAACGTGACCGACGCCATCACCGTATCGCTGCACTGCGAGAAGAACTTCCCGGCGCGCAAGGCCCGGAGCGACTGGGACATCGGCCTGCCGATCGGCATGGGCGACGCCGACTACCTCAAGGTGGTCGACGACAGCCTGGGTTATCTGCTGGCCCTGTATCAGCCGGATATCGTGCTGTACGACGCCGGTGTCGACGTGCACCGGGACGACGCCCTCGGCTATCTGCAGCTCAGCGACGCCGGCATTGCCGCGCGCGACGAGAGCGTGCTGCGCCACTGCCTGGAGCGCGATATCCCGGTGGTCGGCCTGATCGGCGGCGGCTACGACAAGGACCGCGCCCTGCTCGCCCGCCGCCACGGCATCCTGCATCACAGCGCCGCGCGGGTGTGGCGCGCGGCGGGGTTGCGCTGACCGCCTGACACTCCCTCACCCCAACCCTCTCCCAGAGGGAGCTGACAGAGTCGTCTGAAAGTACGCAGACCCCCTCTCCCTTTGGGAGAGGGGGCTTACCCTTCTAGCACCTTGTTAAGCGCCTGCTCCAAGGTGGCGACGGTGCGCTCGACATTGCCCAGCTTGTCCAGGCCGAACAGGCCGAGGCGGAAGGTCTGGAAGTCCGCCGGCTCGTCGCACTGCAGCGGCACACCCGCGGCGATCTGCAGGCCCAGCGCGGCGAACTTGCTGCCGTTCTTGATCTGCGCGTCGTCGGTGTAGCAGACCACCACGCCCGGCGCCTCGAAACCCTCGGCGGCGACGCTCTTGAAGCCCTTGCTCGCCAACATGGCGCGCACGCGCTGGCCCAGCTCGCGCTGCTGCTCGCAGACCTTGGCGAAGCCCTTGGCCTCGGCCTCCTTCATCGCATCGCGAAAACGCGCCAGGGCATCGCTGGGCATGGTCGCGTGGTAGGCGTGGCCACCCTGTTCGTAGGCCTGCATGATCTGCAACCACTTCTTCAGGTCACAGGCGAAGCTGCTGCTCTGGGTCGCCTCGACGCGCGCCTGCGCGGCTTCGCTGAGCATCACCAGGGCGCAGCACGGCGAGGCGCTCCAGCCTTTCTGCGGCGCACTGATCAGCACATCGATGCCACAGGCCTGCATATCCACCCAGAGGGTGCCGGAGGCGATGCAGTCGAGCACGAACAGACCACCCACCGCGTGCACGGCATCGGCCACGGCGCGCAGGTAGTCGTCCGGCAGGATCATCCCCGAGGAGGTTTCCACATGCGGGGCGAACACCACCTGCGGCTTCTCGGCGGCGATGGTCGCCAGCACCTCGTCCAGCGGTGCCGGGGCATAGGCAGCCTGGGCCTCTGCGCTCACCGGGCGGGCCTTGAGCACGGTGGAGGCTGCGGGGATCTGGCCCATCTCGAAAATCTGCGTCCAGCGGTAGCTGAACCAGCCGTTGCGGATCACCAGGGTCTTCTGCCCGGTGGCCAGCTGGCGCGCCACCGCCTCCATGCCGAAGGTGCCGCTACCCGGCACCACGGCCACCGCGTGGGCGTTGTAGACCTGCTTGAGGGTGCTGGAAATATCCCGCATCACGCCCTGGAAGGACTGCGACATGTGGTTGAGGGAACGGTCGGTGTAGACCACCGAATACTCGATCAGACCATCGGGATCGACACTGGGATAGAGGCCGGACATAACACACGCTCTTGACTGGATGGAGCCCCAGACCCTGCCCTAAGCCCGCGCAGATGACAAGGCTGGCAGACTGAGCCTCGGGTAGAATGCCGTATTCCCGCCGCTCAGCACTGCCCCGCCATGACCGATTCCAGCACTCGCCCATCCCCCCTTGTCGCCATTATCGGCGGCGGCCCCGCCGGGCTGATGGCCGCCGAAGTGCTGGCCGCCGGCGGCGTGCGGGTAGAGCTGTTCGACGCCATGCCCTCGGTCGGGCGCAAGTTCCTCCTGGCCGGGGTCGGCGGGATGAACATCACCCATTCCGAGGCCAAGGCGCCGTTTCTCGCCCGCTACCGCGAACGCGAAGGCGAGATCGCCAAGCTGCTGACGGACTTCGATGCCGACGCACTGCGCGAGTGGATTCACGGCCTGGGCATCGACACCTTTGTCGGCACGTCAGGAAGAGTGTTCCCAACCGATATGAAGGCCGCACCGCTGCTGCGCGCCTGGCTCAAGCGCCTGCGCGAGGCGGGCGTGGTCATCCACACCCGCAGCCGCTGGCTGGGCTGGGACGAGAGCGGCGCGCTGCGCATCGCCACGCCAGACGGCGAACGCCTACTGCAGGCCGGTGCCTGCGTGCTGGCCCTGGGCGGCGGCAGCTGGGCGCGGCTCGGCTCGGATGGCACCTGGGTGCCACTGCTGGAGCAGCGCGGGGTCGAAATCTCGCCACTACGCCCGGCCAACAGCGGCTTCGAAGTGGCCGGCTGGAGCGAGCACCTGCGCGGCAAGTTCGCCGGCGCACCGCTGAAGAACCTGACCCTGGCGCTGGATGGTGAGCCGCCGCGACGTGGCGAATTCGTGCTCACCGAGCACGGCATCGAAGGCAGCCTGGTCTACGCGCTGTCCGCCGGCATTCGCCACTGCATCGAGCAGCACGGCCGCGCCCTTGTGCGCCTGGATCTGCAGCCGGATCGCAGCCTCGAGAAAGTAGAGGCACTGCTGAGCAAGCCACGCGGCTCGGCCTCGATGGCCAAGCACCTGCACCGCCAGCTCGGCCTGGACGGCGCCAAGGCCGCGCTGCTGCGCGAGCGGACCCGTGCCGAAGACTTGACCGACATGGCCCGCCTGGCCCGCGCGATCAAGGCCCTGCCCATCGAACTGCTGCGCACCCGCCCGCTGGACGAAGCCATCTCCAGCGCCGGTGGCGTGCCGTTTGAAGCGCTGGACGAACAGCTGATGCTACGCGCCGTTCCCGGCACCTTCTGCGCCGGCGAAATGCTCGACTGGGAAGCCCCCACCGGCGGCTACCTGCTCACCGCCTGCTTCGCCAGCGGTCGGGCAGCGGGGCTGGGCGCGCTAGAGTGGCTGCACCAGCGCCGCCCGTGACTCCTGTCACAGCCTCACGCCCGTCTGATAAAGTCCTCGGCGAGCCTCAGGGATGCAGAAAGCATGGATAAGAAGTCGCTCTCCGAACGAGACATCTGCAGCAAGTACATCGCCCCGGCGATCCAGCGTGCCGGTTGGGACATGCACAAGCAGGTGCTGGAAGAGTTCGGATTTACCGCCGGGCGCATCATGGTGCGGGGCAAACTGCACAGTCGCGGTGAGCGCAAGCGTGCCGACTACATCCTCAGCTACCAGAAGAACCTGCCCATCGCCGTGATCGAGGCGAAGGACAACAAACACTCCGTCGGCTCAGGTATGCAGCAGGCACTGGGTTATGCCGAGGCGCTGGATGTGCCCTTCGTGTTTTCCAGCAACGGCGATGGCTTCCTGTTCCACGACCGCACCGCCACTGGTGCGCAGGTAGAAACCGAGCTCAGCCTCGATCAATTCCCCAGCCCGGACGAACTCTGGCAGCGCTATTGCCAGTGGAAGGGCCTGGACGACCAAGCCCAGAAGCGGATCGAAGCCCCTTACTACGACGACGGCTCCGGGCGCATGCCGCGCTACTACCAGATGAATGCCATCAACCGCACGGTCGAGGCTGTCGCGCGCGGTCAGGATCGCGTGCTGCTAGTGATGGCCACCGGCACCGGCAAAACCTACACGGCCTTCCAGATCATCTGGCGTCTGTGGAAGTCGAAGCAGAAGAAACGCATCCTCTTCCTCGCCGACCGCAACATCCTCGTCGACCAGACCAAGAACAACGACTTCAAGCCCTTCGGCTCGGCGATGACCAAGATCGCCAAGCGCCAGATCGACACCTCCTACGAGATCTACCTGTCGCTCTACCAGGCCGTAACCGGCGCCGAAGAAGAGAAGAACATCTACAAGCAGTTTTCTCCGGACTTCTTCGACCTGATAGTGATCGACGAATGCCATCGTGGCAGCGCCGCCGAAGACTCCGCCTGGCGCGAAATCCTCGACTACTTCAGCAACGCCACCCATGTCGGCCTCACCGCCACCCCGAAGGAAACCAAGGAGGTTTCCAGCATCACCTACTTCGGTGAGCCGGTGTACAGCTACACCCTCAAGCAAGGTATCGAGGACGGCTTCCTCGCTCCCTACAAGGTGGTGCGCATCGACTTCGACAAAGACCTGCAAGGCTGGCGCCCGCCCAAGGGCATGCGCGACAAGAACGGCGAGCTGATCGAAGACCGCATCTACAACCTCAAGGACATGGACCGCAATCTGGTCATCGAAGCGCGCACCCAGCTGGTGGCGCAGAAGGTCAGCGAGTTTCTCAAGGCCACCGATCCGTTCCAGAAGACCATCGTCTTCTGTGACGACATCAACCACGCCGAGCGCATGCGCCAGGCCCTGGTCAACCTCAACCCTAAGCGCATCGCCGAGAACCGCAAGTATGTCATGCGCATCACCGGCGATGACCAGGAAGGCAAGGCCGAGCTGGACAACTTCATCGACCCGGAAGCGCGCTACCCGGTCATCGCCACCACCAGCAAGCTGATGACCACTGGCGTCGATGCCCAGACCTGCAAGCTGGTGGTGCTCGACCAGCACATCAAGTCGATGACCGAGTTCAAGCAGATCATCGGTCGCGGCACTCGTATCAACGAGGACTACGGCAAGTTCTGGTTCACCATCATGGATTTCAAGAAAGCCACCGAACTGTTCGCCGACCCGGCGTTCGATGGCGAGCCCGTGGTGATCTACGAGCCGGGCTCTGGCGAGCCCCCTGTACCTCCCGATGAGCCTGAAGGTGGCAGCACTGGGCAACCAGGCAGTGGCGAAGAGGGCCCCACCACCACCGCAGGACCTGGCGAAGGTGGCGTCGGAAAGCCACGCATTAAGTATGTTGTCGCCGGAGTGCCGGTCTACGTCATCGCCGAGCGCGTGCAGTACTACGGGCCGGACGGCAAGCTCATCACCGAATCCCTGCGCGACTACACCCGCGCCTGTGTGAAGAAGCAGTTCGCCTCGCTGGATGACTTCCTCCGTCGCTGGAGCGATGCCGAGCAGAAGAAGGCCATCATCGACGAAATGGCCGCCCAGGGCGTGATGTGGGAAGCCCTGGCCGAAGAGGTCGAAGCCAAGCGCGGCCAGCCCCTCGACCCCTTCGACCTGGTCTGCCATGTCGCCTTCGACCAGCCGCCGCTCACCCGCAAGGAACGCGCCGAACAGGTGAAGAAACGCAACTACTTCGCCAAGTATTCCGGCGCTGCCCGCCAGGTGTTGGAAGCGCTGCTCGATAAATATGCCGACACCGGCATCGAGAGCATCGAGGACATGCAGATTCTCAAGATCGACCCCTTCAGCCAGATCGGCGCGCCCCTCGAACTGGTCAAGGCATTCGGCGGCAAGCCCGGCTACCAGCAAGCCATTCATGAACTGGAAGACCAGCTCTACGGCACAAGCGCCTGATCGACGAGCGTTGACAGCCGGCTGGCCGGCCCACCAGACTGTCCTCTGTCCATAGACAGTGGACGGAGAAGACATTTCATGATGAAAGGCCAAGACATCCTGCTGCTACTCAAGCTCGCCAGCCTGGAAAATCAGCAGCACGCTGCCGAACAGGCGGCGGAGCACTTCTCCATGCGCGCGCTGGAGCAGTCCACCGGCATCAGCAAATCCGAGGTCAGCAATGCCCTCAACCGCTGCATTGCGGCCGGGTTGGCCAAGCTGGAGCGCGATAGCGGCATCCCGCGCCCCAACACTCGTGCCCTCAACGAATTTCTCGGCCACGGCCTGAAGTACGTCTTCCCGGTTCGGCCGGGGCCCATCGTGCGCGGCCTGGCCACCGCCCATGCCGCACCGGTGCTGGCCGGCAAGCTGTTGTCCGGTGGCGAGCATATTCCGGTCTGGGAAGATGCCCATGGCAGCGATATGGGCCAGGCGGTCGAGCCGCTGTTCAAGAGCGTGCCCAACGCAGCACGCCAGGACGAAAGCCTCTACGCCATGCTCGCCCTGGTCGACGCCATCCGCCTGGGCAACGAGCGCGAGGCCAGCCTGGCCAGAGAGCTGCTGGAGCAACAGTTAAGAGGCGAAGCCAATGGCCGCTGAATGGCGCATCCAGGAGCAGATGCTGCAAACCGTGGCCGACGCCCTGGGGCCGGAGCTGCTGCGCCAGGTCGCCTTCGTTGGTGGCTGCACCACCGCACTGTTGATTACCGATGCCTTCGCCCGCGAAGCGGTGCGCTTTACCGAGGATGTCGACGTGATCGTCCATGTGCTCGGCTACGGCAAATGGCAGCGCCTGCTCGACGAACTACGCGAACGTGGCTTTAGGGAATCCCCGGAAGACGATGTCATCTGCCGTATGCGCCTGCCAAATGCCCTGACCGGACGCGACCTCATTGTTGACTTCATGCCCGACGACGAGGACATCCTCAACTTCACCAACCGCTGGTACCGCGACGCCCTGCAGACCGCCGCAGATCATGCCCTGCCCTCCGGCACCCTAATCCGCGTCGTCACCCCCGGCTACTTCCTCGCCACCAAGCTGGAGGCCTATCGCGGCAGAGGCCATAACGACCCGCTGGCCAGCCGCGATATCGAAGACATCCTCGCCGTGGTGGACGGTCGCGACAGCCTGCAGGATGAACTGGCTCAGGCCGAACCCAACCTGCGCCAGTACATCGCCCAGGCCATCACTGCACTGCTCGCACACCGCGACTTCGCCTACGCCGTGCAATCCGCCGCCCGCCAGCAGCAGGCGCGGGAAGAACTCATTTTTCAGCGCCTGGAGGCCCTCGCCGTGCCTCCGGCCCAGCCGTAACGGAAACCACCATGTCCATCAGCTCAACCATCAAATCCATCCAGGACATCATGCGCAAGGACGTCGGCGTCGACGGCGACGCCCAGCGCATCGGCCAGCTCGTGTGGATGCTGTTCCTCAAGATCTTCGATGACCGCGAACAGGAATGGGAGCTGATGGACGACGCCTACCGCTCGCCGCTGCCCGCGAGTTGCCGCTGGCGCACCTGGGCCGCCGACCCGGAAGGCATCACCGGTGACGAGCTGAAGCACTTCATCGACAACAACCTGTTCCCGCAGCTGCAGAACCTCCACGAATACAGCACCACACCAGCCGCCTACGTGGTGCGTGGCGTATTCGAGGATGCCTACAACTACATGAAGTCCGGCCAGCTCATCCGCCAGGTGATCAACAAGATCCAGGAGGGCGTGGACTTCAACAAGGCGCAGGAGCGGCATGCCTTCGGCGACATGTACGAGCAGCTGCTGCGCGACCTGCAGAACGCCGGCAACGCCGGCGAGTTCTACACCCCGCGCCCGGTCACCGAGTTCATGGTGCGCATGGTCGACCCCAAGCTGCACGAGAAGGTGATGGACCCGGCCTGTGGTACAGGCGGCTTCCTCACTTGCAGCATCGAACACAAGCGCAGCCGCTACGTGAAAACCGCCGAGGACGAACGCGCCCTGCAGGCCAGCATCTTCGGCGTGGAGAAAAAGCCACTGCCGCACCTGCTGGCCACCACCAACATGATCCTGCACGGCATCGAGGTGCCCAGCCAGATCAAGCACGACAACACCCTGAGCCGTCCGCTGATCAGCTGGGGGCCAAGCGAGCGGGTCGACTGCATCGTCGCCAACCCGCCGTTCGGTGGCATGGAAGAAGACGGCATCGAAACCAACTTCCCCGCCGCCTTCCGCACCCGCGAAACCGCCGATCTGTTCCTGGTGCTGATCATGCACCTGCTGAAAGACGGTGGCCGCGCCGCCGTGGTGCTGCCGGACGGCTTCCTGTTCGGCGAAGGCATCAAGAGCCGTATCAAGGAAAAGCTGCTGACCGAGTGCAACCTGCACACCATCGCTCGCCTGCCCAACGGCGTGTTCAATCCCTACACCGGCATCAAGACCAACCTGCTGTTCTTCACCAAGGGCACGCCAACCAAAGAGGTGTGGTTCTACGAGCACCAGTACCCGGCCGGCTACAAGAGCTACTCCAAGACCAAGCCCATGCGCATCGAGGAGTTCGCGGTCGAGGAAGCCTGGTGGGGCTGCGAGGCCGATGGCTTTGCCGCGCGGGTGGAGAATGAGTTTGCCTGGAAGGTCAGCGTCGAGGAGCTGCAGGCGCGCAACTGGAACCTGGACTGCAAGAACCCGCATGTGGGCGAGCAGATCAGCCATGACCCGGACAAGCTGCTGCGTAACTACGCCGCCCTGCAAGGCGAAATCAGCGATCTGCGCGACCAGCTCAAGGCGGTGCTGGCCGAAGCTCTGGAGCGCCAGGTATGACGGCGTTGCTGACCGACAACCTTCCGCTGCTGGCGGGTGCGCCTAATGGCATCAAAAAGCTGCGCGAGCTGATTCTGGAACTGGCGGTACGCGGCAAGTTGGTACCACAAGATCCCAGAGATGAGCCGGCCAGTGAGTTGCTCAAGCGCATTGCCGAGGAAAAGGCGCGCTTGGTGGCTGAGGGCCAAATCAAAAAGCAAAAACCGCTGACGGCGATAGCTGAAGAAGACCAACCCTTTGAGTTACCTGCAGGATGGGAATGGGCCAGTACAGCGACGCTGGCATTGCTTATTACTGACGGAACACACCATACCCCCACGTATATAAGCTCAGGCGTCCCGTTCATTTCTGTGAAAGACATTGATGGGACAACTATTTCTTTTGATAACTGCAAATACATTTCACAAGAAGAGCACATAGCAATAAATGCACGCTGCAACCCTGAACGGGGAGACATTTTGCTATGCAGGATTGGCACGCTTGGACGGCCAACCATTGTGGATACGGAGGTTCCCTTCAGCTTATTCGTGAGCGTTGGTCTATTGAAACTGCCGAAGAAAACGGAGCTTTCCCGGTATTTTCACTGCGTGCTATCAAGTCCCTTGATGTACCGTCAGTATGACCAGATTAAGGCTGGAGGTAGCCATACAAATAAGCTGAATCTGGGTGATATACCCCGCCTGCTTGTTCCGGTTCCGCCCCTCGCCGAACAACACCGCATCATCGCCAAAGTCGATGAGCTGATGGCCCTGTGTGACCGGCTGGAAGCCCAGCAGGCCGATGCCGACAGCGCCCACGCCCAACTGGTGCAGGCGCTGCTGGACAGCCTGACCCAGGCCCGCGACGCCGGGGACTTTGCGCAAAGCTGGCAGCGCCTGTCCGAACACTTCCACACCCTGTTCACCACCGAATCCAGCATCGACGCCCTCAAGCAAACCCTGCTGCAACTGGCGGTGATGGGCAAACTGGTGCCGCAAAATCCCAGTGATGAGCCGGCCAGTGAGCTGCTGAAGCGGATTGCCGAGGAAAAGGCGACTTTGATTGCAGAAGGCAAAATCAGAAAGCAGAAGCAGCTTGCAGAGATCACTGAGGAAGAGAAGCTGTTTGAGCTAGCAACGGGGTGGGAGTGGAGCCGTTTGGGTGAGCAGGTGATTGAAAGTGGTGCTGGTTGGAGTCCTAGTTGCGAACCGAGGCCACGGGAAGGAAACGACTGGGGGGTTCTGAAAGTCAGTGCCGTTTCATGGGGTGTTTACCGCCCCGAGGAAAACAAGGCGCTTCCAGTGAGCTTGGAAGCCCGACCCGAGCATGAGGTTGCAGAAGGCGATTTCCTAGTTTCCCGCGCCAACACTGCGGAGCTCGTAGCACGTAGTGTCGTGGTGGATTCGACACCGAGCCGTTTGATGCTAAGTGACAAGATCGTAAGGCTGAGGCTGACAAAACTTTGTGATGCCCATTATTTAAACTTAGTAAACAGTGCCACACATGCTCGCCAGTACTATGCCCGGGTAGCAGGAGGCACTAGCAGCTCCATGAAGAACGTTTCGCGCGAGCAGATTCTTAGCTTACCAATTGCTGTACCTCCGCTCCCGGAACAGCACCGCATCGTCGCCAAGGTCGATCAACTAGTGATCCTCTGCGACCAACTCAAAGCCCGCCTTACCCAGGCCCGTCAGGTGCATGAGCAACTGGCCAATGCCCTGGTCGAGCAGGCCGTGGCCTAAGCAATAGGAGTGCAGGGATGCCCATTCGCACGCAAATCTGGACAGTCGGCGCGCAGCCGGCGCCGCTGAAAAACGCCGTGCTCGCCAGCGAACAGTTTCTGGAGGACATGATCGTCAGCGCTCCGGCGCTGCTCTCCGAGGACTGGCTGCTGATTGGCCGCCAGGAAAGCACTGGGCAGGGTGGGCGCATTGACCTGCTGGCGCTGGCGCCGGATGCCTCGCTGGTGCTGATCGAGCTCAAGCGCGAGCGCACCCCGCGCGAGGTGGTGGCGCAGGCGCTGGACTATGCGGTGTGGGTCGAGCGCTTGCAGGCCAACGATATCGAAGCCATCTACCAGCGCTTCAAGCCCGGCGCCGACCTGGCAGCGGACTTCCAGGCGCGCTTCGGCGCGCCGCTGGAGGCCGAGGCACTGAACCAGAGCCATCAGATCGTCATCGTCGCCGCCGAGCTGGATGCCAGCAGCGAGCGCATCGTCGGCTACCTGAGCGAGCGCGATATCGCCATCAACGTGCTGTGCTTTCAGGTGTTCCAGTTGGGCGATCAGCAACTGATCAGCCGCGCCTGGCTGCTCGACCCCAGCGAGGCGCCGCAAGCCAGCAGCGCGAGCAAACCCGGCATGCCGGCCGAGCCCTGGAATGGCGAGTTCTATTGCTCCTTTGGCGACGCCGAACATCGCAATTGGGCCGAGGCGCGCCATTACGGTTTCGTCTGCGGCGGTGGCGGTAGCTGGTACAGCAATAGCCTGAAAATGCTCGCCCCTGGCGACCGCATCTGGGTCAATGTGCCCGGTGCCGGTTATGTGGGCGTGGCCAAGGTCACCGGCCACGCCACACCGGCCGCCGAATTCAGCCTGCTGCACAACGGCGAGGAGCGCCCTGCCCTGGACGTGCTCGATGCAGCCCTTTATCACCGAGAGCAGATCGACGACCCCGAGCGCTGCGAATACTTCGTGCCGGTGCAATGGCTGCACAGCCTGCCGCTGAGCGAAGCGGTGAAGGAGGTCGGCCTGTTCGGCAACCAGAACACCATCTGCCGCCCGACCACGCCCAAGTGGCGCTGGACGGTGGAGCGGCTCAAGAAACGCTTCGGTATCGCTGGCTAGTACTCTCCGCTTTTTCCGCCGTAGCCCGGATGCAATCCGGGGAGCATGCAACTCCGGCCCCGGATTGCATCCGGGCTACGGACTGCGAGCAAGGGAAAGAGCTGGCGCGCCCCGCGCGGGTGAGGCGCTCAGGGGCAACAACTGGTTCGAGTGGCCGGCAACACCCTCATCCCCAGCCCTTCTCCCGGCAGGAGAAGGGAGACAAACGCCGGACGCCTGGGCCGTTCAGGCCAGACCGCTCACCCCACCGCCGGCAGCGGCTCGTTCAGCGGGGTCACCGTCACCCGTACATCCGGGTCGTGGCTGCCGCCGCCGAGGATCACGCCGCGTAGTGGCGAGACGTCGGCGAAGTCGCGGCCCCAGCCCAGGCTGATGTGTTCCAGCGCCGGCAGCAGGTTGTTGGTCGGGTCGAAGTCCACCCAGCCCTGGCGCGGGCAGTGCACCGAGACCCAGGCATGCGAGGCGTCGGCGCCAATCAGGCGGGGCTGGCCGGGCGGTGGCTGGGTCAGCAGGTAGCCGCTGACATAGCGCGCCGCCACGCCGCGCGAACGCAGGCAGGCGAGCATCAGGTGGGCGAAGTCCTGGCACACGCCGCGGCGCTCCTCCAGCACCTGCAGCAACGGGGTTGCCACCTGGGTGGCGGCGGCGTCGAAGGTGAACTCGCGGAAGATCTTCTGCATCAGCGCCTGCACCGCCAGCAGCAGCGGCCGACCGGGCGTGAAGCAGTCGGCGGCGTAGCTGGCGAACGCGCGCTTGAGATGCACGTAGGGCGACTGGAAGCGATAGCGCATGGCTTCCAGTAATTCGTCGGGCACCGCCTGGCCGCTGTAGCTGAGGGCGGCGACGACCTCCTCCCAGGGCGGCGAGTCTTCCAGCTGCAGGCCTTCGCGGGCCAGCACCTCGACGCGCAGGCTGGCGATCACCCGCAATTGCTCGTGGGGGCGCTCGAAGGCCAGGCGCGTCAGGGGGTTGCCGAACACGTCCAGGCCATCGAGACGCTGACAGGGGTGCGGGGTGACGGTCAGGTGGCGGTCCAGGCAGCGCTGCCAGAGGTAGTCGCGCGGCCACAGGTGGGCCAGCTGCTGGGCCAGGGAAACCGGTGCCGAGTAGCGATAGTGGGTGTCATGCAGAACCTGATAGGCGCGAGAGCGGGTCATCGACGGCTTTCCGCGGGCAGTGGGGCCGGATTGTGCCCGGAACCTGGGGGCTGGAAGCAAGCCGTCTCGCGGTCGGACCGCCGAAGGATACGAGGCAAGCTCATGTCGACTGCGTCCTCTGGCTGGCGTCCACGTGCACGAAGAAGCGCAGGGCCAGGCGATCGGAGACATCGCCGGAGGCCGCGGATATCTGCTGCAGCAGGTCGGCCAGGCCACCCAGCACCGCGCGCATGCCGGAGGGGCCGAACAGGGTGCCCTCCAGGCTGGCCAGGCGGAAACCGGCCAGGCGCTGCGCCAGCTCTTGCAGACGCGGGTCGCTGGCGAAATCGAAGCTCTCGTCCAGGCGCTCCAGCGAGCGCTGCAGCTGGCGCAGCTGGAAGATCACCGCATGCGGGTTCTGCTCGTCGAGCAGGAGCAGGTCGAGCACCGGGATCAGCTGGGCGCTGGCCAGGTAGCGGGTGCGGTAAGTGATGCTGCTGTTGCCCAGCTCCAGCAGCCATTCCAGCGCCGACTGGTCCTGCACCGCACGGCTGCGCAGGAAGCCGGCCAGGCTGTCGCAGAGGAACTGCAGGCGTTCGATGCAGCGACCGATCACCAGGAAGCGCCAGCCATCGTCACGGGTCATGTCATCCAGGGCGAAACCGGACAGCGCCGCCAGCGACATCAGCAGGCGGTTGAGAAAATCCAGCAGCTCGCCGAAATCGGCGTCCTGACCATCCAGCTCCTGGGCCTCGCGCTGCAGCTCCAGCAGGGCCTGCCAGTTGGCCTGGGACAGCTTGCCGCGCACGCTGCCGGCCGACCACTGCAGGCTCTGCAGGCAGGCGCGCAGGCTGGCCGGCCACTCGGCGCCGAGGGTGGCGTCGAACAGACGTTGCTCCAGGCTGCCCGCGCCGGAACCCGGTAGCAGGCCGAGGCTTTCGGCCAGGGTCAGGACCGCCTGCATGGCCTGCGGGTCATCGTCGTCATCGACGTAGCGGCTCAGCATGATGCGCAGCAGGCGGGCGTTGTCCTCGCAGCGTTCGGCGTAGCGGCCGAACCAGAACAGGTTTTCCACCACTCGCGATGGCAGATAGGGGTCGCTGCGCACCAGGTCGGCAACGCCCAGCGGGCGCAGCCACTGCCAGGGGTCACCGCCGGGGTGACGCTCGCCGAGCACCCAGGTGTCCTTGCTCGCCCCGCCGCGCTGCATCGACACCACCTCGGCGTCGGCGTCGGCGGCCACTCGGGTCAGGCCGCCCGGCAGCACGCGGTAGCCGTCGGCGCTGGCCACGGCGAACACGCGCATGCCGATGGCGCGCGGTGCCAGGCCGCCCTCTTCCGGCAGCCACACCGGTGCCTGCGACAGCCGGGCACGCGCTTGCGCGACATAGGCGTAGGGGCGCGCCTGGATGCGCTCGGCCAACTGCTCACGCTGGGCCTCGTCCAGGTCGCGACCGAACTGGGCGACAAAGCTCTGTGAGGGAAAGGCCGGGCGCACCAGCAGCTCGTCGAGCTTGTCCAGCGCCTCTTCCAGCACCGGCGGCTCACCGCACCACCAGCTGGCGATGGAGGGCAGCAGCAGTTCTTCGCCCAGCAGCTTCTCGGCAATGGCCGGCAGGAAGCCGGGCAGCCCCGGCGACTCCAGCACGCCGCTGCCCAGCGCATTGGCCACCAGCACATTGCCCTGGCGCACCGCCTCCAGCAGGCCGGGCACGCCGAGGGCCGAGTCGGTGCGCAGTTCCAGCGGATCGCAGAAGTCGTCATCCAGGCGGCGCAGCACCGCATGCACGCGGCGCAGGCCGGCCAGGGTCTTGAGGTAGAGCTTGGCGTCGCGCACGGTCAGGTCGCTGCCCTCGACCAGCGGGTAGCCGAGCTGGCGCGCCAGGTACAGGTGCTCGAAGTAGCTTTCGTTGAAGCGCCCCGGGGTGAGCAGCACCACCAGCGGCGTCTCGCCGGTGGTCGGTGCCTGGCGCGCGAGGGTGTCCTGCAGGGTGCGGAAGAAGCCGGCCAGGTACTGCACGCGCAGGTCGCGGTACAGCTCGGGGAAGGCGCGCGAGAGGATCTGCCGGTTCTCCAGCGCATAGCCGGCACCGGAAGGCGCCTGGGTACGGTCGGCGGTGACCCACCAGCGGCCGTCCGGCGCACGGGCCAGGTCCACCGCGTACAGGTGCAGGAAGGTGCCGCCGGGCGGCTGGATGCCCTGGCAGGGCCAGAGGAAGTTGTCGTGACCGAACACCAGCTCGGCCGGCAGCAGGCCCTCGGCCAGCAACTGCTGCGGGCCGTACAGGTCGGCCAGCACGGCATTCAGCAAACCGGCACGCTGGGCCACGCCGGCGGCGATCTGCTGCCACTCCTCGGCGGGGATCAGATTCGGCAGCAGGTCCAGCTCCCAGGGGCGGTCGGCGCCATCCGGGTCGGCGTAGACGTTGTAGGTCACGCCGTTTTCCTGGATCTGCCGCGCCAGCAGGGCCTGGCGCTGCTGCAGGTGCGCCGGGCTGCTGCGCTGCAACTGGTCGAGCAGGCGCCGCCAGTGCGGGCGCACCCGACCATCGGCGTCGAGCAGTTCGTGGTAGGCCGCGTCGGCGCGCGGGTAGTCGGCAAGCAGGTCGGGCATGAAAATCTCGGCAGTGGCAGCGCTACCCCTCTCCCCAGGGAGAGGGTCGGGGTGAGGGTCAAGCCCCCTCACCCGCCCCTTTGGGGCACCTTCTCCCGGCGGGAAAAGGACTCAGGTGCGGCGCAGGTCCAGGGTCATGGGCAATTCATTATTGTTGATGGGGTCGACCACTGTCAGTTCGCCCGGGCTATGGCCGTGGCGGAAGAAGCGCGCCAGGCGCCGGCTCTCGGCGGCATAGGCGTTGACCGGCAGGGCCTCGAAGCTGCGCCCGCCGGGGTGGGCCACATGGTACTGGCAACCGCCGAGGGAGCGCTGCATCCAGGTATCGACCAGGTCGAACACCAGCGGTGCCTGCACGCCGATGGTCGGTTGCAGGCAGTTGGCCGGCTGCCAGGCGCGGTAGCGCACGCCGCCGACGAACTCGCCAACCGTGCCACTGGGCCGCAGCGGCACCGGCACGCCATTGCAGGTGAGGATATAGCGGTCCGGGGCCATGCCCTGCACGCGCACCTGCAGCCGCTCCAGGGAAGAGTCGACATAGCGCACGGTGCCGCCGGCGGCGCCCTCCTCGCCCAGCACATGCCAGGGTTCCAGGGCCTGACGCAGCTCCAGGTCGATACCCTTGACCGCGTAATCACCGATCTTGGGGAAGCGGAACTCCAGGTGCGGGGCGAACCACTCGGCGCGCAGCGGATAGCCGGCGCCGTTCAGTTCGAAGATCACATCGGCGAAGTCCTGCTCGACGAAATGCGGCAACAGGAAGCGGTCGTGCAGTTCGGTACCCCAGCGCGCCAGGCGCTGCGGCCGATACGGCTCGTTCCAGAAGCGTGCGACCAGGGCGCGCAGCAACAGCTGCTGGGCCAGGCTCATGCGCGCATGCGGCGGCATCTCGAAGGCGCGCAGTTCGAGCAGGCCGAGGCGGCCGCTGGAAGAGTCCGGCGAGTACAGCTTGTCGATGCAGAACTCGGCGCGGTGGGTGTTGCCGGTGACATCCACCAGCAGGTTGCGCAGCAGACGGTCGACCAGCCAGGGCGGGCATTCGCGGCCCGGCTCGGGCATCTGCGCGAAGGCGATCTCCAGCTCGTACAGGGCGTCGTTGCGCGCCTCGTCCACGCGCGGCGCCTGCGAGGTCGGGCCGATAAACAGGCCGCTGAACAGGTAGGACAGCGAGGGGTGGTTGTGCCAGTAGCTGATCAGGCTGCGCAGCAGGTCCGGCCGGCGCAGGAAGGGCGACTCGGCCGGCGTGGCGCCGCCGAGGACGAAGTGGTTGCCGCCGCCGGTACCGGTGTGGCGGCCGTCGAGCATGAACTTCTCGCTGGAAAGCCGGCACTCGCGCGCCGCCGCGTAGAGAAACTCGGTGCGCTCGACCAGCTCTTCCCAGTTGCTCGCCGGGTGAATGTTGACCTCGATCACCCCTGGGTCCGGGGTGACGCGGAAATAGCTCAGGCGCGGGTCGCTCGGCGGCTCGTAGCCTTCCAGCAGCACCGGGCAGCGCAGCTCACGGGCGGTGGCCTCGATGGCGGCGACCAGCTCCAGGTAGTCCTCCAGGTGACTCAAGGGCGGCATAAACAGGTACAGGCGCCCATCGCGCGGTTCGGCGCACAGCGCGGTACGCACCACGCCGCTGGCCGACTCGTGCAGGCCCGGCGCCTGCGGCCCCTCACCTTCGAGCAGCGGCTTGCCGCGCCCGCTGGGGTGCAGCGGGGTGCGCAGCTGCTGCTGGATGCTCTGCCGGCTGGGCAACGGCTGGAACTGCTGGTGCGGGTCCTGCGGCGAGACATAGGGGTAATCCAGCTCGCCGACCCAGGGTTGCGAGTCCAGCGGCAGGCGATAGCCCAGTGGCGAGTCGCCGGGAATCAGCCGGCAATGCTCGTCGCGCAGGAACCAGGGACCGGTCAGCCACTGGCTGTCGTCGGCGCTGCGCATCAACGGCAGCACATGCCCGACCACTTCACCGAGGCCGCGGCAGAACACCTTGCGCAGGCGCTCGCGCTCCAGCGGGTCGGCCAGGCGCGGGTCGTCTGGGGTGACGTTGGCCGGCAGGCGGCGTTCGCGCCACAGGTAGTAGAGCCAATCCTCGTAGGCCGGGAACACCTCGTCGGCGGAAATCCCCAGGTGTCCGGCCAGGCTGGAGAGGAAACGTCCGGCCAGACGCGCATCGGCGCCGTAGTAGCGGCTTTCGTCGGCGTACAGCGCCGGGTCGTGCCAGATCGGCTCGCCGTCCTTGCGCCAGAAGCAGTTCAGCGACCAGCGCGGCAGTTGCTCGCCGGGGTACCACTTGCCCTGGCCGAAGTGCACCAGGGCCTGCGGCGCGTAGTGCTCGCGCAGGCGGTGGAACAGCTCGGCGGCCAGGCGCCGCTTGTTCGGCCCCATGGCATCGGTGTTCCACTCGGGGTCGTCCGGATAATCGAGGGCGACGAAGGTCGGCTCGCCGCCCATGGTCAGGCGTACGTCGCCATAGGCCAGCTCGGCATCGACCTGGCGACCGAGGGCGAGAATCTCCTGCCACTGTTCGTCGCTGTAGGGCTTGGTGACCCGTGGTGCCTCCCAGATACGCTCCACGCGCATCTCGTGCTCGAACTCGCATTCGCACTCATCGAGCACGCCACTGATCGGCGCCGCCGAGGACGGCTCCGGGCTGCAGGCCAGGGGAATGTGGCCCTCGCCGGCGAACAGGCCGCTGGTGGGATCGAGGCCTATCCAGCCGGCGCCCGGCAGGTACACCTCGCACCAGGCATGCAGGTCGGTGAAATCCACCTCGGTGCCGCTGGGGCCGTCGAGGGCTTTGACGTCGGCGCTGAGCTGGATCAGGTAGCCGGAGACGAAACGCGCCGCCAGGCCCAGATGGCGCAGCAGCTGCACCAGCAGCCAGGCCGAGTCACGGCAGGAGCCGGAGGCCTTCTCCAGGGTTTCCTCGGGGCTCTGCACGCCGGGTTCCAGGCGGATCAGGTAGCGCACTGTGTCGGCGACACGCTGGTTCAGCGCCACCAGAAAATCGACGCTGGGCGTCGGCGTGCGCTCGACGCCGGCCAGGTACTCGGCGAACAGCGGGCCGCTCTTCAGGGTCGCCAGGTAGGGGGTCAGCTCGCGCTGCTCCTCCTTGGTGTAGGCGAAGGGAATCTTCTCGGCATGCGGTTCGAGGAAGAAGTCGAAAGGGTTGAACACCGCCATCTCGGCGACCAGGTCGACGCTGACCTTGAGCTGCTCGGTCTTGTCCGGAAACACCAGGCGCGCCAGGTAGTTGCCCTGGGGGTCCTGTTGCCAGTTGACGAAGTGTTCGCCCGGTTCGACCTGCAGGGCGTAGGAGAGAATGCGCGTGCGACTGTGCGGCGCCGGGCGCAGGCGAACCACCTGCGGGCCGAGGTTGATCGGACGGTCGTAGCGATAGTGCGTAACGTGCTGCAGTGCGACATGAATCGACACGGCGTGCCTCCTGCGAGCCAGGGCGATACCTGGACAGCGCAAGACTTATGCCAGCGGCTTCTGCGCGGTTTCAGCGGTTCGCAGCAGGGTGTCGGCACCAGAACGGGGCGCCGGCGATACGGCGCACAGAGCGGCGCACAGAAAAAGCGCTCGGCCCTCCTATCCACCCAGGAGAGGGGCCGGGGCGGCATACAGGCCACATCGAGTCGCCCAGAGCACCCTCACCCTACGCTGGCTGCCCTCTCCCAGAGGGAGAGGGAGTAAAGCAGCCTTAGCGCGGCGCGACCGGGCGCTTGCCTGGTTTCTTGCCACCGGCGGACTTGCCGGCACCGGCTTTTTCCGCCTTGCGCCGCGCCTCGGCAGCGGCCTTGGCCTGCTCGCGCTTGTCCCAGGCCTTGCTGCCATCGCTGCCGCGCGGCGGCAGGCCGGTGTGCTGGGTGAGGATCTTGCCGACCGTCTTGCCCTGGGCGCCGACCTTCTTGCTGCCGGCCGGGGTCGAGTTCTTGCGGCGTGCGCTCTGGTACTCGTCCGTATTCGGCTGGTAGGTCGGGATCAGGTGATGCTTGCCGTTGCCGATCAGGTCGCTGCGGCCCATGCGCTCCAGTGCCTCGCGCAGCATCGGCCAGCCCTTGGGATCGTGGTAGCGCAGGAAGGCCTTGTGCAGGCGGCGCTGCTGCTCGCTCTTGACGATGGTCACGCCGTCCGACTTGTAGGTGACCTTGCGCAGCGGGTTCTTGCCCGAGTGGTACATGGCCGTGGCCGACGCCATCGGCGACGGGTAGAAGGCCTGCACCTGGTCGGCGCGGAAGTCGTTGCGCTTGAGCCACAGGGCGAGGTTCATCATGTCCTCGTCGGTGGTGCCCGGATGCGCGGCGATGAAGTACGGGATCAGGTACTGCTCCTTGCCCGCCTCTTTCGAGTACTTCTCGAACATGCGTTTGAACTTGTCGTAGCTGCCGATGCCCGGCTTCATCATCTGATTCAGCGGGCCTTCCTCGGTGTGCTCCGGGGCAATCTTCAGGTAACCGCCGACATGGTGGGTGACCAGTTCCTTGACGTACTCCGGCGACTCCACGGCGAGGTCATAGCGCAGGCCCGAGGCGATCAGGATCTTCTTCACGCCCGGCAGGGCGCGGGCCTTGCGATACAGCTCGATCAAGGACGAGTGGTCGGTATTCAGGTTCGGGCAGATGCCGGGGAACACACAGGACGGCTTGCGGCACGCGGATTCGATTTCCGGGCTCTTGCAGGCGATGCGGTACATGTTGGCGGTCGGCCCGCCGAGGTCGGAGACCACGCCGGTGAAGCCCGGCACCTTGTCACGCATCTCCTCGATCTCGCGGATGATCGAGTCGTGCGAGCGGTTCTGGATGATGCGGCCCTCGTGCTCGGTGATCGAGCAGAAGGTGCAGCCGCCGAAGCAGCCACGCATGATGTTGACCGAGAAGCGGATCATCTCGTAGGCCGGGATCTTCTCCTTGCCATACACCGGGTGCGGCACGCGCGCGTAGGGCATGCCAAACACGTAGTCCATTTCCTCGGTGGTCATCGGGATGGGCGGCGGGTTGAACCACACATCCACCTCGCCATGCTTCTGCACCAGCGCGCGGGCGTTGCCCGGGTTGGTCTCCAGGTGCAGCACGCGGTTGGCGTGGGCGTAGAGCACCGCGTCATTGCGCACCTTCTCGAAGGACGGCAGGCGGATCACCGTCTTGGCGCGGGTCATGCGCGGGCTGGGCAGCAGCTCGACGACCTTGGCCTCGTTGGGATCTTCGGCCGGCACGCCTTTTTCCTGCTCGATAGCGCAGGCGGCGGTGTCCTGGGTGTTGACGTAGGGGTTGATGATCTTGTCGACCTTGCCCGGACGGTCGATGCGGGTGGAGTCCACCTCGTACCAGCCTTCGGGGGTATCGCGACGGATAAAGGCGGTGCCGCGCACATCGGTGATGTCCTCGACCTTTTCGCCGAAGGCCAGACGCTGGGCGATCTCCACCACGGCGCGCTCGGCGTTGCCATATAGAAGGATGTCGGCGGTGGCGTCCATCAGGATCGAGCGACGCACCTTGTCCTGCCAGTAGTCGTAGTGAGCGATGCGGCGCAGCGAGGCCTCGATGCCGCCGAGGATCACCGGGGTCTGGCTGTAGGCCTCCTTGCAGCGCTGGCTGTACACCAGACTGGCGCGGTCCGGGCGCTTGCCGGCCAGGCCGCCGGGGGTGTAGGCATCGTCGGAGCGAATCTTCTTGTCCGCGGTGTAGCGGTTGATCATCGAGTCCATGTTGCCGGCGGCCACGCCGAAGAACAGGTTGGGCTGGCCGAGCTTCATGAAGTCGTCTTTGCTGCGCCAGTCCGGCTGGGCAATGATGCCGACGCGAAAGCCCTGGGCTTCGAGCAGACGGCCGATGATGGCCATGCCGAAAGACGGGTGATCCACATAGGCGTCACCGGTGACGATGATGATGTCGCAGGAATCCCAGCCGAGCTGATCCATCTCTTCCCGGCTCATCGGCAGGAAAGGCGCGGGCCCGAAACACTCGGCCCAATACTTCGGATAGTCGAACAACGGCTTGGCGGCTTGCATGTTTTTTGATCAACCGGGATTCACGGGGGCGCGGAATATAGCACAAAAAACATACAGACTCCGAATGCAACGCCGGCCAGCGGCACTCTGGGCAATGATGTCAGTTTGTGATCACAGCCACAGTTATGCCTATACTCCAGCCTGATTGCCTACCACGCCCGCGCGGCCATATGGAGTTCGAACCTTGCGGAGCAATCCCCTGCAGCTTCTGCTGTTGCTGATCGGCCTGACCCTTAGCGCTGGCCGGCTCGTGGCCGCCCCCATTCAACTACAGGCCGACAGCAGCGGCCAGGAACTGAACGGGCAGATCGAGCTACTCGAAGATGTCGGCGGCCGCCTGAACATCACCGACCTCGACGACCCGGCCGTGCAGCAGCGATTCGTGCCCGCCAACGGCCGCGCCAGCGTCGGCCAGAACCCCAATCCCTGGTGGATCAAGCTGCAACTGCAGCGTGGCGCCGAGGCCCCCAGCCAGTGGTGGCTGGAAATCGGCTCGGTGACCCAGCTCGACCTGCAGCTCTACAGCCCCGACGGTCAGGGTGGCTGGAGCATGCGCCAGTCCGGCGAGCGGGTGAGCTTCGCCGAAGGCCGCGACCACGACTATCGGCGCATGCTGCTGCAACTGCCACCACTCGGCGATACACCGCAGACCTTCTACCTGCGCAGCTATGATCCGGCCGGCAACTCCTTCCCGCTCAGGGCCTGGCAACTGGAAGACCTGGAGCACCTGGCGACCCAGGAGAACCTCGGCCTGGGCCTGATCTACGGCATCATCGCCGCCCTGCTGCTGTACAACCTGTTCATCTTTTTCAGCCTGCGCGACAAGGCCTACTTCTGGTACGTGCTGACCACCACTGGCGCCCTGCTGATGATCGTCAGCATGAGCGGCCATGGCTTCCAGTACCTGTGGCCCAACCACCCGGTGCCGTTCTGGCTCGACCGCATTACCCTGCCCTCGCTGTGGGGCTTCGCTGCCTGCCGCTTCACCCAGACCCTGCTGCAGACCCGCCAGCATGTACGCTGGGCGCATCATCTGCTGACCTTTGCCTGCACCTGCTACGTCATCGCCATCGCTCTGGAGGCCCTGGGGCAACGGAACCTGGCCGCCTGGATCATCGCCCTGCTGTCGCTGACCAGCATACCCGCAGCCCTCGGTTCGGCCCTGATCCGCTGGCGCCAGGGCTACTTCCCCGCCCTGCTCTATCTCTGTGGTTACGGCCTGATCCTCGGCAGCATCAGCCTGGCGCTGATGCGCTCCACAGGCCTGGTGCAACCGGCCACCTGGAACGCCTACGTATTCCCCCTGGCGGTGGCGGCGGAATCCATCCTGTTCTCCTTCGCCCTGGCCTATCGCATCCAGATGCTCAAACAGGAAAAGGCCGTGGCCATCCTCCAGGCCGACCGCGAAAAAACCGCACGCATTGCGCAGATGCAAAGCAGCGCCGAGGAGCTGCAGGAAGCGGTGCGCCAGCGCACCGCCGAGCTGGCCGAAGCCAATCGTCAGCTGTGCGAGCGCGAGCAGTTGCTGCAGTTCGCCGCCTTTCATGACCCGCTGACCGAGCTGCCCAACCGCCGCTACCTGATCGAGCGCGCCGAAACCGCCCTGGCCGATGCCCAGCGGCGCAACGAGTCGGTGGCGCTGATGCTGGTCGACCTGGATCACTTCAAGCCGATCAACGACCGCTACGGTCACGACGCCGGCGACCTGCTGCTGCGCTCCATCGGCCAGCGCCTGCGCGAGCATGTGCGGGTCAACGACATGGTCGCGCGCCTGGGCGGCGACGAGTTCGCCGTGCTGGTGTGCGGCCCGGACGCCGAGCAACACGCCCAGGAAATCGCCGGGCGCCTGCTCGGCGAGCTGGCCAAGCCGGTGCTGTACGGTGCCAACCGCCTGGCGGTGACCATCAGCATCGGCGGCGCCCTCTATCCGCAGCACGCCCAGCAGTTCACCGGCCTGTACAAGGCCGCCGACGAGGCCATGTACCGCGCCAAACAGAAAGGCCGCTCCGGTTTCGTGCTGCAGGGCTGCGATGGCGAGCTGAGCCAGCAGACCTGCCTGATGCTCGACGTGCTGAAAGTCCCCAGCGGGCTGAGCTAGAACGCCAGGAACGTGCTCTGCTGGCGAACCGCTCTGGCGCCTCGCCCCGCGATTACGCGTTATAGCGCCGTGGCACCCGCGCCGTGACCTTGGTCAGCAGCTCGTAGCCGATGGTACCGGCGGCGCGAGCGACCTCGTCCACCGGCAGGTTGGCGCCCCACAGCTCCGCAGCAGCGCCGACCGCCGCCTCGGGCAGGTCGGTGAGATCCACCGTCAGCATGTCCATCGACACCCGTCCCACCAGCGGCACGCGGCGACCGCCAAGCCACACCGGAGTGCCGCTCGGCGCATGCCGTGGATAGCCATCGGCATAACCGCAGCTGAGCGTACCGATCCGGCTCGGCCGCTCGGCGATCCATGTCGCGCCATACCCGACGCTCTCCCCGGCGGCGACCTCGCGCACGGCGATCAGTTGCGCCGTGAGGCTCATGGCCGGCCGCAGGCCGAGCTCGGCAGCGGACGGGTCGGCGAAAGGCGTGGCGCCATAGAGCATGATGCCCGGACGCAGCCAGTCCATATGCGCCGCCGGAATGGTCAGCAGCGCCGCGGAGTTGGCCAGGCTGCGCTGGTCGAAGTCCAGATCGAGCAGGTCGAGGAAACACTCCAGCTGCAGTTCGGTCAGGCTGTGGCCGCGCTCGTCGGCGCAGGCGAAGTGGCTCATCAGGTTCAGCTCGGCGACCTGGGCCGCAGCGCGCAGACGCGGGAACTGCCGACGCACCTCGTCGGCGGAAAGCCCCAGGCGGTGCATACCGGAGTCGAGCTTGAGCCAGACATTCAGCGAGCGCGGCAGCTCGGCGGCCAGCAGCGCCTCGATCTGCGCCAAACCCTGCACGACAAGGTCGAGCTGCAGATGCGCGGCCATCGGCAGCTCCTCGGCGGCAAAGCAGCCCTCCAGCAACAGGATGCGCGCCTCGCCGTGCATGGCGCGCACCTCGGCGGCCTCCTCCAGGCTGGCCACGGCGAAGCCATCGGCCTCGTCGTACAGCGCACTGACCACCTCGCGCACGCCATGCCCGTAGGCATTGGCCTTGACCACGGCGAAGGCTTGGCGCCCCGGCGCACAACGCTTGGCGACGGCATAGTTGTGGCGGATGGCGGCCAGATCGATGGTGGCGACGAGGGGGCGCATGGCTGAATTCCGAAACGAAAACGGGCGCCCATCTTAACCGCTGGGCACCCGTTTTCATTGAGCCGGATCAGCCCCTTCACCGGTTAAACCGCAGCGAGCGGCGCAGGGGCAAGAAGCCCGGAGCACAGCACGCGAAATGAACTAGAGGTTCATGAGCAGACTCGCTGCGCTCGCCCTACGGGCCGTCCTAAGGACGTTCAGCCGGAGGCGGTGCGAGCACCGCGCGACACAGCCCATGCGTCGCGCAGCAGGTTTAACCGGATGAAGGCTTAGTCTTCTTCGAAGTTGTACATACCCGGAGCCAGGTTATCGAAGCGCGTGTACTTGCCGATGAAGGCCAGGCGGCAGGTACCGATGGGGCCGTTACGCTGCTTGCCGATGATGATCTCGGCCACGCCCTTGTACTCGGTCTCCGGGTGATACACCTCGTCGCGGTAGACGAACATGATGATGTCGGCGTCCTGCTCGATGGCCCCGGACTCACGCAGGTCGGAGTTGACCGGGCGCTTGTTGGGGCGCTGTTCCAGCGAGCGGTTGAGCTGCGACAGGGCAATCACCGGGCAGTTGAATTCCTTGGCCAGCGCCTTGAGCGAGCGCGAAATCTCGGAGATCTCGTTGGTGCGGTTGTCGCCGCTGGAGCCGGGGATGCGCATCAGCTGCAGGTAGTCGACCATGATCATGGCGATCTCGCCGTGCTCACGGGCCAGGCGGCGGGCACGGGCACGCATCTCGGTCGGCGAAATCCCCGCCGTATCGTCGATGAACAGCTTGCGCTCGTTGAGCAGGTTCACTGCAGACGTCAGGCGCGGCCAGTCGTCGTCTTCCAGCTTGCCGGAACGCACCTTGGTCTGGTCGATGCGGCCGAGCGAGGAGAGCATACGCATCACGATCGAGTCGCTGGGCATCTCCAGGGAGAACACCAGGACGATCTTCTCGGTGCGCAACACCGCGTTCTCCACCAGGTTCATGGCGAAGGTGGTCTTACCCATGGACGGACGGCCGGCGACGATCACCAGGTCGGCCGGCTGCAGACCACTGGTCATGCCGTCCAGATCGGTAAAGCCGGTGGAAAGCCCGGTCAGCCCCGCATTGGTGTTGAACAGCTCGTCGATGCGATCGATGGTCTTGACCAGGATCTCGTTGATCCCCACCGGACCACCGGCCTTGGGCCGCGCCTCGGCGATCTGGAAGATCTGCCGCTCGGCCTCGTCGAGTACTTCCACCGCGCTCTTGCCCTGCGGTGCGTAGGCCATGTCGGCGATTTCGTTGCTGATGCCAATAAGCTGGCGCAGGGTGGCGCGCTCGCGAATGATCTGCGAGTAGGCCTTGATGTTGGCCACCGACGGCGTGTTCTTGGCCAACTCGCCCAGGTAGGCCAGGCCGCCGACCTGGCTCAGGTGGCCTTCCTTGTCCAGCTGTTCGGACAGGGTTACCACGTCAAACGGCGAGTTGCGCTCAGCCAGGGTGAAGATGGCGCGGAAGATCAGGCGGTGATCATGCCGGTAGAAGTCGCCATCGGACACCGCATCGGAGACCCGCTCCCAGGCGTTGTTGTCGAGCATCAAACCGCCCAGCACGGCCTGCTCGGCCTCGATGGAATGCGGCGGCACCTTGAGTGCGGCAGTCTCCAGGTCGTACTGCTGGGGGACGCTGATGTCGTTCATGGCACCTCTATTTCCACGGAGCAAAGTCCTTGGCCAAGCCACACGGCTTGGCCAAGGACTCTAGAAAAAACAACGGGCACGCACCGCTTGCGCGATGAGTGCCCGATTGTCGGCAGGCTTGCACCTTCGTGCAAGCCCACAGGTCGCATGCCTTAGGCAGCTACCACGATCACCTTGACGGTGGCTTCCACGTCGCTGTGCAGGTGCACGGCTACGTCGAATTCGCCGATCTGGCGGATGGTGCCGTTCGGCAGACGCACTTCAGCCTTGGCCACTTCAACGCCGGAGGCGGTCAGGGCGTCAGCGATGTCGTGAGTACCGATGGAACCGAACAGCTTGCCTTCGTCACCGGCCACGGCAGTGATGGTGACTTCCAGCTCGGCCAGTTGAGCGGCGCGAGCTTCGGCCGAGGCCTTCTTCGCGGCAGCAGCGGCTTCCAGCTCGGCGCGACGCGCTTCGAACGCAGCAACGTTCTCGGCGGTAGCAGCAGTGGCCTTGCCCTGCGGCAGCAGGTAGTTACGACCGTAACCGGCCTTGACGTTCACTTTGTCGCCCAGGTTGCCCAGGTTGGCGATTTTTTCCAGCAGGATAACTTCCATTTGGGTCTTACCTCTTAACTTTTAACCTTCACCGTTCGCAGGCCCTGCGCCGTTGTTGCGCGCTCGGCGGCCGCGAAAATCAATCAGACTGTCGACGATGGCCAAGACCACCAGTAACGGATAAATCAGCTGCAACTGGATCAGCAGCGTCACATACAGCCCCACCAGCCAAAACCGCTTCAGCTGACCTGACGCGACCAAGCCATGCAGCAGGGCCACTCCGGCAAACGCCAGCGGCACACTGCACAGCGGTGTCAGCATGGCCAGCTCCAGGCCCAGATTGGACCCCAGAAGCATCACCGCCAACAGGCCGAAGGCCATGGCCGGTGGCAGTCGCAAGGCTCGAAACTCGAGCCCGAAACCACCCGGGTTGTACAGCGCCGCCTGCCAGTACCGCCCGAGCATCAGGCAGAGCAGGCTGACGATCTGCAGCAAAGCAGCCATCAGTCCGGTGAGTACCGGGGCAACCAGCGCCTGCAGGCGGGTCTGCTCGTCTACCGACATCTTTTGGTAGACCCCATCGAACATCTGCGGCATCAGCTTGTGCAGCTCAGCCGCAAGTTCATTGATGGGTTGGCTAAACACCGCGCCCAACGTCACGCCATACGCCAGACCGAGCGCGATGCTGACCAGCAGCACGCGTGCCCAGGACAAACCGGCGCGCAACAACAGCGCCAGCCCCAGCGTACCGAGCATCACCAGGAGGATGCGTGGATCGCCGAAATGCCACCAGGCCAAGGCCGGCAGCATTGCCCAGGCGAGGATGCCAACGGCATCTCTCGGCCCCCGCCGCAACAGCACCAGGCTGCTGGCGGCGGCACTCAACCAGAACAACAGCGGCAAAGCCGCCGAACCAACCACCACCAGGGTGGCCTGCATGCGGCCGCGCATGATGAACTCAGCCAAGGCGCGCATGCGATTTATCCCTTACAACTGTGTCGACGATCTGTTCTCAACGGCCGTGGCTGTCGGTGTAGGGCAGCAGGGCCAGGTAGCGGGCGCGCTTGATAGCGACAGCCAGCTGACGCTGGTACTTGGCCTTGGTACCGGTGATACGGCTAGGAACGATCTTGCCGGTTTCAGAAACGTAGGCCTTCAGGGTGTTGAGATCCTTGAAGTCGATCTCTTTCACGCCTTCAGCGGTGAAACGGCAGAATTTACGACGACGGAAGAAACGTGCCATGAATGTGGCTCCTCAATAGATCCGTGGATTACTCGTCAGCGTTGTCGCTGTTGTCACTTTCTTCGCCTTCGGCGGAGTCGGTTTCAACGCGATCACGGCGCTCGCGGCGCTCGCTGCGGTTTTCTTCGGCCTTGAGCATCTCGGACTGACCGGTAACGGCTTCGTCGCGGCGGATGATCAGGTTACGGATCACGGCGTCGTTGTAGCGGAAGTTGTCTTCCAGCTCGGCCAGGGCCTTGCCGCTGCACTCAACGTTCAGCATCACGTAGTGAGCCTTGTGAACGTTGTTGATGGCGTAGGCCAGTTGACGACGGCCCCAATCTTCCAGGCGGTGGATTTTGCCGCCGTCTTCTTCGATCAGCTTGGTGTAACGCTCGACCATGCCGCCGACTTGCTCGCTCTGGTCCGGGTGAACCAGAAAGATGATTTCGTAATGACGCATGAATGCTCCTTACGGGTTGTAGCCTGCCAACAGAAGGTGGTCAGGCAAGGAGTGAATGACTCGTTTTTGCTTGCCGAAGCGAGGGCGCGTGCGCGCCTGCCGTTACGGCAAGGGGCGACATTCTAGAGAAGCCCCCTGCCGCACGCAAGGCAAATTGGTGATTATTTGAACAGCGCTAACCGAGCAAAGCCCGCCCGCATCGGCGCGGCTTTGCAAGCTATGCGCACCTGACTACGCCTTGCGCGCAGCCTGGCGCTGGCGCACCGCCTCGAACAGGCAGACGCCGGTGGCAACCGAGACATTCAGACTGCTGACACTGCCGCTCATGGGCAGCTTCACCAGATAGTCGCAGTGTTCGCGGGTCAGGCGGCGCATGCCCTTGCCTTCGGCACCCATGACCAGCACCGTCGGGCCGGTCATATCCAGCTGATACAGCTCCTGATCGACCTCACCAGCAGTACCGACGATCCACAGGCCTTTCTTCTGCAGCTTTTCCAGCGTACGCGCCAGGTTGGTCACTGCCACCAGAGGGATCACCTCGGCGGCACCGCAAGCCACCTTGCGCACCGTGGCATTCAGCGTGGCTGACTTGTCTTTGGGCACGATCACCGCCTGAGCGCCTGCCGCATCGGCGGTGCGCAGGCAGGCGCCGAGGTTGTGCGGATCGGTCACGCCATCCAGCACCAGCAGCAGCGCCGGACCTTCGCCACGCTCGAGCAGCTCGTCGAGCATGTTCTCGCCCCACACCTGGCTCGGACTGACCTCGGCGACCACGCCCTGGTGCACGCCCTCGGCCCACTCGTCCAGCTCCTGGCGCTCCTTGTGCCCGACCGGCACACGGTGCTGCCCGGCCAGTTCGAGCAAGGCCTGCACCCGCGGAGCACTGCGACTCTCGGCCAGCCACAGCTGTTTGACCCGTTTTGGATGATGGCGCAGTAGCGCCTCGACGGCATGTACGCCGTAGACCTTTTCCAGCTGACTCATCGCTTCGCCTTGGGCTTGCCCGGCTTGCCTCCGGCCGGGGAACCGGCCTTCGGGGCGCCTTTGCGGTGACCGGAGGCCTTGCCTGCCGCCCCACCCTTGCCGGAACCCTTCTTGGCACCATCGAGCAGGGCCTTTTTCACGTCACGGCTCTTCTGCACATCGGTATTGCCCACGCCCAGCGCCTTGGACGCCGAGCCCTTGCGAGCACCCACACCGGCACGACCACGCCCTGCTGGCGCCTTGTCGGCCTTGCCTTCGGCCAGTTCGAAATCGATCTTGCGCTCGTCCAGGTCGACGCGCATGACCTTGACCTCGACGCTGTCGCCCAGACGGAAGCTGCGGCCACTGCGCTCGCCCGCGAGACGGTGATGCACGGGATCGAAGTGGTAGTAGTCCGCCGGCAGCGCAGTGACGTGCACCAGGCCTTCGACATAGATGTCCTTCAGCTCGACGAAGATGCCGAAACCGGTCGCCGCCGTGATCACGCCTTCGAAGGTCTCGCCGACGCGATCCTGCATGAACTCGCACTTGAGCCAATTGACCACGTCGCGGGTGGCCTCGTCGGCGCGGCGCTCGGTCATCGAGCACTGCTCACCGAGCTGCTCCAGCGCCGCCTCGTCGTACGGGTAGATGCGCGCCTTGGGCATGCTCGCCGCACCGGCGCGCTGCACATGCTTGGTTTCGCGCTTGGAGCGGATCACGCTGCGAATCGCGCGATGCACCAGCAGGTCCGGGTAACGGCGGATCGGCGAAGTGAAGTGGGTGTAGGCCTCGTAGTTGAGACCGAAGTGGCCGTTGTTGTCGGCGCTGTACACCGCCTGACTCAACGAGCGCAGCATCACGGTCTGGATCAGGTGGAAGTCCGGGCGCTCCTGGATGCTGGCTAGCAGCTTCTGGTAGTCCTTCGGCTTCGGCCCTTCCTTGCCCTTGTGCAGGGCCAGGCCCAGCTCACCGAGAAAAGCCTTGAGCTTCTCAACGCGCTCGGCCGGCGGGCCATCGTGCACGCGGTACAGCGAAGGAATCGAGTGATCCAGCATGAAGCGCGCAGTCGCGACGTTGGCCGCCAGCATGCATTCCTCGATCAGCTTGTGTGCGTCGTTGCGCTGGGTCGGACGAATCTCGGCGATCTTGCGCCCACTACCGAAGACGATGCGCGTCTCCTGGGTCTCGAAGTCGATGGCGCCACGCTCATGTCGCGCTGCCAGCAGCACCTGGTACAGCGAATAGAGCTGCTTGAGGTGCGGCAGCACCTCCTTGTACTCCTCACGCAGGGACTTGCCTTCGCTACTCTTCGGCTGCTCCAACATGTAGCTGACCTTGTTGTAGGTCAGGCGCGCATGGGAGTGAATCACGGCCTCGTAGAACTGATAGTCGAGCAGCTCGCCGCTCTTCGACATGCTCATTTCGCAGACCATGGCCAGGCGATCGACATGCGGATTCAGCGAGCACAAGCCGTTGGACAGCTCCTCCGGCAGCATCGGCACCACCCGCTCGGGGAAGTACACCGAGTTGCCGCGTTTCTGCGCCTCCTCGTCCAGCGCCGAACCGACTTTCACGTAGCTCGACACGTCGGCGATGGCGACATACAGCTTCCAACCACCGGAGAACAGCTTCCAGCGGCTGCTGTTCTTCTCGCAGTACACGGCGTCGTCGAAGTCGCGGGCATCCTCGCCGTCAATGGTGACGAACGGCAGGTGGCGCAGGTCGACGCGATTCTCCTTATCCTTCTCTTCCACTTCGGACTTGAGCTTGCGCGCTTCCTTAACCACAGCCTCGGGCCAAACATGCGGGATGTCGTAGCTGCGCAGCGCCACATCGATTTCCATGCCCGGCGCCATATAGTTGCCGATCACCTCGACGATATCGCCCTGCGGCTGGAAGCGCGCGGTAGGCCAGTGGGTGATCTTGATCGCGACGAACTGACCGATCTTGGCGCCGCCGGTACGACCCGGCGTCACCAGCACTTCCTGCTGGATCTTCGGGTTGTCCGCCTCGACGAAGCCGATGCCGGCCTCCTCGAAATAGCGCCCGACTATGGTCTCGTGGGCCCGCTCGATCACTTCGACCAGCGCACCCTCGCGGCGGCCACGGCGATCGAGGCCGGATACCCGCGCCAGCGCGCGGTCGCCATCGAACACCAGACGCATCTGCGCCGGACTGAGGAACAGGTCGTCGCTGCCATCGTCGGGAATCAGGAAACCGAAGCCGTCGCGGTGACCGCTGATGCGGCCACGAATCAGATCGAGCTTGTCTACCGGCGCGTAAGTGCCGCGGCGGGTATAGATAAGCTGGCCGTCGCGCTCCATGGCGCGCAGGCGACGACGCAGCGCTTCGAGCTGCTCGTCGGTGGTCAACCCGAACTCTTCCACCAGTTCTTCACGAGCCGCAGGCGAACCGCGCTCGGACAGGTGCTGGAGAATCAGCTCACGGCTGGGGATGGGGTTTTCGTACTTTTCCGCCTCGCGGGCGGCCTCTGGATCGAGGGATTGCCAATCGGCCATTAAATGAAAATACCTTTATGCATAGGATTGCCTTCTGTCTATTGAAGCGCGAAACGGCACCGAGGGTCAGCTTTTCCCGCGACAATAATTTTTTCGGCGTCAGGGGTTTACAAGGAAAAACGTCGTCCGTATAGTTCGCGCCCACAGCGTTGCTGAGACGTTGTAACACGGAAGCGGATGAGTAATCATTGTTTCCCGTGCCCAGGTGGCGGAATTGGTAGACGCACTAGGTTCAGGTCCTAGCGGTGGCAACACCGTGGAAGTTCGAGTCTTCTCCTGGGCACCACTCTTCAAGACAAAACCGAGCCTCTGGCTCGGTTTTGTCGTTTCTGACACCTGAAAATCTGCCAGTGGAGCGGCCCGTACCGCCCCACCACACTTATACGTCACACCTTGAACTGAGCGAAGCTGGCCTTGAGCTGACTCACCAGCCCATCCACCACACGCCCACTGGCCGCAGTCTCGCCAACCGCCTTGGCCGCGCGCTGCGCCTCGCTGTGGATCACTTCGACCCGACCACGCACCGCGCTGGCACCATCGGCCTGATGCGCCGCCGAGCGAGTCGCCGCATCGATGGCGCCGTGAACCTCATCCACCGACGCCTGCACGGACTGCTGCAGACGCGCACTGTCACGCAAGGCCTGCAGACCTTCGGCCGCCTGGCCGCCGGCCTGACCTATTACCGCCACCGCCTCGCGCGCACCTTGCTGCAGAGCGGTAATGTGCGCCTGAATATCGCCGGTCGATTGTTGGGTCTTGCTGGCCAGGGCACGCACCTCGTCGGCCACCACGGCGAAACCACGACCGCTTTCTCCGGCACGCGCCGCCTCGATGGCGGCGTTCAACGCGAGCAGGTTGGTCTGCTCGGCGATGGACTGGATCACCGTCAGCACCACCTCGATCTGCTCACTCTGCTTGGCCAGCTTCTCGATCACCGCCGAACCATTCTCCACCCGCGCCACCAGCGCCTCAATCAGCCCGCCAACCTTGGCGGCAATCGCCGCGTTCTCATGGGCGGCCTGACGAATGGCCACCACGCGCTGCTGAGCGTCGTGCATGGCCTGGCTTTCGGCCTGCGCGGCAGCGGCCATTTCCTCCAGCGCCTGCAGACTGCCCGCCACCTCGTCGCGCTGACGCCCGGCCGCCGCCTCGGCCGCGGCACTGCGCTGGGCCAGGCTGCGGATTTCCTCGCCGGTACGCTGGGCCACTTCCCCCGCCTCACGCACGATGGGCTGCAGCTTGGCGATGAACTGATTGACCGCCGCCGCCATCTCCCCCGCCTCGTCGCGGCTGTCCAGCTGCACTCGACGCGTCAGGTCACCCTCGCCGGCCGCCAGATCCTTGAGCGCGGCGATCAGCAGCTGCAAGCGGCTGAGCACCCGCCAGCCCAGCACCAGCGCCACAGCCGCCAGGGTCAGCAGACCGACAATCAAGAGACCAGTGGCGATACGCCAACGCAGACTGGCAGCAGCCTGCTGTACCGTTTCGCTACCATTGCGCGCCATCTCAGTGGTGGCTTTCTCTGCCGACCGCAGACGCTGCTGCAACGCCTGGGTGCTTTCCTGAGCGGCACCAGAGAGACTCTTGTCGACCAGCTCGCCGGCACTGCCGACCAACGCAGCGAAGCGACTGTCCAGCGCCTCCAGCTCCTGCTCCACACCGTCCAGCGCCATGCCCAACTGAACCTTGCCGATGGGTGAGCCCATCGGGTTGATTTCGGTCTCGATCAGATAAACCTTGGGGTCGCGCGAAGCACCATCTACCAACTTGTCCAGGCCGGTCTTACCCTGGCCGGCGGCGATCAGCTCGCGCACTCGCGGGTTGCTGCGGTCGAAGTTGCGGGTCAGACGCTTGCCCTCGGCGTCGTAGAACACGGCGAAGAGCACCGCCGGATCGCGCTGGACGATGCGGGTCAGCGCGGTCAGGGCCGGCGCATCGTTATCCCAGATAGCCTTCGGCGCCACGCCGGCAAGCATCTGCGCAATGGAGTTGCCGGACTGCTTGAGATTTGCCTCCAGCACCTGACGCATCTGCCCCTGCTCGCTCTTGAGCTGAGCGGTAAGGCCGCTACCCAGGCGCTCGCGAGTGTTGCTGGACAGCGCAGCCAGGCCACTGCGCATCTCCGCCTCGGCACTCCCCAGCTCATCGGCCAGGCGCTGGCTCTCGCTACCCAGGCGCTGGGTCAGATCCTGCACCAACCCATCGACAGTGGCACGGGTCAGCCAGACCGCCACCCCCACTTGGGCCAGCATCGCCAAGCCCAGGGCAATGAATACCGGGCGCAGCAAGCGGCTACGCAACAGCGAAAACAGAACGGACACTGCGATGACTCCTTCCGGTCAGACGACCCCATGCCTGTGCATCGGCCGCGCTTGAAAAAGCTGTAACCGAAGCAAGGCGCAGGCCAGATGCCAGTATAGAAACAAAAAGCCCCGCACTGGGCGGGGCTTGTCGACGCGATGGTCTCAGTACTGCGAATTGCCGCGCAGCTGAGCCTCGGCGGCCTTGGCCAGATCCGGCGGCAGGAAGTCCTTATCCGGGTCGTAGTCCGGCTTGAGGAAGCCGGACAGCGCTTGCAGATCCGCCGGCGCCAGGGTGCCGGCGGCCTGCTTCAGACGCAGGTTGTTGAGGATGTAGTCGTAGCGCGCGTCGTTGTAGTTGCGTACCGAGCTGTACAGCTGACGCTGGGCATCGAGCACGTCGACGATGTTGCGGGTACCGACCTGGTAGCCGATTTCGGTGGCTTCCAGAGCGCTCTGGTTGGAGATGATCGACTGCTTGCGGGCCTGCACGGTTTCCACATCGGTGTTCACCGCGCGGTGCAGGTTGCGGGTGTTCTCCACCACTTTGCGGCGCAGGCTTTCGCGCTCCTGCTCGCTCTGGCTCAGGCGCTGGTAGGCCTCGCGCACCTGCGAGCTGGTCAGGCCGCCGCTGTAGATCGGGATATTCAGCTGCAGGCCGATGCTGGTCTGCTCGGCATCACCGTTATAGGGCGCGGAGAGGTCGTTGTTGCTGAAACCCAGGGAGTCGTTGTCGCCCTTCTGGTAGCTGGCGACCGCATCCAGGGTCGGCGCATGGCCAGACTTGCGTTGACGCAGGGTTTCTTCTGCGGCGTCCACCGCGTAATTGCTGGCCTGCAGATTGAGGTTCTGCTGGGCAGCGGTATCGACCCAGGCCTTGGCGTCGTTTGGCGTCGGCACCAGCACTGGCAGGCTGTGCTTCACGCCTTCCAGCGCGCTGTATTCGTGCGTGGTCAGGGTAACCAGGGCCTGGAAGGCATCATCCACGGCGCGCTGGGCGAGGATGCGGTTGGCGCGAGCAGTGTCGTAACCGGCCTGGGCTTCCAGCACGTCGGTCTTGTCCGACAGACCGACGTCGAAGCGTTCATTGGCCTGATCCAGCTGACGCTTGAACGCCGCCTCCTCGGCCTTGGTCGAGGCCAGGGTGTCCTGGGCACGCAGGACGGCGAAGTAGGTTTCGGCGCTCTGCAGAATCAGGTTCTGCTCGGTGGCGGACAACTGCAGGGCGGCCTGCTGGTCCGTGGCCTTGGCGGCCTGGAACTGGAACCAGCGATCGGCACGGAACAGCGGCTGCGACAGGCTGGCGCGGTAGGACAGACCACTGCGATCCGCGTCCACGTCATTGGCGAGGCGGGTATCGACCTGGGTATTGGTGTTGGTCAGGTCGGCACCACCGGAAAGGTTGGGCAGCAAACCGGCACGCGCCTGGGGCACCACTTCGCTGATGGCCTGGTAGTTGGCCCGGGCAGCAGCCAGGTCGGCATTGTTCTTCACCGCTTCGTTGTACACGGTGACCAGGTCGGTCTTGCCCGTCTGGGCAATGTCGTCGGCCCAGGCCAGTCCAGAAGAGGCAGCAGCTACTGCGAGCGCCAGAGAGAGTCTGCGTAGCATGATCAATCCTAGATACGGGAGGAATCGGGCAAGGCTAAGTGCGCGCCCCGCGCCGGTCAAGGCAACAGAAGCACCAGCACAGCTTAGTTTGCGACAAGCTTTGTTGCTCTCCTGCAACAATAACCGGTTGCAGCGCATTCCGTCCGCAGGATTGGCGTTCCCCACTCGGCTTGATTAGACTGCCGGCTGTTCTTGTCGGGGCGCCCAGAATCGTGGGCTGAGATCGGATAGTTCCGGATCCCGTTGAACCTGATCGAGTTAAGGCTCGCGTAGGGAACAAGATGTGCTCGCCCACCGGCGATCCCCTCTCGCACCACCCCTGGTGCGCCTTCCGTCTCAGGTTCGCTCCGACATCCACCCCAGGAGTCGAGCCGATGAGCGTCAAACAACAACACAATCTCAGCGCCAAGAACCTTAGCGAGTCCGCCCAGGTCGACCAGCAGTCGATCCAGCCCTTCCCGCGCTCGCAGAAGGTTTATGTGCAGGGTTCGCGCCCGGACATCCGCGTACCGATGCGCGAGATCAGCCTGGACGTGACGCCCACCGCCTTCGGCGGCGAGATCAATGCCCCGGTCACCGTCTACGACACCTCCGGCCCCTACACCGACCCGAATGTGACCATCGACGTGCGCCAGGGCCTGGCCGACGTGCGTAGCGCCTGGATCGACGACCGCGGCGACACCGAGAAGCTGCCGGGCCTGTCCTCAGAATTCGGCCAGCGCCGCCTGAACGACGCCGAGCTGACCGCCATGCGCTTCGCCCACGTGCGCAACCCGCGCCGGGCCAAGGCCGGCAAGAACGTCAGTCAGATGCACTACGCACGTCAGGGCATCATCACCCCGGAGATGGAATACGTCGCCATCCGCGAGAACATGAAGCTGGCCGAGGCCCGCGAGGCCGGCCTGCTGAAAGAACAACACGGCGGCCAGAGCTTCGGCGCCAGCATTCCGAAAGAGATCACCGCCGAGTTCGTGCGCGAGGAAATCGCCCGCGGCCGCGCGATCATCCCGGCCAACATCAACCACGTGGAGCTGGAGCCGATGATCATCGGCCGCAACTTCCTGGTGAAGATCAACGGCAATATCGGCAACTCGGCGCTGGGTTCTTCCATCGAGGAAGAAGTGGCCAAGCTGACCTGGGGTATCCGCTGGGGCTCGGACACGGTTATGGACCTGTCCACCGGCAAGCATATCCACGAGACCCGCGAGTGGATCATCCGCAACAGCCCCGTACCGATCGGCACCGTGCCGGTCTACCAGGCCCTGGAGAAGGTTGGCGGCGTAGCCGAAGACCTGACCTGGGAGCTGTTCCGCGACACCCTGATCGAGCAGGCCGAACAGGGCGTGGACTACTTCACCATCCACGCTGGCGTGCTGTTGCGCTATGTGCCGCTGACCGCCAAGCGCGTCACCGGCATCGTCTCGCGCGGCGGCTCGATCATGGCCAAGTGGTGCCTGGCGCATCACAAGGAGAACTTCCTCTATACGAACTTCGAGGAAATCTGCGAAATCATGAAGGCCTATGACGTCAGCTTCTCGCTGGGCGACGGCCTGCGCCCGGGCTCGATCGCCGACGCCAACGATGCCGCGCAGTTCGGCGAGCTGGAGACCCTCGGCGAGCTGACCAAGATCGCCTGGAAGCACGACGTGCAGACCATGATCGAAGGCCCCGGCCATGTGCCGATGCAGCTGATCAAGGAGAACATGGACAAGCAGCTGGAGTGCTGCGACGAGGCGCCCTTCTATACCCTCGGCCCGCTGACCACTGACATCGCCCCCGGCTACGACCACATCACCAGCGGCATCGGCGCGGCGATGATCGGCTGGTTCGGCTGCGCCATGCTCTGCTACGTCACACCCAAGGAGCACCTGGGCCTGCCGAACAAGGATGACGTGAAGACCGGCATCATCACCTACAAGATCGCCGCGCACGCCGCCGACCTGGCCAAGGGCCATCCGGGCGCGCAGATCCGCGACAACGCACTGTCCAAGGCGCGCTTCGAGTTCCGCTGGGAGGACCAGTTCAACCTCGGCCTGGACCCGGACACGGCGCGCAGCTACCACGACGAAACCCTGCCCAAGGAGTCGGCCAAGGTGGCGCACTTCTGCTCCATGTGTGGGCCGAAGTTCTGCTCGATGAAGATCACCCAGGAAGTACGCGAGTACGCCGCCGAGCACGGTCTGACCGACGAGCAGAAGGCCATCGAGGCTGGTTTCGCCGAACAGGCCGAGCGCTTCAAGGACGAAGGCGCGGTGATCTACAAGCAGGTCTGAGCCCTGTACTCTCCGGGCCCCGCGCTGTTCGCAGGGCCTTTGCATTTCCCGCAGAGAACAACAATGAACACGCCCAACTATTCCCCCAACCTCGCCGTACCGCTCACCGAGCGCGCCTTCGGTGCCCGCGACCTGCTCGCCCTGTGGTTCTCCCTGGGCATGGGTCTGATGGTGCTGCAGGCCGGCGCCCTGCTCGCCCCCGGCCTGGGCCTGGCCGGCTCGCTGCTGGCGCTGACCCTCGGCGTCGGCCTCGGCGCCCTGCTGCTCGGCGCCGTC
>NZ_LSOF01000013.1:0-82797 GCF_001592875.1 Pseudomonas sp. BMS12 | reverse complement strand
AGCGACACCGGCCTGGCCTCGATGGCCGCCTTGCGCCTGAGCCTGGGCCAACAAGGCGCGGCACTGCCGGCGCTGCTCAACCTGCTGCAGCTGGTCGGCTGGGGCGCGTTCGAGATCATCGTCATGCGCGATGCCGCCAGCCTGCTGGCCGGCAAGTTCCTCGGTGCGGACAGCGCCTGGGGCAATGCCACCCTGTGGACCCTGCTGTTCGGTGCCCTGGCCACCCTGCTGGCGATCGCCGGCCCACTGGCCTTCGTCCGCCGCGTGCTGCGTCAATGGGGCATCTGGCTGCTGCTCGGCGCTTGCGCCTGGCTGACCTGGAACCTGTTCGCCAAGGCCGACCTGGCCATGCTCTGGGCCCGTCCCGGCGACGGCTCGATGAGCTTCGCCTTGGGCTTCGACCTGGCCATCGCCATGCCGCTGTCCTGGCTGCCGCTGATCGCCGACTACTCGCGTTTCGGCAAGCGCGCCAGTGGCGTGTTCGCCGGTGCGGCACTGGGCTTCTTCGTCGGCTGTCTGTGGCTGATGGGCCTCGGGGTGGCCTACACCCTGGCCTTCGCCGCCCCCGAGGAAGCCAACAGCCTGCTGCTGGCCCTGGCCGGTGCCGGCATGGGCATCCCGTTGCTGCTGATTCTGCTCGACGAGTCGGAGAAGGCCTTCGCCGACATTCACTCGGCGGCGGTATCCAGCGGCACCCTGCTGCCACTCAAGGTCGAGCACCTGGCCCTGGCCATCGGCGTGCTCTGCACTCTGATCGCCTGGCTGGCCCCGCTGGCGCAGTACGAACACTTCCTGCTGCTGATCGGCTCGGTGTTCGCGCCACTGTTCGGCGTGGTGCTGATGGATCACTTCGTCCTGCGCCGCCGCCAGCTGCCGGCCAGTGTGCCGGCGCTACGCTGGGACAGCCTGCTGGCCTGGGCCTGCGGCGTGGCCCTGTTCCACCTGCTGGCGAACCTCTATCCGGAAATCGGCGCCACCTTGCCGGCACTGCTGCTGGCCGCCGCGTTGCAGTGGCTGCTGGGCCGACTGCGCCGCTGAACCCGTGGTTGGCAGGCTGCTGAATAACGTTGCCGAGGCAGTGTTCCAACAGCCTGCTAGCGGGCACCACCCGGGAAGTAGATTGGCTTGAGGATGCCATCCAGCTTGGCATAGGGAATATGCAGGGTCGGATGGCCGCTCTCGTAGGGCGCGATGCGCTCGATCTCGTACTTGAGCATCACCGAGTCGCGCAGCAGGGCCACGTTGGCGGTGCGCACGAAGGGCCAGACGGCCTGGAACCGAGCATCGTCGGCATGGCCGTTCTTCTGCAGCCAGGCCTGATGCGCCTGGCGCGCCTGCTCCCAGAAGGCGCCTTGCTGGTCCGGCAGCAGCAGTTCGCCGAGCTCGACCACCCGCCCCAGCTGGCGATCATAGGTCAGGTAGGCGCGCCCCGGCTCGCCGCGCTTGCCACCGTTGAAGCGGTAACTGGACAGCTCGATCACCAGCAGCCGGTCGTGCTGTTCCAGCACCTTGGCCTGCAGATAGCTCATCCAGCCCGGCTTGCCGCTGGCCAGGAACTCGCGCTCGTGCACCGCCAGCGACGGTGGCGGCGGATCGCCCGGCAGCTCGATGGTCAGCTTGAGCAGCTCGCGCTCAATGCGAGCGTTGAGCTCCGGCATGCCGTCCAACAGCTGCAGGTCGATATTGACCAGCGGACAGTCCTTGTCTTCGCAACCGACCGGACGATGCTCCCAGGCCTGGCGGGTGGTGGGCAAAGGTCGGCTATCGCCGGTCGATAGTAGCGACTGGCAACCCGAGAGCAGGAGCGACAACGACAGCAGGCTGGCAACGGCAATGGAGCGCATGAACATTCCTTGAACGGCGGCGGGCGTTTCGACTGTGCGCGTCGGCATCTGTTCCGTGCGCGGCCGCCATTGTGGCTGGCGCCAATCATCGATCCAAGCCCGTGACGCGATTGCAGCACTGCGACAGCGGGCACTGCTTCGACAATCCGCCACCATGCAGCGCAGCCGATTTGCGAGAATGCGCCTGGGCGAAGCAATCCACGCTCATCCTGTCGCAATTGCCGGCGAAACTGCGTAAACGCCAGCCGGCCAGAGCGGGCCGCCCGCATGCGGGGCACTTGCCAAAGCCGCCACACGGCGCGCACATTCGTCATCACCCGGCCGCGACAATACGGCGGCCGGCCGACACCAGAGGGGAGAATGCATGTCACACAGCGACGTCGAGGTGCTCCAGCGCGAGACCTGTTTCAAGGGTTTCTACCGCCTGGACCGCCTGCACCTGCGTCACCGCCAGTTCGCCGGCGGCATGGGCCCGCAGCTCAGCCGCGAACTGTTCGTGCGCCACGACGCGGTCTGCGTGCTGCCCTATGACCCGCAACGCGACAATGTGGTGCTGATCGAGCAGTTTCGCGTCGGCGCCATGGAAAAGAGCAGCAACCCCTGGCTGATCGAGCTGGTGGCCGGCCTGATCGACAAGGACGAGGAGCCGGAAGAAGTGGCGCGCCGGGAGGCCGTCGAGGAGGCCGACCTGACCCTGACCTCGCTGTGGCCGATCACCACCTACTTTCCCTCTCCCGGCGGTTCGGATGAGCGCGTGTACCTGTATGTCGGGCGCTGCGACAGCGAAGGCGCCGGTGGTGTGCATGGCCTGGCCGAGGAGGGCGAGGACATCCGCGTGCACGTCTGGCCACTGGAGAATGCCCTGCAGGCGGTGAAGGACGGACGCATCAACAACGCCGCCAGCATCATCGCCCTGCAATGGCTGGCGCTGAACCGCGCGGAAGTCCGGGGGCTGTGGTCATGAACCTGCTGCGCGAGCGCTACCGGGTCGACCTGGTCGAGCTGCAGGCCGCTTGCGAAGCCAACTATGCGCGTCTGCTGCGCCTGCTCCCGGACATGCGCGAAGCGCAGGGCGAACGCCGCGTGGCCTTGAGCCAGGGCGACCTGCTTCTCGGCGTGCTGACGCTCAAGGTGACCGAGAACTGCCCCTACACCACCACCCTGGAAGTGCGTCAGGAACACAGCCTGGCCTGGCTGCCGGTACCGCGCCTGGAAGTGCGCGCCTACCATGACGCACGCATGGCCGAGGTCACCGGGGCCGAGAACGCTCGGCGCTTTCGCGGCATCTACCCCTACCCCAATGCCGCCATGCACCAGCCCGACGAGAAGAGCCAGCTCAACCTGTTCCTCGGCGAATGGTTGAGCCACTGTATCGCCTGTGGTCACGAGCTGGCGCCGGTACTCTAGTTTCGACCTAGCCGTGGTAAAACAGGCGCCGAACGCAGGCCCGACCACGCAAATGTGACCTGTTCACGCTTGTCGGGTTTACCGAATCCCGTTTCACCCACCATAATCCTGAGACCTCGCTCAGGAGTAGGCCCTTGTCGCGCCCGTCGTCCCTTGCCCCCGATCGCCCGATACTGCTGGTGCAGCTGTCGGACAGCCACCTCTTTGCCGAGGAAGACGGCAAGCTGTTGGGCATGAACACCCGCGACAGCCTGGAAAAGGTGATCGAGCGGGTGCAGAGCGAACAGCCCCAGATCGATCTGATCCTCGCCAGCGGCGACCTGTCCCAGGACGGCAGCCTGGCCTCCTACCAGCGCTTTCATCGTCTCACCGCCCAACTTGGCGCCGAGACCCGCTGGTTTGCCGGCAACCACGACGAGCTGCCGGCCATGCAGGAAGCCTGTGCCAACAGCGACTTGCTGGAGCCGATCATCGACCTCGGCAACTGGCGCATCACCCTGCTCGACTCCTCCATTCCCGGCGCCGTGCCCGGCTACCTGGCCGACGACCAACTGGAGCTGCTGGAAAAGGCCCTGAGCGACGCCCCCCAGCGCCACCACCTGATCTGCTTCCACCATCACCCGGTGTCCATTGGCTGCGACTGGATGGAGCCGATCGGCCTGCGCAACCCTGAAGCCCTGTTCGCCGTGCTGGCGCGTCATGCACAGGTCAAGGCGCTGCTCTGGGGCCATATCCACCAGGAATTCGATCAGCAGCGCGACGGCATGCGCCTGCTCGCCTCGCCGTCCACTTGCGTGCAGTTCGCCCCGGGCAGCACCGAGTTCCAGGTCGACACCAGCGCACCGGGCTACCGCTGGCTGCGCCTGCACGCCGACGGGCGGCTGGAGACCGGGGTGTCGCGGGTCACCGGCATCGACTTCGAGGTCGACTACAGCGTCAAGGGCTACTAAGAACCCGTTCAAAGTCCGCACCACCGCGTGCCAACGCTTGCGGCTGGCGGCGCCTAGCTTGTAGCCTCCCGCTCCATGAATCCCAGCATCCTTTATATCCACGGTCTCAACAGCTCGCCCGCCTCGACCAAGGCCAGCCAGCTGCTGAAAGTTGCCGAACACTGCGGCATCGCCCGGCAAATGCGCGTGCCCGCCCTGCACCACCACCCGCGCCAGGCCCTGCAGCAGCTGCAGGCCGCCATCGACGAACTGGGCCGGCCGCTACTGGTCGGCAGCTCGCTGGGCGGCTACTACGCCACCCACCTGGCCCAGCAGCACGGTCTGAATGCCCTGCTGATCAACCCCGCGGTGCGCCCGCACCAGTTGTTCGGCGGCCAGGAAATCGAGCAGACCAATCACTACAGCGGCGAGACCTGGCTGCTGACCCACGACCACGTAGCCGCCCTGGCCGAGCTGGAAGTGGCCGAACCGCGCGACGCCGAGCGCTACCGCGTGTGGCTGCAGACCGCGGACGAAACCCTCGACTACCGCCAGGCCGAAGCCTTCTACCAGGGTTGCACGCTGGACATTCAGCCCGGCGGCGATCATAGCTATCAGGGCTTCGCCCAACGCCTTCCGGAAATCCTCGAGCTGGCCGGCTTCGCCCCGGCGCTCTGGGCCGATTTCGACTTTTCCACCCTTTGAAGAAGACCTGAACCGCTTATGGCCCAGCAGAACGCCTACAACGCCGATGCCATCGAAGTACTGTCCGGTCTGGACCCGGTGCGCAAACGCCCGGGCATGTACACCGACACCGCGCGCCCCAACCACCTGGCCCAGGAAGTCATCGACAACAGCGTCGACGAAGCCCTGGCCGGCCACGCCAGCGCGATCCAGGTGATCCTGCACGAGGACAACTCGCTGGAAGTGACCGACGACGGCCGCGGCATGCCGGTGGACATCCACCCGGAAGAAGGCATCCCCGGCGTCGAGCTGATCCTCACCAAGCTGCACGCCGGCGGCAAGTTCTCCAACAAGAACTACCAGTTCTCCGGCGGTCTGCACGGGGTCGGTATCTCGGTGGTCAACGCCCTGTCCAACCAGGTCGAGGTGCGGGTCAAGCGCGATGGCAGCGAATACCGCATGACCTTCGCCGATGGCTTCAAGGCCAGCGACCTGGAAGTGATCGGCACCGTCGGCAAGCGCAACACCGGCACCAGCGTGCGCTTCTGGCCCGACCCGAAGTATTTCGACTCGCCCAAGTTCTCCATCAGCCGCCTCAAGCACGTACTGAAGGCCAAGGCCGTACTCTGCCCCGGCCTGGAAGTCACCTTCAGCGACAAGAGCAACGGCGAAACCACCCGCTGGTACTACGAGGACGGCCTGCGCTCCTACCTGGTCGATGCCGTCAGCGAGTTTGCCCGCCTGCCCGACGAACCTTTCTGCGGCAGCCTGGCCGGCAACAAGGAGGCGGTGGACTGGGCCCTGCTGTGGCTGCCGGAAGGTGGCGAGAGCCTGCAGGAGAGCTACGTCAATCTGATCCCCACCGCCCAGGGCGGTACCCACGTCAACGGTCTGCGCCAGGGCCTGCTGGACGCCATGCGCGAGTTCTGCGAGTTCCGCAATCTGCTGCCGCGCGGGGTCAAGCTGGCCCCGGAGGACGTCTGGGAGCGCATCGCCTTCGTCCTCTCGATGAAGATGCAGGAAGCGCAGTTCTCCGGGCAGACCAAGGAGCGTCTGTCCTCGCGCGAGGCCGCAGCCTTCGTCTCCGGCGTGGTCAAGGACGCCTTCAGCCTGTGGCTCAACGCCCACCCGGAAACCGGCCTGGCCCTGGCCGAGCTGGCCATCAGCAACGCCGGGCGCCGACTCAAGGCGGGCAAGAAGGTCGAGCGCAAGAAGATCACCCAGGGTCCGGCGCTGCCGGGCAAGCTGGCCGACTGCGCCGGCCAGGACCCGATGCGCGCCGAGCTGTTCCTGGTCGAAGGTGACTCCGCCGGCGGCTCGGCCAAGCAGGCTCGCGACAAGGAGTTCCAGGCCATCATGCCGCTGCGCGGCAAGATCCTGAACACCTGGGAAGTGGATGGCAGCGAAGTGCTGGCCAGCCAGGAAGTCCACGACATCGCCGTGGCCATCGGCCTCGACCCCGGCTCCAGCGACCTGTCCCAGCTGCGCTACGGCAAGATCTGCATCCTCGCCGACGCCGACTCCGACGGCCTGCACATCGCCACCCTGCTCTGCGCCCTGTTCGTCCGGCACTTCCGCCCGCTGGTGGATGCCGGCCATGTCTACGTGGCCATGCCGCCGCTGTACCGCATCGACCTGGGCAAGGAAATCTTCTATGCCCTGGACGAAGCCGAGCGCGATGGCATCCTCGACCGTCTGGTGGCCGAGAAGCGCCGCGGCAAGCCGCAGGTCACCCGCTTCAAGGGCCTCGGCGAGATGAACCCGCCGCAACTGCGCGAAACCACCATGGACCCCAACACCCGACGCCTGGTGCAGCTGACCCTGGAAGACTTCGAGGGCACCCGCGAGGTGATGGACATGCTGCTGGCCAAGAAGCGCGCCGGCGACCGCAAGAGCTGGCTGGAGAGCAAGGGCAACCTGGCCGAGGTCCTGGCTTGACTCGTCACTTCGCGCTGCTCGGCCTGCTGTTCTGCACGACGACCCTGGCCGCCGAGGCCCCGGCCGAACTGGAGCTGCTCGGCGAACACCCCATCGAAGGCCTGGTCGGCGGCAACCTGTCCGGCTTGACCCGCTGCGGCGAGGACTGGCTGGCGGTGTCCGACCGCGAGGACGACCGCCTGTATCACCTGCAGCCCGGCGACGCCGCCTGGCAGGCCAAAGCGGAAACCTTCAGCGCCCCGCCGGTACCGCCCAGCGGCCTGCCCTGGGGCCTGCGCATGCGCACCTGGGTTGCCAACCAGGTACGCGGCGGCGATCTCGACTTCGAAGGCATCGGCTGCGACGCCATGGGTAATCGCTACCTGGTCAGCGAGGCCCATGCCGCTGTGCTGCAGGTCGGTCCCAGCGGCCTCGGCGACTGGCTGCAGCTGCCCGGCACCCTGGTACGGCAGGCCCGCGCCAGCGGCATGCTGCTGCACTACAACGCGCTGTTCGAGGGCCTGGCCATCGACCCTGCCGGCGAGCGCCTGTGGCTGGCCGCCGAACGCGACCGTCGCGGCCTGCTGGTGCTGCACCGGGATAACCAGCGCTGGCGCTGCACCGGCGGCTGCGTATTGAGTAGCGATACCGCGACGGCGCGCTCGCCGGCCACGCCGCAGGACGAGAAGCGCTACCCACTGGACTATTCCGACCTGAGCTACCACGCCGACAAGCTGTTCAGCCTGCAACGCCTGGAGCGGCGCATCTGCCGGCGCACGCCCAGTACCGGCGAAGCGGAGAAGTGCTGGTCCTACGCCGCGGCCGCCCTCGCCGCGCCGCAGCGCTTTCCCCAGGTAGCCGGCATCGCCGAAGCGCTCTGGCTCGACCAGGAAGGCGCCTGGGTCGGCCTCGACACCGGAGCCGGTGCCCGCAGCGACGGCGAGAAGCGCCCGCTGCTGTGGCACTTCAAGGCCCCTGCCGGTGGCTGGAGCGCACCATGAGCGAACCCGTCGCCGGCCAGCGCGCCGCCCGCATCATGCTGTTCCTGGCCTGGGTCGCGGCCCTGGCCCTGGCCACGCACTGGTTCGGCAACTGGGAAGACGAGCGCGCCAACCCCAACCGTCAGCCGCAGTCGGTGCATGGCGCCGACTACATCGAAGTGCGCCTGGCGGCGGGCCCTGGCGGCCACTATCTGCTGGACGGGCAGATCGACGGCACGACCCTGACCTTTCTGCTGGACACCGGTGCCACCGCAGTCGCCATCCCGCTGGAGCTCGCCGAACGCCTGGATCTCCCGCACGGCGCCCCCGTACAGATCCGCACCGCCAACGGCACCGTCAGCGGCTGGCGCACGCGCCTGGGCCTGCTGCAGCTGGGCGACATCCGGCTGCACGACGTCGCCGCGCTGGTCACTCCGGGCATGGACGGCGACCAGGTGCTGCTGGGCATGAGCGCCCTGAAACAACTCGAATTCACCCAGAAGGGCGGCACCCTGGTGCTGCGCCAATCAACCCGCTAATGAGGCACGCATGAGCGACACCCTCGACCTGAGCCTGGAAGGCGTCGAACGCCGGTCCCTGGCCGACTTCACCGAGCAGGCGTACCTGAACTACTCCATGTACGTGATCATGGACCGCGCCCTGCCGCATATCGGCGACGGCCTCAAGCCCGTGCAACGGCGCATCGTCTATGCCATGAGCGAACTGGGTCTGGACGCCGATTCCAAGCACAAGAAATCGGCGCGCACCGTCGGTGACGTGCTGGGTAAATACCACCCGCACGGCGACAGCGCCTGCTACGAGGCCATGGTGCTGATGGCGCAGCCATTCAGCTACCGCTACACCCTGGTCGACGGCCAGGGCAACTGGGGTGCGCCGGACGATCCCAAGTCCTTCGCCGCCATGCGTTATACCGAGGCGCGCCTGTCACGCTACTCCGAGGTGCTGCTGTCCGAGCTGGGCCAGGGCACCGTGGACTGGGTGCCGAACTTCGACGGCACCATGGACGAGCCGGCGACCCTGCCGGCGCGCCTGCCCAACCTGTTGCTCAATGGCACCACCGGCATCGCCGTGGGCATGGCCACCGACGTGCCGCCGCACAACCTGCGTGAAGTGGCGACCGCCTGCGTGCGCCTGCTCGACGAGCCGGGCGCCACGGTCGAGCAGCTCACCGAGCACATACCTGGCCCGGACTTCCCCACCGAGGCGGAAATCATCACCCCACGCGCCGACCTGCTGAAGATCTACCAGACCGGCCGCGGCTCGGTGCGCATGCGTGCCGTGTACCGTATCGAAGACGGCGACATCGTGGTCACCGCCCTGCCGCACCAGGTCTCCGGCTCCAAGGTGCTGGAGCAGATCGCCGCGCAGATGCAGGCCAAGAAGCTGCCGATGGTTGCCGACCTGCGCGACGAGTCGGACCACGAGAATCCCTGCCGCATCGTCATCATCCCGCGCTCCAACCGCGTCGATGCCGACGAGCTGATGACCCACCTGTTCGCCACCACCGACCTGGAGTCGAGCTACCGGGTCAACACCAACGTCATCGGCCTCGACGGCAAGCCGTCGGTCAAGGACCTGCGCACCCTGCTCACCGAGTGGCTGCAGTACCGCGTCGGCACCGTGCGCCGCCGCCTGCAGTTCCGCCTGGACAAGGTCGAAAAGCGCCTGCACCTGTTGGAAGGCTTGCTCATCGCCTTCCTCAACATCGACGAAGTGATCCGCATCATCCGCACCGAGGATCAGCCCAAGCCGGTGCTGATGGCCACCTTCGGCCTCACCGAGATCCAGGCCGACTACATCCTCGACACCCGCCTGCGTCAGCTGGCGCGCCTGGAGGAGATGAAGATCCGCGGCGAGCAGGACGAGCTGGCCAAGGAACGCGACAAACTGCAGGCCCTGCTCGGCAGCGAAGCCAAGCTGAAGAAGCTGGTGCGCACGGAAATCCTCGCCGATGCCGAGAAGTACGGCGACGACCGTCGTTCGCCAATCGTCGCGCGCGCCGAGGCCAAGGCCCTGTCGGAAACCGAGCTGATGCCGACCGAACCGGTCACCGTGGTGCTCTCGGAAAAAGGCTGGGTGCGCTGCGCCAAGGGCCACGACATCGACGCTACCGGCCTGTCCTACAAGGCCGGTGACGGCTTCAAGGCCGCCGCACCGGGGCGTTCGAATCAATACGCGGTGTTTATCGACTCGACGGGCAGAAGCTACTCGCTGGCAGCGCACTCGCTACCATCCGCGCGCGGCCAGGGCGAGCCGCTCACCGGCCGCCTGCAACCGCCGCCAGGTGCGACCTTCGAGTGCCTGTTGTTGCCGGACGACAACGCCCTGTACGTGATCGCCTCCGATGCCGGCTATGGTTTCGTGGTCAAGGGCGAAGACCTGCAGGCCAAGAACAAGGCCGGCAAGACCCTGCTGAGCCTGCCCAACGGTTCCCAGGTCGTGCCGCCCAAACCAGTGGCCAGCCTGGAAGACAACTGGCTGGCGGCAGTGACCACCGAAGGCCGCCTGCTGCTGTTCCCGGTACGCGACCTGCCGCAACTGGGCAAAGGCAAGGGCAACAAGATCATCGGCATCCCCGGCGAACGGGTGGCCAGTCGCGAGGAATACCTTACCGACCTGGCCGTACTGCCCAGCGGCGCTGCCCTGGTACTGCAGGCCGGCAAGCGTACCCTGACCCTCAAGGCCGACGACCTGGAGCACTACAAGGGCGAGCGCGGGCGGCGTGGCAACAAGCTGCCACGCGGCTTCCAGCGGGTCGATCAGCTGCTGGTGGAAACACCCGCCTGAGGCGAAGGAGCGGCAGATGAACGAGCTCAAGGCGCAACTGGACTGGCAACAGGACTCCCAGGGCCGCCTTGAGCTGCGTGTTGCCGGTCACTGGACCCTGAATACCCGCAAGCCAGAGCTGCACAGCGTGTTCGACTCGTTGCGCCTGCCCGACAAAGAGTTGCCGGTGCGGGTGACGGTCGCGGCCTGGGACAGCAGCCTGCTGGCCCTGCTGCGCCGCCTGCAACGCCTGGCCGGCGAGCGCGCACTGGAACTGCGCTGGCTGGAGTTGCCGGACGGCGTCGAGCGCCTGCTGCAACTGGGCAGTGCCCATCCGATCCAGCCCGGCGCCAGCAGCGCACCTGGCGGACCACTGACCCGCCTGGGCCTGCTCGCCATCGGCCTGTTCGCCAGCCTGGTCAAGGCTGCCACCTTCCTCGGCGAAACCTGCCTGGCCCTGCTCAACCTGGCGCGCGGCAAGGCGCGCATGCGCGCTGGCGACTTCTGGCTGGCCCTGCAGCAATGCGGCCCCGGCGCCCTGCCCATCGTCGCGCTGATCGCCAGCCTGGTCGGCCTGATCCTCGCCTTCGTTGGCGCTGCCCAACTGGAGGCCTTCGGTGCCCAGCTGTACATCGCCAACATGGTGGCCATCGGCATGACCCGCGAGATGGGCGCACTGATGACCGCCGTGATCATGGCCGGGCGCACCGGCGCAGCCTATGCCGCCGAGCTGGGCAGCATGCAGGCCAACGAGGAGATCGACGCCCTGAAGACCTTCGGCTTCCCGCCACTGGAGTTCCTGGTGTTGCCGCGCCTGCTCGCCCTGCTGGTGGCCATGCCGCTGCTGTGCGCCTTCGCCGACGCCCTAGGCATCCTCGGCGGCTTCGTCATCGGTGCCGGGCTGTTCGACATCTCCGCCACCCAATACCTCAATCAGAGCCTGGAGCTGCTCAACCTCACCGACTTCCTGCTCGGCATCTTCAAGAGCCTGGTGTTCGCCGTGCTGATCGGGCTGATCGGCTGCCACTACGGCCTGGCCAGCGGGCGTAACGCCCAGGCCGTGGGCCAGGCCACCACCCGCGCGGTGGTCAGCATCATCGTCGCTCTGGTGGTCAGCGATGCGCTGATCACGCTGATCTGCACCCAACTCGGGATATGAAATGAATGATGCCGTGCTGATCGCCGATCACCTTTCCGCCGGCTACGGCAAGCGGGTGATCCAGCACGACCTCAACTTCGCCATTCAGCGCGGCGAGGTGTTCGTCATCATGGGCGGCAGCGGCTGCGGCAAGAGCACCCTGCTGCGCCATCTGATCGGCCTGCAGGCGCCGCTGGGCGGGCGCATGCTGTTCAACGGAGAGGACTTCTGGGCCCAGCCCGAGGCGCGCCGCAGCGAACTGCAGCAGGACTTCGGCGTGCTCTACCAGAATGCCGCGCTGTGGGGCGCGATGACCCTGCGCGAGAACATCTGCCTGCCGCTGGAAACCTATCGGCCCAAGCTGTCCCGCGCCGAACTGGACGAGCTGGCCGCGCTCAAACTGAGCCTGGTCGGCCTCGGCGGCTGCGACGAGCTGTACCCGGCCGAGCTGTCCGGCGGCATGCGCAAGCGCGCCGCCCTGGCCCGCGCCCTGGCCCTCGATCCACAGGTGCTGTTCTTCGACGAGCCCTCGGCCGGCCTCGACCCGATCAGCTCCATGGCCCTGGACGAACTGATCCTGCAGCTGCGCGACAGCCTCGGCTCCAGTATCGTGCTGGTGACCCACGAGCTGCCGAGCATCTTCGCCGTGGCCGACACCTGCCTGTTCCTCGACGCCCAGGCCGGCACCCAGCTGGCCCTCGGCCCACCCGCGGAGCTGCTGGCCCACGGCCCGCAGGTGGTGCAGCGTTTCCTGCGCCGCGACACGCACCTGGCCAAGGAGGCCCCATGAGCGAAACCCGCAAGCCCTTGCTGATCGGCAGTTTCCTGCTCGGCGGCCTGTTCCTGCTGGTGGCCGGCGCCCTGCTGCTGTCGCGCGAGAGCTGGTTCAGCCAGCCCAGCGAGTACGTGGTGTACTTCACCGGCGCGCTGGATGGTCTGGACGTCGGTGCCGACGTCACCTATCGCGGCGTGAAAATCGGCAGCGTGCGCGAAATCCGCCTGTCCTACGACCGCAACATCAAGGACGTGGTGATGCCGGTGATCCTGCGCATCCAGCCCAACCGCACCGAGGGCAAGCGCGGCTTCGACCAGGTACTCAAGCAGCTGGTCGAGCGCGGCCTGCGCGCCCAGCTGCAAACCCCCAGCCTGCTCACCGGCAAGGCCATCGTCGCGCTGGACATGTTCCCCGACCAGCGCGGCTATGTGCGCGAACCCAACGAAGTGGAGCTGCCGGCGATTCCCAGCGTGCCGTCGCGCATCGACCAGGCCGCCAATCTGCTCAACGACCTGATCGGCGAGGTGCGCGAGCTGCCCCTGCGCGAACTGATCGACTCGGCCAGCAAGGCCATGCAGGGCATCGAACGCCTGAGCAACTCCAGCGATCTGCAACAGGGTCTGCACAGCCTCGCTACTACCCTGGCCGGCCTCGACCGCCTGACTCAGCGCCTGGAGACCCAGCTGCCGGCCCTGCTCGGCTCGGCTCAGCGCAGCAGCGGCGAGTTCAACGCCACCCTCGGCGAAATCCGCCTGACCACCGCGGCGCTGCGCCAGACCCTGGAGCAGACCAACGCCCTGCTCGGCGACGGCCGGCGCAGCCTGGGCCCGCAGTCCGAGCTGCAGTACGAGCTGAGCAACGCCCTGCAGGAGCTCGGCCGCGCCAGCAAGGCCCTGCAGCGCAGCGCCGAGAGCCTGGAACAGCAACCGCAATCCTTGATATTCGGGAAGCCCCAGCCATGAGCAAGCGCCTGCTGCCCCTCGCCTTCCTGCTGCTGGCCGGCTGCGCCACCAGCACGCCGCAGCACTTCTACCAGCTGCCCATGCCGCAAGCGCAGGCCAGCAGCACCGGCAACGGCCCGGCGCTGCTGCTCGGCCCGCTGCAGCTGGCCGACTACCTGCAGCGCGAAAGCCTGGTGCAACGGCGTAGCGACCAGCGCCTCGACCTCAGCCCGGACCGGCGCTGGGCCGGCAGCCTGCAGGACGATATCGGCAACCTGCTGCTGGCGACCCTGGCCAACCAGCTGCACAGCGGCAACCTGGCGCTCTATCCGGATCGCATCGGTTTTCGCGCCGACGCCCAGCTGATCCTGCATATCGCCCGCCTGGACTCTGGCCCGCAGCAAGCGGCCGTGCTGGAAGCGCGCTGGCGCCTGCTCGACGCCGCCGGCCAGCAGCAGGCCGGCGATCTGCTGCGCCTGGAACAGAGCCACGATGGCAGCCTGGACGGCCAGGTGGCCGCCCAGGGGCAACTGGTGGAGCGTCTCGGCGAACGCCTGGCCGCCGCAGTGAAAAGCCTGCCGGTACACAACTCCACGCGCAACTGAGCGCCTCGGGCTGGAGTCCGGCCGCGCTTTGGCGGATGATACGCGGCCGCCTCGCTCTCGTTTTTAGCCGCCGCCGCGGCCCAGGGTAAACAGATGAAACCGCTGCGCCTCGCCTTCGTACTGCTGCTGACCGGCCTGCTCGGCCTGGCCGGCTGTACGGCGCACAAACCGATCCCCCTCTATCAGCTGGACAACGCCGACGCCGGCGTGCCCACCCAGGAACAGGGTCTGGCCGTGCTCCTCGGCCCGGTTTCCATCGCCGACTACCTGCAGCGCGAAGCCCTGCTGCAGCGCCAGCTCGACGGCAGCCTGCTGGCCGCCGACAACGCCCGCTGGGCCGGCAGCCTGGCGACCGACATAGACCAACTGCTGCTGCGTCAGCTGGCCTGGCGCCTGGACAGCCAGCGCACCGTGCTGGCCCCGGCCAGCGGCGAGTTCAAACCCGAAGTACAGGTACTGTTGAGCATCATCCGCCTGGACTCCGGCCCGGCCCAGCCGGCCATCCTCGAAGCGCAGTGGCGCCTGCTGGACAAGAGCGGGCAACTGCGCGACAGCCGCCTGCTGCGCCTGGAGGAAGCCCACAGTGGCACCCCCGCCGATCAGGTGCAGGCACAGAGCCGCCTGTTGCGCCAGCTGGTGGCCGACCTGGCCGTCGCCATCGAGCCGCTGCGCAACCAGCCGGTGGCCGAGACGACCAAGCCCTCCCCGGCACCACAGCGCCCGGCCAAGCCGCAAACACCGCAGCCGCAATTCCCGATCATCGGACCGACCCGCAGCAACGGTGAAGTGCTGCGTTTCTGAAGCAGACCTTGGTCGTCTGGTCAGCTTCCGTACAGACCGCTAAGCTGCCGACCCCATGAACCTCACCGATATCCTCCTGCTGGCCCTGGCCGGCTTCGCTGCCGGCGGCATGAATGCCCTGGCCGGTGGCGGCACCTTCTTCTCCTTCCCTGCCCTGCTGGCGGCCGGCCTGCCGCCGGTTACCGCCAATGCCACCAATGCCGTGGCCCTGTGGCCGGCCAGCATCGCCGGGGCCTGGGCCGCGCGCGGTTCGCTGCGACCACTGGGCCGCTACCTGCTGCCACTGCTGCTGGCCGGGCTGCTCGGCGGCCTGGGCGGTGGCCTGCTGCTGCTGGCCGGCGGCGACAGCGTGTTCAGCGTACTGATCCCCTGGCTGCTGCTGGCGGCGACCGCGCTGTTCGCCGCCAGCCCCTGGCTCGGCCGCGCCCTGGCCGCACGCAGGAAAGAGGCGGCGCAACCACCGCACACACCGCTGTCGCTGGCCGCGCATACCGGGGTATCGATCTATGGCGGCTACTTCGGCGCCGGCATGGGTATCCTGCAACTGGCGGCCTTCTCCATCGAAGGCCACCCGCTGGCCCGCGCCAATGCCCTGAAGAACCTGATCTCGGCGGTGATCTACAGTGTCGCCAGCCTGACCTTCATCTTCGCCGGCCGCGTCAGCTGGGCCGAGCTGCTGGTCCTGCTGGCCGGCGCCACGCTCGGCGGCTACACCGGCGGAGCGCTGGGCGAACGCCTGCCGCCGCGCCTGCTGCGCAGCCTGGTGATCCTGGTCGGAAGTGGCATGACCCTCTACTACTTCTACGCCACCTACTTCGCCGCCCGCTGATTTGCCCCGGCGGGCGCGGCTCTGCTAGTGTCGCGCCCGTTTCAACCCTCCAGCCGAGACCCTAGCCATGGCCCGCAAGAAAGCCGCCGCCGATTTCGAAACCTCCCTCGCCGAACTGCAAACGCTGGTCGAGCGCCTGGAAAGCGGCGAGCTGTCCCTGGAAGACTCCCTCGGCGCCTTCGAGCAGGGCATCCGCCTGACCCGCGACTGCCAGGGCGCCCTGGCCCAGGCCGAGCAGAAAGTGCAGATCCTCCTGGAACGCGACGGCGAGCTGGAGGAAGCCCCCTTCGACGCGGATCAGCAGGCATGATCGGCGAGTACCAGCAGCGCTGCCAGGCGCGCGTCGATGGCGTGCTCGCCGAACTGTTCGAGCCGCCCCGCCCCGAGCTGGCCCGCCTGTACAAGGCCATGCGCTACAGCGTCGCCGGCGGCGGCAAGCGGGTGCGTCCGCTGCTGGTGTATGCCGCCTGCGAGGCCCTCGACGGCGACCTCGACCAGGCCGATGGTGCCGCCTGCGCCGTAGAGCTGATCCACGCCTATTCGCTGGTCCACGACGACCTGCCGGCCATGGACGACGACGACCTGCGCCGCGGCCAGCCGACCACCCACAAGGCCTTCGACGAAGCCTGCGCCATCCTCGCCGGCGATGCCCTGCAGGCCCTGGCCTTCGAGGCCCTGGCCGACGCCCGGCGCAACCCGCGCGACGCCGATCTGCGTCTGTCCATGACCCTCGGCCTGGCGCGCGCCGCCGGTCCGGCCGGCATGGTCGGCGGCCAGGCCATCGACCTCGAATCGGTGGGTAAGCAGATTGACCAGCAGGCGCTGGAGACCATGCACCGGCACAAGACCGGCGCCCTGATCGAAGCCAGCGTGCACCTGGGTGCCCTGGCCAGCGGCAATGCCGACGAAGCGGCGCTGCGTTCGCTGCAGCACTATGCCCAGGCCATCGGCCTGGCCTTCCAGGTGCAGGACGACATCCTCGACGTGGAAAGCGACACCGCCACCCTGGGCAAGACCCAAGGCAAGGACCAGGCCAACCACAAACCGACGTACCCGGCCCTGCTCGGCCTCGACGCTGCCAAGACCTACGCCCTGGAGCTGCGCGACCAGGCCCTGCACGCCCTGCGTCTGTTCGGCGACAGCGCCGAGCCGCTGCGCGAACTGGCCCGCTATATCGTCGAGCGCCGCCACTGAGCCCGTGCCTGGCTCTCTAGGCATATCCGCAAGCGGCCCCTAACCGATGAATCAGGCCGGGCACGTCCCGGCCATTCATGCCACTGATTCAGCGTCGCCAACCTCTCGCTCCGGGTAACCTGCCCTATCGCAGACCACCCGGGGCAAGGAGCAGCCAGCATGCTCGACGCGCACGCCATCCAGCTGATCCGGCAGACCACCGCCGCGATCAAGCAGCACACGGCCGCTATCAACACGCTGACTTACCAGCATCTCGAGCGTGATCATCCACTGGCCTACGCCATCCTCGCCAGGGCAAAACTGCCGCCGCTGGGCTCGGTTGTGGCCAGCTATGCCGCCAGCATCGACAACCTCGAACCTTTCCTGCGCCACGCGCCGAACATTGCTCGCGTGCACCAGCGCGTACAGCTGCGTCCCGAGCACTTCGACATGCTCGGCGATTCGCTGTTTTCCGCCATGCGCCAGGTGCTCGACCCGCAGCAGCTTTGCGCAGAGGCCCTGGCAGCCTGGCGCGGCGCCTTCGCCCAGCTCGCCGCTACGCTGATCGAACTGCAGGCACAGCTCGAGAGCCCTGCCGCCCTTCCCGCTACCGCCGACCATGAGTGACCCTATGTTCTCCAGCCTGCTGATCGCCAACCGTGGCGAAATCGCCATCCGCATCGCCCGCGCCTGCGCCGACCTGGATATCCGCACGGTCGCCGTGTTTGCCGAAGATGATGCCGCCAGCCTGCACACGCGCAAGGCCGACCTTGCCGTGCCGCTCAAGGGCCGCGGCGTACCGGCCTATCTGGACATGGAGCAGCTGATCGCCCTGGCCCGCGAGCATGGCTGCGAGGCGATTCACCCCGGCTACGGTTTTCTCGCCGAGAACGCCGAGTTCGCCCGCCGCTGTGCGGCGGCGAATATCCGCTTTATTGGCCCGGCACCCGAGGTGTTGGAACTGTTCGGCGACAAGGCCGCCGCCCGCGCCCTGGCCGAGCGCTGCAACGTGCCGCTGGTCGCCGGCATCAACCAGGCCATCAGCCTGGAACAGGCGCAGAGGTTCTTCGCCGAACACGGCGCGGTGATGCTCAAGGCCCTGGCCGGCGGCGGCGGACGTGGCATGCGCGCGGTATTCGCCGCCAGTGAGTTGGCCGAGGCCTTCGCCCGCTGCCAGTCGGAAGCGCTGAGCGCCTTCGGCAACGATGCGCTGTACGTCGAACAACTGGTCGGCCAGGCGCGGCATATCGAAGTGCAGGTACTCGGCGACGGCAGCGGCGCGGTCAGCCACCTGTGGGAGCGCGACTGCAGCCTGCAGCGGCGCAATCAGAAGCTGGTGGAAATCGCCCCCAGCCCCGGCCTGGATGCCGGCGTGCGCGAGGCGATCATCACCTGCGCCCTGCAGCTGGCGGCCGAGGTGAAGTACCAGGGCATCGGCACCTTCGAGTTCCTGCTCGACGAAGAGCAGCCAGGGCGCTTCTACTTCATGGAAGCCAATCCACGGGTGCAGGTCGAACACACCGTGACCGAGCAGGTCACCGGCGTCGACCTGCTGCACACCCAGCTCAGGCTGCTCGCCGGCCAGTCCCTGGCCGAGCTCGGCCTGCTGCAGGCGCCGCCGCTCAATGGCTGCGCCGTGCAGCTGCGCATCAACCTGGAAACCCTTCACGCCGACGGCAGCACGCGCCCGGCGGCCGGCACCCTCAGCGCCTACGAGCCCCCCAGCGGCCCCGGCCTGCGGGTGGACGGTTACGGCTACGCCGGTTACCCGGTCAGCCCGGCCTACGACTCGCTGCTGGCCAAGCTGATCGCCCATGGCAGCGACTACCCGGCCGCCCTGCGCCGGGTCTACCGCGCGCTGTGCGAGTTCCGCCTGGAAGGCGTGGCGAGCAACCTGCACCTGCTGCAGAACCTGCTGCGCCAGCCGCAGGTGGCAGCCAACCAGGTCAGCACACGCTTCGTCGAAAGCCAGCTGGAAACCCTGCTGGGCGCACAGCAGCAGGCCCACCCACATCGCTATTTCACCGGCACGGGCGCGGTGACCGGCAGCCAGCAGGCCGCGGTGGCGGCGCCGCCCGGCAGCATCGCCCTGAATACGCCAAGCACCGGTGTGCTGGTCAGCCTGGAGGTAGCCGAGGGCGATGCCGTGGCCGCCGGGCAGAACATCGCCGTGCTGGAAGCGATGAAGATGGAGTTCGTGGTCAAGGCCAGCCAGAGCGGCATCGTCCGTGCCCTCGCCGCCCGCCCCGGCGACGCCCTGGGCGAAGGCCAGGCGCTGCTGTTCATCGAACCGGCTGAAGTCGATGGCGATGGCCTGCAGGACGAACACAGCCTGGACCTGGCGCATATCCGCGCCGACCTGGCCGAAGTGCTGGAGCGCCACGAGCGCCTGACCGATGCCCGCCGCCCGGCCGCCGTGGCCAAGCGCCGCAAAACCGGCCAACGCACCACCCGGGAAAACCTGGCGGACCTGCTGGATGAGGGCAGCTTCATCGAATACGGCGCCATGGCCCTGGCCGCCCAGCGCCGCCGGCGCACCCCGGAGGAGCTGATGGAGCTGAGCCCGGCCGACGGCCTGATCGCCGGTATCGGCACGGTGGGCGCCGCCACCTTCGGCGAGCAGGGCGCGCGCTGCATGGCCATCGCCTACGACTACACGGTGTTCGCCGGCACCCAGGGGGTGATGAACCACAAGAAGACCGACCGCATGCTCGGCCTCGCCGAACAGCTGCGTCTGCCGCTGGTGCTGTTCGCCGAAGGCGGCGGCGGTCGGCCGGGCGATACCGATTTCGTCGGCGTGGCCGGGCTGGACTGCCACACCTTTGTCGGCATGGCCCGGTTGTCCGGCCTGGTGCCGCTGGTTGGCGTGGTGTCCGGGCGCTGCTTCGCCGGCAACGCCGCGCTGCTCGGCTGCTGCGACGTGATCATCGCCGCCAAGGACGCAACCATCGGCATGGCCGGCCCGGCGATGATCGAAGGCGGCGGCCTTGGCAGCTTCAAGCCCGAGCAGGTCGGCCCGACTGCCGTGCAGGGGCCGAACGGGGTGATCGACGTGCTGGTGGAGAACGAGGCCGAGGCGGTCGCTGCCGCCAAGCAGTACCTGTCCTATTTCCAGGGCCCGCTGAGCGACTGGCAGTGCGCCGACCAGCGCGAGCTGCGCCACCTGATCCCGGAAAACCGCCTGCGCGTGTACGACATCCGTCAGGTCATCGCCACCCTGGCCGACAGCGGCAGCGTGCTGGAACTGCGCCGCCAGTTCGCGCCCGGCATGATCACCGCCTTCATTCGCATCGAGGGCAAGGCGTTCGGCCTGCTGGCCAACAACCCCGGCCACCTGGGCGGCGCCATCGACGCGGCGGCCGGCGACAAGGCCGCGCGCTTCATGCAGCTGTGCGACGCCTTCGATATCCCCATGGTTTCGCTGTGCGACACCCCCGGTTTCATGGTCGGCCCGGAGGCGGAGAAACAGGCCACGGTGCGCCACGTGTCGCGCATGTTCGTCGCCGCCGCCAGCCTGTCCGTGCCGTTCTTCACCGTGGTGCTGCGCAAGGGTTACGGCCTGGGCGCCCAGGCCATGGCTGCCGGCAGCTTCCACTCGGCGCTGTTCACCATCGCCTGGCCCAGCGGTGAGTTCGGCGCCATGGGCCTGGAAGGCGCAGTGCGCCTGGGCTTCGCCAAGGAGCTGGCGGCCCAGGCGGACGATGCCAGCCGCCAGCGCCTGTTCGACAAGCTGGTGGGCAAGGCCTACCGCAACGGCAAGGGCCTGAACATGGCCAGCTACCTGGAGATCGATGCCGTGATCGACCCGCAGGACACCCGCGCCTGGCTGCTGCGCGGTTTGCACAGCGCACCGCAGCCGCCAGCACGCAACGGCAAGAAACGCCCCTTCGTCGATACCTGGTGAGGACAGCCCCATGCACGCCATCGAACAGCAACTGCTGCAAGTCAACGGTATCCAGCTCAGCGTGCACGCCTGCGGCCCGCAGCACGGCCAGCCGGTGTGGCTGCTGCACGGTTTCCCCGAGTGCTGGCACTCCTGGGCGCCACAGCTGCAGGCCCTGGCGGACGCCGGCTATCGAGCCTTCGCCCCGGAGATGCGCGGCTACGGCGCCAGCAGCGCCCCGGAAGAGCCCGAGGCCTACTCTCTGCTGACTCTGTGCGCCGACATCCAGGCCGCCATGGATCACTTCGGCCACCAGCGTGTGTGCATGGTCGGCCACGACTGGGGCGCGCCGGTGGCCTGGCACCTGGCCCTGCTCGAGCCGGAGCGGGTGCAGGCGCTGGTGACCATGTCGGTGCCCTTCGGCGGCCGGCCCAGGCGCCCGGCCATCGAGATCATGCGCGAGGCCTATGCCGGGCGCTTCAACTACATCCTCTACTTCCAGCAGCCGGGTGTGGCCGAGGCCGAGCTGGATGCCGATATCGAGCGCAGCCTGCGCCTGCTGCTGGCCGACCTGGGCGACGCCCTGCTGCAGGACAAACCGGCCGATGCGCGGCTGCTCGACGGCCTCGATCCGCACCCGGCGCTGCCGAGCTGGTGCAGCGCGGAACAGTTCGCGCACTACCGCCAGGCGCTGGCCCGTGGTTTTCGCGGGCCGCTGAACTGGTACCGCAACTTCGAACGCAGCTGGCAGGAGACCGAGCCGCTGGTCGGCCGCCAGGTCGAGCAGCCGACCCTGTTCCTGGTCGGCGAACAGGACCCGGTCGCCCGCCTGGAGGCGCATACCCTCAAGCGCATGGCCGAGCGCGTGCCGCACCTGGAACAGCACCTGCTGACGGACTGCGGCCACTGGTTGCAGAGCCAGCAGCCGGCGCGGGTCAACGCCCTGCTGCTGGACTTCCTCGGCCGCCACTACCGCGGCGATTAGTCGCGCGGTCGCGCCGATTGGGCGGGGATCGAAGCATCAGGTAAACTGCCGCATCTTTTGCATACCTATAACGATTCGCCTGATGCCGACCACCTTCCACGAGATCCCTCGCGAGCGCCCCGCCACGCCGCTGCTCGACCGTGCCGAGACCCCGGACGGCCTGCGCCGTCTGGCCGAGAGCGAGCTGGAAAGCCTTGCCGACGAGCTGCGCCAGACCCTGCTGTACAGCGTCGGCCAGACCGGCGGGCACTTCGGCGCCGGCCTCGGCGTGGTCGAGCTGACCATCGCCCTGCATTACATCTTCGACACCCCGGATGACCGCCTGGTGTGGGATGTCGGCCACCAGGCCTACCCGCACAAGATCCTCACCGGCCGCCGCGAACGCATGGGCACGCTGCGCCAGAAGGACGGCCTGGCCGCCTTCCCGCGCCGCAGCGAGAGTGAGTACGACACCTTCGGTGTCGGCCACTCCAGTACCAGCATCAGCGCCGCCCTCGGCATGGCCATAGCCGCCAAGCTGCAGGGCAGCAAGCGCAAGAGCGTGGCGGTGATCGGCGACGGCGCGCTGACCGCCGGCATGGCTTTCGAGGCGCTCAACCACGCCTCGGACGTCAAGGCCGACATGCTGGTGGTGCTCAACGACAACGACATGTCGATCTCCAAGAACGTCGGCGGCCTGTCCAACTACCTGGCCAAGATCATCTCCAGCCGCACCTATTCGAGCATGCGCGAAGGCAGCAAGAAGATCCTCTCGCGCCTGCCCGGCGCCTGGGAGATCGCGCGCAAGGTCGAAGAGCACGCCAAGGGCATGCTGGTGCCCGGCACCCTGTTCGAGGAGCTGGGCTGGAACTACGTCGGCCCCATCGACGGCCACGACCTGCCGACCCTGATCGCCACCCTGCGCAACATGCGCGACCTGGAAGGCCCGCAGTTCCTGCATGTGGTGACCAAGAAGGGCAAGGGCTTCGCCCCCGCCGAAGCCGACCCGATCGGCTACCACGCGATCACCAAGCTGGACCCGATCAACAAGCCGCAGGGCGAGCCGAAAAAAGCCTCCGGGCCCAAGTACTCCGCCGTGTTCGGCCAGTGGCTGTGCGACATGGCCGCCGCCGACCCGCGCCTGCTCGGTATCACCCCGGCGATGAAGGAAGGCTCCGACCTGGTGGCCTTCAGCGAGCGCTATCCGAACCGCTACTTCGACGTGGCCATCGCCGAGCAGCACGCCGTGACCCTGGCCGCTGGCATGGCCTGCGAAGGCGCCAAGCCGGTGGTGGCGATCTACTCCACCTTCCTGCAGCGTGCCTACGACCAGCTGATCCATGACGTCGCGGTGCAGAACCTCGATGTGCTGTTCGCCATCGACCGCGCCGGCCTGGTCGGCGAAGACGGCCCGACCCACGCCGGCAGCTTCGACCTGTCCTACCTGCGCTGCATCCCCGGCATGCTGGTGATGACGCCCAGCGACGAGAACGAGCTGCGCCTGCTGCTGACCACCGGTCACCAGTTCAACGGCCCGGCCGCAGTGCGCTATCCGCGCGGCAGCGGCCCGAATGCCGCCATCGACCCGGCCCTCAACGCCGTGGAGATCGGCAAGGCCGTGGTACGCCGCCAGGGCCAGGGCACCGCGCTGCTGGTATTCGGTGTGCAACTGGCCGAGGCCCTGCGCGTGGGCGAAACGCTGGACGCCACCGTGGTCGACATGCGCTTCGTCAAACCCCTGGACGAAGCCCTGCTGCGCGAGCTGGCAGGCAGCCACGAACTGCTGGTGACCCTCGAGGAAAACAGCGTGATGGGCGGTGCCGGCAGCGCGGTGAGCGAATTCCTCGCCGCCGAGAACATCGTCATGCCGCTGCTGCACCTGGGCCTGCCCGACTACTACGTCGAACATGCCAAGCCGGCGCAGATGCTGGCCGAATGCGGCCTGGACGAGGCCGGCATCGAGGCTGCCGTCCGTCGCCGACTGCAGCAGCTTGAACAGGCTTCAAGCTGAGGCGCAGTAAACTCGCTTGAGCTTGGACACGCCGTGCACTAAGGTGCGCGGCGTTTTTCTTTCTGACAGGTGCGCCGGCTGCAGCCGGCGATAATCGGGAAGCCGGTGCGCCAACAGGCAATCCCGGCACTGCCCCCGCAACGGTAATCGACCGCGAGCCCAGGCTCGCAGGCCCGCTCAACAGCCACTGGAGGCATCCGGGAAGGCGAGCCGGCCGGCGTCGAGAGTCCGGAGACCGGCCTGACGGATTTCGATTGGTGTTGCGGAGGGCCGCACCGTCAGGTGCGCACTCGCGCCTGTCTCCCGCCCTCCTCGAAGTTTTGCGATCTTTGAGGAACCTTGCATGAAGTTGTCCCGTCTCGCCCTGGCCGTGGCTCTCACTCCCAGCCTGTCCGTTGCCGATGAGCTGTCCCGCGATCAGGCACTGAAACTGTCCGATACCGTGATCACCGCCAACCGCGAAGTACAGCAGCGCGGCGAAAGCAGCACTGCCAGTACGGTGTTCACCCGCAGTGACATCGAACGCCTGCAACCTCGCTCGGTAGTCGAACTGCTCAAACGCGTCCCCGGCGTACAAGTGACCGACAATGGCATCGGCAGCCTGGCCAGCCTGTATATCCGCGGCACCAAGTCGGCCCAAAGCCTGGTCTTGGTGGACGGCATGCGCATCGGTTCGGCCAGCTCGGGCGACAGCAACCTGCAGCACATCAGCATCGACCAGATCGAACGCATCGAAGTGCTGCGTGGCCCGCGCTCGGCGGTGTACGGTGCCGACGCCATCGGCGGCGTGGTGCAGATTTTCACCCGCCGCAGCGCCGCTGACGAACTCACCCCCTTCGTCCGCATGAGCTACGGCAGCAACCACAGCTGGCGGCGCAGCGCCGGCATCTCCGGCGGCGACGAGCAAACCCGCTTCAGCCTGGCCGGCAGCCTGGACGAGACCGACGGCATCGACCGGACAGGCCGCTCCTACGCGTCCGATCAGGATCACGACGCCTACCGCAACAAGGCCTTCAGCCTCAGCTTGAGCCACAGCTTCGGTGACAGCCTCGAAGCCGGCATCAGCGTGCTTGACCAGCGCGGCCGCACCGAATTCGACAACCCCTTCGGCCTGTTCGACATGACGACCTTCGAGTCGGTCGGCCAGGAGCCCTATAGCGACTTCACCCTCAGTAGCGTCTCCAGCTACCTCGATGCGCAGATCAACGACCTCTGGAGCAGCCGTATCGAAGTCGGCCACAGCGAGAACCGTGAGGAAAGCCTGGACAAGCTCAGCGACGAACGTGGCGTGTTCAACACCTACCGCGACTCGGTGAACTGGCTGAATACCTTGAACCTGGGCAGTGGCCACAGCCTGCTGCTGGGTGCCGACTGGTACGAAGACCAGCTCAACAGCAACACGGCCTTTGAGGAGCAGCAACGCTGGAACCAGGCGGCCTTTATCCAGCATCGCTACGAGGGTGAAGGCTTCAGCACCGAACTGGGTCTACGCCATGACAAGAACGAGCAGTTTGGCAGTGAGAACACCTGGAGCGGCGCCCTGACCCTGCCGCTGGACGCCACCAACGACCTGATTCTGTCCTACAGCGAAGGCTTCCGCGCGCCGACCTTCAACGACCTCTATTACCCGGACTACAGCAACCCGAACCTCGCGCCCGAACGCTCGAAAAGCTACGAGCTGCAGTGGCGCAGCCAACTGGCGGAGAGCACCCATCTGGAGGCCTCGCTGTATCGCACCGACATCGAGGACGCCATCGCCAGCGACCAGGACTTCATTCCGCAGAACATCGCCAAGGCACGCATTCACGGCTTCGAAGCCAGCCTGCAGCAAGAGCTGTTTGGCTGGCAGGGGCAGCTCGACGTCGCCTTCGTCGACCCTCGCGACCGTGATAGCGGCCATACCCTCAACCGCCGTGCCCGCCGCACCCTGAGCCTGGACCTGGACCGCGCGTTCGGCGACTTCGCCGTGGGGGCTAGCTGGCAGGCCGCCAGCAACAGCTACGACGACCCGAACAACCAGTATCAGTTGAGCGGCTACGGCCTGTTGGGCCTGCGCGGCAGCTGGCAGGCAACGACCGAACTGAAGCTGGAGGCGAAGATCGATAACCTGCTGGACAAGGACTACCAGCGCGCCCTGTACGAACATGAGGGCGAACGTTACGGCTATCGCCAGGAAGGTCGCAGCGCCATGTTTGGCTTCGTCTGGACGCCTGCGCTGTAATCCATGATGCAAAAAGGCCCCGAAAGGGGCCTTTTTGTAGGCGTCAGGCAACGCTTATGCGGCGATGCTCAGTTCACCTTGGTGAAAACCTTATCCTTACCGTTGCGCAGATGACTTTTCAGTGTGCCGTTCTCGCTGATTTCAAGACCACGGCTGCCATCGCGTTTGCGTACCAAAAGCTTGTCTGACTCGGCGACCAGAACGACTTCGACATCCATATATCCCTTCTCGTCCTTGTCCAAATGGGATATCACCCGATAACCATCAGAGGCTTCGGTCACCGTGATGGTTTCAACCATCCTGGCATCATCACCCTTCCATTCGCCAACGAAGGCCGCGCCCTCGTCTTTGCAACCTACTAGTGCCAGAGCCGCGATGGCCGCCACAAAGAGTCCTTTCATTCCATTGCTCCTAGAGTTCAGTTCTGCTGATGCCCAAGACATCCCGTGCATTGTGCAACAGAAGGAACTAGCGAAGCCGTGCCCCAGCTAACAGCTTGCACAGCCTTTCGGTGGCCGCCAGCATCTGAAAGCTCGGCCGCTCCAGGCCCTTGTCCGGCACCGTCCAGACTTGCCCCAGACGCACCGCCGGCAGCTGCGGCCAGGCCTGCCAGTGCTGCAGTTCGGCGCCGCTGCCGCCGAGGATCACCTGCGGCTCCCGCGCCAGCACCGCTTCGACACTGACCTGTGGCGCCGGCAACGAGAGATCGTCGAACACATTGCGCGCACCGCAGACCGCAAGCGCCTCACCGATCAACTGGCGAGTACCGATGGTGTACAGCGGCTGGTGCCAGATCTGGTAGAACACTGGAACCGGCACCTGCCGCCGATAACGCGCACGCAGCCCATCCACACCGCTCAGAAAGCGCGCACGCAGCTCACGGCCACGCTCGGCCCGACCGACCCGCGCGCCGATCTCGGCGAACTGCTCGGCCAGTTGCTCCAGGCTGCGCGGTTCTCCCAGGTAGTACGGCAGGCCAAGCTCTTGCAGCTGGTGCTGCTGGGCATCCGGCAGACTGCCGGGCGTTAGAAGGATCAGATCCGCGTCGAGGCTGAGCAGGGTTTCCAGCTCGAGCGTGCCAAAGCGCCCCACCGAGGGCACCTGGGCCAGGCCGTTCGGTCGCTCACCACCGTCGAGCATGCCGACCAGGCGATCGGTGGCGCCCAGCTCCAGCATGATTTCCGACATCGAGGGTGCCAGGCTGACCACCCGCTGCGCCGCCACCAGCGGCGCACAGGCGAGCAGCAGGCAGGCGGCCAGGAGCGCGCGCATCAGCCGAGCTGGCGGGGAATACGGTACAGACAGAGCAGCACCACGCTGCTCATGGCCAGCAGGAACAGGGCCACGGCATGCAGCCCGGTGAACAGGGCGATGGCGCCGATCCAGGCTGGCAGACCTGCGCCGAGGAAGGCCTTGCGCCGTACCCGCGCCAGCTCCAGCCAGGCCTCGCGCTCGGCATCGCTGTCCAGCGCCTGTTCGGTGGCGATCAGCGCACGCTTGTAGCCCGAGAACAGCGGCAGGCTGATGAACATCGAGGCCACGCCGGCAATGAACAGCGGCATTTCCAGAACAGAGCCCAGGGCCTGGCTATCGCCGAACAGCAGGTTGAGGAAGAACAGCGGCGCCAGGGCGAAGCCGAGCCAGCGCCACCATTCGAGGGCGAGCCGGCGTCGCACTTCGGCGCGCGTCACTCGGCTTCTTCCTGATGCTGCAGCCCCAGCATGTGGCCGAGTTTGCCGGCCTTGGTGGTGAGGTACTTGCGGTTATGCGAATTGAGCGCGATTTCCAGCGGACGGCGCTCGGCCACGCGCACGCCGAAGCCTTCCAATGCCTTGACCTTGCGCGGGTTGTTTGTCATCAGGTTGATGGTGCGAATACCCAGGTGATCGAGCATCGGCTGGCAGATCGAATAATCGCGCTGGTCGGCGGCAAAGCCCAGGCGCTCGTTGGCCTCTACCGTATCGGCGCCGCCATCCTGCAGCTCATAGGCGCGGATCTTGTTCAGCAGGCCGATGCCACGGCCCTCCTGGCGCAGGTACAGGAGCACGCCACGGCCTTCGAGCGCGATGGCGCGCAGGGCGGCTTCGAGCTGGGCGCCGCAGTCGCAGCGCTGGCTGAACAGGGCATCACCGGTCAGGCATTCGGAATGCAGGCGACCCAGCACCGGCTGGCCATCGGCGACATCGCCCAGGGTCAGGGCGACGTGTTCCTTGCCGCTCTCCTCGTCGAGGAAACCGTGCATGGTGAACACCGCGAAGGGTGTGGGCAGTTGGGAGGCGGCGACGAAGACGACAGACACCGGAAACTCCTGTGGGATGGTCGGCAGAAGGGCCGGCATTGTACCAGTAGCGCCGCTCCCCGGCGCAGCGTGAATTGTCGGGGATAAGGATCGGGTAAACCGATGGGTGCCTGCCGTACTACTGGCTAGAGTTTCGATTCCAGCTGAAGCACATCGTTTTCCTCGCGCCAGCGCACCCGACTGAGGAAGCTCATGCCCAGCAGAACCTCGGTCGGCGAGTCGCCTTCCAGTACCACTCCCGAAACGCCGAGAACCTCCAGAGCACCAACCTTGACGCTGTCGAGCTTGATGCTCCAGGCGCGGATATTGCCCCCGGCGGTGCTAGCCACCATGGGCCGACCGACGACCCTATAGTCGATGCCCAGACGCCGCGCCTGACCCTCGTTCATCGCCACCGAGGTAGCGCCGGTGTCGACCAGGAACTGCACCGGGTGGCCCTCGATGGAGCCGGCGATCCAGTAGTGATTACCGGCGCCGCGGCTAATGCTCAACTGCGTGCGTTGCGGCTCGCTGCTGCCGGCCTGGTTGTACTCGCGTGACAGCGAATAGTTGCGCTGCACACCGCCAACCTCCAGCACCGCCCCCTTGCTGTTGGCACTGATGACCTTGACCCCGCCAGGTCCGGTCTGCCCGGCCCGCACCAGCTTGCGTTGACCGTCCACCAGCAGCACGGCGGCATTGGGGAACAGGCCAACCACCTGCACCTGGGGCTCGGCGTGCAGCAGGGGGCTCAGGCACAGCAGCAGGCTGGCGACGAACAGCTCAAGGCGACGCATCGAGTTTCTCCATGTCCTCATCGAAGGGGTACGGCTGCTGCCAGCGACTGAAGATCGGCCGCAGGCTGCCGCTGCGCACCAGCTCGGCCATGCGCCGGTCATACAGCGCGGCCAGGGTGCGGCCGCGGGCAGTATCGGCAAAGCCCGGGTAGAGCGGCAAGCGGGTCAGGGCATAGCTGCGGAACCGTTCCGGTTCCTGACTGCCGGCCAGCACTTCGTCCACTTCGGTGCTGGCGTCGATATAGAAGTCTGCACGGCCACGCGCCAACATGTCGAGGATGCCATTGCGCCGCTCGATCTCCTGAAAGCGCAGCGGGCCGGGCAGGTACTCTTCGTAGCCATAGCCGCGCACCCAGATCAGGTGGTAACGCTGCAGCGTCTCCAGGGTCGGCCGAGCCTGGGTCGCCAGGCCCAGGGCGAGTATGCGGTCGGCATCATAGGGGTGCTGGGGGTAGAAGACCCGCTCACTCACCTCGTTGGGATAGGAGCCCAGCCAGGCATCGGCCTCGCCGCGCTGTACCAGGCCAATGGAGCGCATATAGGGCTCGTTGCGCAGGTGCACGGTCACCCCGACCGGCTCGAACACCGCCCGCATGATTTCCCAGGCCACGCCACTGCCATCGGGGTTGGTGTGCCCCGGCCAGTATTCGCTGATCAACTGGATATCCGTCGGCAATGCCTCGGCGGCCTGCACACTCGGCCAGGCCAGGCACAACGACAACGCCAGCAACCAGATGCGCATGCTCATCTCCGCCTCAGGCCAGTCCCCACACCAGTACCTGCATGGCCAGCCAGGCGAAGACCCCGGCCAGCACATCGTCCAGCATGATGCCGACGCCGCCGTGCACATGGCGATCGATCCAGCGGATCGGCCAGGGTTTGAGGATGTCGAACACACGGAACACCACAAAGCCTAGCAGCAACCAGTACCAGCCCTCCGGCACCAGCCATAAGGTGATCCACATGCCGACCATCTCGTCCCAGACGATGCCTTCGTGGTCGTGCACGCCCATGTCTTCGGCCACCCGTCCGCAGACCCAGAAGCCGAACAGCATGGTCACGCCAAGCATCAGCCAGTAACCCCAGTCCGGCAGCATCTGCCACAGCGGAATGAAGGGGATGGCCACCAGCGAGCCCCAGGTGCCGGGCGCCTTGGGCAACAGCCCGGAGCCGAAGCCGAAGGCGAGGAAATGCCAGGGATTGCGCCAGACCCGCGGCGCGACTTTTACGACTTCAGTCACCATGCATCCCTAAACCTTGTCCGAAATGTTGATAGCCGGCCCGTGGCGGCTCGACGACGCGTCCCTGGTCGTCCAGCAGTTGCACACCCTGCCCGGCCAGCACGCGGCCGATAGCCACAGCATCTGGCCATTGGGCCTGCAGTGCAGGCAGATGTTCAGGCGGCAAGGTAAAGGCCAGCACATAGTCGTCACCACCAGCCAGTGCGCACTCCAGGGCCCGCTCGCCAGTCATGGAGCACAGCGCCGGCGTCAGCGGCAGACGGTCGCGCTCGATCTGCAAAGCAACACCGGAAGCTGCGGCGATATGTCCGCAATCGGCCAGCAGCCCGTCGGAAATATCCAGCGCCGCCGTGGCCTGGCAGCGCAACCATTGCCCCAGGGCCAGTTGTGGCTGCGGTGCCCAGTAGCGCTGCAGCAGATAGTCGGCAGCAACTCCCTCTGCTCGCACCTCACCCAACACCAGCGGTAGAGCGCCGGCGCCATCGCCCAGGGCCGCGCCGACACAGAGCAGATCCCCCGGCTTCGCGCCGCTACGGGTCAATGCCTGGCCGGCCGGCACCTGGCCGAATACCGTGAGGGTCAGACTCAAGGGGCCGCGTGTGGTATCGCCTCCGACCAGGGCAATGCCACAGGCCTGGGCCATGTGCGCCAAACCACGGGCAAAGCCCTCCAGCCAGGCTGGATCGGCTTGTGGCAGGGTAATGGCGAGGGTGAAACCGAGAGGAGTGGCGCCCATGGCCGCCAGGTCGCTGACGCTGACCGCCAGGGCACGCTGGCCAAGCAGGCTGGCGTCGCAGGGGTCGGGAAAATGCACACCGGCCACCAGGGTGTCGGTGGACACGGCCAGCTGCATGCCGGGGGCCGGCTGCAGCAGGGCGCAGTCGTCGCCGATGCCGAGAGCCACGCCTTCTGCCGCCTGCGCACAGGGCGCGGCGGCGAAGTAGCGACGGATCAGCTCGAACTCACCCACAGCAAGCTGCCGGGTCAACGCTTGTTGGCGTTGACTTCGGCGGCGCGCAGCTTGGGTGCCAGCTTGTCCAGCACGCCGTTGACGAACTTGTGCCCGTCGGTGGCGCCGAACACCTTGGCCAGCTCGATACCCTCGTTGATCACTACGCGATAGGGCACGTCCACCCGGTGGCTCATTTCCCAGGTGGACAGGCGCAGGATGGCCAGTTCGACCGGGTCCAGTTCTTCCAGCGGGATATCCAGGAACGCGCCGAAGGCCTCGTCGATCTCGGTCTTGTTGCGCGCGACGCCGGTGAGAATCTCGTGGAAATAGGCACCGTCGACACCGTCGAAATCGTTATCGACGCGGAACTGCGCTTCGATCTCGTTCAGCGACTGACCGGCCATGTGCCACTGATACAGGGCCTGCATGGCCAGGCTACGGGCCACGCGGCGCTGCGCGATCTTGCCCTTGGCCTTGGGCTGCTGAGCGTCCTGGCTATCGTCGTGATTCAGGCTCACTTGGCCTCCAAGGCCGCCAGCAGGCTGACCATTTCCAGAGCGGACAGGGCGGCTTCGGCGCCCTTGTTGCCGGCCTTGGTGCCGGAGCGTTCGATGGCCTGCTCGATGGAGTCGACGGTCAGCACGCCGAAGGCGACGGGCACACCGTACTCCATGGACACCTGGGCCAGGCCCTTGGTGCACTCACCGGCAACGTATTCGAAGTGCGGGGTGCCACCACGAATCACCGCGCCAAGGGCGATGATGGCGGCGAACTCGCCGCGCTGGGCGACTTTCTGGGCAACCAGGGGAATCTCGAAGGCACCCGGCGCGCGGATGACGGTGATATCGCTTTCCTGCACACCGTGGCGGACCAGGGCGTCGACGGCGCCACTGACCAGGCTTTCGACGACGAAGCTGTTGAAGCGGCCTACCACCAGGGCGAATTTGCCTTGCGGGGCGATGAAAGTACCTTCGATGGTCTTCAGGGTCATGGGCGAGTCTCGGTCTGTATAAAGAGCCGGGGCGCCTTGTGGCGTCCCGTGGGTATCAAATGTAGAACGAAGTAGCGGGCCGGGCGCAGATTCCGCTCGGCCCGGGCCATCATTCAGCGGGCAGGTATTCTACTACCTCGAGGTCAAAGCCGGATATGGCGTTGAACTTCATCGGCGAGCTCATCAGGCGCATCTTGCGCACGCCCAGATCACGCAGGATCTGCGAGCCGGCACCGACGGTGCTGTAGGTCGCCGGGCTCGGTGCAGGCTGTTTGTCCAGGTGCGCCAGCAGCTCGGGACCGGTCAGCGGGTTGCCGAGCAGCAGCACCACGCCGCTGCCGGCCTTGGCCACCTCGGCCATGGCCGCGCGCATGCTCCAGCGGCCCGGCTGCTTGACCAGGAACAGGTCGCGCAGCGGTTCCATGTTGTGCACGCGCACCAGGGTCGGCTCTTCGGCGCACACCTTGCCCAGGGTCAGGGCCATGTGCGCGGTGTTCTCCACGCCATCGCGGTAGGTCACCAGGGTGAACTGACCCAGTTCGGTGTCCAGCGGCTGCTCGCTGACGCGCTCCACCGTGCGCTCATGGATCAGCCGGTAGTGGATCAGGTCGGCGATGGTGCCGATCTTCAGGCCGTGCTCTTCGGCGAACACTTCCAGCTCCGGGCGACGGGCCATGGTGCCGTCGTCGTTCATGATCTCGCAGATCACCCCGCTCGGCTCGAAGCCGCCCATGCGCGCCAGATCGCAGGCGGCCTCGGTGTGGCCGGCACGGGCCAGTACGCCGCCGGGCTGGGCCATCAGCGGGAAGATGTGGCCGGGGCTGACGATATCGGCAGCCACCGCATTGCGCGCCACGGCGGCCTGCACGGTGCGCGCCCGGTCGGCGGCGGAGATGCCGGTGGTGACGCCCTCGGCGGCCTCGATGGAGACGGTGAACTTGGTGCCGAAGCCGGAGCCGTTGCGCGGCGCCATCAGTGGCAGGTTGAGCAGCTCGCAGCGCTCGCGGGTCATCGGCATGCAGATCAGGCCACGGGCGAAACGGGCCATGAAGTTGATGTGTTCGGCGGTGACGCACTCGGAGGCGATGATGATGTCGCCTTCGTTCTCGCGGTCCTCGTCATCCATGAGGATGACCATCTTGCCGGCGCGGATGTCTTCGATCAGTTCTTCTGCGGTATTCAGGGCCATGCTGGCAATCTCACTTGTTCAGGTAGCCGTGTTCGGCCAGAAAGCTTTCACTGATGCCGGAAGCGCTGGGCTCGGCAGCCTTTTCGCCGAGCAGCAGGCGCTCCAGGTAACGCGCCAGTAGGTCCACTTCCAGGTTGACCCGGCGACCCGGCCGGTAGTCGGCCATGATGGTCTCGACCAGGGTGTGCGGCACGATGGTCAGCTCGAACTCGGCGCCGTTGACGGCATTGACCGTCAGACTGGTGCCGTCGACGGTGATCGAGCCCTTGAGGGCGATGTACTTGGCCAGTTCGCGCGGTGCGCGCACGGTGAACTGGATGGCGCGGGCATTGTCCTCGCGCTTGACGATCTCGCCGACGCCGTCGACATGCCCGCTGACCAGGTGGCCGCCGAGGCGGGTGGTCGGGGTCAGGGCCTTTTCCAGGTTGACCCTGCTGCCGGTCTTCAGATCGATGAAGGCGGTACGCGCCAGGGTCTCGCGGCTGACGTCGGCCCAGAAGCCGTCGCCCGGCAGCTCGACTGCGGTCAGGCACACGCCGTTGACCGCGATGCTGTCGCCCAGCTTGACGTCGCCCAGATCGAGCTTGCCGGTTTCGACATAGACGCGCACGTCGCCGCCCTTGGGCGTCATGGCGCGAATGCTGCCGATGGATTCGATTATGCCGGTGAACATGCGTCCTCCCGGAAGGTGATGCGGAACAGCATGGATGATCTCCTGTTTTGGTCAAAAACAGGGCAATGCCGATCGATAGGGATTTTCGCGGGCGCAGCCGGACGGCGCCCCGGAAGGGAATCCCGCTCTCTCTTTATCCGGACTATACCGTCGGCCCCGGAATCACACCGAGTCTGCTGACCCTTTCCCGTGGAAAGGCGCTCGCGGGCTAGGCCAAGAGGCCATTACCGCCGGTGGGGAATCGCACCCCGCCCTGAGAACGTTGCGGCCACCTCGGCGGCCGCGCGTCTTTTTACCACAAAGTCGCGCGCGACGGCCATGTAAGCCGCCGAACGCCTCGACAGCTAACGCCTTGGCACGGCGGTGATACGCCAGTCGTTGCCGACGGCACGCATCTCGCGAATCTCCAGCTCCTGCGCCTCGACCATGCGTGCCAGCGGCCAGTCCAGCAGGGGGCGAGCGCTGGAGCCGAGGAACTTGGGCGCGACGAACAGCTGGTACTCATCGACCAGTCCGGCGCGGGCAAAGGCCCCGGCCAGGCGCGGCCCCGCCTCCACCAGCACCTCGTTGGCACCACGGCTGGCCAGCTCGGCGAGCAGCTTGCGCAGGTCGACATGGCCATTGCTGCCCGGTACCGCCAGCAGCTCGTGGCCATCTTCGAGGAAACGGTCGCGCGCCGCCGCGGCGGCACAGGTGGCGACCAGCGCCGGGCCGGATTGGAAGAACGGCGCGGTCAGCGGCACACGCAGGCGGCCGTCGACCAGCACGCGCAGTGGCGGACGGTCGATGGCCAGGGCGGTCAGCTCGGCATTCAGGCCCAGTTCCTCGGCCCGCACGGTCAGCCGAGCCTGGTCGGTCATCACGGTATCGGCGCCGGTGACGATCACACTGGCGCGGGCGCGTAGGCGCTGCACCGCGGCGCGCGCCTCGGGGCCGGTGATCCACTGGCTCTCGCCATTGGCCATGGCGGTACGCCCGTCCAGGCTCATGGCCAGCTTGACCCGCACGAACGGCAGCCCCTGCTCCATGCGCTTGATGAAACCGGCATTCAGCGCCCTGGCTTCGGCTTCCAGCACGCCGCTGTGCACGGCTATGCCGGCGCCCATCAGGCGCAGCAGGCCCTTGCCGGAGACTTCCGGATTGGGGTCCTGCATGGCCGCCACTACCCGGCTCACGCCGGCCGTTACCAGCGCCTCGGCGCAGGGCGGGGTGCGGCCGTGATGGCTGCAGGGTTCAAGGGTGACATAGGCGGTGGCGCCGCGCGCCAGCTCGCCGGCCTGACGCAGTGCGTGCACCTCGGCATGCGGCTCGCCGGCCTTGGCGTGCCAGCCCTCGCCGACCACCTTGCCGTCACGGACGATGACGCAGCCGACCCGCGGATTGGGGTGGGTGGAATACAGCCCCTTGCGCGCCAGCTCCAGCGCGCGCGCCATGTATTGCTGGTCGGGGGCACTCATGCTTTCGACGGCTCGCGGGCCAGGCGCTCGATTTCCTCGCGGAACTCGTTGAGGTCCTGGAAGCGCCGGTACACCGAGGCGAAACGGATATAGGCGACCTCGTCGAGCTTCTGCAGCTCGGTCATCACCAGCTCGCCGAGCACCAGCGACTTGATCTCGCGCTCGCCGGTGGCGCGCAGCTTCTGCTTGATGTGGGCGATGGCCTCTTCCAGGCGTTCGACGCTGACCGGGCGCTTCTCCAGCGCACGCTGCATGCCGGCGCGCAGCTTGTCCTCGTCGAAGGGCTGGCGGCTGCCGTCCTGCTTGATCAGGCGTGGCATGACCAGTTCGGCAGTCTCGAAGGTGGTGAAGCGCTCGCCACAGGCCACGCATTCGCGGCGCCGGCGCACCTGCTCGCCCTCGGCGACCAGGCGGGAATCGATGACCTTGGTGTCGTGAGTGGAGCAGAACGGACAATGCATGGAGATAGAGGGCCCGGTGAGATGGTGGCTCATGGTAGCGCAAGCACATGGCAGAAAGACAAGCCAAGGGCTTTGCGGTATACAGGCGCGCCATTTTTGCGCTATTGCAGATACACCGCCGCATCGGATGCCGCCATGTACCTTCGCCTCGCTTTCATCAGCCTGTTCCTGCTGCTGGCCGCCTGCGCCAGTGAAGCCCCGCAACCTGCCGCCCCCGCGGCGCCAGCCAAGCCAGCGCCGGTAACGACGCCTGTGGTTGCGGCCGAGCCTGGCCTGCCGGCCCATATGCGCGAGCTGCGCGGCAGCCTGCTGACGCCGCCGGCCGGCAGCGAGGTGGAGCTGGCCCTGCTGGTGGTGGACGAGCGCGACCGTCCACAGCAACTGCTCGGCAGCCTGAGGCTGGAGGGCACCGGCCAGGCGCTGCCGTTTCGCCTGCCGTTCAACCCGCAGTACTTCCCGACCGGCGCCCGCGTCGAACTGCGCGCGCGCATCAGCCAGTCCGGGCGCCTGATCCTGCGCCTGCCGCCGCGTCTGGTCACCCAGGCCGACAGCCGCGACTTCGGTGCCCTGCCCCTGGTGAGCGCGCCATGAACCCGCCCCAGTCGCTACAAACTGCCCTGCAACAGCTGCTCGGCGACGCTCGCCTGAGCGCCGAAACCCTGCCCGGCACCGATATCCGCCTGTGGCTGGTCGACCCGAGTAACATGGACCGCTGCTTCAGCCCGGAAGAAACCCGGCGCATCCTCGAGGAACCGCCCTACTGGAGCTTCTGCTGGGCCAGCGGCCTGGCGCTGGCGCGCTGGCTGGCGGACAAGCCCGAGTGGGTGCGCGGCAAGCGCGTACTGGACTTCGGCGCAGGCTCCGGCGTGGCCGCCATTGCCGCGGCCAAGGCCGGAGCCCTGGAGGTGGTGGCCTGCGACCTCGACCCGGTGGCCATCGAGTCGTGCCGGGCCAACGCCGCGCTGAACGGTGTGGAGCTGAGCTACTCGCCGGACTTCTTCGCCGAGGAGGATCGCTTCGACCTGATCATCGTCGCCGACGTGCTCTACGACCGCGCCAACCTGCCGCTGCTCGACCACTTCCTCAGCCGTGGCCGCGAGGCGCTGGTGGCCGACTCGCGGGTCAAGGATTTCCAGCACCCGCTCTACCAGCGTCTGGGCATACTGGACGCCTGCACCTGGCCGGACCTGGCCGAGCCGGCGGAGTTTCGCCATGTCAGCCTGTATCACGCCCAGCGCGACTGACGTGCCAGGGCAGCCTGCCGACAACTTGTATCCGCCAGGCCGCGCCCGCATTTATAGTCGCATCACTGTTCCTCGGCCCGCGCAGCGGGCCGCCAACCGAGAATTGCCATGAGCGATACCCCTTACATCTTCGACGTCTCCGGCGCCGCCAGCTTCGAGCAACTGGTGATCGAGAATTCCTTCCACAAGCCGGTGCTGGTGGACTTCTGGGCCGAATGGTGCGCGCCGTGCAAGGCGCTGATGCCGATGCTGGCGAAGATCGCCGAGGAATACCGCGGCGAGCTGCTGCTGGCCAAGGTCGACTGCGACGCCGAGCACGAGATCGTGCAGCGTTTCGGCATCCGCAGCCTGCCCACCGTGGTGCTGTTCAAGGATGGCCAGCCGGTGGACGGCTTCGCCGGTGCCCAGCCGGAGTCGGCCGTGCGCGAAATGCTCAAGCCGCATGTCGCCGAACCGGCCCCGCAAGCGGCCGACCCCATGGAGGCGGCACAAGCGCTGTTCGCCGAGGGCCGTATCGGTGACGCCGAGAACCTGCTCAAGCAGATCCTCGGCGAAAACAACGAGAACGGCGCGGCGCTGATTCTCTACGCCCGCTGCCTGGCCGAGCGTGGCGAGCTGGGCGAGGCCGAAGTCGTGCTCGGCGCGGTCAAGGGCGACGAGCACAAGCAGGCCCTAGCGGGCGCCAAGGCGCAGCTGACCTTCCTGCGCCAGGCCGCCGACCTGCCGGACGGCGCCGAGCTGAAGACCCGCCTGGCGCAGAACCCGGAAGACGACGAGGCGGCCTACCAGCTGGCCATCCAGCAACTGGCACGCCAGCAGTACGAGGCGGCGCTGGACGGCCTGCTGCGCCTGTTCGTGCGCAACCGCAGCTACGCCGAAGGCCTGCCGCACAAGACCCTGCTGCAGGTGTTCGATCTGCTCGGCGGCGACCATCCGCTGGTCACCACCTACCGCCGTAAGCTGTACCAGGCGATCTACTGAGCAACGATCTCCTGACTGTCGGCCATACTGCGTTGAAAACGGCCCGGGACACGGCGTCTCGGGCTGCTCATTCACAGCCCGTAAACTCCGCGCCCTCGGCCGTTTTCGCCTTGTCTGGCTCTAATTCAGAAAATCGCAAAGGCCTTGATATGACCCAACCGTTCCGCCTGCTGCTGCGGGTGCGCTACGGCGAGTGCGACGCCCAGCAGGTGGTGTTCAACGCGCGCTATGGCGACTACGTGGATGTGGCCGCCACCGAGTTCTACCGCGCCGTGTGCGGCAGCTACCAGGCCTTGCTGGAGCAGGGCCTGGACAGTCAGGTGGTACGCATGGTCACGGACTGGAGCGCGCCGGCGCGCTTCGATGATGTGTTGCAACTGGAGGTGCGCACGCTGCGCCTGGGCAACAGCTCGTTCGCCCTGGAAGTGGACATCCGCCGCCAGGCCGACCAGGCCCCGATCGCCCGCGCCGAAGTCACCTATGTGATGGTCGACGCGCAGGCCTTCACCAAATGCAGCATCCCCGACGCCATCCGCGCCCAGCTGGAGCGCGGCGCTCCGGGGGTGACGATCAACCAGGCCGGCTGAGCGCCCCGCTACAGGCCTAGCCGGCTTCGCCGACCAGCAACTCGCGCCGCTGATTGCGTGCGGCCTGCGCGACCAGGACGATCAGCAGCGCGCCGAGCACGGCAGACGCACCGATGGTGCCCAGCTCCAGGCCGCCCTGGGCGTGCGACTTGGTCAGCAGGTCGCCAACGGTGGCGCCAAACGGTCGGGTCAGCACAAAAGCCAGCCAGAACAGCGCGACGTGCGAAACACGGGTGAAGCGATAGGCCAGAGCCACCGCGGCGATCAGCCCGCCGATCAGCAAGGCGCCTCCGGCAAACCCCAGTCCCGAGTCATCCGCCAGGTAATCGCCCAGCGCAGTTCCCAGCGTGTTGGAAACCAGGATGGCGCCCCAATAGAACAGCTCGACACGCCGGCTGTTGATATGGTCCGCCGCCAGCGACTTCTCGCTCATGCGCCACGCCGCCAGCACCAGCAGCAACAACGAGACCAGCAGTGCGGAGCCGCTGGCATAACCCAGCCCGAGGCTGCGATCCATGAAGTCGGACATGGTCGTACCGGCGGTGCTGGTGGTCAGGATCACCGTCCAGTACAGCGCGGGGTGGTAGCGCTCGCTCCGCAGCTGGCCTACCAGCGACGCGAAGAACAGGCCGATCAGAATCAGCGAACTCAGCGCATAGCCGACGTTCAGCGTCATCGACAGCAGATCACCGGCGGTCTCGCCCAGCGTCGTGGCGCAGATCTTCATCACCCAGAAGGCCAGGGTGATTTGAGGCAGTTTGTTCATGCAGGCAACCCCATGAGATGGAAGTCGCCAGGGCGATACACCCTGGCGCTCAGCACCTTAGGGGTGAGCGGGTGAAAAACCGGTCAAGCCAGCCTGAAAAAAACGTGAAGGTCGCCGGGCAGACTAGACGCCGATCCAGCGATACAGCGGCGCTTCGGTACCGCTTTCCACCTGAACCTGGGGGCAATGGCGCAGACGCACCAGCAGGCGCTTGCCCGCCACGTCGCCGCCGGCCAGGGCCGAAAGTTCGCCAAGCAACTGCGGTCCATCCATGCTGCCGGCGCGTTGCAGCAGCTCCAGCGCCAACGGCCACAGGCCGTCCGCCGGATTGCCCGCCGAAGCAGCCTGAGCCGGTGCCGAGGGCGCCGCAGGTGGCAGATGCGCCGCCAGCTGTGCCCAGTCTTCGGCGTCCATTTCCACCGTCAGGTCCACCGGCCAGTCGCCGACTCGGCCCTTGATTCTCAACATTGCAGCACTCCCGAATATCTGCCCGTCATGCTGCCACGCATGGCGAGGCTGGCCAATCGCGCCGATTAAGCGTTACAACATAACCTAACAATTCATCATCGGAGCCCTCTCACCATGCGCCGCACCCTGCTTGCCCTACCCTTTGCCCTGCTTCCCCTCGCTGCCGCCCATGCCACCGAGCACGATCACGCGCATGACCATGAGGAGCACGGCAGCCTCGGCAAGCACGAGCACGGTGTCGCCAGCCTGAACGTGGCGCTGGACGGTCAGACCCTGGAAATCCAGCTGGAAAGCCCGGCGATGAACCTGGTCGGCTTCGAGCACGCGGCCACCAGCGAGGCCGACAAGGCCAAGGTTGCCGCCGCGCACCAGCAACTGGAGCAAGCCCAGGCACTGTTCGCCCTACCGATCGAGGCCAAGTGCGTCCTGCAGGAAAGCGATCTGGACAGCCCGCTGTTCGGCGGCGCTGCGCACGAGCACGAGCACGAGCACGAGCACGAGCACGAGCACGAGCACGAAGAGCATGAGGCCGGGCATGTGCACAGCGATATCGATGCCAGCTACCGCTTCACCTGCAGCAACCCGCAGGCCCTGAAGACTCTGGAGCTGGGCACCTTCTTCGGCACCTTCCCGGGCACCACGAAACTCCAGGTGCAACTGATCGGGCCAAATGGCCAGCAGGGTGCGGAACTGGTGCCGGGCAACTCACGTCTGAGCTTCTGATTCAGCCCCTCTTCGGCGAGTACATCATGCCCGCCAAACTCCATTAAGCTGTTGGACCCTCCATGACTCGCGCCTCGCCCATGCCCCAAGCGCTGATCGAACTTTCCGACCTCGGCTTCGCCTGGCCCGGCCAGGCCGAGCTGCTGGATATCCCGACCTTCACGCTGCAACGCGGCGAGAGCCTGTTCCTGAAAGGCCCCAGCGGCAGCGGCAAGACTACCCTGCTCGGCCTGCTCGGCGGCGTGCAGAAGCCCGGCCGCGGCAGCCTCAAGCTGCTCGGCCAGGAACTTTCGCAGATGTCGTCCGGCGCCCGTGATCGCTTTCGTGTCGACCACACCGGCTACATCTTCCAGCAGTTCAACCTGCTGCCGTTCCTCTCGGTACGCGAGAACGTCGAACTGCCCTGCCGTTTCTCCAAGAGCAGGGCCCACCGCGCCAGCGAGCGCCACGGCAGCGTCGACGGCGCTGCCGTGCACCTGTTGCAACACCTGGGCCTGAAGGCCGAGCTCCTTGAGCGCCGCGCCGACAGCCTGTCCATCGGCCAGCAGCAGCGGGTGGCCGCCGCCCGCGCGTTGATCGGCCAGCCGGAACTGGTGATCGCCGACGAGCCAACCTCGGCGCTCGACTACGACGCCCGCGAGGCCTTCCTGCAGCTGCTGTTCGCCGAATGCCGCGCGGCCGGTTCCAGCCTGCTGTTCGTCAGCCATGACCAGAGCCTGGCTCCGCTGTTCGACCGCAGCGTGTCGCTGGCCGAACTGAATCGCGCCAGCAAGCCGGTGGAGGCATAGGGTCTGTTCCCGGTTTTTTGTAGGCCGCGCCGGAGCCAGTTTTTGCGCGGAGCAAGGCATGAGGAGAGAGGTTTGGTTATTCCAAATGAACGACGAATAACGCAGCACCGCGCAAAAACTGGCCCGGCCCTTCGGGTTGCGCGGCAAATGGCGCCATGCGTTGTTGCGGGACTTGCCAAGGGGGCGACCATTGCCTGCGTCCCACGCCTAGCCTGGCGCCATTTGACGCGGCAACGCGGCCCACAAAAAACCGGGAACAGACCCTAACATGCACCTGATCCGTATCGCCTTGGCCAGCCTGGCCAACCGCCGCTTTACCGCCCTGCTCACGGTGTTCGCCATCGCCCTCTCGGTGTGCCTGCTACTGGCCGTCGAGCGCGTGCGCACCGAGGCGCGAGCCAGTTTCGCCAGTACCATCAGCGGCACCGACCTGATCGTCGGTGCCCGTTCCGGCAGCGTGAACCTGCTGCTGTACTCGGTGTTCCGCATCGGCAACGCCACCAACAACATCCGCTGGGACAGCTTCGAAACCCTGGCCCACAGCCCCCAGCTCAAATGGGCCATCCCGCTGTCGCTGGGTGACTCGCATCGCGGTTACCGGGTGCTGGGTACCGATAGCGGCTACTTCGAGCACTACCGCTACGGTCGCGCGCAAACGCTGCAGCTGGCCCAGGGCAAGCCGTTCGCCGACCTGTTCGAGGTGGTGCTCGGCGCCGAGGTGGCCGAGGCCCTGCACTACAAGCTCGGTGACAAGATCGTCCTGGCCCATGGCGTCAGCACCATCAGCCTGACCCAGCACGACGACAAGCCGTTCACCGTGGTCGGCATCCTCGCGCGCACCGGTACGCCGGTGGACCGTACCCTGCACATCTCGCTGGAAGGCATGGAGGCACTGCACGTGGACTGGCAGAACGGCGCTCCGGCCCGTGGCGCCGGCAAGGTCAGTGCCGAGCAGGCGCGCGCCATGCACCTGCAACCCAAGGCCATCACGGCAGTTCTGCTGGGCCTGAAGAGCAAGATCGCCACCTTCACCGTACAGCGTCAGGTCAACGAATACCGTGGCGAGCCGCTGCTGGCGATTCTCCCCGGCGTGGCCCTGCAGGAGCTGTGGAGCCTGATGGGTACGGCGGAGAAGGCACTGTTCGTGGTCTCGCTGTTCGTCGTGCTGACCGGTCTGATCGGCATGCTCACGGCCATCCTCACCAGCCTCAACGAACGCCGCCGCGAGATGGCCATCCTGCGCTCGGTGGGCGCACGGCCCTGGCATATCGCCGGCCTGCTGGTGCTGGAGGCGCTGGTGCTGGCCCTGGCCGGCGCGGCGCTGGGCCTGGCGCTGCTGTACCTCGGCATCGGCGCCAGCCAGGGCTGGGTGCAGGCGCAGTACGGTCTGTATCTGCCGCTGGCGCTGCCGAGCGCCTATGAGTGGAGCCTGCTCGCGGGTATTCTGGGCGCCGCCCTGCTGATGGGCACCGTGCCTGCCTGGCGCGCCTATCGGCAATCGCTGGCCGACGGCCTGTCCATTCGTTTGTGAGGTTGCCCATGCGTCACCTGCTGTTCGCCCTTCTGCTGAGCTGCGTCACGCCACTCTGGGCCGCCGAGCCTCGCGAGCTGACCTGGAGCGAGCTGATCCCCGCCGATGCGCCGCCGCAGGAAGCCCAGCAGGCGCCCATGCACGACCTCTCGCAACTGGCCGATGCGCTGGCCGCCGAAAGCGCCCCGGCCGCCCAGCAGCAGTCACCGGCCGCGCCGGTGGTGCAGAGCCTGGACCAGGCCCAGGTCAAACTGCCCGGTTACATAGTGCCGCTGGACGTGACCGAGGAAGGCCGGGTGACCGAGTTCCTCTTCGTGCCCTACTTCGGCGCCTGCATCCATGTACCGCCGCCGCCGTCGAACCAGATCGTGCATGTCACCAGCGAGCTGGGCGTGCTGCTCGATGCGCTGTACCAGCCGTTCTGGATCGAAGGCCCGATCCGGGTCGAGGCGAGCAGCAGCGAGCTGGCCGAGGCCGGCTACAGCATGGCCGCCGAGAAGATCTACCCCTACGAGATGTAAAACAGGGGTGCGCCGGATTGCCGCACCTGCACCCACCCGCATATTGAGCTGGATCAACAGGCGTCCAGCCGTGCTCCCTAAGATCGCAGTCAGCCAATACAAACTGCTGACTCTCCTCGGAGCACATCATGAAGACATCCCTGTTCGCCACTTCCCTGCTGGCCCTCGCCCTGGTCGCTCCGCTGGCCCAGGCCCACAAGGCCGGCGACATCATCGTCCGCGCTGGCGCCATCACCGTCGACCCGCACGAGAGCAGCAGCGACATCTGGGTCGGCGCACTCGGCACCGACGTGGCGGGCACCAAGGCGACCCTGGATAGCGACACCCAGCTGGGCCTGAACTTCGCCTACATGGTCACCGACCACGTCGGCGTCGAACTGCTGGCCGCCACCCCGTTCAGCCATGATGTCGGAGTTGCCGGCATGCCCGGCGCCTTCGCCGGCCTCAACGGCAAGCTCGGCGAGCTCAAGCACCTGCCGCCGACCCTGAGCGTCGTCTACTACCCGATGGACGCCAGCTCGGCCTTCCAGCCCTACCTCGGCGCCGGCATCAACTACACCTGGTTCTTCGACACCGAGCTCTCCAGCGAGGCCGAAGACAAGGGCTTCAGCGGGCTGGACATGGACGACTCCTGGGGCCTGGCCGCACAGATCGGCATGGACTACATGCTGACCGACAACATCATGCTCAACGCCCAGGTACGCTACATCGACATCGACACCACCGGCACCACCAGCTTCGGCGGCCGTGAGGTGAAAGTGGACGTGGATGTCGACCCCTACGTCTACATGGTCGGTCTGGGTTACAAGTTCTAGGACACCCACCTCTGCTGCGCTTGCCCAGGCGCAGCACCCATGCCAACCAACAAAAAGCCCCGCATTCGCGGGGCTTTTTCATTTCCTTCGGCTCAGCGCCCGAGCAGGCGCGCCAGGCCTTCCTGCAGCGGGGTGGCGGGGGGTACCTGGTAGCGCTGGCACAGCCGGCTGTTGTCCGCTTTCGAATGGCGGATATCGCCGGGGCGGGCCTCGCCGTAGGTCACCGCGGGCAGATCACCGAGCACCTGGCGAATGGCCGCCAGCAGCTGATTGAGGCTGATCGACTGGTTGTGCCCGACGTTCACCGCCTCCGGCGCCACCTCATCGGCCGTCAGCCCCTGCACCAGCAGCGGTACCAGGTCGGCGATATAGAAAAAGTCGCGGGTCTGCTCGCCATCGCCGAAGACCTTGATCGGCGCACCGGCCAGGGCTCGTTCGGTGAAGATGCTGATCACCCCGGAATAGGGCGAGGACGGATCCTGGCGCGGACCGTAGATGTTGAAGAAGCGGAAGATCGCCGGCGTGAAGCCATGCTCGCGACGATAGAAGTCCAGGTATTGCTCGCTGGCCAGCTTGTCCGCCGCATAGGGTGTCAGTGGCGCCTTGGGCGTGTCTTCGGTCACCGCCACGCCTTCGCCGTTGTTACCGTAGATGGCGGCGCTGGAGGCGAACAGCACGCGGCGCACGCCGGCTTCGCGCATCGCCTCGCAGATATTCAGGGTGCCGATGAAGTTGCTCTGGTGGGTGCTCACCGGATCGTCCACCGAGGCCTGCACCGAGGCCACCGCGGCCAGATGCGCCACGGCCTGGCAGCCGGCCACGGCGCGGCGTACCAGGGCGGCATCGGCCACATCGCCTTCGATCAGTTCGACGCGCGGATCGTGCAGCGGCAGGTTGCCGCGCTGGCCGGTCGACAGGTTGTCCAGCACCCGTACGCGGTAGCCGGCGGCCAGCAGGGCATCGCACAGGTGCGAGCCGATGAAGCCGGCGCCGCCGGTGACCAGAATCGGGGAGTCGCTCATGGGTTTCTCAGGCATGTCGGTAGTAGCGGTCCAGCAGTGCCGGCAGGCCAGCGCGCCAGGCCCGGGGCTTGATGCCGAAGGTGTGCATGATCTTCTTGCAGGCCAGCACCGCATGCTGCGGCTCATCCGCGGCGTCGGCACGGGCGGCGTGGGCCTGGGCGCCGACTTCCTGCACCTTGAGCGGATGCAGGCCGCGCGCCTCGCCAAGGATCGCCTGGCCCAGGGCCAGCGGCGTGGTGGCCTCATGGCCGCCGTAATGGTAGATGCCCCACAGCGGGCTGGCGCAGTCCAGCTGCTTGAGCACCGCGAGGATCACCCGCGCGGCATCGTCGACCGGGGTCGGGTTGCCACGCCGGTCATCGGCCATCAGCAATTCCTGCTCCCGCTCGGCACGCTGCAGGAAGCGCCCGAGCACGCCCTCGGCGCTGTCATCCAGCAGCCAGCCGAAACGCAGCAGCACATGTCGCGGGCAGCTGGCCCGCACGCATTGTTCGATACGCAGCAGGGCCTGGCCGCGCAGGCCGAGCGGCACCGGCTCGTCCTTCTCGCTGTAGGCGGTGGCGCGCGAGCCGTCGAATACGCGGTAGCTGGAGGGTTGCAGCAGCAGGATGTCATGGTGCTGGCAGAGCTCGGCGAGGCGCTCCACCGCGCGTTCCTGCTGGGCGAAGCGCGGCTCGTCGAAGCCCTCGGCCTGGAACCAGTCCTGGTAGTAGGCCAGGTTGATCAGCGCATCGGGGCGGGTCTCGTCGAGCAACTGGGTGAGACTGGCAGCGTCCCAGCCGCTTTCCGGCGGGCGCGGGGCGAGGAAGCCGATGTCCTCTTCGGCGCCCTGACGCACCAGCGCCTGACCCAGGGCATTACCCCCACCCAGCAACAACAACCGCATTCGCATAGTTCAGAACGAGACCCGAAAGACCGACGAAGGCCCGGCAGCCGTGGTGCCGGGCGAAAGTGGCCATTCTGCGGGTTTCGCGCCGGCTCGTCACTACCGGAGGCCCGCGCGGCCGAGGATGCGCGGCGCAGGCCCCGGCGCTGACGCTACTGAGTACCCTTGCGGCGCAGGCTCGCCGGGGTGAAGTAGTTTTCCGGCGGCGCGGCCAGCAGGAACTGACGCGGCGCCTTCTCGTTGTTGCGCAGGCCGATGGCGGTGTAGCTGCGCGCGATCAGGTCGTGGAATACCAGGTTGACCGGCGCAATGGTGGGCACCTCGTAGGCGTTCTTGCTGAAGGCCAGGTTGACGTGCCACAGCTCGCCTCGGGCATCGTAGTTTTCCACCATCAGGGCGTACCAGCTGTCCTCGTCCAGGTAGAAGCGGCGCTTGGCGTGCACATGGCGCTGGCCCGGCCGCAAGGTGGCCTCGACCACCCATACGCGGTGCATCTCCCAGCGGGTCAGCTCGGGGTTGAGATGGCCCGGCTTGACCAACTCGTCCAGCGCCCGCCCCGGCTGTTCCATGGCGTAGTTGTGGTAAGGCACCAGCAACGCCTGCTTGCCGAGCAGCTTCCAGTCGTAGCGGTCGGTGGCACCGTTGTACATGTCGGTATCGTCGGCGTAGATGCCGTCGATCGGCGTGTCGTAGGCCAGCGTCGGGGCGCGCCGCACGCGGCGCTGGCCGGGGTTGTAGATCCAGGCGGCGCGCGGCTCGGCGACCTGGTCGATGGGCTCGTGCACCAGCAGGGCGCGACCGACATCGCGCGAGGGCGGCAACAGTTCGCTGGCGAAGTAGTAGAGCTGATTGTCCAGGCTGCCGGCGTCCTTCTGCGGGTGGTAGTAGTTGGACAGCAGCTGGATGCGCTCACGCAGAATCGAATAACTGCCGCTGGCCGTGACCTGGGCGGTGATGGCGACCTCGTCGATATAGCGCCCCTGCCAGCGGGCGATGTGATTCCAGATCGCCTCGCGGCCATCGGCCGGGATCGGGAAAGGGATACCGGCATAGGCGCCCACCAGGCCATTGCCACCGTCGGCCAGGGTCGCCTGTTCGGCGTTGCGCCGGGTATTGGCGTAGATTTCCGGCGGCGCGGCGAAGCTGCGGTGGCTGGGGTAGACCGGCAGCTTGAACGTCTGTGGGTAGGTCTTGAGCAGGGCCTTCACGCCGGGGCTGAGGCTGGCCTCGTCGGCCCCCATGTTCTGCGCGTCGATCACCCGCAACGGCTGCTCGCCGGCGAAGGGGTCGACATGGAAGCTGCCCGGGCCGGCATAACCGGCCGGCACCTGGCTCAGGCCGCCAGTCCACTCGGCAATGCCCTTGGCCGCATCGCCCTGGCGCTCGGCGCCGAATGGCGTGAGGGTGGTGCCCAGCTGCGCCGCCTGTTCGGCGCTCACCTTGGCCTGTGCCGTCAGGGGCAACGCGAGGGCAAGCAGGACTGCGGAAGTACACAAAACTGTACGGGTCATGGTGATCCCTGCCATCAGAAGGAGTAGGAGAGGTTGAGGGCGACGTGGTCGCGATCAATCAGCGCGTTGTCCTTGCGCGCGCCCCAGAACGAGGTGTAACTGAGCTTGCCGGCCAGCTTCTGGCCGTACTTGGCGCCCAGCTCGAGGGTGGCGGACTTGCGCCCCTGGATGAAGTTCTCGTTGAGCGCCGGCGAGGTGCCCGACACGTCCTGGCGGAAAGTGATGGCCGGCAGCAGATCGAAGTTCGGCGTCACGTCCTGGATCAGGCCGGAAACGTTGAGCGTATAGCCCCAGGCGAAGGAGTCCAGGTAGGCATAGTTGGGCGTATCCAGCAGGCTACCCGGCACATGGTTGAAGGCCGCTTCGCCGAGTAGCATCAGGTCGTCCAGCCCACTCACCGGGCCGAAGCTGTGGATCGCCGACACCGAGCCGGTGTAGAGCTCGTGGCGCTTGTACAGGTCGATGGAACGGCGCGGGTCGTTGGCCGAGCCGTCGCCGAACTCGCCCAGGTCGATGCTGCCACCGCTGGCCCCGCCGGCCCCCAGGGCACCCTCGGCCATCTGCTCCAGTTCATAGGTCATCGCCGGCTCCAGCGGCGCGTTGGGCCGATAGGTCAGCTCGCCGGCAACACTGGTGTCACCGAGCGTGCCGGATACGCTGAGGCCGAACAGACGGATGTCCTCGGGGTAGATGAAGTCGTAGTAGGTGCTGTCGAGCAGAGCCAGGCCGTCCGCCAGTGCCACCAGCGCCGGATCACCGAGCATGCCGGCCAGGCCGCAGAGGCCGGCGAAGCCGCCACCGCTGCCCGCGCTGCAGGCGAAGGATTGGCCCTTCTGGATACGCAGGAAGGGCGTCTTGCTGTGGTAGTTGAGGTAGTAGAGGCTGAACTCGGTGTTGTTCCAGTCCTCGGCCAGATAACGCATGGCCACACCGAACTGGCCGTCGTCGCGGGCATCGTGCTCGCGGCCATAGCGGGCGCCGGCCACAAGGCCATTCTCGCCATTGAGTCCGGGCACCAGCTCGGCCGGTAAGCCCAGCATGCCCAGTTGATCGCGCAGATCGACCAGCACCCCGTTGCTGCCCTTGCCGAAGTAGTCCTGGTTGTTGAGGAAGGCGCCGGTGGGAATCAGCTCGTGGCCTTTCCACTCCAGGCCGTAGAAGGCCTCGATATTGAAGGCGTCGGTCAGGCCAAGCTGCCCGGAGATCATGTTGGTCGGCAGCAGAGCGTCCTTGAAGCTGGCGTTGGGCAGCACCACCCGGCCGATATCCACCGGGTTCACCACGTTGAGACCATCGGCGTAGAAGATGCCCTCACCCCAGTTGATCACCTGGCGGCCCAGCCGCAGGCTGTAAGGCATCTCGCCGACATAGCGGTTGGTGTAGAGATAGGCGTCGAGCAGGCGCGCGCGGTGGCCGGCGCGGTTTTCCAGATCCGAGGAATAGCGCTCGTCGCTGTCGGTGTTGTGGGTGGCGAACGCATCCCCCGAGGGGTCGTTGTCCATGAGCTGGGTGTCGTACCAAGCGGTGCCGCGCACGAACAGTCCGTCCTGCTCGGTACGCACGTGCAGCTCGGAGGTCAGCTTGAACTCGTTGGAAACGAACCCGGTGTCGTAGTACTCGCTGCCGTCGTTGTTGTTGGTGAAGACGTTCTGCCCACCGCGCTCGATGCGCTCGGGTGAACTGGTGCGGTACACCGAGGTGAACTCGGCGACGCTTTCCAGCGACGTGGTGAAATTGGGCCCGGTATCTATCTCGAAGGCCTGCACCTGCGCCCCGCTGATCCCCAGTCCCAAACCTATTGCCAATGTCATCTTGCTTTTGTTGTGTGACATACGCCCCTCCTGAGTCCGCTTGAAATTAACGGCAACAAAAAAGCCGGCATGGGGCCAAAACGGACAAAAAAGACGGCCCAAGAGGCCTGTCACATTTGCAAACACATTCATCGCGCGAGGTTTGCGGCACACTGCGGGCAGCAATGACGCCAGCAGCAGGTAGAAGTAGGCATGAAACCCATAGTCGACCCGCGCTATTCGGAAGCCTCGGCACCGCCGCAGATTTCCCGCTTCCTGCTGCAATACGCGCTCGCCCGTGGCCATGATCCGGCCCTGCTGTGTCGTGGCCTGGGCTTTTCCCCGGAAGACCTGAAGCGGCCGGATTACCGCCTGTCCTTCCGCCAGAGCTATCAACTGCTGCGCCGCGCCCGGCAACTGCTGGGCGACAGCGATCTGGGGCTGACCGTCGGCAGCCGGCAGACACCGGTGTCCTGGGGGCTGGTGGGGCTGGCCATGCTGGCCTGCCCGGACCTGGGCACGGCGCTGCAACTGGCGCTGCGTTACCAGTGGCATATCGGCAGCCTGCTCGACTACCGCATGGAGGTCATCGCGGACCAGGCGCGGGTCTATGCCACACCGCGCTTCTTCGACCCGGACGTGATGGTGTTCTACCTGGAGGAAGCCTTCTCCAGCAGCCTGGCCATCGTGCGCTTCCTCACCGGCCAGGACCTGGTCGCCACGCGTATCGAAGTGCACTACCCCAGCCCAGCGCATGCGCAGCGCTACGACGAGCTGTTCCGTTGCCCCGTGCGCTTCGACGGCGAGCACAATCTGATGCAGTTCCCGGCCAGCTGGCTGGAACTGCCGCTGCCCACCCGCGACGACTATGTCGTCGCCGAGGCCTGCCAGTTGCTGGACGAAACCCGACGTGACGAGCAGGGGCTGAGCGACCTGATCGAAACCATCGAGCGCGAGGTGCGCAAGAACCTCGGCACACCGCCGTCGCTGAGCGAGCTGGCCAACCAGTTGAACCTCAGCGAACGTACCCTGCGCCGGCGCATCGGCGACGCGGGCCTGAGCTACCACGGCATCATCGACGAGCTGCGCCGCGCACGCGCCCTGCAGCTGCTCGGCCAGCGCGACAACCGCCTGATCGACGTGGCCTGCGCCACCGGCTTCAGCGATGTGCGCAACTTCCGCCGCGCCTTCAAACGCTGGACCGGGGAAACGCCGCGCACCGCCAAGCAACGCATCGCTGAGGAGTACTAGCAGGTCGGCCGGTTCACCAGCAGGACTCGCCAGGGTAAGGGCGTTCAGGACTCCTGATAGACCGGCCAGCGCTCGACGATCCGCCCGCCACGCACGGCCAGCAGGTCGCCGAACTGCAGTAGCACCGCCTCGCTCTGGGTTGGCCGCAGGAATATCTGGTCGTCCACGCCCAGGCCCACCGCCGGCGAGGCGTTGACCAGCTCCTGGTTGGAGCTGCGCCCGAACAGGCCGCTCAGCTGCAGCCCGGCAGGCGAGGCGAAATCGGCCAGCCAGTTGCCGCCATAGACGAAGAAGGTCTCGCGCTGGTTGACGTCCCACCAGGACAGCAGGCGGGACTTGTCGTCCAGCCCGGGAAGGCGCAACGCGCCGGTACGCTTGAGCACCGGCGTGGCGATATACACCGCCGGCACATGCCCGGCCAGCGACGGCAGGTCGTAGTGGCTGGGCTTGAGCAGGCCGGTGCCGATCGACACCTCGCTGCTCAGCGACTCCCGTTCGTGGGCGCTGTAGCTGGGGCTGCCGGCGGTATTCAGGGTCAAGCCCTCGTGCCAGAGCGCGGGGAAATGCTGGCGGGTGAAGTCGACACAGCGCTGATAGTGCGCCATGACCTTGGCCAGCAGCTCCTCCGGCGTACCGAGCAGCTCCGGCAGGTTCATGCCGACGAACGGGTCGTACCCCATGAAGCCGGCAAACTCCAGGTGCTGCGGGTTATCGGCGATCAACTGCAGCAACGGCGCCAGTGCCTGCGCCTCAGCGATGCCGCCGCGATGCAGGCCGACATCCAGTTCGATGTTGATGCGCAGCCGCGTGCCCACCCCCTGGGCCAGCGCCAGGTACTGAGCCAGGCGTTCGGACGTGTCGATCAGCCACTGCAGCTGCCGGCTCGGGTCGAACGGGCCGCGATGCTGTTGATAGAACAGCTGTGCCGAACGCACCGGCAGCGGTTTGCCGAGCAGGATGTCCGACTCGGGAAAGGCCTGGGCATCGTGATTGAGAAACGGCTGGTGGAAGGACATCAGCCGCCGCGTACCGATGCGCTCGCCGATATAGCGCAGCAGGTCGGGCGCCGGCAGGGACTTTTCCACCAGGCGCAGGTGCTTTCCGCTGCGCTCAAGGAACTGCCGCACCACCTCGATATTCTGGTCGAGGCGGTCGAGGTCGATCAGCAGCGCCGGGCGCATCGGCCCGTTGGCCTTGAGCTCGCGGTTCAGGGCCTGGAAGTACGCATCGTGCGGCTGGCCATGATCGCCAGGACGCAGCCCGACCGCGGCCAGCAGCCCGCCGGTGCCGAGCCCGGCCAGTACGAAAGAACGTCGTTTCATCGTCACTCCTCAGGCCAGGCCGAACAGGCCGGCCAGGTGCGCGTTGACGAAGCGCCCCTGCGGGTCCAGCGCCTGGCGCACCTCGGTGAATTCCTTCCAGCGCGGATACAGCGCCTGCAGCTGGCGCGCGCCCAGGCTGTGCAACTTGCCCCAGTGCGGCCGCCCCTGGTACTTCCAGAAGATCGGCTCGATGGCGGCGAAGAAGTTGTGATGATCCATCGCATAGTGCTGGTGCACCGAGATCGCACAGCTGTCGCGCCCCTCGAACATGCTCAGGGGAATGTCGTCGGCCTGCACGTAGCGGTACTCGATGGGAAACCAGGTGCGCAGGTTGCCGTCGTCGATGCGCTTGATGATCTCGCGCAGGCAGGCCGGGCCATGCTCGGCCGGCACCGAGTACTCCATCTCGTTGAAGCGCACGTTGCGCACATTGGCGAAGACCTCGTAGGAGTCGTCTACCCGCTCCTCGAAACTGGCCAGGTGGCGCATGTTGTTCAGCAGGCTGCGGCGCAGGTCTGGATAGTCGCTCAGGTGCTTGTCCAGCCCCTCGATCAGATCGATGAAACCGTTGCCGCCCTCCTCTTCCGGCGACAGCGGCGGCGTGGCCGGGTCCTCGGTCTCGTTCAGGGCCACGGCCAGGGCATAGTCGGAGTGGGTGACGACCAGCATTTCCCAGTGCTGGTTGTCGCGCTTGAGGTTGTCGACATCCTCCAGCAGCTCTTCGGTCCTGGCGATCCACTGGCGCTCGCGCAGCCGGTAGGCGCCACGGTTCTGCAGGCGCACGCGGGTCACTAGCCCCAGTGCGCCAAGCGACACCCGCGCCGCGTCGAACAGTGCGGAATTGTGCTCGCGGCTGCAGTCGAGTACCTCGCCACTGGCGCTGACCAGTTGCAAGCCACAGACCTGGGAGGAATAGGAGCCGAAGCCGATGCCGGTGCCATGGGTCGACGTGGCGATCGCGCCGGCCAGGGTCTGGTAGTCGATATCGGCCATGTTGATCAGAGCCTGGCCGACCGCCTTGAGCGGTTCGCCCATCTGCGCCATCGGCGTGCCACCGCCAAACTCGGCCTGCAGCGTTCGGGCATCGTGCTCCAGCAGCCCGGAAAAATGGCTGAGCGAAAGCAGCGTGCCATCGGTGGGCACCAGCGCACTGAAGGAGTGTCCAGAGCCGACCGGACGGATCTTGCCCGGTGCCTGGCGGATGGCCTGGATCAGCTCGTCCAGATTGGTCGGCGCCAGCCGTTCCAGCGGCAGGCAGCTCTGCGCACCGGACCAGTTGCGCCAGGGTATGGGTCGCGTCGCGGGCGCCGTTTCCGCCCATAGCGAACGGCCGGGCAGGGCCAGGCAGGCGCCCAGCAGGCTGGCGCGCTGCAACAACTGGCGACGGGTGAATGGCTGGCCCATATCAGTCCTCCTCCGCGGGCTTCGCCGGAGACGCCATGAAGGCGATCAAGCCACGGAACTCCGCTTCGGAGCACTGCATGCACAGGCCCATCGGCGGCATGCCCTGGAAACCGTTGATGCTGTGCTCCAGCAGCGTATCCAGGCCCTTGTCCAGTCGCGGCGACCAGGCAACACTATCGCCGACCAGCGGCGCGCCGGCAGCCGGATCGGCATGGCACTGCTGGCAACTATGGATATACAACTGCGCCAGCGCCGCATCCGCTGGCAGCGCCTGCAGATCCACGGCCTGCAGTGGCGCCCCCTCCTCCTCGCCACATCCCGCCAGCACTGCGCACAGCCCCAGCACCATGGCCCGGCCACGCCAGCCGCTGCCCTGCCCTGCCTGCATAATCGCCTCCCCGATGTCGACTCGTCTCGATGGCGACACACTAGAGCAGCCCCGTGCGGCGCATGAGGTCCCAAACGGCCAGCGAAGCACCCGACAACGGTCAAGGCTCGGCTGGAGCTGAAAGACAGAGCCCGCCGGGTGGCGGGCTCTGTACGACTCAGAAGGCGATGTCGACCTTGCTCCACAAGGTCCGCCCCGGCTCGTCGATGGCCACCGGATCGGCCGGATAGCCGAAGCCGGCGTCGCCGGCCAGATTGAGGTGCTCGGCGTAGTCCTTGTCGAACAGGTTGTCGACGCCGGCGCTGAGCTTGAGGTGCTCGTTGACCCGGTACGCGCCGTTGAGGGAGAACACGGCGAAGCCCGCGCTGTTGCCCAGATCCTGGCCGACCACGTTGCCCTTGCCCTCGGCCACACGGCCCTGCTCGGCCACCACGCGCCACAGGGCACCGGCGCTCCAGGCATCGCGCGCATAGCTCAGGCCCAGGCGCGTTTCCAGCGGCGGCATCTGCGGCAATGCTTCGCCATCGCTGCTGTTCTTGCCCCAGGCGTAGGCCAGGGTGGCGTCGGTCTTCCAGTTGTCGGTGAGGTCGTAGGCCACGCCCAGCTCGCCGCCCATGATGCGTGCGTCGATGTTGTCGGCCTGGGAGCTGCGCATGCCCATCATGTCGGTGCTGTAGCTGAACAGGATGTAGTCGCGTACCTGGCCGACGTAGCCGGAGGCCCAGGCCTGCAGGTCGGCGCCCTGGTATTGCACGCCGAAGTCGAGCTGGGTGGTCTTCTCCGGCTTGATCCCGTCGAAGGCGTTGACGCTGTCGGCAGGGCCGGCCTCTGCGGAGAACAGCTCCCAGTAATCGGGGAAGCGCTGCACATGACCGATACCGGCGTAGAGCGTGGCCGGCGAGTCGGCCAGGTCGTGCTCGTAGCGGACGAAGCCGCTGGGCAGGGTGTCGGCACGGGTCTCGCCCTCGGTAGGGTTGGCCACCTGCATCATGCCGCTCCAGGCGCTGGTGCGGTAATCCTTGGTGGTGGCGCGGTCCAGGCGCGCACCGCCGATCAGGCGATTGCGTTCGGCCAGATACCAGGTGGCTTCGGCGAAGGCGCCGTAGTTGTGGCTGACCGCGTCCTTGTCCCAGGCGAACTGGTCGGTGTCGCGGTAGGTATCGGTCATCATGTCGTAGTCGGAATTGCGCCAGCGGTGCTCGCTGCGCAGCGCGTCGACGCCGGCGACCAGTTCCACCTCGGTCCACTTGAAGGTGGCGGCGAAGCGCCCGCCGAGGGTCCGTCGGTCGACCTGCGAGGCCATCGGCATGGGCATCATGCTGCTCGGGTCGGGCTCGCGCAGGCTGAAGTTGTCCATGATGTGGTCGGCGTAGTTGTAGTAGACCTGTGCCTCGACCTTATCCAGCACGCCGCCCAAGTTGCTCTTCTCGAACCGCAGGCCGAGGCTCTCGCGCTCGAACTGCGCACCGTCCATGCCACGCCCGGCGTAGCGCGCTTCGCCATCGCCCTTGCCGGCGGTGAACTCGAGCAGGGTGTCGGCATCCGGCGTCCAGCCGATGGCGAGATCACCGTTCCACTTCTTCCAGCGCGACGGCACCGTATCGCCGTCGCCATCCTCATAGTCGTCGGACTGCGCCTGGTTGCCGACGAAACGCAGGTAGCCCTGCTCGCCGCCGACGGCGCCATCCAGCACCTTGTCGAAACGGCCGTTGGAGCCGGCCAGCAGGCTGGCATTCAGGCGGCTGCCGAGCTCACCGAAACGCTCCGGTTCACGCTCGAACAACACGGTACCGGCCGAGGCACCCGGCCCCCAGAGCACAGTCTGCGGGCCCTTGATCACGGTCAGCTTGTCGTAGGTTTCCGGCGAGATGTAGGAGCTAGGCGCATCCATGCGGTAGGGGCAGGCGCCGAGCATCATGCCGCCATTGGCGCGCAGGTTGATGCGCGAGCCGAACATGCCGCGCAGCACCGTGTCGCCATTGGTGCCGCCGCTGCGAATGGCGGAGAAGCCGGGAATGGTCTTCAGATAGTCGCTGGCATCGCTGGCCGGCACCGGCTGGCGCGCGTCCTTGGGATCGGCGATCACGGTCAGCGGCGAACTCTGCTGCACGGCGGTGATCACCGTAGGCGCCAGCTCGGCATCGGCGAGCTCTGCGGCGCAGAGTGGAGCGCTGATGGCCAGGCTCAGGGCGGAGAGAATGAAAGGCAGGCGGCCGGCACGCGCCGACGCGAAAACGGATGCAGTCATGATGTTTCCTGAAATATGAGACAGCGCTATGCCCTCGCGCAGAGGGCGAGTGATGCGGATTCAGGAAAGCTGCGGAGGCGCCCTGCCAGGCGGCGCGACCAGGAACGGTGGGTGAAGACTGAGTACTTCGGCGAAACGCGGCCGCTGCGACGGTGCCACCGGCGGGGCGGGCGGGGTGAAGGGAAAGCTCTGCAGGCTGGCCACATGGGCGCCGCACTGGGCGCAGGGCAGTTGCTGCGAGGCAACCTGACCATCCTCGCCGAGCTGCCACTGCACGCCCTGCGAGCCACACATGAGCATGAAGCCGCCCTCGCCCATCTGCGGCAGCGCCCACAGCGGCATGCTCACGCGCAGGAGCATGCCCACCAGGGCAAAGGCGTAGAGCCAATCGCGGAAGTTACGGCTGAGTGGGTTCAGGGCGGGCATCCTTCGGTTGCCGCGCAGTCTAGCCAGAGCTCATGGCGCGCGCAGCTGACAGGGCGTCGCACCCTCGCTTGCCACTGCGGGCCGGCGCAGGCACGCACGCTCACGTCCGCCCCGTCTCAGCAGTCGAAGCCGTGCTGGGTGCGGTAGAACTCCACCTGCTCGGCGGGCATGTTCTTGAACAGGGCGCAGATGGTGAAGTTGCCGACCTGGCGTCCGTTGCGCAGATACCCCCAGTCGGTGATCTGCTCACGCGTGAAGCGCAGTTGCTGGCCCCAGACCACGCTCCTGACGATGCGCGGCTCGTTGGCCACCACGCCCACGAAGCCATCCCCGAGCGTATGGAAAGGCGTCACCCAGAAGGTCTCGATGCCCTGGTCATCGATCACCATGACCTGAACCTTGAAACCGCTGGTTCCGGCAGGTGGCGCGGCGGCCAGTTCGAGGAAGCCGGCCAGGCCGGCCTGGGCCTGGTCGACTGCCGCCGATACCGCCGGGTCCTGGCGGGCGGCACTGACAACCTCGTTCGGGTCGCGTTCGGCAGCCTGCAGCGGCGCCAGAAAGAGCAGTAGCAAAGACATGAAACCGTACGAGCGCATAGTGATTCCTTTCGCGTGATCCATGAACGGTTAGCGCCTCCGACCTTACAACACCTGGCCGGTCTGCGCCTGGCAGACGACCGTTCGTGGCCCCGCCTGCCGCAGCGCCCTGGCCCAGGCTTTTCGTACGCAGGCCAACCGCGCGCTGCTAGTCTTAGCTGCGACATCGACAAGCAACGGATGCGGAGGTTACATGCTCGACTACGTCGCCCTGGCCATTCTGGTCATCGTGGCACTGGTGCTGTTCTACGGCATCATCGCGATTCATGACATTCCCTATGAAATCGCCAAGCACCGTAACCATCCGCAACAGGACGCCATTCATGTGGCGGGCTGGATCAGCCTGTTTACCCTGCACGTGCTGTGGCCCTTCCTGTGGATCTGGGCAACCCTGTATCGCGAGGATCGTGGTTGGGGCTTCGGCGCCCACAAGGCCGAACTGGACGAAGGCCGTCTCGCGGCCCTGGAGCGTGAAGTCGCCGAACTGAAAGCGGCCCTGCACGCCAGCCGCACGCCAGAGGCCGTATCGGCGCCGCCGCCCGAACTGCCAACTCCGACCGACTCGAAACAGGAGCACTGATATGGATCTCTTGCTGCTTCTGACCTACGCCGCCGTCTGTGTAGTCGTATTCAAGGTCTTCAAGATTCCGCTGAACAAATGGTCGGTGCCCACGGCTGCACTGGGTGGCGTGGTGCTGGTCGGCACGCTCGTGTTCCTGATGAACTACAACCACCCCTACTCGGAGGTGACCCGCAGCTACTTCATCACCACGCCGATCGTGCCCTCGGTCAGCGGCCAGGTGATCGAGGTGCCGATTCGGGCCAATCAGCAGGTCAAACAGGGCGAGGTGCTGTTCCGCATCGACCCGACCCCCTTCGAAAACAAGGTCAAATCGATCAAGGCCCAACTGATCTCGGCCAAGGCCGACCAGTACAGGGCCGCCACCCTGGCCCAGCGTAACCTGGGCAACCGTCGCGATCTCGACCAGGCCAACGCCCGCGTCGACGATCTGCAGGCACAACTGAACATCGCCCAGTTCGACCTGGACAGTACCGTGGTCAAGGCCCCCTCGGACGGCATGGTGATCCAGGTGTTCCTGCGCCCCGGTGTGCGTGCGGTGAAGTTGCCACTGCGGCCGGCCATGGTCTTCGTACCGCAGGAAAACTATTTCATCGTCGCCTGGATGCGCCAGAACAGTCAGTTGCGCCTGCTGGTCGGCGAAGAGGCCGAAGTCGCCTTCGACAGCCTGCCCGGGCAGGTATTCGCGGCCAAGGTGCGCCAGGTATTGCCGGTGATCGGCGAAGGTGAGCTGCAACCGAATGGCAACCTGGTCAGCTTCACCGGCTCGCCACCGGCCGGGCGCGTGCCAGTGGTGCTGGACATCACCGACCCGGACTTCGACGCCTATCGCGAGCAGCTTCCCGGCGGCGCCTATGCCCAATCCGCCATCTACACCAAGCACTTCCACCACGTCGCCATCATGCGCAAGATCCTTCTGCGCATGGCCTCCTGGATGAACTACTTCTTTCCGTTCCACTAAGGCCAAGCGGCGGCGCACTGCTCGGTGCGCCGCCTGGCTGCATCTCTTTCTCCCGCCGGTGTCATCGACACAGGTCCGAGCACGCAGGCGGTGGCCGAAGAACTCGCCGCGCATTCGAGCGCAACGCCTGCACTGCATCATCAGTCAGACTGTCATGCGCCATTCACGACACGGCAATCGGCCGGGCGTGATTGACGGGGCTCGGCTCATTCGAAATATTGCGGCTCACTCGAACAATGAAATCTCGCCATAACCACGCATAGGGGTTGAGCGGACATGCGCAGCAAGAATGTGGTGATCACCGGTGCCGGCAGTGGTATCGGTCGCGAGCTGGCCCTACAACTGGCGGCACGCGGCAACGCCCTGGCCCTGGCCGATCTCGACCCGCAAAGCCTCGACGAAACCCTGATCCAGGCCCGCCTGATCGGCGCCGGCCCCTTGCTGGGGCAGGCGCTGGATGTCAGTGACGAAGCGCAGGTGCGGGATTTCGCCACGCAGGTAACGGCCAGCTTCGGCACGGTCGACGTGCTGATCAACAATGCCGGCATCACCCGCTTCGGTGACTTCGCCTCGACCTCAGCGGAAGCCTTCCGCAAGGTGCTCGACGTCAACTTCTGGGGCGTGGTGCATGGCAGCCGGGCCTTTCTCCCGGCCCTGCGCGCCAGCCGCGGCAGCCTGGTGAATCTCTCCAGCCTGTTCGGCCTGATCGGCGTCGCCGGCCAGGCCCACTACTGTGCCAGCAAGTTCGCCGTGCGCGGCTTCAGCGAGGCACTGCGCCAGGAGCTCAAGGCCGACGGCGTGCATGTCGCCTGCGTGCACCCGGGCGGTGTCCGCACCCGCATCGCCCGCAGCGCCAGCTTCGACCAGGCTGTCGATGACCAGGAGGCGCTGATCAGCCGCCTGGAGAAGAACACCCTCAAGCTGCCTGCCGATGAAGCCGCACGCATCATCATCGAAGGTATTCGGCTGCGCCGCGAACGCATTCTGGTAGGCCGCGACGCCAAGTTCGTCGACCTGCTGCAACGCCTGCTGCCCTGTGCCCACACCGGGCTGATCCACCGCCTGCTGGGCAGAGCCTCGGGGCGCAACAAGAGCGCGAACCCATGATCGAGCAACGCCTGATCCACTCCCGTTCGCTACGCTCGCGCCTGCTTGGCGTCGTGCTGCGCTGGCGCCTGAAACCCAAGCTGACCAGCGAAACCTTCGACCCCGTGCGCTTTCGCGCCTGGCTGGAACGCAACAGTGCCGCACGCAAGACCTGCCCGGGCGTGGATATTCGCCAGACCACGGAAGGCCAGCCCCAGGGCGAATGGCATCTGCCGGCTACCGCCGCGCCCGGCCAGTGCCTGCTCTATCTGCACGGTGGCGGTTACCTGTTCGGCTCGCCGCGCACCTACCGCGCCATCACCACCCACCTGGCGCAACTGAGCGGCAGCGCGCTGTTCTCCCTGGACTATCGACTGGCCCCGGAGGCGCCCTTCCCGGCAGCGCTGGAAGACGCCGTGGCCGCCTACACCTGGCTGCTGCAAACCTACCCGGCCCAAGGCATAGTGCTGGCCGGCGACTCCGCCGGCGGAGGCCTGGCCCTGGCACTGCTGCACGCCCTCAAGAGTGCCGGCCTGCCTTTACCCAGCGGCGCCACCCTGCTCTCGCCCTATGCCGACCTGCTCGCCAGCGGCGCCTCGCTGGACAGCAACGCAGCCAGCTGCGCGATGTTCGACGGCAACAGCATCCGCCGCGCCGCCGCCGCGTACCTGGCCGGGCAGGACGGCGCCTCGCCGCTGGCCTCGCCACTGTATGGCGACTTCACCGGTTTTCCGCCCGTGCATATCCAGGTCAGCGACAACGAGGTGTTGCGCGACGACTCGCTGCGTCTGGCCGAGCGCCTCGACCAGGCCGGCGCCGCGGTGCGCCTGGATATCTGGCGCGGCCAGGCACATGTCTGGCCGACCTTCTATCCGCTGCTGCCCGAAGCCGGTCGCAGCCTGCGCGACATGGCCGCGTTCGCCAAGGAACGCTGGCAACGCCAGCCGCTGCCGCAGACACGCCTGCAGGAAGTGTCGGCGTAAGGGTAGCCATCCGAAACCCAGCCCTGAATGTTCTGCCCAATCGCTCAGGCCAAGGCAGCGACCGGCACTAGAGCGAGCGGGAGCGCGCCGGCGCCGGCTTGCGCCGGTACACCAGCCGGTGCGCGGCGGTGACATGAATCGGTTCGCCGGAGAACGTCGGCAGATCGCGCCGCCACTGCGCGCGCCCATCCGCCATCAGTGCCTGGCCGTTGGCCCGCTTGAGGCTCAACGACACATCGAGGATCAGCTCCTGCACGCTCGCCTGACTGAGCAGCATGACGCTGTCGATGGCCTTGCTCAGCGGCACCTCACCGCGCCTGCGCAGGGTCAGCAGCAGGGTGCCGTCTGGGCGCGGCGTGATGGAAATGTCGTGCGCGGGAAACGCGTCGAAGAACGCCTTGATGGCAGCGTGCATGGCTCGGTTCGCTCTCGATAAATGTCGGAGCCTGTGTCGTTGCAGTGCCTGTGCCAATCCGTCGGTACGAAAAACGCCATACGGGTCAGGCACATAGCCAGACCAACCGGCCTACCGCCCCATGCAGAATGCACGACTGGCCGCAACCAGCGTGCAATTTGCATGACGCAGCGCTCGACGCCGGACGCCAATGGGGATAATTCCGTCCCGCACAAACGCAAGAGCCCGCCAAAAGGCGGGCTCTGTGTACCGACGGTTCCGACTTAGAACGGGATATCGTCGTCGAAGCTGTCGTAGTCCGGGGCCGGCTGCTGGGCCGCCGGTTGCGGCGCCGGGCGCTGCGGCGCGGACTGCTGCGGTGCCGGGCGCGACTGCTGCTGGCGCGGGGCGTACTCGCCACCTTCGCTATTGCTGTTACCACGGCCGCCGAGCAGCTGCAGGGTGCCGTTCATGTCGACCACGATCTCGGTGGTGTAGCGCTTGACGCCATCCTTCTCCCACTCGCGGGTCTGCAGACGACCTTCGACGTAGCACTGGCCACCCTTGCGCAGGTATTCACCGGCGATCTCGGCGAGCTTGCCGAAGAACACCACGCGATGCCATTCGGTGCGCTCCTGCTGCTGGCCGGTCTGTTTGTCCTTCCAGCTGTCGGTGGTGGCCAGGGTGATGTTGGTCACCGCGTTGCCGTTGGGCAGGTAGCGGGTTTCCGGGTCGCCGCCGACGTTGCCGATCAGAATGACTTTGTTAACCCCACGGGCCATTTCGTTCTCCTAAGCTCAATGCGTCTCCGCGGCCTCTTCGAGCACCTGCTCGAGCAACACGCGGTCCAGTTGTTGGGTATCCACTTTGATGTACAACGCGGCCTCCTCGGCCACCACCACGGCATCGCTGACGCCGGGTACTGCGAGGAGTCGGCCCACCAGTCCGCTGTCCGCCAGCGCCGTCTCGGCAAGCGGGCGGCGCAAACTGGTCACATAAGGCGGCTCGCGCATGGTAGCAGCTGCCGCGAGCCAGAAAAGCCCCAGCGCCGCACAGCCGACGAAAACCATATCCAGGCCGCCATGCTGGTACAGCCAGCCACCGAGAATGCCACCCAGCGCGGCGCCGAGAAACTGGCTGGTGGAGTACACGCCCATGGCCGTGCCCTTGCCGCCGGCCGGGGCCACCTTGCTGACCAGCGACGGCAGCGAGGCCTCCAGCAGGTTGAAGGCGGTGAAGAACAGCACGAAGCCCAGCACCAGCGCCTTGAGCCCGTGGCCGAAACCCCAGAAGAACAGCTCGCAGAGCACCAGCACCAGCACCGCGCCGCACAGCACACGTTTCATCTGGCGCTTTTTCTCGGCGTAGATGATGAACGGCACCATGCCGAAGAAACCGATCAGCAACGCGCTGAGGTAGACCCACCAGTGCTCTTCCTTGGCCAGCCCGCCTTGCTCTACCAGCGCCAGCGGCAGCACCACGAAACTGGCCATGAGGATGGCATGCAGCACACCGATGCCCAGGTTCAGACGCAGCAACTCGCGGTTGCGCAGCGTTGGCAGCAACGCCTGGCGCGCCACGCCGGACTCACGGTGCTGCAGCGTCTGTGCGGCGCGCGGCACGATCAGGGCAATGATCAGCATGCCGATCAGGGCCATGCCGGCGGTGACCCAGAACAGCCCCGCCAGGCCGAAGGCGCGGGTCAGCAGCGGGCCGATCACCATGGCCACGGCGAACGACAGGCCGATGCTCATGCCGATCATGGCCATAGCCTTGGTCCGGTGCTGCTCGCGGGTCAGGTCCGAGAGCAGCGCCATCACTGCCGCCGAGATGGCCCCGGCGCCCTGCAGCACACGCCCGGCGATCACCCCCCAGATGGTGTCGGCGTTGGCCGCCAGGGCCGCGCCGGCGGCGAAGATCAGCAACCCGGCGAAGATCACCGGCAGGCGGCCGATACGGTCGGAGAGAATGCCGAAGGGAATCTGCAGTACCGCCTGGGTCAGGCCGTAGGCGCCAATGGCCAGGCCGATCAGCGCCGGCGTGGCGCCGTCCAGATCCATGCCATAGGTGGCCAGCACCGGCAGAACCATGAACATGCCGAGCATGCGAAAGGCGAAGACCAGCGCCAGGCCACCGGCGGCGCGGGTCTCGCGGGCGCTCATGCGTTCGCTGTGCAAATCGTGCATCGAAGAACCCTGTGCAAATGAGCCGGCGATTCTAGCAGCAGCGGCACCACCATCACAGGCGCGGCGCTTTGCCGCGTGGTAGCCCGCGGCCGTATACTTCGCGGTTTCCGCCCGCCATGCGAGGCCGTTGTTCGTGGATAAGATTCTGATTCGTGGGGCACGTACCCATAACCTGAAAAACATCGACCTGACCCTGCCGCGCGACAAGCTGATCGTGATCACCGGCCTGTCCGGTTCCGGCAAGTCGTCGCTGGCCTTCGACACACTCTACGCCGAGGGCCAACGCCGCTACGTCGAGTCCCTGTCGGCCTACGCCCGGCAGTTCCTGTCGATGATGGAGAAGCCCGACGTCGACACCATCGAAGGCCTCTCCCCGGCCATCTCCATCGAGCAGAAGTCCACTTCGCACAACCCGCGCTCCACCGTCGGCACCATCACCGAAATCTACGACTACCTGCGCCTGCTCTACGCCCGCGTCGGTACGCCGCGCTGCCCGGACCACGACGTACCACTGGAAGCGCAGACCGTCAGCCAGATGGTCGACCAGGTGCTCGCGCTGCCGGAAGGCCGCAAGCTGATGCTGCTGGCGCCGGTGATCCGCGAGCGCAAGGGCGAGCACCTGTCGGTGTTCGAGGAGCTGCGCGCCCAGGGCTTCGTCCGCGCCCGGGTCAACGGCAAGCTGCATGAGCTGGACGAGCTGCCCAAGCTGGACAAGCAGAAGAAGCACAGCATCGATGTGGTGGTGGACCGCTTCAAGGTGCGTGAGGACCTGCAGCAACGCCTGGCCGAGTCCTTCGAAACCGCACTGAAGCTGGCCGACGGCATCGCCCTGATCGCTCCCATGGATGACGAGCCCGGCGAGGAAACCATCTTCTCCGCGCGTTTCGCCTGCCCGCACTGCGGCCACTCGATCAGCGAGCTGGAACCCAAGCTGTTCTCCTTCAACAACCCGGCCGGCGCCTGCCCGACCTGCGACGGCCTGGGCGTGAAGCAGTTCTTCGACACCCGCCGCCTGGTCAATGGCGAACTGACCCTGGCCGAGGGCGCCATTCGCGGCTGGGACCGGCGCAACGTCTACTACTTCCAGATGCTCGGCTCGCTGGCCGCGCACTATGGATTCAGCCTGGAAGAACCGTTCGAGGAGCTGTCCGCCGACGAGCAGAAAGTCATCCTCTACGGTAGCGGGCGCGACGACGTCGAGTTTCGCTACCTCAATGATCGTGGCGATATCGTCAAACGCTCGCATCCCTTCGAGGGCATCGTGCCCAACCTGGAACGGCGCTACCGAGAAACCGAATCGACCACGGTGCGCGAGGAGCTGGCCAAGTTCCTCAGCACCCAGCCCTGCCCGGACTGCCGCGGTACCCGCCTGCGCCGCGAGGCCCGCCATGTGTGGGTTGGCGAGCGCACCCTGCCGGCCGTCACCGGCCTGCCGATCGGCGATGCCGCCGACTACTTTGGCGGCCTGAGTCTGACCGGCCGGCGTGGCGAGATCGCCGACAAGATCCTCAAGGAAATCCGCGAGCGCCTGCAGTTCCTGGTCAACGTCGGTCTCGACTACCTGACCCTGGACCGCAGCGCCGACACTCTGTCCGGCGGAGAGGCCCAACGCATCCGCCTGGCCAGCCAGATCGGCGCCGGCCTGGTCGGCGTGATGTACATCCTCGATGAGCCTAGCATCGGCCTGCACCAGCGCGACAACGAGCGCCTGCTCGGCACCCTCAAGCACCTGCGCGACATCGGCAACACGGTAATCGTGGTCGAGCACGACGAGGACGCCATTCGCCTGGCCGACTATGTGGTGGACATCGGCCCGGGTGCCGGCGTGCATGGCGGGCGCATCGTCGCCGAGGGCACCGCCGCCGAAGTCATGGCCCACCCGGACTCGCTGACCGGCAAGTACCTGTCCGGGCGCGAGAAGATCCGCTACCCAGCCCAGCGCACCGTGCGTGACAAGAAGCTCTCGCTGAAGATCAAGGGCGCGCGCGGCAACAACCTGCGCAACGTAGATTTGGAGATTCCGATCGGCCTGCTCACCTGCGTCACCGGCGTGTCCGGCTCTGGCAAGTCGACCCTGATCAACAACACCCTGTTCCCGCTCAGCGCCACCGCGCTGAACGGCGCCACTACCCTGGAAGCCGCCGCCCACGACAGCATCGACGGCCTGCAGCACCTGGACAAGGTGGTCGACATCGACCAGAGCCCGATCGGCCGCACACCACGCTCCAACCCGGCGACCTACACCGGCCTGTTCACCCCGATCCGCGAGCTGTTCGCCGGCGTGCCGGAGTCGCGCTCGCGCGGCTACGGGCCAGGGCGCTTCAGCTTCAACGTCAAGGGCGGACGCTGCGAGGCCTGCCAGGGCGACGGCCTGATCAAGGTGGAGATGCACTTCCTGCCGGACATCTACGTGCCCTGCGACGTGTGCAAGAGCAAGCGCTACAACCGCGAAACCCTGGAAGTGAAGTACAAGGGCAAGAACATCACCGAAGTGCTCGACATGACCATCGAGGAGGCCCGCGAGTTCTTCGACGCGGTGCCGGCCCTGGCGCGCAAGCTACAGACGCTGATGGACGTCGGCCTGTCCTACATCAAGCTGGGCCAGTCGGCGACCACCCTGTCCGGCGGTGAAGCGCAACGGGTCAAGCTCTCCCGCGAGCTGTCCAAGCGCGATACCGGCAAGACCCTGTACATCCTCGACGAGCCGACCACCGGCCTACACTTCGCCGATATCCAGCAGTTGCTCGACGTGCTGCACCGCCTGCGCGACCACGGCAACACCGTGGTGGTGATCGAGCACAACCTGGACGTGATCAAGACTGCCGACTGGCTAGTCGACCTCGGCCCCGAGGGCGGCTCCAAGGGCGGCATGATCATCGCCACCGGCACGCCGGAGGAAGTGGCGGCCAACCCGGCCTCGCATACCGGGCACTTCCTCAAGCCGCTGCTGGAACGCGATCGCAGCTGAAAATAAAAAGCCCCGCACTAGCGGGGCTTTTTATTACGGCAGGCGAATCAGGCCAGATCGAAGCGATCCAGCGTCATCACCTTGCTCCAGGCGGCCACGAAGTCCTTGATCAGCTTCGCCTGACCATCGGCGCTGGCGTACACCTCGGCATAGGCACGCAGGATCGAGTTGGAACCGAACACCAGGTCGCTGCGGGTACCGGTGAACTTCACCTTGCCGCTAGCACGGTCCTTGCCCTCGAACACTTCCGCATCGGCACCCACCGCCTTCCACTCGGTGCCCATGTCCAGCAGGTTGACGAAGAAGTCGTTGGACAAGACGCCAACCTTGTCGGTGAACACGCCATGCTGACTGCCATCGTGGTTGGCTCCGAGCACTCGCAGGCCGCCGACCAGTGCGGTCAGCTCCGGCGCAGTCAGGGTCAGCAACTGCGCCTTGTCGATCAGCATGGCCTCGCTCGGCACGCCCAGGTTGCCCTTGCTGTAGTTGCGGAAACCATCGGCAACGGGTTCGAGCACTTCGAACATCTCGACGTCGGTCTGCGCCTGCGTGGCGTCGACACGGCCGGGAGCAAAGGGCACGTCCACGCTCACCCCGGCAGCCTTGGCGGCCATCTCCACGCCCACGTTGCCGGCCAGCACGATGACGTCGGCCAGCGACGCCTTGCCGGAAGCCTTCTGGATCTCCACCAGCTTCGGCAGCGCCTTGATGGCTCGTTTGTTCACCGCCCAGTCCTTCTGCGGCGCCAGAGCCAGGCGCGCGCCGTTGGCACCACCACGCTTGTCGCCGCCACGGAAGGTCGAAGCCGAGGCCCAGGCCACCGATACCAGGTCGCCGACCGACAGCCCGGAAGCCGCGATCTTGGCCTTGAGGTCGGCAATGTCGGCCGCGCTGGGGTTATGCGTGGCAGCTGGCAGCGGGTCCTGCCAGATCAGGTCTTCCTTCGGCACTTCCGGACCAAGGTAGCGAGCCTTCGGCCCCATGTCGCGGTGAGTCAGTTTGAACCAGGCGCGAGCGAACGCTTCGGCGAAGGCCTGAGGGTCATCCAGGAAGCGCTTGGAGATCTTGCCGAACTCGGGGTCGAAACGCAGGGTCAGGTCGGTGGTGAGCATGGTCGGTTTATGGAACTTGCCCGGCACATGAGCGTCCGGAATGATTTCCGGCGCGTCCTTGGCTACCCACTGCTTGGCACCGGCGGGCGACTTGGTCAGCTCCCACTCGTACTTGAACAGGTTCTCGAAGAAGTTGTTGCTCCACAGCGACGGCGTCTTGGTCCAGGTGACCTCCAGGCCACTGGAGACAGTGTCCTTGCCATGGCCACTGCCGAAGTCGCTCATCCAACCCAGGCCCTGTGCCTCAAGCGGGGCGGCTTCGGGTTCCGGCCCCTTGTGCGATTCCGGCGCGGCGCCGTGAGTCTTGCCGAAGGTGTGGCCGCCGGCGATCAGGGCGACGGTTTCCTCGTCATCCATGGCCATGCGGCCAAAGGTAGTACGGATATCCTTGGCGGCTTCCAGGTAGTCGCCACTGGCGTTGGGCCCCTCGGGGTTCACATAGATCAGGCCCATATGGGTGGCGCCAAACGGCGCAGTCAGCTCGCGGTCACCCGTCACACGCTCCGGGTCCACGCCCAGCCAGGCGATCTCCGCCCCCCAGTTCACATCCATGTCCGGTTCCCACACGTCCTCACGTCCAGCCGCGAAACCGAAGGTACGGAAGCCCATGGACTCCAGCGCCACATTGCCGGCGAGAATGAGCAGGTCGGCCCAGGAAATCTGCTGACCGTACTTCTGCTTGATTGGCCACAGCAGGCGGCGAGTCTTGTCGATGTTGACGTTGTCCGGCCAGGAGTTGAGCGGAGCGAAACGCTGTTGACCACGACCACCGCCGCCGCGACCGTCGGTGGTGCGATAGGTACCCGCGGCGTGCCAGGCCATGCGGATCATCTGCGGGCCATAATGGCCAAAGTCGGCCGGCCACCAATCCTGCGAATTGGTCATCAGCTTGACCAGATCGGCCTTCAGGGCCTTGTAGTCGAGCTTCTTGAATTCTTCGGCATAGTTGAATTTTTCGCCGAGCGGGTTGGACTTTTCAGAGTGCTGGTTGAGCAGGTCTACACGTAGCTGGTTGGGCCACCAGTCCTTGTTCGTTGTGCCACCGCCGGCGACATGATTGAACGGACATTTGCCTTGGTTTGACATGGTCGTTTTACCTTTTGTGGTTGTCTTCCATATACCCGGCCCGCAGGACCTGGCACCGATCAGCGAAGCTAGGGCCGACGCCCTGCCATAAGCAGCGCGAGACGGGAATCGGGAGCAAACTAGCGATCAAACCAACCAATCGGATAGAAGGGATGTGCTGCCGATACGGGTCTTGCCTTCAGCGCTGAATCAAGAGTAGAAGACGAACGACAAGTGAACCAATATATTAGATCGACAACCTCGATAGATAATTACTTTCATGACGGCAATAAAAAACCGGGCCAAGGCCCGGTTTTTTGTACATCTGAAGCGACTTATTCAGCAGCTTCTACAGCTTCACCAGCAACCTGACGGTCAACCAGCTCGACGTACGCCATAGGCGCGTTGTCACCAGCACGGAAGCCGCACTTGAGGATACGCAGGTAGCCGCCCTGACGGGTGGCATAACGCTTGCCCAGGTCGTTGAACAGCTTGCCGACGATGGCTTTCGAACGAGTGCGGTCGAAGGCCAGGCGACGGTTGGCGACGCTGTCTACCTTGGCCAGGGTGATCAGCGGCTCGGCAACGCGGCGCAGTTCCTTGGCTTTCGGCAGGGTGGTTTTGATCAGTTCGTGTTCGAACAGCGACACCGCCATGTTCTGGAACATGGCCTTGCGGTGGGCGCTGGTGCGGCTCAGGTGACGGCCACTTTTACGATGACGCATGATTAATTCCTTACCAAACTTTCGGTTCGGTGATTACGGACGATCAGGCAGTAGCCTTATCGTCCTTCTTCAGACTTGCCGGCGGCCAGTTGTCGAGGCGCATGCCGAGGGACAGACCACGGGAGGCCAGAACGTCCTTGATCTCGGTCAGGGACTTCTTGCCCAGGTTCGGAGTCTTGAGCAGCTCTACTTCGGTGCGCTGAATCAGATCGCCGATGTAGTAGATGTTCTCCGCCTTCAGGCAGTTGGCCGAACGCACGGTCAGTTCGAGGTCGTCTACCGGACGCAGCAGGATCGGATCGATCTCGTCTTCCTGCTCGACCACAACCGGCTCACTGTCGCCCTTCAGATCAACGAAGGCCGCCAGTTGGTGCTGGAGGATGGTCGCGGCACGACGGATGGCCTCTTCAGGATCCAGGGTGCCGTTGGTTTCCAGGTCGATGACCAGCTTGTCCAGGTTGGTACGCTGCTCGACGCGAGCGTTCTCCACCACGTAAGCCACACGGCGAACCGGGCTGAACGAAGAGTCCAGCTGCAGACGGCCAATGCTACGGCTCTCGTCTTCATCGCTCTGACGGGCATCAGCCGGCTCGTAGCCACGGCCACGGCGCACGGTGAGCTTCATGTTCAGAGCGCCGTTGTCCGCCAGGTTGGCGATCACGTGGTCACCATTGACGATCTCGACATCGTGATCCAGCTGAATATCGGCAGCGGTGACCACACCCGAGCCCTTCTTGGCCAGAGTCAGGGTGACTTCGTCACGACCGTGCAGCTTGATAGCCAGACCTTTCAGGTTCAGCAGGATTTCAATTACGTCTTCCTGCACACCTTCGATGGCGGAGTACTCGTGGAGTACACCGTCAATCTCGGCCTCGACTACTGCACAGCCAGGCATGGAGGACAACAGGATGCGACGCAGCGCGTTGCCCAGGGTATGGCCAAAACCACGCTCGAGAGGCTCGAGGGTGATCTTGGCGCGGGTCGAACTGACCGCCTGCACATCAATATGGCGGGGGGTCAGGAACTCATTTACCGAAATCTGCATGGATGCACCTATTTTCTAGCCCTTACTTGGAGTAGAGCTCGACAATCAGGCTTTCGTTGATGTCGGAAGACAGATCGCCACGAGCCGGAACGCTTTTGAACACGCCCGATTTCTTCTCAGCATCCACGTCTACCCACTCAACGCGACCACGCTGGGCGCACAGGTCGAGAGCCTGGACGATACGCAGCTGGTTCTTGGCCTTTTCGCGAACAGCCACGACGTCACCAGCTTTAACCTGGTAAGACGGGACGTTCACGGTCGAACCGTTCACGGTGATGGCTTTGTGCGATACCAGCTGACGGGATTCGGCGCGGGTAGCACCAAAGCCCATGCGGTAAACCACGTTGTCCAGACGGCATTCCAGCAGTTGCAGCAAGTTCTCGCCGGTAGCGCCCTTGCGACGGGCAGCTTCCTTGTAGTAACCGCTGAACTGACGCTCCAGCACGCCGTAGATACGACGGACTTTCTGCTTTTCACGCAGCTGGGTGCCGTAGTCGGACTGACGACCACGACGAGCGCCGTGCTGGCCAGGAGCCGATTCGATGTTGCACTTGGATTCGAGCGCGCGCGCACCACTCTTCAGGAAGAGATCGGTGCCTTCACGGCGAGACAGTTTGCACTTGGGACCAATGTAACGAGCCATTCTTCACTGTCTCCTATTACACGCGACGCTTCTTCGGCGGACGGCACCCGTTATGCGGGATTGGCGTCACGTCGGTGATGCTGGCGATTTTGTAGCCGCAACCGTTCAGAGCACGGACAGCGGATTCGCGACCCGGACCTGGGCCCTTGACGTTCACGTCGAGGTTCTTCAGGCCGTATTCCAGAGCAGCCTGACCGGCACGCTCGGCAGCCACCTGGGCAGCGAACGGAGTGCTCTTACGGGAACCGCGGAAACCGGAACCACCAGAAGTAGCCCAGGACAGGGCGTTACCCTGACGGTCAGTGATGGTCACGATGGTGTTGTTGAAAGAAGCGTGGATATGGGCGATGCCATCCACAACTGTCTTTTTGACTTTCTTACGAGTACGAGCAGCAGGCTTAGCCATGACTTAATTCCTGTCGATTCGCGGGCGCAATTACTTGCGGATCGGCTTACGCGGGCCCTTACGGGTGCGCGCGTTGGTCTTGGTGCGCTGACCGCGGACCGGAAGGCCACGGCGATGACGCAGACCGCGGTAGCAGCCCAGGTCCATCAGACGCTTGATTTTCATGTTGATTTCGCGGCGCAGGTCACCTTCGGTGGTGAACTTGGCGACTTCGCCACGCAGCTGCTCGATCTGCTCGTCAGAGAGATCTTTGATCTTTACCGCCGGGTTGACACCGGTGACTGCACAGATTTTCTGAGCAGTAGTCCGACCAACACCGTAGATGTAGGTCAGCGAGATAACAGTGTGCTTGTTATCCGGAATGTTGACGCCTGCAATACGGGCCATTCAGTGGAACTCCAATTGACAGCTACCCACGCCCTGGAAGCCAAGAAATAGGGCGCGCGATATTAGCGCTGTAATAACAAAGAATCAACCCGGCAGCGCACTAGCTGCCGGGCTCATTACGCGTAAATCACACTCAGCCTTGGCGCTGTTTGTGACGCGGCTCCGCGCTGCAGATCACGCGCACGACGCCGTCGCGACGGATGACCTTGCAGTTGCGGCACAGCTTCTTGACCGATGCACGAACTTTCATCAGTAACTCCTAGAACCTTACGGAAACCACTTCAGCGGAGCATGCCGCTGCCGTAGCCCTTCAGGTTGGCTTTCTTCATCAGGGATTCGTACTGGTGCGAAACGAGGTGCGATTGTACTTGCGACATAAAGTCCATCACAACCACGACCACGATCAGCAACGAGGTCCCGCCAAGGTAGAACGGTACGTTGGCTGCCACCTGCAGGAACTGCGGGAGCAGGCAAACGGCCGTCATGTACAGAGCACCGAACATGGTCAAGCGAGTCAGCACGCCATCGATGTAGCGCGCGGATTGCTCACCCGGACGGATGCCCGGAATAAAGGCACCAGACTTCTTCAGGTTTTCCGCTACGTCCTTCGGATTGAACATCAGAGCCGTATAGAAGAAGCAGAAGAAGATGATCCCTGCACTAAACAGCAGAATGTTCAACGGCTGGCCGGGAGCGATGGCCTGCGAGATATCCTGCAGCCAGCCCAAACCCTCGGACTGACCAAACCAGGTCCCCAGCGAAGCCGGGAACAGCAGGATACTGCTGGCGAAGATAGCCGGAATGACGCCGGCCATGTTCACCTTCAGCGGCAGGTGGCTGGTCTGCGCAGCGAAGACCTTGCGGCCCTGCTGACGCTTGGCATAGTGCACCGCGATGCGACGCTGACCACGCTCAATGAACACCACAAAACCGATGATCGCGACTGCCAGAAGTGCGACAGCAATCAGGGCAAAGATATTGATATCACCCTGACGCGCCGACTCGAAGGATTGACCGATGGCCCTTGGCAGACCGGCCACGATGCCTGCAAAAATCAGCATCGAGATACCGTTACCAACGCCGCGCTCGGTGATCTGCTCGCCCAGCCACATCATGAACATGGCGCCGGCCACGAAGGTCGTCACCGCCACGAAGTAGAAGCCGAAATCAGTCGTAAACGAGACGCCCTGCCCCGCCAGGCCGACGGACATGCCGACAGCCTGAACGATGGCAAGCACCAGCGTGCCGTAGCGGGTGTACTGGCTGATCTTGCGACGGCCAGCTTCCCCTTCCTTCTTCAACTGCTCCAGTTGCGGGCTGACAGCGGTCATGAGCTGCATGATGATCGACGCCGAGATATACGGCATGATCCCCAGTGCAAAGATGCTCATGCGCTCCAGCGCGCCACCGGAAAACATGTTGAACAGGCTAAGAATGGTCCCCTCGTTCTGCCGAAACAGGTCGGCCAGCCGGTCAGGATTGATTCCGGGCACCGGAATGTGCGCACCGATCCGATAGACGATGATCGCCAGGAACAGAAAACGCAGTCGAGCCCAGAGCTCGGACAACCCGCCATTGCTGAGCGCGGAGAGAGCACCTTGCTTAGCCATTTAGTCCTCGAACTTACCGCCAGCTGCTTCGATAGCCGCACGCGCACCCTTGGTGGCGGCGATACCTTTCAGGGTGACCGCGCGACCAACTTCGCCGGACAGCATGACTTTCACACGCTGTACGTTTTGGTTGATTACGTTGGCATCCTTCAGCGACTGCAGGGAGACGACATCGCCATCCACCTTGGCCAGCTCGGAAGTGCGCACTTCAGCGCGATCCATGGCCTTCAGGGAAACGAAGCCGAACTTCGGCAGACGACGGTGCAGCGGCTGCTGACCACCCTCGAAACCGGGAGCAATTTTGCCACCGGTACGAGAGGTCTGACCTTTGTGACCACGGCCAGCAGTCTTACCCAGACCGCTACCGATACCACGGCCTACGCGAAGCTTCTCGCGACGGGCACCCGGCGCGGAGCGCAGATCGTTCAGTTGCATGATTAACCCTCCACCTTCAGCAGGTAGTAAGCCTTGTTGATCATGCCGCGGTTTTCAGGAGTGTCCTGAACTTCGACGGCGTGACCGATACGACGCAGGCCAAGACCCTTGACGCAGGCTTTGTGGTTGGCCAGACGGCCGTTGGTGCTTTTGACCAGAGTGACTTTTACGGTAGCCATGATCAGAGAATCTCCTCGACGCTCTTACCACGCTTGGCAGCCACGGAATCCGGCGACTGCATGGCCTTCAGACCCTTGAAGGTGGCATACACCACGTTCACCGGGTTGGTAGAGCCGTAGCACTTGGCCAGAACGTTCTGCACACCAGCCACTTCCAGCACGGCACGCATGGCGCCGCCGGCGATGATGCCGGTACCTTCGGAAGCCGGCTGCATGAAGACGCGGGAAGCGCCATGCACAGACTTCATCGGGTATTGCAGGGTGGTGCCGTTCAGGTCGACCTGAATCATGTTGCGGCGCGCAGCTTCCATCGCTTTCTGGATAGCGGCTGGCACTTCGCGGGATTTGCCGCGACCGAAACCAACGCGGCCCTTGCCATCACCTACCACGGTCAACGCGGTGAAGGTGAAGATACGGCCACCCTTTACGGTCTTGGCAACGCGGTTAACCTGGACCAGCTTCTCGATGTAGCCTTCGCCCTGGGCATCGTCGCGGTTGTCGCGATCGCGCTTTTGCTCGTGATTTGCCATAACTTAGAACTCCAGCCCGCCTTCACGAGCAGCATCAGCCAGCGCTTTCACACGGCCGTGGTACTTGAAGCCAGAACGGTCGAACGCTACCTGGGTAACGCCAGCGGCTTTCGCACGCTCAGCAACCAGCAGGCCGACTTTCTTGGCCGCGTCGACGTTGCCGGTGGCGCCGTCACGCAGTTCTTTGTCCAGGGTCGAGGCGCTGGCCAGAACCTTGGCGCCGTCGGCCGAAATGACCTGGGCGTAGATGTGCTGGGAAGAGCGGTACACGCTGAGGCGTACGGTTTCCAGCTCGCGCATTTTCAGGCGTGCCTTGCGAGCGCGACGCAGACGAGTTTCTTTCTTTTCGCTCATTTGCTATGCCCTACTTCTTCTTAGCTTCTTTGCGACGTACGACTTCGTCGGCGTAACGCACACCTTTGCCTTTGTAAGGCTCAGGACGACGGAAGTCGCGGATCTCCGCAGCCACCTGACCAACCAGCTGCTTGTCGATGCCCTTGATCAGGATATCGGTTTGGCTGGGGGTTTCGGCGGTAACGCCCTGCGGCAGTTCGTAGTCGATCGGATGGGAGAAGCCCAGCGCGAGGTTCAGCACCTGGCCCTTGGCTTGAGCTTTGTAGCCCACACCGACCAACTGCAGCTTGCGCTCGAAGCCTTGGCTCACGCCAATGACCATGTTGTTGACCAGTGCACGAGTGGTACCGGCCATGGCGCGGTTCTGCTGATCGCCATTACGGGCAGCGAAACGCAGCTCACCAGCTTCCTGGATCACTTCCACAGACGAGTGCACATTCAGTTCCAGAGCGCCCTTGGCACCCTTCACCGAGAGCTGCTGACCAGCGAGTTTAACCTCGACACCTGCCGGCAGCTTGACGGGGTTCTTAGCAACGCGAGACATGCTTATCCCCCCTTAGAACACGGTGCAAAGCACTTCACCGCCGACACCGGCAGCGCGTGCAGCGCGATCAGTCATCACACCTTTGTTGGTGGAGACGATAGAAACGCCCAGACCGCCGCGAACTTTCGGCAGCTGATCAGCAGGCTTGTACTGGCGCAGACCAGGACGGCTGACACGTTTCACTTCCTCGATGACCGGACGGCCTTCGAAGTACTTCAGCTCGATGGACAGCTGCGGCTTGACGTCGCTGCTGACCTGGTATCCCGCGATGTAACCTTCATTCTTGAGAACGTTGGCTACTGCCACCTTCAGCTTGGAAGACGGCATGCTTACTACCGACTTTTCAGCCATCTGGGCATTACGGATACGAGTTAGCATGTCCGCTAACGGGTCCTGCATACTCATGGGCTAGATGCTCCTGATACAAATAAAAACAGCCTTACGGCTGAAACCATCCTCGACTCGGCAAATGCCAGACTCGGGAGAGCCGGACATTCTAGAGATCGATCAAAAATGAATCAAGCCCCAAAGGGGCCTGATCAGTAAAAACAAAGCCGGCTCTAGGCCGGCTTCGCTTTTTTTACCAGCTGGCTTTCACCAGACCCGGTACATCACCGCGCATCGCAGCTTCGCGCAGCTTGTTACGGCCGAGGCCGAACTTGCGGTACACGCCGTGCGGACGGCCGGTGATGCGGCAACGGTTACGCAGGCGGCTGGCGCTGGCGTCACGCGGTTGCTTTTGCAGGGCAATCTGGGCTTCCCAACGCTGCTCCGGAGTGGAGTTCGGGTTGGCAATCGCAGCTTTCAGCTCGGCACGCTTTTTGGCGTACTTGGCTACCGTTTGCTGACGCTTCAGCTCACGGTTTTTCATGCTCATTTTGGCCATGTTCCAAACTCCAATCAGTTGCGGAACGGGAAGTTGAAGGCGCGCAGCAGAGCACGACCTTCATCATCCGTACGAGCGGTGGTAGTCAGAGTGATGTCCAGACCACGCAGCGCATCGATCTTGTCGTAATCGATTTCCGGGAAGATGATCTGCTCTTTGACGCCCATGCTGTAGTTGCCACGACCGTCGAAGGACTTGGCATTCAGGCCGCGGAAGTCACGCACGCGCGGCAGGGAGATCGCGAGCAGGCGATCCAGGAATTCGTACATACGATCGCGACGCAGGGTCACTTTGACGCCGATCGGCCAGCCCTCGCGAACCTTGAAGCCTGCAATCGACTTGCGAGCGAAGGTCACGACCGGCTTTTGACCGGTGATCTTTTCCAGGTCGGCAACAGCGTTCTCGATGATTTTCTTGTCACCGATCGCTTCGCCAAGACCCATGTTCAGGGTGATTTTGGTAACGCGCGGAACTTCCATCACGTTGGCCAGCTTCAGTTCTTCCTTCAGCTTGGGCGCGATTTCCTTCCGGTAAATCTCTTTCAGTCGTGCCATGGTGTTTTACCTATGCTTCTCAAGCGCCAACCGGCTTTTGGGTGGACTTGAAGACACGAATTTTCTTGCCGTCTTCGACTTTGAAGCCAACGCGGTCAGCCTTGTTGGTTTCGCTGTTGAAAATGGCAACGTTAGAGACGTGCAGAGGCGCCTCTTTCTCGACGATACCGCCTTGAGCACCCAGCATCGGGTTCGGCTTGGTGTGGCGCTTCACCAGGTTGATCCCACCAACGACCAGACGGTCGTCAGCGAGAACCTTGAGCACCTTGCCACGCTTACCTTTGTCTTTGCCGGCGATCACGATGATCTCGTCGTCACGACGAATCTTTTGCATGACGGCTTCTCCTTACAGCACTTCGGGGGCGAGCGAGACGATCTTCATGAACTTCTCAGAGCGAAGTTCACGAGTTACCGGCCCGAAGATACGGGTGCCGATCGGCTCTTGCTTGTTGTTCAGCAGAACAGCAGCGTTGCCATCGAAGCGGATGATCGAGCCATCGGCACGGCGAACACCGTGACGGGTACGGACCACAACAGCGGTCATTACCTGGCCTTTCTTCACCTTGCCGCGCGGAATCGCTTCCTTCACGGTGACCTTGATGATGTCGCCAATACCGGCGTAACGACGGTGCGAACCACCCAGGACCTTGATGCACATAACGCGACGAGCACCGCTGTTGTCAGCGACGTCGAGCATGGATTGAGTCTGAATCATATCTTTCTCCGACCCTTAGTCCTTAGACTTCCACAGCACGTTCGACGACTTCCACCAGGGACCAGTTCTTGGTCTTGGCCAGCGGACGGGTTTCACGAATAGTGACCTTGTCGCCGATCTTGCACTGGTTGGTTTCGTCGTGAGCGTGCAGCTTGGTCGAGCGCTTCACGTACTTACCGTAGATCGGGTGCTTAACGCGACGCTCGATCAGAACGGTGATGGTCTTGTCCATTTTGTCGCTGACGACGCGGCCAGTCAGCGTGCGGACGGTTTTCTCAGCTTCAGCCATGATCACTTACCTGCCTGCTGGTTGAGCACAGTTTTCACGCGAGCAATGTCGCGCTTCACTTGCGAGAGCAGGTGAGACTGCCCCAACTGACCAGTGGCTTTCTGCATACGCAGATTGAACTGGTCACGCAGCAGACCGAGCAGTTGCTCGTTCAGCTGCTGAACCGATTTTTCACGGAGTTCATTCGCTTTCATCACATCACCGTCCGCTTAACAAAAGAGGTGGCGAGTGGCAGCTTTGCAGCAGCCAGGGCGAAAGCCTCACGCGCCAGCGCTTCCGGAACACCTTCGATCTCGTACAGCACCTTGCCCGGCTGGATCTGGGCTACCCAGTACTCCACGCCACCCTTACCTTTACCCATACGAACTTCGAGGGGCTTTTTGGTAACCGGCTTGTCCGGGAACACGCGGATCCAGATCTTACCGCCACGCTTAACGTGACGAGTCAGGGCGCGACGGGCTGCCTCGATCTGACGAGCAGTCAGGCGACCACGAGAAACAGCTTTCAGGGCGAATTCGCCGAAGCTGACCTTGCTACCGCGATGGGCCAGACCACGGTTGTGGCCGGTCATCTGCTTGCGGAATTTTGTACGCTTGGGTTGCAGCATTTTGCGTACTCCTTACTTGGCAGCTTTTTTACGAGGAGCGGGCGCTTGCGGCTTCAGCTCTTCAGTGCGGCCACCAATGACCTCACCCTTGAAGATCCAAACCTTCACACCAATCACACCGTAGGTGGTGTGCGCTTCGTAGGTTGCATAGTCGATGTCGGCGCGCAGGGTGTGCAGAGGCACACGACCTTCGCGGTACCACTCGGTACGGGCGATTTCCGCACCACCGAGGCGACCACTTACCTGGATCTTGATGCCCTTGGCACCAATGCGCATGGCGTTCTGCACGGCGCGCTTCATAGCGCGACGGAACATGACGCGACGCTCCAGCTGCTGAGCAACGCTTTGTGCTACCAGCATACCGTCGAGCTCCGGCTTGCGGATCTCTTCGATGTTGATGTGCACCGGCACACCCATTTGCTTGGTCAGGTCCTGACGCAGCTTCTCAACATCTTCACCTTTCTTGCCGATCACGATGCCGGGACGAGCGGTGTGGATGGTGATGCGTGCGGTTTGAGCCGGGCGAGCAATGTCGATACGGCTAACGGACGCGCTTTTTAGTTTGTCTTGGAGGTACTCACGAACCTTAAGGTCGGCAAACAGATAATCAGCGTATTGACGCTTGTCTGCGTACCAAACGGAGGTGTGCTCCTTGACGATTCCCAGGCGAATGCCAGTGGGATGTACTTTCTGACCCATCTGATCGACTCCGTTACTTGTCCGCAACCTTGACAGTGATATGGCAAGACCGCTTGACGATGCGATCAGCGCGGCCTTTGGCACGCGGCATGATGCGCTTCAGCGAACGCCCCTCGTTGACGAAAACGGTGCTGACCTTCAGGTCGTCAACGTCTGCGCCTTCGTTGTGCTCGGCGTTGGCAACGGCCGACTCCAGCACTTTCTTGATGATCTCGGCGGCTTTCTTCGAGCTGAAAGCCAGCAGGTTGAGCGCTTCGCCCACCTTCTTCCCGCGGATCTGGTCGGCGACCAAGCGGGCTTTCTGGGCGGAGATTCGAGCGCCCGACAGCTTAGCGGCTACTTCCATCGTTCCTTACCCCTTAACGCTTGGCTTTCTTGTCCGCCACGTGCCCACGATAAGTGCGGGTACCAGCGAACTCGCCGAGTTTGTGGCCGACCATGTCTTCGTTCACGAGGACCGGGACATGTTGACGACCGTTATGCACAGCAATGGTCAGACCGACCATTTGCGGCAGAATGATGGAGCGACGCGACCAGGTTTTCACCGGCTTGCGATCGTTCTTTTCCACCGCCACTTCGATCTTCTTCAGTAGGTGAAGATCGATAAAAGGACCTTTTTTCAGAGAACGCGGCACTGTCGTATCCCTCTAATTACTTGCGGCGACGAACGATCATGTTGTCGGTGCGCTTGTTGGAGCGAGTCTTCGCACCCTTGGTCGGGAAGCCCCACGGCGAAACCGGGTGACGACCACCAGAAGTACGACCCTCACCACCACCATGCGGGTGATCGACCGGGTTCATGGCAACACCACGAACGGTCGGGCGAACGCCGCGCCAGCGTTTGGCACCAGCTTTACCCAGGGAACGCAGGCTGTGCTCGGAGTTGGAGACTTCGCCCAGGGTCGCACGGCACTCGGCCAGGACCTTGCGCATCTCGCCGGAGCGCAGACGCAGAGTGACGTAGGCACCTTCACGAGCTACCAGCTGGGCGGAAGCACCAGCGGAGCGAACCAGCTGAGCACCTTTACCCGGCTTCAGTTCGATACCATGAATGGTCGAACCAACGGGGATGTTGCGCAGCGGCAGGGTATTGCCAACCTTGATCGGTGCAGCGGAACCGGACACCAGCTGATCGCCAGCGCTCACACCCTTCGGCGCGATGATGTAGCGACGCTCACCGTCGGCATATTTCAGCAGAGCGATGTGCGCGGTGCGGTTCGGGTCATATTCCACGCGCTCAACAACGGCAGGGATGCCATCCTTGTTGCGACGGAAATCGACCAGACGGTAATGCTGCTTGTGGCCACCGCCGATGTGGCGAGTGGTGATACGACCGTTGTTGTTACGGCCGCCAGTCTTCGACTTCTTCTCGAGCAGCGGAGCATAAGGAGCGCCTTTGTGCAGCTCCTGATTGACCACCTTGACCACGAAACGGCGGCCAGCGGAAGTCGGTTTGCATTTAACGATTGCCATGATGCGCCCCTACCTTACTCAGCACTGCTGGTGAAATCGAGATCCTGGCCCGGCTGAAGGGAGACATAAGCCTTCTTCCAGTCGTTACGCTTGCCCAGGCCGCGAGCGGTACGCTTGGTCTTGCCCTGTACGTTGACAGTGCGGACGGTAGCGACTTGCACGCTGAACAGGCCTTCTACGGCCTTCTTGATTTCCAGCTTGGTTGCATCGGTGGCAACCTTGAAAACGAATTGGCTCTTACCATCTGCCAGCACGGAGGCTTTCTCGGAGATGTGCGGGCCAACCAGCACTTTGAATACGCGTTCCTGGTTCATGCCAGCAGCTCCTCGAATTTCTTCACGGCCGACACGGTAACCAGCACTTTGTCGAACGCGATCAGGCTGACCGGGTCGGAGCCATGAACATCGCGAACATCAACATGCGGCAGGTTGCGCGCAGCCAGGTACAGGTTCTGGTCAACGGCTTCGGTAACGATCAGCACGTCAGTCAGACCCATGCCGTCCAGCTTGCCCAGCAGGCCTTTGGTTTTCGGGGCGTCGACTGCGAAGTCTTCGACCACGACCAGGCGATCCTGACGAACCAGCTCGGAGAGGATGGAGCGCAGAGCTGCGCGGTACATCTTCTTGTTCAGCTTCTGGCTGTGATCTTGCGGCTTGGCTGCGAAGCTCACGCCACCGCCACGCCAGATCGGACCAACACTGGAACCAGCACGAGCACGACCAGTGCCCTTCTGACGCCACGGCTTCTTGCCGCCACCAACTACTTCAGCACGAGTCTTCTGACCACGAGTACCCTGACGACCGCCAGCCATGTAGGCGACGACAGCCTGGTGCACCAGAGTCTCATTGAACTCACTGCCGAAAGCGCGCTCGCTGACTTCGATAGCCTGAGCGCCATTTACATTCAGTTGCATCTCAGCTTCCCCTCTTAACCGCGAGCTTTGACAGCCGGACGCACAACCACATCACCGCCGGTAGCGCCAGGAACGGCACCTTTTACCAGCAGCAGATTGCGTTCGGCGTCGACACGGACCACTTCAAGGGACTGCACAGTCACGCGCTCAGCGCCCAGGTGACCGGACATTTTCTTGCCCTTGAATACACGACCAGGAGTCTGGCACTGGCCGATGGAGCCCGGAGCACGGTGGGAAACGGAGTTACCGTGGGTGTTGTCCTGACCGCGGAAGTTCCAGCGCTTGATGGTACCGGCATAGCCTTTACCCTTGGACTGACCGGTGACATCCACCAGCTGACCAGCCTGGAACAGTTCGGCAGTAACCTGATCGCCAGCCTGGTAGTCGCCTTCTTCAAGACGGAATTCCCAGACGCCACGACCAGCAGCGACATTAGCCTTGGCGAAGTGACCAGCCTGCGCTTTGGTTACGCGGGAAGCGCGACGCTCGCCCACGGTCACCTGAATAGCGCGGTAGCCATCGCTTTCTTCGGATTTGAACTGGGTGACGCGATTCGGCTCGATCTCAATGACCGTGACCGGAATGGAGACACCTTCTTCGGTGAAAATGCGGGTCATGCCGCACTTACGACCGACTACACCAATAGTCATGTTGTAAACCTCATGAGTGTACGGGGCTTTCACCCGCTATGGCCGCCCATTTCAGAGCGTTACACGACTAAAACCCCAAGGTTTTAGCCGAGGCTGATCTGCACTTCCACGCCTGCAGCAAGGTCGAGCTTCATCAGCGCGTCGACGGTTTTATCCGTCGGCTGGACGATGTCCAGAACACGCTTATGAGTGCGAATCTCGTACTGGTCGCGCGCGTCTTTGTTGACGTGCGGAGAAACCAGAACGGTGAAACGCTCCTTGCGAGTAGGCAGAGGAATAGGACCACGCACCTGAGCACCAGTACGTTTCGCGGTTTCCACGATTTCCTGGGTAGATTGATCGATCAGGCGATGGTCAAAAGCCTTCAACCGAATACGGATTTGTTGGTTTTGCATTTTGACCTCAGACTCTATCTCTGCTATCCCCAACGGACGGACTACGCCCGTTAAAAGGAGGCGTGATTGTACGGATGCACCCTAGGGGTGTCAACTTTTGATCAGAAAAACAGAAAAGGCCCCGAAGGGCCTTTTCTTTTACCGCATCAATCGATTACTCGACGATTTTGGCAACCACGCCAGCACCAACGGTACGGCCGCCTTCGCGAATCGCGAAGCGCAGACCA
>NZ_LSOF01000012.1:191084-233490 GCF_001592875.1 Pseudomonas sp. BMS12 | reverse complement strand
TGGCAGGCTGCTGGCGGGTGGCGCCGCGCCAGCCGCTGTCGGAGCCGTGCCCGGCTCGCTGGCGGCCCGTACCGGCAAGCTCAGCAGCAGCGCCAGCAGCAGCGCCCAGCGCCTCATGGTTGCTGCCGGGCCAGCAAGGCGGCGTGCTGCACCACCGGCTGCTGACCGAGCCAGTCGAGCAATGCCTGACCATCGCGGAAGCGCTTATCGGCCGGCACCAGCACCTGCACCATGCCCAGCGCCGTGGGGCCGTCGACCAGCACCGCATCCAGCTCCAGCAGCAGGCCACGGATCTGCTGCCACTGGGCATGCTCGACGAAGCGCAGCTGTACCCGGTAGCCGCCGCTGAGCAGCTGCTCCTGGCCACCGCTCTGCAGCTGCCAGTCGCTGTCGACCTGCGCCGGGCGCATCAGGATGCCCAGCTGCAAGGCCACGACCAGCGCCGCAGCGGCAGCCAGGCCGGGCTTCCACCAGTCACGCCGCGCCGGCGCTGGCGCCTCCTGCTGCAAACTGCGCTGCAATCGCGCCCAACCCAGCTCGAAAGGCGGCGCCTGTTCGCCGCTGTAGCCCTGCTCCTGCTCACGTACGGCAGCGGCCAGACGGCGCAGCACTGCCAGCTCCTCACGGGCCTCGGCCGAACGCAGCAACAGGGCCTCCACGGCGGCCAGTTCCGGTCCGCTCAGGGTGCCGTTGAGATACCAGGGCAGCAGCTCCAGCAGCGCCCGATCATCGGTTTCAGTGTTCATCTATCACCTCCGCGGTCTGTACCACTGAGTCGTGCGCGGCGCGTCGAGGGTTCAGTCTTTTCATGGCGCGGTGCCCCCCAACAGGCGGCGCAGGCACTGCAGCAACTGCTGCTTGGCGTGCAGCATGCGGGTCTTCACCGTGCCGTTGGGAATGGCCATGATCTCGGCGATCTCCGGGTAGGACAGCTCCTCGAAGAAGGTCAGGTAGACCACCTGACGATGACCCTCCTTGAGGCGATCCAGGCATTGGCGCACCTGCGCGCCCTGCTGGCCCAGCTCGATGGCCAGGCTGGCCGGACAGGACTCGCCGGCTCCTTCGACCTCCAGGCTGGCCTCGTCGAGCAGCTCGGTCGGACGTTTGCGCCGCAGCAGATCGATCGACTTGTAGCGGGTGATCGACAACAGCCAGGTACGCACCTGCGATTGGCCAGCGAAACTCGCCGCACGGCGCCATACCTCCAGCATCACCTCGTTGAGCACCTCGGCGGCATCGGCGCCGTTGTGCAGGGTACGCAGGGAAAACTGGTAGACCACGCCGTGAAAGCGTTCGTAGAACTGCCGCAGCGCCTGCTGGTCACCGCCGGCGATGCGCTGCAGCAGCTGTTCGTCGGTAGCATCTCTCATGGCTGGTAACGCACTCGCCATTCCTGGCTGCGACCGATCATGCTGCCGCCCTGGTCGTGGGCGGTGACCCGCCACAGGTAGTACTGCCCCGCTTGCAGCTTGCTGCGCAGCAGCGGCGAGAGTGTGCTGCGATTGACGCTGGCCGGCAGCAACATGCCGGCGACGAAGCTGGGCGACTCGCCGAGCACCGCACTGTCGTCACCGCGCGGACCATCGGCAGCGAACAGCTGCAGCTGGTAGACCACCGCGCCAGCCACCGGCTGCCAGTTGAACTGGCTGGCGCCAGTCACGTCGCCGTCACGCGGCTCGCTGGTCATCAGTGGCCGCCGCTCGGGCTGTTCGCTACCGAGCACTTCGTAGACGGTTTCCACGGTCAGCGTATCGAGCGGGCAGCCTGCATCCAGCAACAGGGCATCCGGCGGCACCAGTTCATGATTGGTCACGCAGAAGCGCACGCGGTACTTGCCGGCCTTGTCGGTCGGCAGCGGCGGGCTGTTCAGCGTGCTCTGCTGGGCAGCGCGCAGGTAGCTGCGCACCAGCAGCAGCGTGCGGTAGACCGGCTTGCCTTCGGTGCTACCCGGCTCGGCCACCTGCCAACGGCCTTCGAGCAGGCCGTTGCCGCTGTAGGCCAGCAACACCTTGGCCAGCACGCCCTCGCCCGGCGGCACCACCTTGACCCGCTGGTTGTCACTGAAGCTCAGGCTCAGGCGCTGCACCAGCAGTTCGCCATCCTGACCTTCACGCGGGGCACGCAGGCCGCTGCTGGCCAGGGTCAGCACCTGCTGCGCACGCACCTGCCCACCACCGGAGAGATCACTGAAGGTGCGCACCAGCAGCAGCCGGCGGATGCCGCTGCTCTGCCAGGCCTGCACGCTGGCGGCCGGAATGCGCACGAACTCGCTGAACAGGAATGGGCCGCCCCCGCCTTGGTTGAGCGTGCCGCCAACCGTCAGCAAGGTGGCGCCCGTCGCGGGATTAATGATCTGGGCCGAGCTCGACAGGGCGCCGTCGCTATAGCCGGTCGTCGCCACCAGCTGCCAAGACACGGCGAAACTGTTGTCCTGGCTGGCCAGCAACTGTCGTTGCGCGGGCTGGACCTTGGCTGCACGTAACGCCGCCTCGGTCAGCAGTGGCGACAGCACCAGCAGGGCTGCCAGGAAGAGTTTGCACAGAGCGTTCATGATTCACCTTCCACCCGCACAACCGCGCGGGTTCGCCTTGTCAGTAATTGTGGGTATCCCAGCGCAGGTCGAAGCCCAGCAGCAGCTGCCAGTCCTCCAGGGTCTCGTCGTAGAGACGGCTGTCCTGCTGCGCGTAGCTGCTCTTGAGAAACAGGTCGAGGCCAGGACGCAGGCCGTCGGGCTGCTCGACGCTCCAGGTCAGCTGCAGGTTGGCGCTCTGCTGCAGCATGCTGTCGCCGAGGAAATCGCTATCGCCCAGGTGGCTGGTGTCGCGGCCACGGTAGTAGGAGGCGCTCAGGCGCCAGCGTTCGGGGACGATCTGCCAGGCCAGGTCCACGCCGCGACCTATGCCGCGGTAGACGTTGTCGTCATCGGTCTCGCGTTGCTTGTTCCACTGCCAGCTGGTGGACAGGCTCAGCGAGTCCAGCGGCATGTAGCCGATCTGCAGGGTGGTGAAGCGGTTGCGCTGATCGGACGGTGGCTCGTAGACCAGGAAGCCGTTCTGCTCCACCGGCCGCGAATGGTCGTCGGTGTGCTGCACGGTGTGCTGCACCGACCAGTTCCAGCGCGCGTGGTAGAAGCTCACGCCGAACAGCGACTCGCGCGTGCGATCGTCCAGGTCGAAGCCGACCTTCTGCGCGTCCTCGTCGTCCTGGCGCCGGCGGCTGTCGCTATAGCCCGCGTTCAGCGACGGCATGCCGAGCAGACGCCAGGGCAACGCCGCGGCATCCACCGTCGGGTAGTAGTAGAGGTTGAACACGCGGCGGTCGGCGATCTGGTCGGCCACGTCATCCTCGTCGTCGAGGTTGTTGGTCTCTCGCGCCAGCTCGACATCCAGCTGCAGGTTGCCCAGATAGCCCTGCCAGTTGAGGCGGTCCATGCGCAGGTCGCCGGGTAGCGAGAGGTTGCCCAGGGTGAAGAAGTCCAGGCCCACTTCGCGGCGTTGCAGGGTCAGGTTCCATTGATCGAAGGGCCCGGCGGGAAACCACTGGCCGGAGCTGAACTGCGCCTGCAGATCGTGCGAGGTATCGTCGCGAGCCCCCTCGCCACGTCCCAGGCCGTCGCTGTCGAAGCTCGACCAGGCGTAGTCGGCATGCAGCCACAGACTGTTCTCGCCCAGGCGCGAGTCCAGCGCGAAGTTCCAGCTGTCGCCGCCGTAGCGGGTCTGCTGGTCGGCCGATAGCCAGGCCGTGCCGCTGTCGGTGGTTTCGCCGTTGATATACCCGGCACTGAGCTGCAGCAGCTGTGGATCGTCCTGCAGCGGAGTGAAGGTCAGCAATCCGCCGCTGCTGCGCTCGCGGCCATTGTCGGGAAAGCCGAGGCGGCGGTTGTAGTCGGTCAGTGGCTCGCTCTGCAGGCCGAATACATCCAGTTGCAGCGGGCCTTCCAGGGCATCACCTAGGCTCACCACGGCTCCACGGCGCTGGTAGGCACTGAACAGCAGGTCTTCGCGCAACACGCCGTAGTTGCCCAGAGCCACACCCTGGCGCTGCAGGCCGCTGCCACGGGTGGCAGCCAGGCGGTAGTTGGCCAGTTCCCACTCGTTGCCGGTGGGGTTGTTCTCGCTGAGGTTGTCGTACAGCGCATCCAGCTCGGCCTGCCACTGCCAGTCGACACCGCCGCCCTCGCCGCGATAGCTGACCCCGCCGTTGCTGGCGTAGCGCGGTGTACCCCGGTACGTGGCAGGATCCTTCTCGTCGACCCGGTAGCTGTTACTGAGCAGTCCGTACAGGGTGTAGCGATAGGCAGGCGCCTGACTCTGCTGCGCCTCGCTAGCCGGCAACGGCCCGACCAGTTCGCCAACCGCTGCAGCGGCCGGCGCAGCCGTCTCGGCCGCGGTGTCCGGAGCTGGCGCCGCGCCGCCATCCGCGACCTGCACGTCAGTCTCCAGCAGGGTCGCAACGTTGCCGTCGGCGTAGAACACCATCACCAGCAGCGGGTGCGGGCCGGCTGCCAGCGGGCTGCCCAGGTCGAGCCGAAAGTCGGCATCGCTGCGGCTGACCAGGGCAGTGACGTCGTAGCCGTCCAGTTCCACGGCCAACTGGTCGCCTGCGCTCAACGTCTCCAGGCCCGGCACGCTGAAGCTGAGCTGGGTCTGCCCCTCGGCAAGGCTCAGTGCCTCCTCGGCAGCGGCCTGAGCGGCCAACCCGGCAAGCAGCAGCGCTGCACAGCAACGATGGATGAGGTTCAGGATATGCATGGCCTGTTCCTGCGCTTGGCCCCAGCGACCGCCCACAAGGCGGGCGCGGCAGAGCTGGCTCACTGGGGCAGGACCGGAGCGCACTGTGGTGCCCGGCCGGGTTGGGTTCGGCCACGGTTGTGTACAACCACCGTGACCCGTGCGTTGTTATTGCTCTCGTTGCGTTCCCCAACCTGCTGCCGGTCATCGACCGACCCGTCCAGCAGGTGCGTGCCGTTGCCTACGGACACCTTGTGCCTTGCGCCGCCAGAGCGCTCAAGTAGAGCCGCGTGGTATCGCAGCCCCTGGCCTTCGCGGATGCCCGCCACGATCACATCGTAGACCAGGCCCAGTTCGCTGCACCCCTCGCGTTGTGACCACAGGCCGCCATGCGGCTTGCCGGCCTGCCTCTTGGATGGCGGGCCGATTATCAGAGAAATGCGCTGACCTCGCATGACCGGGCGCTCCTGTCGGGTGGATGACACCCCTCAGTCGTAGCCCGGTGGGCCTGCGGTTCAATATTTTTTCAACGAACGCCGGGGCGAATCGCAGGCATGAAAAAGCCCGCCAGGTGGCGGGCTTTTCACAACAGGCAGACTCAGGCTGCCGTCGGGCGCAGCGAGTAGGTCTTCAATTGCTCGGCGAACTCGCGCAGGGACTGAATGCCGCTGGCCTCGGCCTCGTGCACCCACTGCTTGATGGCTTCGAGCATGTCGTGGCCGTTGCTGCTGGTCTTGACCCAGATCTGCTGCAGGGCGATGCGCTTCTCGTAGATCACCTTGAGCGCCTGGCTCTGCGCCAGCAGCTCGCTGATGCGCGCCTGGTGCTGCTCGTCGAGCAGACTGGTCTCGCGCGAGAGCAGGCGCTTGGCGCGGCGGAACAGGTGGCGCACCGACTCGTCGGCCTTGGCCAGTTCCTGCTGCACCAGCGGTTTGATCACCAGCTTGCGGTACTGCGCCATGATCTGGAAGCGGTTGTTGAGGATGGCCATGGCGGTGTCCATGTCCAGGCTGCGCTTGCCCTCGACGCGGTGGGCGATGGGCGCCACGCGCTGCACCTTGGCCATGCCAAGGAAGCTGAACAGCTGGATCCAGGCCCAGCCCATGTCGAACTCCCACTTCTTCACCGACAGTTTGGCGCTGTTCGGGTAGGTGTGGTGGTTGTTGTGCAGCTCCTCGCCGCCGATCAGGATGCCCCAGGGCACCAGGTTGGTGGCGGCGTCGCGGCACTCGAAATTGCGATAGCCGACGGCATGGCCGAGGCCGTTGATCACGCCGGCCGCCCACACCGGAATCCACATCATCTGCACCGCCCACACGGTCATGCCGAGCACGCCGAACAGGGCCAGGTCGATGATCGCCATCAACACGATGCCGCCCATGGTGTAGCGGCTGTAGACATTGCGCTCGATCCAGTCTTCCGGGCAGTTCTTACCGTAGATGCGCAGGGTTTCTGCGTTCTTCGCCTCTTCCTGGTACAGCTCGGCGCCCTTGCGCAGCACGGTACCCAGGCCCTTGATCACCGGGCTGTGCGGGTCATCGACGGTTTCGCACTTGGCGTGGTGCTTGCGGTGGATGGCGGTCCACTCGCGGGTGTTCTGGCCGGTGGTCATCCACAGCCAGAAACGGAAGAAATGCTTGAGCGCGGGGTGCAGCTCCAGGGCGCGGTGCGCCGAGTAGCGATGCAGGTAGACGGTGACGCTGACGATGGTGATATGAGTCAGCACCAGGGTCACGGCGATGAGCTGCCAGACCGAGAGATCGAGTAAACCGTTGTACCACATGGAAAGTGTTGCCTCGCGGGAGATAAAAGGTGGGCCGAACATCGACCACCTTGAGGCATTATCACCATGCGGGGTGAGATTGCCAGTAGACCTTTAGACGAGAATATGCAGGCAGCCGCCCTATCTATAGCGCGGCCGCTTGCGCCAGTCGCCTTACTGGATCTGCTCGGACCATACCTGCGAGCGCTTCAGGCCAACCAGCTCCAGCTCGATGAACAGCACCACCAGCAGCGCCTGAGCGATGATGAAGGCATGCCCGAGCAGGTTCGGCTCGACCCAACCGGCGACCAGCAGCAACAGGCTGTCCACAACCCACAGCGCATTGACCGCCAGTACGGCCCACACCAGCAGGCGGTTGACCTGTTCACAACTGCCCAGCCAGACCAGGAACACGCCCAGAGGCAACAGGGCCCAGCCGGACGCCAGCAGCAGTTCGCGCGGCAGCGCCAGGAGCTCGGCGAACCAGCCGGTGGCGAGGACCAGCAGGGAACCGGTGGCCAGGCCGACCAGGCCATCGGCGAGCAGGGCACGACGCAACAACGGGGAAGCATTCAGGGTATGCATGACGAATCCTCCAGACGAGGGCGCCGGATTGGCGCCTGGGCATAGGGTTCTCCCGCTACCGGTGGCGCGTCGATTACCTGTCAGGTAATGGCCGCCGTGATGTCACTGGTCTAAGGTCGATGCCATGAGCACCATCCATCACCCCGTCGGCGCCCTGTTGCGCCAGTGGCGCCAGCGCCGCCGCCTGAGCCAGCTCGATCTGGCCTGCGAGGCGGACATCTCCACCCGCCACCTGAGCTTCGTCGAAACCGGCCGCGCCCTGCCCAGCCGCGAGATGCTGCTGCACCTGGCCGAGCAGCTGGAGATTCCGCTGCGCGAGCGCAACCGTCTGCTCAGCGCCGCCGGTTATGCGCCGCTGTACAGCCAGCATGCACTGGACGACCCGGCCCTGGCCGCCGCCCGTGGCGCCATCGAGCAGCTGCTCAAGGCCCACGAGCCCTACCCGGCGCTGACCATCGACCGCCAGTGGAACCTGCTGGCGGCCAACGCCTCGGTGGCGCCCTTCCTCGTCGGCGTACCGGCCGAACTGCTCGGCCCGCCGCTCAACGTGCTACGCGTCTCTCTGCACCCGGATGGCCTGGCGCCACGCATCGTCAACCTGGCGCAGTGGCGCGCCTACCTGCTGATGCGGCTGCAGCACGATATCGAGATCAGCGGCGATCCCCAGCTGATGGAACTGCAGGAAGAACTGCTGAGCTACCCGGCTCCCACCGAGCAGGCCGAGCCAACGCCTGCGAGCGTGCTGATGCCACTGCAGTTTCGCACCGAGCACGTCGTGCTGAGCCTGATTAGCACCACCACGGTATTCGGCACGCCCAACGACGTGACCCTGGCCGAGCTGGCCCTGGAGACCTTCTTCCCGGCCGACGAGGCGAGCGCCGAGTACCTGCGCCAGCTGGCACAACCCTAGTTCTCGCTTGCAGGACGCGAGAACTGCCCCCATCTTCATCAGCCCACCCGGAAAGCGGACTGCGCCATGCTCGAACTCGTCTCGGTCGTCACCATCACCCTGCTCGCCGTGATCAGCCCCGGCGCCGACTTCGCCATGGTCAGCCGCAACAGCATGTTCCTCTCGCGCCGTGCCGGGTTGCTCACGGCACTGGGTATCAGTCTCGGCGTGCTGGTCCACGTCACCTACTCGATGCTCGGCATCGGCCTGCTGATTTCCCAGTCGATCCTGCTGTTCAACCTGGTCAAGTTCGCCGGCGCCGCCTACCTGATCTGGCTCGGCATCGGCATGCTGCGCAGCCGCCAGGCGGACACGCAGCAGGTGCTGGCCGCGCCGCAGCTGAGCGACTGGCAGGCGCTGCGCATCGGCTTCCTGACCAATGCCCTGAACCCCAAGACCACGCTGTTCGTGGTCGCCCTGTTCACCCAGGTGATCAGCCCGGACACCGCCACCCTGACCCAGCTCGGCTACGGCCTGTTCATGGCCGTCGCCCATCTGTTCTGGTTCGTCCTGGTGGCCTACGGCCTGTCTTCGGAGGCCGCACGCGGCTTCGTTGCGCGCAGCCGGCACCTGATCGAACGTGCCATCGGCGGCGTATTGGTGGCACTGGGGCTGGGCCTGGCGGCCTCGTCGCTACAGCGCAGCTAGGGCGGCGCTTGCCAGCGCGCTAGCGCGAATGCTTGGCAGACTTTTCCGGGGTCGGCCTAGCGCCGCATGCGGGCACTCAGGCGCGCTGCCGCGCCTGCTGCTCGATCTGTCGTTGCAGACGATAGATGTGGGCGAAGCCCTGCTCCCAGCGCTGGTGGCCGGACTTCACGTTGATATGCCCCGCGCCCGGCAGGATCACCGCCTGGGCATCCCAGGCGCGCGCCAGCTCCAGGGCGCGCGCTGCGCTGGCGGCAGGGTCGTTGTCCGAGCCCACCAGCAGGCTGGGGAAGGGCAACGGCTCGCGCGGGATAGGCGCGAAGCCGCGCAGCGGCTCGGGGCAGTTGGCCCGCTCGACATCCGCCGGCGCCACCAGCAAGGCACCGCGCACCTTGCGCAGCGAGCTGATCGGCGCCTGCGCGGCCCAGCGCGCCACGGTGATGCAACCAAGGCTGTGCGCAACCAGGATCAACGAGCCACGAGCCGCCGCCACTTGTCGTTCGAGTGCGGCGACCCAGCGGTGCGGGTCCGGGTTGTTCCAGTCCGCCTGCTCGACCCGACTGGCGTGCGGCAGGCTGCGTTGCCAGTGGCTCTGCCAATGCTCGTGCGGCGAACCCTGCCAGCCCGGCAGGATCAGATAATGAGTGTTCTGGCTGGCCATGACGGGCCTCCTCGCGAGGTTGCGAAGGCCAGTCTAGGAAGGGTTGAACGCCATGTTATGGAATAAGAATTTATTTACTTATTCCATTATTAAAACTTTCGATCTGCCGAACGGCCTGGCAAGCGGGCCAGCGCTCGGCTTTGCTTGAGCCTGATCGCATCGTCCCGATGTCGTTCCAGTGGCGCCCTCCGGCCTTGCTCGCTCACTCCAACGTAGGACTGTTCCCACCTCACCGGAGGAGGCGTCGCCATGCCCGACGTTGCAGCCATCAGCTGGTTCAAGCAGCAGTTCCGCCAACCCATAGAACAGGCCGTGCAGGGCACACCGCTCAGCCTCGACCTGCTCACCGCCATCGCCTGCCAGGAGACCGGCTACATCTGGAACCGTCTGCGCAAACAGTTGCCCGTCGCCCGGGTGCTGCAGCTGTGCGTCGGCGATACCTTGGATGCCAGCGCCGGGCGCCGTGCCTTCCCGCAGACCAAGGCCGACCTGCTGAGCAAACCCAGGGGCCAGGCCATGTTCGATCTGGCGCGCCAGGCTCTGGTGGAGATGGCCGAGCACATACCCGACTACCGCAAGGCGGCCAGCAACCCGAACAAGTTCTGCCACGGCTTCGGTATCTTCCAGTACGACCTGCAGTTCTTCCTGCACGAGCCGGACTACTTTCTGCAGCGCCGCTACGCCGAGTTCGATGCGGCGCTGGGCAAGGCGGTCGGCGAGCTGCAGGTCAAGCTGCGCAAGCTCGGCTGGGCCGGGCGCAGCAGCCTCAGCGACTACGAGATGGCGGCCCTCGGCATCGCCTACAACAGGGGCAGCTTCACCCCGTCCAAGGGCCTCAAGCAGGGTTACTTCGATGGCAGCCGTTACTACGGCGAGGCGCTGTTCGACTTCATCCGCCTGTGTCATTCGGTCGCCCCCGACGGCCAGGCCACAGCAGCCGAGCCGGGCCTGGCGCCGCTGCCGGCGGTGGCCGCCCCGAGCGCCGCCGGCAAGCTGTTCGAGGTGCAGGTCAGCAGCGGCATGCTCAACCTGCGCGGCACGCCGGAGATACCCGCCAGGCCGAGCGCCAACCTGCGCGGCACGCTGCCGGACGGCCAACTGGTGCAGGCGCTGGATGGGCGCAAGCAGAATGGCTTTCTGGAAATCCAGACCTACCGCAATGGCGCCCTGCTGCAGGGCTTCGTCGCCACTCAGTACCTCAAGCCGGCCGCCGCCGGCAGCGCGCTGACGGCGGCAGAGCCCGTCATGCGGACGCTGCCCGCCGCGCATATGCCGCGCAAGGCCGGCACGGTGACCCGGCGCAGCGAGGCGGCCAACGCCCACTCACTGAACGAAAAGCAGCAGCCCGGCCGCCAGGGCAGCAGCGCCGAACAGCGCCGCGCCGAGCTGGCGGCGATCATCGACTGGCTGGCGGTGGACGACCCGGCGCACCTGCGCTACCAGCCCGGCGGCGGGCGCACCTACTGCAACCTCTACGCCCACGACTACTGCCACCTGGCCGGCGCCTATCTGCCAAGGGTCTGGTGGAGCGCCGCGGCGCTGCTGCGCATGGGTCGCGGGGAAACGGTGGCGGCGCATTACGGGCAGACCATCGAGGAGCAGCGCGCCAACGACCTGTTCCGCTGGCTGCGCGACTTCGGTCAGGGCTTCGCCTGGCGCCGCGCGGCCGACCTCGACGAGCTGCAGCTGGAGGCCAACCAGGGCGCCATCGCTCTGATCGTCGCCCGACGCAAGGTCGACGGCTTGTCCGGACATATCGTCGTGGTGGCGCCGGAAGTCGGCGAGCTGCGCGCCCGCCGCAACCGCACCGGGCAGGTCACCGCGCCGCTGCAGAGCCAGGCCGGGGCCCGCAATTTCCGTTACGGCAGCGGCAAGCCGGACTGGTGGCGCGGCGAGCAGTTCGCCGAGTTCGCCTTCTGGCTGCATCCCTGAGGTCAGCTGCGCTTTCGCTGCAGCGCCTAGCCCAGCACGATGCAGTCCTTGCCCTGGCGCTTGGCCCGGTACATGGCGGCATCGGCACGGCCGTAGAGGTCGTCCAGTGAGTCGCCCTCGCCCAGGCAGGTCAGGCCCTGGCTGATGGTCACGCCGAAGCTTTCGTCGCCATCGGGGAACTGCAGGCGCTGCACTTCACGCTGCAGCCGCTGCGCCACCAGTTGCGCCTGCTCTAGGTCGCAGGCGGGGAACACCGCTGCGAACTCCTCGCCGCCGATGCGCCCGAACAGATCATCGCGGCGCACCACATAGGCGCCGCAGTGGGCGACGCGCTGCAGCACGCGGTCGCCGACCTGGTGGCCGTGGCTGTCGTTGATCTTCTTGAAGTCGTCGATATCCAGCAGCAGGAAGGACAGCGGCTGGCCGCTGGCCCGGGCCTCGTCATACAGCTCGCCGGCGCGCTCGAAGAAGTGCCGACGGTTGCTCGCGCCGGTCAGCACATCGCGGGTGGCCAGGCGCTGCAACTCGCTCTGCATCACCTTCTTCTCGGTGATGTCCTCGGCGATGCCAACCACCAGCGCGCGCCCGCCGAACAGGGTCGGCGGGCTGACGAAGCATTTGTCGCTGAGCCAGCGCACCTGGCCATCGCTGCGGATGATGCGGTACTCGCGCTGCTCCACCGCGCCGGCCTGCAGCACCGAGCGCAGGCTCTGCTCGGCGTATTCCATGTCGTCCGGGTAGATGCTGTTGCGCCACTCGCCGTAGTCCGCCAGCAGCAGGGCCGCGCTGCGGCCGAATACTCGCTCGTAGGCGGGGCTGACATAGACGATCTGCTGCTGCGCCCAATCGAAGGCCCAGAGCACCACGTTGACACTGGCCAGCAGGCTGCCCACCAGTTGCTCGCGCTCGCGCAGACGCTCCACCTCGCCGCGGCAATGCAGCAGGCTCAGGGTCAGCTCTTCCACTTCACTGGGTGCCCGGTTCTGGTCTTCCATAACCCAACCTCGTACTTTCTTGACCGATTGTTCGAGCTTATGCCCAGCACAGGTTTCTGACGATGGCTGGGCGCAGCCGATGTGACGGGTGGCGAGAAATTCCACTAGCGGCGCCAGGCCGCGGAACTCGGGCGCTGCCGTGTGGTATCGCCGACCGGCAGTTGAGACCGGCAAGCGGGCCGCTCGTTCCAGGCGCAAACGCCGTTATTGCCCTGGGCCGCGGCTATCTCGACGATTTCGACGTCAACGCACTCAAGCAGACAACTGCAGATCAACCGCTACAGCTACAGCACGAGCGAGCGTCCGAGGACGAATCACAGCAGCAGCCCCTGGCTGCCAGGCGTCGGCACGCCTTCCAGTTGCAGCAGCGCCTGCTTGCGCGCCAGGCCTCCGGCATAGCCGGTCAGGCTGCCATCGGCGCCGATGATGCGGTGGCAGGGCACGACGATGGCGATCGGGTTCAGCGCATTGGCCCGGCCGATGGCCCGCGCCGAGGTCCTGTGTGGCAGGCGTGCCGCCAGCTCGGCGTAACTCAGGGTGGTGCCATAAGGCACCTGGCGCAGATAGCTCCAGGCCAGGTGCTGATAGGCCGTGCCATGAGGCGCAAGGGCCAGGTCGAAATGCCGACGGCGACCGGCGAAATACTCGGCCAACTGCGCCGCGACCGGCGCCAACGCAGCGGCATCCTGGCGCCAGGCGAAGCCCTGCCAGGGTTGCGGACAGGGCCGCTCGTCAGGCAGGAAATCCAGGCGCAGCAGGGCTCCCTGCTGATCGACCAGGGCCAACATCGGCCCCAGTGGAGTAGCGATCAGATCACCACGCACGGTGCTGCCTGAAGTCATGAGTACAGCCCTCGGAAACAATGAGCCCTGTCCAAGCGGTCCTGAAGTAACCCAGAAAGTAAAAACTCTTGATCGGTAATGTTAAGAGCAAAGAACTCTCCGTAGTCTCCGCGCCACGCCAGGGTGGTGCGGCACGACACTCTACTTCAGCCCCACCCTCGGAAATGGAATCCGCTGCTGGCCCGACACGGGTCGGCAGCCCTAGCACAGTTCGCGGCGCGCCATACGTGCGGCGTCAAAATTGCGATGAAATTCACTCTTTTGGCTCATCCTTTGCTATCAGGATGCGCAGTAGGCTGTTGTTACTGCGTCGGGACCTGAACGGCACCCTCCGCATCCGCGCCGAGAAAAATAATAAGGAGCGACCGGGGATGAAACGTAACCCTCTGATCAAGCTGTACTTTTCGTTAGTCTTTGGGCTGTTGGCGGCTTTCTCTGCAGTGACCCAGGCCGCCGCCATGACTGCTGCCGAGCAAGTACAGATCTACGCCTCCCGGGCAACCAGCAGCCTGCTGTTGCTGCGGGGCGAGGGCTTTCAGGAGGCCCACAAGGCGCGCCTGGAGAAGGATATCGCCGAACTGGAGACCGCCGCACAGAACGCCATGAGCGCCAGTTCGGAAATACCCGGATTAGCCAACCAACTTGTTACCCAGTTACGCCGCGGTGTTTCCTTTGGCCCCAACGAGGAGAACATGCCCTGGCGCTACCCGGAGGAACTGGCCCACGCCCTGCGCACCTTGCTGAGTGTTGCCCGTAGCGTGCCGAACGCCGATCCCTCGGGCGAGCTGCCGGCCAAGATCGAGTACCTCGGCGTGCAGTACCTGAGCCGCTCCTACATTGGCAGCTTCGAGATCGCCCGCGAACAGCCGGGCAACTATGTCGGCCAGGACGAGCGCGTGCTGGTGCCGCAGATCGACGCGGAGATGGCCGCTCTCGACAGCAAGGGCAACAGCTCGGTCGCCAAGCTGAAGACCCGCTGGAAATTCCTGCGTGCCGCCCTGGTCGACATGAACAGCGGCAGCAACGCTCTGGCCAGCGCCTCCGGCCGCGCCTTTGCCCCCACCACGGTGGACCGCCACACCCGTTCGCTGACCGATCAGTGGATCAGCCTGGGCCAGGTCGCCGGCGCGCCATAACAACCGCCGCATACGAAAAGGCCGGGCACTGCCCGGCTTTTTCATGCCTGCCCAATCAGGCCTGCAGCGCTTCGCGCACGAAGTCCAGACGGTCCTGACCGAAGAACAGCTCATTGTCGACGAACATGCTCGGCGCACCGAATACGCCGCGCTTGATGGCCTCGTCGGTGGTGGCCTTGAGCTGATCCTTGACCAGTTGCTCGGCGCACCAGGCCAGCAGCTGTTGCGGGTCGAAACCGCCCCCGGCCAGCACCTCGCCCAGCACCGCGGGGTCGCCCAGGTTGCGTGCCTGCACCCACATCGCCTCGAAGATCAGCTTGAGAAAGGCCTCGAAACGCTGCGGCTGATACAGCTGCACGGCCACCGCGCCACGCATCAGGCCCAGGGTATTGATCGGGAAATGCGGATTGAACTGCATCGGCACCTGGTAGCGATGCGCGAAACGCGCCAGGTCCTGCAGCATGAAGCGGCCCTTGGCCGGGATGGTCACCGGCGAGGCATTGCCGGTGGCCTGGAACACCCCGCCCAGCAGCATCGGCTTGTACACCAGCGCGGCACCTTCGGCGGCGCACAGCGCCGGCAGCTGGGTCCAGGCCAGGTAGGTGGCCGGGCTGCCGAAATCGAAGTAGAACTCTACGGTCTTGCTCATCGAATTGCGCTCTTGTTGTTTGTTGTTCACACGCAGCGAAGGCTGAGCGAGCGGCGATCAGGCTAGGCGGCGGGCTGGGGAAAAAGCGGAGTTGGCTGTAGCCAATGAGCATTTTTCACCGGGCCGCCAACGACGCCACATCGTCGCGCAGCCAGCTGTTTACCATTTTTCCATCCAGGGACGCAGGTCCAGCTCGAAGGTCCAGGCATCGCGCGGCTGGGTATGCAGAAACCAGTAGTTGTCGGCGATATGCTCCGGGTCGAGGATGCCCTCCTGCTCCTTGCGCGCGTAGATGTCCGGGAAGGTGTCGCGGATAAAGGCGGTATCGATGGCACCGTCCACCACCACATGGGCAACGTGGATGTTCCGCGGCCCCAGCTCGCGCGCCATGCTCTGCGCCAGCGCACGCACGCCATGCTTGGCCCCGGCAAAGGCGGCGAAGTTGGCGGCGCCGCGCAGGCCGGCGGTGGCACCGGTGAACAGGATGGTGCCGCGTTCGCGGGTGACCATGCGCCGCGCCACGGCCTGAGCGGTGAGAAAGGCCGAGAAGCAGGCCATCTCCCAGATCTTGAAGTACTTGCGCGCGGTCTCATCGAGAATGCTGCACGGCACGTTGGCGCCGATATTGAAGACGAAGGCCTCGATCGGACCGATATCCCGCTCGATACCCTCCACCAGCGCCGCCACTTCCTCCTCCTTGCGCGCATCGGAGGCAAAGCCGTGAGCCTCGCCACCGCTGGCGCGGATCTCGTCGACCAGCGGCTGCAGCTTGTCGGCGCTGCGTCGGGTCACGCAAGCCACATAGCCCTCACGGGCGAAACGCTTGGCGATGGCTCCGCCGGTGGCATCGCCTGCCCCTATGACCAGCACCACTTTCTTGTCGTTGCTCATGCGCCACCTCTTTACTAAACGATCACTTAGTAAACGAACGTTATGCTAAGATCCCGGCATCGTCAACGGGAACCCGTCATGCGCTATTCCGCCGAACACAAGACCCAAACCCGCGAGAAGCTGCTGGCCAGCAGCGGTGCGCTGGCCAAGCGCGGCGGCTTCGCCAGCACTGGAGTGGACGGCCTGATGAAGGCCATCGGCCTGACCGGCGGCGCCTTTTACGGCCACTTTTCCTCCAAGGACGAGTTGTTCGCCGCCATCGTCGAACGTGAGCTGAGCCATAGCCTGAAGCTACTCGGCAGCGAAGAGGCCAGCCGCGACAAGCTGCAGCGTTGTCTGGACCTGTACCTGAGCATGCAGCATGTCGAGCAGCCGGACAGCGGCTGCGCCATCCCCAGCCTGGGGGCCGAAATCGCCCGCGCCGACCGCAGCGTGCGCGAACTGGCCGAACACTGGCTGCTGCGCCTGCAGCAGGCCTGGGCCAAGGAGTTGGCCGACCCACAACTGGCCTGGGCCATCCTCGCCCAGTGCGTCGGCGCCCTGGTGGTGGCACGCATGCTGGCCACGCCACAGTTGCAGGAAGATGTACTCGACTCGAGCCGGGCGCTGATCAACCGCTACCTGGTTTGATCCAAGGCAATCCCGACCTGCAGATATCGGTTTACTGTCACCCTCAGCGCGCGCTGACTCACTGGTCGTCGGCAAACTCTGGATAAATATCGATCAAATCGTAGAATGCGCGCCGCCATATTGGCGCCATTACTTTGCCATCATTCGAGTCATCCATGTCCGCCTCGGCCATCAGCCCCGAAATCCTTATTGCCGAAGCAGACCCCTGGACTGCCGAACTGCTCACCCAACTGGTACTCGATGTCCGCGGCGACGCCCGCATCCAGCGCCTGAGCGATGGCACGGCGGCCCTCGCCAGTTGCAAACGCCGCCTGCCCGACCTGGTGATTGCCGATGGTGAACTGCCCGGTATCGACGGCATCGAGCTGTTGCGCCAGCTGCGTCGTCACCCGCGCACCCCGGCCCTGCCCTGCATCCTGATCAGCCGGAGAGTCGACGCCAGCAGCGTGCGCGCCGTGCTGCCTCTAGCGCCAACGGCCTATCTGGCCCGCCCCTTCAATGCCGAACTGCTGCGCCAGCGTATCGCCAACCTGCTGCCAGCCGCCAATGGGGCGACGCCTTCGATCGCTCACGCAACGCTGGCCGAAAGCCTGGAGCAGTATCTCGACGACGTGCGTGAGGAAGGCCAGGGCGCGCCACTGCTGGCCGAAGTACGCGACGCGGTCAGTGCCTGCCTGCAGGCCGCCAGTAGCGACCTGGGCACCCTGGCCCGGGATTTCGCACGCGACCCGCAGATCACCGCGCGCCTGATCGCCGCCGCCAACAGCGCCGCCGAGCAGCGCAGCGGCATTTGCCAGACCCTGGCCCAGGCCCTGCAGCGCCTGGGCGTGGCCCACAGCCTGAACCTGGTGCTGGGCATGGCAATACAGCGCAACGCCCGCCTGCAGGACCCGCGCCTGTCCGCACTGGCCAGCCAGGTGGGCGAACAAGCCCAACGCAGCGCCGAACTGGCCCATTGGCTCGCCGCGCAACTGCGCCTCGATCATGAGCTGTGCTACACCGCCGGCCTGCTGCACAACATCGGCGAACTGGCCCTGCTGCGCAGCCTGCAGGACTGGCAGAACGCCGGCGGCGAGCTCAGCGACGGGCAGATTGCCGCCAGCATGAAGCAACGCGCCTCCGGCTTCGGCTCCGCGCTGCGCATGCGCTGGCGTCTGCCGCTAGGGCTGCGCGAGTTGATCGCCGCCTTCTACCAGCTCGGCAGCGGGGTGTTCAGCCGCGAGGCGCTGGTGCTCAACCTCTGCGCTGTGCTGTTGGCACAGCCTGTCGAAGGCAGCCTGGAAACCCTGCTCGAATCACGACCCGCCCGCTTGCTGCGCCTGCGCCGCGAGCTGCTCAACGGCGTGCCGGCGCACCTGCTGCGCGCGGAGTAAGCGGACCCACCAGCCAAGCCTGCCGCCGCCAGCCAGCGCCGCGGCCCAGGCAAAGATCAATCGAGACCTGCCGCCTGGCGCAGCGTTTCCAGATCGACGATCTCGATTTCGCCATAGGTGAGGTGCAGGGCACCGCGCACCTGCAGGTCCTTGAGAATCTGGTTGGTGGTCTGCCGCGACAGGCCGAGCATCAGCGCCAGCTGCTCCTGGGCCAGGTGCAGCACCTGGCGCGGACCGGTCTCGCCATAGCCCTCGGCCATCATCAGCAGGCGCTGCGCCAGGCGCTGGGCGGCCGGCAGCAGGCTCACCTGTTCCAGAGCGATAAAGGTCAGGCGCAGCTTCTGGCTCATCAGCAGGGCGAAATCGCGCCAGTAGCCAGGCTCTGCGGCGAGCAGGGCCAGCAACGCAGCCTGCGGCACCTGCAGCAGGCGGGTCGCGCCCTCGGCGTAGGCATCGTGGGTACGCGGCTGGCCGTCGAACAGGGAAATCTCACCGAACCAGTAGGGCGGCTCGACCAGGGTCAGCAGCGCCTCCTTGCCGTCACGACCGACCGCCCCGACACGCATCATCCCCTCCAGCACCGCGTACAGACCGCAGGGAGGGTCGCCACGACGGAACAGGCGCTGGCCCGGCTCGAGCTGGAGCAAGCGCGCCTTGCCCAGCAGGGCCTCGCGCAATGCCGGCGGCAGGTGACTGAACCACTGACCGCTTTCCAGCAGGGAACGATAGTGCGTTGGGGCTTCGGACATGGCTTTGTCGCCTAACTGACAGTCGTGCATCGAGAGCTGGCGCGATCATGCCAGCAACCTGCCTTGCTGAGGACCATAACAATGAAAACCCTCGTCGATCATCTCGCCCAGTACGCCGAATACCACCGCGACCGACGCAATATTTTCAGCCACTTCATCGGCATCCCCATGATAGTCGTGGCCGTCGCCGTGCTGCTGTCGCGCCCGGGCTGGGACATCGCCGGCCTATGGCTCTCGCCGGCATTGCTCACCGCCCTGGCCGCCAGCATTTTCTATCTGCGCCTGGACCTGCGCTTCGGCCTGCTGATGGGCACCCTGCTGGCCCTCAGCCTGTGGGCGGGCGCAGCGCTGGCGCAACAGACCACCGCACTGTGGCTGAGCGCAGGCCTGGGCCTGTTCGTGGTGGGCTGGATCATTCAGTTCATCGGCCATTACTACGAGGGCCGCAAGCCGGCCTTCGTCGACGACCTGATGGGCCTGGTGGTCGGCCCGCTGTTCGTGGTCGCCGAACTGGGCTTCCTCCTCGGCCTGCGCCCGGACGTGCAGGACGCCGTGGAGAAACGCGCCGGCCCCACCTGCATCCGCCCACACAAGGCCCTGGCCTGAATCCGACCTCCCGGTGCCGGGTAGTCCGGCTGCCGGGAGGACTACAAGAACGACTCCGTCTGTCGGCTTTGCGACACCACCCCCGCCATTAGCTGTGACCGACAGACGGTCATTCAGCTCCTTGATGACCTCTGCCCCCTGTTCCAACTCCCAATCCAGCGGCATCCCAGACATGACGGCCGTTTACGCGGCAAGACGAGAACAACCGGTCACCTGGTGACTTGTAGTTACCCCGCGGTGCCGCTTCAGAAATTCTTGATGACCCCGGCAATCGCCTGCACAATGCCGCGCCCGCCCTGTTGTGGGGCGGTTTGTGCTGATCCCCTTTTGCCCGTTTACCAGCGTAGTACGCGGGTTCACCTAAAAGATCACGCAGGAGATTTTGCAGTGCACATCGGTGTTCCTCTCGAGACCCACGCCGGGGAGACGCGGGTTGCCGCGACGCCCGAGACCGTCAAGAAACTGGTTGGCCAAGGCCACCAGGTGACCGTCCAGAGCGGTGCAGGCGTCAGCGCCAGCATCCCGGACAGCCTCTATGAAGCGGCTGGCGCAACCATCGGCAACGACGCTTCCGCCTTCGGTGCCGATCTGGTACTGAAAGTGGTCGCTCCGACCGAAGCCGAACTGGCCCACATGAAGTCCGGCGCTGTGCTGGTCGGCATGCTCAACCCGTTCTGCAACGACACCATCGCGCGCATGAATGCCCGCGGCGTCACCGCCTTCGCCCTGGAGGCCGCACCGCGTACCTCCCGCGCGCAGAGCCTGGACGTGCTGTCGTCGCAGGCCAACATCGCCGGCTACAAGGCCGTGCTGCTGGCCGCCCACCACTACCCGCGCTTCATGCCGATGCTGATGACCGCTGCCGGTACCGTTAAGGCCGCCCGCATCCTCATCCTCGGTGCCGGTGTCGCCGGCCTGCAGGCCATCGCCACCGCCAAGCGTCTGGGCGCGGTGATCGAGGCCTCGGACGTGCGTCCGGCCGTGAAGGAGCAGATCGAGTCGCTCGGCGCCAAGTTCGTCGACGTACCGTTCGAGACCGATGAAGAGCGCGAGTGCGCCCAGGGTGTCGGTGGTTACGCCCGCCCGATGCCGGCCTCGTGGATGGAGCGTCAGGCCAAGGCCGTGCACGAGCGCGCCAAGCAGGCTGACATCGTCATCACCACCGCACTGATTCCGGGCCGCAAGGCACCGACCCTGCTGCATGAGGCCACCGTTGCCGAAATGAAGCCGGGCTCGGTAGTCATCGACCTGGCCGCGGCGCAAGGCGGCAACTGCCCGCTGACCGTCGCCGAGCAGGTGGTGGTACAGCACGGCGTGACCATCGTCGGCCACACCAACCTGGCCGCGCTGGTGCCGGCGGATGCCTCCGCCCTGTACGCCCGCAACCTGCTGGACTTCCTCAAGCTCGTGATCGACAAGGAAGGCCAGTTCCAGCTCAACCTCGAAGACGACATCGTCGCCGCTTGCCTGATGTGCAACGGCGGTGAAGTCGTACGCAAGAACGGTTAAGGAGTCGAGAGATGGAACTGATCTCCCCCAGCATCTACAACCTGATCATCTTCGTGCTGGCCATCTACGTGGGCTACCACGTGGTCTGGAACGTCACCCCTGCCCTGCACACCCCGCTGATGGCGGTAACCAACGCGATTTCCGCGATCGTCATCGTCGGCGCCATGCTGGCTGCAGCCCTGACCGTGACCCCGCTGGGCAAGGCCATGGGTACCCTGGCCGTGGCCCTGGCCGCGGTCAACGTGTTCGGTGGCTTCCTGGTCACCCGCCGCATGCTGGAAATGTTCAAGAAGAAGGCGCCCAAGGCCAAGGCGGAGGGCAAATAAGATGAGCATGAACCTGATCACCCTGCTGTACCTCGTCGCCTCGGTGTGTTTCATCCAGGCGCTGAAAGGCCTGTCCCACCCGACCTCCTCGCGCCAGGGCAACGCCTTTGGCATGGTCGGCATGGCCATCGCCGTGGTCACCACCATCTTCCTGGTGTTCAAGCTCGGCGCGGAAATGGCCGAGGGCGGCGCCGCCAAGGGCCTGGGCTACGTGCTGGTCGGCCTGTTGGTCGGCGGCACCGCCGGCTCGATCATGGCCAAGCGCGTGGAAATGACCAAGATGCCGGAACTGGTCGCCTTCATGCACAGCATGATCGGCCTGGCTGCCGTGTTCATCGCCATTGCCGCCGTGGTAGAGCCGCAGTCCCTGGGTATCGTGCATGCCCTGGGCGACGCCATCCCGGCCGGTAACCGCCTGGAGCTGTTCCTCGGTGCGGCCATCGGTGCCATCACCTTCTCCGGTTCGGTGATCGCCTTCGGCAAGCTGTCCGGCAAGTACAAGTTCCGCCTGTTCCAGGGCGCCCCGGTGGTGTTCAAGGGCCAGCACATGGTCAACCTGGTCATCGGCCTGGCGATCCTGGCCCTGGGCCTGTACTTCACCTTCACCGGCAACATCACCGCCTTCGCCGTAGTCGTGGCCCTGGCCTTCGTCATCGGCGTGCTGATCATCATCCCGATCGGCGGTGCCGACATGCCGGTCGTGGTGTCGATGCTGAACAGCTACTCGGGCTGGGCTGCCGCCGGTATCGGCTTCTCGCTGAACAACTCGATGCTGATCGTGGCTGGTTCGCTGGTCGGTTCGTCCGGTGCCATCCTCTCGTACATCATGTGCAAGGCGATGAACCGCTCGTTCTTCAACGTCATCCTCGGCGGCTTCGGTGCCGATGCCGACGCCGGCGGCCCGGCTGGCGCCCAGCAGGAACGCAACGTGAAGTCGGGCTCCTCCGACGACGCCGCCTTCCTGCTGACCAACGCCGACACCGTGGTCATCGTCCCGGGTTACGGCCTGGCCGTGGCCCGTGCCCAGCACGCGCTGATGGAACTGGCCGAGAAGCTGACCCACCGCGGCGTGACCGTGAAGTACGCGATCCACCCGGTCGCCGGCCGCATGCCGGGCCACATGAACGTCCTGCTGGCCGAGGCCGAAGTGCCTTACGAGCAGGTGTTCGAGATGGAGGACATCAACTCCGAGTTCGGTCAGACCGACGTGGTGCTGGTGCTCGGCGCCAACGACGTGGTCAACCCGGCGGCGAAGAACGATCCGAAGTCGCCGATCGCCGGCATGCCGATCCTCGAGGCCTACAAAGCCAAGACCATCATCGTCAACAAGCGCTCCATGGCCAGCGGCTATGCCGGTCTGGACAACGAACTGTTCTACATGGACAAGACCATGATGGTGTTCGGCGACGCCAAGAAGGTCATCGAGGACATGGTGAAGGCGGTCGAGTAAGACGTCTGCTCCGTCCCACAAAAAACCCGGCACATGCCGGGTTTTTTTGTGCTCACAAGCCACATTGCACACAGCGAATGCATCCGTGTGCTTGAACTGCACCCCGTCATTCTCGTCCAATACGCCGATCAACCCGACCGCCCGGAGCCGTCATGCGCAACCTGTTGTCCGCCCTCCTCGCCACCACCCTCCTCTGCGCCGCCAGCGTCCAGGCCCAGACCCTGGTCGCCACCAGCAACATCATCGTCCGTGCACTGGATCGCAGCCTCGATTTCACCTCCGACACCACCACGTCGGTGCGGGACATGAAAGTCGTGCGCGCCGCCCGTGATGACGCCGCCAGTTTCGTCGCCAGTGCCGGCGAAGTACGCGGCGCACAACTGGAAGCCGCCCTCGGCGCCCTGCGCGAGCGCCTGCCGGAAGCGCGCCAGGCGTCCGACCTGCAACTGGCCGAAGCCATTCTCGCGCTGTGAGAGCCCGCGCCGCGTGGCTGGCGGCGCTCCTCCTGCTGGGTGGTGGCGCCCAGGCCGGGCTACGCCTGAGCCTGGATGACGCTGGCCTGAACCCAGCCGAGCGCCAGGCCAGCCAAGCGTTGCTCGACCAAGCCCAGGCGCATCTGCCGCCAAGCTTTATCCAGCGCCTGGATCGCAAGGTCAGGGTGCACTGGTCGGACGATCTGCCCTCCGATGCCTATGGGCGCATCACCCGCCTCGATGCCCTCAGCCTCAACGCCCGTCTGCTGCCGCAACTGCTCGACCCGGCGCAGGCCGAGGCCGACAACGGCCGCAGCCACGGCAGCCTGCGCCGAGAGGTGCTGGCCACCGTGCTGCATGAACTGACCCACCTGTACGACCGCGCGCGCCTGTGGCCGCAGGCCGAGCGGCGCCTGCAGCAACGCTGCAAGATCGACCTGGCGCGCAGCGGCCCGGTCGGCCTGCGCGAAGAATGCCGTGGGCAGACCGCGCGGCGCTTCAGCCTCAGCGACGACCCACGCCTGCTCGACCTGGCCGGCTGGCAGCAGGCCGTCGGCAAGCGCGGCCAGCGTGAGGCGGGTAACGGTCAGGTGGCGCGCAGCCCGGATGGCTATGAGCTGAGCAACCCGCGTGAGTTCATCGCGGTGAACATGGAGTACTTCCTCCTCGACCCCAGCTATGCCTGTCGTCGCCCCAGCCTGCAGCGCTACCTGCGCGAACACTTCGCCTGGCAACCGGCGAATCAGTCCGACTGCGCCGGCAGCTATCCCTACCTCAACGCCGGGCGCGACTTCGCCCGCCAGCCGCTGGGCCAGCTCGACCCGGAGCGGGTCTACGAGGTCGACTACCTGCTGGCCGAAGCCAACAACCAGTGGGCCAGCCGCTGGGGCCACAGCATGCTGCGCCTGGTGATCTGCGCTCCGGGCCGGCCCCGCGGCCCGGCCTGCCGCCTGGACCTCGACCAGCACCTGGTGCTGTCGTACCGCGCCTTCGTCGGTGATGTGCAGCTGTCCAGCTGGGACGGCCTGATGGGCGCCTACCCCTCGCGCCTGTTCATCCTGCCGCTGGAGCAGGTGATCGAGGAATACACCAAGGTCGAGCTACGCAGCCTGGCTTCGGTACCGCTGCGGCTCGACCGCGATCAGCTGGAACGACTGGTCGCGCGTGCCGCCGAGCAGCACTGGAGCTACGACGGCGACTACTGGTTCCTCTCCAACAACTGCGCGGTGGAAACCCTCAAGCTGCTGCGCAGCGGCAGCGCCCGCCCAGAGCTGCAGGCGCTGGACAGCATCATGCCCAACGGCCTGCTCGACCTGCTGGTCGGACGCGGCCTGGCCGACCGCAGCGTGCTCGACGACCCGCGCGAGGCACTGCGCCTAGGCTATCGCTTCGACTCCTTCCGCGAGCGCTACCAGGCCATGTTCAGCGTACTGCGCGAGCGCCTGCCGATTGCCCAGGAACAGGTCGAGGACTGGCTGGCGCTGCCGGCCGCGCAGCGCCAACCCTGGATCGCGCAAGCCGACCTGCGCGCCAGCGCGGCCCTGCTGCTGCTCGAACAGGCGGCCCTGCGTCGCCAGCTGCTATTGGCCCAGGAACAGCTCAAGCAGCGCTACCTCAGCGCCCGCGGCGATCCCCAGGACCAGCGTTTCAGCAACGCCGACAACACCCTGCGCCAGATCCTCGACAACAGCGGTTTCCTCAGTCGCCCGGCGGAGCTGCTGGATGCCGGTTACGGCCTGCCGCAACCCGGCGAGTGGCAGACACTGGAGACCGAGAGCAGCACGCGTCAGGTACGCCTGCGCCAGCTCAGCGATGCCCTGGACAAGGAGGTGCGCAACCTGCTGGCGCCCGAGCTTCTGGCCGAGGTAGAGGCCGGCGAACGCAACCTCAAGGCCATCGGCGCGCACCTGCGTCAGGTCCACGAACGCAGCGGCGGCCTGCTCCTGCCCTGAGCGACGCATGCCATGCCCGGGGTTCAAACCGGCGGCCATGGATGCTATACCCTCTGGTTCCGCTAACCGGACCGAGGAGAAAGGGTGCCTGTTCTCGCCGATCTCGATTACGTCATCGTCGCGTTCTACCTGTTGATCGTCGTCGTACTCTGCGTGCGCGTCACCCGACGCGCGCCGGACCTGGACGAACTGTTTCTCGCCGGCCGCAGCCTCGGCCCGCCCGTCATCGGCCTCTCCCTGTTCGCCTCGAACATCTCCTCCACTACCCTGATCGGCCTGCCCGGCGCCGCCTGGGAACACGGCATCTCGGTGGCCAACTACGAGTGGATGGCCGCACTGGTACTGCTGTTCAGCGCCCTGTTCGTCGCCCCTTTGTTCATCGGCCAACGCCTGACCACGGTGCCGGAAATGCTCGAACGGCGCTTCGACGCCCGCCTGCGCAAGTATCTGTCGGCGACCTCGCTGTTCCTCAGCGTGGTGCTGGATACCGCGGGCAGCCTGTACGCCGGGGCGCTGGTCCTGATGCTCTTCATTCCGGGCCTGGAGCTGGTGCCGACCTGCGCCGCCCTGGCCCTGTTCGCCGGGCTCTACACCACCGCCGGCGGTCTGCGCGCGGTGGCCTACACCGACGTGCTGCAGGCCCTGGTGTTGCTAATCGGCTCGCTGGTGCTGAGCGTGCTGGTATTCGCCCAGTTCGACTTCAGCTGGAGCCAGGTCACGGCCCGCCTGGAGCCGGATCACCTGTCGCTGATCCGCCCGCTGGACGACCCCGCGCTGCCGTGGCTGGGCACCCTGATCGGCCTGCCCATCCTCGGTTTCTACTACTGGACCATGAACCAGTACGTGGCCCAGCGCCTGCTCGGTGCACGCAGCGCCGAAGCGGCCGCCCGTGGCGCGCTGCTGGCGGCGGCGCTGAAACTCTTGCCGCTGTTTCTCATGGTCCTGCCCGGCGCCATGGCGGCGGCACTGTTCAGCGACCTGGAGCGCGCCGACACCGTGTTCCCGCGAATGATCGCCGAGTTCGCCCCGCCGGGCCTGGCCGGGCTGATGCTCGCCGCGCTGCTGGCGGCGATCATGTCCAGCGTCGACTCGACCCTCAACTCGGCCTCGACCCTGCTGATGGTCGACTTCGTCCAGCCCCACCGCCCCGGCATGGACCCGCAACAACTGGCGCGCTGGGGCCGCTACAGCACACTGATCCTGATGTGCCTGGCAGCGGCCTGGGCGCCGGCCATCGACCACTTCCCCGGATTATTCGCCTACCTGCAACAGGCCTTCGCCTACGTCACCCCGCCGCTGGTGGCCGTCTTCGCCCTCGCCCTGTGCAGTCGCCGTATTGGTGCCCGTGCCGCCTGGCGCGGCGTGATCGCCGGGCACCTGTTCTCCGCTGCGGTGTTCACCGCCGCCCAGCTCGGCTGGCATCAGCTGCACTTCACCATAGTCGCCGGCCTGCTGTTCGCCTTCAGCCTGGTCGCGATCCTCGCCTGCCAGTACCTGCCGGACGCCGACCGGCCCTCTGCCGCGCAGCTGGCCAGTGCGGCGCAGGGCCAGGGGGCGCGGCTGTCGCGGTTCGTGCGCCTGGGCGCATTGCTGCTGACCCTGGCCACGCTGGCGCTGGTGGTGGCGTTCTGGTGATCACAGCGCTTCCTCGTCCTCTTCCGGCAACTGCGGGTCGAGGTGCAGCCAGGGCAGGCGGCTGCTGACCCAGATATGCCGGTCGGCCGGCGCCCGCTCGGGGTGATCGAGGCTGGCTACGGTGATGTCCAGGCTGTCCGGGCTGAGGCTGGTGAACAGCACCAGATGGCAGCCACACTGGCTGCAGAAGTAGCGGATGCAGCTGGGCGAGGAGGCATAGGCGGCCGCCGTGCCCCGCGTCCAGTGAAAGCCGGCCAGCGGCACCGTCAGCCAGGTGGTGACGATCCCCCCGCTGGTGCGCCGGCAGATCGAGCAATGGCAATGGGCGATATCGCGCAGCGGCGCATCGATGCGGTAGCGCAGGCGGCCGCAATGGCAGCCACCGGTATTCGATTCGACCATGGTCGGCCTCCTGATTGGCCTTCTCACCCTAGCGTGCCGGCACGCTTTTGCCCAAGATGGCGGCTTTGCGCCTGGAAGCCGCCGTGACCACTCTTCTGCAAGCCCTCTGGCCCCTGTTCGCCCTGATCGTCGGCGGCTACTGCCTGCGCCGCTGGAATTTTCCCGGCGAAGCCTTCTGGCCCGCAGCCGAGCGCCTCAACTACTTCATCCTGTTTCCCGCCCTGCTGTTCAGCAGCCTGGCCACCGCACCGCTGGACAACCCGGCACTGCCGCGCCTGGCCCTGGCCGTACTCTGCGGCCTCGGTGCGGCCTGGCTCGGCCTATTGCTGGTGCGCCGCCTGCGCGGCTGGCCGGCCGGGCGTTTCGGTGCCTTCAGCCAGGGCATCCTGCGCTTCAACACCTACCTCGGCCTGGCCGCCGTCGGCAGCCTGCATGGCAAGCCGGGCCTGGTGCTGTCCGCGCTGCTGCTGGCGCTGATGGTGCCGACGGTCAATGTGCTGTCGGTCTGGTCGCTGTCGGCAGATCGCGGCGTCAGCGCCCGCGGCCTGCTGGTGCCGGTACTGAAGAACCCGCTGATTCTCGCCTGCCTGGCTGGCGTGCTGGTCAACCTCAGCGGCATCGGCCTGCCGGGTGGCAGCGACCGTCTTCTCGGCCTGCTGGCCGCAGCCAGCCTACCGCTCGGCCTGCTCTGCGTCGGCGCGGCCCTGCGCCCGCAGGAGCTGAGCGGCGAGAAGGCCGCCCTGGCCTGGAACTGTGCCCTGCGCCTGCTGGCCATGCCGGCACTGGCCTTCGCCGTGGCCCGGCTGCTTCACCTGCCGGCGCTGGAAAGCAGCGTGCTGGTGCTGTTCTTCGCCCTGCCCACCGCGCCCACCGCCTATGTGCTGACCCGCCAGCTGGGCGGCGACAGCCACCTGATGGCCGGCATCATCACCCTGCAGACCCTGCTGGCGGCGGCTACCCTGCCGCTGGTGATGAGCCTGCTGGTGGGCTGACACCCGCCTGCATTATTTGGCCACACAATATCGCGTCGGCCCGGTACAGCTTTCCATCCGGGGCGGCGCTAGAATCGCGCGCCCCAACCCGAGGACGCCCACATGGAATGGCTGACCAACCCCGAAATCTGGGTTGCCTTTCTGACCCTGACTGCCCTGGAAATCGTCCTCGGCATCGACAACATCATCATGATCGCCATCCTGGTCGGGCGCATGCCGCCACACCTGCAGGCACGTACCCGCCTGTTCGGCCTGGCTCTGGCGATGGTCACCCGCATCGCCCTGCTGCTGTCGATCGCCTGGATCATGCGCCTGACCAACGACCTGTTCGAGCTGTTCGGCCAGGGCATCTCGGGGCGCGACCTGATCCTGTTCTTCGGCGGCCTGTTCCTGCTGTGGAAAAGCAGCAGCGAGATGTACCACAGCCTGGAAGGCGAGGATGACAGCGAGCAGACGCCGGCCAGCGGCGCCGCCCGCAACTTCATCGGCACCATCATCCAGATCGCCATCATCGACATCGTCTTCAGCCTGGACTCGGTCATCACCGCCGTCGGCATGGTCGACCACGTACCGGTCATGGTCGCCGCGATCATCGTCGCCGTGCTGGTGATGATGCTGGCCGCCGGCAGCATCAGCGCCTTCATCGACAAGCACCCGTCGCTGAAGATGCTGGCCCTGTCTTTCCTGGTGGTGGTCGGCACCGTGCTGATCGCCGAAGCCTTCGAAGTGCATGTACCGAAGGGCTACGTCTACTTCGCCATGGCCTTCTCCCTGGCCGTGGAAGCGCTGAACATCCGCATGCGCGGCGCCCGTGGGCGCAAGCAGAGCGAACCGGTGAAGCTGCGCAAAGAGATGCCGGGCGAGTAAGGCCGGCTGAGTACACAGAAAAACGGGGCCGACTGGCCCCGTTTTCCATTCACTCGATAAAGCGTTCGCCGCGAAAAATCCGCCGTGGATTACCTCGCTCCAACTGGTGATGGCGGAGCCGCCGCTCGGCTCGCAGCCGGTCGTCGGCCTGTTCCGCGCGCTCGGCCAAGCGCCTGGCAATCAACATTAGCGCCAGGCGTCTGTTGGCATGCTGACTACGCTCGCTCTGCACCTTGACACTGATACCACTGGCCAGATGCGTGGCACGTACCGCCGAGTCGGTGGTATTGACGTGCTGGCCACCGGGCCCGGAAGAGCGCAGGGTTTCGAAGCGAATTTCGCTTTCCAGGCTCGCCGCCGGCGGCGCAAACAACGCACCACCAAAGAACCAGTTTTTGCGCCCATGGGTGGGTCGGTAGGGGCTGCTGCAGATCCATTGCAGCGGACCATTCCAGGTTGCGGCCAGCTCCTCGGCCCTCTCTCCTTGCAGTGCCAAGAGCACAGAACGTAGCGTGCCACGCTGCGGGCCGGCCTCTTCCTCCAGCACACACACGCCAACCCGCACCAACTCGGCTTCCGTGATCAGTCGCCGTAACGCCTTGGCCACCGCCAGCGCGCATTCCTCGGGCCCCTGCCCTGCCGATAGTTGCAGAAGGATCATCAGCAGCACCCTCCCCGCGTCTTGTAGGTCAGCACCGGCTTTAACCGCGCCAGCACCCGTACCAGTCCGGCTTCGCGCAGGGCGCCTACCACCGAGTCGATGGCCTTGTAGGCCTCCGGCGCCTCCTCGTAGATCAGCGCCCGGTCGGCGCAGATCACCCGGCTGCCCAGCGCAGTGCGGGCCAGTTGCTCGACGCTGTAGCGCGGCGCCAGGCGCTCCTTGCACTCGCTGCGCATCCATTTGCGCCCGGCGCCGTGAGCCAGGGACAGCAAGCTACGTTCGTCAGCCAGTGGCTCGACCAGGTAGCTGAAGTCGCCACGCGAACCGGGAATCACCATCACCCCCTGGTCGGCCGGCGTGGCACCCTTGCGGTGCAGCCAGCCGTCCCTGCCGGCGATACGGGCTGGCGACACCAGGTTGTGGTTCACGTCCAGCAGCGCCTCGCCGTCGGCGCGCAGGCGCTCCAGCATGCGCCGGGCGATCAGTTGCCGATTAGCCTCGGCGAAGCGCAAGGCGCCGTCGTGGCGTGCGAGGTAATGCGTGCAGGCCGCACTAGCGGCCTCCAGCCCGGCATGGCCGAACAGCTCAACCTGCTCGCGCAGGATCGCCTCGCCCAGCCCGCGCGAGCCACTGTGCACCAGCAGGAGCAGGCGGTTGCGGGTGATGCCGAGCCGTTCCAGTGCCTCGTCGTCATAGCTGAGATCGAGCTGCTGCAGCTCGGCGAAGTGGTTGCCGCCGCCAATGGTGCCCAGCGAGCGCTCGTGGCCGCAGGGCGGCAGGCCGAAGGCGGAGACCGTGTCGGCCCAGTACTCGCCGAGCGGCGCATCGAGGTTACCCAGGCGCTTCTCCAGCTTGTCCAGGTGCAGCTTGGCCGTCGGAATATCGGTGCGCCACAACGCCATTCCGCAGCCGATATCGTTGCCGACCAGCGCCGGATACAGGCGATCAATGGAAAAGAATGCTGCGCCGACCGGGTAACCGCGCCCCGGATGCAGGTCCGGCATACCGGCCACCCGCTGCATGCCCGGCAGGCGAGCGGTGGTTTCAAGTTGTTGGATCGCTTTGCCTTCGATCCAGGTGTCGTCCGCGGCAATCAGTACGATGCCGTCGGACAGATTGCGGATGCAATTGCCCATGGTCCAATCCCTATGGGTTGAAACGAAAAGGTTGGGAAGTGGCAGGACCGGGCCGGGTGAAGCGCGCCGCAGCAAAAGCGGCGGAGAGAATCAGACCAGACGCGACCTGCAAAGGGTAATCAGCTGTTGCATGATGTGCCTCCTTTGCTGTCGGTTGAGGGAAGAAGGCGCGAATCCTAGGCCGATGCTGCGCGTCATGCAATCCCCCCCTATTTATTTCGGCAAGCTGAATCCTGCCGACCAAGGTTCGCCTGGGCCGTAGCGCGAGATGCGCGCCAATAGATCGATGGGCATGACAAAGAAAGACACCGGCTACGGGCCGGTGTCTTCTGTCCAGGTATTCACTCCGAGGGGAGTCAGCCTCGAATCGTCATTCCAGGGTGAACCACTGCACCTCGACACGGCGGTTCTGCTCGCCGTCCTGGCTCACCGGCTCTTCCCAGCCGCGGCCGACCAGTTCGATGCGGTCTTCCTTAATCCCGGGATGGCGGGCCAGCAGGGCCTCCTTGACTGCCAGGGCGCGCTGGCGCGACAGCTCCATGGCCTTCAGCGCCATGCTGCGTACCAGACCGGCGCCGCCCTGGCGCTCGAAGTCGGCGACCATGCCGTTGTCGACGTGGCCACGCAGCAGCACCACGGAGCCGGGGCTGACCTGGAGGAATTTCTTGATGGTGTCCAGGTACTCCTGGTTCTCCTTGGCCTGCTTGTCCAGCTCGGCCGAGTTGGCCTCGAAGAAGAAGCGGATGTCCTTGCTCAGCAGCGCGTCGCCTTCCAGGGCGACCTTGCCGGTGGTGCGGATCGGCGCGATAGCGATGCTCTGGCCCTTGAACTGGCCACTCTGCTCCAGCGCCTTGAGGTACTGCAGATCGGCGAAGCGGGCCGGGTCGGCCGGGTTCTTGATCAGCGCGCCGTAAGCCAGCACCGAAGACTGGAAGATGCCCTGGAAGGAGCCGGCCGAGTCGATGCTGCCATCGAAGAAGGCCAGGTTTTCCGGCAGGTTGCTCAGGTGCACCTTGCTCAGCTCGTCGAGGGTTTCCGCCTCGGTCCAGCCGAAGGCCTTGGCCACCACGCCGGCATTGGCCTGCGGGTTGTCGCGCAGCTGGCGGTTGCCTTCGAGCAGGCCGTGCACCAGGCCCTTGACCACCTCGGGGTGGGCCGTGGCGAAGCCCTTGTTGACCACCAGGATGTCCGCCACCACCAGCAGGTTGCGGTTGGAGACCAGCATCTTGGCCTTGCCGGCGGCCTCTTCCACCACCTGGTCGGTACGCGGCGACCAGCCGACGCAGCCGTTCAGGCGGCGGTTGCCCTGCAGCTCGGCGGCATAGGCATCGCAGGCGACGAAGGCATCGTCATAGAACACCAGACCCAGCTCGTTCGGCGCCGGACGGCTGTCCAGGTCACGCAGCACCTTGACCGGCACCCCGGCCTCGGACGCCAGGTAGCGGATGAAGAATTCGCTCTCGTTGAACTGGGTGCCGGCCAGCACCTTGCCCTTGAGCTGGTTGACGCTGGCGATACCGCTGTCGACCACCACCTGGTCGGCGCCACGGGAGAAGGCGATCTGTGCCGGTACCGTCACATCGAACTGGCGACCGAGCACCGCCAACACGTCGGCCGTGGTGGCCACCGCCGCCAACTGGCCGTTGTTCAGTGCCGACCACTCTTCGCTCTCACCCTTGCTCAGGCGCAGCTGGAAACCGTACTGCTTGGCGAAGAAGGACTCCGGGTTCGGCTCCAGGCCACCGTTGGCGAGGATCAGGCCGCCGTAACCGGCGTACTCGCTGATGTCGACGTCGATGATGTTGTTCTTCATCTCGTAGGGCGCGGCGGACTGCAGTTTGGGCGTGCCGACCACCGGTTCGCTGGGCGTCGGCAGGTTGGCGCTGCTGACCTTGTTGCTCAGCGAGGCCAATGGGCTGTCCGGATTGTTCTTGAGCATGTCCTTGCTCACCAGCCAGCCACCGAGACCGAGCAGGCCGAGCACCAGCACTATGGTCAGCAGTTTGCCGGCGGCACTGCCACGCTGGCGGAGCCGGGAAAGAATTGAAGGCATGACGTGTCTCCCTGTCAGTGGCGGCAAGCGCGCGCCAATCAGTGTCCGGCCGATTCGGCCGTGGCTGTTTTTTTGCTTTTGCCCTGCAGCACGTAGCGCGGCAGGCTGTGTGTGTCATTCAGTTCAAGTACGCCGAGCAGGTCACGCTGGCTGTTCAGCCAGTTGCTCGCCTCGTTGAACGACGAGGTCAGCGCATTGAGCGCCACGCCGACCTGCTCTTCATCGGTGGCCAGCAAAGTCTGCTCGCGGATCAGGGCGATCTGCTGCTCGATGCGCTGCAGTTCGGCGTCCACATGTTCCTTGCGCCGCACACCCTCGGCATGTGCCGCCTGGCGGGCGTCGATCACCTGCTTCTGCTGCTCCAGGCTGCGGCGCAAATCATCCGCGAGGTCGCTGGCCGTCATGCGCAGGTCGATCTGGTCTTCCTGGCGCTGCAGCTCGGCGCTGTCCTTGGCGGCAGTGTCGACCACCACGCTGAGTGCCTGGCCGGCCACCAGCAGGCGCAGGTTGAGCCACACCAGTTGCTCCAGGCTGTCGGCGTGAGCACTCATCAGCGGCGAGCGCGAAAGCAGCTGCAGCACCTCGCGGGCGCGCCCCTCGATGCGCTGCTGGCGCTGCTGCTGCGCCGCATCGAGCAGGCTCAGCAGGTTTTCGTAACGATCCGCCGCAGGGTCAAGCGGCACCTCGTCGGCGTCCACCACCCGACGAAACCGCGCATTGCTCGCCAGCAGCGCCAGGTAGGCCACTTCCAGTCCACCGCCGAGCACCCAGAAACCGGGGCTGACAAACGCCCCGAGCAGGCCGAACGCGGCCAGGCCAAACCAGTTCAGCGGCAGCGGCATGCCCAGCGTGCGGGCATTGAAGGCCGCCCACAGATAACGCAGGTTGTTCATGGGCCGACACCCTCCTGGCCCAGCGCGCGCAGCGATTCGGGCACGAAGGCCGCGTCGGTGGCCTCGCGGATGGCGATGGCCATCTGGAAGCGCAGGACCTGTGCCGACACCGGCGGCTGATAGCCCAGCAGGCACTGCTTCAGCGCTGCCAGCGCCGACTGTTTGGCGGTGCGCACCTGGCGATAGACCTTGACCGCCAGCGCCTCGGCGGCGCCCGGCGTCAGCAGTAGCGGCAGGTCGAGCTTGAGCAGGTCGGCGCGCTCGAGCTTGAGGTCGAAGCGCTTGAGCATGGCCTTGAGCAGGGCCGCGCTTTCTTCGGCCGTGGTGGTCGGCAGCAGAGGAATCTTCACATCGACGCGGCCGGGGCGCTTGAGGTCGACCTCGATCAGGTCCGGGCGTGACGAGGCGAGAATCCAGATCACCTTGCCGCGGTTGTCGGCGGCGCCCATCTCCTGGGCGATCATCGAATAGATGCGCCCGGACAGGCCGCCATCGCTGCCGCCACCCTCGCGTTTGCCGAGGGCCTGGTCGGCTTCGTCGATAAACACGATGCAACGGCCGAGGCCACGGATCAGACGGAAGATCTTCTCCAGGTTGCCTTCGCTGGAGCCGACCCAGCGGTCGCGGAAGTTCTTCAGCTTGACCACCGGCACGCCGGCCTCGCCGGCCAGGCACTCGACCAGGTAGGTCTTGCCGGTGCCCACCGGGCCGCAAAAGATGTAGCCCTTGGGCAGAGCGCGCAGGTCGGCGGCCTGCCACAGCGCCATGTCCTGGCGCAGCCAGGTCTTCAGCGCATCCTGGGCGTGGTAGTCGTCGAGAGTGCGTGCGGACTCGATGAATTCGACCAGGCCACTGCTGTCGGCCTCGACCAGCTCCTTCTTCGCCTCGGTCCAGTCCTGCGTGCCCAGTACCTTGCCTTCATGGGCACGGCGCTTGACCAGGCTGGCCAGGGCGCTGAGGCTGACCCCGGCCAGGGCCTGCGCAGCGCCCGTGTCGTCGGCCACGAACGCCTGGGGATGCTCGACCTGCAGCTGTGCCAGGCACTGCTGCAGGCTGGCGACGTCCGGCAGCGGCACCTGGATGCGGTCGATGCGCGGGTTGTTGGCCACCAGCGGGTGCAGGTCGTTGAGGTTGTCGGCCAGCAGCAGGCTGGCGAAAGCCATGTCGCTGAACGGCGGTTCGGCGGCCCAGTCGCGCACCAGACTGGCCAGGCTGGCGGTGGCGAAATCGCCCTGCAGACTGGCCGGCAGCACCAGGTCGGCACCGCGCAGGATCACCGCCACATGCTGGTTGTCACCCCGCCCCAGGGCGCGCAGATTGGCGCGATAGCGCAGGTAGCGGCTGATCAGCTCCACCGCCGCGCGCGGCTCGGTTGGCCAGGGCTGCACCTGCGCCGCGGCCGGCCACTCGGCGAAGCGTTCGGCGCCGCGCAGCAGGCTCAGGCCGTTGCCCGGGTCGTAGAGAAAGACGATGTCGAAGGTGCCCAGCAGCCTGGCGTCCAGATAGCGGGTCAGGCTGACCAGGCGACCGTCCAGGGCAAAGCGGTCGGCCACGTTGCCATACAGCACGAACTGGCCGTGGGCACCGCTCTCGTAGGCCAGGCGCAGTTCGTCAAGCCAAGCGGGTACATCCTGTTCCCTGGTCATGGATTACTGGCTTTCCGACTGTGGATTGCCGCCCATGCTGCGCGTGGCGGCAGGCGCCTCGCTGGTTTCCTGGCCCGGCAGGGCGATGCCTTCCTTGGCCGCGAAATCGGCCAGGGCCTGGTCGGCCAGGGCGTCCATCTCGGCTTCCTTGAGGTTCACTTCACTCATGTCCATGGCGTCGCGGGCCATGCGCGCACGGCCGGCGGCCTTGGTGCGGTCTTCCTCGACCATCTCGTGCAGGCGGTTGAGGGTGTCGCCGGAGCCGCCGATCTCGCTGACCATGCCGGCCGCCATCTCGTTCATCTCGGCCATGGCGGTCTTCATGCGCAGGTCGTTGATCGCGCCCTTGAGCGCATCGATCTTGGCGCGCGCCGCGGCCACCGCCACTTCGCGGGCCTTGGTCAGGTTCTGGTAGGTCTCTTCGGCCTGGGCCAGCTGGCGACGGTTCTCTTCCAGCTCGCGGGCCAGGGTCTGCAGGCGCAGGGCGTTCTGCGCGGCGGCCGACTTGTTGCCGGCACGCAGGTGCGCGGTGGTGCGCGCATGCAGCTCGCGTTCCTCGGTCTCCTGCTTGCGCACCTGGCTCATCAGGCGCTCGGCCAGGCCGGCGTGGGCAGCCAGGCCCTGGTTGAAGTTGGCGATCTGCTTGCGCAGGTTCTCCTGCTCCAGTTCCAGCAGCGCTTCCGGGTTCTTGCGCTCGAGGTCCTTGATGAACAAGGAAAGGATGCCTTTGAAGACATTGGCCAGGCGGCTGAACATGAACAACTCCTTGCGATCGGTGTGCAATCCATCATGCACCGGCGCCACGGCCGGCAGGGCTTGGCGCATTCTTCGCGAGCGGGCGGGCAGATGCAACCGTGTGGCCGATTTCCATCTCATGACCTGCTCGTGTCCGGCAACAGGTCACAGCCTTGCCGTCAGAACAGGTCGAGCTGGTTGTCGCGCGAGCCAACGATCGGCAGCGAGTTGACCGGCACGGGCGCTGTCACACCCAATCGCTCGGCCAGCCCCGCCGCGCGCTCGGCCTTGGTGTTTACCGCTTCGCTCAGGCGCGCCGGCAGGCCCCATATTTCCACCTGGTGCTTGGCGCGGGTGATGCCGGTGTAGAACAGCGCGCGGGTCAGCAAAGGGCTGGGGCTTTCCGGCAGGGCCAGCAGCACTTCGCTGAATTCCGAGCCCTGGCTCTTGTGCACGGTCATGGCGAAGGCGCTGTCGTGGCTGGGCAAGCGCGCCGGGGCGAAGGCGCGGAAGCCGTCCTCGCCTTCGAAGAAGACTCGCAAGCCATGCTCGCCGGCCAGGCACAGGCCGATATCGCCGTTGAACAGGCCCAGCGCATAGTCGTTCTGTCGCACCATCACCGCGCGGCCGGGGTACCAGCGTTCGCGCTCGGCCAGCGAATAGCGACGCTTGATGCGTGCCTCCAGCGCCTCGTTGAGACCACTGACGCCCCAGGGCCCCTCGCGCTGCGCGGTGAGCGCACGGAAGGCATTGAAGGCAGCGAAAGCCGTCGCCGGATCACCCTGGCGCGCCGCCTGCAGGTAGGGCCGATAGCCCTGCTCCAGGCGTTCCAGCAGGGCCGCCTGGGTCGGTTGGGACTGCCAGCGCAGGTCGGGGCGATCTTCCTTGAGCAGGTTGAGCGTGCCGGCGGCATTGCCCGTGTTGATCCGCCGCGCCAGTTCGCCGATGCCGCTGTCGCCGGCGAAACGGTGGCTGTGGGTGAGCAGCACCACGGCGTCGCCCAGCGCCGAGCGGGGTGCCTCGACCGGCACCGTCTGCCCGGTAATGCGCTGCAACTCGGCGGCGGCCTGGGCGTCGAAGCCCCGGCCCTCGCACAGCTCGGCGAACACCGCGCCGGCTTCCACGGCGGCGAGCTGGTCCTTGTCGCCGAGCAGGATCAGCCGCGCGCCCGGCGGCAAGGCGTCTACCAGCTTGGCCATCAGCGCCAGGTCGACCATCGATGCCTCGTCCACCACCAGCACGTCCAGCGCCAGCGGCCGCGCCGCGTCGTGGCGCACCGCCGGGCTGTCGCCCCGGCTGCCGAGCAGGCGGTGCAGGGTGCGCGCCTCTTCCGGCAACAGCGCCTTGAGGTGATCGGCCAGCGGCAGCTCGGCCTTGGCATTGCGAATGGCCTCGGCCATGCGCGCCGCCGCCTTACCGGTCGGGGCGGCCAGGCCGATGGCCAGTCTGTCGCCACCGGGTTGTTCGAGAAGCGCGGCGAGCAGGCGCACCACGGTGGTGGTCTTGCCGGTGCCGGGGCCGCCGGAGATCACCGCCAGCCGGCGGCGCACGGCCTGGGCGGCAGCCAGGCGCTGCCAGTCCGGTTGCTGCTGGTTGAAGGCGAACAGGCGGGTCAGGCTCTCGGTCAGGATGGCCTCGTCTACCGCTGGGCGCTCGGCAGACATGCTCAACAGACGCTCGGCCAGATGCTGCTCGTAGGCCTGGTAGCGGGCCAGGTACAGACGCTCGCCATCGAGGATCAACGGCGCAAAGCCAGCGGATTCGGCGACCAGGGCCGAGCCTTGCAGCAGGGCGCTCAGTTCGCTCAAGGCAGGCAGGGCAAAGTCGAATTCCGGCCAGGGGCGGCGGCCAGCGACGCGCGCCAGGGGCAGGCACACATCGCCCTTGCCCAGCGCCTCGCAGCACAGCGCGGCGCAGGCCAGCACGGCCTCCTGAGCAGTGGGTTCGAGCCGGCGCAGGCTGTCGAGCAGGGCGCGCTCCAGGGGGCCGAGGGGCAGGTCGGTCAGCGGCATGCGGCCTCCCTTGGCGCAGAGATCTTGTGTGGGAGCGGCTGGGCGGCACACCGCTTTAGCCGCGAAAGCCCGCCATCGCGGCTAAAGCCGCTCCCACAAACAGCAGCGCCGCTGTAGGAGGGGGCTTGCCCGCGACGCTCTTGCGTGGCCTGGATCGCGGCCAAAGCCCCTCCTACGGGATTGTTGCCCACCATGCAGCCCATCAGTGGCCCTCCGCAAACAGTCGGTCCAGCGCATCCAGCAGGCTGTCGCTGGGCCGGGCGAAGTACACCCCGGCCTGCGGCATGCCGCGCAGGAACAGGTAGTAGGCGCCGCCCAGTTGCGCGTCGGTGAAACCGGCCAGGCGATTGCGCAGGAAACGCCGCAGCGCCACCAGGTAGATCAGGTACTGCAGGTAGTAATGCTCGCCGGCGATGGCCTGTTCCAGGCGCTCGGCACCGTAGTGCTCGGCGGTCGGGCCGAGCCAGTTGGACTTGTAGTCGAGGATGTACCAGCGCCCCTGATGCTCGAAGGTCAGGTCGATAAAGCCCTTGAGGAAGCCCTTGAGCTGGTCGAAGTGCAGGCGCTCGACAGCCTGGCGCATCGGCAGCGGCAGGGCGTGCGCCGGGTCGGCGAGCAGTGCACGCAGACGTTCGACGTCCAGGTTCTCGACCGGGAAGGTAAAGCCCAGCTCGGGCAGGCGTCGCGCCGGGTCGAGCGCCGCCAGGCTCAGGCCCTGGCCGTCGAGATCGCTGTCCAGCACCGCCTGCAGGTGCGTGGTGGCGACCTCGCTCCAGGTCTCGGCATCGATACCGTGCGCCTGCAAACCGCTCGGCACCAGCTGCTCCAGACTGCCTTTACCACGCACCCAGTCTTCGAGAATGGCGTGCAGGCAGGTACCGGCGCGGGCGCCACGAGGGAAGGCGAAGAAGCCGGTGCCCGGCTCGCTGGCATCCGGCATGGCCAGGTGGTCGCGGTCCGGCGCCTCCATGTGCATGCCGGCGGCCAGACCGGAGAAGCTGCCGATGCGCCAGGCACTGTGCAGGCTGCGGTTGAACGGCTGCAGCGCCTGCGGCGCCTGGGCACGGCCTTCGCCGATACCGCCGGCCTCTTCCTGCAACAGTGGCTGGCGAGTGATCAGCCCGTCGCTGGCTGCCGCCAGGGCGTCCACCTCGGCCGCCAGGACCGGGCCTTCCTTGCCGCTGAGATAGCCAGCCAGTTCGCCCAGGGCATCGTCGCCTGGCAGATGGCGGCCGTGCAGCAGCCAGGCCAGCGCGCTGCTGTGCAGACCCTCGTCCGGCAGGCTGCCATCCTTCTTCGGTTTGGGCAGCGCGGCCGGGCCCCAGTGCAGCCACAGGCGGTCACGCGCACGGGTCAGGGCCACGTAGGTCAGGCGCAGTTTCTCGGCGAAGGTCTCGCGCCTCGCCGCTTGCAGGCGTTCGTCCAGGCGCTCGCTGCCGAGGTCGAGCAGCGGCTGGCCGTGTTCGTCGTGGCAGCGCGCGGTGTCGGTGTGTTTGCCCAGCAGGCGGCCGTCCCACAGAAAGGGGCAGAACACCAGCGGGTACTCCAGGCCCTTGGAGGTGTGGATGGTGACGATCTGCACCCGTTCGGCATCGCTTTCCAGGCGCAGCAGGGCGTCTTCACCGGCACCCTCGCTGCCGCGCTGGGCCTGGAACCAGGCCAGCAGTGCTTCCAGGCCGGGACGCTGCAGACTCTCGGCCTGCAGCAATTCGGCCAGGTGCAGCAGATTGGTCAGGCGGCGCTCGCCGTCGAGGCCGGCCAGCAGGCGCTCGGCGACCTGCTCCTGATCGAGCCAGGCACGAAACACCCGCATGAAGCCCTGCTGTTGCCACAGCTGGTGATACTGCTCGGCGGCGGCACGCTCGGCGTCCCAGGCGCGCTCGTCATCCTGGCAGCGGGCGATCTGCGCGGCATCGCGGCCCAGCAAGCGGGTGGCCAGGGCATAGCGCAGCACGCCTTCGCGACCCGGCTCGGCATAGGCGGCCAGCACCGCCGCCAGTTCGGCCGCCTCCTCGCTGCGCCACACGCTATCGCGGCCCCGGCGCACGCTGGGCACGCCACGTGCGGCCAGCTCACTGGCGACGCTGGCGGCCTCACGGTGGTTGCTGACCAGCACGGCGATATCGCCGCCTTTAAGCGGCTTTCTATCGCCATCGTCTTCGAAGTAAGCCATTCCGTTGGCGCTGGCCGCCAGCAGTCCGGCAATCCGCCGCGCCGTGTCCAGCGCGGCCAGCTCACCGGCCTTGGCCTTGTTCAGCCCCTCGTCACCGAGCCAGACCAGGCCCAGCGGCGCACTGCCGTCCTGCGCCGGCAGCACCAGCTGCGCGCGGGCTTTCTTGCCGGCGCTGACCGGCGGATAGTTCAGGCCCTCTTCGGCAAACGGCTGCGGGCGGGCAAACAGCAAGTTGAGGGAAGCAATCAGCTCCGGCGTGGAGCGGAAGTTGAACGGCAGGTCGTACTGCCGATCGGCATCGCTGCGCGCCTGCAGGTAGGTGGCCAAGTCGGCGCCGCGAAACGCGTAGATGGCCTGCTTGGGGTCGCCGACAAAGCACAGATCGCCACGCGGGCCAGTGTCTTCGCCCACGGCTTTGGCATAGATGCGGTCGAAGATGGCGTACTGGATCGGGTCGGTGTCCTGGAATTCATCGATCAGCGCCAGCGGGTACTGCTCGCGCAGGCTGGCGGCCAGGTCAGGGCCAGCCGGGCCCTGCAGGGCTTCGTCCAGGCGATTGAGCAGGTCGTCGAAGGCCAGCAGGCGCTGGCTGGCCTTGCGCTTGGGCAGCTCGACATTGAGGAGGTCGAGCAGCGCCACCTGCAGCGCGATCAGGCGCTGGCGGCCAGCAGGGAGCGCCTGTTGCACGGCCTCGGCCAGCGCGTCCAGGGCGTCGGCCAGGGTGCTGACCGGCGCCTCGTGGCCCTTCTTGGTGGCCTTGAGCAACGCGGCAGTGCCGAGCTTGGCCAGGCCATCTGGCGCCTCGAACAGCGCTGCCGGGTCGGCGAAATAGGCATCCAGCTCGGCCGACCACAGTGGCAGCTTGGCCACCTTGTGCGTGCTCTGGCTGAGCCCGCCGTGTTCGCGCAGTACCTCGACCCAGGCATAGCCCTCGGCCCGCCACAGCTCGGCGGCGCGTTGCCAGGCGTTGCTGGCCGCCTGCAACTCCACCTCGCTGGCCGGCTCGCGTGGCTCCACCCGCAGATAGGGTTTGCCCAGATGGCTGCGCAGGGCCTGGCGCAGGGTTGCCGGGGTGACCTTGGCCTTGGCTAGGAACCGCGCCCAGGCCGGGTCGGCCTCGGCCAACACATGGCGCCAGGCGTCGCCGAGCAGGGCGTCGAGCACCTCGCGGTCGTCCTGGGTCAGTTCGCTGTCGAAGTCGCCGCCGGCCTCGAACGCCGAATCCTGCAGGGCACGCTGGCAGAAGCCGTGGATGGTGAAGATGGCCGCCTCGTCGAAACCGTGCACGGCCAGCAGCAGGCGCCGGCGTGCGGTCTCGCCAGGATGGCGGCGATGCAGCTCGCGCAGGAAAGCGTCGTCGCTGCTGCCACCCTCGTATAGCGCCAGCAACTCGGCCAGGCGCGTGCGGATGCGCTCGCGCAGCTCGGCGGTGGCCGCCGTGGTGTAGGTCACCACCAGGATCTGCCCGACCGACAGCCCGCGCTCCAGCAGCAGGCGCGCGTACAGCGCGGTCAGGGTCCAGGTCTTGCCGGTACCGGCGCTGGCCTCGATCAGCGAGCGGCCGGCGAAGGGCGAGTCGTGCAGGTCGAGGCCACTCATTCGGCGTCCTCCTCGCCCGCCGCCAGCGCCCTGAGCGCCGGGCCGAGCAGTTGTTCGGCAAGCTGTTCGAAGCGCTCGTCGAGCGGGTCGCGTTCGCGGAAGGCCAGGGCATACCAGGGGTCGAGCGCTTCGCCCGGCAGCGGGCTGAACTCGGCGCCGAGCCAGGCGGCCTGGGCCTTGTCGCGGGCGGCGTCGATGGGCTCCTTGCGGCTCTTGGCGCTGGGCGTTACCAGCGCCTTGGCGAAGTCGTAGCTGCTGCGGGTCAGCAGCGGCAGCGGCGCGCACAGCGCCTCGCGATAGGCAGCGAGCCAGGGTTCGAGCAGCTCGTGCGCATTGCCCAACGGCCCCAGCTGCCAGTCGCCGGCCGGCGAGACCAGCAGGCTCTCGCGGGCGATGGCGGGCGTCGCCGCAACATTGAGCAGCAGATGGCGCAACCAGAAGCCGGCCAGGTCCCAAGCGCCGGGGGCGGCCAGGCGCCAGTCGAACAGGCCGCACGAGGTCACGCCATCCAGCCAGCCATGCACGCGCACGCCGGCCAGTTCGAGATCCACCAGTAGTGGCTGGGGGGCTTCCTCGGGGCGCGCCTCGAACAGTCGCGGGGCAAAGGCGCGTACCGGGCCGCGCTGCTTACCCCACAAGGCGTGGCCCAGCTCGCCGGGCGGTAGCCAGCCGGCGGCGCGGGCGATGCGCCGCTCCTGCTCCTCGCTCCAGCCACGCTCCACCGCCTGCAGTGCCAGCTGGCGCAGGCCGCGACGGG
>NZ_LSOF01000012.1:185997-190984 GCF_001592875.1 Pseudomonas sp. BMS12 | reverse complement strand
TCCAGCGGGCGGTGGATGCCGGCGTCCTCGGCCTGGCGGCCCAGGGCGGAACAGGCCTGGCTGAGCAGCAACAGGGTGTCGCCGGCCTCGCGCTCGTCGAACAGGCGGTCGATCAGCTCCTGCAGGTCCAGCGCCCACTCGGCCAGCGGGCGCGGCTGTTGCAGGCGCTCGGCCAGGCTGGCGAGCTGGCCGACGAAGGCACACAGGCGGCCGAGCAGCTGACCACGGGCGCCTTCCAGGGCGTCCAGCGGCAGGTTGTCACCCAGCAGCGGATTGCCCTCGCCGGCCAGTTGCGGCGGCGCGGCGAAGCCCAGCAGCAGGCGATCCAGGCCCTGGCGCCAGGTGAAGGCGTCATCGGCCGGCAACTCCAGCGCGGCACGGTGGGCGCCATCGCGACCCCAGCGCACGCCGGCCTGCTGCAGCCAATCGCGCAGCAGCGGCAGGTCTTCGTTCTCGATACCGGCACGGCGGGCGATGGCGGGTTGCTCCAGCCAGGCGAGGACTTCCTCGGCGGCAAAGCGGCTCTCGGGCAGGCTGAGCAGGCCGAGAAAGGCCTCGATCAAAGGTGTTTCCGCGCGCAGGCTGCGGTCGGCCAGGCTGTAGGGCACATAAGGTGCACCTTCGCGACGCGCGAAGACGGCCTCGATGAACGGCGCGTAGCGTTCGATATCCGGGGTCAGCACCACCACCTGGTCCGGGCTCAGGCCGGGGTCGGCGGCGAAACGGGCCAGCAACTGGTCATGCAGGATTTCCACCTCGCGCAGCGGCGAGTGGGCGATGTGCAACTCCAGCGAGCGGTCGTCCTCACGCAGCGCCAGGCGCTCGTCCGGGGCGCGGGTGCGCAGGCGCAGGATGTCCTGCTGCAGGGCGTGCAGCAGGCTGTCGTCGGCCAGTTCACTGTCCTGCGGGTAGATGCCGTGCTCCTCGGCGATCTGTCCGAACAGGCTGTCGAAGAAGTCGCGGCCCTGTTTACCCAGGCTGGCCAGCAGCGGATGGCCGACATCCAGATACCACTCCTCCGGACTCGACTCCGGCTGACTGGCCAGCTCGCGCACATCGCGAATCTCGCCCCAGGCCTCGCGGCACGGGTTGAGCGCGAAGATCACCACGCTGGTATGCCGCGCCAGGCCTTCCAGCACACGCAGATGATGTGGTGGCAGCGAGCTGATGCCGAACACCAGCAGACGCTCCGGCAGACCGGCGATGGGCTCGGCGCCGTGCAGGCGCGCCAGCAGCTCGTCGAGCAGGCGCGCGCGGTGCGGGTGGCCGTCCTTGGTCAGCTCGCGCCAGAGCAGCGCCTGCCAGGCCTCCTCGGCGCCCAGGTCGCAGGCCTGGCCGCGCTCCCAGGCGGCCAGCCAGTCGTCGCGATAGAGCAGGTACTGGTCGAAAACGTCGGCGATCTTCGCCGCCAGGGCCAGGCGCCGGCGCTCGTCGCCGCCGTCCAGATAGCGCTCCAGGCGCTCGGCGCGGGCCAGGTTGGCCGGCTCGCACAGCCAGTCGTAGAGGCGCCAGGTCATGGCCTGCGGATTGAACGCGGACTGCTCCGGCAACGCGCCCAGCACCTCGCGGGCCAGGCCCCAGACGAAGCTGGACGGCAACTGCACATCGAGGTGCATGGCGATGCCCTGCTCGCGGGCCAGCTGCAGGGTCAGCCAGCGACCGATGCCCTGGCTCGGCACCACCACCCGCGCCGGCGCCAGCACGTCCGCCTGCGGCTGGGCGAGTAGCGCGCAGGCCAGTTGGCCGAGGGTTTCCAGGTCGGGGGCGTGGTACAGACTGAGCATGGGCGGGCATCCGGGCAATGGCCGCTAGGGTAGCAGTCACGCGGCCGGCGCAGCACACCGAAGTGCATTCGAACGTGCAATCGCCGCCGTCTTGACCCCGGTCAAGCGGCCAATTGCCAGCACGGCTATGGTGCTTTGCAAACCTGCCAATATCCGCCCTGCCCATGAACTGTCCGTTGCCGCGCATTGCCTGTAGCGATCCCGAACTGGCCACCACCCTGCGCCGGGTACTCGGTGGGTGCGAAGTGCTTCAGGCGCCGCTCGACTGCAGCCACGCCCCGCTGTGCCGTTGGCTGGAGCAGCTCCCTGCCGGCTCACAGGTAAAGGTTGAGGCCGCTATCGGCGATGCCATCGCGACCCTGGAGCGCACCCGCCACGCCTTCCGCTCGCGCGAGCTGGGCCAGTTGCGCCAACGCCTTGAGCAGCTGCTGGTCGAATTGTCAGGACCGGCCGAATGAGATAGAACGCCCGAACACAGGTTTCGCCCTTGGCGAAGACCGGCTTTGCCGGGCAGGACATACGGGCCTGCAAGACGAAGCGCCGCGACGCCCCGTTCCCCCGAACGCGCCGTCCGGCGCTTTTTTGTGCCCGCGAAAAGGTGAAAGGGATGAATGAAGACGACAGCCTGCTGGACCTGATGCACCGCATCGGCCTCGACCGCGAGGAGGTCGCCGAACGCCTGCGCCTGCTCGACTGGCGCCGCGACGACCCTCTGCGCCTGATGGCCGCGGCCGAGCACATGGACGAAGCCCACCGCAGCTTCGTCGAGCAGCTCTACAGCCATCTGCGCGAGTTCGCCGGGCCGGCCGCACTGATCGGCGACCCGACGACCCTGGCACGCCTCAAACACAGCCAGCTCGACTACTACCGGCGCCTGTGGTGCGGGCCCTACGACCGCGACTACCTGAGCGGGCGCCTGCGTATCGGCCTGATCCACCAGGTGGCCGGTGTCGAACCCAAGTGGTACCTGGCCGCGTATCGCCTGTACCTGGCCACCATGAGCGACGCCCTGTTTGCCGACCAGGCGCACAGCGCCCTGTTCGCCAGCCTGCTCAAGGCGGTGTTCTTCGACATGACCCTGGCCATCGACACCTATGGCGCCGCCCAGCGCCGCGCCCTGGAACACAGCGAGGCTCGCTTCGCCCGTGCCTTGCGCGGGGCCAACGACGGTCTGTGGGACTGGCACCTCGAGCAGGACCGCCTGTACGTCTCCGAGCGCTGGGCCGACATGCTCGGGCTCAGTCGCGACGCCCTCGGTGAAAGCAGCGCCTGCTGGTTCTCGCGGGTTCACCCGGACGACCTGCCGGGCCTGCGCCAGGCCATCGACGCACACCTCAATGGCGCGACCGCGCAACTGCACCACGAGTACCGCATCCGCCGCCGCAGCGGCGGCTACCTGTGGGTGCTGACCCGCGGCGTGGCCGAGTGCGACCATGACGGCCAGCGGCGCATGGCCGGCTCGCAGACCGATATCGGCGCGCGCAAGGAAGTCGAGCAACAGCTGCGCCACGCCGCCCGCCACGACCCGCTCACCGGCCTGGCCAATCGCCTGCGCCTCGACGAGCTGCTGCAACAGGCCCTGCACCAACTGGGTAAACCCGGCGCCCGCGAGGCCGCCCTGCTGTTCATCGACCTCGACCGCTTCAAGCTGATCAACGACAGCCTTGGCCACCATAGCGGCGACCGGGTTCTGGTCGAGGTCGCCCGCCGCCTGCAGCGTTGCCTGCGCCCTGGCGATCACCTGGCACGCTTCGGCGGCGACGAGTTCGTCGCCCTGCTCGACGACCTCGCCAGCCCCGCAGACGCCGACCGGGTGGCCCAGCGCATGCTCGACACCCTGCACCAACCCCTGCATCTGGACGAGCAGACCCTGGTGGTCAGCGCCAGCATCGGCATCGCCGCGCTGCCGGGCAACTGCGGCGCCGGGCAGGCCCTGCAGGCCGCCGACCTCGCGCTGTACCGCGCCAAGCAGGCGGGCAAGGCGCAGTTCGCCCGCTACAGCGACGAGCTGCAGTCCGCCGCGCGCCGCCAACTGGCGCTGGAGAGCGCACTGGGCCAGGCCCTGCAACGCGACGAATTCATCCTCTATTACCAGCCGGTGTGCCGTATCGACTGCGAGCAACCGCGGCTGATCGGGGTCGAGGCACTGCTGCGCTGGCAGCATGGCGGACGCCTGATCGACCCGCAGGAATTCATCGCCTCGCTGGAAGAGTCCGGCGAGATCATCGCGGTCGGCGACTGGGTGCTGCGCCAGGCTTGCCAGCAGGTGCGCGCCTGGCAGCAGGCCGGGCAAGCGAGCCTGCGATGCTCGGTAAACCTGTCCAGCCGCCAGTTGCAGCAGGACGGTTTCGTCGACCGCCTGGCACAGATCCTCGACGAAAGCGGCTTGGCCCCGGCCAGCCTGGTGCTGGAGATCACCGAGAGCCAGTTGATGCAGGACTGCACCGCCACCCTGATCGCCCTGCGCGAGCTGGGCCGCCTCGGCGTACGCCTGGCGCTCGACGACTTCGGCACCGGTTATTCGTCGCTCGGCTACCTGAAACGCTTCCCCCTGCATGTGCTGAAGGTCGATCGCAGCTTCATTGCCGGCAGCGACCCGGAGTCCCTGACGATCAGCCGGGCAATCATCGGCCTGGGCTGCAGTCTCGGGCTGGAAGTGGTGGCCGAGGGGGTCGAACAACCGCTGCAGCTCGACTTCCTCCGCGAACAGGGCTGCCGCCTAGCCCAGGGTTACTGGTTCAGCCGACCGCGCCCGGCCGCCGAGCTGGAACGCCTGTTCAGTGGCGACGACTGCTTCGAAGGCCTCTGGTGCCTGCTGCCAGACTCCAACGCTCCCAAGGAACTGCCCCGATGAAACTCAACCTGCCGGTCAGCCAGCGCGAAGTGGCGGTCGACCCACGCGCCAACATCCTCTCCACCACCGACCTCAAGGGCGTGATCAGCTACGTCAACCCGGACTTCATCGCCATCAGCGGCTTCAGCGAAGCCGAACTGCTCGGCCGGAGCCACAACCTGGTGCGCCACCCGGACATGCCGCCGGCGGCCTTCGAACACCTGTGGCAGACGCTCAAGGCCAGGCGCTCCTGGATGGGCCTGGTGAAGAACCGCTGCAAGAACGGCGACCACTATTGGGTCAGCGCCTTCGCCACCCCGGTGGTGCGCGACGGCAAGGTGGTCGAGTACCAGTCGGTGCGCACCCTGGC
>NZ_LSOF01000012.1:166349-185897 GCF_001592875.1 Pseudomonas sp. BMS12 | reverse complement strand
CTACGGGCGCTTGGCGAACAGGCCGGAGAGATCGCCGACAATCCGCTGAGCCAGTGGGTATACAGTGGCCGCCGCGACGAATTCGGCCAGATCGCCTTCGCCCTGGAAACCCTGCGCGCCGAAGCCGGTGCCGTGGTCGGGCGGCTGGCCGACTCGGCCCGCCAACTCAGCGGCGACGCCGGAGAGCTGGCGGCGGCCGTCGACTGCAGCCGGGGTGCCAGCGTGCAGCAGCAGGCCGAGACCGAACAGGTCGCCAGCGCCGTCGAACAAATGGCCATCAGCGTGCAGGAAGTGGCGCGCCACGCCCAACTCAGCGCCAGTGCCGCTGCCGAGGCCAGTCAGGCCACCGACCAGGGCCAGCAGCAGGTCGAGCAGGTACGCCTGCGCATCGCCGAACTGGCCGCCGAGGTCGAACGCGGCAACCGGGTGATCCAGCAGCTGCAGGCGCACAGCCAGGAGATCGACCAGGTGATCGAGGTGATCCACGGCATCGCCGAGCAGACCAACCTGCTGGCCCTCAACGCCGCCATCGAGGCGGCCCGTGCTGGCGATGCCGGGCGCGGCTTCGCCGTGGTCGCCGACGAGGTGCGCGGCCTGGCCATCCGCACCCAGCAGTCGACCGGGCAGATCCAGGCCATCATCGAACGCCTGCAACAGGGCACCAGTGCTGCAGTGACGGCCATGCAACGTAGCCAGCAGCAGGCCGAAAACAGCGTGAGCTGCGCCCTGCAGGCCAGCGCGGCGCTATCCGGGATCAGCCAGCAGGTGGAAGCCATCAGCGGCATGAACCTGCAGATCGCCACGGCGGTCGAGGAACAAAGCGCGGTCGGCGAAGACATCCAGCGCAACCTCGATGGCATCCGCCAGGCCGGCGCCAGCAGCGTCGCCGCCACCGGCCGCAGCCGGCATAGCGCCGATCACCTGGCCGGGTTGGCCGAACGCCTGCAACTGCTGGTCGAGCAGTTTCGTGGACGCGCGCCCGGCGATGGCGCCTGAGAGCTGGCCCGAGCGCAGGTTGCAGTCGGCCCGCTACGGTCGGCGACCTGGCCTGCAGCAACGCCGCTCACAAGCAATCGTAGAGACGCCAGGTCATGGCCTGCGGGTTGAACGCGGACTGCTCCGGCAGCGCACCCAGCACCGCACAGGCCAGTTGGCCAAAGGTTTCCAGGTCGGTGGCGTGGTACAGGCTGAGCATCGAGTGGTGCCATCGGATGAGCTGCCGGCAAGGTTAACAAGCAGCGCCGACAGCGCGGCTTTTTTGCTAACGTGCGCGGGCCAATAACAACGACGCAAGGAGCGCATATGGCATCCGGTAATCCCTCGCTGTCCGAACAAGCCTTTAGCGATTTTGACGTATCCGCCAACCCCATGACCCTCGGTGGCACCGTCAACAAGACGGCCATGCTGCTGGCGCTCATGCTGATCCCCGCCGTGTGGGTCTGGGGTAGTTACTTCAGCAACCCCGCAGGCGCAGATCGGCTGCTGCCGCTACTGATCGGCGCCGCGCTCGGCGGCTTCGTGCTGTCGCTGATCATCATCTTCGTCAAGCGCAGCGCGCCCTACCTGGCACCGCTGTATGCCCTGCTGGAAGGGGTCTTCATCGGCGCCATCTCGGCGTTCTACGAAGCCAAGTACCCCGGCATCGTGATCCAGGCCGTGGCCCTGACCTTCGGCACCCTGTTCTGCCTGCTGGCCGCCTATCGCAGTGGCCTGATCCGCGCCACGGAGAACTTCAAGCTGGGCGTGACAGCGGCCACCGGCGCCATCGCCCTGCTGTACCTGGTCAACCTGTGCCTGCGCCTGTTCACCGACCTGTCGATTCCCTTCATTCACGAGATTGGCACGCTGGGCATCTGCTTCAGCCTGTTCGTGGTGGTGATCGCCGCCCTCAACCTGGTGCTGGACTTCGACTTCATCGAACAGGGCGTCGAGCAGCAGTGTCCGAAGTACATGGAGTGGTATGCCGCCTTCGGCCTGATGCTGACGTTGGTCTGGCTGTACCTGGAAATCCTCCGTTTGCTGGCCAAGCTGCGCAAATAACCGCAGCACCATACTGAAGGGCCGCCTGTGCGGCCCTTTTTGTTTTCTGCCGGCGGCATAACCGCACTGGCGCGTTCGCCAAACAGCAACCAAGCTGAAACACAGGCGCGCCGGGCACGGCGTCGACCACAACGAGCGAGCCCCGATAGCGTTCAGGAGGCTGCGCCATGCTCACCTTGCTCAACCTGTTGTCTGCCATCGCCCTGCTGGTGTGGGGCACCCATATCGTGCGTACCGGCATCCTGCGCGTGTACGGCTCGCAACTGCGCCGCGTGCTCAGTCACAGCGTGAGCAAACGGCCGCAGGCCTTCGCCGCCGGCATCGGCGTCACCGCCCTGGTGCAGAGCAGCAATGCCACGGCGCTGCTGGCCACCTCCTTCGTCGCCCAGGGCCTGATGGCGCTGCCGCCGGCACTGGCGATCATGCTCGGCGCCGACGTGGGTACGGCACTGATGGCGCGGGTGCTGACTTTTGACCTGTCCTGGCTGTCGCCGCTGCTGATCTTCGCCGGGGTGATCCTGTTCCTCTCGCGCAAACAGAGCCGCGCCGGGCAGATCGGCCGGGTCGCGATTGGTCTCGGCCTGCTGATCCTCGCCCTGCAGCTGATCGTCGCGGCGGCGCGGCCGATTGCCGAGTCCAACAGCATCGAGGCGCTGTTCGCCTCGCTGACCGGCGACCTGCTACTGGATGCCCTGGTCGGCGCGCTGTTCGCCATCATCACCTACTCCAGCCTGGCCGCCGTGCTGCTCACCGCGACCCTGGCCGGCAGCGGCATGCTCAGCCTACCGGTGGCCATCGGTCTGGTCATCGGCGCCAATATCGGCAGCGGCATCCTGGCCCTGCTGACCAGTGGCATGCAGTCAGCCAGCGGGCGCCAGGTGGCCCTCGGCAGCCTGCTGTACAAGCTACTCGGCCTGCTGCTGGTGTATCCGTTGATAGAGCCGCTGGTGGATTGGATGGGCAGCCTGGAGTGGTCTGCTGCGACCCTGGTGATCACTTTTCACTTGGCCTACAACAGCCTGCGCTGCCTGCTGATGCTGCCGACCGTCAATTGGATGGCCCGCCTGTGCCGCCTGCTGCTGCCGGAGCGCGCCCGCGAGGACGGCGTGGCGCAACCGCGGCACCTCGATCGCGCGGCCCTGGATACCCCCAGCCTGGCCCTGGCCAATGCGGTACGGGAAACCCTGCGCATTGGCGACCTGGTCGAGCGCATGCTGCAACAGCTGCTGGACGTGTTGCGCGAAGGGTCGAGCGAAGCCGTACAGCAGATCCGCCGCCTCGGTGAAGACCTCGACACCCTGCATGGCGCGGTCAAGCTGTACCTGGCGCAGATGCCGCGCGACGACCTGGCGGCGCACGACAACCGGCGCTGGGCCGAGATCATCGAACTGGCGGTCAACCTGCAGCATGCCGGTGACCTGATCGAGCGCATGGCCGGGCGCCTGGGCAGCCACAAGCGCGAACGCCTGAGTTTCTCCGACAGCGGCCTGGAGGAGCTCAGCGCCCTGCACGCCCTGCTGCTGGACAACCTGCGCCTGGGCCTCAACGTGTTCCTCGGCGGCAATCGCGACAATGCCCGGCGCCTGCTGGAGGAGAAGCACAGGTTCCGCCGCGAGGAACGCAAACTGGCGCACGCCCATGTCGGTCGCCTGAGCCAGAAAGTGGTGCAGAGCATCGAGACCAGCGACCTGCACCTGCAACTGATCGCCGACATGAAGCGCCTCAACTCGCTGTTCTGCAGCAGCGCCTATGCCCTGCTCGAAGCCGGCCACGGCGCTGCGGGCGAAGCGGCGCAGGAACAGGCCGCCAGCATCCCCGACGAGCACGACGAGCCTCCGCGCACTCGCCACTGAGCGCCGGGCGATTGACCGGGTGGGCGCACATGCGATCATGCGCGCCCCGCCACAGCTCACAGCCCGCAATGCCGAACTGGAAACCCCATCTGCTGCACCTGCTCGCCCTGTTGCAGCGCTACCCCGGCCTGGTGGCGGCGTTCGGCTTCTGCTCGGGCGTGGCCAGCTTCATCCTGGTCGACCGCCAGGCCGGCGTCGGCCAGGTGATCGCCGTGCTGATGCTGTTGAGCTGGATCGTGCTGCTGCTCGAAGGCCTGCTGACCCGGGGCGCGGCGCGCTGGCTGGGGCTGGAGATACCGCCGCTGCTGGTGCGCTACCTGACCCAGATGATCCACCAGGAAAGCCTGTTCTTCGCCCTGCCCTTCTTCTTTATCACCACCGCCTGGAACAGCGGCCAGGCCCTGTTCACCGGGCTGCTCGGCGCGGCGGCCCTGCTGGCGATCATCGACCCGCTCTACTACAAGTGGCTGGCGCAACGGCGCTGGCTGTACCTGAGCTACCACGTGCTGGCGCTGTTCGCCGTGCTGCTGGTGGCCCTGCCGCTGATCGTCCACCTGACCACCGCCGAGAGCTACCGCCTGGCCCTGGCCATTGCCCTGCTGCTGGCCGCACCGAGCCTGGTCGGCAGCCTGCGCCTGCAGCGCTGGTGGCGCGGGCCGCTGCTCGCCGGCCTGTTGCTGCTACTCGGCGGTGGCGCCTGGCTGGCGCGGCCCTGGGTGCCACCGGCAACCCTGTGGTTGAGCGAAGTGGCGGTCACCGACCGCCTGCAGGAACGCAGTCCCGGCCGCAGCCTGCAAACGGTGACAAGCCAACAGCTACGCGATATCGGCCTCTACGCCTACACCGCCATCAGCGCACCACGCGGGCTCAACGAGCGCATCTACCACGTATGGCGCCACGAAGGCCGCGAGATGGACCGCATCGCCCTGGATATCCACGGCGGGCGCAAGGCCGGTTACCGCGCCTGGACCCACAAGCGCAACTTCCCCGCCAATGCTACGGGCCGCTGGCAGGTGCGCGTGGTGACCGAGAATGGCCAGCAGATCGGCGTGCTGCGCTTCAGCGTGGTCGACTAGCAGGTCGTTTTTCGACAGCGCGCCAGTCCACTGGCCAGCGCCGTTGCGCTCGGGCAAGCTGCCGAGCTGGCACCCCGCAAGGAACGCATCATGCTCAGACATCTACCCTGGCTCTTCGCCATCGTGCTGCTGGCCGGCTGCGACAGTCGTACGCAACCGAGCGCCGAGGAAAGCAGCCTGCTACTCACCGCAACGGACTTCGGCCTGGCAGCCAACGCCGGTAACCCCAGGCTGCGCCGCAGCACCAACTACCTGACCCGCAGCGTCGAACTCAGTTACCAGTACCAGCAGAAACACGAGCTTTTCCTGCACAGCGCCGTGTCGCTGCTGCCGAACGCTGCAGACGCCGCATTCAGCAGCTACGGCGCCATCCAGGGCGGAGGCATCGGGATCGGCCGCGCCAAACAGGATGTCACCCAGGAGGTCTTACCGCTGGAGCGCACGGTCGGCAGCCATGCCGAACTGATCCTGCTGCGCAGCGCCGGCAAACCGTTCGGCAACATGTTCTCCGTCAGCATCGGCAAGAAGATGTTCTTCACGATATTTACCGGGCGCCACTTCGAGTCGGCAGCAGACTTCGAGGACTTCATCGCGCCCAAACTGGCCATTCTCGAGGCCCACGAGCACGAAGACCCACTGCTGACATGGGGCAAGGGACTGTTCAGCGAGGACGATCAGGCCCAGTAGCTCGGCTCGCAGGGGGAGCCGGGCGACTCCTCCGGAGAGAGGGTGCCCGCAGCCTGCGGTCAGGGGCACAGCCGCTTCGCTGGTCGCACCAGCAGGCCTCTGCACTACAACCGGAAGCGCTGCACCATGCCATTGAGATCGCTGGCCAGGCGCGCCAACTGATCGCTGGCCACCGAGGTTTCGTGGGCGCCGGTGGCGTTCTGCTCGGCGATGTCGCGGATCGCCACCAGGTTGCGGTCCACCTCGCGCGCCACCTGCGCCTGTTCCTCGGCGGCGCTGGCGATCACCAGGTTCATTTCGTTGATCTGACCGACCCGCTGGGCGATCAACTCCAGCGCGCCATCGGCCTGGTTGGCCATCTCACTGCTGCGGCTGGCGTACTCGCTGCTCTCGCCCATGGCCTCCACCGATTCCTGGCTGGCGCCCTGGATGGCGCTGATCATGCGCTCGATCTCCTGGGTCGAGGTCTGCGTGCGCTGAGCCAGCGCACGCACCTCATCGGCCACCACGGCAAAGCCACGGCCCTGGTCGCCGGCCCGCGCCGCCTCGATGGCGGCGTTCAGCGCCAGCAGGTTGGTCTGTTCGGCGATGGTACGGATCACTTCCAGCACCCGGCCGATGGCGATGGCCTCGTCGGCCAGGCGGCCGATGGTGCCGGAGGTGATGCGCAGGCGCTCGCTGAGCTGCTCGATGGTGTTGCGCGTGCTGCTGACCTGCTGACGGCCGGATTCGGCGCTCTGCTCGGCTTCACGGGAGGAGTCGGAGGTGTGGTTGGCGTTGCGTGCCACCTCGTCCACCGCCGCCGACATCTGGGTCACGGCCGTGGCCGCCATCTGGATCTCGTCGTTCTGCCGGGTAATGCCCTTGGACGACTCCTCGGTAACCGCATGCAGCTGCTCCGCCGCCGAGGCCAGCTGGGTGGCGGCGCCCTGGATGCCCTGCAGGGTGTCGCGCAGGCTCTCCTGCATCTGCTTGAAAGACACCTGCACCTCGGTGATCTCGTCACGACCGCTGCATTGCACCGGCTGGCTGAGGTCGCCGGCAGCATTGCGCGACACCACCTCGCGCAGCTCGGTCAGGCGCAGGTTGATGCCGCGGCTCATGCTCCAGGCCTGCAGGCCACCACCCAATAGCAGCGCCAGCAGCAAGCCACCTACCAGATACTCGTTGCGTCGTTCCAGTGCCACCCCCTGGTGGTACTGGCGCTCGGACTCATGCAGCTGCACCTCGATCAACTTGCCGAACTGTTCCGACAGCGGATCGATATAGGGGTAGAGGTCCTTGCTGGTGAATTCGGCCAGCGCCGCCGTGTCGCCGGCCTTCAGCATGCTCTTGAGCCGTTGCAGCGGCTCGCGGGCCTTGACCATCAGCGGTTCGATCTGGGCGATCACCCGTTGCTCGTCATCAATCAGGCGGGTCGCCTTGTATGCCTGCCACACGCTCTGGATCTTGCCTTCCGCCTCTTCCACCAGACGCGCGGCCTCAGCCGGCGGCATGTTGCCGTTGCGCGCCTTGTGGCTGGCATCGACGATATTCACCGCATACAGGTCGGCAATGATCTTGAGATCGCGCAAGGGCACCACGCGGTCCAGATACACGCTGTTCAGGCCGCCGAGCAGTTCGCGCAGGCCGAACAGCCCGGAAACGCCAATGGCCAGGCTGCCCGCCAGCATCACCACGATGAGGGCAAACAGCCTGGTACGAATGGTCCAGTTGTTCATGGTAGGTCACCGACTACAGGCCCAATGCCTACCCGAAAACATAGTCACATTTGGCAACACATGCCCAAAGCCCGGCGTATTCAGGCCTCCAGCGCACTGGCCGGGCCGAAGAACTCGTAACGCACCTGGGCGTCCGGCACCCCCAGCTCGCGCAGCTGGCGCTTGAGCATGGCCATGAACGGCTTGGGCCCGAGGAAGTAGGCATCCAGGTCGCGTTCGGCCGGCAGCCAGCGTTGCAGTAACTCGGCACTCAACCAGCCATGGGCATCGGCCCCGTCGCCCACGCGCGGCTGCTCCAGGCAATAGAAACGCCGCACCTGCGGATAACGCGCGGCCAGCTCGTCGACCCGCGCGGCGAAGGCCTGCACCCCGGCGTGGCGGGCGCAGTGGATGAAATGGATCGGCCGGCCATCCTCGACCGCCACCTCCAGCATGCTCAACAGTGGAGTGATGCCGACGCCGGCACTGATCAGCACCAGCGGCTTGCGCGAGCGGCCGAGGGTGAACTCGCCGGCCGGGGCGAACAGCTCCAGCGTGTCGCCCTCGGCGACCTGGTCATGCAGATGGTTGGAGACCCGACCGCCCGACTCGCGCTTGACGCTGATGCGGTAGTCGCGACCGTTGGCCGATTGCGACAGCGAGTAGTTGCGGCGCACTTCCTCGCCCTCCAGCTGCAGGCGCAGGCCGATGTACTGTCCGGGAATGAAGTCGAGCAGCGCGCCGCCATCCGCCGGCTGCAGGTAGAAGGAGGTGATTTCCTCGCTCTCGCGCACCTTGCGCGCCACGTGGAAGGCCCGCCCGCCACGCCAGCCACCGGGACTGCGCTCGGTGGCGGCATACACCTCCTCCTCGGCACCGATCAGCAGGTCGGCCAGTTGGCCATAGGCAGCGGCCCAGGCCGCGATCACCGCATCGGTCGCCACCTCGGCGCCCAGCACCTCGCGGATCGCCCGCAACAGGCAGCTGCCGACGATCGGGTAGTGCTCGGGGAGGATCTGCAGCGACACGTGCTTCTGCACGATCTGCCCCACCAGCGGGCCGAGTGCCTGCAGGCGGTCGATATGCTTGGCGTACATCAGCACGCCGTTGGCCAGGGCACGCGGCTGGTCACCGCTGGCCTGGTGCGCCTGGTTGAACAGCGGACGCACTTGCGGATACTCCGCCAGCATCATGCGGTAGAAGTGAGTGGTCAGCGCCTCGCCGCCGCTTTCCAGCAGGGGAACGGTGGCCTTGACCAGAGCGATGTGTTCGGGAGACAACATGGTGTATTCCTCTTTGCACGCAGGGATGTTTCCCGAGACATTCCATTAAGCGTGCCAAATTTTTTATCTTTTATATTCATATATTTACGAAAAATCATGTTGAATTGACAGCGTCTCGCAAGCTGTCTATATAACATCACGGAGTCATGATGACAACTCACCCATTGCTCCAGGCACTGCTGCCACTGGTCGACGATCTCAGCCGTGAACTGGCCGAGGACGAACGCTACCGGCGCCTGCTCGGCACCCTGCGCGCGCTGATTCCCTGCGACGCCACCGCGCTGCTGCGCCTGGACGGCGAGCAGCTGATTCCGCTGGCGGTCGACGGTCTCAGCCCGGACACCCTCGGCCGGCGATTCGCCATCGCCGAGCACCCGCGTTTCGCCGCCCTGCTGGCACAGCGCACGCCGACCCGCTTCGCCGCCGACAGCGAGCTACCGGACCCCTATGACGGCCTGGTGGAGGAACACGTCGGCCACCTGGAAGTACACGACTGCCTGGGCTGCCCGCTGTTCATCGATGACCGCCCCTGGGGCCTGCTGACCCTCGACAGCCTGGTGCCGGGCAGCTTCGCACAGAACGACCTGGACAACCTGGAGGCCTTCGCCCGCCTGGCCGCCGCCGCGGTGAAGGCCAACCAGCGCCTGCTCGGCCTGGCGCGCCAGGCCGAGGCCGAACAGCAACTGGCGGCGCGCTTCCGCGAGGTAGCCGGGCAAGCAGGGCGTGCCGAACTGATCGGCCAGAGCGCGGCGCACAAGCGCCTGCTGGCGGAAATCGATACCGTCGCCGGCAGCGACCTGACCGTGCTGATCGAGGGTGAAACCGGGGTCGGCAAGGAGCTGGTGGCGCAGGCCATCCACGCCCGCTCACCACGGGCGCGCAAGCTGCTGGTCAGCATCAACTGCGCGGCGCTGCCGGACCAACTGGTGGAGAGCGAACTGTTCGGCCATGTGCGCGGTGCCTTCACCGGGGCCAGCGGCGAGCGCAGCGGCAAGTTCGAACTGGCCGATGGCGGCACCCTGCTGCTCGACGAAGTCGGCGAGTTGCCCCTGGCGGTCCAGGCCAAACTGCTGCGCGTGCTGCAGAGCGGCCAGCTGCAGCGTCTGGGCTCGGACCGCGAGCACCGGGTGGACGTGCGCATCCTCGCCGCCACCAACCGCGACCTGGCCGAGGAAGTGCGCGCCGGGCGCTTCCGCGCCGACCTCTACCACCGCCTCAGCGTCTATCCGCTCGTGGTGCCACCGCTGCGCGAACGCGGCCGCGACGTGCTGCTGCTGGCCGGGCATTTCCTCGAACAGAGTCGTGCGCGCCTGCACCTGCGCGGCCTGCGCCTGGGCGGCGAGGCCCAGGCGGCGCTGCTGGCCCACGACTGGCCGGGCAATGTGCGCGAACTGGAGCACCTGCTCGGCCGCGCGGCGCTCAAGGCCCTGGCGCGCCAGGCGGAACGCCCGCGTATCCTCAGCCTGGAAGCATGCGACCTCGACCTGGCAGGGACTGCCGCCGCCGCGGCCAGTAGCGTTGTCGTTGCCGCCGAGCCCCCATCGGCGCCGCTCAATGGCGACCTGCGCCAGGCCCTGGACGCCTATCAGCGCCAGCTGATCCAGGCGGCCCTGACGCGCAACGCCGACAACTGGGCCGCCACCGCCCGCGAGCTGGGTGTCGACCGCGCCAACCTGCATCGCCTGGCGGTGCGTTTAGGCTTGAAATAGACAGGTTGCAGCGGCGTTCGCCGCGATGCCTTATTGCCTGAGAGCATCGCGGCTAAAACCGCTCCCACGAAAGCGCCACCACGCGACCCAGCCTGGCAAGGTTCAGCCGAAGAACCAGTAGCACACGCCGATGGCTGCCAGCACCCCGGCCAGGTCGGCCACCAGGGCGCAACCCACTGCATGGCGGGCACGCTGGATGCCGACTGCGCCGAAGTACACGGCCAGTACGTAGAAGGTGGTTTCGGTACTGCCCTGCACGGTAGCCGCAAGCAGCGCCGGAAAGCTGTCCACACCCTGGCTCTGCATGGTCTCGATCAGCATGGCGCGCGCCGCGCTGCCGGAGAACGGCTTGACCAGCGCGGTAGGCAGGGCGTCGACGAAGCGGCTGTCCCAGCCCAGCCAGTCGACCAGCGTGCGGATGCCGTCGAGGCCGAAGTCCAGGGCGCCGGAGGCGCGAAGCACGCCGATGGCGCAGAGCATGGCGACCAGGTACGGCAGCAGGTTCTTGGCCACGTCGAAACCTTCCTTGGCGCCCTCGACGAAGGTTTCGTAGACCGGCACCCTGCGCAACCAGCCGACCAGCAGGAACAGCAGGATCAGGCCGAACAGGGTGAGGTTGCCGAGCAGCGCCGACAGCTCCTTGAGCGCCACCGCGCTCAGCCCGGCCAGCAGCGCCATGAAGCCGCCCAGCAGCAGCGCGCCTGGAATCAGGTAGGCCAGCACCACCGGGTCCCACAGGCGCAGGCGCTGCATCAGCGCCACCGACAGCAGGCCGGCCAGGGTCGAGGCGCTGGTGGCCAGAAGGATCGGCAGGAACACCAGGGTCGGGTCTTCCGCGCCCTGCTGCACGCGGTACATGAAGATCGACACCGGCAGCAGGGTCAGCGACGAGGCGTTGAGCACGAGGAAGAGGATCTGCGCGTTGCTCGCCACCGTGGCGCTGGGGTTGAGCTCCTGCAGCGCCTTCATGGCCTTGAGGCCGATCGGCGTGGCGGCGTTGTCCAGGCCCAGGCCGTTGGCCGCGAAGTTGAGGGTGATCAGGCCGAGTGCCGGATGACCACGCGGCACCTCGGGCATCAGGCGGGCGAACAGCGGGCCCAGGGCGCGGCCGAGCAGATCGACCAGGCCGGCCTTTTCGGCGATGCGCAGAAAGCCCAGCCACAGGGTCAGGGTGCCGAACAGCACCACCATCAGCTCGACGGAGAGCTTGGCCATGGCGAACAGGCTTTCCACCATGGCCGCCCATACGGCCGGGTCACCACCCAGCCAGCGCACCCCGGCGGCCAGCGCCGCCACCACGAAAAACCCCAGCCACAGGCCGTTGAGCATGCCGCATCCCCCGCTTCAGTTGCGGGGGATGATAACCCCGGCGCGGCTGACGCGCGCGGGCCGACTCAGTACCAGTCGGGCTCGCTGGCCAGCTGTTCCAGTAACAGCTTGCGCATGTCCTCATCCGGCTCACCGAGCCAGCGCTGGCGATCATGCTCTGCAGGGGCGCGGTCGGCGGGCAGGCCCTGGGGCAACTGCACCAGCAAGGCGTAGGCCTGCTGCTTGTCCCAGCTGAAGGCAACGAACAGGCGCTGGTGGAAACAGTCGTAGGCCTCGCACAGGCGGCCGACCAGATACTGCTCGCCCTCGCTCTCCTGCGCTTCCATGGGTTGGCCCATGCCGTCCAGATTGATCACCCAGTCGGGCAGGCGCTCTTCGTCTTCCAGCACTTCCTGCCAGGCGTCCTGGTACTGCGGGTCGCTCTGCAGGATCTGCTCCACGCGCATCTCGGCGCCGCTGGTGGCGGCCTGCGCGGTGCAGGCCAGGGTCAGCCAGGCGGCGCCGAGCAGGTTTTTCCACGGGCTCATGCTACTCACCTCAACCTCGCGGTCGGCGACCGAGAATGAACGACAGGATGAACATCACCAGGAACACCAGGAACAGGATCTTGGCGATGCCCGCGGCGGTGCCGGCAATGCCACCGAAGCCCAGCACGGCGGCGATGATGGCGACGATCAGGAAGGTAATCGACCAACTAAGCATGGGAATTCTCCTAAGCGGTAAGGGGCTGCGTACGACGATTGGGGGCGACTGCAACGCTCGGCGAGGGCTGTGCCTCGTCGTCGATCAGGCGGCTGTGCAACAGGGCATGGCCGACCAGCACGGCACTGGCCAGGCTGGCGCTAGCCAGCAAGAACACCAACCCCAAGACGGCGAGCAGGACATACATGACGGGACCTCCTCAGAACACCCAGCGCGGCTGACGCCGGGCCTGCAGCAGATCGGCCCGCTGCGCCAGCGACACACTCGGCGCCGGCAGGGCGGTCAGATCCTGTTGCCTGGCCGAGGTGCTCGGCCAGCTCAGACCGGTGACCAGGCCGAGAACGAACAGCAGGGCGGCGAGCGGCAACAGATGCAGGGGTTTCATGATGGTTTCTCCGTAAGGTGCGGGCCGCCGCAAGCAGCGACCCGCCGCGGCTCAGATCGAACGCTTCACGCCACGCATGCGGTCGTGGCAGGCGCGCACCTTGGGCATCTCGCTGACCAGCAGCGGCTTGAGCTCGGCATCGGCGCTTTCCAGGGCATCCTCGAAGGCGTGCAGGATGCGGTCCTCGGCCTCCTCCAGTTGCGCCACATAGGTGGCCGCCTCGTCGCTGGCCAGGGTCGCGCGGGTATCGGCATAGACCTGGCGCAGCTTGCCGACCAGGGTACCGCCGCTGGCCGGTTGCTCATGGTTGGCGGCAACCCGCGCGGACAGCGCGCGAATCACGTCGACCTTGGCCAGCGACATCTCGCCGAACAAGCTTTTCAGGTGGCTGTCCTTGACCTCGCGGCTGGCGTGCTCGTAGAAACGCTGGCCGTCGCGGGTGATCTCGATCAGTTCGTTGAGTTGGACTGCTTGCTTGCTCATGGTTTTTCTCCTTGCTGCGGCGCAACGCGCCGTGTTGGGCGCCGGCTCAGGCCGGCGCAGGGGAAAATCAGCCGTCGATGCGCAGCGCATCGGCGTCCACGCCGCGCACGCCACGGATGTTGCGGGCGGTCTCGATGGCCAGCTGCTTCTCGGCCGCGCTGAGCACGCTGCCACTGAGCTCGACCATGCCGGCCTTGGTTTCCACGGAGATTTCCAGACCGTCGAGCTGGCGGTCATACAGGTAGCTGGACTTCACCTTGCTGGTGATCCAGGCGTCGCTAATGGCCCGACTGGTGTCGTCGGCAACCTTCTGTGCCTGGCTGGCCGCGCTGTCCGTCGCGTCGACGCTGAGGTGGTTGTTGACCCGGTGCACGCCCTCGGTGTTCTCTGCCAGGCGCCCGGCCAGCTCCTTGGCCTCGGCGGTGCGCGCACTGCCCTTGAGGGTGACCACGCCGGCCTTGGTATCGACATCGATATCCAGGCCTTCGGTGTTGCTGTTCCACAGCAGCTTGGACTTGACCATGGCGGTCAGGGTGGCGTCATCGAACTGCTGCGCCAGGCTGTTGACCTGCTGGCGCGGCTGGGTGCCGGCGTCGACCTTGAGGCGGTTGTCCACCTTCTTCACGCCCTCGGTGCCGAGGGCCAGCTGTTCGGCCAGGTCGCGGTCGATGTCGCTTTCCACCTTGCCGGTGAGCACGGCCACGCCGTTTTCCACATCCACATCGATGCTGAACGGGCTGAGATGACGATTGAGGGCAATCGCCGTCCAGATCGAACCTTCCTGGCGGGCCTCGCTGAGCTGACGGCCAAGATCGCCTTCGGCCGCCTGGGCGGCCAGCGGCGACAAACCGAGCAGGCCGGCAGTCAGGGTGGCCAGGGCAAGTTTCTTCATCTGATACATGGCGCTTCCTCCGATATGCATTCATGACGGCCGTCTCGGCAGCCGCTGGGGAGGAATATCGCAAGCCCTGTGCCAGCCCTTTAAAAACACAAATATTCAATAATTTCAGATAGTTATGTACTGACCAGAATCGGCGAGAGATTGCATTGTGCAAGGTCGGAGAAAAACCACCGTGCAACTTGCACGGTTTGCCGCGGACTAAGATCAACAGCGATCAAGGAGAGACGACATGCCCAACAGCCCGAACAACACTGGCCGCATCCTGCTGGTGGACGACGAAGCCGCCATCCTGCGCACCTTCCGCTACTGCCTGGAGGACAGCGGTTACCAGGTGGCCGGCGCCAGCAGCGCGGCCCAGGCCGAGGCGCTGTTGCAGCGCCAGGTGTTCGACCTGTGCTTCCTCGACCTGCGCCTGGGCGAGGACGACGGCCTGGAGGTGCTGCAGCGCATGCGCGTGCAGGCACCGTGGATGCGCGTGGTGATCGTCACCGCCCACTCCGCCGTGGATACCGCGGTGGACGCCATGCAGGCCGGCGCGGCCGATTACCTGGTCAAGCCGTGCAGCCCGGACCAGCTGCGCCTGGCCGCCGCCAAGCAGCTGGAAGTACGCCAGCTGGCGGCACGCCTGGAGGCTCTGGAGGGCGAAGTACGCAAGAGCCAGGACGGCCTCGACTCGCACAGCCCGGCCTTCATGGCGGTGCTGGAAACCGCGCGGCAGGTGGCCGACACCGACGCCAACATCCTCATCCTCGGCGAATCCGGCACCGGCAAGGGCGAGCTGGCCCGCGCCATCCACGGCTGGAGCCGGCGTGCGCGCAAGGCCTTCGCCACCATCAACTGCCCGTCGCTGACCACCGAGCTGATGGAGAGCGAGCTGTTCGGCCACAGCCGCGGCGCCTTCACCGGCGCCAGCGAGAGCACCCAGGGGCGGGTCAGCCAGGCCGACGGCGGCACCCTGTTTCTCGACGAAATCGGCGACTTTCCCTTGCAGCTGCAGCCAAAACTGCTGCGTTTCATCCAGGACAAGGAATACGAGCGGGTCGGCGACCCGGTGACGCGCCAGGCCGATGTGCGCATCCTCGCCGCCACCAATCTCGACCTCGACGCCATGGTTCGCGAGGGGCGCTTTCGCGAGGACCTGCTGTACCGCCTCAACGTCATCTGCCTGACCCTGCCGCCGCTGCGCGAGCGCCGCGAAGACCTGCTGCCGCTGGCCGAAGGCTTCCTCGCCCGTTTCGTCCGCGAGTACGGCCGCCCGGCCCGCGCCTTCGGCAGCGCGGCCCTGGCGACTTTGCAGGGCTATGCCTGGCCCGGCAACGTGCGCGAGCTGCGCAACGTGATCGAACGCGCCAGCATCATCTGCCCCGGCGAGGAGATCGAACCCGCACACCTGGGCCTCGCCCGTGACAGCGTGGATGACGCCCCGCGGGTCGGCGCGGCGTTGAGCCTGGAGGAACTGGAGAAGGCACATATCGCCGCCGTGCTGGCCAGCAGCTCGACCCTGGAACAGGCCGCCGGCACTCTCGGCATCGACGTCTCCACCCTGTACCGCAAGCGCAAGCAGTACGGCCTATGAAACTGCGCAGCCGTTTGTTCCTCAGCAGCAGTGCGCTGATGACCCTGGCCCTGCTCGGCCTGCTATTGGGCATGACCAGCGTGTTGCTGCTGACCCGGGCACAGAACCAGGCCATGACCCGCAATCTGGAGATCATCGAGGCCAGCCTCGGCCTGCGCCAGGAGATGGGCAGCCAGGTCATCCTGCTGCTGCGCGACCACCTCGACCGCCAGGCCCTGAAGGCGTCCGACCAGCGTTTCCGCCAGTGGCTGCAACGCGCCGGCGCCGGCGCCATCGAACCCAGCGACCAGCAGGCGCTGGCCGAGATCGAGCGCGCCTACGAGCAGTTCGACCAGTTCCTCGACAGCCCGGTCACGGTACGCCGGCAACTGCTCGAAGATGACCGTTTCGTACTGGCCCTGCAGGCCCTGCGCGACCGCATCAACGCCGTGCAGACGCGCTATGTCGGCGCGGTGGAGCTGGATCAGGAACAGTCGCGCCAACGAGCCTGGATGATCGCCGCCCTGCTCGGCCTGATCAGCCTGGCCCTGCTGGTGATCGGCTTCATCACCGCACATGCCGTGGCGCAGCGCTTCGGCCGCCCGATCGAGGCCCTGGCCGCCGCCGCCGACCAGATCGGTCGCGGCGACTTCCAGGTCACCCTGCCGCTCAGCGGCGAGGCCGAACTGGCCTCGCTGACCCAGCGTTTCGGGCAGATGGCCGAGGCCCTGCGCCAGTTCCGTGCCAGTCGCGTGGCCGAGCTGATCGCCAGCCAGCGGCGCCTGCAGGCGGTGCTCGACAGCATCGACGACGGCCTGCTGATCATCGACCGCAACGGCTGCCTGGAACACGGCAACCCGGTGGCGCAGCGCCAGTTCGGCTGGGACGACACGCCGACCGGCCAACCGCTGCCACAGCTGCTGGCCCACGAGCCGCTGCGCGAGCAGTTGCAGCTGGCCTTGGCCGGCGAGCACCCGGAGCAGGACGGCGAGGACCTGAGCCTGGAGCTCGGCGGCGAACAGCGCCTGCTCAGCTACAGCCTGACCCCGGTCAGCGACGAGAGCGGCGGCGTGCTGGGCGCGGTGATGGTGCTGCGCGACGTCACCGCCCAGCGTGCCTTCGAGCGGGTGCGCGGCGAGTTCGTGTTGCGCGCCTCCCATGAGCTGCGCACGCCGGTCACCGGCATGCACATGGCCTTCGGCCTGCTGCGCGAACGCCTGCACTTCGCCGCCGAGAGCCGCGAGGACGACCTGCTGCGCACCGTCGACGAGGAAATGCAGCGCCTGCTGCGCCTGCTCAATGACCTGCTCGACTTCTCCCGCTACCAGAACGGCCTGCAGCAGCTCGAACTGCAGCCCTGCGCGCCCCAGGAACTGCTGGAACAGGCCGCTCGGCGCTTTTCCGCCAAGGCCGCGGAGCAGGATATCGAGCTGTTGCTGGAGACCCAGGAGCCACTGCCGCACTTGCGTGCCGATCGCCTGCAATTGGAGCGGGTACTGGACAACCTGCTGGGCAACGCCCTGCGCCACACGCCCGGCGGCGGACAGATTCGCCTGCAGGCACGGCGCCAGGGCGAGCAGCTGATTCTCGGCGTCGAGGACAGCGGCGAAGGCATCGCCTACGGCCAGCAGGCGCGGGTGTTCGAGCCCTTCGTCCAGGTCGGGAGGCGCAAGGGCGGCGCCGGCCTGGGCCTGGCATTGTGCAAGGAGATCGTGCAGCTGCATGGCGGCCGCATCGGCCTGCACTCGCGCCCAGGCCAGGGCGCCAGCTTCTACCTGGCATTGCCGCTGTAATACAACTGAGCGAAAGGTCGACTAGGCTGAATTCGATTTCAGACCCAAAGGGGATTAGCCAATGCACCGTTCAGCACGAATTGCTTTAGCCCTGAGTATCAGTCTGCTGTTCGCCGGTTGCGCCAGCCAGACCACCCAGCCATCGCAGTATTCGGGCTTTCTCGCCGACTACTCGCAGCTCCAGCCGGCCACCTCGGCCAGCGGCGCGCCCGTGCTGCGCTGGGTTTCCCCGGATTACAACGCGAGCCGCTACAGCTCGGTGTATATCGAAAAGCCGGTGTTCTACCCCGCGCCCAAACCCAACGAACAGGTCAGCCAGGCCACCCTCGACCAGATCACCGACTACCTGCAGCAAGCCATGAAGCGTGAGCTGTCGCAGCGCATGCAGGTGGTCGACACGCCGAACACCGACAGCCTGGTGTTGCGCAGTGCCATCACCGGTGTGGACACCTCGGCCGAGGGCATGCACGTCTATGAGGTGATTCCGATCGCCCTGGTGGTGGCCGCCGCCAGCACCGCTGCCGGCACTCGCGACCGCGACACCAATATCTATATCGAGCTGGAGGCGCTGGATGCCGGCAACAGCCAGCCGCTGCTGCGCACGGTGCGCAAGGGCCACGGCCTGCAACTGGAGAACTCCAGCACCCAGCTGACCCTCAAGGACATACAGCCGGTACTGGATACCTGGGCCAAGGATGCGCGCAGCTTCAAACCCTGATGGCCGACCATCAGAGCGGTGGATGACGATTGACCGACGTGACCCGACTGAACAGTCTGGTCGCGTCACTTTGCGGAGACCACCATGCCCAGCCTCAACCCCAGTCACGAACAGCTCGCCGAGTTCGCCGCGCGGATGCCCGCCGGCCAGCCGATCCTGATGCTCAACCTGCTGCGCTACAACGCCGACGCCAGCTACCCGCAAGGTAGCGAGCATGCCGCCTGCAGCGGCCGCGAGGCCTACAAGCGCTACAGCCGCACGGCCATCGCCAAGGTGCAGGGCGTTGGCGGCCGGGTGGAAATCCTCGCCCCGGTGCAGGTGGCGCTGATCGCACCGCCCGGCGAAAGCTGGGACGAGATGCTGCTGGTGCGTTACCCCTCGCCCGAGGCCTTCCTGGCAATGATCAGCGATCCCGAATACCAGGCCGCCACCGTGCACCGCACCGCCGCCCTGGCCGACTCGCGACTGATCGGCACCACGCCGCCGACCGCCTAACCCTGCCGGCCGACCAGCTGGCGAAATTGCCGCGCCGTCAGCGGCTTGGCGAACAGCCAGCCCTGGCCGCACTGGGCGCCCTGCTCGGCGAGGAACAGCGCCTGGGCTTCGTGCTCGATGCCTTCGGCCACCACCTTCAGGCGCAACTCGTGGGCCATGTGGATGATGTGCGGCGCCACCCCGCTGCTGGCGGCGTCGTGACCGAGCGCGTCGACGAAGGACTTGTCGATCTTCAGCACGTCGGCCGGCAGCTCCTGCAGGTAGGCCAGGCTGGAATAGCCGGTGCCGAAGTCGTCGATCAGGATGCGGTGGCCGCTCTCGCGTAACTGCGCCAGAACACCCTTGGCCGCCTGCACATCGGTCAGCCCGGTCTCGGTGACCTCGAAGGCGATCTGCCCGGCGCCGACCCGGTACTGCAGCAGCAGGCGCGTCGCCAGCGCCCCGATACGCGACTCGGCCACGTCGCAGGCGGCCAGGTTGATCGACACGTACAGATCCGGATGCTCGCGGAGGAAATCGCCGAGCTGTACCAGCACCTGCTCCAGCACGTAATCGGTGATCTCGCGGATCTGCCCGCTGCTCTCGGCCATGGGGATGAAATGGTCGGGGCCGAGCAGCTTGCCGTCGGCACGGCGCCAGCGCAGCAGCGCCTCGGCACCGACACAGCGACGCGTGGCCAGGTCGTAGATCGGCTGATAGCGCACCCGCAGGGCACGCCGGCGCAGGGCGCCCGGCAGCGAGCCGCCAATGGACAGGCGCTGGCGCACCTGGAAGAAGGTCCACACGGCCACCAGCAGCGCCAGCAGCAGCGCCACCGGCAACCAGCTCCACAGCCCCTC
>NZ_LSOF01000012.1:161239-166249 GCF_001592875.1 Pseudomonas sp. BMS12 | reverse complement strand
AGGGCTGCGCCGGGCCCAGCACCGGCAGGGCCTCGCCGCTGTCGTGCGGGGCAATCAGCAGGCTGCCACCGGGCGGCAGGTCGACCATGTCGGCCAGATGCCCACGCGCGGTGGACAGGCGGAAGTAGCCGCGCCCCACCACCAGGGCGGCCAGATCATCATCGGGTTGCTGGCTGGTATTCAGCCAGTAGCGCTGGCGCTTGCCCTGCAGATCCGCCGGGCGCTCCGGGCCGAGCGAGGTACGCCGGGGCGAGGACGAACAGCGCTGATCACCGCCGATAAAGGCGGCCTCGTAGACGAAGCGGTGCTGGAACACCACCCGGCGCAGGGTTTCCACCATGGCCAGGTCGCAGCCGCGCAGGGGTTGCTGTTCCAGCTCGTCGAGCGCCTCGCCGAGCTGACCGAAGACCTGCTCGATGCGATCGAGAAAATGCTGGCCCTGCAGCTGCAAGCGCTCGGCTTCGGCCTGCTGAGCCTGATGATTGGCCAGCCACAGCCCTCCCGCGGCAAACAGCATGGCGGCCAGCAGCCCGACCAGCAGGGCCGCTGGCCAGGGGCGAAACAGGGCACGACGCAAGCGCGGCAAACGAGTCGGCATGGACCGGACTCCACGGCGGAATCCATCAGGTATAGCTCAGTGCCGGATCAGGACTCGTGATTGAGCACCGCGAGTATGGCCGCGCTCTCGGCATCCGCCGCGCCGTCATAGCGGGCCGGGCGGTACTTCATCTGGAAGGCAGCCAGCACCTGGCGCGTGGCCTTATCCCATTCGCCGGTCTGCGGCGTCGGGTAGCCGAGCTGGGCCAACTGCGCCTGGAACCAGGCGGCCTCGGGCAGGGCCGCGGCGAAGCTGGCCTGCTCGCGGGCCACGGCCGTGGCGTCCGGCCAGCGGATCAGCCCGGCCTCAGCCAGGCGCTGCCAGGGGAACAGCGGACCCGGGTCGACCTTGCGCTGCGGGGCGATGTCGCTGTGGCCGATGATGCTGTCGAGCGGCAGGTCGTGGCGCTTGACCAGATCCTTGAGCAGGACGATCAGCGCGTCGATCTGCGCCTCGCTGTAGGGCTGCCAGTAACGCCCGGCGGGGCCGTCGTAGTAGCCCTGGTTGACCAGTTCGATGCCGATGCTGCTGGCGTTGAGCCAGGTGCGTCCCTGCCATTCACTGACCCCGGCATGCCAGGCGCGGCGATCCTCGTCGACCAGGCGATAGACCGTGGCCGGGGCGTCGCCGATCAGGTAGTGGGCGCTGACCTCGCCCTGGGTCAGCAGGCTCAGTGAGCGCGCCAGGTCGGTCGAGGTGTAGTGCAGCACGATGTACTGCACGCGACTGCTCTGGGCCTGGGAGCGCAAGCTGTCGTCGATACGCAGGCCGCCGCCGGTACAGCCGGCGAGGAACAGGGCGGAAAGGGCGAGGATGGCGAGTCTCATCGGTATCGGTACGGCAATTGGGAGCGGCAGTCTACGCCGCTCATGGCGTGATATGCAGGATGCTCTGCAGGTTGTCCAACAGCATGTCGACGCTGAGCATGATCAGCAGCATGCCGGTCAGCCGCTCCACCGCCGTGAGGCCGCGTGGACCGAGGAATTTCTGCAGCCAGGAGGCCTGCAGCAGGATGCTGGCGGTGGCCAGCCAGGCCAGGCCGACGGCCAGGTACAACTCCCAGATCGGGCCTTCATAGGTGCTGCGCAAGGTCATCAGCACGGCCAGGGCCGAGGGTCCGGCCACCGCCGGAGTGGCCAGCGGCACCAGCAGCGGCTCGCCATCCGGCAGGTCGCCCAGCACGCCTTCGGGCTTGGGGAAGATCAGGCGCATGGCGATGACGAACAGGATGATGCCGCCGGCGATGGCGGTGGACTCGCGCGACAGACCGAGGCCGCTGAGGATCTTCTCGCCGAAGGTGAGGAAGATCATCAGCAGGGCCAGCGCCAGCAGCAGCTCGCGCAGGGCCACGCGCATGCGCCGCTCGGGCGCGACGTTCTTCAGGGCGGCGAGGTAGATGGCGATGTTGCCGAAGGGGTCGGTGACCAGAAAAATCAGAACGGCGATGCCGAAGATGTCCATGCGGGGCTCCTTGGGGAATACCCCTAGTTTATCTGCCGTCGCCGATGCCGTCTGGCCAGCGTGGCAGGATCGACACAATGTGAACCCCGTCACACTCGAACCGCTAAATCGGACACAGGGAAGGGGCGCGGGGACAAACGGCCATGCACGGTGGTCACAGCAGCATATCGTCAACACATGCCTCACCGAGGATCATCGTCATGCGTCGCGTGTTGCTCTGGTTCAAGCAGGATCTGCGCCTCGACGACCACCCGGCCGTACAGGCCGCCCTGGACGCCGACCGCGTACTGCCGCTGTATGTGTTCGACCCCGGCCAGCTGCAGGCCGGGCCCTTCGGTAGCCGCCGTCTCGGCGTACACCGCGCGCGCTTTCTCATGGAAAGTCTGGCCGCCCTCGACGGCGAACTGCGCCAGCGTGGCTCAGGCCTGCTGGTGTTGCAGGGCCGCGCCGAACAACTGATCCCGCGCCTGGCCGAGCAGCTCGACCTCGACGAAGTGCTGACCCTGGAGGAAATCGCCCCCGAGGAATGCGCCCAGCTCGCCAGCCTGCGCAGCAGCCTGGGGGCTACCAGCCTGCGCGAACTACCGGCTAACCACCTGCTCCAGGCCAGCGACCTGCCGTGCGCGGCAAGCGAGCTGCCCGGCGTGTTCAGCCAGTTCCGCGAGCGGGTCGAGCAACGCCTGCCGGTATTTCAGCCACGCCCCGCACCGGCGCGCCTGCCGCCGCTACCGGACAATGCCAATGCCTACTTCGCCGCCCTGCCCAGCCTCTCGCAACTCGGCCTGGGCGAGCCGCTGAGCGTGGCGGGCAGCGCCTTTCCCTTCTCCGGCGGCGAGCCGGCCGGCCAGGCACGCCTGCGCGACTACCTGTGGCTGAGTCAGGGCGTACGCCAGTACAAGGACACCCGCAACGGCCTGATCGGTAGCGAATACTCGTCCAAGTTCTCGCCCTGGCTGGCCAATGGCAGCCTGTCGCCGCGTCGGGTGATGGCCGAACTGCGCCGTCATGAGGCCCAGTACGGCGGTAACGATTCGACCCGCGGGCTCTGGCTGCAGCTGCTGTGGCGCGACTTCTTCCGCTGGACCCTGCTGCGCCACGGTGCTGCCCTGTTCCGCGCCAACGGCCTGAAAGCCACGGCCCGCGCGCCCCGCCAGCTGGACCCGAGGTTCGACAGCTGGTGCCAGGGACGCACCGGCATGCCACTGGTGGATGCCAACATGCGCGAACTGGCGGCGACCGGCTTCATGTCCAATCGCGGACGCCAGGTAGTCGCCAGCTATCTGGTCGGTGATCTGCAACAGGACTGGCGCTACGGCGCCGCCTGGTTCGAGGAGCATTTGCTGGACTACGACCCGGCGAGCAACTGGGGCAACTGGGCCTACCTCGCCGGAGTGGCCAGCGACCCGCGTGGCCAGAGCCAGTTCAACGCCCTGCGCCAGGCCCGCCAGTACGACCCCGTGGGCGCCTATGTCAGCCTCTGGCTGCCGGAACTGCGCGGCGTACCGCAGCACCTGCGCCACACCCCGTTCCTGCTCTCGCACCTGCAGCTGAGCGCCATGGGTTACCCGCGCCTGGAGCGGGTGCCCGAGCACTGGAAGCCCTATTTGCCGGACGCGGCTTGAGCTCAGCCGAGCGCGATGCGGTTACGCCCCTCGCGCTTGGCGCGATAAAGCGCCTGGTCGGCACGGGCGAACGCCGCATCGCCGCCCTCGCCGGCGGCGAAAGCCGTGAGGCCGGCAGACAGGGTGATGGCCATGGGTTCGCCACGGAAGTGGAAGGGACAGGCCTCGATGGCACTGCGCAGCGTCTCCAGCAGTTGCACGCCACCTTCCAGCGGTGTGCTCGGCACCAGCAGGACGAATTCCTCACCACCGTAACGGGCCAGGAAATCGGTCTTGCGCAGGCGCTTGTTCAGCTCGCCGGCGATGATCTTCAGCACCTTGTCGCCGGCCAGGTGACCGTAGCCGTCGTTGATCCGCTTGAAGTGATCGATATCGAGCACCGCCAGCAGCAAATCGCCGCCATAGCGACGCCAGCGGGCGATCTCCAGTTCCAGGCGTTCGGCCCAGCCGGCGCGATTGGCCAAGCCGGTGAGTGGGTCGGTAAGCGCCTTCTGCCGTTGCTCCTCGAGGTGGTTGCGAAAGCCCTGGGCCTCCTGCTCCATCTCGCTGACCCGCTGCGCCAGCGCCTGCAGGCGTTGCGCCACTTCTTCCTCGCGCCCCTCGCGCTGGCGCTGGTGCTCGGCCACGGTGCTGAGCAGGCCATCCAGGCGCTGTTCCAGGGCCTGCTTGAGGCTGGGCAGGTCGACCGCTTCCTGCACGCTGGCCTGCAGGTCGCTGACCTGCTCGCGTAGCTCCTGGTTGAAGCTGCGCGAGCTTTCCACCGACTCGCTGTAACCCTCGTGGGCCTCGCTGAGGGTGCCGATGAACGCCGCCAGACGCTCGTTGAGCTGCTTGAGGTAGCCGGCGAACTCGCGCTGGCCACTGTCGGTCACAGCCAGCACCAGCACCGCCAGGTCGTCGAGCACCGGCACCAGTTCGTACCAGTTCAGACCGCCGCGCACGCGCTCGCGCAACGCCTCGCCCTGGGGCTGGTGGTGGCTGGGCAGCTCAAGTTCGTCGAGCAGTCCCAGCAGGCTCTCGGCAACGTGCGGTGCCACGGCGCTGTAACCTGGCTCGGGCCGCTCCGGCAGGGCGAAGTCGGGATCGCCCTCGCCCGTGAACATGCGCGCATCCAGCGGCAGGCTGTCGAGGGCCAGCGCCTTGCTCGGAGCGTCGTGGACCACGGCGGCGACCTGTTCGAAGGATGCCTGGGCCGCCGCCGTAACGGCCTGGACTTGCGCTGGCGCAGCCGGCTCTTCCTTTGCCGGCGCGGAAGTCGGAGTCGGAGTCGGAGTCGGAGTCGGAGTCGGAGTCGGAGTCGGAGTCGGAGTCGGAGTCGGAGTCGGAGTC
>NZ_LSOF01000012.1:108764-161139 GCF_001592875.1 Pseudomonas sp. BMS12 | reverse complement strand
AGTCGGAGTCGGAGTCGGAGTCGGAGTCGGAGTCGGAGTCGGAGTCGGAGTCGGAGTCGGAGTCGGAGTCGGAGTCTCGAGTTCAGGCTCGTCCTCCGACAATCCATCTGCAAGCACAGGCTCGACCGCGGCGGGCGCCGGTGCGGCACTCTGCTCGGCCACGTCCTGCTCGCGATTGCCGAACAGACGCTGCAGCAGACCAGGGCGCGCCACCGGCTCGCTGGCCAGCACGGCCAGGGTCTTCTCCTGTAGGCTAGCCAGCTCGGCCAGCAGCGCCGGCAACTCGCGGGGCTGGCTGGCGCGCTCGTCGATACGCTTGGCAAACTGCTTGAGGGCCCGGCGCACCTCGCGTGGCGGGTCCATGGCCAACAGCTGCTGGGTCAGCCCGGCGAAGCCCGCCACATTCTGTTCCTGGCGCTGCTGGCGACGCTGCTCGGAATCCAGCACCGCCCGCTCCAGGCGCGGAATCAGACCGGAAAGGCCGGCATCCATCTTGTCGCCCCGGATCAGCTCACGCAGCTCCTGCATGCACTGGTCCACCGCCTTGTCGCTGCCTTCGGCGGCCAGCGAGCTGCGCACCAGACCGCGACGCAACAGGTCGAGCCGCTGGTTCCAGCGCTGCTCCAGCTGCTCCTGCTGTTCGAGGCTCTTGAGGTACTTGGCTTTCCAGCGCTGGGCTTCATCGGTCATGGTGGCGATCCAGTGGCAAAGCCACTACAGCATAGGCAGAGTCAGGCTACTCGGCAGGCGGATGTCCACCGCGACCGGCAGATGATCGGAAATCGGCTGGCTGAGCACTTCGACTCGCTCCAGGGCGAGTGCGGGGCTCAGCAGAATATGATCCAGACAGCGCTGCGGGCGCCAGCTGGGGAAGGTGGCCTCGATCTGCGGCGCGACCAGGCCAAGGTCACGCAAAGGTGAGTGCTGCAGCAGATCGACGGCATGGGTGTTCATGTCGCCCATCAGCACCACATGGCGATGCCCCTGAATCAACTCGCGCACGTAGGCCAGTTGCCGGGTGCGCACACGGGGGCCCAGGGCCAGGTGCATGTTGATCACCAGCAGCGACTCCTCGCCTTCGCCGAAACGCAACAGCACCGCGCCCCGCCCCGCCGGACCGGGTAGCGGGTGATCCTCCAGCTGACTGGGCCGCAGACGGCTGAGCACGCCATTGCTGTGCTGGGCGAAGCGCCCGAGATTGCGATTGAGCTGCTGATACCAGTAGGGAAAGGCGCCGAGCTCGGCGAGATGCTCGACCTGATTGACGTAGCCGGAGCGCAGGCTGCCGCCATCCACTTCCTGCAAGGCCACCAGATCGTAGTCGCCCAGCAGTGCGCCGATGCGCTGCAGGTTGCCCGCCCGCCCGCTGTGCGGCAGCAGATGCTGCCAGCTGCGGGTCAGGTAGTGGTGGTAACGCGCCGTACTGATGCCGACCTGGATATTGAAGCTGAGCAGGCGCAGCAGGCCGTCAGCGCTGCGTGCACCGGAGTCCTGGCAATGGCCGTTGACCTGCGCCTGGCGCAGGCCGGCGACACGCCTGGAACTCCAGTGACGCAACATGGCGCTGGACTCAATTGGCGGAAGTGGCTTTCTCGACCAGGTCGGGGCCGGCGGCACGCTCCTTGTCGATCAGGAAGTCGGCCACGTCCAGCGCCTGCTCCGGACCACCCGAGCTGCCGATGTCGAAACGGTACTTGCCGTTGACGATCAGCACCGGTACGCCCTTGATCTGATAGGCCAGCGCCAGCTTCTTGGCCTTGGCCACCTGGCCTTTCACCGCGAAGGAGTTGTAGGTACTGAGGAACTTGTCCTTGTCCACGCCCTGTTCGGCGAGGAACTCGGCCATTTCTTCCGGCGTCGCCAGCTTGCGCTTCTCCTGGTGGATGGCCTTGAACACGGCGTCATGCACTTCCTTTTCCACGCCCATCGACTCGAGAGTGATGAACATCTGGCCGTGGATGTCCCAGACACCGCCGAACATGGCGGGAATACGGATAAAGTGCACGTCTGCCGGCAGCTTTTCGATCCAGGGGTTGAGGGTCGGTTCGAACTGGTAGCAATGCGGGCAGCCGTACCAGAACAGCTCGACCACTTCGATCTTGCCGGGTTGCGATACGGGCACCGGGCTGCTCAGTTCGTCGTACTGGCGGCCGGCCTCGATGCTCTCGGCCTGGGCGAAGGTACCGAACAGGCTGAGCGAGGCAAAGGCGGCGCCGAGAATCAGGTTACGCATGCAGAACTCCTTGGCGATGGGAACCGCGCGGGGCGGGCGTGGGTTCGACCGACGGCGCCACAGCGGGTTCCGGCATTGTAGCGGCAGCACCAACGAAAAAGGGTGGCCATGGCCACCCTTTTGTTTCCGCGTATCAATCCAACTCAGTGCAGGCCCTGGATGTAGCTGGAAACGGCCTGGATATCCTTGTTGCTCAGCTTGGCGGCGATGGCGCGCATGATCATGCTGTCGCCATCGTTGGTGCGGTTGCCTTCGCGGAAGTCGGTCAGCTGCTTGGCCACGTACTGGGCATGCTGGCCGCCCAGGTGCGGGAACGCAGCCGGCGCATTGCCGGCACCGTTGGGCGAGTGGCAACCGGTGCAGGCCGGCATGCCTTCCTCGATCTTGCCACCGCGGAACAGTGCTTCGCCACGGGCGACGATCTGCGGATCGGCGGCGCCGACGCTCATCTTCTGGCTAGAGAAATAGGCCGCGATGTCGGCCATGTCCTGCTCGCTGAGGTTATCCAGCAGGCCGGTCATTTCCAGCACGGTACGCTTGCCACCCTTGATGTCATGCAGCTGCTTGAGCAGGTAACGTTCGCCCTGGCCGGCCAGCTTCGGGAAGTTGGGCGCGGCGCTGTTACCGTCCGCACCATGGCAGGCGCCACACACCGCAGTCTTGGCCTGGCCTGCCTCGGCATCGCCGACGAGCGGGCCGGCGGCATGCGCGGCAGCGGAGACACCCAGGGTCAACAGCAGGCTCACGAGTACTTTGTTCATCAGCTAATCCAATAACGGCTAAAGGTTTTAAGAGTTCTTACGGGACTACTCACTCATCAACTTGATGACGGCCTGGTAGTCCTCGGCGCTGCAATCCATGCACAAACCACGCGGCGGCATGGCATTCAAACCGTTGGTGACACTCTGTACCAGCGCATCCATGCCCTTGGCCACCCTGGGCTCCCAGGCTGCCTTGTCGCCACGTTTGGGCGCCATCGGCAATTGGCCATTGTGGCAGGCCGAACAGGCCTTGGCATACACCGCTTCCGGATCCTGCGCCGCCTGGGCGACGCTCGACAAGCACAGTAGCACTGCGCTGGTGACCAGCATTCTCTTCATAGCCAACCTCATCAGTGAGGGAACGGCCTGCGTCTGGTCGCGCAGCAGTTGTGACTCGTTCCCGGCAGAAGGACAAAGCGCACACAAAATCTGCGGCATTATATACTGGCGACGCTGAAACGGAAGCGACAGCATGCCGCGGCCCCTTGCCGCACTTGGCGCGCAACGCCTCCAGCCCCTGCCTCGAACCGGATTTCCCATGTCAATCAAGAACCCCATCCTCGGTCTGTGTCAGCAGGCTAGCTTCATCATCAGCGCCGCCAAGGTCGACCAGTGCCCGGACGATCAGGGCCTGGAAGTGGCCTTCGCCGGGCGTTCCAATGCCGGCAAGTCGAGCGCGCTGAATACCCTGACCCATGCCAGCCTGGCGCGCACCTCAAAGACGCCGGGACGCACCCAGCTGCTCAACTTCTTCCGTTTGGATGACGAGCGCCGCCTGGTCGACCTGCCGGGCTACGGCTACGCCAAGGTGCCGATTCCGCTCAAACAGCATTGGCAGAAGCACCTGGAAGCCTACCTGAGCAGCCGCGAGAGCCTGTGCGGCCTGGTGCTGATGATGGACATCCGCCACCCGTTGACCGAATTCGACAGCATGATGCTGGACTGGGCCAAGGCCAGTGGCATGCCCCTGCACATCCTGCTGACCAAGGCCGACAAGCTGGCCTTCGGCGCGGCGAAGAACGCCCTGCTCAAGGTGCGTCAGGAAATTCGCAAGGAATGGGGCGATGACGTCGCCAGCATCCAGCTGTTCTCCGCGCCGAAGCGCATGGGCGTGGAAGAGGCACAACTGGTGCTCGCCGGCTGGCTGGGGCTGCTGGAAGAAGAAAGCAGCGATTTCGCGAGCTAGAGCCAGGCTAGGCGCAACGACCAACGGGAGTAACAGCCGCAGGCTGGCCCGCAGGGCGAGCGTAGCGAGTCAATCGCGAGGGCGCGGAGTTTACGCGTTGTAAATGAGCAGCCCGAGACGCCGCGTCCCGGCGGGATTTCAACGACGCATGGCCGACGCGCAGCAAATCGCGAACAAAAAAAACCCCGGGCTTCGTATGGGGAGGGAGAAGACCGGGGTTCAATTCTGAACCGCTAGGGCGGGGTTCAGAGATCTGCCAACACTAAAACACAGCTAGGAGCATTGAAGGGCGTCGTGCCATTCATATCCTCTGACCGGCCCTGCTGGCAGATAGTTCAGATTTTTTTAAATCGCGTTGCGATAAAAGATTAAAAAGCCGCTGAAAACAGGAATAACGCGAAAACGCGCCCTGCCTCAATGCGCCTCGTCCCAGTTGGCTCCCACGCCCGCTTCCACCAGCAACGGCACATCCAGTTCGGCGGCGCCGCTCATTCGCGGCAACAGGCCGGCCTTGAGCGCGTCGACCTGATCCTCGCGAACCTCCAGGACAAGCTCGTCGTGCACCTGCAGGATCACCTTGGCATCCAGGCCGGACTGCGGCAGCCAGGCGTCCACGGCGATCATCGCGCGTTTCATGATATCCGCCGCGCTGCCCTGCATCGGCGCGTTGATCGCCGTGCGCTCGGCACCCTTGCGCAGCGACGGGTTCTTCGCATGGATATCCGGCAGGTACAGGCGACGACCGAACAGGGTCTCGACATAGCCCTGCTGGCTGGCCTGCTCGCGGGTGCGCTCCATGTAGGCCAGTACGCCGGGATAACGGGCGAAATAGGTGTCGATATAGGCCTGCGCCTGCTTGCGGTCGCAGCCGATCTGCTTGGCCAGGCCGAAGGCGCTCATGCCGTAGATCAGACCGAAATTGATCGCCTTGGCGCTGCGTCGCTGATCGCTGGTCACCTCTTCCAGGGCCACGCCGAAGACTTCGGCAGCGGTAGCCTTGTGTACGTCGCGATCATGACGGAAGGCGTCCAGCAGGCCTTCGTCCTTGGCCAGGTGGGCCATGATGCGCAGCTCGATCTGCGAGTAGTCCGCCGCCAGCAGCTTGTAGCCCTTGGGCGCGATAAAGGCCTGACGAATGCGTCGGCCTTCGGCGGTGCGGATCGGGATGTTCTGCAGGTTCGGGTCGGTCGAGGACAGCCGTCCGGTCGCCGCCACGGCCTGGTGGTAGCTGGTGTGGATGCGCCCGGTGCGCGGGTTGATCTGCTCCGGCAGGCGGTCGGTATAGGTGCTCTTCAGCTTGCTCAGGGAGCGGTATTGCATCAGCACCTTGGGCAGCTCGTAGTCCTGCTCGGCCAGCTCGGCCAGCACCGCCTCGGCGGTCGAGGCCTGACCAGTGGCGGTCTTGCTGATGATCGGCAGACCGAGCTTTTCATAGAGGATCGCGCCGAGCTGCTTGGGCGAGCCGAGGTTGAACTCCTCGCCGGCAATGGCGAATGCCTGCCGCTCCAGCTCGACCAGGCGCTCGCCCAGCTCGACGCTGTGCTGACCGAGCAGCTTGGCGTCGACCAGCGCCCCCTGGCGCTCGATACGTGCCAGTACCGGCACCAGCGGCATCTCGATTTCCTGCAGTACTTTGGCCAGCGATGGCGTGGCCTGCAGCTTGGCCCACAGGGTCTGGTGCAGGCGCAAGGTTATGTCGGCGTCTTCCGCCGCATAGGGCCCGGCCTGTTCCAGGGCGATCTGGTCGAAGGTCAGCTGTTTGGCGCCCTTGCCGGCGATGTCCTCGAAGCGAATGGTGCTGTGGTCGAGGTACTTCATCGCCAGGCTGTCCATGTCGTGCCGCGTCGCCGTCGAGTCCAGCACATAGGATTCGAGCATGGTGTCGAAGGCCACGCCCTGCACCATGATCGGCGTCGAGGCATTGGCCAGTACGTTCATGTCGTACTTGGCGTGCTGACCGACCTTGGCCTTGGCCGGGTCCTCCAGCAGCGGCTTGAGCGCACGTAGCACGGCGTCGCGATCCAGCTGCGCCGGCACACCCATGTAGGAGTGGGCCAGCGGCACATAGGCGGCCTCGCCAGCGGTGACGGCGAAGGATACGCCGACCACCTGGGCCTGCTGCGGGTCGAGGCTGGTGGTTTCGGTGTCGAAGGCGATCAGCTCGGCCTGCTCCAGCTTCTGCAACCAGGCGTCGAACTGCACCTGTTCCAGCACGGTTTCGTAGCGGCTCTCGGCTTGCGCGGCCGGCTCGCCGTCTGCAGCAATCTCGGCAGGAGCCGCGACGGGCTGGTCGAACAGACCGCCGCTGGGCGCGGGCACCGTGGCCGGGCGCGCCTTGGGCTTCTCGCGCTGCAGCTCGTCCAGCCAGCCCTTGAATTCCAGCTCGCTGTACAGCTCGACCAAGGCCGCGCGGTTCGGCTCGCCCGGATGCAGGTCGTCGACACCGACGTCCAGCTCGACGTCGACCTTGATGGTCGCCAACTGGTAGGAGAGGAACGCCATGTCCTTGTGCTCGGTCAGCTTGGCCGGCAGGGTCTTGGCCCCGCGGATCGGCAGTTCCGGCACCTTGTCCAGGTTGGCGTAGAGCACATCGAGGCCGCCACCGACACCGACCAGCAGGCCCAGCGCGGTCTTCTCGCCGACGCCCGGCACGCCGGGGATGTTGTCGACCTTGTCACCCATCAGGGCCAGGTAATCGATGATCAGCTCCGGGCCGACGCCGAACTTCTCGCGCACGCCCTCGATGTCGTAGACGCTGCCGGTCATGGTGTTGACCAGGGTGACGTGCGGGCAGACCAGCTGAGCCATGTCCTTGTCGCCGGTGGAGATCACCACGTCGCGACCCAGCGCTGCAGTCTGCCGCGCCAGAGTGCCGATCACGTCGTCGGCCTCCACCCCCTCCACACACAGCAACGGGTAGCCCAACGCACGTACTGCGGCGTGCAGCGGCTCGACCTGACCGCGCAGCTCCTCCGGCATTGGCGGGCGGTTGGCCTTGTACTCGGCAAACATCGCGTCACGGAAGGTGCCGCCCTTGGCGTCGAAGACCACCGCGAAGGGGCTGTTGGGGTATTGCTTGCGCAGGCTCTTGAGCATGTTCAGCACGCCCTTCACCGCGCCGGTCTGCAAGCCTTTGGAGTTGGCCAGCGGCGGCAGGGCGTGGAAGGCGCGGTACAGGTAGGAGGAACCGTCGACCAGAACGAGAGGGGCATTGGACATGCTTGGGATCAACCTTTTGCCGGGTGCGAGCGCTAGAATGGCTGCATCAACCTGAAGAAAGGGACAAGGTTACCATGCGCATGCTCACCCGCCTGACCCTGGCCGCCGTACTGGCCGCCAGCCCGCTGCTCGCCCTGGCCGAGGAAGACGTTACCGGCGACCCGGACGTGACCATCCGCCAGGACGGCGACAAGACCATCACCGAATACCGCCAGAACGGCTTTCTCTACGCCATCAAGGTCACGCCGAAAAACGGCAAGCCGTACTTCCTGGTGCGCGCCGACGGCAGCGAAGGCAACTTCATCCGCTCCGACCAGCCGGACATGCTGATTCCGGCCTGGGAAATCTTCAGCTGGTAAGCCCATGTCCGTCTTCACACCCCTTGAACGCCACGAACTGGAAGCCTTCCTCGAACCCTACGGGCTCGGGCGCCTGAAGGACTTCCAGGGCATCGCGGCCGGTAGCGAGAACAGCAACTTCTTCATCAGCCTGGAAGGCGGTGAGTTCGTTCTCACCCTGGTCGAGCGTGGTCCGCGCGGCGACCTGCCGTTCTTCGTCGAACTGCTGGAGCGCCTGCATCAGGCCGGCCTGCCGGTGCCCTATGGCGTCGCCGCCCATGACGGCGAAGTGCTGCGCGAACTGGCGGAGAAGCCCGCGCTGCTGCAGCCGCGCCTGGCCGGCAAGCATGTGCAGCAACCCAACACCCACCACTGCGCGGAAATCGGCGCCTGGCTGGCCCGTCTGCACCTGGCGACGCACGACGCGCCGCTGGAACGGCGCAGCGATCGCGGCCTCGACTGGATGCTGGAAGAAGGCACCGTCCTGGCTCTGGAGCTGCACGACGAGCAACTGCCGCTGCTGCGCGACAGCCTGCACGAGGTCAGCGAACTGAAGCCACGCATCCTCGCCCTGCCGCGCGCCAACCTGCATGCCGACCTGTTCCTCGACAACGCCTTGTTCGACGGCAACCACCTGACCGGGGTGATCGACTTCTACAACGCCTGCTCGGGGCCGATGCTCTACGACCTGGCGATCACCCTCAACGACTGGTGCTCGCTGCCCGACCAGAGTCTGGACCTGCCGCGCGCCCAGGCGCTGCTCGGCGCCTATGCCGCGCTACGCCCCTTCAGCCGCGCCGAGGCCGAGCTGTGGCCGGCCATGCTGCGCATCGCCTGCCTGCGTTTCTGGCTGTCGCGCCTGATTGCCGCGCGCCGCTTCCAGGGCCGCGACGTGCTGGTCAAGGACCCCGCCGAGTTCCAGCGCCGCCTGGCCCAGCGCCAGCAGGTGACACTGCACTTGCCTGTCGTGCTCTGAGACCAGCCCTGGTCGCAGACGGAAACGTCCCTGCTCGTAAGCCGGCTGAGCAGGGATGCTTCCTGGCAAACCCAGCCCTGTCGCCATGCCGGCCGACCTTGCAGCAGACTCAGCCGCCTACAGACCTTCCAGGCAGCCAGCCAGGCCGGCGCCGAGATCGTCGATCAGTTGCTCATAGCTCTGCGCCTTGGCGCCCAGGGCATCCAGCTCGGCCAGCCGGACCGGAAGTCCCTCGGACAGGGTCTGCGCCAGGCGCGGGCGCAGCGGCGGCTCGCTGAACACGCAGGACGGCCCGGCCGCCTTGAGCGCCGCACGCATCTGCGCCACATGGCGCGCACCCGGCTGCACCTCGCTGGCAGCGCTGAAGACGCCGACATGCTGCAGGCCATAGGCACTTTCGAAGTAGTCGAAAGCCTGGTGGAAGACAAAGAACGGCTGGCCGGCCAACGGCGCCAGGCGCAGCTTCAAGCGGGCATCCAGTGCTTCCAGGCGACCGGCGAAGGCCTGCAGGTTGGCCTGGTAGCGCGCGGCATTGGTGGGGTCGGCGGCACTCAGGTCGGCGGCCATGCGCGTGGCGATGACCCGGGCGTTGGCCGGCAGCAACCACAGGTGCGCATCCAGGCTGCCGGGGCGGTGATCGTGGTCGTGCTCTTCGTCGTGATGCTCGTGCGCGCCCTCACCGCCTTTCTCCTGACCGAAGCGGCGCAGGGTCAGCCCCGCCAGGTCCTGCACAGCAATGCTCGGCTTCTCGCGGCTGGCCAGAACGCGTGGCAGGAAGTTCTCCATATCCGGGCCGATCCAGTACAGCAGATCCACTTCCTGCACGCGGCGCATGTCCGAAGGGCGCAGAGCGAAATGGTGTGGCGAGGCGCCAGGCGGCAGCAGTACCTCGGGTTGCCCGAGATCGCCCTGCACGGCGGCGGCGATCAGCTGCAACGGCTTGATGCTGGTGAGAACCCGTACCTCGGCCTGAGCGGCCAGGCTTAGCAGGGATATAAATAGGAGGGCGAACAGACGCGGCACGACGACAAGACTCTGAGGCAAAAAGAGTAATAGAATAACGTCTCTTCATCCGGACGTCCTCGTCATGTTCAAGCCACTGACCGACAACACGCCCCTGGCCTGCCTGCCGCACGACCATTCGCGCTGTGTCGCCGACGCCCTGGCCGAGGCCGAGCAACTCTGCCACAAGCAGGGCACGCGCCTGACCGCGCTACGCAAGCGCGTGCTGGAACTGGTCTGGGCCAGCCACAAACCACTCGGCGCCTACGACATCCTCGCCGTGCTCAGCGAGGAAGACGGCCGCCGCGCTGCACCGCCCACCGTCTATCGCGCGCTGGATTTCCTCCTGGAAAACGGCCTGGTGCACCGCATCTCTTCGCTCAACGCCTTTATCGGCTGCGTGCATCCGGGCGAGCTGCACCAGGGCCAGTTCCTTATCTGCAAGGCCTGCCACACCGCCATCGAGTTGGAGCAGGCGGCAATCAGCCAGGCCATCGTGGCCAGCGCCGCTAGCGTGGGCTTCGTCGTGGAAAGCCAGACAGTCGAAGTGGTCGGCCTGTGCAGCCGCTGCCGGGAGGCGGCATGAGCGAGACGCTGATCGAGCTGCGCGACATCGGCGTGCATTTTGCCGGCCAGGCCGTACTGCAGAATGTGCAGCTGAGCGTGCGTGCCGGTGAGATCGTCACCCTGATCGGCCCCAACGGCGCCGGCAAGACCACCCTGGTGCGCACCGTGCTCGGCCTGCTCAAGCCGGACAGCGGCAGCGTGCGCCGCACGCCACGCCTGCGCATCGGCTACATGCCGCAGAAGCTGCACGTCGACCCGACCCTGCCACTGTCGGTGCTGCGCTTTCTGCGCCTGGTGCCGGGCGTAGACCGCGCTGCGGCGCTGGCCGCACTGCGGGAAGTCGGCGCCGAGCAGGTCATCGACAGCCCGCTGCAGGGCATCTCCGGTGGCGAACTGCAGCGCGTGCTGCTGGCCCGCGCCCTGCTGCGTGAGCCGCAGCTGCTGGTGCTCGACGAGCCGGTGCAGGGCGTCGACGTGGCCGGCCAGGCCGAGCTGTACGGCCTGATCGGCCGCCTGCGCGACCGCCACGGCTGTGGCGTGCTGATGGTTTCCCACGACCTGCACCTGGTGATGAGTGCCACCGACCAGGTGGTCTGCCTCAATCGCCATGTGTGCTGCTCCGGCCACCCCGAGCAGGTCAGCAACGACCCGGTGTTCGTCGAGATGTTCGGCCAGGATGCGCAAAGCCTGGCGATCTACCACCACCACCACGATCACAGCCACGACCTGCACGGCAGCGTGGTCGACCAACCCGCCGGACTGACCATCCACGGTCCGGCGCATGTCCACGGTCCAGGCTGTAAACACTGATGCCCGATTTCCTCCTCAACGCTCTGCTCGCCGGCCTGGCCCTGGCCCTGGTCGCCGGCCCCCTCGGCTCCTTCGTGGTATGGCGGCGCATGGCCTATTTCGGCGACACCCTGTCGCATGCCGCGCTGCTCGGCGTGGCCCTGGGCTTTCTCCTCGACCTCAGCCCGACCCTGGCGGTGACCGCCGGCTGCCTGCTGCTGGCCGTGCTGCTGGTCACCCTGCAGCAGCGCCAGCCGCTGGCCTCGGACACCCTGCTCGGCATCCTGGCGCCCACCACCCTGTCACTGGGCCTCGTCGTGCTGAGCTTCATGGACGAGGTGCGCATCGACCTGATGGCCTACCTGTTCGGCGACCTGCTGGCGGTGAGCGACACCGACCTGGCCTGGATTCTCGGCGGCAGCGCCCTGGTCCTGGCCCTGCTGCTACCCCTGTGGCGGCGCCTGCTGGCGATCACCGTGCACGAGGAGCTGGCGCGGGTCGAAGGCCTGCCGGTGGCTGGCCTGCGCCTGACACTGATGCTGCTGATTGCAGTGGTCATCGCCGTGGCCATGAAGATAGTCGGGGTGCTGCTGATCACCTCGCTGTTGATCATTCCCGCCGCCGCCGCCCAGCGCCACGCGCGCACCCCGGAGCAGATGGCTGTTGGCGCCAGCGTGCTGGGCATGCTCGCCGTGTGCGGCGGCTTGGCCCTGTCCTGGTACCAGGACACCCCCGCCGGACCTTCTATCGTGGTATCCGCCGCATCGATTTTCCTCATAGGCTTTGCCCTGCCTCGTCGAGCCCGTTAGGATTGGGCGTTTTTTGCCCAACCCAAAACGAGACAGAACCGACGGGTCATAATATGAACAATAAAACGAACCGCTATCTCGCTGGCCTCGCCCTTGGATTGCTGGCGAGTGGCGCTCAGGCCGAATACTGGACGGTCGACGAGCAGGTCAAGAACTTCAACGACGTGTCCGCGCATCTGCTGCGCGGTGATCTGCAGGCAGCAGAAGCCAAGCTGCAGAGCATCAGCCAGAACATCGACAAGAGCGACGTGCGCATCGGCCAGTATCATCGCGAGCTGGCCAACGCCTATCTGGAGCAGGGCCGGCAGCAACTGGCGAGCGGCAATACCGAGGCGGCCGCCACGACCCTGACGCAGGGCGAACAGCATCTGATCGCGGCCTCTCCGGCCCTGAAAGCGCAATATCAGTCGAGCCTCGAAGCCGCCACGGTCGAGCGCCGCCAGGCCGAAGCCAAAGCCGCAGCGCAGGCCAAGGCTGCGCAGGCCCGCCAGGAAGCCGAGCGCGCGCGTCAGCAACAACTGGCCGAAGCCAAAGCCGCCGCCGAACGCCAGGCCCGTGCCCAACAGCAGGCAGCCGCGGCGAAGACCGAGCCCAGCGCCGCCCCGGTGCCGGTTGCCGCAGTCAAGCCGGCAGTGGTTGCCGCCCCGCGCGCGCGCCTGATCGACCCGAATGCCACCAGCAGCAGCGTCCCCATGCCCATGCTCGACGCCGGTGACCGCGACGGCCTGCGCGACCTGCTCGACGTGGTCGCCGCCGATGTGGTCGCCTTCGACTGCGCCGTGCGCCTGGAAGTGCGCGAGGCCAAGGATTACCCCTTCGTCGCCGCCCTGCTCTCGGCGCGGATCAAGAAACTCGCCCCGGGCTTCGACCCGCAGTTCTCCCCGGTGCTCAAGCCGGACCAGGAGCCGCGGCTGGTGCTAAGCCCGCAAAGCAACGGCTAAATCTGACGGCAGGACAACGCAGGGCGGGTGCAACCCGCGCGGGACATAATCCTGCGGGTTGCACCCGCCCTGCTTGCTTATGCCTCTTGGTAAGCAATTCAGGCCAAGAAAGACTAAGAGCGCATAAACAAACCGGCTAAAATGCGCGGCTTTCGGCTAACCGCCTAGGCTAGAAGGAGTCGCCGCGCCCATCGGACTGCGGCAGCCGCTCCCACGTACCCACAAGGTTCGCTCCGTGATCGAGTTTCACCACGTCAACAAGACCTACCGGGTCGCCGGGCGCGATGTGCCCGCCCTGCAGCCCACCGGCCTGCGCATCGAGCGCGGCCAGGTATTCGGCCTGATCGGTCATTCGGGGGCGGGCAAGAGCACCCTGCTGCGCCTGATCAACCGCCTGGAAGAGCCCAGCGGCGGGCGCATCGAGGTCGACGGCGAAGACGTCACCGCCCTCGACGCCAATGGGTTGCGCCGTTTCCGTCGCCAGGTCGGGATGATCTTTCAGCACTTCAACCTGCTGTCCTCGAAGACCGTCGCCGCCAACGTGGCCATGCCACTGGAACTGGCCGGCGAACTGAGCCGTGACGAGATCGCCCGGCGCGTCACCGAGTTGCTGGCCCGCGTGGGCCTGAGCGAGCACGCCAACAAGTACCCGGCGCAACTCTCCGGCGGGCAGAAGCAGCGCGTCGGTATCGCCCGCGCGCTGTCGACCAACCCGAAGATCCTGCTGTGCGACGAGGCCACCAGCGCCCTCGACCCACAGACCACGGCCTCGGTGCTGCAACTGCTGGCCGAGATCAACCGCGAGCTTGGCCTGACCATAGTGCTGATCACCCACGAGATGGATGTGATCCGCCGGGTCTGCGACCAGGTTGCGGTGATGGATGCCGGCAGCATCGTCGAACAAGGCCCGGTGGCCCAGGTATTCCTGCATCCGCAGCACCCGACCACCAAGCGCTTCGTCCAGGAAGACGAGCACGTCGACGAGAACGAACAGCGCGACGACTTCGCCCACGTACAGGGGCGCATCCTGCGTCTGACCTTCCAGGGTGAAGCCACCTACGCGCCGCTGCTCGGCACCGTGGCCCGCGAAACCGGCGTCGACTACAGCATCCTTGCCGGGCGCATCGACCGCATCAAGGACAACCCCTATGGCCAGCTGACCCTGGCCATCACCGGCGGCGACTTCGAGGCGGCCCTGGCGCGCTTCGCCGCCGCCGAGGTGCATCTGGAGGTACTGCGCTGATGCTCGAACAACTGCTACCCAACGTCGACTGGCAGGAAATCGGTTACGCCAGCCTCGACACCCTCAACATGCTCGGCGGTTCGCTGCTGTTCACCGTGCTGCTCGGCCTGCCGCTGGGCGTGCTGCTGTTCCTCACCGGGCCACGGCAGATGTTCGAGCAGAAGGCGCTGTATGCCGTGCTGTCCCTGCTGGTCAACGTGCTGCGCTCGGTGCCGTTCGTGATCCTGCTGATCCTGATGATCCCGCTGACGGTGCTGATCACCGGCACCTCGCTGGGCGTGGCCGGTGCCATCCCGCCGCTGGTGGTCGGTGCCACGCCGTTCTTCGCCCGCCTGGTGGAAACCGCCCTGCGCGAAGTGGACCGCGGCATCATCGAAGCCACCCAGGCAATGGGCGCCAGCACCCTGCAGATCATCTTCCGCGCCCTGCTGCCGGAAGCGCTGCCGGGCTTGATCGCCGCCGCCACGGTGACCGCCATTACCCTGGTCTCCTACACCGCCATGAGCGGCCTGATCGGCGGCGGCGGCCTCGGCGACCTGGCCGTGCGCTACGGCTACCAGCGCTACCAGCCGGACGTGATGGCGGTGACCGTGATCCTGCTGCTGATCCTGGTGCAGGCGCTGCAGATGGCCGGCGACCGGCTGGTGGTGCATTTCTCGCGCAAGTAACCTTTTCGCAACACCTAGAACAGCGGGCGAGCCGTTATCCGCGGGACCCGCGCCCCATCCCACAAGGAGTTGAACATGAAGAAACTGCTGACTGCCCTGGCCGCCTCGGCCGCCCTCACCACCGCCGCAGCCCAGGCCGGCGAGATCAGCGTCGCCGCCACCGCAGTGCCGCACGCCGAGATCCTCGAATTCGTCAAACCGGCCCTGGCCAAGGAAGGCGTCGAGCTGAAGATCAAGGTCTTCACCGACTACGTGCAGCCCAACGTGCAGGTCGCCGAAGGCCGCCTGGACGCCAACTTCTTCCAGCACCAACCCTACCTGAACGAATTCAATGCCTCGCGCGGCACCGACCTGGTCAGCATCGCCGGCGTTCACGTCGAGCCCTTCGGCGCCTACTCGAGCAAAATCAAGAGTCTGGAAGAGCTGGCCGACGGCGCCCAGGTGGTAATTCCCAACGACGCCACCAACGGCGGCCGTGCCCTGCTGCTGCTGCAGAAAACCGGCCTGATCAAGCTCAAGGACGCCACCAGCATCACCGCCACCGTCAAGGACATCGTCGAGAACCCGAAGAACATCAAGGTGCGTGAGCTGGAGGCCGCTACCCTGCCGCGCGTGCTGAACCAGGTCGACCTGGCGCTGATCAACACCAACTACGCCCTGGAAGCCGGCCTCAACCCGACCAAGGACGCCCTGGTGATCGAAGGCGACGACTCGCCCTACGTGAACATCCTGGTCACCACCAGCGAGAAGAAGGACAACGCCGACCTGCAGAAGCTGGCCCAGGCCCTGCACAGCACTGCGGTGAAGCAGTTCATCGTCGACAAGTACAAAGGCGCCGTGGTGCCGGCGTTCTGATCGCAGCAGCCTAGCCCTGAAGAAGCCGGCCCTTGTGCCGGCTTTTTTGTCTCCGTGGGAGCGGCTTTAGCCGCGATAAGCAGACCCAACGCCCCTCATTCGCGGCTAAAGCCATCGCCAACAGAGCTGCCGCCAATAGTGCTAAAGGTTTACTGCGCCCAGACACTCCAACAGGCAGTCCAGCGCCGGCTGGCGCTGGGCGCGGCGTACCAGGGCGACCAGTTCGCGATGGAAGCTCAGCTCGCCCAGTTCGATCACCCGTACCCGCGCGCCCCGCTCGCGCCACAGGCCGGCCAGGGGAATCAGCGCCACGCCCAGGCCGGCCTCGACCATGCGCACGATAGCTTCCAGCTCGTCCAGCTCCAGCGCCTCGCGCACCTGCAACTGCTGCTCGCGCAGGAAGCGACTGACCTGGCGACCACCGAAGGAGCTGCGGTCATAGCGCACGAAGGGCTGGCTGGCGAGCAGTTGCAGCGGATCGTCGCCCGGCAGCTCCGCCGGCACGACCAGCACGAAGGGTTCGCGGGCCAGGGCCAGCAGCTGCAGCTCCTTGGGCTGCTCGAAGGGCGGCCTGATCAGCAGCGCCAGGTCCAGCTCGCCGGCGTCGACCCGGCTCAGCAGATCGAGCGAAACACCCGGCAGCAGCTTCAGCTCGATGCCCGGTGCGCGTTCGCGAAAGCGCGGCAGCGCCTCGGGCAGCAACCCGGTCTGCAGGCTGGCGATGGCGCCCACCCGTAGTTCGCCGCGCCACTCGCCGGCCGCTTCGGGGCGAGCCATCTCGGCATACAGCGCGAGCATCTGTTCGGCCAGCGGCAGGGCATGGCGCCCGGCGGCATTGAGCACGGCAGCCCGCCCGCTGCGGTCGAACAGGCGCAGGCCCAGGCCCTGCTCCAGCACACGCATCTGCGCGCTGACAGCCGACTGGGTAAGGCCGACATACTGGCCGGCGGCGGCGAAGGTACCGTGGCGGGCCACAGCGACGAAGGTTTTCAGTTCGCGCAGCATTGATCGAAATCCTTTGAGCTCGAAAGCAAGGATATTCGCTTTTAATGGATTTTATTGAAGCTAAGGTGAGCAAAACCTTGCCGAGGACTCCCCCCATGACGCTTGCTCCCTTTCACCTGGCCATTCCCGTCTACGACCTGGCCGCCGCTCGGCACTTCTACGGCGAGCGCTTCGGCTGCGCCGAGGGGCGCAGCAGCGAGCACTGGGTCGATTTCGACTTCTTCGGCCACCAGTTGGTGATTCACGAGGCGCCGAAGATGGCGCACCAGGAAGCCGCGCACAGCAACCCGGTGGACGGCCACGACGTGCCGGTGCCGCACTTCGGCGTGGTGCTCGGCTGGGACGACTGGGAAGCGCTGGCCGCGCGCCTGCGGGCAGCTGATACGGCCTTCGTGATCGAGCCCTATGTGCGCTTCCAGGGCCAGGTCGGCGAGCAGGCCACCATGTTCCTGCTCGACCCCTGCGGCAACGCCCTGGAGTTCAAGGCGTTCAAGGACATCGGCCAGCTGTTCGCCAAGTAGCGGCTCAGTTCAGCTGCAGCAGGCTCGGCAGCTGGGCGGCCAGCTTGTCGTTGTTCAGCGGCGCACGAATGAAGCCGCGCTGGGTGCCATCCGGGCCGATGATCACCAGGTTGCCGCTGTGGTCGACGGTGTAGTTTTCCTTGCTGGTGTCGGCCGGAATGAAGGGGATGCTCACCGCGCTAGCCAGTTTCTGGATGTCGGCCTGGGCGCCGGTCAGCCCCTGAAAGCCGGTGTCGAAGTAGGCCAGGTACTTCTTCAATTGCTCCGGCGTGTCGCGATGCGGATCGACCGTCACCAGCACCACCCGCAGCTTGCCCTTGGCTTCGGCCGGCAGCATGCCCTGCAGCTGGCGCAGCTGGGCCAGGGTCGCCGGGCAGATGTCCGGGCAGAAGGTATAGCCGAAGAACAGCAGGCTCCACTTGTCCTTGAGGTTATCCACCACCACTGCCTGGCCGTCCTGATTGGTCAGCGACAGCTCGGGCAGGTTGCGACTCTGCGGCAGCAGGACGATGCCGGCATCGAGCATGGCCACCTTGTCGGTGCCATCGCCATGGCTGTTGAGCACCTTGTTGACGGTGAGGCCCATGACCAGGGCGACCAGGGCGACGAGAACGAAGACGGTTTTCTGGGTACGGCTCATGGAGTCTCTCTTCGGGGCGACGGGCACTGGCGCCCGTCGCTGTGGGCAGGGCTGCTTAAAGGTTGAGCAGCAGGTAGTGATCCGCCAGCAGGGCGATGAACAGCAGGAACAGGTACCAGATACTGTACTTGAAGGTGTTGATCGCGGCGTGCGGCCGGCTGTCACGGTACAGCACCCAGGCCCAGAACATGAAGCGCCCGCCCAACGCCAGCGCCGCCGCGAGATAGAGCGGCCCGCTCATGTGGATGGCATAGGGCAGCAGGGTCACGGCCAGCATCACGGCGGTGTACAGCAGGATGTGCACCTTGGTGTAGTGCTCACCGTGGGTCACCGGCAACATGGGGATATCGGCCTTGGCGTATTCCTCCTTGCGGTGGATGGCCAGGGCCCAGAAGTGTGGCGGCGTCCAGGCGAAGATGATCAGCACCAGCAGCAACGGCTCCGCGCTGATATGCCCGGTCACCGCAACCCAGCCGAGCAGCGGCGGAGCCGCGCCGGCCAGGCCGCCAATGACGATGTTCTGCGGCGTGGCGCGCTTGAGAAATCCGGTGTAGAGCACCGCGTAACCGAGCAGCGAAGCCAGGGTCAGCCAGGCCGCCAGCTCGTTGGTGAAGGCCAGCAGCAGCGCCATGCCCGCGACCGCGAGCAGCAGGGCAAAACCCAGCGCTGCCGGTACGGACAGCCGCCCGGCCGTGACCGGACGCTTGTGGGTGCGCGCCATGATCGAGTCGATGCGCCGGTCGACCACATGGTTGACCGCCGCTGCCGCGCCGGCGCACAGGCCGATGCCGAGGTTGCCGAAGAGCAGCACGCTCCAGGGCACGCCGGCACGCGTGGCGAGGAACATGCCAACCAGCGAGGTGATCAGCATCAATAGCACCACCCGTGGCTTGGTCAGCTCCAGGTAGTCGCGCCAGCTGGCGGCATCGGAGTGGGCTCGCAGCGCAGTAGCCATGGCGTATCTCCTTCTTATTTGCCCAGCGGGACGAGGCGGGCGTCGGCCAGATCGGCTTGCTCCCGGTTGGTCGCCGCCAGGGGAACCGCCCGCAGACGGTAGTTGATCAGTACCAGCGCCAGCAGCAGGGCGGCACCACCAGCGTTGTGCGCCACCGCCACGGCCAACGGCAGGTGCAGCAGCACATTGCTCACGCCCAGGCTGACCTGCACGGCCAGCGTCAGCAGCAGCAGGCCGGCCAGGCGGCCGAGGCCGGCGACGCGCAAGCGCCAGGCCAGCAGCAACAGCACCAGGCTGAGCAGCACGGCCCCGAGGCGATGGGTCATATGGATAGCGGTGCGCGCATCGCTGTCGAGCTGCCCGCCAAGGTAGTTGGGGCCGATATGCTGGCTAAGGTGGAAGCCGTTGGCGAAGTCCATCGCCGGCCACCACTCGCCATGGCAGGTGGGCAGATCGACGCAGGCCACCGCCGCATAGTTGGAGCTGACCCAGCCGCCCAAGGCGATCTGGCAGATCACCAGGAGCAGCGCCAGGCCGGCCAGCAAACGCAGGCGCACGGGCAGTCTCGGCAAGGCGGGCAAACTGCCGGACAGGCGCAGGCTGAGCAGGAACAGCAGCGCCAGGGTGGTGAAGCCGCCGAGCAGGTGGGCGGTGACCACCTGCGGCCAGAGCTTGAGGGTCACCGTCCACATGCCGAAGGCGGCCTGGGCGATAACCACGCCGAGCAACAGCAACGGCAGCTTCAGCGGCTGGCCCGGCGCGCTGCGACGGCGCAGGGCCTGCACGGCCAAGCCGAGTATCAGCAGCCCCAGGGTGCCGGCGAAATAGCGATGGACCATCTCGTTCCAGCCCTTCTCCACTTCCACCGGTGCCTCGGGGAAGCGCACCTCAGCCAGGGTCTGCTTGTGCTCGCTCATCGGCACGCCGATAAAGCCGTAGCAGCCCGGCCAGTCCGGGCAGCCGAGGCCGGCGTGGGTCAGGCGGGTATAGGCGCCGAGCAATACGACGAAAACCGCCAGAACGGTGGCGAGCAGCGCCAGACGAAAGCCGGGCAGGGTCTTGCGTTCACTCATCCTGGGCCTCTCTTGTTGTTGTGCGGGCCGTCATAGGGTCTAGCCGATCTGCGACAGCTTCAGCAGCAGGCGCAGGTCGTTGAGTATGTCCTTGCCCGTGGTCTTGCTGTCGTAACGCAGCACCAGGTTGCCGTGGGGGTCGACTATCCACAGCTGGGCCTCCGGTGTATCCGGCATGGCCTTCTGGTAAACCACGCTGTCCAGGCTGTAACGCCCGAGCTGCGGGTACTCGCGGCGCAGCTGCTCGTCATAGGCGGCATCCAGCGGTCGGGCGATGACCAGGCCATGGCTGGCGCGTGCCGCCTCGCGGTTGAGGCCGATATGGATCTGCCGGGCGGCATAGACCAGTTCGCGGCAGTCCTCGGCGCAGTCGCCGGGTGCAGTGACCAGCAGTTGCCAACGTTCCTGTGCCGCGCCCTGCACGCCGATATCGGCCAGCTGGGTGCCATTGCCGATCAGGGTGCCGTGGTAATTGCGCCCATCCGGTACCCAGAAACGCCATTGGTACATGAAGGTAGCGAGGATCATCGGGCCGACGGCCACCAGCAACAGCAGGATCAGCTGCAGACGGCCGCGCTTGCGCGGGGTCGGTACATCGTCGGGCAGGCTGGTATTCAAGGTCGTGCTCATTGTGGCTCTCCTGCATGCGCGGGTTGCTGCCGGGCGTTTTGCCAGCCGAAATAGAAGTAGAGGCAGAGCAGGGCCGCCGCCAGGGCGAACCACTGCACGGCATAGCCGGTATGTTTTTCCGGGCCCATAGCCACCAGCGGCCACTGAGCCTGGTAAGCGGCGGGACCGGGTTCGAGGCGCACCTCGTAGGCCAGGCCACCCCGGCCGAGCTGTTGCCACAGGCGCTCCGGGTCTACCGCGGTAATCAGCCTCGGCCAGGCTCCGCCCGCGGGGTCGGCCTGTAACTGGAAGGTACTGCCGAGCGGCACATAGACCCGCGCCAACAGCTCCTGCGGCTGCTCGGGCGTGCTGAACTGCGGCGCCTGGCGCCGATCCGGCCAGGGCAACCAGCCGCGATTGACCAGCAGCCAGAGGCCGCTGGGCTGATCATAGAAAGGCTGCAGCAACTCGACGCCGACCTGGCCATCACGCATGCGGTTATCCAGCAACAGGCTGTGCCCGGCGTCGAACTGGCCCTGCAGACGAATACGCAGATGCGCCAGGTCGGCGCGCCGCTCCAGGTCGGTCACGGCGACGGGCTCGGCCGTGCGCCGCGCCTCGAACTCGGCAAGCAGGCTGCGCTTCTCCTCGGCCCGCGCCAGCTGCCAGAAACCCAGGGCCAACAGTGCCGGTAGCAGCAGAGCCACCACCAGGCTGGGTAACAGGCCCGGGCGAAAGCCGCTCATGACCTTCCCCCGAAGACCCGAGCAGGGCTAGCTATACTGAAGCTGCACACCATCTTCCCCATCCCCCGGAGTCACGCATGCTCAAGGCCGCGATCATCCTCCTGCTGCTGGCCACACTGGTCAGCCTGTTCAGCGGCCTGTTCTTCCTGGTCAAGGACGAAGGCCGCGGCTCGCGAGTGGTCAATTCGCTGAGCGTGCGCGTCACGCTGACCGCCATGACCGTGGCGTTGATCGCCTGGGGCTTCTACAGCGGCCAGCTGGTCAGTCATGTCACCTGGTAGCTGCCCTCAAAGTACGTAGACGAAGATAAACAGCCCCAGCCAGACCACGTCGACAAAGTGCCAGTACCAGCTGGCCGCCTCGAAGCCGAAGTGCTTTTCGCCGTCGAAATGGCCCTTGTGAATACGCACCAGCATCACCGTGAGAATCAGCGCGCCCATGGTCACGTGAGCACCGTGGAAGCCGGTGAGCATGAAGAAGGTGGCGCCATAGATGCCCGAGCCCAGGGTCAGGCCCAACTCGTGATAAGCCTCGATGTATTCGGTGACCTGGAAGCCCAGGAAGGTGATCCCGAGCAAGATGGTCAGCGCCAGCCACAGCTTGAGCGGGCCGCGCTTGTCCTTCTTCAACGCATGGTGAGCGAAAGTCACGGTGAAACTGGAGCTGACCAGCAGGATGGTATTGATCAGCGGCAGGTGCCAGGGATCGATCACCGCAGTGGGCGGTGGAAACAGTTTGGAGTCGGGGTTGTTGAGTGCCGGCCAGCTGTACTGGAAACCGTCCCAGAGCATGTTGGCCACGCCCTTGGCGCCTTCGCCGCCGAGCCAGGGCCCGGCGAAATGGCGGACATAGAACAGCGCACCAAAGAACGCGGCGAAGAACATCACCTCGGAGAAGATGAACCAGCTCATGCCCCAGCGGAACGAGCGATCCATCTGCGGGCTGTACAGGCCGCCGCGGCTCTCCCTGATCACATTGCCGAACCAGCCGAACAGCATGTAGGCGAGGATCAGGCCACCGACGAAGAAGATCAGCGGGCCGTTGGAGTCGGCACGCTCGGCCTTGAGGTCGTTGAACCAGGTGCCAACCCCGTAGACGCTGGTCAGCATGCCGATGGTGGCGATGATCGGCCATTTGCTCTGGGCGGGAACGTAGTAGTTCTCGTGACTCGACATTTATTGTTCTCCTTATGGAGCCGCCTGGGTAAGGGATACCTGCGCGACCGGTGGTTTGCGCGCAGTGATATCGAACAGGGTGTAGGCCAGGGTCAGGTGCTTCACATCCTTGGGTAAGTCTCTGTCGACGATGAAGCGCACCGGCATCTCGATGCGCTCGCCCGGCTGCAGCACCTGCTGGGTAAAGCAGAAGCATTCGGTCTTGTGGAAATAAGCCGCCGCTTTCGACGGGGAAATACTGGGAATCGCCTGAGCGGTCATCGGGTGGTCACTCGGGTTGTACGCGACGAACAACATCTCGTTTGTCGCCCCAGGGTGCACCACCAAATCATCCGCCTTGGGATGAAACTCCCAGACCATTTCGACCGAGTTGGTAGCAAGAAACTGCACGCGTACCTGGCGCTGCTCGTCAAGCGCCTGCTGCCCCTGATAAGCCGTGCCATCAGGTTTACCGTTGATGCCGAAGGCCTTGCACATCACGTCGTAGATCGGCACCAGGGCGAAACCGAAGGCGAACATGCAAGCCACCACCAGCAACAGGCGAGTGACCAGACGTCCGGTGCTCAGGCTATCGCTCATGGCCGCACTCCTACTTCACTTCCGGTGGCGTGCTGAAGGTGTGGTAGGGCGCCGGCGACGGCACCGTCCACTCCAGCCCTTCGGCGCCGTCCCAAGGCTTGTCCCCAGCCGGTTTGCCGCCGCGGATGCACTTGATGACGATGAACAGGAAGAGGAACTGGGTGGCGCCGAAGGTAAAGGCACCGATCGACGAGATCATGTTGAAGTCGGCGAACTGCAGGTTGTAGTCGGGAATCCGCCGCGGCATGCCGGCCAGGCCGATGAAGTGCATCGGGAAGAACGCCATGTTCATGCCGACGAAACTCATCCAGAAATGCAGCTTGCCAAGGGTCTCGTCGTACATGTGGCCGGTCCACTTGGGCAACCAGTAATAGGCCGAGGCGAAGATGCCGAAGATGGCGCCGGGCACCAGCACATAGTGGAAATGCGCCACCACGAAGTAGGTGTCGTGGTACTGGAAGTCCGCCGGGGCGATGGCCAGCATCAACCCGGAGAAGCCGCCAATGGTGAACAGGATGACGAAGGCCACCGAGAACAGCATCGGGGTCTCGAACGTCATCGCCCCCTGCCACATGGTGCTCACCCAGTTGAACACTTTCACCCCGGTGGGCACGGCGATCAGCATGGTGGCGTACATGAAGAACAGCTCACCGGTCAGCGGAATGCCGACGGTGAACATGTGGTGCGCCCAGACGATGAACGAAAGGAAGGCGATCGAGGCCGTGGCGTAGACCATCGAGGTGTAACCGAACAGCGGCTTGCGCGCAAAGGCCGGGATGATCGAGCTGACGGCGCCGAACGCCGGCAGGATCATGATGTACACCTCGGGGTGACCGAAGAACCAGAACACGTGCTGGAACAGCACCGGATCACCGCCGCCGGCGGCGTTGAAGAAGCTGGTGCCGAAATGCACATCCATCAGCATCATGGTCACGCAACCGGCCAGCACCGGCATCACCGCAATCAGCAGGAAGGCGGTAATCAGCCAGGTCCAGACGAACAGCGGCATCTTCATCAGGGTCATGCCCGGAGCACGCAGGTTGAGGATGGTGGCGATCACGTTGATCGCGCCCATGATCGAGCTGATACCCATCAGGTGGATGGCGAAGATGAAGTAGGTGACCGACTCCGGCGCGTAGGTGGTCGATAACGGCGCGTAGAAGGTCCAGCCGAAATTCGGCCCACCGCCCTCGGTAAACAGGGTGCTGACCAGCAGACCGAAGGCCGCCGGGAGCAGCCAGAAGCTGAAGTTGTTCATCCTCGGCAGCGCCATGTCCGGCGCGCCGACCATCAGCGGAATCATCCAGTTGGCCAGGCCGACGAACGCCGGCATCACCGCGCCGAACACCATGATCAGGCCATGCATGGTGGTCATCTGGTTGAAGAACTCGGGCTGCACGATTTGCAGGCCCGGCTGGAACAGCTCGGCGCGGATCACCATGGCCATGGAGCCGCCGAGCAGAAACATACAGAAGCTGAACCACAGATACATCGTGCCGATGTCCTTGTGGTTGGTGGTCAGCACCCAGCGCATCAGGCCCTTGGCCGGGCCGTGGTGATGGTCATGTCCGGCATGACCGTGGTCGATCACTGCACTCATGTCATTTCTCCTCGGCCTGCTTGAGCTCCAGCACTTCTTTCGGGGTCACCATGTCACCCATGGCGTTGCCCCAGGCATTGCGCTCGTAGGTAATGACGGCGGCGATATCCACTTCCGACAGCTGCTTGCCGAAAGCGGCCATCGCCGTGCCCGGCTTACCGAAGAACACGGTGTGCAGGTGATCTTCCTTGGGACCGGTGGCGACCTTCGAGCCTTTCAGCGCAGGGAACATCGGCGGCAACCCTTGGCCTTCCGGCTGGTGACAGGAAGCGCAGTTGGTGTGGTAGACCTTGTCGCCACGCTCGACCAGCTCTTCGAGCGTCCACTCCTTGCTGGTCAGCTCCTTGAGCTTGGCCGCCTCTTCCTTGCGCTGGGCCAGCCACTCGGAGAAGTCTTCCCTGCTCTTGGCCTCGACCACGATGGGCATGAAGCCGTGATCCTTGCCGCACAGCTCGGTGCACTGGCCACGGTAGATGCCGGGCTCCTCAATGCGCGTCCAGGACTCGTTGACGAAGCCGGGGATGGCATCCTTCTTCACCGCCAGGGCCGGTACCCACCAGGAGTGGATGACGTCGGCAGCGGTGATCAGGAAGCGCACCTTGGTACCCACCGGCACCACCAGAGGCTCGTCCACCTCCAGCAGGTAGTGCTCACCCTTGTCGTTCTGATTGTGGATCTGGCTGGAAGGTGTCGCCAGGTTGCTGAAGTACTCGACGTCCTGACCCAGATACTTGTAGTGCCACTTCCACTGGTAACCGGTGATCTGGATATCCAGCTCCGATTCGGAAGTGTCGTAGATGTCGATCAGGGTCTTGGTGGCGGGAATCGCCATCACCACCAGAATGACGAAGGGCACCACCGTCCAGAGAATCTCGACCGTGGTGCTCTCATGGAAGTGTGCAGGCTGCTGACCGGTGGAACGGCGGTGGATCAGCATCGACCAGAACATGGCACCGAACACCACCACGCCGATCACGACGCAGATCCAGAAGATGATCATGTGCAGGTCGAAAACGGTACGGCTGACCTCGGTGGCTCCGGGCGCCATGTTCACCGTCCAGGCGGCTTGTGCCGAGCTGAATGTCAGCCACAGCAGGAGGCCCATCCAGACTCGTGGATGTCGCATCATTGCGGGTTCCCCTCATTGTTCTTGTTATCCCGCCGGACAAGCCTGCGGCTCAGGGATCGACCTTGCCGATACTGCTGGCTACAACTGTCGAAACCTCTCCGTGCCGAAGCCCGTCCGGTTCCATCAGGTAACGCCTTGCGAGTTCGAGTATAGACAGGGGGGGCGACAGTACAACGCAGTCAGAAAAATAACGCCCCAATTCTGTTGAGCTTCCCAGGCCTTGATTGGCGCGGGGTGGGCCAGAAAATCGGCCTTCTTATATAGCTCGTCCGTATAAACATTAATTAAATATGACAATCCGATCTTAGTCCCAAGCCAGGGCCGACTAAGGTGAATTCTCGTTTGCCTCATGTCCTCATCCAGGAGCCGTCATGAACACCCCTGCATTGCGCCAACAGATTCAAATCGCTCTCGATCAGGAGGCCGCCACCGGCCAGCTCGCCCGGCAGCTGGATCAGCAACTGGGCAGCCTGCACCACAGCATTCAACTCCCCACGACAGATGCCAGTGGTGTGCTGCAACGGTTCGTCAGTGCCTATGTGGAACAGGTGCCGGACGTGCTTGATGCCGCCAACAGCGTGGCTCGCGAGGCGGGCATCGAGGCTCAGGTCAAGCCGGTACTGAAGCTGGCCGAACAGTTCTTCCTTAGCCCGCCGCAGATCATGGAAGGCCACCAGGGCCTGGACGCCCTGCTCGACGAAGCCTATCTGGCCCACCGCCTGGTCGAAGAAGTGAACGATCGCTACATCACCCATCTCGGCCAGCCGCTGATCCCTCTGGATACCACCGTGGCCAATGTAATCGCCCACCAACTGATCGGCGAACCCTTCGCCAACCAGCTGGACGAGGCCGTGCGCCACGCCCTGGAAGGCATGCTGGATGAGCAGGTATTCCAGCGGGACTCGGTGCAGGAGTACCGGGCCCGCCTGAACAGCCCGCAGACCCTGGCGGCCTGGCAGAACTGGCCCTGCCTGTCGCGCCAGCTGGGGGTTGAGCTGGGCCTGCCGGCCTGAGCGCGGGGGACAATGCAAAAGGCCCGCTACACGCGGGCCTTTTCGTTTACTGCGCCGGGTAGCGCGCCTTAGGTGTCGCCATCGGCACCACGTCTCCGTCCAGCGGCAGGAAGGTACCGCTCTCGGCGTCGTAGGCGCGAATGGCGCTGGTCTCGATGTCGTAGACCCAACCGTGGATGAACAGCTGGCCGCTGGCCACGCGCGCCGCCACCGAGGGGTGGGTGCACAGGTGGTTGAGCTGAGCCACCACGTTTTCCTCGGTGAGGACGCCCAGCCGGTCGTGGCCTTCGCAGCCGCAGTTTGCCTCGACCACCTTGAGCGCCACTTCGCTATGGCGCAGCCAGGCCTTGACCGTGGGCATGCTGTCCAGGGACTCGGGAGCCAGCACCGCCTTCATCGCGCCGCAGTCGGAGTGACCGCAGACGATGATGTGCTGCACGCCCAGGGCCAGCACCGCGTATTCGATGGCGGTGGAAACGCCGCCCATCATCTGCCCGTAAGCCGGCACCACGTTGCCGACGTTGCGGCTGACGAACAGGTCGCCGGGGGCGCTCTGGGTAATCAGCTCGGGGACGATGCGCGAATCGGCGCAGGTGATGAACATGGCGCGGGGGTTCTGTGCCGTGGCCAGCGCCTTGAACAGTTCTTCCTGCTGCGGGAAGACTTCATGGCGGAAGCGCTTGAAGCCGCCAACAATGGCGTTCAGCGCTTCATCGGCGCTTTCCGGCGCGGTACGCGCCTGCAGGGGAATGGCGTTGTGCTTGTAGGGCATTGCATATACCTCGTGCTGGAACTAACGCGCGGCTGCGTGGGTGACGATTATCGACCTGCCATGCGGACAGCCGCCAGCCTCGAAGAGTCACAAATTACAGCAAGGACAGCTGACCGCCGGGCGGCGCGAACTGGCGGCAGTCCAGCTCGAAGCCACGCCCGCGATTCAGACCCAGGCGACGGATCGCCAGAGCGAAACGCTGGGCCAGCAGCTCGGCAAAGGCCCCCTCGCCCCGGAAACGGGCGCCGAAACGGCTGTCGTACAGCTCGCCGCCGCGACTCTGGCGAATCAGGCTGAGCACATGCTCGGCGCGCTGCGGATGGTGAGCCTGCAGCCATTCCTCGAACAGCGGCGCCACCTCGCGCGGCAGGCGCAGCAGCATGTAGTTGGCCGACTGTGCGCCGGCCTCCTTGGCCGCCTGCAGCAGGGCCTCCAGCTCCATGTCGTTGATCATCGGAATCATCGGCGAACACAGCACCCCGACCGGCACCTTGTGCTGGCGTAGCACGCGAATGGCGCGCAAACGCGCGGAGGGCGCCGCTGCACGGGGTTCGAGGATGCGCTTGAGCTCATCGTCGAGGGTGGTGAGGCTGATGTACACCGACACCAGGCGCCGCTCGGCCAGCTCGGCGAGCAGGTCGAGATCGCGCAGGATCAGCGCGCCCTTGGTGACTATGGTTAGCGGGTGGCGATAGCGCAGCAGCACTTCCAGGCAGGCGCGCGTCAGGCGCTGCTCACGCTCGATGGGCTGGTAGGGGTCGGTGTTGGCGCCCAGGTTGATCGGCGCGGGCTCATAGCCGGGCTTGCTCAGCTGCTGTTCCAGCAGCGCCGGAGCGTTGCGCTTGGCGATCAGCTTGGTCTCGAAGTCGATACCCGGCGACAGGTCCCAGTAGGCATGGCTGGGCCGCGCATAGCAGTAGATGCAGCCATGCTCGCAGCCGCGATAGGGGTTGAGCGAGCGGTCGAAGGGCAAGTCCGGCGACTGGTTGCGGGTGATGATGGTCTTGGCCATCTCCACCCGCACCTCGGTGGCGCGGCTCGGCGGCACTTCCTGAAACCAGCCGTCGTCGCTGGCGATGATGCGCTGCGCGGCGAAGCGGTTGTGCGGGTTGCTGGCGGTGCCGCGACCACGCGGCGGCAGGGAAACGGGCATGGGGACTACTCACGAATACTGTATATATACACAGTATTCGCTTTATCCCCTTCTGGCCAGCGTGGCGACGACGATCGGTCGCCGCTGTAGCTGATCAGCCTGGCAAGGCCCGCCGGGTCATTTCTTCAGTTTGGGGTTGGGGAAGAACTGCACCGTCTGGCCCTTGGCCGCCGCCGGCTTGGCCTCGGCCTGGTTGACCCGCGTGCCGAGCTCCTTCGGCACCGACTGGCCCTGGGCGTTAAGGGTGTCGGCATAGCCGCAGGCCACGCACTCGCGGTTGGGCACGCCGTCGACGTTCCACATCTTGATGGTGTCCTGGGCGCTGCACGCCGGGCACACGGCGCCGGCGATGAAGCGCTTGGGCGTCACGTCACTCATGCCGCCTCCGCGCTCAGGCCGAGATGGCGCAGCAGGGCGTCGATGCTCGGTTCGCGGCCACGGAAGTCGACGAACAGCACCATCGGCTCCTGCGAGCCGCCACGGGCCAGCACCGCCTCGCGGAACGCGCGACCGGTCTCGGCGTTGAACACGCCCTCCTCCTCGAACTTGGAGAAGGCATCGGCCGACAGCACTTCAGCCCATTTGTAGCTGTAGTAACCGGCCGCGTAACCGCCGGCGAAGATGTGCGCGAAGCTGTTGGCGAAACGGTTGTAGGCCGGCGGACGCATGACCGAGACCTCGGCGCGGATGCCTTCGAGCACCTGCAGCACGCTGCGACCGTCGCCATGAGTGGCATGCAGCTCGAAGTCGAACAGGCTGAACTCCAGCTGGCGCACCATCATCAGGCCGGACTGGAAGTTCTTCGCCGCCAGCATCTTGTCGAGCATGGCCTGCGGCAGCGCCTCGCCGGTCTCGTAGTGGCCGGAGATCAGCGCCAGACCTTCCGGCTCCCAGCACCAGTTCTCCATGAACTGACTGGGCAGCTCCACCGCGTCCCAGGCTACGCCGTTGATGCCCGACGCGCCGGCATGCTCGACGCGGGTCAGCAGGTGGTGCAGGCCGTGGCCGAACTCGTGGAACAGTGTGGTGACTTCGTCGTGGGTCAGCAGCGCCGGCTTGCCGCCCACCGCCGGGGTGAAGTTGCACACCAGGTTGGCCACCGGGGCGATCAGCTGGCCAGCCGCATCGCGGCGCTTGTCGCGGGCACCGTCCATCCAGGCACCACCACGCTTGTTGGCGCGGGCGTAGAGGTCGAAGAAGAAGCGGCCGACGTGCTGGCCGTTCTCGCGAATCTCGAACAGGCGCACGTCCGGGTGCCAGCTGTCGAAGCCGGACAGCTCCTGGATCTGGATGCCGTAGAGCTTCTCGACGATGGCGAACAGGCCGGACAGCACCTTGTCGATCGGGAACCAGGCGCGCACCTGCTCCTGGGAGATGCTGTAGCGCTGCTCGCGCAGCTTCTCGCTGTAGTAGCCGACGTCCCAGCTCTGCAGGTCATCCAGGCCCTGCTCGGCGGCGAAGGCCTTGAGTTCGGCCAGGTCCTGGGCGGCGAACGGTTTGCTGCGCACGGCCAGGTCACGCAGGAAGTGCAGCACCTGCTCGGTGGATTCGGCCATCTTGCTGGCCAGCGACAGCTCGCTGTAGTTGGCGAAGCCGAGCAGCCTGGCCAGCTCCTGGCGCAGGTCGAGGATCTCGGCCATCACCGGCGTGTTGTCGTTCTGCCCGGCGTTCGGCCCCTGGTCGGAGGCGCGGGTGCAGTAGGCGGCATACACCTCTTCGCGCAGGGCGCGGTCGTCGGCGTAGGTCATCACCGCGAAGTAGCTGGGGAATTCCAGGCTGATCAGCCAGCCATCCAGGCCCTTGGCCTCTGCAGCCTGGGCCATCTGTGCCTTGGCCGAGTCGGTCAGGCCGGCCAGGGCCGCTTCGTCGCTGACGTGCTTGGTCCAGGCCTGGGTGGCGTCGAGCAGCTGGTTGGAGAATTTGCTGGTGAGCTCGGAGAGCTTCATCTGGATCTCGCCGTAACGCTTCTGCTGCTCGGCCGGCAGGTCGATGCCGCTCAGACGGAAGTCGCGCAGGGCATGCTCGAGGATGGTCTTCTGCGCCACGTCGAAGCCGGCGGCCTCGGGGCTGGCGGCCAGCGCCTCGTAGGCCTGGAACAGCGGCTTGTTCTGGCCCATTTCGGTCCAGAACTCCGACAGCTTGGGCAGGCAGGCCTCGTAGGCGGCGCGCAGCTCGGCGTTGTTGCACACCGCGTTGAGGTGGCTGACCGGGCTCCAGGCGCGGCCCAGGCGGGCGTTCAGCTCGTCCAGCGCCAGCACCAGGCCGTTCCAGCTCGGCGTGTTGCGCTGTTGCTCCAGCAGGGCGGCGATGGTTGCACGGCTGTCGGCGAGGATCTGGTCGACGGCCGGCTCGACGTGCTCGGGCTTGATCAGGGAGTACGGCGGCAGGTCGAAGTCTTGCAGCAGGGGATTGTTCGCGGTCACGGGCGGCACCTTGGCGTCACGGAATGCCGGCCATAGTAATACATGCGCTGCGCCCTGCCGCAGCAAAGCTGTCTATCGCGTCGATCAGTCGGGCCGCGGTCGGTTAGGCCGCTACGCCGAATGCTCCTCAGTCCGCCGCCTGCCAGTGCATCACCCGGTCGCGCCCGCCGCTCTTGGCCGCGTACAGCGCGCTGTCGGCGGCGGCGAACAGCTGCTCGGGGGAGTCGAACCGACCTTCGTCCAGGCTGGCGATGCCGATACTCAGGGTCAGCGGCGCATCACTGCGACTGGCCCGCCGCAGTTCGCGGCGCAGACGCTCGGCGAGTACCTCGGCGGCCTCTCCCCTGGCATCCGGCATGATCACGGCGAACTCTTCGCCGCCGTAGCGGCAGGCGGTATAGGGCCGGCGCACCTCGAGTTGCAGCAGCCGCGCCACCTCCTGCAGCACGCGGTCGCCGGCCTGGTGACCGAACTCGTCGTTGAAACGCTTGAAGTGGTCGATATCCAGCAACAGCAGGCTCAGCGGCTGACCATGTTCGCGGTACTGCTGGCAATGCTCGCGCATGCGCTCGTCGAACTGGCGGCGGTTGGCCAGCCCGGTGAGCGCGTCGCGATAGCTGTCGTGGTGCAGGTCACGCACGCGCGCACCGAGCGCCAGGGACAACAGCAGCATCTCGATCAGCGAGCCGAGCTGGAAGGCGTTCTGCGTCATCCAGTTGTGCGGCAGCCAGCCGAAGGTCTTCAGCATGTAGACGGTGACGCCCACCAGCAGAGCCGTCCAGGCCAGCAGGTAGTAGCGCGCCGGCCGGCTGCCGGCGACGAAGGCGGCGATACCCAGCAGCAGCAACTGCAGGGTGACCACCAGGGTGAGATAGGAGTAGGGCTGGATCAGCTGGGCATAACTGAACAACGGGATGGCCAGCAGCAGCAGCAGACACAGTGCCTGCAGGGCACGACCGAGCAGGTCCAGGCGCGGCGCCAGGCGGCGGGTCGCGAGAATGGTGCGGGTGAACTTCAGCCCACCGAACAGCGACAGACCGAGCAGCAGCAATAGGCTGTCGTTGGCCAGAGCCGGATTGTGCGGCCAGAGAAACTGGTAGGTCAGACCGTTATGCACCGCCATGTACAGGCCATAACAGCTGACATACAGCAGGTAGAACAGGAAGGCGCGGTCGCGCACGGCGAGGAACATGAACAGGTTGTACAGCACCAGCGCCAGGAAGCCGCCGTAGTAGCAGCCATAGGCCAGCTGCTCCAGGCTGATACGCTCGATGAGCGCCTGCGGCGAATAGAGGCTGAGGGCGATATTGACCGGCCCGCCGGAGGCGTAGCGCAGGTAGTAGGTACGCTGGCTGTGCGCCGGCAGATCGACGACGAAGATGAAGTCACGGTGCTGCACCTCGCGGCTGGCGAACGGCGTGCGATCGCCGGTACGGCGTACCTGCCAGGCGCCCTGCGCGTCCGGGGCCCAGAACTCCAGCCAGTCGATCAGCGGATAGTCCTGGCGCAGCAGCACTTCCTGATGGCGGTCGTAAGGGTTGTCCAGCGTCAGGCGCACCCACCAGGCCGACGAGCTGAAGCCGAAATTAGCCGAATTGGCCATATTGGGCTGGAAGGTCATGCCCTGCACCTGCTCCAGCGTCAGGCTGCCCTGCGGGTCTTCCAGCAACTGCAGGTGGGCGGACAGATTGCCACCGTCGAGGATCGCCCCCTCCAGCACCAGCGGTTCAGCGCGGGCCATGCCGGCCAACAGACCCAGTACGATCAACCACCACGGCAAGCTCAGGCCGGGCTTCAACAGGCGATACATCAGCAACCCTCCCGCCTGGTTGGCGGTTGTCATTATCACTCCGGCGAACTGCTGCGGAGCGTGAGCGGATTCTGCCAGTCGAAATGGCGCTGTGCCATCATCGGGCGGCGGACGGTGGCGGTTACAATTCCGAGCCTAGTCAATCGAGGAGAGTCGCGGTGAGCATTCGCACCTATCAACAGATCACCCCGCAACTGGGCCCGCGCGCCTTCGTCGACGCCAGCGCCGTGGTGATCGGCGACGTAGTGCTGGGCGAGGACGCCTCGGTGTGGCCGATGGCCGTGGTGCGCGGCGACATGCACCGCATCCGCATCGGCGCGCGCAGCAGCGTGCAGGACGGCAGCGTGCTGCACATCACCCACGCCGGGCCCTTCAACCCGGACGGCTACCCGCTGCTGATCGGCGACGAAGTGACCATCGGCCACAACGTCACCCTGCACGGCTGCACCCTGGGCAACCGCATCCTGGTCGGCATGGGCAGCATCGTGATGGACGGCGCCGTGGTGGAAGACGAGGTGGTGATCGGCGCTGGCTCCCTGGTGCCGCCGGGCAAGGTGCTGCAGAGCGGCTACCTGTACGTCGGCAGCCCGGTGAAGCAGGCCCGCGCCCTGACCGACAAGGAACGTGCCTTCTTCAGCTACAGCGCAGCCAACTACGTGAAACTGAAAGACCTGCACCTGGCCGAAGGCTACGACGGCGAGTAAACGACATGCACTACGGCACCCTGCTCTTCGACCTCGACGGCACCCTGACCGACCCGCGCGAGGGCATCACCCGCTCGGTGCAGCATGCGCTGGCCCAGCTGGATATCCACGAACCCGACCTGGCGGCGCTGGAGCACTTCATCGGCCCGCCGCTGCTGCAGTGCTTCATGCAGACCTACCAGCTCAGCGAAGAACAAGGCTGGCAGGCCGTGAACCACTACCGCGAGCGTTTCAAGGTCACCGGCCTGTACGAGAACCACGCGTTCGACGGCATTGACGCCCTGCTTGCTCGCCTGGTCGACCAGGGTCGCACCCTGTACATCGCTACCAGCAAGCCGACCGTGTTCGCCCGCGAGATTGCCCGCCACTTCGGCTTCGACCGGCACTTCAAGGTGATCTACGGCAGCGAACTGGACGGCACGCGCACCGACAAGGTCGAGCTGATCGCCCACCTGCTGCAGGAAGAAGACCTGGACCCGGCGGACTGCCTGATGATCGGCGACCGCAAGCACGACCTGATCGGCGCCCACCGCAACGGCCTGCACGCAGCCGGCGTGGGCTACGGCTTCGGCAGCCGCGAAGAGCTGCTGGGCGAGGCACCGGCCTACTACTTCGCCAGCCTGGCGGAACTGGCCCAGGCCTTCGGCTAGTCGTTGCGCTGGTAGATGATCTTCTTGCTGCCACCGTCGCAGCTGCCGACCACCATGCCGGGGTCTTCGACCTCGGCGTTCGGCACGATCTCCAGGGTGTAGCTGGCGACGCCGGCGGCCTGGATCTTCACCTCGATCTCCTGCTTCAACTCCTCACAGGGCTTGGGCGCGGCCATGGCCAGGCCACTCGACAGGCTGGCCAGCAGCAGGGTTATCCACAGTTTCATCATTCACCTCCAGATTCCCCACGTTTCATCTGACCGCTCGCCATCGGCGGCAGTTCTAGCCCTGCCCGGCCAGGGCCCGTAGCGCCCGTTCACGCTCGGCCGCCGGCAGTGCGCCCAGATCGGCAGCGCGCCGATAGAACGCCGGCCAGTCACCCTCGACCTGCGCGAACAGCGCGGCGAACGCGTCCAGCCACTGGTCATAGAGACCGAAGGGCAGCAGCCGGGCATTGTTCAGTGGCGCAGCGATCCAGGCATCGTAACGCCGGTCGCCCTGCCACTGGCTGTCGCGCAGTGCAGCGTAGTCCAGCCGCAGGCGGGCGAACTCGGCGGCCTTGCCTTGGCGCTTTTCCGCATCGCTGGCCGGGCTTTCGTACAGCGCCTGCAGACGCGCGCGGCTGGCCAGGATCAGCTCGGTGAACTGCCGGCGCTGGCGCTCTGCGCCGGCATCCAGCGGCGCCAGGCCACGGGCCGCGCGCCACTGACGGGCCCCCTCATGTTCGACGAAGCTGGCGAAGGACTCGTTGAAGACAGTGTCGTCGGCCACGTACAGCTGCTGATGCGCCAGCTCGTGGAAGATCAACGCAGCCAGGCGCTCGTCGCCCCAGTGCAGCATGGTGTTGAGGATGGGGTCGTCGAACCAGCCCAGGGTGGAATAGGCCTCGATGCCGGCGACATAGGTGTCCAGGCCCTCGCCCTGCAGCAGGGCGGCGGCGCCGCGGGCACGCCCCTGCTGGTAGAAGCCGCGATAGGCCACGCAGCCGGCAATGGGGAAACAGTGGGTCAGCGGCGCCAGCGACAGCTCGGGGGTGGCGAACACATTCCACACCACATAGGGCCGCCCCAAGTCGGCATACAGGCGATAGCTGCGATTGTCCGGCAGGTGCAGCGCGCGGCTGGCGAAATCCCGCGCCTGCTGGGCCAGGGCCAGGCGGCGCCTGAGTTCGGGATCACGCGCCGGGTCGGCAAGCAGCTTGTCCACCGGTTCGCGCGCCGCCAGCAGGGCCAGCTGGCCTCGCCCGAGCTGGGTGTAGTAATCGAGGCTGGCACAACCGTTCAGCAGCAGGCCGAGCAGCAGCGGAACCAGCAGTCGCGGGCAGCGGTCGAGTAGGGCGATGGGCATGCCGCGAGACTAGGCAGAACGCCCGGTCTTGTCGATGCCCAGGATAAGGAAACCACCATGCGCCCCATGCTGCTGTTCTGCCTGCTACTGACCCTCTCCGGCTGCGCCCAGCTGTGGCTGCGCCATGACCCCAACATGGCCTGGGTCGACCTGCAGCCTGGCAAAGGTCAGCAGCTGGGCTTTGCCCAGGTGGACGGCCACGACCTGGGCGATGCCGACTATGTGCAGCTGTCGCCCGAGCATCACCAGTTGCAGGTACGCCTGCACTTCGAGGTGGCCGCCGACAACGTCGGCACGCCGGGCCAGGTGCTGCCGCGCACCTGCCTGCTGCATCTGGAGTACGCCGGCTTCAGCGCCGGCCAGCGCTACTGGCTGGTCGCCGGCAGTCGTGGCTTCCGCCCCTGGGCCAAGCTGCGCGATGCCCAGGGCAACACCCTGGCCAAGGCCCGCGAGGGGCGCTGCGGCGCCGTCTGATCGGCGCTATGCTGGCCACTCTGCCCGGAGGAACACCGCCATGCGCCTGCCACTCATGCTCACCCTGCTGGCCCTCGGTGCCTGCGCCAGCCCACTGCCGCAACCCGACCCGCAACAGGCCTGGGTCGACATGCAGATCCGCGCCGGTTACACCCTGATGGCCCACCGCCTGGACGATAAGTACTGGGATGACGGCCGCTACTTCCAGGTCAGCCCCGGCGCCCATGACCTCGACGTACGCTTCCAGTTCGAAGTGCCGGGGGGCGGTGGCGGCAGTGACTTCAGCAGCGAGCCGGTCACCATGACCTGTCACCTGCGCTTCAGTTACGCCGACTTCGCCGCCGGCCAGCGCTACCGTATCGAGGCCCGCCCGCTGCAGTACAAGGCCCAGGGCTGGCTGTATGACGGCGCCGGCCAGGTGCTGGCAAGGGCCAAGGTACAGCGCTGCAACACCTTTGGTTGAGCCCTGCGCAACAACAGGGTAAAACGCGCCTCCCGCCGGCGAGCTTCACCGCCGCATCCCACCTTGCCAGGAGCACCCCATGGAAGAAGTCATCGAACAACTGCGCGAACTCAACGAGCCGGTGCCGGTGCCCCTGGAGCTGCCGGACGAGGAAACCCTGGTGGAGATCCAGGAGCAGATCCTGATCCACCTGCCCTTCGAGCTGCGCGAGTTCCTGCTCAAGGTCAGCGACGTGGTCTACGGCCGCCTGGAACCGGTCACCGCCACAGACCCGCAATCGCACACCTATCTGCCGGAAGTCGCCTCGGTGGCCTGGGACCTCGGCCTGCCGCGTGACCTGGTGCCGCTGTGCCAGGACGGTCGCGACTACTACGCCGTGGATGTGGAGGGCCAGGTGGTGTTGTGGGACGGCGGCGAGGGCGAACTGACCGACGAAAGCTGGGACTCGGTTTGGCACTGGGTGCGCGACGTCTGGCTGGAGCAATGAGCCGCCAGCCTGGAAGCCACGCCGAGCCTGAGCTTAACTGGCAAGCCTGAGCAGCACAGGACGCCGCCCCATGGCCAATCACCGTTTCCGCTTGCTACTGGCCGCGCTCGCCGCCGGCGCAGGCGGCGCCTGGCTCGGCTACGCCAGCCTGAATGACCCCGCGCCGCTGCCCAGTGCGGCCAGCAACAGCACCGACACGCAGCAGACCCCGCCGTCGACTGCCAGCGCGCCAGACAGCAGCCCCGATGCGCGTCAGCAATTGCTGGTCAGCCCCGCGGTGCAGAATTACCAGGCCCGCCTGCGCTTCGCCGCTGACTACCAGGACTTTCTGCAGAAGGCCGCCGAACTCGACGCAAAAGAGCGCCAGCGCCAGGCCAAGGCCCTGGCCGAGGAGATCGACCGACGCGAGGCAGCCGCCGAACTGGCGCTGAGCGAGGCACTGCTGCTGCAGCTGGGCCTGGCCCAGGCCGAAGGTGGCGACGAGGAAACCCAGAAGGCCCGTGCGGATCAGTTGGTGGCGCGCTACCAGGCGCTCAGCCAGCAGCGCGAGGCGCAACGCAAGGCACCCGACGCCCGCTTCAGCCAGTACAAGGCTGACGAGAAGCGCATCGTCGACGAGGTGCTGAGCATGGGCAGCATTCCCGACGGCCTGAGCCGCGACCAGTACCTGCGCCAGCGCCTGCAGGAGGCGCGGGAGCAGGCGTATCAGTAGCCCTGCGGCCCGCCCCGCTTACTGAAGCACGCCTTGATAGACATCCACCTTGGCCTGGCCACCCGCGCACAACGCGCCTTGTGGGAGCGGCTTTAGCCGCGAAAGAGCCCGGATATGGCCCTCTTTCGCGGCTAGAGCGCTCAGCCCCTCAGAGCAACTGGTCGAGGATGTAGTACAGCAGGTTGAACGGCTTGGCCCGGTCGGCGGCATCACTGCTTTCCGAGGCGGACAACACCGCCCCGCTGCCGTCGAGCAGGTTGTTGACGAAGTCGTCGAGCTGCAGGTTCTGCTCCTGGATGTCGGAGTTGGCGAACTCGATGATGCTGGTGCAATGGCTTTCATTGACCGCCCGGTACTGCGGGAAATAACCGCCGACATTGTCCAGGTTGGCCAACTGGTCGCGCAGACGGCCCGTGTCCACCGCCCATTTGGCGTGAATCAGCGCCTCCTTGGTGGCCGCGTCCGGGGCGTTGATGATCTCCGGGTAGAAGCGCTCGTAGGAATAGGCCGAGTAGTTGAGGTCCTGCCAGAAGTGGGTATGGCCCATGCGGTCGCCCGACAGGTTGCTCGCCAGCGCCGGATACAAGCTGCCCAGGTCATTACTGTCGAAGCCGGGCACGCGAGTCTGGAGATAAGGCAACGGACTCTCGTTCAGGCCCCAGGCCACGCGGATGAAGTCCTGCAGAGGACGCGACGGGTACTGCGCGGTGTCGCTGCCCGGCGGCGCACTGAACACCGGCCCGGAGTCGTCGAGCAGGAAGCTGCGGGTCGGCGCCATGTCCTGGCGGGTCGGCCCGTAGTTGGTCAGGCTGCCGGCGCCGCCAGCGCTGCACCCGGTGGTGAGCATCTGCGCCGGGCGCTGCAGGTTGTTCTTCAGCCAGGCCACCACCGCGCGCATGTTGCGCAGGCCGTTGTGATGCCAGATCAGCGGCGCCTGCTGGTTCTGCGGGTCGTTGTACACCGCGACCTTGTCGCCGGAGTAGATGTCACCGGTGCAATAGGGCACATAGATCATGTTCCAGTTCTGCGTCTTGGTCCGCGTCCAGGGGTGCAGACGCACCACCAGCGGGCTGACCAGGCTGGCGCCGGGGTTGAGCAGGCTCATGTAGTCATCGGGGATGCCATCCGGGTTGCGCGCGCCACGGATGCCGCTCTGCCCGGTGCAGCTGGCGTAGTCCCAGCAGGCGCCACCGCCTTCCAGGTAGATGATGGTGTTGCTGGTGTTCGGCACCCGGTTGACGAAGAACTTGTAGGGCGACCCGTTGCCGCACACCGCGCCGGTCTGCGGCGCCAGCTGCACGGTCTGCCAGGCGTAGTAGGCGTTGGGCTTGAAGCCGGAATCGAAGCCCGCCGGATTGTTCAGCAAGGGATAGGGGCCGACGCCCTGGGCCGGCGTGACCTTGTTGTCCGCCGTCGGCGGCGAGGCCAGGTTGAGCAGGGTCTTCCAGAACCCGTAATCGCCCAGCTCGGCATGGGCCGGGGTATTCAGGGCGAACGACAGGACAATGCTGCAGCACGCCAGTAAGACTGACTTCATGGGGCAGTTCCTCGTGTTGTTCTTGTTCTACGAGCACGGCTACTGCCGACCGCTTCCATGCTCCGTGTTGGCCTGGCAAACAGGAAATACGCTTACATGAGCCACCCTAGCCGATGGCTGCCGAGGCTTTATATCGATTGGGGATAGGTAGGGATAAGCTGGTTATTTTTCGAGATAGCGCGGCCATCTGCGGCCATTGTCAGCAATCTCGCAGACTCAAGGCAGATAGATACGAAACTCGCCACCGCCCAGCGGCCCGCCATTGCCCAGCTCGATGCGCCCGCAGCGCTCGCCATTGCGGTGCAGTTCGGCGATGCGCGCGGCGAAGTACAGGCCCAGACCGGTACTGCCGCTGCTCTGGTTGAGGCCGAGGATATAGTCGCCCTGCTGCTCGATCATCGCCTGCGGGTAGCCGGCACCATCGTCGTTGACGCATAGCAGCAGTTCGCCGCCCTCTTCGCGCGCGCTGATCAGCAGGGCGCTACGGGCGTAGCGGATGGAATTGGCGATGACATTGGCCAGCACCGAGCCAATCAGCTCCTGGTCGAAGAAACCCATCAGGTCAAAGCTCTCCACCTCGCCCCGGGCGGCAATGCCACGGCTTTCGAGCACATCCTGGTGACGTGCCAGCTGGGCACCGATGAAGTCGTCCAGCTCATGGTGGCCCGGGTGCAGCGGCAGCTGATTGACCCCCAGTTTGTATAGGCCGAGCAGCTGCACCAGCATGCCGTTGAGGCGGGCGAACTCGTACTCGATCACCCCGCGCTCGGCACCGCCCTGCAGCTCGACCGGCAACTGCGCCAACCAGCGCGCATGGGACTGGCCGAGCAGGGCCAGGGAATTCTTCATGTCGTGCACGGTGGAGGCGATGACGGTGGCGATATCCAGCCCACTCATGCGCCGAACGCTCGCTGGCGCAGCTGCTGGTAGCGCTCGTAACGCGGGTCGCTGGCGGGGATCATGCTCACCGCGTCGAGGCAGGCGCGGCATTCGGTCTGAGCGTCGCCGCCCAGCTGCTCACCCCCCAGGCGCAAGAGCGACTGGGCGACATTGAGCGCGATGCTGATGTTCTTCGGTTGCAGTACCAGGGCCCGGCGGAACAGCTCCAGGGCATCGGTGGCGCGCCCCAGCTGATAGGCGCGCACGCCCTGGCGATTGAGCTCCACCGCCTCCTTGGCGCCGCCGAGGATGGCTGGATCGTCGGTCAGCCGAGCCACCCCGCGCAGCACGTTGGCATCGTCGCCGTAGATTTCCACGCAGCTCTTCAGCAGTTGCTGACTGGCCTCCTGCTGGCCGAGCGCTTGCAGCTGCGCGGCCACGCTCAGCGCGGCTTCGGCGGAAAAGAATTCGCCCAGGCTATCCAGCTCCGCCGCGGCCTGCCCGGCCAGTTCGGCAGCGCGTGCTTTGTCGCCGTTCTTCTGCGCCGTGTTGGCCTGCATCAGGCGGCTGCGCACCCGCACCGCGCGATCCTCGGCGTAGTGGCTGTCCAGTTCGGCCAGGGCCTGGTTGATCTCGGCCTGGGCGCGCTTGTCCAGCGGCTCGTCGCCGGACTCGGACAGCAGCGCCTGGCTCAGGCCGAGATAGCTGTCCGGGGTCTTGAAGCGCGAGTTGCGACCCTGCTCCACCGCGCTGCGATAAGCCTTGCTGGCGCTCTGAAAGTCCTGATTGTCCATGGCCAGCTTGCCCAGTTGCGCCTGCCGGCGGATGGCCAGCGGCGACAGACGCACCGCATCTTCCAATACGCCCTGCGCGCGTTTGCCCTCGCCCTGGGCGGCCAGCACGGCGGCCAGGCCGTCGTACAACCCCGGCTGCATGGGAAAGGCTTGCAGCGCCTTCTCGTACAGCTGGCGGGCATGCTCGTGCTCGCCGCGGCGCAGCAGCAGGCCACCGAGTGCCTGGTAGGCCCAGGGAATCGCCCGCTCGGCCAGCACGGCATTGAGCAGGCGCTCGAGCTCCTCGTCGCGGCCCAGTTCGCGCAAGGCTCCGGCCCTGTAGCGCTGGCACAGCGGCAGCAGGCGCTTGTCCTGCTGCGCCAGGCGCTCGCAGGCACTCAGGACCTCGGCGGGAATGCGCTTGTCCAGCGCCTGCAACACCGGCCGCAGCAGGCTCTTGCGCTCCATCAGCTTGTCCAGGCGCTGGGCCAGGCTGGCGCGGTTGAAGGGCTTGGTCAGGTAGGCATCCGGTTCGTGCTCCAGGGCGCTGAGCACCATGGCCTGGCTGCTTTCGGCGGTAACCATGACGAAGATGCACTGATGGCTGATCAGACGCAGGGTGAGCAATTCCTCCAGTACCTGCTGGCCGTTCTTGCCGGCGCCCAGGTTGTAGTCGTGGAGGATGATGTCGTAGCGCTTCTGCCGGCACATGGCGATGGCTTCCTCGCCACGGTTGGCGGTATCCACGTCACGCGCACCCATCTCGCGCAGCATGGCCTTGACCGAGCTGAGGAAGTCGTTGAAGTCGTCAACGATCAGAAAGCGCTGCTGGCTGTAGTCCTGCATCGATTGCCCCGGGTGCGAAAAGTCGTTTCAGTGTATGCCAGGAAAAACCTTCGTACCGGCAGCCCACTACGCCGGCGGACTGACCGCCGGCTGCGCCCGCCGCCCCGGCGCGCTTTCCAGCTCCAGCAGGTTGAGCAGGAAACGCGCGAAGTAGAGCAGGTCCTGCTCCATGGCCTGGCGCGCGGCCTTGGCGTCACCGGCCTCGATGGCGGCGAAGGCTTCCTCGTGGAAGTCGTTGAGGCGCAGCGACAGGTCGGCGCCGGTGAACAGGCGATTGAAGAACGGGCCGATTTGCAGCCACAGCGATTCGATCGAGCGCAGCAGCACCGGGTTGCCGCAGGCGCCATACAACTGCAGGTGGAACTGGCTGTTGGCGTCCAGGTAGGCCTGCACGTCGCGCTGCTCGATGGCCACGTCCATGCGCGCCACGCAGTCACGCAGCTCGGCCAGGTCGGCGGCTTTCAGGTTCGGAGTGGCCAGCTCCACGGCCAGGCCCTCCAGACCCAGACGTACCTGGAAGATGTTCTGGTAGCGCTCGCGAGTCATCGCCGGCACCCGCACCGAGCGCTGCGGCTCGCCTTCCAGTGCGCCCTCGGCGACCAGGCGCTGCAGCGCGGCGCGCACCGGCATCGGGCTGGTGCCCCACTCGGCGGCGAGGTCGCGGATCTTCAGCCGCTGGCCAGGCTGGAAACGCCCGGCCAGCAGGCCTTCACGAATTCGTTGGTAGAGCTGTTCCTGCAGATTGTCGGCCATCGTCAGTCACCCTTTAAGCGGTGGTGCAGGGAGTTGAGCGAGGGTCAGCGAGCAATTGCGCATGAAGGATTCCTTTGGCTTAAAAAGGCCGCTCCAGAGCGGCGCAGGGGGATTCTAATGGCTCACGGCGTCTTGTTCTCTATCAGGCAATTACCGCCATCCACGACGAGGACCTCGCCGGTGATATAGCTGGCCTCGCGCGAGGCGAGAAAGGCCACCGCCGCCGCTACTTCTTCCGGACGCCCGGCACGGCCGAGCGGGGTGTATTCGGCGGCATGCTTCTCTTCCTCGGTTGAGGAGCCCGTGGCGATCCAGCCCGGCGCCACGCTGTTGACCGTGATGCCCTGTTTGGCTACTTCCAACGCCAGGCCCATGGACAACCCGAGCATCCCCGCCTTGGCCGCGCTGTAGGCCGCCTCGCCGGGATTGCTGCCACGCGTGCCGGTGGTGGAGCTGATATTGACGATGCGCCCGTAGCCACGCGCACGCATGCCCGGCAGCACGCCACGGGTCAGCAGGAAGGCCGTGCCCAGGTTGCGCGCGATGGACAGGTTCCAGGTGGCCAGATCCATGTCCGCCAGTTCGGCGAACGGCTCCGGGCTGCCCTGCATGGCCATGCCGGCGTTGTTCACCAGAATGTCGATGCGCCCCCACTGGGCCTCGGCCCAGGCCACCAGCGCGGCGACCTGGCGCTCATCGGTCAGGTCGGCGGCGTAACCACGTGCTTCAATACCTGCAGCGCACAGCTCGGCGACCCGCTGTTCGATGCGCGCACTGCTGGCCGTCACCAGCACGCGGGCACCGGCCTGGCCCAGGCGCCGGGCAATGGCCATGCCGATGCCGCTCTCGCTGCCCGCGCCGCTGATCAGTGCCACCTGTTCGTTGAACTGCATCCGGCTTGATCCTTGTGATCACAAAAGTGGTTCAAATCTATCTCCAATCACAGATAAATGCATCTATTGCCATTTTTGTGATCACAAAATAGCATGTGCAGAAATTCGAACGAGGTGTGCAACATGACTGCCAGTGGTATCAGCCCTTCCGCCGTGGAAACCTTCTTCGCCCGCGAGCGCGAACTGTTCCTGGCCCGCAATCCGAAGTCCGTGGCGCTCGCCGAGCGCGCGCGCAACTCCCTGTACGGTGGCGTGCCGATGCACTGGATGGCCGACTGGTCGACCCCGGTGCCGCTGTTCGTCGAACGCGCCAAGGGCGCGCGTTTCTATGACGTCGACGGCCACGAGCACATCGACTTCTGCCTGGGCGACACCGGCACCATGTTCGGCCACTCGCCGGATCCGATCGCCAAGGCCATCGCCGAACAGGGCAACAACGGCCTGACCACCATGCTGCCGGGCGAGGACGCCGTGGTCTGCGGCGAGCTGCTGGCCGCACGCTTCGGCCTGCCGTTCTGGCAGGTCACCGCCACCGCCACCGACTCCAACCGCTATGTGCTGCGCTGGGCGCGCGAGATCACCCAGCGCAAGACCCTGCTGGTGTTCGACGGCTGCTACCACGGCACCGTCGACGACGTGATGGTGCGCTACCGCGACGGCGAGACCGTGCCGCGCTCCGGCCTGGTCGGCCAGGCCTACGACCTGACCCAGTACAGCCGCTCGATCCCGTTCAACGATGTCGCGGCACTGGAAGCGGCGCTGGCCCAGGGCGACGTCTGCGCCCTGCTCTGCGAGCCGGCGATGACCAACATCGGCATGGTCCTGCCCGAGCCGGGCTTCATGCAAAAGTGCCGCGAGCTGACGCGCAAGTACGGCAGCCTGCTGATCATCGACGAGACCCACACCATTTCCACCGACATCGGCGGCTGCACCAAACTGTGGAACCTCGACCCGGACTTCTTCGTGGTCGGCAAGCCGATCGCCGGCGGCGTGCCCTGCGGCATCTTCGGCTGCAGCGCCGAGATGGCCGAGGCGATGAGCGCCGCGCGCCAACGTGCCAGCGAGAACAGCCATGGTCACGGCCACAGCGGCATGGGCACCACCCTGTCGGCCAACGCCCTGGCCATGCACTGCATGCGCGCCAACCTGGAACAGGTGATGACCCCGGCGGCCTACGACCACATGCTGCCGCTGGCCAAGCGCCTGGCCGATGGTTTCCGCAGCCTGATCAACAAGCACGACCTCAAGTGGTCGGTGACCGAACTGGGCGCGCGCAGCGAGTTCCAGTTCTGCCCGGTGTCGCCGAAGACCGGCGCCGAGGCCGAAGCGGCCTTCCACGATGAGCTGCAGATGGCCATCCACCTGTACCTGATCAACCGCGGCATCCTGATCACCCCGTTCCACAACATGACCCTGTGCTGCCCGAGCACCACTGAGGCCGATGTGGACAAGCTGATCGGCGTGCTCGACCAGGCCATCACCGAGCTGCTGGCCATCCCCGGCGCAAGGCTCTGACTACCCTTCTCCCCTCGGGAGAAGGTGCCCGAAGGGCGGATGAGGGCGGTTCGACTCGCCCCATGCCGCCCAGCGTCGCCTGAACCGCCCTCACCCCTAGCCCCTCTCCCCAGGGGAGAGGGGAACAGAAGCAAGGACACCACCATGCAATTCGCCAACCCCCAGGAAGCCCGCGACTTCCTCGAACAACACCCCGACGTGCGCTTGATCGAGCTGATGCTGATCGACGCCAACGGCATCCCGCGCGGCAAGCTGCTGCACCGCGATGAGCTGCTGCCGATCTTCGAAAATGGCCGTCCGCTGCCCAGCTCCATCCTCTCGCTGACCATCCAGGGCGAGGACGTCGAGGCCAGCGGCCTGGTCTGGGAAGTCGCCGATGCCGACTGCTGGACCTACCCGCTGCCCGGCAGCCTGACCCTGCAACCCTGGCGCGCCACGCCCACCGGCCAGGTGCAGGTGAGCATGCACCCGACCCAGGGACTGCCGGCCAGCCCCGGTGATCCGCGCCATGTGCTGGCCCGTGCCATCGACAGGCTGAAAGCAGACGGCTACCACCCGGTAATGGCGGTGGAGCTGGAGTTCTACCTGCTGGATAAACAGCGCGACGCCAACGGCCGCCCGCAGCCGGCGTTGCAGGGCAATGGCGCGCGACCGCAGGCGCCGCAGGTGTACGGCGTGCTGGAGCTGGAGCAACAGCAGGCCTTCCTCGACGACCTGTATGCCGCCTGCGAGGCCCAGGGCCTGCCAGTGCGCACGGCGATTTCCGAGTACGCTCCCGGCCAGCTGGAGCTGACCCTGGAGCACCGCTTCGACGCGCTGCAGGCGGTCGATGAAGGCATCCGCTACAAGCGCCTGGTCAAGGGCGTGGCCAACAAACATGGCCTCATTGCCTGCTTTATGGCCAAGCCGTTCGGCGATCAGGCCGGCAGCGGTCTGCATATGCATGTGTCGCTGGCCGATGAGCAGGGCAACAACCTGATGGCTTCGGAAGACCCGCACGGCACCCCGCTGCTCAAGCACGCCATCGGCGGCATGATGGCCACGCTCAACGACGCGCTGGCGATCTTCTGCCCCAACGCCAACTCCTACCGGCGCTTCCAGGCCAACAGCTACGCGCCGCTGGCCAAAAGCTGGGGTGTCAACAACCGCACCGTGTCGTTCCGCGTACCGGGCGGCCCGGCCAAGAGCCGCCACGTCGAGCACCGCATCTGCGGCGCCGACGCCAACCCCTACCTGGCCGCCGCCGCGATCCTGGCGGGTATCCACAAAGGCATTCGCGAGCAGATCGATCCGGGCGAGGAGATCATCGGCAACGGCTACGAGCAGGCCCGCGAAACCCTGCCGACCGACTGGCTCACCGCGCTGCGCAACCTGGAACAGTCTGCCTGGGCCAAGGAGGCCCTGGGCGAGGACTTCCTGAAGATCTTCCTGGCGATCAAGTGGGAAGAATTCCGCCAGTTCGTCGGCGAGGTCGGCGAGCAGGACTGGCGCTGGTACCTGACCCACGCCTGATTCATTTGCCGGTGGGTAAGGCCGCGCCCTTACCCACCCTGCCCCGCTTCATCCTTCCGGCTGCAGTTCTGCAGCCCTGCGCAGGACGGATAACGCCGTTCGCCGACGCGCCGTACCTCCCTCCACTGCCTTTTCCTGACGCATAAGCGTGCAATACGTGCCGAAACGGGGCGCAGGCAACGTCAACAACCTCCCGAACACCGGCTTTTCGCCAGGTCGCGAAATTGCATGGTGTTTCCCCGCTGGCAACGCGAAGTAAACAGGCAGCACCTATAACAACAAGCAGACCCCGCAGGAACTGCAACGCCAGCGCCCTAAAAACTGCCTATGAGACAACCATGGATTTTGCCAACAACACCCTGTCGATGACCGTCCTGATGACTCCGGACATGGCCAACTTTTCCGGCAATGTGCACGGCGGCACGCTACTCAAGTACCTCGACGAGGTGGCCTATGCCTGCGCCGCGCGCTACGCCGGCTGCTATGTGGTGACCCTGTCGGTGGATCAGGTGATCTTCCGTGAGCCGGTGCATGTCGGCGAGCTGGTCACCTTCCTCGCCTCGGTCAACTACACCGGGCGCACCTCGATGGAGATCGGCATCAAGGTGGTCACCGAGAACATCCGCGAACGCTCGGTACGCCACACCAACAGCTGCTTCTTCACCATGGTGGCGATGGACGATCAGCGCCAGCCCATCCCCGTGCCGCCACTGCAACCGCAGACGCCGGACGAGCAGCGGCGCTTCCGCCAGGCCCAGCGCCGCCGCGAGATCCGCGAGGAACTAGTGCGCCGCTACCAGTCCCTCGACGCCGAAGGCTGAGCCTCGGGTTCAGCCCGCGACTGGCTCGGCCCCACGCCGGGCCAGGCGCTGGCCGAGCCAATCGAGCAACAGCATCAGCAGCAGCGAAGCACCGACCAGCGGGAACAGCAGGCCCAGGCCGAACATGATCGCCACCCCGCCCTTCCACAACGGCAGGGCGTGGCGCAGCGGCGGCACACCGAAACGGCCCGCCGGACGGCGCTTCCACCACATCACCAGACCACTGACCGCGCCCAAAAGAATCAGCAGGCACACGCCGAGCATCAGCAGCTGGTTGGCCAGGCCGAACATCTTGCCCTCGTGCAGCATCGCCCCGCTCTCCACCGTACGCGCCACCAGGCCGTAGTCGGCCCAGCGGATATCCGCCAGCACCTGACCGTTGTACTGATCCAGGTGCAGGGTGGCGTCATTGCGCGGGTCGTCGGCGAACAGGGCGACGGTGAACACGCCTTGCTCATCCTTCGGCAGGCTGATGCTGTAGCCCGGCTGCACGCCGAGACGACTGGCCGTGTCGACCACCTGCTGCAGGCCGATGCGCCCAGCCGGCGCCATCTCGCTCGACGTGACATGGCCGTTGTGCGCGGCATGCGGGTCGGACGCCGGCAGCGGCGTGTTCTCCACCGCCCAGGCCACGGTCTGCACCGCTGCGCTGTTGAGGCTGCGCGCCTGCACATCCGATTGCGGCACGTCGTCCCACATGGCGGCGGGGAAATGGTTCCAGGTGCCGGCGAACTGCGCGCCCCAGAAGCCGGTCCAGGTCATGCCGGTGAGCAGCATGAACAGCAGCAGGGCGCTGCCCCAGAAACCACTCACCGCATGCAGGTCGCGCCACAACAGGCGCCCGCGCGCGCTCAGGCGTGGCCACAGCACACCGGCGCCGCCCTGCCCGCGCGGCCACCAGAGGTACAGGCCGGACACCACCAGGACGATGCCCCAGCCGGCGGCCAGCTCGATCAGGCGGTCGCCGACGGTGCCGATCAGCAGCTCGCCGTGCAGGGCGCGGGCGATGGCCTGCAGGTTGTCGGCTGCATCCTGCTCGCCGAGCAACGCGCCGCTATAGGGGTCGACGAACAGGTTGGTCGACCGGCCATCCAGCGTCGCGACGAATTGTGCGCTGCTCTCGGTATTGACTGGAGGTAGGTACTTGCTCACCTGCGCCTGCGGCAAGGCCTGTTGCAGGTGAGCCAGTTGCTGATCGGCGGACAGCGGCGTGCCAGCCGGCTGCACGCTGAGCAGTTCGGGGTACATCAGCTGATCGAGCTGCGGCTTGAACAGGTAAACGATGCCGGTCAGCGCCAGCATGATCAGGAAGGGGATGACGAACAGGCCGGCATAGAAGTGCCAGCGCCAGGCCAGGTTGTAGAAGGAAACCTTGGGCTTGCTCACGGTGAATACTCCGCAATGGTCAGATCGAGGGGGGCTCTGCGGCCCCGCACTGGAAAAACGATCAGGCCAGGAGCTGCGGCGGCGCGCGCGGCGGCGCATCGTGAGGGGCAAGCCGACGCATGAATGTGCCGGCCAGCGGCAGCGACATGGCGACGGCCAGGGCATCCGCGACACCGCCAAGATCGACCAGGGCACCGGGCAGGGCCGGGCTAGATAGCAGCAGGGTGCAGTAGCCGCACTTGGCCCACAGCGGCTGACTACCGTGGTGGGCCGGCGCCGCATCGCCGCAGGCCAACTCGTCCAGCCAGGTCGGCACACCGCCCGCCTGCGCCTGGGCCAGGCCCTGGGACAACAGCGGCGCGGCCAGCAGCAGGAACATGGCCAACAGGGCCAGGCGCGCGGTGCTGTGTAGGTGGCGGGTCGACGGCAAGGACGGCTATCCGATTCGCTAAAGGAAGGGCGCCAACGCGCCCCGCCGGCAAGCATAGCCGTTATCGCGGCGGCGGTGGCGTCCAGGGCAGGCAGCGCAGGCCCTGTTCATCCTTCAGCGGGCCGCTGAAACAGTAGGCCTGGCGCTTCGCGTTCCAGCTCGCCTTGGGCCCCGTCTGGTAGGGGTTGTCCACATCAGGCTCGCTCTGCCCCAAGGCATTGAACAGGGCCAGCTTGGCATTCAGGTCGTGCAGGCGGGCCAGGTAGCGGTTGAAGTCGGGAATCGCCACTTGGCTCAGGATCACGCCCACCGGATTGCGTACGCGGCGCCACGGACTCGGCTCGCTAGGGGCCGGCTCGGCCAGCGTACGCGCGAAGGCCTGGGCATCGAGACGCGAGTTGTCGGCCACTCGCAGATAGGCCGGCAGGCTGTCGTTGAGCGTCATCTGCGGTTTGTACAACCAGCGCAGTTGCCAGCTGTGCACACCCAGTTCGGCGACGAGCTGCGGGTTATCCACCAGGTTCAGCAAACCGGCGCCGACCAGGGCGAACTCGCGCCGCATGGCCGGCGCCAGCGAGCGTTCCTCTTCGCTTAGCGCCGGCAGCTTTGCGGGGTGCGGCAGCAGGCCGGCGCCATACAACGCGGCGATGGCCTCCAGGTCGTTGCCCTGCAGACGCACCAGCACCATCTTCAGGATCAGGTTGTCGGCCCGCGCCAGCCAGCCGCGCAGCAGATAGGCGTCCAGTTGCAGCAGAGCCAGGGCCTCGGCACCCCGTCCGTCTTCGGCCAGCGCCAGGGCCTGGGCCGCGCGCAGGAGATTGGCTTGCCGCAGGCTGGTGAAGTTGGCCAATGGCTCGTCCATGCTCGGCTCGGCCAGGGTCCGGTAGTCGCTCAACGCCAGCAGCTTGTCGTAGCGCTGCAACAGTTCGGAATGGCGCGCCAGCAGCTCGGCCAACGCGGCGCGATCCTGACGCAGACGCGGCAGGCAGTCAGGCTCGCCGAAGGCACACAGCGCCTGGCCGGGCAGAGCGATGCGTTCACCCTCGTCATTGACCATGGGTTCGCTGAAGCCATGCTGCGCCCGCCATTGCCGATGGACCTGCAACAGCTGGCGGCCCACCACCAGCGGGTCTTTCCCGGCCGGAGCATCCAGGCCGAGCAGCTGGTAGTAGGCGAAGCTGTCCGGCGTTGCCGCCGGCGACTGCAGCCAGGCGGCGGCCTGCGGCGCCAGCGGCTCGTCCTGCGCCCACTGCCAGGCACCGGCGCCCAGCGCCACCAGGCTGCCGAGGAGGATGATCGGCCAGGTCTTCATAGGCAACTCATTCGTGGCCGATGTAATGCAACAGCTCGCGGCGCTGCGGGTGCTCCTTGAGCCAGGCGCGAACCTCGTCGGCGCGGGCGATGGCCTCGGCGCCGGCGATGCGGCTGAAGCGCTCGCGCCGTGCCGCCTCGGCAGCCTCCTGGCGCACCTTGCGTTGCCAGGCCTCGCTGAAGATCGCCGGCATGCGCTGGCTCAGCTCCAGGGCCTTGAGCAGCTGCCATTCGCCGCCGTCCAGCCAGGCCTCGTCGCAGGAGGTGCACAGATCCAGGCGGTTGCCGTGGGCGCCGCTGATCTGGAACTTGCTCATCAGCTTGGCGCACTTGGGGCAGGTCAGCGCCTGCTGGGTATCGCTGGCCGGCTCGGCCTGTAGTGCCGTCTCGCTCTCGGCAACCGGGGCAGCGCGCTCGGCCCAGTCGCGGTAATAGAGCAGCGCCACCAGCGCGCCGGAACATTGTTCACACCCGTGGGCCAGCAAGCCGTCGTCGAGCTTGGTGGGTTTGAGCTGGGTCGTACGACAGGCGGGGCAGTGCATGCTGAAGTCCTTTTCGCTGTGAGTAGATGCCGAGCGCGACCCTAACCAAGTTGCCCAACCGGCTCAAGCGCGCCGTGACGAATCGGTTAAGCTTCACCCAGAAGCCGGGGAATTGTGATGATCGACCTGTTCGATGTACTGCTGTTGATGCTTTTTGCCACCGCATGCGCCTGGCTGTGGCGCGGCCATGGCATTCGCGAGCGAGCCCTGCTGCTGGCCAAGCAGCACTGCGCGCGCCTGGATGTCGAACTGCTCGACGGCAACGTCGCCTTGCGCCGCCTGGCCCTGGTGCGCGACAGCCAGGGGCGCAGACGCCTGGCGCGCCTCTACGACTTCGAGTTCACCGTCACCGGCGAACAGCGCCTGCGCGGCAGCGTACAGATGTTCGGCCAGCGGCCCGGAAGGATTGAGCTGCAGGCCCATCCTTTCGAGGCCCAGGCCCAGACTGACGACAAGGTGATCCAGCTGGACACCTGGCGGCGCACTCATCCCAAATCGGACGAACAGCGGCGCGCCGACTGACAGGGGACTTTGCATCCCCTAGAGAGCAGCTTTCTTGTTCATCTGCAGCCCGGCCGCCAAGGAGCCCCGTCACACAGCATGGCATTGACGCGGATGAGTAGGGCTCGCAGGCGGGCTGCCAGAGCTACCTTGACTGTTTCCCACACTGGCGAAGGGACTCATGGCACTGCCTGGAGCCCGCTTGGTAGCTCGATCAACTGTTCGGGCTTGGGTGCCAGAGGTATTGCAGGAGCGGAATAAGCTCTCGCTCGTGCTCAGCACTGCGGCTGACCAGCCTGCCCCTACTGCTCTCGCCTAAAAGGCTAAGGCTCTGAGCTAACGCAAGCGGCTTCAGCCGCGATGCTCTGCAGCAGCCTCATCGCGGCTATCCAAGCTCCCCGTACCCGCAACTGCGCCACTTCCTGCGCAGCCCATCCCCAGAAATACCGACGCACCACTCGCCAACGCCCACTCAGCGGGCCCTTCATCACTTTGCGCAAGCCTCTGCACAGCCCTGCGCCAGTTGTTGCGCAACCTTTCGTGACCAGCCGCACAGGGTTTGTCTCGTGCAGTGCCAGGCTCCGCTGCAGCCCACGTAAATACTGGCCCGGCACAGCTTGGCACGCCCCTTGTACTCCTGATGGCTCCCGGACCTTTCCGGTCCTCGTCGCAAAGCAAGGAGAGCACCATGCCAACACCCGCGTATCTGTCCCTCGAAGGCACCAAACAAGGCCTGATCACCGCCGGCACCTTCACCGAGGACTCGGTCGGCAACATCTTCCAGGAAGGTCACGAGGATCAGATCCTGGTTCAGGCTTTCAACCACCAGGTCATCATCCCGCGTGATCCGCAGTCCGGCCAGCCGACCGGCCAGCGCGTACACAAGCCGCTGATGATCACCAAGGTGTTCGACAAGTCCTCGCCGCTGATCTTCAACTCGCTGACTTCCGGTGAGCGCCTGAACAAGTGCCGCCTGGAGTGGTACCGCACCTCCTCCACCGGTACCCAGGAGCACTACTTCACCATCGAACTGGAAGACGCCGTGATCG
>NZ_LSOF01000012.1:108482-108754 GCF_001592875.1 Pseudomonas sp. BMS12 | reverse complement strand
GCGTGCCGTGACGCAGGGGGCAAAATGCCCCTTTCCCCGTGGCTCCGCGGCTTAGGCGGAGATCGGCGAACGCCAGTCGTCGGAACCGGAAGTGCCGGACACTTCGTGGGTCCAGACAATCTTGCGGTAGGTGAAGTAGACGTCTTCCAGGTGGGTGAAGTGAGACATGTTCGGGTCCTGGCAGTTCGGCATGCGCGACTGCACGTCGACGATCACGGCGTCTTCCAGTTCGATGGTGAAGTAGTGCTCCTGGGTACCGGTGGAGGAGGTGC
>NZ_LSOF01000012.1:29303-108382 GCF_001592875.1 Pseudomonas sp. BMS12 | reverse complement strand
CGCGGCCACCGGTGCAGCCGCTGCCGCACGACCGGCCGCCAGTGGTGCCTCGCGCTGGCTCGGCCCGCTGGCCGGCATCGCCGCCGGTGGTCTGCTCGCCTCCATGTTCATGGGTGACGGCTTCGAGGGCTTCCAGTTCTTCGACTTCCTGATCCTCGGCCTGCTCGCCTTCGTCATCTTCAAGCTGTTCGCCTCGCGCCGTCAGGCCCAGGGCCAACCGGCCATGGCCGGCGGCATGCAACGGCAGATGCCGCAGCAGCCGATCTTCGGCAGTGGCAGCGGTGCAGGCAGCGCGCGCGCGCCGATCCAGGCGCCAAGCTGGTTCAACGAAGAGCGTTTTCTCAGCGCCGGCCGCGAGCACTTCCTGGCCCTGCAGCAGCACTGGGATGCCAACGAAATGGACAAGATCGCCGAGTTCGTCACCCCGCAGATGCTCAGCTTCCTGACCAGCGAGCGCGCCGACCTAGGCGACGGCTTCCAGTCCACCTACATCGATGACCTCGATGCCCAGCTGGACGGTATCGACGAACTGGCCGACAAGACCGTGGCCACCCTGACCTTCCGTGGCGTGGCCAAGACCTCGCGCTTCGACCAGGGCGAACCCTTCAGCGAAAGCTGGCGCATGGAGCGCAGCAACGGCGACAACCAGCCCTGGCTGGTCGCCGGTATCCGCCAGAACGGCTGATAGCGATGCGTTAGCAAAAGCCCGGGCAAGTCCCGGGCTTTTTCATGCCCCGCTGCACACCCGATTACGTCCGGCCTGCTTGGCCATGTACAGGCGCTGGTCGGCCAGCTTGAACAGCGCCTCCGGGGTCGCGACACGATCCGCCCGCACCTCGGCCACTCCGATACTCACCGTCAGGCTGAGGGTCTGCCCGTCCAGCTCGGGGCGCAGCAGCTCGACCGACTCGCGAATACGTTCCAGCGCCGAGCTGGCCTCGCCCAGGGTCTGGCCCGGCAGAAGCAGGGCGAACTCCTCGCCGCCGATACGCGCTGCCAGATCGGTACCGCGCAGCAGGCGCGCCGTCTCGCGCAGCACCTCGTCGCCTGCGGGGTGGCCGAAGCGGTCGTTGACGCTCTTGAAGTGATCGAGATCGAGCAACGCCAGCACCAATGGCCGACCATTATGTTGCGCACGCTGCACCTCGTCGGCGCACACCGTCATGAATGCCCGCCGGTTGGCCAGGCCGGTCAGACCATCGAGCAGCGCCTCGTGCCGCCAGTGCTCGCGCGCCTGGTCCGCCTCCAGCAGCTGGCGCCGATGCAGGGCCAGGCACAGCACGATGAAGCTGGTACTGAAGGCGAAGGCCATCAGCATGAAACGCGACTCGCCCAGGCTGGCGATAGTGAAAGGCCCGAGAGCCCTGGCCGCCAAAGCCAGCAGCGCCACCATCAGGCCCAGCAATACCAGCAGCACCTGAGCCGCGCTCAGGCGGAACACCAGCAGAACCAACATGGCCGGGAGGAAATGGATCAGCCCGCCGGTGCCGGCGAAGGCTCGCTCCAGCAGGAGCAGGCCGAGCAGCAGGCCAAACAACATCCAAACCAGCTCGCGGGCACGCGGCCTCGCCTCGTCCTGCCAGCACTGGTACAGCGGATAGACCAGCAGGATGCCCAGGCTGTCCGCCACGGTCAGCGCGCGCAACAGCTCGGGTACCTGTGACCAGTCGATCAGCGCGCTGCCGGCCAAGCTGCTGGAAATCGCCAAGGCACCAAGCGCGCTCGGAATCAGACAGGCGTACAGCCCAAAGGGGCCGATATCGCGCGCCACCCGCAGGCCATCCGGCAAGCGCCAGTGCAGCAGGCTGGCGGCCAGACAGGGGGCCACCCCATCGGCCAGCGCCGACACCAAGCCGGCCAGCCAGGGCCAACTCTGATCCGCGCCGCGAACCGCGATCAGCTCGGGGAAGTTGGCCGCCAGGCTGGCCAACCCTATCCAGGGCAGAGCACGCCAGGAAAAGCGCATGGCCATCACCAGGCCCACGCCCGAGGCTAACCAGAGCAGCGTGATGTTGCCGGGTTGCAGGGCAAACACCAGCATGCCGAAGCGCGCGCCGAGGTAATACAGCAAGGCCGCACCCAGTAGCCAGCCAAAGTCGGCACCACGCACGCGCTCGCTCAAGGTCGAACCCACCTGCTCACCGTCAACCAACACAACGCCCCCAACGCCAGCCCACAAGGGGGTTATAGCACGCCGGAACAGCCACACGAGCCCCCAGACAAGTACCCGCCAGGGCCCCTAGCGCCCCCCGTGAAGATGGCAGGCGCCTGATGTCGGCGGGGGTGCAGCCAGATTACAAGGCCGCGCCACAAACGCGGCCTTGTCGTTTCAGTCGTCCAGCACCACCTGCAGGCTGATCTCGGCGTTCAGCAGCCTGGACACCGGGCAGCCGTTCTTGGCGGTTTCCACCGCCTGCTCGAAGGCGTCGCGGTCGGCGCCGGGAATGCGTGCCTTGAGGCTCAGGTGCACGGCGCTGATGACGAAGCCACCGTCGGCCTTGTCCAACGTCACTTCGGCCTGGGTGTCGATGCTCTCCGCCGTCATCCCGGCTTCGCCCAGTTCCTTGGCCAGGGCCATGGAGAAGCAGCCGGCATGGGCCGCGCCGATCAGCTCCTCGGGGTTGGTGCCAGGCTGACCTTCGAAGCGGGTATTGAAGCCGTAGGGCGTCTCGCTGAGCGCACCGCTCTGGGTGCTGATACTGCCCTTGCCGTCCTTGATGCCGCCCTGCCAGTGCGCCGAAGCCGTTTTCTTGATGCTCATCGCTGTGCTCCTCTCAAGCCGTGGGTGTACACAGCTTGAGAGGACGCAGCCGACGCACAAGTTCGCTCTATTTCAGCGCAAACCGGCGGCGATCTCGAAGCTGCGCAGGCGGTGCATCGGGTCGTACAGGTCGCAGGTGAAGATCAGCTCGTCGGCGCCGCTCTGCTCCAGCAGCACCTCCAGGCGGGCGCGGACCTTCTCCGGCCCGCCGATGGCCGCCAGGCCGAGGAAGTCGCCCACCGCCTGCTGCTCGTGAGGCTGCCAGCGGCCGGCCATGCTCTCCACCGGCGGGCGCAGCACCAGGCTCTGCCCACGAATCAGGGCGAGGATGCGCTGGTAGGCGCTGGTGGCGAGGAATTCGGCTTCCTCATCGGTCGGCGCGGCGATCAGCGGCACGCCGATCATGGCGTAGGGCTTGTCCAGCACGGCCGAGGGCTGGAAGTTCTCGCGGTAGATGCGCAGCGCCTGGTGCAGGTAGCGCGGCGCAAAGTGCGAGGCGAAGGCGTAGGGCAAGCCCTTCTGCGCCGCCAACTGGGCGCTGAACAGGCTGGAGCCGAGCAGCCAGATCGGCACGTTGCTGTCCACGCCGGGCACGGCAATCACGTTCTGCCCGGGCTGGCGCGGGCCGAGCAGCTGCTCCAGCTCCTCGACATCCTGGGGAAAGTCCTCGGCGCTGCCCAGGCGGTCGCGACGCAGGGCACGGGCTGTGGCATGGTCGGCACCCGGCGCACGCCCCAGGCCCAGCTCGATGCGCCCCGGATACAGCGCGGCCAGCGTGCCGAACTGCTCGGCCACCACCAGCGGCGCGTGGTTGGGCAGCATGATGCCGCCGGAGCCCAGGCGCAGCGTCGAAGTGTTGGCCGCCAAGTAGCCGAGCAACACGGCGGTGGCGGAACTGGCGATGCCCTCCATGTTGTGGTGCTCGGCCACCCACATGCGCGAGAAACCCAGGCGCTCGACATGCCGGGCCAGCTCCAGGGAACGCTGCAGGGCAGGGGCGGCGCCGACGTCGTCGTCGCGCATCGGCGCCAGGTCGAGCACGGAAAAAGGCGTATTGGACAGCTTGCTCATGGGAGCCTCCTCGGGTCAGACCTCCAATATGGGGGGCCAAGCGCAGAAGGCAAGCCGGGACCACCCGTAGCAGAGACTGCTCAGCAGGCCCACGGGGTGCTCAGGGCCACTGCATCTCGCCCTTGAGCACCTTGGCGCTCAACTCCAGGCTGGACTCGCCCGGCAGGCGCGGATAACGGCGCTGCATGGCCTCGATCAGCGCGGTGGCGTTGTCTGTCTTGGCCAGTTCCAGCTCCAGCGTCTTGAGGTAGCCGCGAGTAAAACGCAGGGCGGCCAGGGTGTGCGGCACATCGCCCAGATAATGGCCGGGCACCAGCACCTGGGGTTGCAGCGCCTCGATCTGGTCGAGGCTGGCCAGCCAGTCTCGACGCGATTGCGCGGTCTGGGTATCGGCCGTCCAGACATGCTCGCCGGCATCCACCAGCACACCGCCGACCACCGCCTTGAGCGAGGGAATCCACAGCGTGGTGCGCTCGGGGTCGAGGCCGATCACCTGCAACTCCTGGCCCTCCAGGGTCAGACGGTCACCTGGCAATGGCTCGGGAATGATGATCGTGCTGGGCGCGCCGTCCTTGAGGATCGGCCCCCAGTAGGCCAGCTTGCCGGCCTGGGTAGCGCGGATATGTTCGATGGTCGCGGCCGTGGCCAGCACGCGGGCCTCGGGAAAGGCCTGCTTGAGCGTCTGCAGGCCGAAGTAGAAGTCCGGGTCGCCATGACTGATGTAGATGCTGGTGAGGCGCTTGCCGCTGGCCTTGATCAGCCCCACCAGCTCGGCGGCCTCGCGGGTGGAGAACTGCGCATCGACCAGCAGGGCTTCGCGCTCACCGCTGATCAGGGTGGAGCTGACCGGGAACACCGCCGCCTCGCCGGGGTTGTAGACCTGCAACTGCAGCGCAGCGGCCTGCACCAGACCGGTAAAGGCGAGCAGGGCAGCGCCGAACAGGGAACGAAGAAACATGACAACCTCACAGCGAATGGCTTGGATGAGGCGCATCTTAGTTGCTCGAAAGCGTGCAAAAAGCCGGCTAATCTGCCCAGGTCTATTGCATAAATCGAGCAAATAATGGATCGCCTCACAGCCGCCCGTGTCTTCGTCGAAGTGGTTGCCAGCGGCAGCCAGAGTGCCGCCGCCGAGCGCCTGGAGATGTCCCGCGCCATGGTCTCACGCTACCTGGGCGAGCTGGAAAACTGGGTCGGCGCACGCCTGCTGCACCGCACCACGCGCAGGCTGAGCCTGACTGGCATGGGCGAGGAGCTGCTGCCACGCTGCCGCGCCATGTTGGCCCTGGCCGATGAGCTGCAGAGCGCCGGGCAACGCGGCAGCGACCTCCTCAGCGGCACGCTGCGCATCGCCAGCAGTCAGTCGTTCGCCCAGGCCTGGCTGGCGCGGGCGGTGGCGGCCTTCGTCGAGTTGCACCCGGGAGTGGCGATCGACCTGCAGGTCAGCAACCTGGCGGTCAACCTGGTGGAAGAACGCATCGACCTGGCCGTGCGCATTACCAACCAGCTCGACCCCAATCTGATCGCCCGGCGTCTGGCCACCTGCCATTCCGTGCTGTGCGCCGCGCCGCGCTACCTGGCCCGCCACGGTACGCCGCAAAGGCCGGAGCAGCTGAGCCAGCACAACTGTCTGACCTACGCTTACTTCGGCCGCAGCCTGTGGCAGTTCAGCCACGGCGGAGAGCCCATTGGCGTGCCGGTCGGCGGCACTATCAGCGCCAACGAATCCACCGTGCTGCTGGAGGCCACCCTGGCCGGCGCCGGCATCAGCCTGCAGCCGCTGTACTCGGTAGCGGCGCAGCTGCGTTCTGGACAGCTGGTGGCCCTGCTGCCGGACTACGAGGTGGAAGCCCTGGGCATCCATGCGCTCTACGGTTCGCGCCGGCAGATGCTGCCGGCGCTGCGCGCATTACTGGATTTTCTGGTCGAGCGCCTGGCCGCCGAGCCGCACTGGGATCGGCAACTAGGCGCCTGAGGCGAGAAGGGTCAAGACGCACCTCGCCGCTGGGCTCACGGGCTGCCTGCAAGGCAGCTCCGACAGCCGTCGCTCAGCTGTTGCTGATGCGGAAACCGACCTTGAGCTCGACCTGGTAATGCGCCACCTTGCCGTCGACGATATGGCCACGGGTATCGATGACCTCGAACCAGTCCATGTTGCGCACGGACTTGGCGCACTCGGCCAAAGCGTTGCCGATGGCATCCTCGATACTCAGCTTGGAGGTGCCGACAACTTCGATTTTCTTGTAGGTGCGGTGATCGGACATGTGCTTCTCCTTGGGCAGGCAGGCCTCTTGTTCACGCTAGCCAAGCCAGGGGAAAGCACAAGAAAAACGGCCGGCGAGCGAGCCGGCCGCAAGGTCTCAGAACTGCAGTTCGCCGCGCAGGTCGGCGATCTTGGCCTGCATTTCGCTGGTCAGCTCGGCCGGGTTGAGGCGGGCGATGATGCCGGCCAGGATGCGCTTCTCGTTGTCATCCACCACACCGTCGCGGCGGGCGATATCGACCAGGCTATCGAGCTCGTGGACCAGCAGCTTGCCATCGTCGGCAAAGCACTTGATCGAGCGAAAGGCCATTTCCAGGTAATCGCGGCTTTCCTGCATCTTTGTTCTCCATGTGATGAGGCGAGGGCAGGCGCCACTCGCAGGGCGCAGCCACGCTAAACCAGCGGCGGCAGCGCAGCAAGCCCACCCAGCTCGTGGCCCAGCCAGGTGGCCAGACGCTCGGCGCGCGAATCACGACTACGCCCCGGCACCCACAGCGCCAGCCGCGCAGCGGTTTCGACAAAGCCCCAGGGCGCAACCAGGCGCCCGGCGGCCAGGTCGTCGGCCACCAGCTGTTGCGGGGCGATGGCCACGCCGAGGCCGGCGGCTGCCGCTTCCAGCAGGTAGTACAGGTGCTCGAAACCCTGGCCGAGCAGCAACTGGCGCGCATCCAGGCCGTGCGCCTGCGCCCACTGCGGCCAGGCCTGGGGCCGGGAGGCGGTGTGCAGCAGGGGCTCGCCGAGCAATGCCGCCGGAGCAGCAGCTGCCAGGGCGGCATGGCGGACGTAGCGCGGGCTGAGCACCGCACCGATGCGCTCGGCGGCCAGCTCGAACACCTGCATGTCCGTCGGCCAGGGTGGCGTGGCGAAACACAGGGTGGCGTCGACGCCAGGGCGGCGCGGGTCCAGCTCGCCCTCACTGGCCGACAGCTGCAGACGCAGCTCCGGCAGCTCGCGATTGAGCCGGTCCAGGCGCGGGATGAACCAGCGCGCCAGCAGGCTGCCCGGGCAGCCGAGAACGAAGGGCGCATCGGCGGTCTGCCGTTTCAGTTCAGTGCACACCGCGCGTAAACGCTCGAAGGCATCGCCGCTGGCATCGCGCAGGCGCAGGCCGGCATCGGTGAGTTTTACGCCACGGCCTTCCTTGCTGAACAGTGCCACGCCCAGCTCTTCCTCCAGCAAGCGGATCTGCCGGCTGATGGCGCCATGGGTCACATTCAGCTCGTCACCGGCCTTGCTGACGCTGAGCAGGCGCGCCGCGGCTTCGAAGGCGCGCAGGGCATTGAGCGGGGGCAGTTCGCGGCTCATGTTATTTGTGAGTTTTCCTGACGCTTTTGCGCAATCTAATCGCTTTTCCCGCGAGCAGCCAGGGGTAGAATGGCCCCATCGCTCACGATGCCGTGGTCGCCGTCCTGACGATGGCGCCCGCAAGAACTGGAGAATCGCATGACTTCCCTGCGCACCGGCCCCGACACCAACGGCCTGTTCGGCTCCTTCGGCGGCCAATACGTCGCCGAAACCCTGATGCCGCTGATCCATGACCTGGCCGCCGAATACGAGAAGGCCAAGGTCGACCCGGAATTCCTCAAGGAACTGGCCTATTTCCAGCGTGACTACGTCGGCCGCCCGAGCCCGCTGTACTTCGCCGAGCGCCTGACCGAGCACTGCGGCGGCGCCAAGATCTACTTGAAGCGCGAAGAGCTGAACCACACCGGCGCGCACAAGATCAACAACTGCATCGGCCAGATCCTCCTGGCCAAGCGCATGGGCAAGAAACGCATCATCGCCGAGACCGGCGCCGGCATGCACGGCGTGGCCACCGCCACCGTGGCCGCGCGCTTCGGCATGGAATGCGTGATCTTCATGGGCACCACCGACATCGATCGGCAGCAGGCCAACGTGTTCCGCATGAAGCTGCTGGGTGCCACCGTGATCCCGGTCACCGCCGGCACCGGCACCCTCAAGGACGCGATGAACGAAGCGCTGCGCGACTGGGTGACCAACGTGCACAACACCTTCTACCTGATCGGCACCGTCGCCGGCCCGCACCCGTACCCCGAGCTGGTACGCGACTTCCAGGCGGTGATCGGCAAGGAAACCCGCGAGCAGATGCAAACCCAGGAAGGCCGCCTGCCCGATAGCCTGGTCGCCTGCATCGGCGGCGGCTCCAACGCCATGGGCCTGTTCCACCCCTTCCTCGACGACGCCAGCGTGAAGATCATCGGCGTGGAAGCCGCCGGTCACGGCATCGAGACCGGCAAGCATGCCGCCAGCCTCAACGGCGGCGTGCCGGGCGTGCTGCACGGCAACCGCACCTTCCTGCTGCAGGACGACGATGGCCAGATCATCGACGCCCACTCGATTTCCGCCGGCCTCGACTACCCCGGTATCGGCCCCGAGCACGCCTGGTTGCACGACATCGGCCGCGTCGAATACACCTCGGTGACCGACGACGAAGCCCTGGCCGCCTTCCACCAGTGCTGCCGCCTGGAAGGCATCATCCCGGCCCTGGAGAGTTCGCACGCCCTGGCCGAAGTGTTCAAGCGCGCGCCGCAGCTGCCCAAGGATCACCTGATGGTGGTCAACCTGTCGGGCCGTGGCGACAAGGACATGCAGACCGTCATGCACCACCTCGACCTGTCCAAATCGGAGAACAACTGATGAGCCGTTTGCAGAGCCGATTTGCCGAGCTGAAACAGCAGAACCGCGCCGCCCTGGTCACCTTCGTCACCGGCGGCGATCCGGACTACGACACCTCGCTGGCCATCCTCAAGGGCCTGCCCAAGGCCGGCGCCGATGTGATCGAGCTGGGTATGCCCTTCACCGACCCGATGGCCGACGGCCCGTCGATCCAGCTGGCCAATATCCGCGCCCTGGCCGGCAAGCAGACCCTGGCCAAGACCCTGCAGATGGTTCGCGAATTCCGCGCCGACGACAGCAGCACCCCGCTGGTGCTGATGGGCTACTTCAACCCCATCCACTACTACGGCGTGGACAAGTTCATCGCCGACGCCAAGGAGGCCGGTGTCGATGGCCTGATCGTGGTCGACCTGCCGCCGGAACATAACCCTGACCTGTGCGAGCCGGCCCAGGCCGCCGGCATCGACTTTATCCGCCTGACCACCCCGACCACCGACGACAAGCGCCTGCCGACCGTACTCAACGGCAGCTCGGGCTTCGTCTACTACGTATCCGTGGCCGGCGTCACCGGCGCCGGTGCGGCGACCCTGGACCACGTCGAGGAAGCCCACGCCCGCCTGCGTCGTCACACCGACCTGCCGGTATGCATCGGCTTCGGCATCCGCACGCCGCAGCACGCCGCCGACGTCGCCCGCCGCGCCGAAGGCGTGGTGGTGGGTTCGGCGCTGGTCGATCAGATCGCCAAGGCCGAGAGCCCGCAGCAAGCCATCGACGGCGTACTGGGCCTGTGCGCCGAGCTGGCCGAAGGCGTGCGCAGCGCCCGTCGCTGAGTTCGTCGCGCGATACACAAAGCCGCCCTCGGGCGGCTTTTTCGTTTCAGCGGCAGCGGCCAATGCGCAGTAGTCCCAACTTCCTGTGGGAGGGGCTGGGCGGCACTCCGCTTCAGCCCCGATGACGGAGCGGTGCAACCACACGGAGCGGCGAACAGCGAAGCCATGGGGCACTGGTCGCGCCCCTATCGCGGCTGAAGCCGCTCCCACAGGGCCGTGCAGGTGGAGGGTTCAGCGGCTGCTGACGATGCGCAGCACCTGCCAGTAGCTCGGTGGCTCCGGGGTCAGGCCGCGCTCACGCAATAGCGCGTGCAGCTGTGGCAGGCGGAAGTAGGGCACCGAGGCCATCAGGTGGTGCTCGATGTGGTAGTTGACCCGGATCGGCGCCACAAAGGCACGGGCCAACCAGCCAGCGCGGGTGGTACGGGTGTTGCGCAGGGTGTCGCGGCTCGGTTCCAGGCAGGCGTGTTCGGCCATGGAGCGGATGCGGATGAACAGCGGGAAGGGTGTGACATAGGCCAGCACCCACACGCCATACAGCCAGGCCTCGCCGCAGGCCCACAGCGCGGCCAGCAGCAGGCCATTGCTGATCAGCATGCCGGCGGCGTTGCGCAGGAAGGTCAGCGGATAGCTCCACCAGCGCCGCCCGGCCTGCGGCAGCACCTGCACGTCGTTGGCCACCGTCCACTTGAGCACGCCGGCGTCCATCAGCACCCGGCCGAGCATGAACTTGAGCCCGGTGATGCCTAACAGGTCGCGGGCCAGTTTGCGCGCCAGCGACAGGCGGGTGGTGGGGAAGCCGGCCACCAGCGACAGGTCCGGGTCCTGCTCGCTGGAGGTCTTGGCGTGGTGCACCAGGTGGTACGGGCGGTACTTGTGCAGCTCGTTCCACACCGGCCGCGCGCACAGCCAGTCGGCCAGCACATCGTTGCCCCACTTGCTCTTGAACAAGGTGCCGTGGGCCGCATCGTGCTGCAGGATGGCCAGGCACAGCTGGCGCCCGGCGATAACCGCCAAGCCGGCGAGCAGGGCGAGGGCGAAGGCCCACAGCGGCAGATGCGCCTGAGCCCAGGCCAGCGCGGCGAAGGTCAGTGCCAGCACACCCCAGGTGGAAAATACGGCCCAGGCGCCGCGCCAGTCGCAGCGCTGGGTGAGGGTGCGGATTTCCTCGCGGCTGAGGATATCGGCGATACGGGTACGGGTCTCGGACATGGCGGGACGCTCATTGTTGAAGTCGCCCCGATTGCAGCATCAGCCGCAGCGCATTGCAGGCGCCGGAGACGACTGAATGCACTGCGATTCGGCCAAAGCGCTCAGCGTAGCTTGTCGACCATCGCCACCAGCACGCTCAACACATCACGCGCCAGGCGCTTGGAGCGCACGCCATTCCAGCCGGTGCGCGGTTGCGGGCTGTCATCGTGGTCCTTGAACGGCATCTCCACGGTGTAGGCCAGGCAGTCGTAGGTCTGCCCGACCCAGTTGCAGGCCAGCGCCAGGTTGGCCTGACCCGGTTCGTCGCGCACATAGCCATGCTCAACCTGAAACTCGCCGATGGCCATCAGGCGCTGGCGGAACTCCTGCTCCAGCGCATCCAGGCGCGGGGTGAAGCCCGGGTTGCCCTCGCAACCGGCGGTGAATACATGGGGGATTTCCTCGTCGCCGTGGATATCGAGGAAGCAATCCACGCCAATCACCGCCATCTGCTGCTGGACGAACAGCACTTCCGGGCTGCGCTCGGCCGACGGTGCCTGCCAGGCGCGATTGAGGTCCTGGCCGGCGGCGTTGGTGCGCAGGTTGCCGAGGAAGGCACCGTCCGGGTTCATGTTCGGCACCAGGTACAGGTCGGCCTGAGCGAGCAGGGCGCGCAGTTCCTCGTCGTCCTGGCCGAGACGCTCGATCAGCCCCTCCATGTACCACTCGGCCATGTGCTCGCCAGGGTGCTGCTGGGCAATCAGCCAGACTTTGCGCGGCGCGGCGGCCGTGCCGCGCACGTGCAGCAGAGGCAGCTCGCGGCCCTGCAGACTGCTGCCACAAGCCAACAGCTCGACGTTAGGCAACTCCAGCGCGCGCACCAGCAGCTGGGCATGGCGGGCACGACTGTAGGGCTCGAAATAGGCGAAGCGAGCGCTGGACTGCTCGGCACTCAGCTCGAAGTGCAGCCCGCCTTCGTCGTAGGTAGTCGGCACACGGAACCAGTCCTCGCCGTCATAGCTGGCCACGGCGTGGTAGCCGGTCCAGGCGCTCTTGTAGCTGGACTGGCCGGCGTTCTCCAGGCTGAAGCGATGGGTCTGCCCAGGCGTAAGGCCTTCGGCGAGGAAGTGGAACCACTGGAAGTGCTCGCTGGCGAAGTCCTTGCGGATGGCCAGGCGCACCCGGCCGGGATCGCTGGCGTCCAGCACCTGGATATTGCCGCTGTCGAAATCGCTGCGAATCTGCATGGCCTGCCCCTGACGGTGAAAGCCGGCAGGATAGCCGCCCCGAGAAGACGCCGCACGCCTCGGGGCAGGGCGTGTCGCATCCATGCAAAAGCTGTCGCCGAAACGTTGCAAGCGCGCGCCGGCAAACGCCACACTCGTGTCCAAGAAAGGAGCAATCAACTCCCTATTGCTGCCGAGGAGTCACCAATGAAAACCACCCTGGACGAGCTGCAGGCCTTCACCCAGGTGGTCGACGCCGGCTCCATCAGTGCTGCAGCCGAGCAGCTGGGGCAGACCGCTTCGGGCATCAGCCGCGCCCTCAGTCGCCTGGAGGACAAACTCGACGTGACCCTGCTGCGTCGCACCACGCGACGCCTTGAGCTGACCGAGGAGGGCGCCGCGTTCCTGGCCCAGGCCCGACGCATCCTCGCTGCCGTGGAGGAAGCCGAGGAGCAGATGGCCCTGCGCCGCCAGGTGCCCGCCGGCCGGCTGCGGGTGGATGCCGCCACACCGTTCCTGCTGCATGTGCTGGTGCCGCTGGTCGCGGGCTTCCGCCAGCGCTACCCGCAGATCGAACTGGAGCTGACCAGCAACGAGCAGAACATCGACCTGCTGGAACAGCGCACCGACCTGGCCATCCGCATCGGCGCCCTGCGCGACTCCAGCCTGCACGCCCGGCCGCTGGGGCAGAGCCGGGTGCGGGTGCTGGCCAGCCCCGCCTACCTGGCGGCGCGCGGCACACCGCAGACACCGGCCGAACTGGCGAGCCACGATCTGCTTGGCTTTACCCAGCTCGAACATCTCAACAGCTGGCCGTTGCGCCACGCGCAGGGCGACCACCTGGCGATCACCCCGACCCTGCGCGCCTCCAGTGGCGAAACCCTGCGCCAGCTGGCCCTGGCCGGCGCCGGACTGGTGTGCCTGTCGGACTTCATGACCGACCAGGACCGGCAAGCCGGCACCCTGGTGGAAGTACTGGCCAGTCACCGCAGTGAGCGGCGCCAGGCGATCCACGCGGTGTACTACCGCAACACGGCGCTGGCGGCACGGATTACCTGCTTCCTCGATTACCTGAGCGACTGCCTGGCCCAACAGGCCTGGTACGGCAGCTGACCATCGGCCTTGGCTTTGTGAATTTTCTTGTGTATTTTTTCATGAAATTCATAAGAACAAATTTCACGAGGTCACCATGTTCAAGCAGTCCGCCCAGCACATCGGCACCTACTACGCCGGCACCTACGGCCAGATTCCCCTGCGCCCGCACCTGCAGGAAGCGCTCGACTGCGATGTGCTGATCGTCGGCGCTGGCTTCAGTGGCCTGCATACCGGCCTGCGCCTGGCCCTGGCCGGCAAGAAGGTGGTGATCCTCGAAGCCAGCCGCCTGGCCTGGGCCGCCTCGGGGCGCAACGGTGGCCAGGCGCTGCCAGGATGGTCCTGCGACATGCCACCGCTGGAAAAGGCCCTCGGCCTGGAGCGCGCCAAGCGCCTGTGGGACAGCATGGTCTGGGCCGCCGACGAGATGCGCGCGCTGCCCGAACGCCATGGTTTCGATATCGACTACCGTACCGGTGCCCTGTACACCGCCGTGCTGCCGCGCCGCGTGCGCCAGCTGCAGGAAAGCCTGGAGGAAGCCGAGCAGAAGTACGGCTACCAGCAGCTCAGTTTCATTCCCAAGGAGCAATTGTCCGAGTGGATCGCCAGCCCGCGCTACCTGGCCGCGCTGCATGACGCCGGCGCCGCCCACCTCAACCCGCTGAAGCTGGCCCAGGGTCTGGCCGCTACCCTCGAGGCCCACGGCGGGCGCATCTTTGAGCAGAGCAAGGCCATCAACTGGCAGGAAAGCGCCGACGGCTACCGCGTGCGCACCGAGCACGGCGAGGTGCGCGGCAAGGTGCTGGTGCTGGCCTGCAACGCCTATGTCGACGGTCTCGACCGCGAGCTGGCCAAGCGCCTGCTGCCGGTCGGTTCCTACCAGGTCGCCACTGCGCCGCTCGACCCCGAACTGGCCCGCTCGCTGTTCCCCAAGGGCACCTGCGCCATCGACAACCAGTTCGTCCCCGACTACTTCCGCGTCACCCCGGACAATCGCCTGCTGTTCGGCGGCGGCTGCACCTACCTCGGCGGCATCCCAGATGACGTACCAGCAGCCACCCGGCCCTACCTGGAGCGGGTATTCCCGCAGCTGCGCGGGGTGCAGATCGACTATGGCTGGGGCGGGCACATCGACTGCACCATGCACCGTACCCCGGATGTCGGCCGCGACGGGCAGAAGTACTGGCTGCAGGGCTTCTCCGGCCACGGCATCCTGCCGACCCTGGCCGCTGCCCGCGCGGTCAGTGACGCCATCCTCGGCGACGCCGAGCTGCTCGACCTGTACCAGGGCCTGGACAACCCGCGCTTCCCCGGCGGCGACCTGCTGGCCGCGCCCATCGAGGCAGTCGGCAAGGCCTGGTACCGTCTGCGCGACCTGTTCTGACGAGACCTGAAGCATGGACAAGCAAGACGAAATCGAAGGTCTGGCGATCCTGGTGCGCGACCTGCGCAAGCACAAGAACGTCACCCTGGGCGAGCTGGCCGAGCGCATCGGCCGCTCGGTGGGCTTCCTGTCCCAGGTCGAGCGCGGCCTGTCGCGCCCGACCGTGGCCGACCTCACCGCCATCAGCGAGGCGCTGGGCGTGCCGACCACCTACTTCTACAACCCCGGTCATCCGCGCGCAGTGCGCTGGGTGACCCGCCCGGACGAGCGCCGCACCCTGTACTACGCCGGCGGCATCACCGACGTGCTGGCGTCACCGGGCATGGCCGGCGGCTTCGCCATGCTGGAAAGCTTCCTCGAACCGGGCGCGACCAGCGGCGAGGGCCATCTGAACGACAGCTCGGAGCAGGGCGGTTTCGTCCTCGAAGGCGAGCTGACGGTGTGGTACGGCGAAGGCGCCGAACCGGTCACCCTCGGCCCGCGCGACAGCTTCCAGCTACCGCCGCACGCGCAGTTTCGCTACGCCAACCTCACCGATTCCCCCACAAGAGTGCTCTGGGTCTTCACCTGAACCCTGCAGATATCGCCATGACAACAACAAGATTCCCCGACCTGCTCAGCGAAGTCCGCGCCTTTCGCGCCGCCCACCCCGATGTGCGCTACGTCGAACTGATCTGCCTGGACATCCCCGGGCATTTCTACGGCAAGCGCTACCCCCTCGACATGCTGGAGAAAGTCGCCGCCGGCGGCCCGCTGAAAGTGCCGCAGAACTGCGTGCTGCTCGGCGCCCAGGGTGGCCTGCACCCGATTGGCGACTACTGCTTCAACGACGGCGACCCGGATGCGCCGCGCCGGCTGATTCCCGGCACGCTCAAACCGGTACGCTGGGAAAACCAGCCACTGGGGCAGATGCTGATTAGCTCCGACGGCACCGAGGCGCCCATCGAATTCGAACCGCGCGAGGTGCTGGCGAATGTACTCAAGCGCCTGGACGCCAAGGGCGTCCGTCCGGTGGTGGCCTTCGAGCTGGAGTTCTACCTGTTCGACCGGGCGCTTTCCAACGGCCTGCCGCAGTTCCCGCGCGACCCGTTGACCGGCGACGAGGACGACCAGCCGAACATGCACATCGAGCGCCTGACGCGCTTTTCCGATGTGCTGCACGAGATGGTCGAGGCCGCCCAGGAGCAGGGCGTGGACGCCAACGTGATCACCGCCGAACTCGGCCCCGGCCAGTTCGAGATCAACTTTGCCCACTGCGCCGACGGCCTGCACGCCGCCGACCAGGCCGCCCTGTTCTGCCGCAGCACGCGCGGCGTGGCGATGAAAAACGGTTATAGAGCCAGCTTCATGAGCAAGCCCTACCTGGATGCGCCGGGCAGCGGCATGCACGTGCATGTCAGCCTGTACGACCAGGCCGGCAACAACCTGCTCGATGGCGACGGCCAACGTCCGCTGCGCCACGCCGTGGCCGGCTGCCTGGAGTTGCTGCCACACTGCATGCCGATCTTCGCGCCCAACCACAACGCCTTCCGCCGCTATGGCGCCATGGTCAACTCGGCGAGCAAGGCCAGCTGGGGTTTCGAGGACCGCGACGCGTGCATCCGCATCCCCGAGTCGGACGGCAGGAACCTGCGCATCGAGCACCGCCTGGCCGGCGCCGACGCCAACCCCTACCTGGTCCTGGCGGCCATCCTCAGCGGCATGGAGCACGGTCTGGAGCAGGGCCGCGAGCCGATCCCCTCGCTCAACGACGACCGCAGCAGCGGCATCGACTTTCCCAAGGACATGCTCACCGCCGTGACGGCCATGGCGTCGCATGAGGTGGTGAAGGAGAAGCTCGGCAGCGAGTTCGTCTTCGTCTACTGCGAGAACAAGCGCCAGGATCACCTGCAGTTCATGCACGACGTTAGCGCACGGGAGTACCGCTGGTTCCTGTAGATCGGCTAGCGGCCGGGTGCCAATTGCCCGGTTCGTCGCCAGCTGATAATTTGCAGCCCACGCCGGTGTAGCTCAGTTGGTAGAGCAGCGCACTCGTAACGCGAAGGTCGCAGGTTCGATTCCTGTCTCCGGCACCAGCAAGCAGTCACATGCGCCTCCACAAGGCCACATGCAGTCACCAAACCCCGCCACGCGCGGGGTTTGCTGCTTCAGGGTTATGGGAAAACAATGGCGGAGGCACGCCTGTCTTGCCGATAACCGCGCAGCTATCTACCGCCCGGGGCCGCGCTGACCACCGAAGCACCTTGGTCCACCAGAGCACGGCAGCGCTCGCGCAGAAATGCCTGCAGCACTCTGACCCGCTCGCTCAGTTGCGCACGATGCGGACACAGCAGGTAGACCGGCACGAACTCACCCTGCCAACCCTCCAACAAGGGCAGCAGGCGCCCGGCACGAATGTCTGCGGCGACATCCAGCCAAGCCTTGTAAACGATCCCGTTGCCGGCCAGAGCCCAGCGCCTCGCCACTTCACCGTCATCGCAGCGGTAGTCGCCGTCCACCTTCACCTCCAGCACCTGCGTGCCTCTGGCGAAGCGCCACAGATTGTAGGGCCGACCATGGCGTTGATAGACCACTGCCCGATGATTCGTCAGCTCCTGCGGTGATTGCGGCACGCCATGCCGCGCCAGGTATGCCGGACTGGCACAGGCCACGCGATGGTGCTGTTCCAGTACAGGCAGCGCCACCAGGCTGGAATCGGCCGGCACGCCAAAGCGCAGTGCCACATCCACCGCCTCGCGATAGGGGTCGTTGGGCTGATCGTTGAGCAACAGGTGCAGCTGCAACTGCGGATTTTCCGCGCGCAACTCGTCCAGCCAGCCCAGCAGCACCGTGCGTCCGAAATCCGACGGTGCGGCGAGCTGCAGCACCCCGGCCAGGCCCTGGGCGCCCACCTTGAGCGCGCGCTCGCCTTCCTCCAGCGCGCCAAGCGCCAGGCGCGTCGCCTCGAGGTAGCGCTCGCCTTCCTGGGTCAGACGCTGCTGCCGGGTGGAGCGGGCAAACAGCCGCACGCCTAAACGCGACTCCAGGCGCTTGAGCGACATGCTGGCCGCCGCCGGGCTGATGTCCAAGGCACGGGCCGCAGCGGAAAGACTGCCCGCTTCGGCTGTACGAGCAAACACCTCAAGGTCGAATAGCGAGCTCATTTATAAGACCTACTTAAAAGTGATTCTGGATTAGGCCTGTTTTTCTCTGTTTTTCAAGAATTGATGATAGCCACATCGCATCACTTACCCGAGATTGCCATCGTGTCCCTGGACCTACAGTTCGACCACATCGCATTCAACACCCCCGACGGCCTACTGCAGCTCTCGCTGGAGAAGCTGCTCGGCGTCGCGCCGGGGCCACGTCCGCCGTTCCCCTTTCCCGGTGAATGGCTCTATCAGGGTGACCAGGCGCTGGTACACCTGATCCAGCGCAGCGACCTCCAGGGCGCCCAGCTCAGCCATCTCGCCCTGCGCACCAACCAACCGGCAAGTATGCTGCTTGAGCATGTGCGGGCCAGCGGGCTGCCCTATCGCATCGCCGTGGTGCCGCGTGAGCTGACCTGCCAGATCTTCGTGACCCTGCCCGGAGGAATGGTGCTGGAACTGGCGGCGCCCATGGCGGGCAGCGAAGTTGAAATCACCCATGATTACCAACAACACCAGCAGGCGCCCGCCTGAGCCCATGGAGCCTTGAAGATGCCCAGCCATTCCGACCTGTTCACCCCCTATCGCCTCGGCCAGCTCGACTTGTCCAACCGCATCGTGATGGCGCCCATGACCCGCTCGCGCAGCAGCCAGCCGGGAGATATCCCCAACGCGCTGATGGCGACCTACTACGCCCAACGCACCAGCGCCGGGATGATCGTCACCGAAGCGACGCAGATCAGCCCGCAAGGCAAGGGCTACAGCTTCACCCCTGGCATCTACAGTGCCGAGCAGATCAAGGGCTGGCGCCTGGTGACCGATGCCGTGCATGCACGCGGTGGACGCATCTTCCTGCAGCTGTGGCACGTCGGCCGCATGTCGCACGCAAGCTTCCATGCCGACGGCCACCCCGTGGCACCCTCGGCGCTGCGTGCGGACGCTCAGGTCTGGGTGGTAGGGGATGACGGCGTGGGCCGAATGGTCGACGTCAGCGAACCACGCGCCCTCAGCGAGCAGGCTATCCAGGCAGTCATCGAGGATTACCGCCAGGCCGCCCGCAATGCCAGGGCCGCTGGCTTCGATGGCGTCGAGATTCATGGTGGCAACGGCTACCTGATCGACCAGTTCCTGCGCACGACCTCGAATCTGCGCGAAGACCGCTATGGCGGCTCCCGCGAAAACCGCACCCGCTTCCTGCTGGAAGTCGCCAAGGTCGTGGCCGACGAGATCGGCGCCGAACGCACCGGCGTGCGTCTGGCCCCCTACATCACCGCGCGTGGCATGGACTGCCCGGACGTGATTCCCACCATCCTGCTGGCCAGCGAGCGCCTGGGCGAGCTGGGGATCGGCTACATCCATCTAGCCGAGGCCGACTGGGATGACGCACCGCAGATACCGCAGCACTTCCGCCACGACCTGCGCCGGGTGTTCGGCGGCACCATCATCGTTGCGGGCCGCTACGACCAGGCCCGCGCCGAAGCCTTGCTGCAGGAGGGGCTGGTCGATCTGATCGCCTTTGGTCGACCCTTTGTCGCCAACCCGGACTTCCCTGCGCGCTTGCTCAATCACTGGCCGCTGGCGGCGTTCGACCCAGCACGACTGTTTGGTGGCGACGAGCGCGGTTACAGTGACTACCCCGCGTACGCCGCTGAATCAACAGCCGGGTGAGGGGAGCAGCGGTGCTGCCACCGCCTGGATAAAAAAGCCCGGCTTCGCGCCGGGCTTTTTTTGTGCCTGTCGCGGTTACTGTGCGGCCTGCATGGTCCGCGCGCGTTCGGTCTGCTTCTGCTTCTTGTAGGCCAGCGCCGCCGGCGCCACCTTGCTCACCTGGCCGGTTTCCAGCCACTTCTTCAGGCGGTTGGCGTCGGCCATGTGGGTGTACTTGCCGAAGGCATCCAGCACTACGAAGGCTACCGGCTTGCCGGCCATCTGCGTGCGCATCACCAGGCAGTGGCCGGCGGCGTTGGTGAAGCCGGTCTTGGTCAGCTGGATGCTCCAGTTGGCCTTGTGCACCAGGCTGTTGGTGTTGCGAAAGCCCAGGCTGTAGCGCGGCTTGCTGAACTGCTGCACGTGCTCGCGGGTGCTGCTGAACTGGCCGATCAGCGGGAACTGGCCGGCGGCCTTGACCAGCTTGACCAGGTCGTTGGCGGTGGAGACATTCTTCTCCGACAGGCCGGTCGGCTCACGGTAGCGGGTACGCGTCATACCCAGCGCACGGGCCTTGGCGTTCATCGCCGTGACGAAAGCCGGCACGCCGCCCGGGTAGTGGTGGGCCAGGCTAGCGGCGGCGCGGTTTTCCGAGCTCATCAGGGTCAGCAGCAGCATGTCGCGGCGGCTCAGCTGGCTGCCGAGGCGCACGCGCGAGTAGATGCCGCGCATCTCCGGCACATCCTTGATCACCACGTTCAGCTGCTCATCCAGTGGCTGCTTGGCATCCAGCACCACCATGGCGGTCATCAGCTTGGTCACCGAGGCAATCGGTACCTGCAGGTCGGGGTTGCTGGAGTAGAGGATCTGATTGGTCTTGAGGTCGACCAGCAAGGCACTGCCGGAGGCGAGTTCCTGTACCGCAGGCGCATTCTGCTGGCCGGCGGCGAGGAGAGTACTGGGCAGCAGGGTCAGGCTGCTAAGCAGCAGACCGAACAGGCGAGAGGCAATCTTCACGGCAATGGGATCCGTTGGGCTGGTGGATGACGAGCCATGCGGTCCCTGCCGGCGAGCTGCAGTATACGAGAAGCCGCGCACGGCAAGCGCGGCCTTTTTCAGCGTAGCCGCTACTGTGCCGGTGGTTGCAGCAACTGTGCATCACTCTGCTGCAGGTGCTGCTGTAACAGCTCCAGCTGCTCCAGTGCCTGGTTGGCCTCCGCCAGCTCGGCAGCACTGCGCTCGCCACGCTGCGCGGCCTGGTCTATCTGCTCGCGGATGTGGGGAATCTGCTGCAAGCCCATGGTCCAGGCCTGCACTTCGCGGCGCCGGGCAGCACTCTCGAAGGCGTCGTACAGCTCGGGGTCGGCCAGTTGGGCTGGGCTGGCAGCAACACGTGGGCGCAAGCCGCCGGCACCAGGCTGACGTTCGTCACCGCCTGCGGCGTACTCGCGCATCATCAGCTGGGCCTGCTCCACCGAGAGCGTCGCCGGCTCGACGGCCGGGGCAGGGCTTGCAGCAACAGGCACGGCAATGGCCACTGGCGCAGGGGCGGGTAACTGAGCCGGCGCTAACGCGAACTCGGCCTTGGGCGGCACAGGAGCAGGCTGCACCGCGGCAGGTGATGGGATCGCACTCGGCAGCGGTTCACCGAACTGCAGCTGCAGCCCCACGCCGCAGGCGACTGCCAGCCCGCCGAGGAGCCATTGCAGTCTCATAGCCCCTGCACCCGAGCCTTGCTCAGCAGTGCCGCCAGGCGCGCCTCGAACTGGCTGGCCAGTTGCTGACGGGCCACGGCCTGGTTGACCTCGTAACGCACACTGGGGTCGCTCAGGGGCAACTGGCGATCCTCTCGGCCGGTGACGCGGATGATCTCGAAGCCCTGGTCGCCACGCAGTGGTTGCGACAGGCTGTCGGTCTTCTGGATCAGCGCGGCCTTGCGCACGAAGTCCAGTCCCGCCTGCTCGGGACGGATCGGGCCGAGATCGCCGGGCGGCGTGCGCTGGCGATCCTCCGCCAGCGAATAGCGCCTGACGGCCTCGTCGAAATCCAGCCCCGACTTGAGCTCGGCATACACCCGGTCGGCACTGGCCTGATCGGCCAGGCGGATATGCGCGGCCTGTACCTTGGCGACGTTGCGGTACTGCGCCAGGTTGGCGCGGTAGTAGGCCTCGGCATCGGCGTCGCTGACCTTGGCCGCCAGCTCACGCAGGCTCTCGGTCTCATGGTGGAAGTCGCTGTACAGGCCGATCTGGTGCAGATAGCGATGACGCACCAGCTTGTCGCGCACCAGGCGACGGAGCGCCGTCTGCTCGCTTTCGCTGTAACCCGCCTTGCCCAGTTGGTACCAGAGATAGTCGCGCCGCGCGCGCTCGCCCACCAGGGCCGCCATGCGCGCCAGGTTGCCCTGCTGCAGCTCGACCTGGTCCTGCACGTTGCAGCCCAGGTACAGCTGCAACAGGTCGAGGCGCTGCGCCGGCGCCCCGGGGAACTGCCAGCCGATCAGTTCGACGGCAGCAGCCGCACGGCGCTGCTCCGGTGCCAGCTGCAGGCTGTTGAGCACCAGCTGCCCGCCACTCGGCGCCAGGGCCTGACGCAGCCGCTCGCTGCTCAGCCCCTGGGGCTCGCGCAGGAACGGCCGCACATCCTGATCGAAACGCCGGCCGAAGACCTGATCGAGCAGGTTGGCCGCCTCGATTTCCACCTGGGCATCGAGGTCCTGGCGATTGGCCGGGCTCAGTTCGCCCTCGACCTCACGCGCCAGCAGGTGGTTCTCCACCACGCCACGACGCAGCGCGGTCGGCGCGGTGTTGAATTTGACCCGGGTCAGCGCCTGTTGCAAAACCTCGACGCTGCGCCCGGGAATGGTCTCATCGTCGATCCGCAGATCCACCGCCGCACCTGCCGACAGGCCATAGCCTGCCAGCAGGGCGAACAGCAGGGCGCGGCCGACCTCAGATGCCCGCTTGCCCATGGAAATGATTGGCCCCCTTGGTCAACACGGTGACAGTCAGGGCGATGGACTCGGGAATCAGTTGCCTGGCCATGCTCAGCCGCCCGCTGTAGCTGGTGTCGTACAGCGGTTCCGGATGCTGGTAGGCGACCTGCGCGGTTTGCGTCAGCAGGTCACGCAGCGGCTGGGCGGCATCGTACTGGCCGACCAGGTTGGCCACCGCCACCGGATCATTGAGACGCTCGCTGGCGTAGTGGTCATCGACCCAGCCTTCCCAGCTGGAATGGCCGTTGGCCGAGGTGATCCAGGCGTGGTGCGGCTGCGCCACATCTCCGGTGGCGTGCAGGGCGAAGCCGATGGTCTGCAGCGAAGGCGCGGCCTTGAACTGCTCGAACCAGTAATTGGCCAGGTTGTCGATCGGCTGGAATGCGGCGGTCTGGAAGTCGCCGTAGTGCTTCTCCCAATTGGAGGCGCTGCCCTGGCGATAGTGCGCCTCGGTGCTGTCGAAATCGCTCTTCTTCAGCTCGCGGTTGTACAGGTAGACCATGGCATACCAGTCAACATCGGACACCCCGCCATCGACCTTGTGGTAGCGGTAGTCGTAGCCGCCATGGTCGTTGCCGTGGTCGTCGCCTTCTCGCCCCATGTTGATGAAGTGCCAGTAGGAGGTGTAGTTGACGATGGAGGCGGCGGCGCCCCATAGCGGAGCGTGCTCGTAGCCGACCCACCAGCCACCCAGGCGGGTGTCCTTGAAGTCGTCGACGTCGTAGGCGGCCTGACCGAGGATTTCGCCGGCGGCGGCCTCGGTGCCGGCCGCGCCGACATAGAACTGGTAGGCCCGGCGCATCTCCGCCGTGGCATGGGCCGAGTTCATGAAGGCCAAGGCATCCTTGACGATGTTCTTGTGAGTGGGTTGCGACCAGGCGGCGGCATGTTCGGCCGCGCAAAGCAGGCCTAGACCAGCGAGGATCAAAGACGGTTTATGCATGATGAGCGCTCGGTTTTGTTGTTGGATTGGCGCAGTATCTTCAGCCCGCATAACAGTAATGTTGCAGACTGACGGGGGAATATAGCGGGCTCGTGAAGAAAATCTTTCCTGGACTAGACCAAAGCCGAAATATCTCCGAATTTGGCGAATATGCCATGGCCGGCAAGCGACGCCTGCCGCCTTAGCAGGCCAACTGCCACGACAGGATCAGGCCCGCAGCTTGCGTCGACTCGGCGAGGAAGTGGCCGTACGGAGCACTCCGCTATCAGCCCGGCTGGCGCCCGCGCTGGTTCAGCCACATCGCGGCGAGAATCACCGCGCCGCCAGCGGCCAGGCGTGGCAGGTCGAAGTCGCGGTTCCAGATCAGCAGGTTGACCAGCAGGCCGGCCGGTACGTGCAGCTCGTTCATGATCGCCAGGGTACCGGCGTCCACCCGCGTACTGCCCTTGACCCACCAGAACAGCCCCAGCGCCGTAGCGAACAGCCCCATCCAGGCCAGCACTCCCCATTGCACGACGGTCTGCGGCAACTTGTCCGGGTTACCGAACAGCAGGAAGGACGGCAGCACCAGGACCAGTGCGCCGAGGAAGAAATGGCCGAAGAAGCGGTGCAGTGGCTGCGTCGGCTGGTAGTACAGGAGCAGGCGGCGACAGAGCACCTGGCCGGCGGCGAAGGTGGCGTTGGCGATCTGCAGCAGGACGAAGCCGAGCAGGTAATCGCCCTCCAGCCGATCGAAACGGATGATCACCCCGCCGCCCACGGCGACCAGCGCGGCAACCAGTGCCCAGGGGCTGAAACGCCGCGCCAGGGCATCGTCGAGCAGGGTCACGTAGATTGGCGTGAGCACGGTGAACAGCAGCACCTCGGGCACCGTCAGCACCTGGAAGCTGCGGTACAGGCACAGATAGGTGATGCCGAACTGCAACGCCCCGGCCAGCCAGAAGCCGGCCAGCATGCGCCGCGGCAGGCCGCGCCAGAGCGTGAAGGGCAGGAACACCAGGGCGGCGATCAGCACCCGCGCCAGCACGGCGAAGTCGCTGTCGACCCGCCCGGCCAGGTACTCGCCGATCAGGCTGAAAGAGAAGGCCCAGAGCGCGGTGACGACCAGCAGGTAGGGCATGTCAGCTCAGCTGTGCACGCAGCTCCGCCAGCACTGGTGCGCTGTCCGGGCGCACCCCGCGCCAGACGAAGAAAGCCTCCGCGGCCTGCTCCACCAGCATGCCCAGCCCGTCGAGGCAGCGCAGCGCGCCATGCTCGGCGGCCCAACGATTGAACGCGGTCAGCTCCTTGCCGTACATCATGTCGTAGCAGACGGTGTGGCCGGCCTGGATGAGACTCGGGTCGAGCGGTGGCAGCTCGCCGGCCAGGCTGGCGGAGGTGCCATTGATGATCAGGTCGACCGGCGCGCTGAGCCAGTCGAACCCGCTGGCGGCAACCGGCCCCAGATCGGCGAATTCATGCGCCAGCTGCTCGGCCTTCTCCAGCGTACGGTTGGCGATGGTCAGGCTCTGTGGCCGTTCGGCCAGCAGCGGCTCCAGCACACCACGCACAGCGCCGCCGGCGCCGAGCACAAGGATGTGCTTGCCCGCCAGGTCGAGCCCGGCATTTACCGTCAGGTCACGTACCAGGCCGGCGCCATCGGTGTTATCGCCGAGCAGACGGCCATCATCGAGCTTCTTCAGGGTGTTCACCGCGCCGGCACGGCGGGCACGCTCGCTCAGCTCGTCGGCCAAGCGATAGGCCTGCTCCTTGAACGGCACGGTGACGTTGCCGCCGCGGCCCTCGGTGAAAAAGGCACGTGCGTAGCCGGGGAAATCATCCAGCGGCGCCAACAGGGCCTCGTAGGACAGGTCCTGGCCGGTCTGCTCGGCGAACAGGCGATGGATCAGCGGTGATTTGCTGTGGCCGATGGGGTTGCCGAATACGCCATAGCGGTCGCTCACAGGCCGGCCTCCGCAAGCCAGTCGCGGTCCTGCAGGAAGTACTCGGTCAGGCGTGCCTCTTCGCTACCCGGCGCCGGTTTCCAGTCATAGCCCCAGCGCACATGCGGCGGCAGGGACATGAGGATCGACTCGGTGCGCCCGCCGGACTGCAGGCCGAACAGGGTGCCGCGGTCGAACACCAGGTTGAACTCGACGTAGCGACCACGGCGGAAGGCCTGGAATTCGCGCTGCTGCTCGGTGAAAGGCATGGCCTTGCGGCGCTGGATGATCGGCAGGTAGGCCTCGATATAGGCATCGCCGATGGCGCGCAGGAAGGCGAAGCTGGTATCGAAGTCCCACTGGTTGAGATCGTCGAAGAACAGGCCACCGATGCCACGCGGTTCGTTGCGGTGCTTGAGGTGGAAGTAGCGGTCACACCACTCCTTGTACTTCGGGTACACCTCGGCGCCAAACGGCGCGCAGGCGTCGCGGGCGACCTGGTGCCAGTGCACGCAATCCTCTTCATTGGCGTAGTAGGGCGTCAGGTCGAAACCGCCGCCGAACCACCACACGGCTTCCTCGCCAGCCTTCTCGGCGCTGAAGAAGCGCACGTTGGCGTGGGAGGTGGGGATATGCGGGTTGTGCGGGTGGATGACCAGCGACACGCCCATGGCCTCGAAGCCGCGTCCGGCCAGTTCCGGACGGTGGGCGCTGGCCGACGGCGGCAGGTTGTCACCGAACACATGGGAGAAATTGACCCCGCCTTTCTCGATCAGCGCGCCGTTCTCGATCACTCGGGTGCGACCACCGCCACCGGCCGGGCGCTGCCAGCTGTCTTCGAAGAAGCTGCCGCCATCCTCGGCTTCGAGGGCGGCGCAGATACGGTCCTGCAGGTCGAGCAGGTAGGCCTTCACGGCCTGGGTACGTTCACTCACGGCATGGGTCCGGACGGGGCAAAAGAGGGCGCAAGCATACCATCGTCGTATCTGCTGCTGGCTTGACGGCGATCAGTTCGAGGCGTTGCATGGGCGCTTTGCCCCTGGAGCCCGAGTCATGGCCAAACGTATTCAGATCAGCCGCCACGGCGGACCCGAAGTCCTCGACTATGTCGACTTCCAGCCTGCCGAGCCGGGCCCAGACGAAGTGCGCGTGCGCAATCGCGCCATCGGCCTGAACTTCATCGACACCTACTACCGCAGTGGCCTATATCAGCCGCCGGCGCTACCGTCGGGTCTCGGCACCGAGGCCGCCGGCGAGGTAGAAGCGGTCGGCAGCGCAGTGAGCCACCTCAAGGTTGGCGACCGCGTGGCCTACGCCACCGGGCCGCTGGGTGCCTGCAGCGAGGTGCACGTGTTGCCGGCACAGCACCTGGTCAAGCTGCCGGACTCGATCAGCTTCGAGCAAGCCGCCGCCATGATGCTCAAGGGCCTCACCGTGCAGTACCTGCTGCGCCAGACGTATCAGGTCGAGGCCGGACAGACCATTCTCTGGCACGCCGCCGCCGGCGGCGTCGGTCTGTTCGCCTGCCAGTGGGCCAGGGCGCTGGGCGTCCAGCTGATCGGCACCGTGAGTTCGAAGGAGAAAGCCGAACTGGCCAAGGCCAATGGCGCCTGGGCGACCATCGACTACAGCCACGAGGATGTGGTGCAACGCGTGCTGGAGCTGACCGAAGGGGCCAAGTGCCCTGTGGTCTACGACTCGGTGGGCAAGGACACCTGGGAGCGTTCGCTGGACTGTGTGGCGCCTCGTGGGCTGCTGGTCAGCTTCGGCAATGCCTCGGGCGCGGTGACGGGGGTCAACCTCGGCATCCTGGCGCAGAAGGGCGCGATCTACGTGACCCGGCCGACGCTGTTCGCCTATGCCAACAGCGCCGAGAAGCTGCAGGCCATGGCCGACGAACTGTTTGCCCTGGTCGAGAGCGGCCAGATCAAGGTCGAGATCGGCCAGCGCTACCCGCTGGCTGATACTGCCCGGGCGCAGATCGCCTTGGCCGGACGGCAGACCACCGGCTCGACCACTCTGCTGCCCTGAGACGAAGACTGCAGGCGCGAGCGCTACTCAGCGCCTGGCTGGACTGAGCAGCGCCCGCACCTGTAACGGCATCAGGACGGGCGAATCACATCGCCCGTGCGCAGATCGCGGATCAGGCTGGGGTTACGCCGCCCGCCCAAGGCACCACCCAGCACGGCATCCAGCTGGCCGTGGAAATACTGCTCGACGCGCAGACGCGAGCGCGCCGAAGGGCGCCCAGCCGGGTTGGCCGAAGTGGATACCAGCGGCCCGACCAGGGCACAGAGGTCACGCACCAGCGGATGATCGCTGACGCGCAGCGCGACGCTGTCATGCATGCCGCTGATCCACTCGGGCAGACGATTCTGATGCGGTACCAGCCAGGTATTGGGCCCCGGCCAGGTGCTGGCCAGACGGTCGATCCAACGCTCGGGCAGATCATCCAGAAGGAAGTCGAACTGCTCGATGCTGTCGGCCACCAGGATCAGCCCTTTGTGCACCGGACGATCCTTGAGTGCCAACAGGCGCTCCACCGCCGCCTCGTTCCAGGGATCGCACCCTACCCCCCAGACGGCCTCGGTCGGATAAGCGATCACCCCACCCTGCCGCACCACCCGTGCTACCCGCTGTATCTGCCAACTGCTGTGCATGCTCGCCCCCGAACGCTATGACTGGCGGCGAGTGTACCCAGCTCAGACGACCCGGTGTACCCAGCGCCCACCTTCGCAAGCCACCAGACCTTCCAGCTCGAGCTCGGTCAGCGCCGCCAGTGTCGCCGCCAGCTCCAGGCCACAGGCCAGGGCCAGGCCCTCGCTGGTCTGCGGTGCGGCGCGCAACTGCTGTAACAGCGGGTGGTCATCGACCGACGCCGCCGCTGTACTTGGCGCCAGGCGCTGCCAACCGCGCAAGGCCTGGAGGATGTCCTCGACGCTCTCCACCAGAGTGGCACCTTCGCGGATCAGCTGATGGCAGCCGCGCGCACCCGGATGATGGATGGAGCCGGGAATCGCGTACACCTCGCGGCCTTGCTCGACGGCCAGACGTGCGGTGATCAGCGAGCCGCTGGAAGGGCTGGCCTCCACCACCAACACGCCGAGCGATAAGCCACTGATGATGCGATTACGCCGCGGAAAATTGCTCGCCTGCGGCGGGCTGTCCAGCGGCAACTCGGAAACCAGCGCGCCACCCTGCTCGACGATCCGCGCAGCGAGCCCGACATGCCGCGCCGGATACAGATGCTGCAGGCCGGTACCCAATACCGCCACCGTGCCGCCGCCAATATCCAGAGCACCGTTATGGGCCGCGCCATCGATACCCAGCGCCAGACCACTGGTGATCACGAAGCCACCGCCCGCCAGGCTGCGGGCAAAGGCCTGCGCGGTATCCAGCCCGGGGCGCGAGGCGCGCCGGCTACCGACCATGGCCAGTTGCGGTCGCTCGAGTAAAGCGGGGTCACCGGCGACGAACAGCAGCGGCGGGGCGTCGCTCAACTCGGCCAGCAGGCCCGGGTAGTTAAGATCGTCCCACATCAGCAGGGACTGCCCAGGCTGCTCCAGCCAACGCAAGGCGGCTGCCGCGCGCTCACGGATGTCGGCACTGCGCCGAGGTTCGGCACAGGCAGCGGGAAGACCCAGAGAGCGCCAGGCCGGAGCGGGCGCGCTGATCGCCGCAGAGGCCGAACCGAAGGCCTCCAGCAAACGGCGAAAGCGGCGCGGGCCCAGCTCCGGCAGGCAGTGCAGGCGCAGACGCGCCTCCAGTTCGGAGGGAGAAATAAGGCTACTCATGTCGATCGTCCCTGATCGTTGTCGCAGAAAGCAAAACCCCCGCCAGTGGCGGGGGTTTGGGGTGTTACGGGTTCTTCACCTTGTCCATCAGCGCCAGATCGCGCGTGGCGTAGAGCACCAGGCCGTAACTGAGCTTCTCGTAGGCACGGAACACCATCAGCAGGCCGGAACGCTCGTCAGGGATCTTCACCTGTTCGCCAGTGATGCGGTCACGCACGGTCTCGCCGGTCTTGTACACGGCCAGTACGTTACCTTCAGACAGGCCGTCAACCTTGCCCTTGCTGATAGTCACCACGTCGTATTGACCAATGCGGTTCACCCCGCGCGGCACGTCGAGGATGACGCCATCCACTTCGGTAGCAGGCTCGCTCGGTACGAATGTCGAGTTGACCGCACGCTCTTCGGTGGGGAACAGGCGATCACCCGGGCGGACTTCCTGGGTGGTGCGGGTCAGCATGAAGGTGGCGATGTCGCCTTCCTCGGCAACCAGATCACCGCTACCGATATCGTCGGCATTGATACCGAGAAACTCATTGGTTTCCGGATCGGTATAGGTCTTGCCCTGACGGAAGATGCCGTAAGCCGGCTCCTCCTGGGTAAATTCACCACGAGCGTAGATACGGTCACCCGCGCCACTGACAATACGCTCGGCATTGCCGGCAACGATGTAGGGCCGCCCGGCAAAATCTTCCGGCGTATCGACGATACGGTTGCTCAGCAGGAAGCTGTTGATGGCCTCCAGCGGGATGGTCGGAATGGCTTCAGCCATCGGTGTACTGCGCACCTGGGGCGACAGCTTGATGGTGCCCCGCGAGGCCCCGCGATTGAGCATCAGGCGCGGCTGGCCATCGATGTACACCAGGCTCAGGGTGTCGCCCGGGTAGATCAGATGGGGGTTCTCGATCTGCGGGTTGGCGTGCCACAGTTCCGGCCACTTCCAGGGTTGGCTGAGGAACTTGCCGGAGATGTCCCACAAGGTGTCGCCCTTGACGACCGTGTAACGCTCCGGGTGACCTTGCTTGAGCTGGACGTCTGCCAGGGCCGTGCCCGACAGGCTCAGGCCGCCAGCGGCGACCAGCAGCAGGGCGAGTAGTGATTTCCTCATGCGGTGAATCCCTTTATTATGTGGCCAGCGCCTGTAAGCCGCAGAAGTAGCGGCTTTCGAGCCGTTTTTCAAAGCTGCTCATCATCTTAGCAGCGGTTTTTTACTTTATTCCACAAGTGCATCACAAACAGCTATGGCGATTCTCAACATCCTCGAATTCCCCGATCCGCGCCTGCGTACCATCGCCAAGCCGGTGACCGTTTTCGACGACGCTCTCTCGAAGCTGGTCGACGACATGTTCGAGACCATGTACGCCGCCCCGGGCATCGGCCTGGCTGCGACCCAAGTCAACGTGCACAAGCGCGTGGTGGTGATGGACCTTTCCGAAGATCAGTCCGAACCGCGGGTGTTCATCAACCCCGAGTTCGAGTCGCTGACCGAGGACATGGACCAGTACCAGGAAGGCTGCCTGTCGGTACCCGGCTTCTATGAAAATGTAGACCGCCCGCAAAAAGTGCGGATCAAGGCCCAGGAGCGCGACGGCACGCACTATGAGCTGATCGCCGAGGGCCTGCTCGCCGTGTGCATCCAGCACGAGTGCGATCACCTCAACGGCAAACTCTTCGTCGACTACCTGTCCAGCCTCAAGCGCGACCGGATCAAGAAGAAGCTGGAAAAACAGCACCGCCAGCAAGCTTGACCCCGAACCTCCAAAGGCTTGCTCCGGCAAGCCTTTTTGTTTGCAGTGAGAAACCCATGCGTATCGTCTTTGCCGGCACTCCGGAATTCGCCGCCCAGCACCTGCAGGCCCTGCTCGATGCCGGGCGTCAGGTGGTGGCGGTCTACACCCAACCCGATCGCCCGGCCGGGCGCGGACAGAAGCTGATGCCCAGCCCGGTCAAACAACTGGCGCTGCAGCATGGCCTGCCGGTGTACCAGCCGCAGACCCTGCGCGATCCGGCCGCCCAAGCCGAGCTGGCCGCCCTACAGCCCGACCTGATGGTGGTGGTGGCCTACGGCCTGATCCTGCCGCAGGTAGTACTCGACGCCCCGCGCCTGGGCTGCATCAACAGCCACGCCTCGCTGCTGCCGCGCTGGCGCGGCGCGGCGCCGATCCAGCGCGCCGTCGAGGCCGGCGATGCCAGCAGCGGCGTCACCGTGATGCAGATGGAAGCCGGACTGGATACCGGGCCGATGCTGCTCAAGGTGACCACCACCATCAGCGCCGAAGACACCGGCGGCAGCCTGCATGATCGCCTCGCCACGTTGGGCTCGGCCGCTGTGGTGGAAGCCGTCGGCAAGCTGGCTGCCGGCGAACTGCACGGCGAGGTGCAGGACGACAGCCTGGCCACCTACGCGCACAAGCTGAACAAGGACGAGGCGCGCCTGGACTGGAGCCGCCCGGCCATCGAACTGGAGCGCCTGGTGCGAGCCTTCAATCCCTGGCCAATCTGCCATAGCAGCCTGAATGGTGACGCGCTGAAGGTCCACGCCGCCCAGCTGGGTGAGGGCAGTGGCCAACCCGGCACCATACTCGCCGCCGACAAGACCGGTCTGACCGTCGCCTGTGGCCAGGGTGCCCTGCGCCTGACTCGTCTGCAGCTGCCGGGCGGCAAGCCGCTGTCCTTCACCGACCTGTACAACAGCCGCCGCGAACAGTTCGCCCCCGGCCTGGTGCTGTCATGAATCGGGGGCGCCAATGAACCCACGTCTGGCCGCCGCCCGCGCCCTCGCCGCAGTCCTCAACGGCAAGGCCTCATTGGGCAGCAGCCTGCCGCCACTGCTGGAGCGGGTCGAAGTCCGTGACCGCGGCCTGGCTCAGGACCTGGCCTTCGGTACCGCGCGCTGGCAGCCACGTTTGCAGCTGCTCGCCGATAAACTGCTGCAGAAACCCTTCAAGGCCGCCGACCGCGACGTCGAGGCGCTGCTGCTGATCGGCCTGTACCAGCTGCTGCATACCCGCATCCCGGCCCATGCCGCCATCGGCGAGACAGTGGCCTGCGTCGACAAGCTGAAGAAAAGCTCACTCAAGGGCCTGCTCAACGCCGTGCTGCGCAACGCCCAGCGCGACCACACAGCGCTCTTCGCCGAGCTGGAGCGCGACCCGGTGCTGCACACCGCCCACCCGCGCTGGCTGCAGAAACGCTTGAAGGCCGACTGGCCCGAATACTGGCAAGTCATCTGCGCCGCCAACAACGAACATCCACCACTGATTCTGCGGGTCAATCGCCGCCATGGCAGCCGCGATGACTATCTCGCCGAGCTGCGCAGCGCCGGCATCGAAGCCGAACCCTGCAGCTACAGCCAAGACGGCATCCGCCTGCTCACCCCCTGCGATGTAAAGACTCTGCCAGGCTTCGCCGCAGGCCGTGTCAGCGTGCAGGACGAAGCCGCCCAGCTCGCCGCCGACCTGCTCGACCTGGCCCCGGGCCAGCGTGTACTGGATGCCTGCGCCGCCCCCGGCGGCAAGACCTGCCACCTGCTGGAAGCGCAGTCACAGTTGGCCGAGGTGATCGCCCTCGATCTGGAGCCCGGTCGCCTGGCCCGAGTGCAGGAAAACCTCGACCGCCTGCAGCTCGAAGCCACCCTGATCGCTGCCGACGGCCGCGATGTAGCCAGCTGGTGGGACGGCAAGCCGTTCCAGCGCATCCTGCTCGACGCGCCTTGCTCGGCCTCCGGCGTGATCCGCCGTCACCCGGACATCAAGCTGACCCGCCAGGCCGACGACATCGCCGCCCTGGCCCAGCTGCAGGGCGAGCTGCTGGATGCCCTGTGGCCAACCCTTGAAGTCGGCGGCGTGCTGCTCTACGCCACCTGCTCGGTGCTGCCACAGGAGAACTCGGACAACATCGCCGCGTTCCTCGCCCGCACGCCGGGCGCACGCGAGCTGGATATCGCCGGCCCGTTCGGCCTCAAGCAGGCCCATGGCCGCCAACTGTTGCCGCAGGTAGACGGCCACGACGGCTTCTACTATGCCAAGCTGATAAAGATCGCCGCGACTCCCCGCGGCTGAGGAAGGAACCCGATGAAGATCATCATTCTCGGCGCCGGCCAGGTCGGCGGAACACTGGCCGAACACCTCGCCGGCGAGGCCAACGACATCACCGTGGTCGACACCGACGGCGACCGCCTGCGCGACCTCGGCGACCGCCTGGATATCCGCACCGTGGTCGGTCGCGGTTCCTTTCCCACCGTGCTGCGCCAGGCCGGGGCCGACGACGCCGACATGCTGGTGGCGGTGACCAACAGCGACGAAGTCAACATGATCGCCTGCCAGGTCGCCTACACCCTGTTCCACACCCCGACCAAGATCGCCCGGGTGCGCGAGTCGGCCTACCTGACCCGCACCGGCCTGTTCGACAACGAGGCCATCCCGGTCGACGTACTGATCAGCCCCGAGCAGGTAGTGACCAACTACATCAAGCGCCTGATCGAACACCCCGGCGCCCTGCAGGTCATCGACTTCGCCGAAGGCAAGGCCCAGCTGGTGGCAGTCAAGGCCTACTACGGCGGCCCGCTGGTCGGCCAGCAGCTCAAACAACTGCGCGAGCACATGCCCAATGTCGACACCCGGGTAGCGGCCATCTTCCGCCGCAACCGGCCGATCATGCCCAAGGGCGACACGGTGATCGAGGCCGACGACGAGGTGTTCTTCATCGCCGCCAAGGCACATATCCGCGCGGTAATGAGTGAGCTGCGCCGCCTCGAGGACAGCTACAAGCGCATCGTCATCGCCGGCGGCGGACACATCGGCGAACGCCTGGCCGAAGCAATCGAGAGCCGCTACCAGGTGAAGATCATCGAGATGAACCCGGCCCGTTGCCGCTACCTCTCGGAGAACCTGGAAAGCACCGTGGTACTGCAGGGCAGCGCCTCGGACCGCGACCTGCTGGTGGAAGAGAACATCAACGATGCCGACATCTTCCTGGCCCTGACCAACGACGACGAGGCCAACATCATGTCGTCCTTGCTGGCCAAACGCCTCGGCGCACGCAAGGTGATGACCATCATCAACAACCCGGCCTACGTCGATCTGGTGCAGGGCGGCGAGATCGATATCGCCATCAGCCCGCAGCTGGCCACCATCGGAACCCTGCTGACCCACGTGCGCCGCGGTGACATCGAGAGCGTGCACAGCCTGCGCCGTGGCGCGGCCGAGGCCATCGAGGCCATCGCCCATGGCGACGCCAAGTCGAGCAAGGTGATCGGTCGCATGATCGAGGACATCGCCCTGCCACCAGGCACCACCATCGGCGCAGTGATCCGCGACGAGGAAGTGCTGATCGCCCACGACGACACCATCATCGAGTCAGGCGACCATGTGATCCTGTTCCTGGTCGACAAGAAGTACATTCGCGACGTGGAGCGTCTGTTCCAGGTCGGCCTTACCTTCTTCTAAGCCGCGCTGCCGAGGCTGCCTGCCATGACGACGCCGGACTCGCTGGAAAAACTGCTGGCCAAGGGCGTGGACAACGCCCTACTGCGTTTCGGCCTGGGCAAGAGCTACCTGGATGCCGACCAGCCCGAAGCGGCAGCAGAGCATCTGCAGAAGTGCCTCGGCTTCGACCCCAACTATTCAGCGGCGTGGAAGCTGCTGGGGCATGCCTGCCAGCGCCAGGGCATGCTCGAAGAAGCGCGCCAGGCCTGGCACAACGGCCTGGAAGTGGCGCGCAAACGGGGTGACAAGCAGACGGAAAAGGAAATGACGGTGTTCCTGCGGCGCCTGGAGAAACACGTGGCGCAGCAGGAGAGCGGGGGCGACTAGTCGCGCATGAAGGCCAGAGCCACACCGCTGGGCTCGAAACGCACAACTTCCATCTGCACGACCGGGGCCTCGATCGGCAGGCCCTGTACCTGGCCACTGACCACTTCGCCGATCTGCAGCAGATTCTGCGCATCATCGATCACCACGAACACGCCGCTGTCGGAAATGTCGCGGGTGGTGACCAGCATCCGCCCATGGACCGGATGGTCGATGCGCAGCTGGACCTTGAGCGTTGTACGCACGTGATCGCGCTTGTTGTCCATGCCGGTCCTTGATCTGTGGCGAGAATGCTCAGACGTTAATAGCTATCAGGCGCGGTATCAATACCACTTCTGCTCGCCATCCGGGCGCTTCTTGAAACGCTTCATGCTCCACATGTACTGGCTGGGGTAGGCGCGCACGTAGCGCTCGACCACCCGGCTCATGGCCGCCACGCCTTCTTCGATGTTCTCGCTGTACATGCCTTCCGGCGCAGCCTCGAGGATCACCTTGTAGCCGCTGCCATCGGCCAGGCGCACGGCATGCAGGAAAACGCCGACTGCCTTGCCGCCGGTGAGCATGCCCGGCACGAACTTGCTGGTCAGCGCCATGGTGCCGAGAAAGGGCACGAACACCCCACTGGAACGGCTCGGCTCGGGGTCGGCCGGAATGCCCACGGCGCCGCCCTTGCGCACTTCCTTGATGACGCTGAGGATGCCTTCCTTGGTCGAGGGGGCCACGCGGTTGCCCATCTGCACACGCTGCTTCTGCAGCAGCTCGTCCACCGCCTTCAGCTTCGGCGGGCGGTAGAAGATGATGGGTTTGCACTGGTTGCAGTAGAAGTGATTGAGCACTTCCCAGTTGCCCAGGTGGCTGGTGATGCCGACCACGCCCTTGCCACTGGCCAGGGCCTGTTGCAGCACCTCCAGGCCTTCGACCTCACGCACCAGCTTGAGGGATTTTTGCGCCGGCCAGATCCAGGCGCAGGCGCTCTCGGTCAGCGTCTTGCTGATGTCCTTGAGACTCTGCCCAACCAGCGCTTCACGCTCGGCTGCGCCCAGCTCGGGGAAGCACTTGGCGAGGTTGATGCGCACCACTTCGCGCGAACCGTTGGGCAGCTTCCACATCAGCCAGCCGATGGCATTGCCCACCGCCTGCACCGCGCGCCAGGGCAGCAACGCGAACAGACGAAGGAAACCGACCACCAGGGCGCCTTTGAGCTTTTCCACCTGGAAACTCCCGAGCATGAAAGGGGCGAGCATTGTAGCGGCTGTGCTCGCCTGCTGCAGGCCGGGCGCGACGAAAGCCTGTCCGGCTCAGTGGGCCAGGTGGCGATAGCGGTGGCAGTCGGTAGTGTGGTCCATGACCATGCCGGTGGCCTGCATATAGGCGTAGCAGATGGTCGGGCCGACGAAGGTGAAGCCCAGCTTCTTCAGGGCCTTGCTCATGGCCTCGGCCTCGGCGGTTACCGCCGGCACGTCGCCGCGAGCGCTGAAGTGGTTGATCTTCGGTGCGCCACCGACGAACGACCAGAGCAGGGCCACCGGGTCGTCCAGCCTGAGCCAGGCCTGGGCGTTCTTGCGCGCGGCCTGCAGCTTGAGGCGGTTGCGGATGATGCCGGGGTCCCGCATGCGCTCTTCGATCTCGGCGTCCGTCATGCGCGCCAGGCGCTCGGCGTCAAAGCCAAACAATACTTCGCGGTAGCGCTCGCGCTTCTTCAGCACGGTGATCCACGACAAGCCGGCCTGGGCACCCTCCAGCAAGAGCATCTCGAACAGGTGTTGCGGGTCGCGCGAAGGCACACCCCATTCCTCGTCGTGGTAGGCGATGTACAGGGGGTCGTCGTTACACCAGAAGCAGCGGGTCATGGGCCTGAAACCGAGTGATGGCGGAAACCGAACTATAGCCAATAAACACTGTATGTAAATACAGCTATCTGTCACTCAACGGCGCGCCTGAGCGCCGCCTCGCTGGCGTGGATGATCGGGTATACTGCGCGGCTTTATGCAAATGCCTCGATACCGGTGAAATTCGTGAGCCAGACAACGCCCGACGTGAGCACCTTCCAAGGCCTGATCCTCGCCCTGCAAAGCTACTGGGCCGAGCAAGGCTGCGTGATCCTGCAACCCTACGACATGGAAATGGGTGCCGGTACCTTCCACACCGCCACCTTCCTGCGCGCCATCGGTCCGGAGACCTGGAACGCCGCCTACGTACAGCCCTCGCGCCGCCCGGCCGACGGCCGCTACGGCGAGAACCCCAACCGCCTGCAGCACTACTACCAGTTCCAGGTGGTGCTCAAGCCGAACCCGGACAACATCCAGGACCTGTACCTGGAGTCGCTGCGCCGCATTGGCGTCGACACCCTGGTGCACGACATCCGCTTCGTCGAGGACAACTGGGAATCGCCGACCCTTGGCGCCTGGGGCCTGGGCTGGGAAGTCTGGCTGAACGGCATGGAAGTCACCCAGTTCACCTACTTCCAGCAGGTTGGCGGCGTCGAGTGCTACCCGGTCACCGGCGAGATCACCTACGGCCTCGAGCGTCTGGCCATGTACCTGCAGGGCGTCGACTCGGTGTATGACCTGGTCTACTCCGACGGCCCGTTCGGCAAGGTCACCTACGGCGACGTGTTCCACCAGAACGAAGTGGAGCAGTCCACCTTCAACTTCGAGCACGCCAACGTCGACAAGCTGTTCGACCTGTTCGACTTCTACGAGGCCGAAGCCAACCGCCTGATGGACCTGCAGCTGCCGCTGCCGGCCTACGAAATGGTGATCAAGGCCTCGCATAGCTTCAACCTGCTCGACGCCCGCCGCGCTATCTCGGTGACCGCGCGCCAGCAGTACATCCTGCGCGTGCGCACGCTGTCGCGAAACATCGCCCAGAGCTACCTGCTGGCCCGCGCCAAGCTCGGCTTCCCGATGGCCACGCCGGAGTTGCGTGACGAAGTGCTGGCTCAGTTGAAGGAGGCCGAATAATGAGCGCTCAGGATTTTCTGGTTGAACTGGGCACCGAAGAGCTGCCACCGAAAGCGCTGAAAAGCCTTGGTGACGCCTTCCTCGCCGGCATCGAAAAAGGCCTCAAGAGCGCCGGCCTGAGCTACAGCAAGGCGCGTATCTATGCCGCGCCGCGCCGCCTCGCCGTGCTGGTCGAACAGCTCGCCGCGCAGCAGCCGGATCGCACCGTCAATCTCGACGGCCCGCCCGTGCAGGCCGCGTTCGACGCCGAAGGCAAACCGACCCAGGCAGCGCTGGGCTTCGCCAAGAAATGTGGCGTCGAGCTGAGCCAGATCGACCAGAGCGGGCCCAAGCTGAAGTTCAGCCAGAGCATCGCCGGCCAGGCGGCCACCAGCCTGTTGCCGGGCATCGTCGAAAGCTCGCTGAACGACCTGCCGATCCCCAAGCGCATGCGCTGGGGCGCGCGCAAGACCGAGTTCGTGCGCCCGACCCAGTGGCTGGTCATGCTGTTCGGCCATCAGGTGGTCGACTGCGAGATCCTCGCCCAGAAGGCCGGCCGCATGTCGCGCGGGCATCGCTTCCACGCCAACTACGAGGTCGCCATCGAGAGCCCGGCACATTACGCCGAGAACCTGCGCGGTGCCTTCGTGGTCGCCGACTTCGCCGAGCGCCGCGCGCTGATCAGCCAGCGTGTCGCCGAACTGGCCGCCGCGGAGCAGGGCAGCGCCATCGTGCCGCCGGCCCTGCTGGATGAAGTCAGCGCCCTGGTCGAATGGCCGGTGCCGCTGGTCTGCTCCTTCGAGGAACGCTTCCTCGAAGTGCCGCAGGAAGCCCTGATCACCACCATGCAGGACAACCAGAAGTACTTCTGCCTGGTCGACGGCAACGGCAAGCTGCTGCCACGCTTCATCACCGTGGCCAACATCGAGTCGAACGATCCGGCACAGATCATCGCCGGCAACGAGAAGGTGGTGCGCCCACGCCTGACCGACGCCGAGTTCTTCTTCAAGCAGGATAAGCGTCAGCCGCTGGAGCAGCGCAACGAGCGCCTGGCCAACGTGGTGTTCCAGGCCCAGCTCGGCAGCGTCTACGACAAGGCCAAGCGCGTCTCCGCCCTGGCCGGCTTCATCGCCGAGCGTATCGGCGGCGACGCCAGCCGCGCAGCCCGCGCCGGCATCCTGTCCAAGTGCGACCTGGCCAGCGAGATGGTCGGCGAGTTCCCGGAGATGCAGGGCATCGCCGGCTACTACTACGCCAAGCATGACGGTGAAGCCGAGGACGTGGCTCAGGCGCTGAACGAGCAGTACATGCCGCGCGGCGCCGGCGCCGAGCTGCCGAGCACCCTCACCGGTGCCGCCGTGGCCGTGGCCGACAAGCTCGACACCCTGGTCGGCATCTTCGGCATCGGCATGCTGCCGACCGGCTCCAAGGACCCCTACGCCCTGCGCCGCGCCGCGCTTGGCGTGCTGCGCATCCTCATCGAGAAGCAGCTGGACCTGGACCTGGCCGCCGCCGTGACCTTCGCCATCGACCAGTACGCCGACAAGATCAAGGCCGAGGGCCTGGCATCCCAGGTGCTGGACTTCATCTTCGACCGCCTGCGCGCGCGCTACGAAGACGAGGGCGTGGATGTGGCCGTGTATCAGGCCGTACGTGCCCTCGGCCCGACCGCGCCGCTGGACTTCGACCAGCGCGTGCAGGCCGTGCAGGCCTTCCGCCAGCTACCGGAGGCCGCCGCCCTGGCTGCCGCCAACAAGCGTGTGTCGAACCTGCTGAGCAAGTACGACGGCAAGATCGCGGCAAGCGCCGAAGCTCACTACTTCGACAACCCAGCCGAGTTCAGCCTGTATTCGGCGATCCAGCAGGCCGCCCAGGCCGTACAACCGCTAGCCGCCGCACGCAGCTACCGCGAAGCACTGGAGCGCCTGGCGACCCTGCGCGAGCCGGTAGACGCCTTCTTCGAGGCGGTACTGGTCAACGCCGAAGATGCCGACGTGCGCGCCAACCGCTACGCCCTGCTGGCGCAGCTGCGTGGTCTGTTCCTCGGCGTGGCGGATATCTCGGTACTCGGCTGATGCTTCACCGGGCGGTGCAATGCCGCCCGGTCGCTCTGGTGATCATATGAAGCTGCTGATTCTCGACCGCGACGGCGTCATCAACGAAGACTCCGATGCCTACATCAAGTCGCTCGACGAGTGGATTCCCATTCCCGGCTCGATTGAGGCCATCGCCCGCCTGAGCAAGGCAGGCTGGACCGTGGCCGTGGCCACCAACCAGTCCGGCCTGGCCCGCGGCTACTATGACGAAACCACCCTGGAATCGATGCACGCACGACTGCGGCAACTGGTGGCAGAGCAGGGCGGCGAAGTCGGCCTGATCGTGCATTGTCCGCACGGCCCAGATGACGGCTGTGCCTGCCGCAAGCCAAAACCGGGTATGTTGCAGCAGATCGCCGCGCACTACGCCACGCCGTTGGCAGATATCTGGTTCGTCGGCGACAGCAGGGGTGACCTCGACGCCGCCCTGGCCGTCCATTGCCAGCCCGTGTTGGTAAAAACCGGTAAGGGCGAGCGTACGCTGGCCAAACCATTGCCAGCGGGAACCTTGGTATTCGATGATCTGGCGGCGATCGCCGATCAGCTACTTCTCTAGAGAACACGAGCTCCCATGACGACAGTGCAGGCCATCAGAACCTTCCTTTTCTACCTGCTGCTGTCTTCCAGCTCCTTCTTCTGGTGCATCCTCTGCGTGTTTATCGCGCCGCTGCTGCCGTTTCGCGCCCGCTACCGTTTCGTCATCCAGGCCTGGTGCCGCTGCGCCACCTGGTTGGCCAAGGTGGTGGTCGGCATCCGCTATGAGGTGCATGGCCTGGAAAACATCCCGCAGCAGCCCTGCGTGATCCTGGCCAAGCACCAGAGCACCTGGGAAACATTCTTCCTCTCCGCCTTCTTCGAGCCACTGTCGCAAGTGGTCAAGCGCGAGCTGCTGTACGTGCCGTTCTTCGGCTGGGCCATGGCCATGCTCAAGCCCATCGCCATCGACCGCAGCAACCCCAAGGCCGCACTCAAACAACTGGCCAAGCAGGGCCACGAGCGCCTGGAGCAGGGCGCCTGGGTGCTGGTGTTCCCGGAAGGCACGCGCATCCCGCCAGGCCAGATCGGCAAGTTCTCCCGCGGCGGCGCCGCCCTGGCAGTGAATGCCAACCTGCCGGTACTGCCGATTGCCCACAACGCCGGTGAGTTCTGGCCGAAAAACGGTTGGGCCAAGTTCCCCGGCACCATCCAGGTGGTGATCGGTCCGCTCATGCACGCCGAAGGGCAGGGCCCGCGCGCCATCGCCGAACTCAACGAACGCGCCTTCAACTGGGTGTGCCAGGCCCAGCAGCAGATCAGCGGTGTAGCACCGCAAGTCAGCGGCGTAGACGCGTCAGGAGTGGTTTGAAGGCAGCTGTGGATAAGCTGTGCAGGAAAAGCCATCAGGGTGCCATATAAGCTTTCAAGGCTTTGATTTTAAAGAACTTATTTTTACTGGTAAGCAAACAGGCTGCAGGGCATAAGTTTTTCGCGTAGCGGCGCACAGACTTAGCGGAACACCGCGCCGGTAAAGGGGTTAAGCTAGCTCGCATCATGTGAAAGGGACTTTTCGCACCATGCCATCCATCTATCAGCTCAAGCCACGTTTCCAGAGCCTGCTGCGCCCCGGCGTCACCCGCCTGCACGCGCGCGGCGTCACCGCCAATCAGGTGACCCTGGCCGCCGCCATCCTCTCCGTACTGCTCGGCGCCCTGCTGGCCGCCTTTCCCGCCAGTACCTGGCTGTTTGCTCTGATCCCCCTGTGGATGCTGCTGCGCATGGCGCTGAATGCCGTGGACGGCATGCTCGCCCGCGAATTCGGCCAGCAGTCCAAACTCGGTGCCTATCTCAACGAACTGTGCGACGTGATCGCCGACAGCGCCCTGTACCTGCCCTTCGCCCTGCTGGCCGGCGTCTCGCCAGCCCTGGTGGTGCTGGTGGTGGTACTCGCGGTGATCAGCGAATACGCCGGCGTACTCGGCCCCATGGTCGGTGCCTCGCGGCGCTACGACGGCCCGATGGGCAAGAGCGACCGCGCCTTCTGCTTCGGCGTGCTGGGTGCTGGTGTCGCCAGCGGCCTGCTACCTGCACTGTGGATCAACGCCTTGCTGGCGCTGATTCTGCTGCTACTGCTGCTCACCCTGATCAATCGCGTTCGCCACGGTCTGACCGAGGCCGCATAGAACCCCACCCGGAATAAGGACATTCCCGATGCGCGACTCACTCAACCACAGCTTCACCACCCACGACGGCGTCGAGCTGTTCTACCGCCACTGGCCGGCCAGCGACAGCACTGGCCCGCGCCGCGCCGTGGTGATGTTCCACCGTGGTCACGAGCACGGTGGACGCATGGCCCACCTGGTCGACGAGCTGGACCTGCCCGGCTACGACTTCTTCGCCTGGGATGCCCGCGGCCACGGCCAGTCGCCCGGCGAACGTGGCGACAGCCCGAGTTTCGCCACCAGCGTGCGCGATGTGCAGACCTTCATCGACCACATCCAAACCAAGCACGCCATCGCCGAGCAGGACATGGCCGTGCTGGCGCAGAGCGTCGGCGCGGTCGTCGTCAGTACCTGGGCCCACGACTACGCACCGCAAATCCGCTGCCTGGTGCTCGCCTCGCCGGCATTCAAGGTCAAGCTCTACGTGCCATTCGCCCGCCCCGGCCTCAAGCTGATGCGCGCCTGGCGCGGCAACTTCTTCGTCAACAGCTACGTCAAGGCACGCTTCCTCAGCCACGACCCGGAGCGCATCGCCTCCTTCGAGAACGACCCGCTGATCAGCCGGCCGATTTCGGTGAACATGCTGCTCGGCCTGTATGAAGCTGCCGACCGCGTGGTGGCCGACGCCCAGGCGATCCAGATTCCCACCCAGCTGCTGATCTCCGGTGCCGACTTCGTGGTGCACCGCAAGCCGCAGGAACAGTTCTTCGAGCGCCTGGGCAGCCTGCGCAAGGAGAAGCACATCCTCCCCGGCTTCTTCCACGACACCCTCGGCGAGCGCGACCGCGCCCATGCACTGAAGCGCGCACAACGCTTCATCCTGGAATGCTTCGCCCATCCGGCCGAACGACCGTCGCTGCTGGATGCCGACCGCAGCGGCTGGAGCTGCGCCGAGGCCGAGGAGCTGGCCGCGCCGCTGCCGAAAAATTCGCTCGGCGACCTGTACTGGCGCGCCACCCGTGCCGGCCTCAAGCTCGGCAATGGGCTGTCCGACGGCGTCAAGCTGGGCTTCGCCACCGGCTTCGACTCGGGCAGCACCCTGGACTATGTCTACCGCAACCAACCCAGCGGCAAATCCGCGCTGGGCCGGCTGATCGACCAGAACTACCTGAACTCCATCGGCTGGCGCGGCATCCGCCAGCGCAAGGTGCATGCCGAGGAGCTGCTGCGCCTGGCCATGCGCAAGCTGCGCGAGGCGGGCAAGGGCGTGCGTATCGTCGATATCGCCGCCGGCCATGGCCGCTATATCCTCGAATCGCTCGAAGGCCTGGAGCAGAAGCCGGACGCCATCCTGCTGCGCGACTACAGCGAGATCAACATGCGCGATGGCAGCGCGTTGATCGAGCAGAAGGGCCTGGGCGACATCGCCCGCTTCGTCAAAGGCGATGCCTTCGACAAGGCCGACCTGGCCAGCCTCGACCCCAAGCCGACGCTGGCGGTGGTCTCCGGGTTGTACGAGCTGTTCGGCAGCAACCAGATGGTCGGCGACTCGCTGGCCGGCCTGGCCGCAGCGGTCGAGGAGGGCGGCTACCTGGTCTACACCGGCCAACCCTGGCACCCGCAGCTGGAACTGATCGCCCGCGCCCTGACCAGCCACCGCGAAGGTCAGCCCTGGGTGATGCGCCGCCGCAGCCAGGCGGAAATGGACCAGCTGGTGGCCGCAGCCGGCTTCCGCAAGCTGGAACAACGTATCGACGAATGGGGCATCTTCAGCGTCAGCCTGGCGCAGCGGGTTTCCTGATGGACGCCTCTGTTCCACGTGAAACCGGGCTGTGGAAACGCGGGGTACTCTGGCTGCTGCTGCTCGGCCCGCTGTTCTTCGCCAGCTACGGCTTCGCCAACTGGCTGACCACCCAGCGCGACGATGTCGGCAGCCTGGTGTTCGCCTGGGAAAGCGCGATGCCGCTGTGGCCCTGGAGCATCGTGCCCTACTGGTCGATCGACCTGCTCTACGGCCTGTCCTTCCTAGTGCCGGCAACGCGCCAGGAGATGGATCGCCACGCCCTGCGCCTGCTCAGCACACAACTCATCTGCGTCGCCTGCTTCCTGCTCTGGCCGCTGCGCTTCACCTTCGAGCGCCCGGAACTGAGCGGTTTCTTCGGCTGGATGTTCGATTTGCTGATGGGCTTCGACAAGCCCTTCAACCAGGCCCCTTCGCTGCATATCGCCCTGCTGGTGGTGATCTGGACGATGTTCGCCCGGCATACTCATGGCCCGCTCCTGCGCGGCCTGCTGCACGGCTGGATGGCGCTGATCGGCCTGTCGGTGCTGACCACCTGGCAGCACCACTTCATCGACGTGCCGACCGGTGCGCTGGCCGGCTGGCTGTGCGTCTGGCTGTGGCCCATCGAAGGGCGTAGCCCGCTGCAGCAGCTGCGCCCGGCCCGTCAGCTCAAGCGCTGGCGCCTGGCCCTGCGCTACGGCCTGGGCAGTGCCCTGTTTGCCGCGCTGGCGGTCAATCTGGGCGGCACCTGGCTATGGCTGCTGTGGCCCTGCGCCGCGTTGCTGCTGGTCGTGCTGAACTACACCCTGGTCGGTGCCGCGGGCTTTCAGAAACGTGCAGATGGCCGCCTCGGCATGGCCAGCCAATGGCTGTTCGCGCCCTACCTGCTCGCAGCCTGGTGCAACTCGCGGCTATGGACGCGTAAACATCCGCAGGCCGATCAGGTGGTGGAGGGCATCTGGCTCGGGCGCATCCCGAGCACGGCGCAGGCGCAGCCATTCGCCAGCGTACTCGACCTGTGCGCCGAGCTGCCGTTCTGCAACGCAGACCTGAACTACCGCAGCCTGCCGCGTCTCGACCTGGTGCCGGCCGATGCGCAGGCCTGCCGCGAAGCCGCCGCCGCCATCGAGGAACTGCGCCACGCCGGCCCTCTGCTGGTCTGCTGCGCCCTCGGTTATTCGCGCAGTGCCACCGCCGTGGCCGCCTGGCTGCTGCTCAGTGGGCAAGCCAGCAGCGTGACGCAGGCCATCGAGCGTATTCGCGCGGCGCGGCCGCGCGTCGTCCTGTCCCTGGAACAGTGCCAGATCCTGCAAGCGCTGCTGCCGGACAGCCATTCGCCACGCAACGAGCTGGAGGTGATCCATGGTCACTGAGACGCAACTTGCCCTGGTCGCCAGCCTGCTGCGGCGCGGGCGCAATCTGGATCGCCTGTCCACCGGGCTTACCCTGCTGGCCCTGGCCTATGGCCTGGCAGCACTGCTTGGTGCAACACAAAGCGCTACCGCCAGCCTGCTTTGCGGCCTGCTCCTGATGCTCGGCCTGGCGCAGAAGTACTGGGCCCTGCGCGTGGCGCTGGATGCTGAACTGTTCCAGCACCTGGCTGACACCAGTACCGAGCTGCCGCAGCGGACAGCCGATCTGGACCAGGCCCTGCTCACCCTGGGCCTGCAAGCCAAGCCCAGCAGCCCGCGCGACGGTAACCAACGCAGCCATGGCGCGCTGCGTCTGTTGCGCCTGCAAGCCGCCTGGCTGGTCGCGCAGCTGCTGCTCGCCCTGGCCATCATTCTCGTCATGCCCTGGCTTTCCCTGGCTGGATAAAGGAGTCATCCATGCTCGCCGACCTCACCGCTTTCGCCATCACCTCGGCCGCCCGGTTGCTCACCGGTGCCCGCGCCCTCTGGCTGGGCAGCACGGCACAGCCCGTGCAACGCCTCTACTACGCCAACCACAGCAGCCACGGCGACTTCGTCCTGCTGTGGGCCTCGCTGCCGGCAGAGCTACGCCAGCGCACGCGCCCCGTGGCCGGCGCCGACTACTGGCAGAAGGCGGGCCTGCGCAGCTTTCTAATCAACCAGGTCTTCAACGGCGTACTGGTCGACCGCGATCGCAGCGACCCGAATGTCAGTCCACTGCAGCCGATGCTAGATGCACTGGGGCAGGGCGATTCGCTGATCATCTTCCCCGAGGGCACACGCAACCTCGGCGACGAACCCTTGCTGCCCTTCAAGAGCGGCCTCTACCACCTGGCTCAGGCCCACCCCCAGGTCGAACTGATCCCGGTGTGGATCGCCAACCTCAACCGCGTGATGCCCAAGGGCAGGGCACTGCCCTTGCCTCTGCTGTGCACCCTGAGTTTTGGTGCGCCGCTGGAACCTGTCGAGGGCGAAGCCAAGAGCGCATTCCTCGAACGAGCACGCAACGCCCTGCTGGCCCTGGCACCGGAGGAAGTCTGAGATGGATCGTAATACCCTGCTGCTGTTCGCCGGTATCGGCGCCGTTCTCCTGCTGGCGACCCTGATCGCCCGCATCCTGCGCCGCCGTGCCGGCACTGAACCGAACGCCGTGCTCGACAACCTCAACGCGCGTATCGATGCCTGGTGGGCCATGGTGCTGGTGATCGGCATCGCCTTCCTGTTCGGCAACAACGGCGTGATCCTGCTGTTCTACTTCGTGTCCTTCTACGCCCTGCGCGAGTTCCTCACTCTGACGCCGACTCGGCGCAGCGACTACCCGGCGCTGGTCGCAGCCTTCTACTTCGCCCTGCCAATGCAGTACCTGCTGATCGCCCTGGACTGGTACGGTCTGTTCGCCATCTTCATTCCGGTCTACCTGTTCCTGCTACTGCCGATTCTCGCCTCCCTGGGCGGCGATACCACGCGCTTTCTCGAGCGCGCCTCGAAAGTGCAGTGGGGTCTGATGATTGCCGTCTACTGCGTCTCCGCCGTGCCGGCGCTGCTGACCCTGGATATTCCCGGCTACGAGGGTCGCAACCTGCTGCTGATCGCCTGGCTGATCATCGTTGTGCAGCTGTCCGATGTGCTGCAGTACGTCTGTGGCAAGCTGTTCGGCAAACGCAAGATCGCCCCCAAGCTGTCGCCATCGAAGACGGTGGAAGGCTTTGTCGGCGGCGTGGCCCTGGCCAGCCTGGTCGGCGCGCTGCTCTGCTGGATCACCCCGTTCAGTTTCTGGCAGGCCGCGCTGATGGCGCTTACCGTCAACCTGCTCGGCTTCGCCGGTGGCCTGGTGATGTCGGCGATCAAACGGGATAGGGGCGTGAAGGACTGGGGGCACATGATCGAAGGCCACGGCGGTATGCTCGATCGCATGGACTCGGTGTGCTTCGCCGCGCCGATCTTCTTCCACTTCGTGCGTTACTGGTGGGCCTGAAGCTCACGGTCCTGCGGGCAACAGAATGGCTGAACCATTTTTGTTGCCCGCCAAGGAATGACAGACAACAAAAAACCCGCCGAGGCGGGTTTTTTATGACCTTCCGACATCCTGTCGTTTGCCATCCTGGCGCGGTCTGTCTTCCTTGACCCGGGGCATCCTGCCTCCGGTAAGTGCGTTTAGATTACCCATGCTCCGACGCAGGTAACAGAGTCGTATCTCGTCTCGGCGTGTAAGCCTTTCGCTATAGTCGCTAAGTGCCTTAACGATGAATGCAGGCTAGATCTGAGCACTGCTGAACTGAGTGCAATAAAAACCCCGGCACGGGGCCGGGGTTGGATACGTCACCCCGGCGCGCCGGGATTCAACCGAAAGCGCTTAGAAATCCAGGTTGGACACCGCCAGGGCGTTGCTCTCGATGAAGTCGCGGCGCGGCTCCACGGCATCGCCCATGAGGGTATTGAAGATCTGGTCCGCAGCGATGGCGTCCTCGATGGTGACCTTGAGCATGCGGCGCACGTTCGGATCCATGGTGGTTTCCCACAGCTGCTCCGGGTTCATTTCGCCCAGCCCCTTATAGCGCTGGATACTGTGACGCTTGGTGCTCTCGGTCATCAACCAGCCCAGGGCATCCTTGAAGGTGCTGACCGCTTTCTTGCGCTCGCCACGCTGCACGTAGGCGCCGTCTTCCAACAGACTATTGAGCTGGTGACCGAGGGTGGTGACCGACTTGTAGTCGTTGCTGGCAAAGAAGTCGCGGTTGAAGGTGATATAGGTGGACAGGCCGTGGGCCATCACTTCGACTTCTGGCAGCCACAGGTGGCGCTCACGGTCTTCACGCAGGCTGGCACTGTAGGTCTGGCCAGACTTCTCGGCGCCTTTCAGGCGCGCCTGGAAGCTTTCCAGCCAGCTCTGCATGGCACTCTGGTCCGCCATCTGCTCCAACGAAACGCTGGGCAGGTAGACGAAGTGCTCGGTGAGCTCCTTCGGGTAGACCCGGGACAGACGATCGAGAGTCTTCATCACGCTGCGATAGTCGTTGACCAGACGTTCCAGCGCTTCACCGGACAGGCCGGGCGCATTCTCATTGACGTGCAGGCTGGCATCTTCCAGGGCCGACTGGGTCATGTACTCGTCCATGGCCTCGTCGTCCTTGATGTACTGCTCCTGCTTGCCTTTCTTCACCTTGTACAACGGGGGTTGGGCGATATAAATGTAACCGCGCTCGACCAGCTCCGGCAGCTGGCGGAAGAAGAAGGTCAGCAGCAGGGTACGGATGTGCGAACCGTCGACGTCGGCGTCGGTCATGATGATGATGTTGTGGTAGCGCAGCTTGTCGATGTTGTACTCATCGCGGCCGATACCACAGCCCAGTGCGGTGATCAGGGTGCCCACCTCCTGGGAGGAAAGCATCTTGTCGAAACGCGCCTTCTCGACGTTGAGGATCTTGCCCTTGAGCGGCAGGATCGCCTGGGTCTTGCGGTTACGGCCCTGTTTGGCAGAGCCGCCCGCGGAGTCCCCTTCCACTATGTAGAGTTCGGACAGCGCGGGGTCTTTTTCCTGGCAGTCGGCCAGCTTGCCGGGTAGGCCGGCGATATCCAGGGCACCCTTGCGACGGGTCATCTCGCGAGCCTTGCGCGCGGCTTCACGAGCACGGGCGGCGTCGATCATCTTGCCGACCACAGCCTTGGCTTCGTTGGGGTTTTCCAGCAGGAAGTCGGAGAAGTACTTGCCCATCTCCTGTTCGACTGCGGTCTTCACCTCGCTCGATACCAGCTTGTCCTTGGTCTGCGAGCTGAACTTCGGGTCCGGAACCTTGACCGAGATGATTGCGGTCAAACCTTCGCGGGCGTCGTCACCGGTGGTGGCGATCTTGAATTTCTTCGCCAGGCCTTCCTGTTCGATGTAGTTGTTCAGGTGGCGGGTGAGGGCAGAGCGGAAGCCCGCCAGATGGGTGCCGCCGTCACGCTGCGGAATGTTGTTGGTGAAGCAGAGGATGTTCTCGTTGAAGCTGTCGTTCCACTGCAGCGCCACTTCCACGCCAACGCCGTCTTCTTCGCGCTGGATATTGAAGTGGAAAACCTGGTTGACGATGGTCTTGTTGGTGTTCAGGTATTCGACGAACGCCTTCAGACCACCTTCGTACTTGAACAGCTCCTCCTTGCCACTGCGCTCGTCCTTGAGGACGATGCCAACACCGGAGTTGAGGAAGGACAGCTCGCGCAGACGCTTGGCCAGGATGTCCCAGCTGAAGTGAATATTCTTGAAGGTGTCGTCCGACGGCTTGAAGTGAATCTGCGTACCGGTGCCTTCACTGTCGCCCACGGCCGCCAGGGGAGCCTGGGGTACACCGTGCACATAGGTCTGTTCCCAGACCTTGCCGCTACGGCGAATGGTCAGGATCAGTTCCTTGGACAGGGCGTTAACTACCGAAACGCCCACACCGTGCAGACCGCCGGAGACCTTGTAGCTGTTGTCGTCGAACTTACCGCCGGCGTGCAGCACGGTCATGATGACCTCGGCTGCGGATACGCCTTCTTCCTTGTGCATATCCACCGGAATACCGCGGCCGTTGTCGCGCACGGTGATGGATTCATCAGGATGGATGGTGATGCTGATCTCGGAGCAGTAACCGGCCAACGCTTCGTCGATGGAGTTGTCCACCACCTCGAACACCATGTGGTGCAGACCGGTGCCGTCATCGGTATCGCCGATGTACATGCCCGGGCGCTTGCGTACGGCATCCAGACCTTTGAGTACCTTGATACTCGAGGAGTCGTACGTTTTGTTTTCGTCGCTCATGCGTTCACTCCCGATGCGGTGATCACTCCATGTTCCACGTGGAACATGGCGACCGGCGTGTCCGTGCGCCAGCCATCCTTCAAAAATTCTTGGTCGACACAGGTGATGAACACCTGGCACTGCAAATCGTCCAGCAGTCGGCACAGAGCCTGTCGATGTCGCTCATCCAGCTCCGATGGCAAGTCGTCCACCAGATAAATACATTGGCCATGCTTGGCCTGATTCAGCAGATGCCCCTGGGCAATGCGTAAAGCGCAAACCACCAGCTTCTGCTGACCGCGAGAGAGTATCTCCGCGGCGTTGTGTGCCCCCAGACGCAAGCGCAGATCGGCGCGTTGCGGCCCGGCCTGGGTATGACCCAATTGCTGATCGCGGGGCAGGGTAGAAGCCAGTACTTCGGAAAGCGGCCTGTCCTTGTCCCAGCCTCGGTAGTAACTGAGGGTCAAACCTTCCAGCTCCACCAACTCACTCAACACCTGCTCAAAAACAGGCTTCAGCGCCTGGATATAGGCCCTGCGATAGCCGTCTAACTCATCGCTGGCCAGGCATAGTTCACGGTCCCAGGCCGCCTGCGAAGCGGCGTCAAGTGTACCATGCCGCAGCCACGAGTTTCGCTGCCGCAGGGCCTTCTGCAGGCGCTGCCAGGCCGGCAAAAAGCGTTGTTCCACGTGGAACACTCCCCAGTCGAGAAACTGTCTGCGCACTTTTGGCGCACCCTCGAGCAAGCGGAAGCTGTCCGGATTGATAACCTGCAGCGGTAAGAGTTCTGCCAACTGCGCAGTGCTGCGCGCATTCTGTCCATCGATGCGGATCTGCAACTCGCCCTGCCGATCACGGGAAATACCGAGGCTACTGAGATTGCCATCCTGTCGCTGCACCTGACCGAACACCGTACAAGCCGGCTGCTCGTACTGGATCATCGGCAGTAGCTTGTTGCTGCGAAAGGAGCGGGCAAGGCCAAGCAGATGCACAGCCTCCAGGAGACTGGTCTTGCCGCTGCCATTGGCGCCGTGAAGGATGTTGATGCGGGGGGAGGGAGAGAGCGTCACCGGGTGCAGATTTCGCACCGCGGTGACGGTGACGCGGGAGAGGGACATTCAGCTATTACAGGCGCATCGGCATAACGACGTAAGAAGAGTCGTCGTTGTCGGCTTCCTGCACCAGGGCACTGCTATTGGCGTCGGAGAGGATCAGACGAACCTGCTCGGTGGTCATCACGCCCAGCACGTCCAACAGGTAGCTGACGTTGAAGCCGATCTCCAGGGAGCCGCCGTTGTAATCGACTACGACTTCTTCTTCCGCCTCTTCCTGCTCCGGGTTATTGGCCTGGATTTTCAACAGGCCACTGGCCAGCTGCAGGCGAATACCACGGTACTTCTCGTTGGACAGGATGGCGGTGCGGCTGAAGGCCTCACGCAGGGCCTGGCGATCACCGACGACCAGCTTGTCGCCACCGCGTGGCAGCACGCGCTCGTAGTCAGGGAACTTGCCGTCCACCAGCTTGGAAGTAAAGGTGAACTCGCCGGTGGTGGCGCGGATATGGTTCTGACCGAGGACGATGGCCACTTCGCCATCCTGCTCGGTGAGCAGGCGAGCCAGCTCGAGGATACCCTTGCGCGGCACGATGACCTGATGCTTCTCGACCTGCTCGATGCCGGCCTGCATGGCACACATGGCCAGACGGTGACCGTCGGTGGCGACCGCTCGCAGCACGCCAGTCTGCACTTCCAGCAACATGCCGTTGAGGTAGTAGCGTACGTCCTGCTGAGCCATGGCGAAACTGGTGCGCTCGATCAGCCGGCGCAACTTGCTCTGCACCAGATTGAACGTCAGCGAACCTGGGCCTTCTTCCACTGTCGGGAAATCATTGGCGGGCAGAGTCGACAGGGTGAAGCGGCTACGCCCGGCCTTGACCACCAGCTTCTGCTCGTCGAGGCGGATGTCGATCATCACATCGCTCGGCAAGCTCTTGCAGATATCCATCAGCTTGCGTGCCGGGACAGTGATCTCGCCGGGTTCGGCGCTGTCTTCCAGCGTCACACGACCGACCAGCTCGACTTCCAGGTCGGTACCGGTCAGCGACAGCTGCTGGCCTTCGACCACCAGCAACACGTTCGACAGGACCGGCAAGGTCTGACGGCGTTCGACGACGCCGGCGACCAGTTGCAGGGGTTTCAACAGGGCTTCGCGTTGAATGGTGAAATGCATGGTCTCATCCCTTGCCTTGTGGGCTGCGATCAAGTGGTCAGGGTGCGCAGCAGGTTCTTGTAGTCCTCGCGGATATCCGCGTCGGCTTCCCGCAGTTCAGCAATCTTACGACAGGCGTGCAGTACTGTGGTGTGGTCTCTTCCGCCAAATGCATCGCCGATTTCCGGCAGGCTGTGGTTGGTCAGTTCCTTGGACAGCGCCATCGCCACCTGGCGTGGTCGAGCGACCGAGCGGGAGCGACGTTTGGAGAGCAGATCGGCGATCTTGATCTTGTAATACTCGGCCACAGTGCGCTGGATGTTATCCACGCTGACCAGCTTGTCCTGCAGGGCCAGCAGGTCCTTGAGCGACTCGCGGATCAACTCGATGCTGATCGGCTGGTTGGTGAAGTGCGAGTGAGCGATCACCCGCTTGAGCGCACCTTCCAATTCGCGCACGTTGGAGCGAATGCGCTGAGCAATGAAAAACGCCGCGTCATGGGGCAGATCCACCTTGGTCTGCTCGGCCTTCTTCATCAGGATGGCCACGCGGGTTTCCAGCTCAGGCGGTTCGACCGCCACGGTCAGCCCCCAGCCGAAGCGCGACTTCAGGCGCTCTTCCAGACCATCGATTTCCTTGGGGTAGCGGTCGCTGGTGAGAATCACCTGCTGGCCACCTTCGAGCAGGGCATTGAAGGTATGGAAGAACTCCTCCTGGGAGCGCTCCTTCTTGGCGAAGAACTGGATATCGTCGATCAGCAACGCATCCACCGAACGATAGAAGCGCTTGAATTCATTGATCGCGTTGAGCTGCAACGCCTTGACCATGTCGGCGACGAAGCGCTCGGAATGCAGGTACACCACCTTGGCATTCGGGTTCTTCTTCAGCAGGTGGTTGCCTACGGCATGCATCAGGTGAGTCTTGCCCAGGCCGACGCCACCATAAAGGAACAGCGGGTTGTAACCATGCTTGAGGTTGTCCGCCACCTGCCAGGCGGCGGCGCGCGCCATCTGGTTGGACTTACCCTCGACGAAGTTCTCGAAGGTGAAAGTACGGTTCAGGTAACTGGTGTGCTTGAGCGCACCCTCGACCTGAACGGTCCGCTCAGTCGGGCGAGTGATGGCAGGGGGAGGTGGCGCCGGTTCACTCGCGGGAGCGCGCTCTGCGACAACCGCTGCGCTGCCACTATTAATTGAAGGGGGCACAGGTGCGGTTACGACTGGAGCCTTGGGCGGAGCCGGATTGCGCTTACTGCCAATCAGCAGTGATAGGGCAGGTGCCAGGCCATTGGCACGCTCTGCCAGTAGCTCCAGCAGGCGCATCATGTACTTTTCGTTGACCCAGTCGAGGACGAAGCGATTGGGCGCATAGACGCGCAGTTCGTCTCCCGCGGACTCCACCTGCAAGGGGCGGATCCAGGTATTGAATTGTTGGGCAGGCAACTCGTCGCGAAGCAGCTCAACACACTGCTGCCAAAGTTCTACGGACACGGATATCCCCTGAAATCGCTACGGTCGGCGATGCAAAAAACAGCCTGCATTGTAGCCAGGGCGGATCGAGTTATCCACACGAATAGGGAATTTCAGCCAAGTAAAATCAATGATTTATTCATGTTTCCAGGATTACCCAAGGTAACGCCAAAAGCTGTGGATAAAGGTAACCAGAGCCCAGTGGAAAAGCCGGGGAGAATCCTGGTGACAAACACCTCTGTGGGTAAAAGCTGCGTCGATCCACAGCCCATGCACCAGTGCCGCACAAGACACACACGACTTACCGACAAGCTTATGCCTCGCTGCAAGCACCGGCTGACCGGCGCTGAGAGGGGTTACCCACAGGCGAGGGCCCCCTTAAGAGCAGTTAATACATCAAGCTCTTAAAGAATTTCTTTCCTTTTATCTTCTTTCTTCATTGGAAGCTGGTTGGAAATTGACCTTGGCCCTCGCTTTCACTAGAATCGCCGGTCTCTTTAAACGGGGGCCATTCCGGCCCGTATGGACCACCCAGGTAAATCACCATGAAACGCACTTTCCAACCCAGCACCCTCAAGCGCGCTCGCACCCATGGTTTCCGCGCTCGCATGGCCACCAAGAACGGCCGTGCCGTCCTGTCGCGTCGTCGCGCCAAGGGCCGCAAGCGTCTCGCCGTCTAATTAGCCGGAACGGGTGGTGAGTCAAGGCTTCGGCCGGGAAAAGCGTCTGCTGACCCCCCGGCAATTCAAATCGGTCTTCGACTCACCTAGCGGCAAGGCACCAGGCAAGAATGTCCTGCTCCTCGCTCGCGCCAACGAGCTGGATCATCCTCGACTCGGGCTGGTGATCGGCAAGAAAAGCGTCAAGCTCTCCGTTGAGCGCAACCGTCTCAAGCGCCTGATCAGGGACTCGTTCCGACTCAATCAGGCGTTGCTAGGCGGTCTGGACATTGTCGTGGTAGCACGCAAGGGGCTTGGCGATCTGGAAAACCCCGAACTGCATCAGCAATTCGGCAAACTCTGGAAACGCCTTGCTCGACAGCGTAACGAAGCCTCACCTCCCGGGGTAAGCGACAGCCCTCATGCGTAAACTGGCAATCCTCCCGATCCAGTTCTACCGCTATGCCATCAGCCCTTTGATGGCCAGTCACTGCCGCTTCTATCCCAGCTGTTCCTGCTACACCCAGGAAGCCATCGAAACTCATGGCTTGCTGCGTGGTGGCTGGCTTGGCATCCGTCGCCTGAGCCGCTGCCATCCCTGGAATCCCGGTGGCTATGACCCGGTTCCAGCTCTTTCTCCCTCTCCTTCGCTGACCGAGTAATCCATGGATATCCAACGCTCGATCCTGCTCGTCGCACTGGCCATCGTGTCCTATCTGATGGTGTTGCAGTGGAACGAGGACTACGGCCAGGCCGCACTTCCGGCCAGTGCCAGCGCCACGGTCGGAGGCACCCCAGCTGCCCTGGCGGATACCCCGATCGCCAGCAACGCAGGCGATGACGTGCCCACCGCCACAGGCGAAGCCAACACGCAACTGGCGGCTCCCGTGGCTGTCAGCGACGAGCTGATTCGGGTAAGAACCGACGTGCTCGATCTGGCCATCGATCCCAAGGGCGGCGACATCGTTCAGCTGACTCTGCCGAAATACCCGCGCCGTCAGGATCGTCCGGAAGTGCCTTTCCAGCTGTTCGACAACGGTGGCGAGCGTATCTATCTGGCACAGAGCGGTCTGATCGGCAGCAACGCGCCGGACAAGTCCAGTGGCCGTGCCCTGTGGAACAGCGCTCAGCGCTCTTACACCCTGGCCGACGGCCAGGATCAACTGGTAGTCGAGTTGACCTATGCCGAAAGCGGCGTCAACTACGTCAAGCGTTTCACCTTCGAGCGCGGCCAGTATGACCTGGGCGTCACCTACAAGATCGACAACCAGAGCGGCCAAGCCTGGAGCGGTAATTTCTACGCCCAGCTCAAACGCGACAACAGCGCCGACCCCTCGTCCACCACCGCCACCGGCACCGCCACCTATCTGGGTGCAGCCATGTGGACCGCCAACGAGCCTTATAAAAAGGTGAAGATGGGCGACATGGACGAGAAGAGCCTGCGCGAGACCGTGCAGGGCGGCTGGGTTGCCTGGCTGCAGCACTATTTCGTGACCGCCTGGGTTCCCTCCAAGGACAGCACCAATACCGTACAGACCCGCAAGGATGGCCAGGGCAACTACATCATCGGTTTCACCGGCCCGCAGCTGAGCGTCGCCAGCGGTGCCAGTGTCGAGACCGGCGCCACCCTGTACGCCGGCCCGAAAATCCAGGATCACCTCAAGGCTCTGTCCCCAGGCCTGGAGCTGACCGTGGACTACGGCATCCTCTGGTTCATTGCCCAGCCGATCTTCTGGTTGTTGCAACATATCCACAGCCTGCTGGGTAACTGGGGCTGGTCGATCATCGTCCTGACCATCATCATCAAACTGGCCTTCTTCCCGCTGTCCGCCGCCAGCTACAAGTCGATGGCGCGCATGCGCGCCGTATCGCCCAAGCTGCAGGCACTGAAGGAACAGCATGGCGACGACCGCCAGAAGATGTCCCAGGCCATGATGGAGCTGTACAAGAAAGAGAAGATCAATCCGCTGGGTGGCTGTCTGCCGATTCTGGTGCAGATGCCAGTGTTCCTGGCCCTGTACTGGACCCTGCTGGAAAGCGTGGAGATGCGCCAAGCCCCGTGGCTGCTGTGGATCACCGACCTGTCGATCAAGGATCCGTTCTTCCTCCTGCCGATCATCATGGGCGCCACCATGTTCATCCAGCAGCAGCTCAACCCAACCCCGCCGGACCCGATGCAAGCCAAGGTGATGAAGCTGATGCCGATCATCTTCACCTTCTTCTTCCTCTGGTTCCCTGCCGGTCTGGTGCTGTACTGGGTGGTCAACAACTGCTTGTCCATTGCCCAGCAGTGGTACATTACCCGCAGAATCGAAGCGGCCACGGCGAAAGCCTGAACCCGCTAAGCTGCACAAGACGCCCCCTCGTGGGGCGTTTTGCTATCTGTCAGTTATCCACAAGTGAGCCTGCATATGAGCACAGCCCGTGAAACCATCGCCGCCGTCGCCACCGCCCAAGGGCGTGGCGGAGTCGGCATCGTGCGGGTGTCCGGGCCCCAGGCACGTGCCATTGGCATCAGCCTCAGTGGCCTGCAGCCGAAGCCGCGGCATGCTCACTATGGACCCTGGGAGGACGCCGACGGCGAGGTGATCGATCAGGGCTTGCTGCTGTTTTTCCCCGGCCCGAACTCCTTCACTGGCGAGGATGTGCTGGAACTGCAGGGGCATGGCGGCCCAGTTGTGCTGGACATGCTGCTGCAGCGCTGCCTGCAGCTGGGCGCGCGCCAAGCCCGTCCCGGCGAGTTCAGCGAGCGCGCCTTCCTCAACGACAAGCTTGACCTGGCCCAGGCCGAGGCCATCGCCGACTTGATCGAGGCCAGCTCCACCCAGGCCGCGCGCAACGCCCTGCGCTCGTTGCAAGGCGAGTTCTCTCGCCGCGTGCACGAACTGACCGAACGCCTGATTCAACTGCGCATCTATGTCGAGGCCGCCATCGACTTCCCCGAAGAGGAGATCGACTTCCTCGCCGATGGCCATGTGCTGAGCCAGCTGGATCAGGTGCGCGAATACTTATCCACAGTGCTGCGCGAGGCCGGACAAGGTGCCCTGCTGCGCGACGGTATGAACGTGGTCATCGCCGGCCGGCCCAACGCCGGCAAATCCAGCCTGCTCAACGCTCTGGCCGGGCGTGAGGCGGCTATCGTCACCGATATCGCCGGGACCACCCGCGACGTGCTGCGCGAACATATCCACATCGACGGCATGCCACTGCATGTAGTCGACACCGCTGGTCTGCGCGCTACCGACGACCAGGTCGAGCGCATCGGTGTGGAGCGTGCGCTCAAGGCCATAGGCGAGGCCGATCGTGTGCTGCTGGTGGTCGACTCCACCGCCCCGGAAGCGGCCGATCCCTTCGCCCTGTGGCCCGAGTTTCTCGACAGCCGACCGGATCCGGCACGAGTGACCCTGATCCGCAACAAGGCCGACCTGTCTGGCGAAGAGGTCAGCCTGGAAACCTGCAGCGATGGTCACGTCACCCTCGCCCTGTCGGCCAAGTCCAGCGCCGGGCTCCATCTGTTGCGCGAGCACCTCAAGGCCTGCATGGGCTTCGAGCAGACCGCCGAGAGTGGCTTCAGCGCTCGTCGTCGTCATCTAGAGGCGCTGCGTCAGGCGCAAACCAGCCTGGAGCATGGCCGTGCCCAGCTGACCCTGCAGGGCGCCGGTGAGCTGCTGGCCGAAGACCTGCGCCAAGCCCAGCAGGCACTGGGGGAAATCACCGGCGCGTTCAGCTCCGACGATCTGCTCGGTCGCATCTTCTCCAGCTTCTGTATCGGCAAATAGACCCCTTTCCGCGCTACCTGCCTGCCAATTCCGGCGGTTTCCCCCTGCCGGGAGGTTATCCAAAGCGTGCCAAATATCGACTTAAGCCCTGTGGAAAACCCAGCCTGAGCCCGGTCGATAACTGGGCCTGAAAGCTGAAGATAAGCAGGCCTGTGCATAAAAGCATGTTTAATCCACAGCTCGCGATCAGCTTGTTCAGGGGAAAGTGGCAGGATCAACACAGCCTTATCATTCCCTGTAGCTCCCGCTGGATAAGGGCTGTATCAGGTTATCCACAGAAAAGCCTCTTACCATTCATAAACATAAAAATAAGGCTTTATAAAAATTCTTCTTCTTATTCTCTATAAACCTGAAGACTGACCTGCTGGCTATTTTTTGTGCAGAAGGCTTCATTCACCACGCCTAAATCCCTATACTTGCGCCCCTTCCTATTTCTCCCTTCTCTACAGGCACGAGGTGCGTGGTGGATTTCCCTTCCCGTTTTGACGTGATCGTGATCGGCGGCGGCCACGCCGGTACCGAAGCTGCGCTGGCAGCCGCACGCATGGGCGTGAAGACCCTGCTGCTGACCCACAACGTGGAAACCCTCGGCCAGATGAGCTGCAACCCGGCTATCGGTGGGATTGGCAAGAGCCACCTGGTCAAGGAAATCGATGCTCTCGGCGGCGCCATGGCTCTGGCCACCGACAAGGGCGGTATCCAGTTCCGCGTGCTCAACAGCCGCAAGGGTCCGGCAGTACGCGCCACGCGTGCTCAGGCAGACCGCGTGCTGTACAAGGCCGCCGTGCGGGAAATCCTTGAGAACCAGGCCAACCTGTGGATATTCCAGCAGTCTGCCGACGACCTGATCGTCGAACAGGACCAGGTCAAGGGCGTAGTCACCCAGATGGGCCTGCGTTTCATGGCCGACAGCGTGGTACTGACCACTGGCACCTTCCTCGGCGGACTTATCCACATTGGTTTGCAGAACTATTCCGGCGGCCGTGCCGGCGACCCGCCCTCGAACGCCCTGGCCAAGCGCCTGCGCGAGCTGCCTTTACGCGTTGGTCGCCTGAAGACCGGTACGCCGCCGCGTATCGACGGCCGTTCGGTGGACTTCTCGCAGATGACCGAGCAACCGGGTGATACCCCGACCCCGGTGATGTCCTTTCTCGGCAACCAGGCGATGCATCCGAAGCAGATCAGCTGCTGGATGACCCACACCAACGCGCGCACTCACGAAATCATCGCCAGCAACCTGGATCGCTCGCCGATGTATTCGGGCGTGATCGAAGGCATCGGCCCGCGCTACTGCCCGTCGATCGAAGACAAGATCCATCGCTTCGCCGACAAGGACAGCCACCAGGTGTTCATCGAGCCGGAAGGCCTGACCACCCACGAGCTGTATCCCAACGGCATCTCCACCTCGCTGCCGTTCGACGTGCAGCTGGAGATCGTGCGCTCCATCCGCGGCATGGAGAACGCACACATCGTGCGGCCTGGCTATGCCATCGAGTACGACTACTTCGACCCGCGCGATCTGAAGTACAGCCTGGAAACCAAGGTTATCGGCGGCCTGTTCTTCGCCGGGCAGATCAACGGCACCACCGGCTACGAAGAAGCCGGTGCCCAGGGCCTGCTGGCTGGCGCCAACGCCGCGCTGCGCGCCCAGGGCAAGGAAGCCTGGTGCCCGCGCCGCGATGAGGCCTACATCGGCGTGCTGGTCGATGACCTGATCACCCTGGGCACCCAGGAGCCGTATCGCATGTTCACCTCGCGCGCCGAGTACCGGCTGATCCTGCGTGAGGACAACGCCGACCTGCGCCTGACGACCAAGGGCCGCGAGCTGGGTCTGATCGACGACGTGCGCTGGGCAGCCTTCGAGGCCAAGCGCGAGGGTATCGTCCAGGAAGAACAGCGCCTGAAGAGCACCTGGGTGCGCCCGGGCACCCCTCAGGGCGATGCCATCGCCGCGCGCTTCGGCACGCCGCTGGCCCATGAGTACAACCTGCTCAACCTGCTGGCCCGCCCGGAAATCGACTACGCCGGCCTGGCCGAAGTGACCGAGGCTCCAAGCGTGGATGCCCAGGTTGCCGAGCAGGTCGAGATCAAGACCAAGTACGCCGGCTACATCGACCGTCAACAGGAAGAGATCGCTCGCCTGCGTGCCAGCGAGGACACCCGCCTGCCAGCTGATCTGGACTACGCCGGCATTTCCGGCCTGTCCAAGGAAATCCAGGGCAAGCTCGGTCAGACTCGACCGGAGACGCTCGGCCAGGCCGGTCGCATTCCCGGAGTGACCCCGGCGGCCATTTCCCTGCTGCTGATTCACCTGAAGAAGCGCGATGCCGGACAGAAACTGGAGCAGAGCGCCTGATGTCAGTCGTGACTTCCCGCCATGCCGATGAACTGACGCAAGGCGCGCAGGCTCTCGGGGTCGAGCTCTCTGCCCTGCAGCACGAGCAACTGCTGGCCTACCTGGCTCTGCTGATTAAGTGGAACAAGGCCTATAACCTAACGGCCGTGCGCAACCCGGACGAAATGGTTTCGCGCCACCTGCTCGATAGCCTGTCCGTGGTGCCCTTCGTTGCCCAGTACGGCGACCATTGGCTGGACGTCGGCAGCGGTGGCGGCATGCCCGGGATTCCCCTGGCGATCCTGTTTCCCGAGCGACGCTTCACCCTGCTCGATTCCAATGGCAAGAAGACCCGCTTCCTCACTCAGGTGAAGCTGGAGCTCAAGCTGGCCAATCTGGAAGTTATCCACAGCAGGGTCGAGGAGTTTCAGCCGGAACATCCCTTCACCGGTATCTGCTCGCGGGCCTTCAGCTCGCTGGAAGACTTCAGCAACTGGACCCGTCACCTCGGCGACACCGCTACCCACTGGTTGGCGATGAAGGGCGTGCAGCCTGATGACGAACTGCAGGCCCTGCCGGCGGACTTCCGTCTGCAAAGCTGCGAAGTGCTCAAGGTTCCCGGTTGCCAAGGTCAGCGCCATCTGTTGATACTGCGTCGCTCGGTCTAAGGGGAAGCAGAAGATGGCCAAGGTATTCGCGATCGCCAATCAGAAAGGCGGGGTGGGCAAGACCACCACCTGCATCAACCTGGCCGCCTCGCTGGTCGCCACCAAGCGCCGCGTGCTGCTGATCGACCTCGATCCCCAGGGCAACGCCACCATGGGCAGTGGTGTGGATAAGCAGACCCTGGAGCATTCCATCTACGACGTGCTGATCGGCGAAAGCACCGTCGGCGAGGCCATGCAGTTCTCCGAGCACGGTGGTTACCAGCTGCTGCCGGCCAACCGCGACCTGACCGCCGCCGAAGTTGCCCTGCTCGAGATGAAGATGAAGGAGAGCCGTCTGCGTTACGCGCTGGCGCCGATCCGCGAGAACTACGACTACATCCTCATCGACTGCCCGCCGGCGCTGTCCATGCTCACGGTCAACGCCCTGGTCGCTGCCGACGGCGTGATCATCCCCATGCAGTGCGAGTACTACGCGCTGGAAGGGTTGAGCGACCTGATGAACAGCATCCAGCGCATCGGCTCGCTGCTCAACCCGAGCCTGAAGATCGAAGGCCTGCTGCGCACCATGTATGACCCGCGCATCAGCCTGACCAACGACGTTTCCGCCCAGCTCAAGGAACACTTCGGTGACCAGCTGTACGACGTCGTCATCCCGCGCAATGTGCGCCTGGCCGAGGCGCCCAGCTTCGGCATGCCGGCGCTCGCCTACGACAAGCAATCGCGTGGCGCCATCGCCTACCTGGCCCTGGCCGGCGAACTGGTCCGCCGTCAGCGCGCCGCCGCGAAAACCGCAACCGTATAAGGAATCCCATGGCCACCAAGAAACGAGGACTCGGCCGCGGCCTGGACGCCCTGCTCGGCGGTAACACCGCCGCCACCCTGGAAGAGGAAGCGGTCAAGGTCGACAGCCGCGAACTGCAGTACCTGCCGCTGGAGCTGATCCAGCGTGGCAAGTACCAGCCGCGCCGTGACATGGACCCGGCCGCCCTGGAAGAGCTGGCCAACTCGATCAAGGCTCAGGGGGTGATGCAGCCGATTGTCGTGCGTCCCCTGGGTGAGGGGCGTTTCGAGATCATCGCCGGCGAGCGCCGTTGGCGCGCCAGTCAGCAGGCGGGTCTGGACAGGATCCCGGCCATGGTTCGCGAAGTGCCGGACGAGGCCGCCATCGCCATGGCGCTGATCGAAAACATCCAGCGCGAAGACCTCAATCCGATCGAGGAGGCCGTGGCCCTGCAGCGTCTGCAGCAGGAGTTCGAGCTGACCCAGCAGCAGGTCGCCGATGCCGTGGGCAAGTCGCGGGTGACCATCACCAACCTGCTGCGCCTGATTGCCCTACCGGAAGAGATCAAGACCCTGCTGTCCCATGGTGACCTGGAGATGGGTCATGCCCGTGCTCTGCTCGGTCTGCCGCTGGAACAGCAGGTCGAAGCCGCGCGACATGTTGTCGCACGCGGCCTCACCGTGCGCCAAACCGAGGCACTGGTGCGTCAGTGGTTGAACAGCAAGGAAAAACCTGCCGAGAAGGTCAAGGCCGATCCGGATATCAATCGCCTGGAACAGCGTCTGGCCGAGAAGCTAGGGGCTCCCGTGCAGATCAAGCACGGGCAGAAGGGCAAGGGACAACTGGTGATTCGATATAGTTCCCTGGACGAACTGCAGGGCGTCCTCGCCCACATCCGCTAAATCCGGACACATTTGCACATGTAGCGGGCGGTCGGAATTCACTACCGGCCTGTTGAACGGGTGGGGAACCGCCCCTATACTCTGCGCGCATTTTGTCGGCACAAAGTATGCCAAGTTGTTGATTTAACGTGCCGACCCAGAGGAACAGCAAGATGGATGCCCGCACGCCCAACCGCCTGCCTTTCCATCGTCTGCCGGTATTTCCGGTGTTGCTGGCCCAACTGGCCACGATTCTGCTGGCTGCTGCCCTTCTTTATGTCTGGCGCGGCGCGGTAAGTGGCTACTCGGGACTCTGCGGGGGACTGATTGCCTGGATCCCCAATCTGTATTTCGCCCACAAGGCCTTCCGCTTCAGCGGTGCCCGGGCAGCCCAAAGCATCGTCCGGTCTTTTTATGCCGGCGAGGCGGGCAAGCTGATTCTGACGGCAGTGCTGTTTGCACTGACGTTCGTAGTGGTGAAACCACTGGAGGCGCCGGCTCTGTTCGGCGTATTCGTGCTGGCGCTGAGCGTTGGCTGGTTCGCACCGCTGCTGATGAGAACAAGACTTTCGAGACCTTAGAGCGTTTGAGGCAAACATGGCAGAACAAACCGCTTCGGGCTACATCCAGCACCACCTGCAGAACCTGACTTTCGGGCAACTGTCGAATGGCAACTGGGGCTTCGCCCACACCGCGCAAGAAGCAAAGGAAATGGGCTTCTGGGCCTTCCACGTCGATACTCTGGGCTGGTCCGTCCTGCTCGGTCTGTTGTTCGTGCTGATCTTCCGCATGGCCGCCAAGCGCGCTACCAGCGGCCAGCCGGGCGCTCTGCAGAACTTCGTCGAAGTGTTGGTCGAGTTCGTTGACGGCAGTGTCAAGGACACCTTCCACGGCCGTAACAACCTGATCGCGCCGCTGGCGCTGACCATCTTCGTCTGGATCTTCCTGATGAACCTGATGGACCTGGTGCCGGTGGACTTCCTGCCGATGGCCGCCGCTGCCATTACCGGCAACGACCACCTGTTCTTCCGCGTGGTACCGACCACCGACCCGAACGCCACCCTGGGCATGGCCCTGTCGGTGTTTGCCCTGATCGTCTTCTACAGCATCAAGGTCAAGGGTATCGGCGGCTTCCTCGGCGAACTGACCCTGCACCCGTTTGGTAGCAAGAACATCGCCGTGCAGATCCTGCTGATCCCGGTCAACTTCCTGCTCGAGTTCGTCACCCTGATCGCCAAGCCGATTTCCCTGGCTCTGCGTCTGTTCGGCAACATGTATGCCGGCGAACTGATCTTCATCCTGATCGCCGTGATGTTCGGCAGCGGCCTGTTCCTGCTGAGCACCCTGGGCGTGGCGTTGAACTGGGCGTGGGCGGTGTTCCACATCCTGATCATCACCCTGCAGGCCTTCATCTTCATGATGTTGACCATCGTCTACCTGTCGATGGCCCACGAAGACAACCACTAAGAGGCACTTGCCTCTTGGGGTAACGAAAAACCGCTTTATCGCTTCAACCCCTAAACCAATACGACGTAAAAGTCGGGAGGAAAAATGGAAACTGTAGTTGGTCTCACCGCGATTGCTGTTGCCCTGCTGATCGGCCTGGGCGCTCTGGGTACTGCCATTGGCTTCGGCCTGCTGGGCGGTAAGTTCCTGGAAGGCGCTGCTCGCCAGCCGGAAATGGTTCCGATGCTGCAGGTCAAAATGTTCATCGTCGCCGGCCTGCTGGACGCCGTGACCATGATCGGTGTGGGTATCGCCCTGTTCTTCACCTTCGCGAACCCCTTCGTTGGTCAAATCGCCGGCTAATCACTCGCTTTCGAGTGATTGGTGTGACGAACAACGAACGAGCGAGGTGTTGGCGTGAACATTAATGCAACCCTGATTGGACAGGCCGTTGCGTTCTTCATTTTCGTGCTGTTCTGCATGAAGTTCGTATGGCCTCCGGTCATCACGGCTCTGCGCGAACGCCAGAAGAAGATCGCTGAAGGTCTGGACGCCGCCAACCGTGCGGCTCGCGATCTGGAGCTGGCCCACGAGAAAGTTGCTCAGCAACTGCGTGAAGCCAAGGCCCAGGCCGCCGAGATCATCGAGCAGGCCAAGAAGCGCGGCACTCAGATCGTCGACGAAGCCCGTGATCAGGCTCGTGTCGAAGCTGACCGTGTGAAGGCTCAGGCTCAGGCCGAGATCGAACAGGAACTGAACAGCGTCAAAGACGCCCTGCGTGCCCAAGTGGGTGCCCTGGCCGTCGGCGGTGCCGAGAAGATCCTGGGTGCATCCATCGATCAAAACGCGCATGCGGAGCTGGTTAACAAACTGGCCGCCGAAATCTAAGCGAGGGCGATCATGGCAGAACTGACCACGCTGGCCCGACCTTACGCCAAGGCGGCCTTCGAGCACGCTCAGGCCCACCAGCAACTGGCCTCTTGGTCAGCCATGCTCGGCCTGGCTGCGGCAGTGTCGCAAGACGACACCATGCAGCGCGTACTCAAGGCCCCGCGTTTGACGAGTACAGACAAGGCCACCACTTTCAACGAAGTGTGTGGTGACAAGTTCGACGCCCAGGCACGTAACTTCATTTCCGTGGTAGCCGAAAACGGTCGTCTCGACCTGTTGCCGGAAATCGCCGCCCAGTTCGACCTGTACAAGGCCGAGCAGGAAAAGTCGGTGGACGTGGAAGTGACCAGTGCCTTTGCATTGAGCACAGAACAGCAAGACAAACTCGCCAAGGTTCTCAACGCACGGCTCAGCCGAGAAGTGCGTCTGCATGTGACGGAAGACGCCGCCCTTATCGGTGGTGTGGTTATCCGCGCAGGCGACCTGGTTATCGATGGCTCGGTTCGCGGCAAAATCGCGAAGCTTGCCGAAGCGTTGAAATCTTGAGTTTGAAGGGGCAGCAGAGCAATGCAGCAACTCAATCCTTCCGAAATTAGTGAAATCATCAAGGGACGTATCGAGAAACTCGACGTCTCTTCCCAAGCCCGCAACGAAGGTACCGTGGTATCCGTTTCTGACGGTATCGTGCGTATCTACGGTCTGGCCGACGTCATGTACGGCGAAATGATCGAGTTCCCGGGCGGCGTCTACGGTATGGCGCTGAACCTGGAGCAAGACTCCGTCGGTGCCGTAGTGCTGGGTGCATACACCAGCCTCGCCGAAGGCATGAGTGCCAAGTGCACCGGCCGCATCCTGGAAGTCCCGGTTGGTCCGGAACTGCTGGGTCGCGTCGTCGACGCACTGGGTAACCCGATCGACGGCAAAGGCCCGATCAATGCTCAGGCCACCGACGCCGTTGAAAAAGTTGCACCGGGCGTGATCTGGCGTAAGTCGGTCGACCAGCCGGTACAGACCGGTTACAAGTCGGTTGACGCCATGATCCCGGTAGGCCGTGGCCAGCGCGAGCTGATCATCGGTGACCGTCAGATCGGTAAGACTGCCCTGGCCGTCGACGCCATCATCAACCAGAAGAACAGCGGCATCCGCTGCGTCTACGTAGCCATCGGTCAGAAGCAATCGACCATCGCCAACGTAGTGCGCAAGCTGGAAGAAGCTGGCGCCCTGGCCAACACCATCGTTGTTGCTGCTAGCGCTTCCGAGTCGGCTGCTCTGCAGTTCCTGGCTCCGTACGCCGGTTGCACCATGGGCGAATACTTCCGCGACCGCGGTGAAGACGCCCTGATCGTGTACGACGACCTGTCCAAGCAGGCCGTAGCCTACCGCCAGATCTCCCTGCTGCTGCGCCGTCCGCCGGGCCGCGAAGCTTACCCGGGCGACGTGTTCTATCTCCACAGCCGTCTGCTGGAGCGCGCTTCCCGCGTTTCCGAAGAGTACGTCGAGAAGTTCACCAATGGCGCCGTGACTGGCAAGACCGGTTCCCTGACCGCTCTGCCGATCATCGAAACCCAGGCTGGCGACGTTTCCGCGTTCGTTCCGACCAACGTGATTTCCATCACCGACGGTCAGATCTTCCTGGAATCGGCCATGTTCAACTCGGGTATCCGTCCGGCCGTCAACGCCGGTATCTCGGTATCCCGCGTGGGTGGTGCTGCGCAGACCAAGATCATCAAGAAGCTCTCCGGTGGTATCCGTACCGCTCTGGCTCAGTACCGTGAACTGGCGGCTTTCGCCCAGTTCGCTTCTGACCTGGACGAAGCCACCCGCAAGCAGCTTGAGCATGGTCAGCGTGTAACCGAGCTGATGAAGCAGAAGCAGTACGCGCCGATGTCGATTGCCGACATGGCCCTGTCGCTGTACGCCGCCGAGCGTGGCTTCCTGGTCGACATCGAAGTCGCCAAGATCATCAGCTTCGAGCAGGCCCTGATCGCCTACTTCAACCGTGAGAACGCCGCTCTGATGGCGAAGATCAACGAGAAGGGCGACTTCAATGACGACATCGATGGCCAGCTGAAAGCCGGTATCGAGAAGTTCAAGGCCACCCAAACCTGGTAAGCCGCAGCGGGGATCGCGAGGTCCCCGCTTGCTAACCTGATAGGTGTTACATGGCAGGCGCAAAAGAGATTCGCAGCAAGATTGCGAGCATCAAAAGCACGCAGAAGATCACCAGCGCCATGGAAAAGGTGGCGGTCAGCAAGATGCGCAGAGCACAAATGCGCATGGCTGCCAGCCGCCCCTACGCGGAGCGTATCCGTCAGGTGATTGGTCATCTGGCCAACGCCAACCCGGAATACCGTCACCCGTTCATGATCGAGCGTGAAGTGAAGCGTGTCGGTTACGTGGTGGTGAGCTCCGACCGTGGTCTGTGTGGTGGTCTGAATACCAACCTGTTCAAGGCTCTGGTCAAGGACATGACGAGCAATCGCGAGCAAGGCGTGGAGATTGATCTCTGCGTTATTGGCAGCAAGGGTGCGGCGTTCTTCCGCAACTTTGGTGGCAATGTCGTTGCTGCGATCAGCCACCTGGGCGAAGAACCCTCGATCAACGATCTGATCGGTTCGGTCAAGGTGATGCTCGATGCTTACCTCGAAGGTCGCATCGATCGTCTGTCCGTGGTCTCGAACAAGTTCATCAATACCATGACGCAAAAGCCGACAGTGGAGCAGCTCGTTCCGCTGGTGGCGACTCCGGAAGCTGAACTCAAGCATCACTGGGATTACCTGTACGAACCCGACGCCAAACAGCTGCTCGACGGCCTGATGGTGCGTTATGTGGAGTCGCAGGTGTACCAGGCGGTGGTCGAGAACAACGCGGCTGAACAAGCGGCCCGGATGATCGCGATGAAGAACGCCACCGACAACGCTGGCGATCTGATCAAAGGCCTGCAGCTGATTTACAACAAGGCGCGTCAGGCAGCGATCACCCAGGAAATTTCGGAAATCGTCGGCGGCGCTGCCGCGGTTTAAGAACGGTTCAAATATTCAGAGGAACCAAAGATGAGTAGCGGACGTATCGTTCAAATCATCGGCGCCGTTATCGACGTGGAATTCCCGCGTGATCAAGTGCCGAGTGTCTATGAAGCGCTGAAAGTAGTTGGCGCCGAGACCACCCTAGAAGTTCAGCAGCAGCTGGGCGACGGCGTGGTTCGTTCCATTGCCATGGGCTCGACCGAAGGTCTGAAGCGTGGCCTGGACGTCACCCGCACCCACAAGGCCATCTCCGTACCGGTCGGTAAAGCGACCCTGGGCCGGATCATGGACGTACTGGGTAACCCGATCGACGAAGCTGGCCCGATTGGCGAAGAAGAGCAGTGGGAAATCCACCGCGCTGCGCCGTCCTACGCCGAGCAAGCGGGCGGCAACGACCTGCTGGAAACCGGCATCAAGGTAATCGACCTGGTTTGCCCGTTCGCCAAGGGCGGTAAAGTCGGTCTGTTCGGTGGTGCCGGTGTCGGCAAGACCGTAAACATGATGGAACTGATCCGTAACATCGCCATGGAACACAGCGGTTACTCCGTGTTCGCTGGTGTGGGTGAGCGTACTCGTGAGGGTAACGACTTCTACCACGAGATGAAGGACTCCAACGTTCTCGACAAAGTGGCCCTGGTCTACGGTCAGATGAACGAGCCGCCAGGCAACCGTCTGCGCGTTGCGCTGACCGGCCTGACCATGGCCGAGAAGTTCCGTGACGAAGGTCGTGACGTTCTGCTGTTCGTCGACAACATCTACCGTTACACCCTCGCCGGTACCGAAGTATCCGCACTGCTGGGCCGTATGCCTTCCGCAGTAGGTTACCAGCCGACCCTGGCCGAAGAGATGGGCGTTCTGCAGGAGCGTATTACCTCCACCAAGAACGGCTCGATCACCTCGGTACAGGCCGTATACGTACCCGCGGACGACCTGACCGACCCGAGCCCGGCGACCACCTTCGCCCACTTGGACGCCACCGTCGTTCTGTCCCGTGACATCGCTTCCCTGGGTATCTACCCGGCCGTTGACCCGCTGGACTCCACCAGCCGTCAGCTGGATCCGAACGTCATCGGCCAGGAGCACTACGACACCGCTCGCGGCGTTCAGTACGTGCTGCAGCGCTACAAAGAGCTGAAGGACATCATCGCGATCCTCGGCATGGACGAACTGTCCGAAGACGACAAGCAACTGGTAGCCCGCGCTCGTAAGATCCAGCGCTTCCTGTCGCAGCCGTTCTTCGTGGCCGAAGTCTTCACCGGCTCGCCAGGCAAGTACGTTTCCCTGAAGGACACCATCGCTGGTTTCAGCGGCATTCTGAAAGGTGACTACGATCACCTGCCGGAGCAGGCGTTCTACATGGTTGGCAGCATCGACGAAGCAATCGAGAAAGCCAAGAAACTGTAATCCCCTGTGCGCCCGGCAACGGGCGCTCATGTGAGGCTAGATATGGCTATGACAGTCCATTGCGACATCGTCAGCGCAGAAGCGGAGATCTTCTCCGGTCTGGTCGAGATGGTGATTGCGCACGGCAACCTGGGTGATCTCGGTATCGCCCCGGGCCACGCGCCACTGATCACCGACCTCAAGCCGGGTCCGATCCGTCTGATCAAGCAGGGTGGCGAAGCGGAGGTGTTCTACATCTCTGGTGGCTTCCTCGAAGTCCAGCCGAACATGGTGAAGGTCCTGGCCGACACCGTGCAGCGCGCTGCCGACATCGACGAAGCTGCAGCCCAGGAGGCCCTCAAGGCCGCCGAGAAGGCTCTGCACGAGCAAGGCGCGGAGTTCGACTACGGTTCCGCCGCCGCTCACCTGGCCGAGGTTGCAGCCCAGCTGCGCACCGTCCAGCAACTGCGCAAGAAGTTCGGCGGCTAAGGCCTCCGGCTTCAACAGCGTTGGGAGAAAGGGTAGCCTTGGCTACCCTTTTTCTTTTCTGCCGTTTTTATCCACAGGTGCTCATGCGCCTGTGTCTGCTCAGGATCTCCACATGTCCCTCGATATCGTCATCCTCGCCGCCGGCCAGGGCACCCGCATGCGTTCGGCCCTGCCCAAGGTGCTGCATCCGGTCGCCGGCAAGTCCATGCTCGGCCACGTCATCGATACGGCACGTCAGCTTTCTCCCCGCAAGATTCATGTGGTGATCGGGCATGGCGCGGAACTGGTGCGTGAGCGCCTGGCGGCGGATGACGTCGACTTTGTGCTGCAGGCCGAGCAGCTGGGTACCGGCCATGCCGTGGCTCAGGCGCTGCCGCACATCGAGGCGGACAAGGTGCTGATCCTCTACGGCGATGTGCCGTTGACCCGGGTCGAGACCCTGCAAGGCTTGCTGGCACAGGCCAGCGACGCTCAGCTCGGCCTGTTGACCGTTAATCTGGTCGATCCGACCGGTTACGGCCGCATCATTCGCGACCAGGCCGGCGTGGTGCAGGCCATCGTCGAACACAAGGACGCCAGCGAGGCCCAGCGCGCCATTCGCGAAGGCAATACCGGCATCCTCGCCGTACCGGGCAAGCGTCTCGGCGACTGGCTTGGCCGGCTGTCCAACAGCAACGCCCAGGGCGAGTATTACCTCACCGACGTGATCGCCATGGCGGTGGCCGACGGCCTGGTAGTGGCCACCGAAACCGCCAAGGACGAGATGGAAGTGCTCGGCGCTAACGACCGTATCCAGCTGGCTCAGCTGGAGCGCTACTACCAGCAGCGCGCCGCGCGCAGCCTGATGGTCCAGGGCGTGACCCTGCTCGATCCGGCCCGCTTCGATCTGCGTGGCGAGGTTACGGTCGGTCGCGATGTGCTGATTGACGTCAACGTGATTCTCGAAGGCCAGGTCGTCATCGAAGATAACGTGCAGATCGGCCCCAACTGCGTAATCAAGAACAGCACCCTGCGCAAAGGCGCCATCGTCAAAGCCAATAGCCACCTGGAAGGTGCCGAGCTGGGCGAGGGCGCCGACTGCGGCCCGTTCGCCCGACTGCGCCCCGGCGCCAAACTGGGTGCCAAGGCCCATGTCGGGAACTTCGTCGAGTTGAAGAACGCGGTGCTGGGTGAGGGTGCCAAGGCCGGTCACCTGAGCTACCTGGGCGACGCCGAGATCGGCGCACGGACCAACATCGGCGCAGGCACCATCACCTGCAACTACGACGGCGCCAACAAGTCCCGCACCGTAATGGGCGAGGACGTGTTCATCGGCTCCAACAGCTCGCTTGTGGCACCGCTGACTCTCGGTGATGGCGCCACTACCGGCGCCGGCTCCACCGTGACCCAGGATGTGCCGGCCAAAACCCTGGCTGTCGGCCGCGCCAAGCAGCGCAATATCGAAAGCTGGAAACGGCCGCAAAAGGCGCCGAAGTAGGAATTCTTCGGTTTAAGCGAAAGGCGGCTTTGGCCGCCTTTCGTCCATCTGCCGCTTGACCAAAAGCTTTCATTAGGTTTTGATTCGTGCACTTATCTTTCGAATCGAAACTTAAATGTCGAAACGCAATACGCCCCAGCGCCGTCATGCGATCCTCGCCCTGCTCGCCGAGCAGGGCGAGGTGGTCGTGGATGCCCTGGCGCAGCACTTCGCCACCTCCGAAGTTACGATTCGTAAGGACCTGGCCGAGCTGGAGCGCAACGGTCTGCTGTTGCGCCGCTACGGCGGTGCGGTCCCCATGCCGCAAGAGCTGATCGGCGAACCGGCACAACCCGTTTCCCCCATCAAACAGGCCATCGCCCGCGCCGCAGTGGGGCTGATCCGCGAACATGCACGCATCATCATCGACAGTGGCAGCACCACGGCGGCGATGATTCCGCAGTTGGGCCGCAAGCCTGGGCTGGTGGTGATGACCAACTCGCTGAATGTGGCCAATGCCCTGCGCGACATCGAACACGAGCCGGTGCTGTTGATGACCGGCGGCACCTGGGACCCGCATTCGGAGTCGTTCCAGGGCCAGGTGGCCGAGCAGGTACTGCGCTCCTACGATTTCGACCAGCTGTTCATCGGCGCCGACGGTATCGACCTGGAGCGCGGGACCACCACTTTCAACGAGCTGCTCGGCCTGTCCCGGGTCATGGCCGAAGTGGCGCGCGATGTGGTGGTGATGGTCGAGAGCGACAAGGTCGGCCGCAAGATTCCCAACCTGGAACTGCCCTGGGGCAGCGTCCAGACCCTGATTACCGACGACCGCCTGGATAGCCGGGTGGCCGAACAGATACGTGCGCGCGGGGTCCAGTTGATCATCGCCAGCGCCCAGCCCTGAAGGAGAACAGCCATGTGTGGCATCGTTGGCGCCGTCGCCGAACGCAGCATCACCCCGATCTTGGTCGAAGGCCTCAAGCGCCTCGAATACCGCGGCTATGACAGCGCCGGCGTGGCGGTATTTACCCAGGCCGGCGAACTGCAGCGTCGTCGCCGTGTCGGCAAGGTCGCCGAGCTGGAGCAGGCGCTGGCCGGCGAGCCGCTGACCGGCCACCTGGGTATCGCCCACACCCGCTGGGCCACCCACGGAGCGCCGAGCGAACGCAATGCCCACCCGCACTTTTCTGCGGAACAGTTGGCCGTGGTGCACAACGGCATCATCGAGAACCACGAAGAATTGCGCGAGCGCCTCAAGGGCCTGGGCTATGTGTTCACCTCAGACACCGACACCGAGACCATCGTCCACCTGCTGCACCACAAGCTGGCCGAATTGGGTGACCTTACCGCCGCACTCAAGGCTGCCATCCCCGAGCTGCATGGTGCCTATGGCCTGGCGGTCGTCAGCGCCCAGCAGCCGGATCGTATCCTCGCCGCCCGCAGCGGCAGCCCACTGGTGATCGGCCTGGGTCTGGGCGAGAACTTCCTTGCCTCCGACCAGCTCGCCCTACGTCAGGTCACTGACCGTTTTGTCTACCTGGAAGAAGGCGATATCGCCGAAATTCGCCGCGACAGCCTGCAAATCTGGGATGTCGCCGGGCAATCCGTGCAGCGTGAAGCCGTGCAGTACCACGAAGGTGCCGAGGCCGCTGACAAGGGCGAGTACCGTCACTTCATGCTCAAGGAAATCCACGAGCAGCCGAAGGTCGTGCAACACACCCTGGAAGGCCGCCTGGGCAGCGACCATGTGCTGGTCCAGGCCTTCGGCCCGCAGGCCGCCGAGCTGTTCGCCAAGGTGCGCAACGTGCAGATCGTTGCCTGCGGCACCAGCTACCACGCCGGCATGGTCGCCCGTTACTGGCTGGAGGCGTTGACCGGCATTCCCTGCCAGATCGAAGTGGCCAGCGAGTTCCGCTACCGCAAGGTCGCCGTGCAGCCCGACAGCCTGTTCGTCACCATCTCCCAGTCCGGTGAGACCGCCGACACCCTGGCCGCCCTGCGTAATGCCAAGCAAGCCGGTTATCTGGCCAGCCTGGCCATCTGCAACGTCGGCACCAGCTCGCTGGTACGCGAGTCCGACCTGTGTCTGCTGACTCTGGCCGGCCCGGAAATCGGTGTGGCCTCGACCAAGGCCTTCACCACCCAACTGGTCGGCCTGCTGCTGCTGACCCTGGCCCTCGGTCAGGTGAATGGTCGACTGGAAGCCGGTGTCGCCGCAGAGCTGGTGGAGGAACTGCGCCGCCTGCCGACTCGCCTCGGCGAAGCACTGGCCATGGACAAGACCGTGGAGAAAGTCGCCGAACTGTTCGCCGAGAAGCACCACACCCTGTTCCTCGGCCGTGGTGCTCAGTTCCCGGTGGCCATGGAGGGCGCGCTCAAGCTCAAGGAAATCTCCTACATCCACGCCGAAGCCTACCCGGCCGGCGAGCTCAAGCACGGCCCGCTGGCCCTGGTCGACGCCGACATGCCGGTAGTTACCGTGGCGCCGAACAACGAACTGCTGGAAAAACTCAAATCCAACCTGCAGGAAGTCCGCGCCCGCGGCGGCCAGCTGATCGTCTTTGCCGACGAACAGGCCGGCCTGGGCAACGGCGAAGGCACCCACGTGGTAGCCATGCCGCATATCCACGACGTACTGGCGCCGATCCTCTATACCCTGCCGCTGCAGCTGCTGTCGTACTACGTGGCGGTGCTCAAGGGCACGGATGTAGACCAGCCGCGCAACCTGGCCAAGAGCGTGACGGTTGAGTAAGCAGGGGGGCAGCTGATGCGACGTGAGGACATACAGAGCAAGCAGGCTCAGGGTGTGCTTTTTGACACCCATATCATCGCCAATCCGGCCAATACCCGGGAATGGATCGTGCTGTTGAAGAAGGGAGTGGGCACTAGCTTCTTCCTGGTCGATGACCAGGAGCAAGTGGAGTCTTTTTGCGACCTTAATAGCTTGATCGAAGACCTTCGGCTACTTGGCATCAAAGGCGCAGAGATACATCTCTGAGCCCTACTGCTTGCCACGCTGAACCATGCTCGGATAGTCAGCTTTTCAGCGTCTGGTAAATAGGTGGCGGACCAAAATTACGCACAGAAAGCGTGATCCGTCTCCTATTGTCTTGCTATTTTATTCTTTCCTCAACGCGCGAAGGTATGCGTTTACTTCGTCCTGTTTTGTCCATGTTCTTTTTATATTTTAAATAATATTCTTTTGCCTGTTTTCTTTCGTTCTTTCTCCATAAAGAGTCCGCTATGTTTAGCATTAAAACTGTTCTTTCTGGAGATATTTTCTCTATTGCATAGAATAAATCTAATGCCTCTTTTTCTTTGCCTATTTCTGATAATGAATATCCGATGTCGTTGTATGCGCCGGATGTTTCCAGTGTTATCGGATGGGTTGATATTAGGTTTTTAACTCTATTGACTGAGGCGTAGTTCTCTATCGCGCCGTAATCATGATTTTTAAGCCTCATTAATATAACCTTATGCGCTAATATTAGAGAGTCTTCGTTTGAGTTGGCGGATGATTCGATTATTTTTAATGTTGCGAGTGTTTTGTCATTGTAGTAAAAATAATAGTAATCTCCGTCTTCTGATGACCCCTCATAGCCAGAAATTAACTTCTCAATATCCTTGCGTTGATATATCTTCTTGTCTTTGTTTTCAAATACTAGCGCCTTGTAATCCTTTCCCTTTATACCCAGCCCGCTGTGATTTATTTGATATATGCAGTTTATTATCAATAATTCATGCGGTAAATTTAGTGTATATACTTCTCCTAGTTGAGGGTCTCCTCCTTCTGAGGGGCAGTCATCAGGTAGGACTGTTATTTTCCCACTAGGGGAGACAAGCTCTCCCCTCAAGTCATGTCCGCCTGTTGGGCTTTCTACATAATTGAGTTTAATTTTCTCCCGCTCTAAAAATTTCGGATCTAATTGGATTTCTATGGCTTTTATATTGGATGAGAGAAAAAATAAGAGTAGAAATATGTATCTCAATGTGTTAATTCCTTTTTGACTATTTCTCTTACTTTATTGAATAACTTAACTCTCTCCGGCAAGCCTATGGTCCCACCATTTACAATTTCAGAAATGTCAGCGACATGTTCTTTGATGTTTTCTTCGCCTCGCCGGGAGTATGAATTCTCTATTTGAATATTTAGTTTGTTCATGTCCCACCAGACAAAAGCGGACTCTATTCCGTATTCGAGATTTTCAATTATTAGATCTGGATTGTTTATGAAATCTTGAGGGTCTTCTGGATTTTTTTCATTATGGATTCTGTTATAGCTTATATAATTGTTTTTTGTGGTTAGTTGGATTATTCCGCGCCCTCTATATTTGTAACCATCACCACTTGCTTCGTCAGCATTCCCATTTTTTTCTGCATATACATAATTTCCAAGATTTTCTGCGTTGTGAGCATACTTGCTTTCTTCTGACCACAGCTTAGGTCTTAGGCGCGGGAGAATAAGGCATTCATCAGTTTCTTTGTTATATCCTTTTATGTTTCTTTTGCAGCCAAAAACCTCTCTCATTCTTTTTGCAGAATAATTTAGGTCTTCTGATTTTACTTTAAATCCACTCTCATGGCCGACCTGAGAGAGGAAGTGTGCTATTAGTAGAGGAGAGTCTATGTTGTAGGCTCTGGCGTACTTGTTTAAGTAAGGAAGTATGGATATATAATATTCTTCATCTGTGCTAGGTTTCGCCGTGTTAAGCATTTCAAGTGTAATAAGGTTAGCTGATTCTTTAGAAAAACTGTTCAGTATGCCAATTGGATGGATGTTCCAGGTTTTGTTTATAGGGCCTATAGCGTGCTTGCTATTTAATTGCTCCCACCAACTCAGTGTTTCAATGCGTTTTTTCTCTGCTTCCCAATTAGGGTTAGATTGGTCTGGGTTTGGCGCCAGTAATGAATCAAGCGCATTCCATTTACCTTTATTCCAAAACCACTCACTTTCGTACTTGGTCACTAGCTGCGAAAGCTGCTGAGCGAGCCAAGGTTTTCCGAGAGCGGTTCGAATTTCATCGGCAGTCAATTTCCTGTCTTTTCGATTATCGGCACCTGGTAGATCAATGATGTCGTATAACTTGCTAAGAACTGGGCCACGTTCCGTGGCGTCTATCTTGGCTTGATAGCGCTCAGGCTCCGAGCCACGGAGGCTGCCTTCGGCATTGAGTTGGCGGGCGAGCTGTGCGTCCATTGGCTGCTGATCCTCGATAGAGGTAAAACCCGCCCACTCCCACGGGGAGTGCAGCGTAATGATTGGGTCTAGCTCCGGAGCCCAGCCGGAGATGTCCTTACCACTGGCGTCAGCCACATTGACGTACCACCAGCGAATATTGTCGGGGGCTATGGCTTTGTGTTGATGATCAAGGCTGCTCCAGGATGCGCGCTGCAAAATGCGCTCATAGCCACACAATTTACCGTCCAGTCCATTACTCAGAGGGAAGTCTTTCCAGGCGGGAAGCTCACCGCTGGTGCTGACACGCTGACCGTTTTCGCTCAATTGGCTGCGTTGTACCCAAAGCGGTGTCTTCAGGCGCAGTCCGACTTTGCGCCGTACGTGAGTTGCCGGGATGCCACTCTTGCCGGAGTGCATGTCGCTGCCGTCATCCTTGTAGCTTTCCAAGAGAAACTCGGCAGAGTCAGGGAGCTCATCCTCGGCAAGGCCAAACTCGCTGGCCAGCTCGGCCTTCTTGGCGGCATCCATCGGGTAGCAGTTCTTCGCGCTGTCATAAGCACCGAATCCAGCCTTCTTGGCTTTGAGTTCCACATATTGCTGCACCTTGGCCCAGCAGCCTTCCTTGGGGGAGTCGCTGCACAGCCTTACGTTCCGTTCCGCAGCGACCGTGCTATCCGCTGCAGGCGCCTGGGCCATCTTGGTATCGACATGTACCTTGATCAGGGTTTTTTGATCGTCTGGCAACTTCTCTGCTAAAGAGCGGCACTGCTCGATAAAGGCGGGAAGATCGTCGCAGGTAAAGGTTTGCAGGTGCAGCACCGATCTGGGGCGTGCATCGTCGAAGTTCTGGTATTGGCCGATATGTCCAATCAGCTCGCCTGCCTTGATGGCTACCGGTTGATCCAGCACCACCACGCTGCCGTCATGAGCCTTGGGTTCGTTGGTGGTCTCCAGAAAGTCCAGCCAGACATAGCCTGGAAGCTTGCCACTGCTGTCGGCAGACAGAGCAGGTACAGGGGCGCCGCTGATGATCTCTTCCAGTTTGCGGTACTTGCTCGCTGCGCCATCCGAGCTGATGCGTAGCTGCGCACCAACCGGCAGAAGGGCAATGATGTCGCCCTTGGAGCTGGCTGATCGCACATTGAGCCCCTGCTGCGTTGGTGCGATAGGGTCTTTGGCACCTTCGCTTACTAGATAGCGACTGTCGCCCAGACTTTTCATCTCTGGTTTGTAAGCCCAGCAGTTGCTGGGCTCAAGACCGTCGATAGCCGGCGTGATGCTGGCCAGTTTTATCCAGTTGCCATGCTCGGCTTCAGATCCGCTCTCTGCCTCGACGATTGTGCCGCGAGGCAGTGTCGCCAGGATATTCTCGTAGGCTGATCGATCCGCGTGGCCGAGGGCTACCTTGTAGTGGGCGCGGACGTTTAGTCCCTGCAGCTTGTCCGGTGCATCGGCTTTTACCTTGCACAAGCCATTACCCCAAAAGCTGGGGCGTTTCATGCTGGGTTGGGCCTGATAACCAGCCCAGTCCAACAGGTGCATATACAAGCTGTAGAAGGTCAGCTCCGGTGTGGCGGTTGGCGTGGTGACTGCGGCTTCGTCTGTGCTCGGTTCGACCGGTAGAGCTGGGAACTTCAGCAGGTGTTTGACCAGTACGAAGCCGGTCGAGAATGGCAGATGTACTGCTGTCGGGCCTTCACCATAGGTAGTTCTGGGGTACTGCTCGTCGATCCGATAGGCGACCACTTCGCCGTCGGCAATGCACTTCACCTCTGACTGATCGAGGCAGGTAGCCGTACCTTCGTCGAAGTGCACGCCGCCATGCCATAAGCCACTGGCACCCATCGGATAGAAGCCGTCTTTGGCTTTTGCCAGCGCCTGGAAATACAACTCAGGGTTGCTGGTGTCGCTAGCGCTGCTGCCAGTCGAGGTTGGTTTGGCTGGGAAGGGATAAGCCCACTTGATTGGTGTGTTGTCTGCCATGGCGATATGAATCTGTCCTGTTCCTTGGAGGCATCTGGTGATGCGCGAGTCCTGATTTAGCTGGAGAAGTTGAGCATGCGCAGGGGGGATAGAAGAACGTTTTCCCTGCTATTTACTGCCGCCTCGTCCAACAGATTCCCCGCCTTGTCCCTGTCCGCCATCCCCGGCTGCAGCGGTTGCTTGAGGGCAATCCCGGTACCTGACCCCGGCGCGCCGCCGGCGTTGAGTTTGGCCAGGGGGCCGACCAGGGTGATGCCGCCGGGGTCGAGTTTTATGAAGCTGCCGCCGGCCTTGAGGGTGAGTTCGACGCCGGCTTCGATGACCATTTTCTGCCCGGCCTTGAGGTGGATCTCGCGGCCGGCCTTGGTCAGCTGGGCGGTGCCGAGCTTGATGTGCTGGTTCTGGGCGATGGTCAGGTGGTCTTCTGCCTTCACTTCCACTTTGCGATCAAGCTGGGTGGTGTGGTGCTCCTCGGCCTTGAGCTCGGTGTAGCTGTTGGCCTCCACCCTGTCGTGTCGTTCGTGGCCGATGCGGATCTTCTGGTCGTTCTCGACGTTCTCGTCCCAGTCCTTTTGGGCGTGGATATAGATCTGCTCCTGGCCCTTGCGGTCTTCGATGCGCAGTT
>NZ_LSOF01000012.1:29161-29246 GCF_001592875.1 Pseudomonas sp. BMS12 | reverse complement strand
CGCACGGTATTCAAGACCCTCAGCTCACCCGGTGGCGGCGGCTACAACGAACTGCGCATCGAAGACCGCAAGGGCCAGGAGCAGA
>NZ_LSOF01000012.1:0-29124 GCF_001592875.1 Pseudomonas sp. BMS12 | reverse complement strand
CTCCATGCCAACACGCGGGATGGCGATGCCGCCGTAGCGGTCGCCGGCCCAGCTGGAGCTGACGCGCAGCCAGCAGCTGCTGGTGTCGTCGGCCTGGCCCTCGCGGTCCCAGTGGAACTGGACTTTTACCCGGCCGTACTGGTCGCAATGGATCTCTTCGCCCTGAGGCCCGGTGACCACGGCGCTCTGGCTGCCCAGCACCTTGGGTTTCGGGTGCAGCAGGGGCGGGCGGTGCAGCACGTCCCAGGGGGTGGCGGTGAAGCGGTTGCGGTAGCCCTGTTTGAAGGTGTCATGGCCCTCTCCCCTGGCCCCTCTCCCATGAATGGGAGAGGGGAGACTGCCGCCGAGGAAACTAGTGATGGATTCTTCCAGCACCTGCGGTTGTTTGCCTTCGTGCAGAACTTCCTGCAGCAGCCACAGGTCGTTCCATTCGTGGCGCGGGTGGTCGGAGATTTCCAGCAGATGGCCGCTGACCAGGCGCGGTTGGTCGCTTTCACCCTGGGCCAGCTGGTAGTCGCTGCGGTGGCGTTCCAGGGCGCGCTGGCTCAGGTGCTTGCCGCGCGTGCGCTCGGTGTAGCGGCCGGGGTAGTCGTAGTCTTCCAGAGGCGGCTGGAATTCGGCCTTGGCACCGCTTTCCAGGAGCAGGCGTGGTTGTTCGAAGTCGTAGTCACGACGGGTCACCCGGTTGCTGCGGGTCGCCAGGCGCAGGTTGAAGCGCTTGATCACCGGTTCGTCGGCGACCATGCCGCTGTCCTGCACGTAGGCGGTGGGCTGGCCGAGCTTGGGAAAGCCGGTCTGGTCGTCGCCGAACACCAGCACATGCTGCTCGGCCGAGTGCTCGAAGTGGTAGTGAATGCCTTCTTCCTCGCACAGGCGCTGGATGAAGTGCAGATCGCTCTCGTCGTACTGCACGCAGTAGTCGCGCTCGGGGTAGACGGTGGGGCCGAGCTGGAAGCGGTAGGCGCCACCGAGGATGCCGTGTTCTTCGAGGATGCTGGCGATGATCTGCGGCACGCTGAGGTGCTGGAAGATGCGCTGATTGCTGCGATAGCCGAGCCAGGTCAGCTTGGGGCTCAGCGTCAGGCGGTAGCGGGTCAGGCGCTTGCCGGACTCGCCCTGGCCGGCGTCGTGAACCAGGCCGTGAATGCCGCTGCCGTCCGGGGCGAAGGCGAGGAAGGCCGGTTTGCCAAGCAACTCGGCCAGGTCCAGGTCGGGGCGTTCGCTGACCAGTTCCACCTCGAAGCGGTAAGGCTGGTCGAGGGACTCGCGACCGCTGAACTCGAGCACCTGCAGGTCGTGCTCGATACCGTCGAGGGTCAGGCTGAAGTGGGTCTGGTTGGCGGGGTTGAACATGTGATCGTCCTTGTCGAGGGGCCGCGTCAGGCCGGGCGGCGCAGCAGGCGCGCGAGCAGCGAAGTCGTCGGGCGCTGGGGGCTGAAGGTGCTTAGCAGTTCGCCCAGGGTGCCGCGTTGGGCGGGGTCGAATGCCAGCGCGCGACGCAGAGCCGGCCAGTGCGCACGGGGCAGGTCTGCGGGGGCTTCCAGCGGCAGTTCCATTGCCAGTGCCTGTTTAGCACTTTGCCGGCGGAAAGGATGTTGGCCGCTGCACAGTTCGTAGATCACGCAGGCCACGGAATAGACGTCGGCGCACGCGGTGAGCGGCGCGCCATCGAGCAGTTCCGGGGCGGCGTAGCGCGGTGTCCACGCGGCGAAGCGGCTGCGGGCCAGGCGTGGCAGGCCCTGCAGGAAACCTTCGCGGGCCTGGCCGAGACCGAAGTCGAACAGGCGGATATCGTCGTCGCCGAGCATCAGGTTGCTCGGTTTGAGATCGCCGTGCAGCACGCCCTGCTCATGGGCGTAGCGCAGGGCTTCGAGCAGGCTGACGATAATGCGCTGCGCCTCGGCCCAGGGCAGGCCGCTGGGGTACTGGTGCAGCACATGGTCGAGGGTGTTGCCGCTGAGCAGCTCCATGGTGATGAAGGCGCGCTGGCAGGCCGGGTCGACCTCGAAGCTGTAGAAGCGCACCAGATTGCGGTGGCTGAGGCGTGCGGTGAGGGCGAACTCGCTGTAGAGCAGGGCGCTGGCGTCCGGGTATTCGGCGAAGTCCTCGCTGAGGGTCTTCAGCGCCACCCAGGGCTGTGGTTCGCCGAACTGTTCGCGCAGCAGGTCGCGGGCCCGGTACACCGCGCCCATACCGCCGACGCCGAGCAGGCGCTCGATCTGGTAACGGCCGCCGAGCAGTTGCGGCAAACCCTCGGGCAGCGGCCGCGCGACGCGCTTCGGGCTGGCCCCTGCCATGACGGTGAGGTCGGCGCTGCAGGCCTGGGCTTCGGCGTTCATCGGTTGATCACCACGGCGCTGAGGTTGTCGCGTGCAGGGCCTTGTAGGGCCAGGTCGAACAGGCGCTGCAGGGCCAGTTGCGGGCTGGGGCGCAGCAGGGCGGCGGTGAGCAGGTCGTGGTCGAGATCCTGGTAGAGGCCGTCGCTGCACAGCAGGAAGACGTCGCCGGGCAGGCTTTCCAGTTCGAGGATGTCCAGCTGCAGCTCCTCGGCGGCGCCGACGGCCCGGGTCAGGGCATGGGCACCGGGCTGGCGCGCGGCCTGCTCCGGGCTCATGCCGCGCTCGTCCAGCAGTTGCTGCAGCAGCGAGTGATCGCGCGTCAGCTGGAACAGCTGGCGTCCGCGCAACAGGTAGCAACGGCTGTCGCCGGCCCACAGGCAGGCCACCCGGCTACCGTCGGCGAGCAGTGCCACCACGGTGCTGCCGACCAGCAGGTTGGGCGTCTCGGCGGTCAGGGTCAGGCCCAGGCTGAGGTGGCGATTGAGCCGGTGCAGGCAGTCGCGCACGGCGTCCAGGCGGTCCTCGAAATCCAGGCCCGCCGGCAGCTCGGCCAGGCTCTCGACGATCAGGCGGCTGGCCAGGTCGCCGGCCTGGTGCCCGCCCATGCCATCGGCGACCACCCACAGGCCCTGCTGCGGCTGGTCGAGAAAGGCGTCCTCGTTGCGTGCGCGCACCTTGCCGGTATCGGTGCGCGCGGCGCTGGACCAGAGGCGTTGGGCGACCTTCATCAGAGGGTCGCCGGCAGCTTGAACTGGCGCAGCAGGCTGGCATCGAAGGGGTTCGGCGAGCGCTGGCTGTGCAACAGGTACTTGGCCTGCAGACCATCCAGATTGGCCTTCACCAGCAGCACGTCACGACCGCTGTGGTTCTCCACCTGCATCATGTCGAGCAGGCGGAACAGTGCCCAGGGCCCGCTGTTCTTCTCGATGCCGACGCGGCGCCCGCCCTGTTCTTCGAGGACCAGGCTGGTGCGCTCGCTGGCGCCCTCGGCCGGCCAGCGGAAGGCGGTGGAGACGATCGGGCCGTGGCGGTATTCCATCTGCTGGCCACCGAAACGGAAGTCGGCGCGGTTGAGGCTGTAGTCCAGGGCGAAGGGCTCCATCTTGAACAGCACCTGCGGCTCGGCCGGGTTCTCGGCGAAGAAGCTGCGGCGGATGACCTGGGTGCGGTTCATCTGGCTGAGGAACACCGGCGACAACGGCAGGCCCTGGCCGTCCATGCGGCGCAGCTGGTACTTGCCGTCGCTGTCGCTGACGAAGGCCTTGAGGTAGCGATCGACGAAGGCATCGGCGACGCCGTCGGCCTTGAAGAACTCGCGGAAGTCGGCGATGGCCACGTCGCTCTCGCTCTTGGCGCTGAACGGGTAACGCTTGAGCAGCGACTCCTTGTAGAAGCTGTACAGCTCGCTGCGATAGCGCTTGTTCAGGTAGTCGTAGGCGTCGTTCAGCACCAGCTGCCAGCTGTCGTCGGCGACCAGGGTCAGCCAGTTGGCTACCGGTTGCGGCAGGCGGGCGGCGCTGCCGCGAACCTGGTTGATCGCGTCCGGCCGGCCCTGCATGCGTGCCTTGGCCATCTCGAAGGCGGACTGCTCCGGTGAGCTGGCGTGGGCCAGGCTGGTCAGTTGCAGCTGCAGGGCATCCAGCGCCTGCAGGGTGGCGGCCAGCTCCGGGCCGGCACCGCCGTTGCTGTCGAGCAGACGGTGCAGCGGTTCGAAACGGCGTTGCAGGGCCTTGCGCGCGGTGTCCGGCATGCTCTTGGCGACGGCGTCGAGGCCCTTGCCGGCGGCTGCGGCGGCCAGCTTGGCCTTCTTGCCGAGCTTGGCCTGGGCAGCCAGATCGTCGACCTGGTCGGCGGCGGCCGGCAGGTCGAAGCGGGTGTTGTCACGCACTTCCACCAGCACCTGTAGCAGCGGCGAGTTGGCCGCGGTCAGCGCGGTCAGGGTGACGATGCCCTGGGCGGTGTTGCCGATCGGCTCCAGGCCCAGCTGGGCCACGGCCTCGCCCCAGTAGTTGGCGTAGTCGCGGAAGTACAGCTGCTCCAGCTCCACCATCAGGCGGCTGAGGTCCTTCTCGCTGAGGGCGTTGCCCTCACCCAGTACCCAGTTGTCGGCAAGGATCTCGCGCACCAGGCCGAGGCCCTGGGCGACGAAGAACTGCTGATAGCCCTTCTGCGTGTACAGGCCGGGGATGGCGTAGTCGCTGCCGAGCAGCAACGGTGCCTGGGCACCGAGGGCCTGGGCGATGCGGTACTCCGGCAGGCTGCGGGCCTGGTCGCGGAGCATGCGGTAGACCACCTTGGCCAGCGACTCGCTGCGCAGGATCTGCCGTGCCTCGGCCACCAGGTTGTCGTTCAGCGGGTAGGCGCCGAAGGGTTCGCTCAGCAGGCGCTGGAAGTGGCTGTTGAGGTCCTTCTGGGTGGGTTCGTCACCGGCGTAGCGCAGCGACCAGTCGGCGGCCAGCCAGTCCTGCATGAAGGCCGGGTCACGGCGCTCTTCCAGGTTGAGCATCAGGTAGGCACGCAGGCTGCCGAGCAGCAGCTCGCGGTCGTCGCGGTTGGCGCGGATCTGCCCTTCCAGTTGCCGTGCCACGCGCGGCAGCAGTTCGCTTTCCAGTTGCCGACGGTAGGCGGCATGCACCTCCGGCTGCACGTTGGGGCCCTGATACAGGCCACCACGCTCCAGCAGGCGGGCGTCGTCGCTGCTCGGGAACACCTGGGTCGCGGCGTAGCTGCCGTCCAGCAGCGGCAGTACCTGCTTGGCTTCGTCCTGGGCGTTGAGGCTCTCGCCGTCACGGTCGAGCTTGAGCGCCAGTTCGCGCAGCTGTTCGAGGCGGCCGTGGTTGGCCGAGTAGCTGGCGCCCCAGAACAGGCCGAACAGCAGCAGGCAGGCTGCCGCGCCGGCATACAGGGCGCGCTGGCGCCAGTCGATACGGCGGATTTCCTTGTCGTCCAGCCCGGCCAGTTCGGCCTCGGGGAAGATCACCCGGCTGAGCAGCTGATTGATGAAGCGTGCGCGGCCGCTGCGGTAGGTTGGCAGGCTGCTGCCGGCCAGGCCGAGGTTGCGGCCGATGCCGGTGGTGCTCGGGTCGAGCAGCTCCTGCAGTTGCGGCGCGCTGGTCAGGTAGAAGCCGCGCAGCTGGCTGGAGCGCTGGTAGCGGTTGCCGCTGAAGGCCAGTTCCACCAGCAGGCACAGGCGCTCGCCGAGCTGGCCGAGCTGGTGCGGGAAGTCGAGGATATGGCCACGACGCTGGGTGTCGCGCTCCTGGTGCAGGCGCATGATCACCTGGCTGTTGAGGCGGCGCAGCAGTTCCTCGAACTCCTGGCGGACCACGGCGGCGTCGGTGGCGACCTGGCCCTTGCGGAAGCTGGCGCCGAGCACCTGGTCGCTCTCCTCGCGGGTCAGCTGGTCGAAGAACTCGTCGAAGCCCATGACCTTGTCGGCCTTGCTCAGTACCAGGTACACCGGTACTTCGGCGCGCAGCTCGGCGTGCAGTTCGTGCAGGCGCTGGCGCAGCTGGCGGGCGTAGTTTTCCAGCTCCAGCTCGCTGGCATACAGCAGGGTGTCGACCGGCACACTGACCAGTACGCCGTTGAGCGGGCGTGCGCGGCGCTTGCGCAGCAGGCTCAGCAGGGTATGCCAGGCGCGGCTGTCCACGGCCACGTCGGGCTGGGTCAGGTAGCGGCCGGCGGTGTCGATCAGCACGGCGTGGTCGGCGAAATACCAGTCGCAGTAGCGGGTGCCGCCGACGTCCTTGGTCAGGCGGCGCTCGTCGCCCTTGTTCAGCGGGAAGTCCAGGCCGGAGAACTCCAGCAGGCTGGTCTTGCCGCTGCCCTCGGCGCCGAGCAGCAGGTACCAGGGCAGCTCGTTGCGCCACTTCTCGCTACGGCCGCGGTACAGACTGGAGGTCTTCAGGGTACGCAGGGCCTGCTTGAAGCGGCCGCGCAGTTCGACCTGCTCCTCGCTGATCAGGCCTTCGCGGCGCAGGCGTTCCTGGGCGTCGACGTCCTCGGCTTCCTTCTTCTTGCGCACGTTGGCGCGCCAGCTGATGAAGACGATGAACAGGCCCCAGGCCAGGAACAGCAGGCTGATGCTGACCAGGCGGCTGGCCGCCGATTCCCAGAACTTGGAGTCGGCCACCGCCAGCAGCGGGCCGACGAACCAGATCAGCAGGGCCAGTACCAGGACCAGGCACAGGCTCCAGACCCAGGTCTTGCGGAAGAAGGCCGCGGTTTTCTTGAGAAAGTCCTTCATCTCAGATCATCCCTGATTGTTTTGTGCGGGGGCCGGGGCAACCTCGGCCGCCTGATAGGGTTGCAGCACGGTGCCGCGTTGCTCGTGCAGCACCCAGCTGAAGCCGGCGTAGAGCAGTGCCAGGCCGGCGACGGTGGCGACGGCTACCAGCCAGCCCGGGACGATGCGTACCAGCCGGCGGCGACCTTCCTTGAGACCTTCCCAGTGCGGCGACAGCTCGCGCGGGATGTCACCGCGCAGCTGGCGGATCTGCCGGTACAGGCTGTCGCGGATCGCCTCCAGTTCGAGCATGCCGCGCGGCAACACGCGGTACTTGCCCTCGAAGCCGAGCGACAGGCAGATGTACATCAGCTCGAGCATGGGCAGGTGCTTGACCGGGTTGCGCGACAGGTGTTCGAGCAGCTGGAAGAACTTTTCGCCGCCGAAGGTCTCATTGTGGAAGGTCGACAGCAGGCTCATCTGCGACCACGCGCTCTCGTTGCCCCAGGGCGTGGTGACCACGGCCTCGTCGACCACGGTGCACAGCACGTAGCGCGCGGCCATGACCTGGCCACCGTCGACCCCTTCCTGCAGGGCGCGATGCTCGAAAAGCTTGATCGCCACGTTGAGGCGCTCGTTGAGCGCGTCGAAGTTCTCCGCGGCGGCGCTCGTCTTCAGCCGCACCACCTCCGAGAGCAGCAGCGAGGCGGCGGCCACCAGCGGGTTGAAGCTGATGTTGAAGACCTCCGCCGGGCGCATGCGCGCGGCATAGACCATGCGCTCTTCGAGCTGCTCGAAGCGCGGTGCATTGAAGTCGGTGAGCGGGCCGCGCGGTGCGCTGCTCTCGCCCTGGCGGCTGAGGACGACGGTGGTGTCCTGTGCTTCCCTGATCATGTTCAGCTCCTGATCGCCCAGAATTTCAGTTCAAGCCCGGCGAAGTCGCCGGACACGTGGAAGGCAAAGCCGCCGGAGCTTTCCAGCTGCGCCAGTTCCTCGGCGCTGAACTCCAGAGCGAAGTAGCTCTTGCCGGCATGGAACGGGATCTGCCGCGGTGCCACGGGCAGCGGTTTGACCTTGATGCCCGGCAGGTGCAGGTTGACCAGCTGGCGGATGCGCTCCACCGCGGCGATCTTCAGGTGCGCCGGCAGGCGCTTGCGCAGTTCCTCGGACTCGCACTGGGCGTTGGCCGCGAGGACGAAGGTGGCGCTGCCGAGCAGCTTGTGGTCCTGCAGCGGCGACACCTGGATGCCGTACTGGCGCTGCTGCAGCGGCAGCTCGATGGCGTGCTGTTCCAGCACCATCGACAGCACCTGGCGCAGGGCCTCCATCAGCTTGCGGAAGCTGCCGGCCTGGTCGTTGTGCAGGTAGCGGCTGTCCAGGCGTGGGCGCTTGTGGTCGGCGGCGAAGGTGGCCAGCTCGCCGAGCAGGCCGACCAGCTCGCGATAGAGCAGCTCCGGGTGCATCTGCTCCAGGCTGAGGTAGTGGCGCAGCTGTGGCTCGTAGCGGTTGACCAGCTGCAGCATGAGGAAGTCGCCCACCTCGGTATTGCCCAGCTTGCCGGCGGCACGCACGCGCTCGGCGAGGATGTCGCCACGGTGGCCGAGCAGGCTGATCACTTCCTTGAGGCACGACAGCAGGTAGCTGGAGGCCTGGGTGTGCAGGAAGGTCGGGCTGAATTCCGGGTCGAGGCTGATCACCCCGTCCGGGCTGGTGTCGAAGATCTCCGCCACCTTGAGGGTGACGAAGGCCTGGTCGTGCTGCTGGTCGCCGAGCAGCAGGCGGAAGTCCGGGCGGCCGCAGCTGACCTGGCTGACGATGGCGTCGCCGGCGTTGGAGTCGGCCACGTCGAGGTCATGGGCGCGGTAGCGCGCCAGTACGTCCTGCTGCTCCGGGCGGCGGCTCTCGATATGGTTGCCGGTAACCAGCGGCAGGGCCAGGTACACCGGGGTGGCCGCCGTGTTCGGCGGTACGTCCAGGGCCAGCGGTTCGCGGCTGGCGTCCAGTTCGAACAGGCTGCCGTCCGGCAGCACGCCGCTGGCCTGGCTGAGCACCAGCTTGCCCATGCCGAGAAACTGGCGGTCGATCTCCAGACTGAAGAAGCCCCAGGGATAGACGTCCTGCAGGCGCGAGCGCGACTTGAGCTGGTGCTCGAAGTAGCGATCGTTCTGCTGGAAGTGCTGCGGGCGCAGGAGCATCCCTTCCTGCCAAACAACCTTGAGCATTTCCATTGCTCAGTCCTCTTCCTTGAGCGGCGCGATGCCGTGTTTGTCCAGGCGCAGGCCGGCCCGGTTGATTTCGCTGGGTTGCAGGCTGACGACGAAGCGCCAGCTGGCCTCCGGCAGGTCGCGGTAGGCGGCGATCACCCCGACGTAACGGCTGCCGGGCTGTACCGACAGCTTCAACTCGCGCTCTTCACCGGGGCGCACTTCCAGTTCCTCGAAGCTGACCAGGTCGGGCATCAGCGATTCCTTGGGCCGCTGGTACAGCGAGAAGAAGTCGCTGTTGTTGAACGACGAGGGGTTCTTCAGCTCCAGCAGGCGCACCACGATGGGCGAGGGGCGACCGTGCAGGTCGGGGTTGAGGTCCTCGCTGGCCGCCAGCTTCAGGTCGAGCTTGGTGGTGTCGGAAAACGGCGACAGGCTGGAGCAGCCACCGAGGGTGGCGAGCAGAGTCAACAGGCTAAGGCTGATAAGACGGCGCATGGCATTCATCCTTGCTTCTTAGGAAGGCTGGTAATCGGTGTTGAGGGTGGCGATCAGGCGAACCTGCTCTTCGTAGGTCTTGGCGAAGTCGCGGGCGAACAGGCGCTGGCTCCAGTCGTCGTCCTTTTCCAGCGCACGGAAGTGGCGCTGGTAGGCGCGCCAGCGGCTGCCGGCGGTGGCGATCAGCGGCTTGCGCTCCTGCTCGAAGCGCAGGGCGAGCTGCTCCGGGGCGAACTGTTCGAACAGGCCCTGCACCGCCGTGCGGCTGGCCGCGTACAGCGCCACCTGGTGTGCCTGCAGGTCGCGGAAGGCGCGGCCCACGGCCTGTTCGGCGGGCAGCTGGCCGGGCTTGTTGCCGCGCAGCAGGGCGCTGAGGGTTTCGCCGGCATCGCCGACCTGCTTGAGCGGGTTGTTGCCGGCGCTCTGCACGGTGGTCAGGGCCAGGCGCAGCTCGTTCTTCAGCTCGCTGCGGGTGCGCAGGCTCTGCTGCAGGCCGCCGACGCTCTGTTTGAGCAGGCGTGCAGCCTGCACGGCCAGGGCTTCGCGCGCGGCCGCATCGAGGTCGTCGAGCTTGACTCCCAGGGCCTCGCCGAAACGCTGCCAGAAACCGTCCGGCAGTGGCTCGGCGGCAGGGGCCGGGCGCGGCTGTGGCTGGGGCGGCGCCACGGGTTCGGGCGTGACGTCCTCGACCAGCTCGGGCACCAGCAGGCTTTCCATGTCGATGCGCGCGTACTGGGTGCGTGCCTGCTGTTCTTCCGGCGACTGCACCAGGCCGGCGAACTCGTCCAGCGGGGTGTAGCCGCGTGGTTGCTGCTGCAGGGCGGCGATGGGGTCGAGGTCGAGGAAGGCGTCGTCGGGAATGATGCTGCCGGCGTGCTGGCGCTGGCCGATGCTGTCCTCGAACTGCGCCGGGTCCTGCAGCACGCGGGCGCGGATCTCCAGTTCACCGAGGCAGTAGACGTTGCCGTGTTCGATGCGCTGCGGCTCGCCCTTGGGCAGGCGCGCGCCGTTGTCCTTGAGGGTCACGCCGTTGCTGCTGGTGTCGGTCAGGTAGAAGTGACCGTCGGCGTAGCTGACCTGGGCATGGCGGTTGGAGAGGATGCGCTTGCTGTCCGGGATGGCCCAGTCGCAGTCCTCGCCACGGCCGATCACGCCGCCGGCCTTGCGGAAGGTCATGCTGCTCAGCTGTCCCGGGGCGTACTGCTGGGCGCTGACGATGTCGAATACCAGTTCCATGGTGGGGGCTCCTTGCGCTCAGTCGGCGCGGCGTTCGTCTTGCGAGTCGCCCAGCGGGCGGTAGTCGCCGTCGCTGGATTTGTAGTTGCCACCGCAACCGGCGAGGGACAGCAGGGCGGCGAGCAGGGTGACGGTCAGAAGGCGGTGGGACATCGCGGGTTCTCCACTGGCGGTGATTGAGGAAGTCGTTTGCATGGGCGGCGGCTCAGACATCGGCCTGGCTGATCTGCAGCCGGCTCATGCGGTACAGCAGGGTGCGGCGCGGCAGGCCCAGCTCGCGGGCGGCCTGGCTCTGGTTGCCACGGTTCTTGCGCAGGCAGTCGAGCAGCAGGTTGCGCTCGACCTTCTCCATGCGTTCGCGCAGGTTCATGCAGCCGTCGTCGGTGCCGCTGGTCTGCTGCAGGTTGAAGTGCTCGGGCAGCAGTTCGCCGCCTTCGCACAACAGCACGGCACGCTCCACCAGGCCCTTGAGCTCGCGCACGTTGCCGGGGAAGGCGTAGCCGGCCAGGTGGTCCAGGGCGGCGTCGGACCAGCGGCACGGCTGGCGCTGCAGGAAGTGGCTGGCCTTCTCGGCGAAGTGCCGGGCCAGGCGCAGGATGTCTTCGGCGCGGGCGCGCAGCGGCGGCAGCTCGATGGGGAAGTGCGACAGGCGATAGAACAGGTCTTCGCGAAAGCGCCCTTCTTCCACCAGGGCGCGCAGGTCGCGGTGGGTGGCGGCGATGATGCGTACGTCGACCTTGTGCGTCTGGGTGCTGCCCAGCGGGCGCACTTCGCCTTCCTGCAGCACGCGCAGCAGCTTGGCCTGCAGGGCCAGGGGCATGTCGCCGATCTCGTCGAGGAACAGGGTGCCGCCGTCGGCGGCGTCGAACAGGCCCTTGCGGTCACGCTCGGCGCCGGTGAAGGCGCCCTTGCGGTAGCCGAACAGTTCGCTCTCCAGCAGGTTTTCCGGCAGCGAGGCGCAGTTCTGCACGATGAACGCCTGGCTGCGGCGGAAACCGCAGTCATGGATGGCGCGGGCGACCAGCTCCTTGCCGGTGCCGGTCTCGCCGGTCAGCAGTACGCTGGTGGGGTTGTGCAGCACCTTGCCGATCAGCTGGTACACGCCGCGCATGGCCGGGCTGCCGCCGATCAGGCCGTAGTCGCTGGGCAGCGGTTCGCTGTGTTCCTCGTTCTGCAGCGGCTGCGGTGCGCGCAGGCGTTGCAGCAGCTGGTGCTGGGCCAGGGCGAAGGCACCCAGGCTGGCCAGCGAGGCGGTGAACACTTCCAGGTCGCGGGTGCCGCTGCTGGCCACCAGCAGCAGGCCGGCGACGCGTGCCTGCTCGTCCTGCAGCGGCAGGCACAGCAGGCTGCGCCAGGGCTTCTCGGTGGCCGGCAGGAAGCTGGTCTCATGCAGGCTGGGGTCGAGGCTGGCCAGGCTCAGGTGGCGGTTCTGGCACAGGCAATACTGCAGCAGCTGCTCGCCGTCATAGTCGCTGGGCAGGCTGGCTTCGTGCTCGGCCAGGCGGCCGTCCAGCCACTCGGCGGCCAGGGTCAGGCGAGTGTGGGTGCTGTCCAGCAGGTACAGCTGGGCCAGGCGGCAGCCGGCCAGTTGCGCCGCCGCCTCGGTCAATGCGGCGGGCAGCTGCTCGGCAGCCGCCAGGTGCGCCAGGCGGGTGAACTGCTGCAGCAGTTGTTCGGCATAGGCCAGCGGCTGGGTCATCTGCCCCAGCAGCGGCGCCATTTCGGGAAGGCGCTCAGGCAAACTCACAGGCCAGAGCTCCTTCGCCATCCAGGGTGGCGTGCACACGGGATACCGCGACGCCGCTGGCCATGGCGTCCAGCAGACGGTCGGCGATGCGCGGCAGCAGGCTCTGCTCCAGCAGCTGGTCGATCAGGCGGGCGCCGCTCTCGCCGCTGGCGCAACGCTCGGCCAGGTGCTCGATCAGTGCCGGGCTGTGGCTGAAGTCCAGCTGGCGCCGCGCCAGGCGCTGGCCGAGGCGTTGCAGCTTGAGCTCGATCAGTTCGCGCATCACCGCACCGGCCACCGGGTAGTAGGGCACCACGCGCATGCGCGCCAGCAGCGCCGGCTTGAAGTGACGGCTGAGGCTTGGGCGGATCGCCTCTTCCAGCTGTTCGGCCGATGGCTGGTGCTCGCCGTCGCACAGCGCGGCGATCTGTTCGCTGGCCAGGTTGGAGGTGAGCAGGATCAGGCAGTTGCGGAAGTTGATCTCGCGGCCCTCGCCGTCGTTGGCCACGCCCTTGTCGAAGATCTGGTAGAAGACGTTCATCACGTCCGGGTCGGCCTTCTCCACCTCGTCGAGGAGGATCACCGAGTAGGGCTTCTGCCGCACCGCTTCGGTGAGCATGCCACCCTCGCCGTAGCCGACGTAGCCGGGCGGCGCGCCGATCAGCCGCGACACGGTGTGCTTCTCCTGGAACTCGGACATGTTGATGGTGGTGAGGAAGCGCTCGCCGCCGTACAGCAGGTCGGCCAGGGCCAGAGCGGTCTCGGTCTTGCCCACACCGCTGGGGCCGACCAGGAGGAATACGCCGGCCGGCGCGTCGTCCTTGTTCAGCCCGGCGGCGGCGGCGCGCATGGCGCGGTCGAGTGCCACCACGGCCTGCTCCTGGCCACGCACGCGGGCGCGCAGGTCACTGGCGAAGCTGGCCACCTTGGCGTTGTGCTCGCGGGCCAGCTGGGCCAGCGGCACGCCGGTCCAGTGGCTGATCACTTCGGCGACCAGGCGCGGGCAGACCTCATGGCTGACCAGGCGCTCGGCGGCGTGGGCATCGCTGAGTTCGGCCTGTACGTCGCGCAGTTCGCACTCCAGGGCGGTCAGCTCGTCCTGGTTGTCGTTCTCGCGGGCCTCGGCGCATTGCTGGCGCAGTTCCAGCAGGCGCTCGGCCAACAGGCGCTGGGCGCTCCAGCGCGACTCGATCTGCTCCAGTTCCACGGCGGCTTCGGCCAGGCGCTGTTCCAGAGCGCCCAGAGCGGCTTCGTCCACGCTCAGGCCGGCCTGTAGATCGCGGCGCAGGGCCAGGCGTTGGCGCTCGCCTTCGGCCAGCTCGCCACGCAGGCGTTCCAGTGCTTCCGGCGCGGCGGCCAGGCTGATGCGTACACGGGCGCAGGCGGTATCCAGCACGTCCACCGCCTTGTCCGGCAGCTGACGACCGGCCAGGTAGCGGGCGGACAGCTCGGCGGCGGCGACCACGGCATCGTCGCGCAGGTAGATGCCGTGGCTCTTCTCGTACACCGGGGCCAGGCCACGGAGGATGGTCACGGCTTCCTGCACGGTCGGTTCGTGCAGCTGCACCGGCTGGAAGCGGCGGGCCAGGGCCGGGTCCTTCTCGAAGTACTTCTTGTATTCGCTCCAGGTGGTGGCGGCGATGGTGCGCAGCTCGCCACGGGCCAGGGCCGGCTTGAGCAGGTTGGCGGCGTCCGAGCCACCGGCCTGGGCGCCAGCGCCGATCAGGGTGTGGGCCTCGTCGATAAACAGGATGGTCGGCTTGGCCGCGCCCTTCACTTCGTCGATCACCCCTTGCAGGCGGCGCTCGAACTCGCCCTTGACGCTGGCACCGGCCTGCAGCAGGCCCATGTCCAGGCCGAGCAGCTCGACACCCTTGAGTACGTGCGGCACTTCGCCGGCGGCGATGCGCAGGGCCAGGCCCTCGACCAGGGCGGTCTTGCCGACACCGGCCTCGCCGACCACGATCGGGTTGTTCTTCCGCCGGCGGGCGAGGATGTCGATCATCTGGCGGATCGCACCGTCGCGGCACAGCACCGGGTCGAGCTTGCCGTCGCGGGCCTGCTGGGTGAAGTTGTGGGTGAAGCGCTGCAGGTTGGACTCGCCCGGCGCGGCGGGTTTGCCGCCGGCGCTCTGGGGTTGCTGGCTGAGGGCGAAGTCGCGCAGACGCTCGGCGTCGATCTTCGCCAGCAGCGGCTGGTAGCGCGTGCCGGCGTAACGCATGGGGTTGCGCAGCAGGGCCAGGAGCAGGGCAGCCTGTTCGATCTGGCTGGCGCCCAGCTCCAGGTTGGCCACCAGCAGGGCATCCTGCAGCCACTGCACCAGTTCGGCGGAGAACACCGGGTTACGCGACTCGCTCATCTCGCCGCGCGGCTGCAGGGTGGCGGCCAGCTCGCCGGCGTCCACCTCGGCATCCTGCAGGGCACGGGCCAGCAGGCCGTCGCGGCGTTCGAGCAGGCCGAGCAGCAGGTCTTCGACCAGGATCTTGCTGCCACCACGCTGCAGGCAGCGTTCGGCGGCGGCTTCGAGTTCGCGGCGGGTCTCGGCGTCCAGTGCCTGGACCAGCTGTTGGAGGTCGACGTTGATCATTTCATCAGTCCTTTAATGAGTCTTGCTGCCGATGGTGACCACACCATCGGCCTGTTCGTGGCCGAGCCAGCTGGTCCAGCCCAGGTGGCAGGGGTTGTCTGCGCCGAGACGCAGCTCGCGGATCTCCTCGTGGCGCAGGGCCAGGCGGATGTCGTAGTCGAGCGGGTCGCGCAGGGTGAAGCGCACCAGCGCGCAGAGCGGCTGATAGCCGTTGCCGATGGGCAGGAATTCGTGGAAGCGGTCCCAGCTGAGCTGGCGGATATGGATGCGGAACTTGCCGCCGCGGTCGCGTACCGAGTCGCCCAAAACCAGGCTTTCGCCCAGCTGGCTGTTGGCCAGGCCGAGGCGGTTGCGCTGCTCGGCGATGATCGCGACGCGGCGCTCGACGCACTGTTCGATGCGCAGGTCGGCGTGCTTGAAGTAGTAGCGCAGCACCGACTCGACCAGCGCCGCCGAGTGGGCGCGCAGGCTGAGCAGGCCGAGGTAGGGCAGCAGGCGCCGCCAGTTGAGGTCCTCGGCGGCGCGCAGGCGCTCACCGCCGAGGCCGATCAGGGCGAACAGCCTGGCGGAGAAGGCGTCGCGGGCGCCCGCTTCGTAGTGCGCGTGATAGCGGTATTTGCGCCAGATCGGCAGCAGCAGGCGCTGCAGGCGGTCGTTGAACAGGTCGAGGAAATCGCGGGTGCTGTTGCCGTCCGGGCCGTCACCCAGGGCCTGTTCGCTGTAGAAGGCCGGCAGCGGCGAGCCGGCGCCGAACAGGCCGACCAGGTTGATGCGCAGGCGTGCGCGCAGTTCGCCGTGTTCCTCGAAGAACTCCAGGCGATCGGTGTCGCTGCCGGGGAAACCCAGGCTGGGGTTGGCCTGGAACTCCAGGCGCTCGTACAGCGCTTCCTCATCCAGCTCGGGATAAGCAGTGCGCAGGCGCTCCAGTACCCGCAGCACACCCTGGAACAGGCTGTATTCGCGGATGCCGGCGCTGAACTTGTTAAGAGCCCCCGCAAAGTCAGCTGCGCTGCGGCCAGGCGGCGTTGAGTTGGTGCTCAGAATGCTCATTTACACCTCGTAAACTGCGCTTCTTCGCACCAACTCGCCTTGCCTGGCTCTAGCTCGCTAGCCTTTGCGGCGGCTCTTAGAGCAGGGGCTGTTGCCCCATACGCGGCGTCCATTGGTACACCTCTCCCTGTGTGCTCTGTACGCGCAGCTCGTGGTAGCTGTTGAGGCTGGCGTAGAGGGCGAAGAATTCATTGAGTACCGAGGCGAACAGGAACAGGTCCCCTTCACCCAGGTAACCGTCCTGGTCCATGGTCAATTCGGTGCGCACGCCGCGAATCGGCAGACCGCGATGCAGGCGGTCGACGTGCTGGTGGGCGATCTTCTTCAGGCCGCCGAGCATGCGCTGGCTGACCTTGAGCGCGTGCTGGTCGTAATGGCGCGGCAGGTCGTAGGTTTCGAGGATGACCTTGAGCGCCTCGACGTCGGCCAGCGACAGGTAGTTCAGCGACATGTTGGAGATCAGCTTCCACAGGTAGTCGCGGTGCAGCGGTGGCGCGTAGCTCGGGGTGACTGCGCCGATATTGCGGAAGGTGAGGAACTCCGGGGTGTCCTCGCTGGGCAGGCAGATATCGCCCGGCTTGAGCTGCCGGGCCAGGCTCTGGTTGGTGCAGGTCAGCTCGATGGACAGGGTTTCCTGGGGCTCGCCGTTGCGCGCGCCGAAGCTCAGCCAGGTCTCCAGGCCGTCGCCGAGCAGCGAGGACTGCTGGCGCACGCTGTAGTGCGGTCGTGCGCGCGGCTGGTCGAAGCTGGTGTCGTGCTCGAAGGACTCGAACGGCACGTACTCCTCGTAGCCCATGCCGCCTGGCTTCCAGCCCGTCACCCGATCCACCGAGAACACCCCGCAGTGCTGCGGCTGGTACTCGGCGGGCAGCAGCAGGTACTGGTCCTGCTTGCCGTCCAGGCGGATCGGGATGGCGTCGTGGGCGAACAGGTTGACCACCGGGGTGCAGTACAGGCGCACGTTGTCCTGAGTCGGGCGGATGCGCTGCAGGCCGGTCTTGCGGATGTCGAAGCGCAGCTCCAGGCCGCGGGCGCGCTCCAGCACCTCGGCGGGCTGGCGGCCGATGGCGTCCAGGCCCTTGAGGTCGACGAACAGGAACTTGTCCTGGAAGGCGAAGTATTCCTGCAGGTGGCGATAGCCGCGGAAGGTGTTGTGCGGGTAGGGGATCAGCGCCTGTTCTTCGCTGAAGCCGACCGCCTCGACCTGATTGGCCGCCAGGCTGATGGTCGGTAGCGGCAGGCCGTAGTCGTCCGTCAGCGCCTGGCCGGCGTCGTCCAGCAACACCAGCTGGATGCCCCCGAGATGACGCAGCAGGCCGAGATAGAGCAGCTGGGCGATATAGCGCTCACCGGCCAGGTGCAGGCGCAGCTGCTTGAGGCCGACCTCGCCGAGGTGACCGTCGGCGCTCATGGCCAGGCGCAGGCTGAGCAGCGCGCCATCACCCTTCACCGAATAGTCCAGGCCGTTCAGCGCCAACGGCAGCACTTCAGTCGCGTAGGCGGTGCGGAAGCGGCAGGTCACACCTTCGATGGCCTTGGCCTCCACCGGCGTGTGGCGTGGCACCTGCAGGGCCGGGCCGGGGCGCTTGAGCGGGTCGAACTGCAGCATGCTGAAGGCCGGCAGCGGGCGCATGTAGTTGGGCCACAGCAGGTGCATCAGCGAATGGGTCAGCTCCGGTAGCTCGTCGTCGAGCTTCTGTCGCAGGCGCCCGGTGAGAAAGGCGAATCCCTCCAGCAGGCGCTCCACATCCGGGTCGCGCCCGGCCTGGCCGAGAAACGGCGCCAGCGCCGGGCTGCGCTCGGAAAAGCGCTTGCCCAGTTGGCGCAGGGCGGAGAGTTCGCTCTGGTAGTGGTGGTTGAAAGACATCTATCTATCCTTGATCAGTCAGAGCCATTGGCGGGTTCAGCCAAATACTCGATCCATTCATCACTGGCCCCGTGTTGCTTCAGGTAAGCCATGCGGACCTCATCGGAGGCGTGCTGCCAAAAGGGATTCCAGACCCAGTTCCACCAATACTCGAGGCTGCTCTGCTTGCTCATGATCGCCTCGATAGGCTCCATGTCGGGAAAGGCAAACCATGGCGCTGGAGGTGCCTTGAAGGTCGTATCAAGTTGTTCAAGAAAGACCTTCGAGTTGGTGGTCAACTCGATGAGCAAACCGCTGAACTCTTCACGAGCAAAAAGTTTCAGTGCTTCTCCGTTTCCATTCACGACATCAACAACCTGTGCTGGCTCATTGACTGCCTGACAAAATCGTTCTGCGATAAGCGCACAAAGCAGAGCGAACTCACGTACCGAGATCATCAAAACACAGTAGTACGCGGCAGACGCTTGCTCACCGCTGAAGACCTTGCGTGGATAGGTCGCCAACTGCGTGTTCGATTCAGGTGACATAATCATCAGGCAGGTACTTGGTTAAGAAGATAAGTACCTGCAATATGCAGAGCCGGAACAATCAAGAGCCCAAGAAGCGCCATGAGTCGATATGGTGTGGTATTGCGTACCTTTTTAAAGAGTCCAAGTATTGCGGTCGCGAAGCAGTAGATAGCCAATAGCCCAAACAGATCGCTGTCAGCAACAGTGGCTAGGTAATCGGCAATACTCGTGCTTGGCATATACTGACCTCTCTATCAATACACTGCGACTTATTTCTCACTACACCGAAAGAAGTCGATTTTCTCAGGCAGCGACCAACTACCATATCCATTATATGGTCGAGATTAACCACACTCTCGCAGCGTCCAGCCGGCATAACCGTCATTAGTTGGATAGATCGCATTGCCGTTAATCCATTTTTCACTTTCACTATCGGCAAACTCACTCTGCCATAGCAACCATTCAGAGCTTTTAAGCAGAGTTCCATCCTTGCGGTACACACGGAAAAATGCGTCGCTGCTAAAGAGCTTGACGAGCTTCCCGGGTACGCCAAGGGAAGAGAATTTTGGGATGTAGGCGTTGATATAGCAGGCGCGAGATGTGCTCCATGTAGTTGCATATGGCTCGGTGCTTCTGCTTAGGCTGAGCTTGACGTACAGCCAAGTGATTAACGGCATCAGCACCAAGACAGCTGTCACAATAAAAATCACTTTGTATCGAAGTCTGCTAGGCATGGTGGTCTCAGATACTCGATGCACGCGCTTTAAATTCTTCAAAGTCGGTATTGCTCAAGTGCACGACAATAGACACTGGGTAGTGCTTGACTGTCGAAAACACAAGAAAGTCGCCGCCTTTGTTCCATCTCTTTCGATAGTTATTGAAGCTATCGTTAGTAACCTTAAAATATCGGAGATCGGATTTATCGATGAAGTCCGGTTCGGCAAAATAGTCTATGGGACCCGGTCGGATGACACCTTGTTTATTCCAATAACCCAGAAGCTGATCCCCATCAGTATTCAGGAAGTCATAGGTATCTCGGACGTACAGGCCTACTTCCTCAATCTCAATAGCAGGGAAACCGTGGTCGTTGGCGATGGTTCTAATCTTAGTGGCGGCAATTTTAATGGCGAAACTACCCAGCGCTCCGTAGACATCGTCAAGGGCATCGGTAGCCTTTTCCCACGTACTAGCTCCGATGCGCATCAGATTGAACTGGGAGGTATCTTCCAGTTGAATGGCGGACAGGTTGCTGAAATCCTCATACGCATTCTGCAGGGTATAAGTCTTCTCGTTGAGATGACCGATGCGCTGCAAGCGAGTCATCAGAAGCATCAGTCCTCTGGAGAGTTGATCAAACGGCGACTTAAGGCGACCAACTGTGGCGTTGAATTCAGTGACATTACTTAGCGTGGAGATCAATTCTTCGACATGGCTTTGAACTCTGGTCGAGCTGCTGAAAAGCCAGTCGAAAGGGATGTCTGTGAGCAATTGAGCCGGGGCTAGGTTACTGGGAGAGACGTTGCCGCGCTTTACGTCCATAGGCAACTCATACGCCGGATTGTCGAACCACTTGCGCATCACTCGCGCACCTTCCGACCAGCCGAGCGTATCCATCGCTTGAGGGATATCAGTGATCTTGAATGTCTCTACAGCAGCTTCTTTACCAGCTGCTTCGCTAGCAGGAGACAGCCTGGAAAGAATGGGTGCGATAAACATGCTGACCCCTAAGCAATCACGAGAGCTGTTTGTGGTTCCAGCGTCAATGTGACGCCTTCGGCCTTGTTAGCGGCGATCAGTTGAGTCTTACCGCTCTCATCTGTGACCCCGTTAATGACCTTCCCTGATTCAGTCTCAAGACGGTATGCGCGACCTGCAACGGGAACGCCACTGACCGCATCTCGAATCATGAAGTGCTCATTAAAAACGCCGGCCATCACAAGCGGCGCAGGCGCTGTAAACGCTGCCCCACCCCCACTGACCCCAATCAGCACCGTCCCCGACCCTGCTACCACCACATTGCCGTGGTTACCCACGGTGCCGATGGTGGTCGCCGGTTTGCCGTTGATCAGCACGGTCGGGATCACATTGCCGCTCAATGCGCCGCCGCAGGCAGATGGGTCACCCTGGCGGGCGGCCGGCAGGCTGTCGAATAGCACATTGGGCGAGCCGACGGCGATCGGGTTGGTGCCGTGACCGGGGATCGGGCAAGCGGTGGGGTCGCCCAGGCGGGCGGCGGGTTTACCGGACATCCATGCTCTCCTTTGAACAGGCCCTTACCTGACCTTCACTTGCCCGCTGCCATCCAGCTGCGCGGCAAAACTGACCTGACGCTTGATGCCCTCGACCTGCAGCAGCCCTTCGATGGCGAAGTTGAGGCTGAGCGGGTCGTGCTCGCGCGGCAGGGAAATGACCCGCACCTGTTTCAGGCGCGGCTCGTATTGTTCGATGAAGCGTTCGATCGCCATGCGTGCCTGCTGCAACGCGTCGTGCAGCGACAGGCGCATGTCGTTGAGATCGGGCAACCCGTAGTCGGGCAGCGTCTGCACGCTGCCCGCCCGGGTGCTGAGCATCTTGGCCAGATGGGCAGCCACCGAGGCCATCACGGCCACCTCGTGGTCGAGGCGGGCGCGATTGGCGGTGTCGCCGCCGAGGCGCTCGAACAGGCTGCCGTAGGCCATGTGCTTATTCCTTGTCCAGCTTGCCGACCAGCGACAGGGTGAAATCGGCACCCATGTACTTGAAGTGCGGGCGCACGTTGAGGCTGACGCGGTACCAGCCCGGCTCGCCTTCCACGTCGCTGACGATCACCTGGGCGGCGCGCAGCGGACGGCGGCTGCGGACTTCGGAGCTGGGGTTCTCCTGGTCGGCGACGAACTGGCGAATCCACTTGTTCAGTTCCAGCTCCAGGTCGGTGCGCTCTTTCCAGGCGCCGATCTGCTCGCGCTGCAGCACTTTCAGGTAGTGCGCCAGGCGGTTGACGATGAACAGGTAGGGCAGCTGGGTGCCGAGCTTGTAGTTCAGTTCGGCGGTCTTGCCTTCCTCGCTGATGCCGAAGAACTTCGGCTTTTGCGTGGAGTTGGCAGAGAAGAATGCGGCGTTGTCGCTGCCCTTGCGCATGGTCAGGGCGATAAAGCCTTCTTCCGCGAGTTCATATTCGCGCCGGTCGGAGACCAGCACCTCGGTGGGGATCTTGGTCTCGATCTCGCCCATGCTCTCGAAGTGGTGCAGCGGCAGATCCTCCACCGCGCCACCGCTCTGCGGGCCGATGATGTTCGGGCACCAGCGGAACTTGGCGAAGCTGTCGGTCAGCTTGGAGGCGAAGGTGTAGGCGGTGTTGCCCCACAGGTAGTGCTCGTGGCTGGCCGACACGCTCTCCTTGTAGACGAAGGTCTTCACCGGGTTCTCTTCCGGGTCATAGGGGTTGCGCAGCAGGAAGCGCGGCAGGGTCAGGCCGACGTAGCGCGCGTCTTCGCGCTCGCGGAAGCTCTGCCACTTGGCGAACTGCGGGCCTTCGAAGTGATCCTTGAGGTCCTTCAGGTTGGGCAGGCCGGTGAAGCTCTCCAGGCCGAAGAATTTCGGGCCGGCGGCGGCGATGAAGGGCGCGTGCGACATGCAGGCCACGGCGGCCACGTGTTGCATGCACTTGATGTCCGGCGAGCTGGGGTCGAAGAAGTAGTTGGCGACGATGGCGCCGACCGGCTGGCCACCGAACTGGCCGTACTCGGCGGTGTAGATGTGCTTGTACAGGCCGGACTGGGTGATTTCCGGGCTGTCCTCGAAGTCATCCAGCAGGTCCGACTTGGAGGCGTTGAGAATCTCGATCTTGGTGTTCTCGCGGAAATCGGTGCGATCGACCAGCAGCTTCAGGCCGCGCCAGGAGGATTCCAGCGACTGGAACTCCGGGTTGTGCAGGATTTCGTCCATCTGCCGGCTGAGCTTGGCGTCGATCTCCGCGATCATGCGGTCGACCATGGCCTTCTTCACCGGCTCGTTCTGGTTGTGCGGCTTCAGCAGCTCTTCGATGAAGGCCGACACGCCGCGCTTGGCGATGTCGTAGGCCTCGTCGTCCGGGGTCAGGCGGGTTTCCGCGATGATGCGGTCGAGAATGCCGGCGTCGGCGACATTCCGGGTACTTTCCACTACTGCACTGGTGCTCATGCTCGGGCTTCCTTGTCGAGAAATCAGGCGTCTTGCGGGGCTTGGGCGGCGAGGCCCAGTTCACCCAGCACGCGGTCGCGGGAGTCGTCGTCGGAGAGGACGCTTTCGATGGCCTTGCGGAATGCCGGGGCGTTGCCCAGCGGGCCTTTCAGGGCGACCAGGGCGTCGCGCAGTTCCATCAGCTTCTGCAGCTCCGGCACCTGCTCGACCACGGCTGCCGGGTTGAAGTCCTTCAGCGAGTTGATCTTCAGCTCGACCGGCAGCTCGTCGTCGGTTTCTTCGCCTTGCAGGCGGTTGGGTACGGCGAAGGTCAGGCTCAGTTCCTGCTTGCCCAGCACTTCGTCGAAGTTGTTCTTGTCGATGCTGATCGGCTTGCGATCCTCGATCTTGCGCTCGTCGGCGCGTTGGGTGAAATCACCCAGCACCATCAGCTTCAGCGGCAGTTCGATCTCTTCCTGAGCGTTGCCTGTCGCCGGTTTGAAGGTGACGTTGATGCGTTCCTTGGGGGCTACCGAGCCTTCTTTGGCCATGGTTGTTCTCCTTTACGTTCAGAGGCCTCGTGGCCTCAATCCAGCACCACTTCGAGGTCGAGGTGGCACAGCCTGCGGTGGATCTCTTCCTTGCGCTCGCGGATCGCATGGTTCTGCGGCAGCAGCTCGTAGCAGTTGTGCAGCAGACGCAGCACTTCCAGGGCGAGATCGGGTTCCCACTCGCCGAGGCCGGAGGCCTGCAGCGTTTGGTCGAGGGATTCGAGTTGGGTCTTGGCCAGTTCGTGCTTCTTCGCCGCGCTGCACAGGCGGGCCAGGGACAGTTGCCAGAAGAAGCGTGCGCGGCCGCCCTGGGCCTGGGCCATACCACGCTTGAGTTGCTGTACGGCGGGTTTCAGGCCGTCCTTGCGCAGCAGTGGCAGGGCCTCCTGCAGGGCCAGCTCCCAGGCGGGCAACTCGCCACTACCGGTTGGCGCGCTGGGTTCGCTGCTGGGCGCCTGCAGGTGCGGCATGACACTGGCGCCGATCCAGGCGCGGGTCTCGGCGTCGGCGAACGGCGCGCCATCGTGAAAGCGCAATTCTTCCAGGCCTGGTACGCGCTGCAGGAACAGCGCCAGCTGCATTTCCACCTCGCATATGGCGGCCTCGGCGTTCAGCTCCTGCAGGCATTCCCAGGCCAGGCGCTGGCCGTCCAGCCAGAACGGCGCGCGGGCGATGCTGACTTCCAGCTCCACCAGCAGGTCGGCGTACTGCCCGGCGGCAAAGCGCTCGGCGAAGTTGGCCAACTTGTCCGCCGGCAGGCCGCGCAGGGCGGTGATCTGCTCGGCGTTGCGCTCCGGCAGGCTGTCGATCGGCAACCACAGCAGGGTGCGCGCCAGGCGCAGGGCACGCAGGTCGCTGGCCTTCTGCTTCAGCCACCAGGTGCACAGTGGCCGGGCGCCGTCCTGCAGGGCGCGCAGCGCCTTGTGCGCGTCGCGCTCGTTGTCCAGCGGGGTGGTCGGGTTGAAGACCTGGGCGGCGGCCTGCTTGACCTGGGCGATGGCGGCACCGACCGCGCCCGGCTCGCTCTGGCCCTGGGCGGCGCGGGCGATCTGTTCGTCCAGGCGCCGGCACAGCGGCAGTAGCAGTGGTGCATCCTCACCCAGACGCTCGGCCAGGCATGTTTCCAGACCGCGCAACAGCTCGGCCAGGCTGCGGAACAGCGGCAGCTGGGTGGCCACGGGGATGTCTTCGCCAAGCACCTTTTCCAGACGCGGGGTGAGCCAGGTGAGGGCAGCGGCGCGGGTGCGCTCCTTGCGTGGATGCAGCTCATCCCAGTGCTGTTGGCACAGCTCCAGCAGCAGGCCCAAGCCGGCCTGCAGGCCATTCAGGCCCTCGCGCTGGTGCAGGCTCCAGACCAGCCAGCAGGCGGCGCGCAGATCCTTGGACTGATGGCGCAGCAGCGCCTCGCTCAGATCGCGGATCTTCTGCCAGTCGATGGCCTCGGTCTGGTGCAGGGCTCCGGCCTTTTCCAGCTCGCCTTCGAGGGCTTCGTATTCGCTGGAATAACGCATATCGGCACCGCCGAAGTTGCCTTCTTCAATAGGCAGCTTGGCAAGTTGCAGATAATGCTCGGCCAGTGGAGATAGTGCAGTCATTCCTTGACTCTTGTGTGCTCGGAGCAACTTACGGTGATGCCTCATATATATGAGTGGCAGCACCTGCTCACGTGACGTGTGCAACTTCTTGCGCGCTTTCTATGCGCAACAAATTGCGCAAAGTCCTTATGGGGTGGGCATCCTAGACCTGGCGTCAGGGATCGACAAGGCAAAAAGTGTGATGGGCTCGGCAAGCGGAACGATTTACCGAGGGCATTGTCGTGAACGGTCATTATCTATTTTGGCGCCAAATAAAAGTTAGCGCTTAATGTCCCTCTATAGATGAATGAAAGTTCACAAATATATGTAGGAATTCACTTACATATAAATAAGCGCTGGTTCACATTTGAGTGGCCGGGAATGTTCAGGGCTGTGACGGCGGTCGGTATTTCCCCTGTGCGGCAGTGCTCAGGTTCGACCGCTCGGTCATGGGTTGCTCCGGGCGGTTTTGAGAAAAATGCCGGGTTGGCTGGTCTAAAGAGGCTGTGACTCCCGACCGGAGGGCCTGGATATGCTCGCCATGCTTCCCGCTCTGTTGCGTGACATCGATCTGCCGCTGCGCCTGCGCCTGTGGGATGGCCAGCAGCTCGATCTCGGTGCCGAGCCGCAGGTAACCCTGATCATCAAGGACCCGACCCTGCTGGCCGAGCTGTCCCGCGCCGGCCTGGGTACCCTGGGCAGTGCCTATGTCGAGGGACGGATCGATCTGGAGGGGCCGATCCAGCAGGTCATCCAGCTTGGCGACCGGCTCAGCGAGGTGCTGCTCGCCAGCGAGGAGTTGCCGCCGGTGCAGTACGGCCAGCACGACAAGGCCAGCGATGCCGAGGCCATTCGCTACCACTACGACCTGTCCAACGACTTCTATGCTCTGTGGCTGGACAGCCGCATGATCTATTCCTGTGCCTACTTTCCCCATGGCGACGAAGATCTGGAGGCGGCGCAGAACGCCAAGCTGCATCACCTGTGTCGCAAGCTGCGGCTCAAGCCCGGCGAGCGCCTGCTCGATGTCGGTTGTGGCTGGGGCGGCCTGGCGCGTTTTGCCGCCCGCGAATATGGCGTCGAGGTGTATGGCATCACCCTCAGTCACGAGCAGCTGCACCTGGCGATGCAACGCGTGGCGGACGAGGGGTTGCGGGATCGGGTCGAGCTGCGCCTGCAGGACTATCACGACCTGCCGCAGGACGGCTGTTTCGATAAGGTGGTCAGCGTCGGCATGTTCGAGCATGTCGGGCATGCCAACCTGCCGCTGTATTGCCGCCAGCTGCACGGGGCCTTGCGCGCCGGCGGCCTGGTGATGAATCACGGCATCACCTCGAGCCATCTCGACGGTCGTCAGGTCGGGCATGGCGCCGGCGATTTCATCGAGCGCTATGTGTTTCCCCAGGGCGAGCTGCCGCACCTGACGCGGATCGTCGCCGACCTCAGCGCGGCGGGGCTGGAAGTGGTCGACGTGGAGAGCCTGCGCCTGCATTACGGGCGTACCCTGGAGCTGTGGAGCAACAATCTGGAGGCCCGTCTGGAGCAGGCCGCGCAGCTGGTGTCGGAGCGCGTGCTGCGCATCTGGCGACTGTACCTGGCCGGCTGCGCCTACGGCTTCCGCCGTGGCTGGGTCAACCTGCACCAGATCCTCGCCAGCAAGCCGCACGCCGACGGCAGCCACGAACTGCCCTGGTCGCGGGCCGACCTCTACCCTTAAGCCTGCTCCCGCTTTGCTACCATGCCGGCTCCCCGCTGTCGGCGAGCCGTGCATGAGCCTGTTTCCCTCCCGCGTTCGCGTTGTCTCGACCCTGGCCATTCTCGCCGGCCTGCTGCTGTGCGTCTGGCTGACCGGGCTGCTGGCCGAGCGTCGGGCCTGGAGCCAGCGCAGCGAAGAGGCCGCCGCGCAGCTGGAACTCTACGCCCAGTCCGTGCACACCCTGGTCGAGCGGTTCCGCTCGGTGCCGGCCTTGCTGGCCCAGGATGGCGATATTCGCGACCTGCTGCAGGCGCCGACGGACCCCTTGCTGCGCCAGGCCATCAACCACCGGCTGGAGTCATTGAATATCGCCGCCGGTTCGGCCGTGCTCTACCTGCTGGATGCCAAGGGCGAGGCCATCGCCGCCAGCAACTGGCGTGAATGGAGCAGCTTCGTCGGCAACAACTACGCCTTCCGCCCCTACTTCCAGGATGCCGTGCGCGAGGATTCCGGGCGCTACTTCGCCGTGGGCGTGACTACCGGGGTGCCCGGCTACTTCCTTTCCCATGCGGTCAAGGATGCGTCCGGTCGGGTGCTCGGCGTGCTGGTGGTCAAGCTGGAGCTGGAGGAGCTGCAGCGCGAGTGGGTGGGCCAGGCCGAGGTGCTGCTGGTCAGCGACCGGCATGGCGTGGTCATCCTCAGCAACCGCCCGGCCTGGCGTTTCCGCCAGCTGCGGCCGCTGGCCGAGGCGCAGCGCCTGGAGCTGGAGCAGGCGCGCAAGTTCGCCCGGCAGACCCTGCAGCCGTTGCCCAGCACGACCCTGCGGCAGATCTCGGCGCAGGCCGAGCAGCGCCGGGTCGAGGGCCCGGACGGCCGTCACGACTACCTCTGGCAGCGCCGCGAGCTGCGCGACGAGGGCTGGACCCTGCACCTGCTGGTGGAGCCCGCCGCGGTGGCCGGCGTGGTGCGCAGCTATCGCCTGGCCGCCGCCGGCCTGTGGACCACCGCGGTGTTCCTGCTGCTCTGGCTGCTGCAGCGGCGCAAGACCCGGCGCCTGCAACAGCGCAGCCGCGAGGAGCTGGAGCGCCTGGTCGAGGCGCGCACGGCCGAGCTGCGCATGGCCCAGGACGAACTGGTGCAGGCGGCCAAGCTGGCGGCGCTGGGGCAGATGTCGGCGGCGCTGGCGCATGAACTGAACCAGCCGCTGACCGCCATGCAGATGCAGCTCGGCAGCCTGCGCCTGCTGCTGGAGCAGGATCGTATCGAGCCGGCGCGGGCCGGTTTGCAGCGCATCGATGGCTTGCTGCAGCGCATGGCGGCGCTGACCGGCCACCTCAAGACCTTCGCCCGCAAGAGCCCGGGCGGCCTGCGCGAGCGCCTGGAAATGGGCCAGGTGCTGGAGCAGGCCCTGCAACTGCTGGCGCCGCGCATACGTGCCGAGGGCGTGGAGATCGTTCGCCAGCAGATCGAGCCGGCCTGGGTGCTGGGCGATGCCATCCGCCTGGAGCAGGTGCTGCTCAACCTGCTGCACAACGCGCTGGATGCCATGGCCGAGTGTTCGCAGCGGCAACTCGACCTGCGGATCCGCCGCGAGGGCGAGGCCTGGCGACTGGAGGTGGAGGACAGCGGCGCTGGCATCGCCGAGGAACATCTGCCGCACCTGTTCGAGCCGTTCTTCACCACCAAGCCGGTTGGCGAAGGCCTGGGCCTGGGGCTGGCGGTGTCCTACGGCATCGTCCACGAGCTGGGCGGCAGCCTGAGCGCGCGCAATGGCGAGGCCGGGGCGATCTTCAGCCTGAAGCTGGCGGCGGCCTAGGTCATCCGGGCTACACTGCGGCCCTGCGCAATGGGAGGTGGCATGAGCGACCAGGTGATCTTTGTCGATGACGAGGCGGCGATCCGCGAGGCGGTGCAGCAGTGGCTGGAGCTGTCCGGCCTCGAGGTGCGCACCTGCGATTCGGCGGCTGCGGCCCTGGCGCTGGTCGAGGCGGACTTTCCCGGCGTGGTGGTCAGCGACGTGCGCATGCCCGGTCAGGACGGCCTGCAGCTGCTCGAAGCACTGCTGCAACGCGACCGTGACCTGCCGGTGATCATGGTCACCGGGCACGGCGATGTGCCCATGGCGGTGCAGGCGCTGCGCCAGGGCGCCTATGACTTCATCGAGAAGCCCTTCACCCCCGAGCGCCTGCTGGACAGCCTGCGCCGCGCCCTGGACAAGCGTCGCCTGGTGATGGAGAACCGCCAGCTGCGCGCCCAGGTCGCCGCTACCGGGCGTATCGAGGCCGAATTGCTCGGCGTGTCGCCAGCCATGCAGACCCTGCGCCGGCAGGTGCTGGAGCTGGCGCAGACTTCGGTCAACGTGCTGATCCGTGGCGACACCGGCAGCGGCAAGGAGCGGGTGGCGCGCTGCCTGCACCAGTTCGGCTCGCGTGCGGCCAAGCCCTTTGTCGCCCTCAACTGCGCGGCGATCCCCGAGACCATCTTCGAGAGCGAGCTGTTCGGTCACGAGAGCGGTGCCTTTACCGGCGCTCAGGCCAAACGTATCGGCCGTATCGAGCATGCCGATGGCGGCTCGTTGTTTCTCGACGAGATCGAGAGCATGCCGCTGGCGCAGCAGGTCAAGTTGCTGCGGGTGATCCAGGAGCGCAGCCTGGAACGCCTGGGTTCAAACAAGAGTATCGCCGTCGACCTGCGGGTGATCAGCGCGGCCAAGCCCGACCTGCGCGACGAGGTGCGAGGCGGGCGCTTCCGCGAAGACCTGCTGTATCGCCTCAACGTCGCCGAGCTGCATATCCCGCCACTGCGTGAGCGGCGCGAGGACATTCCCCTGCTGTTCGAGCACTTCGCCGCCGAGGCCGCCCGGCGCCATGGCCGCGAGGCGCCGCCGCTGCCGCCGAGCGAGCTGGCGCGGCTGCTGGGCCA
>NZ_LSOF01000011.1 GCF_001592875.1 Pseudomonas sp. BMS12 | reverse complement strand
CGCGGTTGCCGCAAGCCTCGGCCGACTGTCCGCCCAGTTTGCCGCCGGCTGCGGCGCCGCTGTCGATCGTTGGCGTGCGCGAGGGTGACCGCCTGCGTCGCCCGGCCGGCAGTGCCGGGCCGCTGCGTCTGCAGTTGTCGGCGCTGGGCGGCAGTGGGCCGCGCTGGTGGTTTCTCAACGGTGTGCCGGTCGGCGAGAGTCTGCCGGGCGAGAGCATCGAACAGCGCCTGCAGACGGCCGGGGTCTACCAGCTCAGCCTGCTGGATCAGGTGGGCAGTACGGCGCGGGTCGAGTTTCAGGTCAGCGAGTAGGTGCCGGGGCCTGGGCAGGCGTGGCCCCGCGCGGGAGCGGTGCTATCAGACAATATCCAGGGCCAGCACCAGGCGGTCGCGGCCTGCACCCTTGGCGCGGTAGAGGGCGTCGTCGACACGTTTGAAGAAGGTTTCGGCATTGGTGTCGTGCTGGGGTTCCAGGCAGCCGACGCCTAGGCTGGTGGTCAGCGGCAGGGTTTGCCCGCCCAGCTCGCAGCCCTGTTCGGCCAGCTCTCGGCGAAAGCGCTCGGCCAGTTCATGGGCCTGCGCCAGCGGGGTGCCGGGCATCAGCACGGCGAACTCCTCGCCGCCCAGGCGCAGCAGGACATCGCTGTCGCGGCGGAACACCTGGCGCATGCGTTCGGCAAAGGCACTAAGGCAGGCATCGCCGGTGGCGTGGCCGTGCTGGTCGTTGATGCGCTTGAAGAAGTCGATATCCAGCAGCACCAGTGCCAGCGGGCTGCCCTGGCGCCGGGCGCTGGCGACCATGGCCGGAAACAGCGCATTGAACTGCAGGCGGTTGCCGAGCTGGGTCAGGCTGTCGGTACGGCTGAGGCGGTCGTACTGCTCGCGCTGCTCCAGCAGTTGCTGTTCCAGGCGCAGGGTGGCCTGGTACTCGTGGTGGCTGCGGTTGAGGGCCAGCATCAGGTAGCTGAGATAGACGGCCAGGGTCACCAGCAAGGCTTCCTGCGCTGCCCAATGCAGAGCCAGCACCACCAGGCCGGGCAGATAGAGCAGCAGGATGGCGGCCATGCAGCGCTGCTTGCGCATGGGGAAGTTGAAGGCCATGGCAGTGCTGAAGGCGATGGTGCTGAGGGTGGCGATCATGCGCGAGGGTTCGAAGCTCGGCTGCCACAGGGTATAGGCATGGGCCAGGCCCCAGCCCAGGCTGGTCAGGTAGAGCAGCAGCCAGTGTCTGTCGATCCAGCGTTGCAGGCCGGGCGTGTCTTCCTGTGCCGGCGGCTGGTGCAGCCAGCGCAGGAGCAGCATCAGACTGAAGAACAGGGTGCCGCCCGGGCCCAGTAGCGGCGCGCTGCCAGTGCTGAAGCCCCAGCCCAGCAGCCAGGCCAGCAGATAGAAGATGCCGCCCAGGCGTGTGCGGACTTTCATGTCCTGGCTCTCGCGCCAGAGGGCGAAGCTGTCGGGGCGGTACAAACGGGAGTCAGGGGCCATGTGCTGTGATCACAAATACGGCAGATCAGCAGCATAGCCTCGCTAGGGCGTGAATGGAAGCAAAGTGCCAGTATTCCGGCGCCGACTTCAGCGCAGCAGGAGCAGAGGACTGTCGCTGGTCTGCAGCATGCGGCTGGTGGTGCTGCCGACCAGGAACTGGCGAATGCGCGAATGGCCGTAGGCGCCCATCACCAGCAGGTCGATGTTCTGTTCGGCCTGGTAGGCGTGCAGGGTCGGCTCCACCTCGCCGGCACGGATCGCTACATGGACCATGTGGCCGCCGGCGACCAGGCGCTGTTCGGCACTGGCGAGCTGCGCACGGGCGTCGTCGCTGTCGGCGCCGACCATCAGCAGGTGGATCGGCAGACCCTTGAACAGCGGACTGGCGGCGAGCATGTCGACACCCTTGTCGCAGGTGGCGCTGCCGTCGTAGGCCAGCATCAGGCTACGCGGTGCTGTGAAGTCGCCGGGAGTGACCAGGATCGGCCGATGCAGGGTGCGGATCACGCTTTCCAGCTGGCTGCCGACCAGTTGCTGGCGTTTGCCGCTGCTCTCGCCCTGGCGCCCGATCACCAGCAGGCGGATTTCGTCTTCCAGCTCGTGCAGGGTCTGCACCAGGTCGCCGTGGCGCTGGCGCAGTTGCGGGTTCTCGCTGCCGTCGGCCTGGACTCGCGTCTTGGCCGCCTCCAGGGCCAGGCGCCCCTGCTCCAGGGCCAGCCTGCCGCGTTGTTCGTCGAGGGCGGCCAGTTCGTCGAGCAGATGCTCGCGGCTGCCCAGGCCGATATTGCCGGTCAGGTCGCTGTGCTGCGGGTAGTGCTGGTGATCCAGCACATGCAGCAGGGTCAGCGGCGCGTCCAGGCGCTGGCTGGCCCAGGCCGCGCAATCACACACCGCCGGGGCGGACAGGGAGGCATCGATACACGCCATCACTTGAGTCATGCGTGTGCTCCTTCTCAGTGGCCCGACAGCAGGTCGGTGGCGTTGTCCTTGTCGTGCACGCCGAAGCGGTCGACGATGGTGGCGCTGGCCTGGTTCAGGCCCAGCACTTCGACTTCGCTGCCTTCGCGGCGCAGCTTGAGCACCGCCTTGTCCAGCGCGGCGACGGCGGTGATATCCCAGAAGTGCGCGCGCGACAGGTCGATGGTCACCTTAGCTACTGCCTCCTTGAAGTCAAAGGCGGCGATGAACTTGTCGGCGGAGGCGAAGAACACCTGGCCGACGACCGTGTAGCGGCGCTGCTGGCCGTCGGCATCGATCTCCGTGCTGATGTAGAGGAAGTGGCCGATCTTGTTGGCGAAGAACATGGCTGCCAGCAGCACGCCGACGAACACGCCGTAGGCCAGGTTGTGGGTGTAGACGGTCACGGCCACGGTGGCCAGCATCACCAGGTTGGTCGACAGCGGGAAGGTGCGCAGGTTGCGAATCGAGTCCCAGCTGAAAGTGCCGATGGACACCATGATCATCACCGCCACCAGCGCGGCCATGGGGATCTGGCTGACCCAGTCGGAGAGGAATACCACCATCAGCAGCAGCACGCTGCCGGCCACCAGGGTCGACAGGCGGCCACGGCCACCGGATTTCACGTTGATCACCGATTGGCCGATCATGGCGCAGCCGGCCATGCCGCCAAGCAGGCCGGAGGCGATGTTGGCCACGCCCTGGCCCTTGCACTCGCGGTTCTTGTCGCTGTCGGTGTCGGTCAGGTCGTCGACTATGGTGGCGGTCATCATCGATTCCAGCAGGCCGACCACGGCCAGGGCGGCGGCGTAGGGGAAGATGATCGCCAGGGTTTCGAAGGTCAGCGGTACTTCTGGCCAGAGGAAGATCGGCAGGGTATCCGGCAGCTCGCCCATGTCGCCGACGGTACGGATATCAAGGCCCAGGTACATGGACACGGCGGTCATCGACAGGATGCACACCAGCGGCGAGGGAATGACCTTGCCCAGCTTCGGCACGTAGGGGAACAGGTAGATGATGCCCAGGCCGGTGGCGCACATGGCGTAGACGTGCCAGGTGACGTTGGTCAGCTCGGGCAGCTGGGCCATGAAGATCAGGATCGCCAGGGCGTTGACGAAGCCGGTGACCACCGAGCGCGAGACGAAACGCATCAGCGAGCCCAGCTTCAGGTAGCCGGCGCCGATCTGCAGCACGCCAGTGAGCAGGGTGGCCGCCAGCAGATACTGCAGCCCGTGCTCTTTCACCAGGGTGACCATGACCAGGGCCATGGCTCCGGTGGCGGCGCTGATCATGCCCGGGCGGCCGCCGACGAAGGCGATCACCACGGCGATGCAGAAGGAGGCATACAGGCCGACCTTGGGGTCGACCCCGGCGATGATGGAGAAGGCGATGGCTTCCGGGATCAGCGCCAGCGCCACCACCAGGCCGGCGAGCACGTCGCCGCGGATATTGAAGAACCAGGTGTTTTTCAGGCGTTGCAGCATGGGGCTATTCCAAGGTGACGGTCCGTCAAGGCTCGCGCAGCCGCGAGGCGGACAAAGATTGACGACAAGGCGGAGAAGCAGGCACGCCGAGCATTCGCGGTAGCTGGCTTGCAGGGCGCTGCGCAGCGGCGCAGGTGGCGAAACCTATGGCGGCGTAGGCAGCCAGGCGTACGCTCGAGTCAGGCGCATGGCGACCTGTCCGCGTCCGTTGCATGCCAAAAGGGCGCAGACTTTAACACGCAGCCTCTGGCAGGGTCACACCGCATGCCTTCAGCCGCGGCGGATCATCCACACGCCTGCGACGATCAGCGCCAGGCCGGCGGCCTTGCCTAGGGTGATGGGGGCCTCGCGGAAACCGGCCCAGCCGTTGTGGTCGAGTAGCAGGGCCATGCCCAGCTGGCCGGACAAGACCAGCACCATGAACAGCAGGGCGCCGATGCGTGGGCCGGCAAAGGCGGCGGTGGCGATGAAGAATGCACCGAGGAAACCACCGCTCCAGTGCCACCAGTTCAGGCTCTTGAAGGTCGCCAGTACCGGCACTTCGCGGTTGGCCAGGACGATCAGCAGCAGTGCGGCGCTGCCGACCAGGAAGGACACCAGGGCGGCGGCCATGAAACTGGACAGCTGCTTGGCCAGTTGGCCATTGATGCCGGCCTGCAACGGCAAGGCGGCGCCGGCGAGCAGGGGCAGGGCGAGTAGCCACCAGTTGGGCATGGTCGTCTCCGGGGTGTCGGGCGGGGCGCCATTATGCCCGTAGCTGTCGCCGTGGTCAGCTTTGCAGGGGTTTGCCGAACTGCAGGAGGGCCACTCGCTGCTGGCCGCGCTGGCGCTCGACCAGGCCGCGCAGCTCATAGCCCAGGCGGGCGTAGAGCAGCAGCCCGGCGCTGTTGTCGTTGAAGCAGGAGACTTTCAGCTCGCGCGCCAGGAAGTCGCGCTGGGCGATACGTTCCATCACGCCGATCAGGTAGCGGGCCACGCCCTGGCCACGGGCCCAGGGCGCGATCATCAGGTTGCCCAGGGCGCAGTACTCGCCCGCGATGCTCTGGTAGAAGTTGGCGAAGCCGGCCGGGCGCCCGTCGAGCAGGGCCAGGGTGCTGCCCTGGCGTTCGGCCAGGACGTGCGCCAGCTGCTCGTGGCTCAGCGGCCAGTGCGCCTTGGGGAAGGCGAAGAACAGCTCGTCGGCGTTGCGCACGAAGCGCACCACCTCGTCGAGGTCGGCAGGCGTAGCGCCGCGATGGCTGAGCAGTTGGTCGTTCATTGCGGCGGATACTCCTTGAGGACTGCGGCTACTGTCGTGCGGATGGCCTGTTCGCGCTCCGCCGGGCTCGGCGGCGAGTGGCGCATGATCTGCTCGGCGCTACCGCGCCAGACCAGCTTGCCGTCCCGGCCGTCGAACAGGTCGACCTGCAGGGTGGTGACCTTGTAGTCGACGTTACGTGTCTCCGTGTACATCGGCCCACCCCAGTAACCGCCCCAATAGCCACCCCAGTAACCACCGTAGTTGGTGCTGACCTGGTCCTGGCGCTGTTCGACGATCAACCAGGCCTGCACCGTGAGGTTGCCGCTGCTGCCGGGCTGAGCCGGGCGCAGCCCACGTTGGTCGAGCTCTGCGCTGAGTGCCTCGCGGATGCGCTGCTCGGTGAGGTCACTCTTGATCCGTGGATCGTCCGGGCGATATTGCAGGGCTGGCTCCTGCCAGCTCCAGCTGCGGTAGGCGGCGAAGTCGCGGCTGCTGTCGTAGTCGCGCTCGGTCTGGATGCCCTGGCAGGCGCCCAGCAGCAACAGGGCCGGGATCAGTAGCAGGCGGATCAACATGGCAAACCTCCGAGTCAGAGCCTCTATCCAACGCCAGGTGGTAGTGGGCGGCAAGTGCTGAATCAGTCCGGCGGGTAGGCGCCGAGGGCATCTTCCACGGCACGTCGCAGGGCGTCTGCGCGTTCGCTCTGGCTACCTTCGCTGCGGGCTTCGGCACTGCCGCTCCACACTGGCTGCTCACCGTCGAACAGGTCGATACGCACCACGACCACTTCCACCTCGTAGGTGCGCACCAGCGGTACGTTGCCGTACAGGCCGTAATGGTCGCCATAGGGGCCGTGGCCGTAGTAGCTGCCGTAATCGTCGCGTACCTGGTACTGACGGGTCTGCACGCTCAGCTCGGTGCTGACCAGCAGGTCGGCGGGCTTGCCGCTGCGTACCGGGCGCAGGCCGCGCTGGTCCAGGCCGCCGGCTACCGCTTCGCTCACCAGTGCCGGATCGGCCCAGGCACTGCCGGCCGGCGGCGTGCGCCAGGCCCAGTCGCGATAACGGGCATAGTCGCGCGGTGCAGCCGGGTAGGCGCTGCGGTCGAAATGATTGGCCGCGGCAGCCGGGGCCGGTGGCAGCGGTTTGCCATCCGCCACATAGGGGCTGGGGCCCTGGCAGGCGGCGAGCAGCAGGAGCGGTGGCAGGACAAGGCAGGTTTTCATGGTGTTCTCCACGCTCGGGGGCAGGTTTTGCTGCACCCGGCCCCTGCCGGTAATGGCAGAGGATTGCATTTACGGATATCCATCAGGGTAGCCCGGAAGCCAGCAGGCGGGCGTGCCTTGCGGCGCTTCGCACAGCGGACTACTGCGGCCTGCAGAGCCAGTGCAGGTAGCGACCGAGCCCGGCGAAGGCTGGATGGCGGCGGTGCGCCAGCTCCATTTCCAGCAGGTCGGAAAGCTCGGCCTTGGCCTGGAACTCGACCGGCATGTAGTCATGGAAAACCCGCACGCCGCTCTGGCTTTCGACCCGCCAGCCATCCTCGAGTTGCGCCGCCAGCTCGCGTGGATCGAGCGGTCGCTGCGGCGTCAGGCTCTGCTTCTCGCCGGCGAAGCGTGCCTTGCGCAGCTTGCGGAAATGGCCCTTGAGCAGGTTGCGGTAGACCAGTGCATCCTTGTTGTAGAAAGCCAGCGACAGCCAGCCGCCTGGCGCGGTGAGCTGGTGCAGTACCGGCAGGATGGCGTGCGGCTCGGCCAGCCACTCGAGTACGGCATGGCACAGCACCAGGTCGTAGGGCTGCTCGAGCTGGCCGAGCAGGTCCTGCCAGGGCGCCTGGATAAAGCTCGCCTGCGCGCCTGCCTCGGCAAAGCGCTGGCGGGCACCGTCGAGCATCGGCGCGGCCGGTTCGGCGAGCGTCACGTCATGCCCGCGCTGGGCCAGCCACAGGCTCATGTGGCCGAGGCCGGCGCCGATATCCAGCACCCGCAGCGGCCGTTCCGGCAGGGCCTCCTTGAGATCGGCCTGGAGTACGGCCAGGCGGATAGCGCCCTTGGCGCCGCCGTAGATCTTCTCGGCGAAGCGGGTGGCGAGCTCGTCGAAGTGGCGATCCGTCATTGGAAGCGTCTCTCGCTGTCGGCCAGCTTGGCGCGCACCACCTGTTCCAGATCCAGCTCCAGCTCGCCGCACAGCAGCAACAGGTAGAGCACGATGTCGCCGACCTCCTGGCCGGCGTGCTCTAGCTGCTCGGGGGGTAACTGCCGAGACTCGTCCTCATTCAGCCACTGGAAGATTTCCACCAGCTCGGCCATCTCCACGCTGGCGGCCATGGTGAGGTTCTTCGGGCTGTGGAAGCGGCGCCAGTCGTTGCGGTCGCGAATCGCATGCAGGCGACGGGTGAGTTCGGCGATGTCCATGGGCTCTCCTTCGGGGCGCATAGCTTCGGCCCGAGGCTGCAGGGTCGCAAGACCATCGGTGCGCATAGGTCGGGTGTTGGAGGTAGACGGCGGACTCGCTACGGGATGACTCAGCCTTCTTCCGGCCACAGGCGGATGGGCTTGCCGCTGGCGGGCCACAGTTGCAGCTGGCCGGTTGCCGAGATGTCCCAGCGCTGCACTTGGCCGAGGGCTTCGAGGAAGCGTTGTTCCTGCTCCATCAGGGCCGGAGGGCACATCTTGCGGGTGGCGCCGGCCTGGCCGAAGCTCAGTTTGTCGCCATCGCGCTGGTAGCTGGCGAACCAGTGGTTGCAGCCGGCGCTGCCGTAGGCGCGGCCGTCTTCGCCGAGGGTAATGGTCAGGTGGCTGCGGTCGATCAGCGGGCGTTCGCCGATCCATTCCACCCGGTAGGCCTTGTCGCTTTCCAGTTGCGGGCCGCTGGCGCAGGCGCTCAGGCCGGCCAGCAGCAGGGTGGCGATCAGGGGTTGTTTCATGCGTTTTGCTCCTTGCACGCGGGGCAGAAGTGTTTGCCGCGTTGGCTAGTCCAGCCTAGCTCCTGCAGGCGAGCTTCGGCGGCGGCCGGATAGGCTTTCTCGCCGAGGCCGGCGTCGGCGGCGAACTCGAGGTCGATGCTCTTGGCGCAGCCGTCGCAGGCGACCTGCCAGTTGAGGATGGCCAGTTCGCGGAAGACCGGGCCGCTGGCTACGGCCAGCCACTGGCCGGGTGGGTTGATCAGGTGGCGGACCTTTTCCACGAGCAGGCTCATGGACAGGTCGCGGCTGCCCTTGAGGGTCACCAGCAGGGTGTCGCCGGCCTGGATGGCGCCGCCGTTACCGGTCACCTGGTAGCGGCCGGGCGCCAGTGCGCGGCATTCGGTCAGGGTGTGTTGCGGGCTGAGCAGGGTATAGCGGAAATCGTGGGTGGTCATGGGGCCTCCGAAACTGCGCGGAATGCTATCACGCGGCAGATGTCACCCGGTTGACCGGCGTGCCGGCGGCCCAGGCGGCGATGTTGTCCAGGGTGGTACCGGCGATGGCGGTCAGCGCCTCGTGGGTGAGGAAGGCCTGGTGGGCGGTGACGATGACGTTGGGGAAGGTCAGCAGACGCGCCAGCACGTCGTCCTGCAGCGGCAGGTCGGAGCGGTCCTCGAAGAACAGCTGGGCCTCTTCCTCATACACGTCCAGGCCCAGGTAGCCGAGCTGGCCGCTCTTCAGCGCGGCGATCAGCGCGGGAGTGTCGACCAGGGCACCGCGTCCGGTATTGATCAGCATGGCGCCGCGTTTCATCTGCGCCAGGCGGGCGGTGTCGATCAGGTGGCGGCTGCCCTCGTTCAGCGGGCAGTGCAGGCTGATGATGTCGCTTTCGGCGATCAGGTGGTTGAGCGTGACCTGGTGCCCGCCGAAGCTGGCCAGTGCGGCGACCGGGTAGGGATCGTAGACCAGCACCCGGCAGCCGAAGCCGGCCATGATGCGGGCGAACGCCTGGCCGATCTTGCCGGCGCCGACCACGCCGACGGTCTTGCCGTGCAGGTCGAAGCCGGTCAGGCCATGCAGGGAAAAGTCGCCCTCGCGGGTGCGGTTGAAGGCGCGGTGGATGCGCCGGTTCAGAGCCAGGATCAGCGCCGTGGCGTGCTCGGCCACGGCATAGGGCGAGTAGGCGGGCACCCGCACCACGCTGAGGCCCAGGCGCTCGGCCGCCGGCAGGTCGACATGGTTGTAGCCGGCCGAACGCAGGGCGATCAGGCGCGTGCCGCCGGCGGCCAGGCGCTCCAGCACTCTGGCGGATAGATCATCGTTGATAAAGGCGCAGACCACTTCGGCACCGGCTGCCAGTGCGGCGGTGTCCGCGTTCAGCAGGCATTCCTGGAACTCCAGCTGCCAACCCTCGGCCAGCGGGTGGGCGAGGAAACTGGCGCGGTCGTAGGGTTTGCTGCTGAACAGGACGATGCGCATGCTGCACTCCTTCAGGCGCTGACCATGGCCTGTTCGGCCAGGCGGGCGATGGCGGCGTCCAGCTCGTCGAGGGCTGCCGACGCGTCGGGGTCTTCCTGCTTGAGCAGAGTTTCGCTGCGCTGGCAGGCGGCACGTAGCTGCGGTACGCCGCAATAGCGGGTGGCCCCGTGCAGGCGATGGACACGCTCGATCAGCGCGCCGCGCTCGCCGTTTTCGCGGGCCTGGCGGATGGCCTGGCGGTCGACGGGCAGGCCGGCCAGCAACATGCTCAGCATGTCCGAGGCCAGGTCGGCCTTGCCGGCCGCCAGGCGCAGGCCCTCTTCGGGGTCGAGCACGCGCAGACTGGTACTGCTGACTTCCGCTTGTCGCGGCAGGCGCTGCTGGTCGCGCAGGGCCAGGCCGGTCCACTTGAGTACCACCTGGGCCAGCTGGCGTTCGCTGATCGGCTTGGTCAGGTAATCGTCCATGCCGCCCTGCAGCAGGGCGCGCTTTTCATTGGCCAGGGCGTGGGCGGTGAGGGCGACTATAGGCAGCGGGCTGCGTTCGCGTTCCTGTTCCCACTGGCGGATCGCCTCGGTGGCCTGGCGGCCGTCCATGCCGGGCATCTGCACATCCATGAACACCAGGTCGAAGGCCTGCTGCTGCACGGCGGCGACTGCCGCCTGGCCGCTGTCGACGGCCACCACCTCGGCGCCGAGGTCGCCGAGCAGGGTCTGTACCAGCAGCAGGTTGGCCGGGTTGTCGTCGACGCAGAGGATATGCGGTGCGCGGCTGGGCAACGGTTCCGGGGTTTGCGCCTTGACCTGGCGCGGGCCGAGCAGTTCGGCCAGGCCGCGCAGCAGCTTGCGCGTACAGGCCGGTTTGGCCTGCAGCTGCAGGTGGCTGTCGGGCAGGGCCTCGTGGTAGGCGGCCTGCTCGGTAGTGGGGCAGAGCACCAGGGTCTTGCAGCCCAGGCGTTCGAGATCCCAGAGGCGCAGGGCCAGTTGCTGCGGCGGCAGTTCCTGCAGGTTGGCGGAGATCACCGCCAGGTCCACCGCCTGGCCGGCGCTGCGCTGCTGGGTCACCTGTTCCAGCAACTGGTCGAGGCTGGCGCACTCGAGCACGTTCAGGTCGCAGTCCTCCAGCTGGTGGCGCAGGGCCTGGCGGGTCAGCTCGTGGTTTTCCAGCAGGGCCACGCGACGGTTCTGCAGCGGTGCGCGAGGCAGGTCGTCGCCGTCGTCGCGGGCCTTGGGCAGGCTCAGGCTGATCCAGAATTCCGAACCGCTGTCCGGCGTGCTGTCGACGCCGATCTCGCCACCCATCTGCTCGATCAGGCGCTTGGAAATGACCAGGCCGAGGCCGGTGCCGCCGGCCTGGCGGCTCAGCGAGTTGTCGGCCTGGCTGAAGGCCTGGAACAGCGCACGCAGGTCTTCGTCGGAAAGGCCGACGCCGGTGTCCTGCACGCTGATACGCAGCTGGGCGCGGTCATCGCTCTCGTCCTCGACCATGGCGCGCACCACGATGCTGCCGTGGTGGGTGAACTTGATGGCGTTGCTGACCAGATTGGTCAACACCTGGCGCAGGCGCAGCGGGTCGCCCTGCAGGCTCAGCGGAGTGTCGCGGTAGATCAGGCTGACCAGTTCCAGCTGCTTGTCGTGGGCGGCGGGGGCGAGGATGGTCAGGCAGTCCTGGATCAGGTCGCGCAGGTTGAACGGGATGCTCTCCAGGACCAGCTTGCCGGCCTCGATCTTGGAGAAGTCGAGCACCTCGTTGATGATCCCCAGCAGGCTTTCCGCCGAGTTCTCGATAGTGCTCAGGTAGTCGCGCTGGCGCGAGGTCAGCTCGCTCTTCTGCAGCAGGCCGGTGAAACCGAGGATGCCGTTGAGCGGGGTGCGGATCTCATGGCTCATGTTGGCCAGGAACTCGGACTTGATGCGGCTGGCCTCCAGGGCCTCCTTGCGCGCCATGTCCAGCTCGATGTTCTGGATCTCGATGGTTTCCAGGTTCTGCCGCACGTCCTCGGTGGCCTGGTCGATGCTGTGCTGCAGCTCTTCCTGGGCATTCTGCAGCGACTCGGCCATGCGGTTGATGCCGGCGGCCAGTGCGTCCAGTTCGTGGTTGCCCAGTGCCGGCAGGCGGGTCTCCAGCTGGCCTTCCTTGAGCAGGTTGACGCCCTGTTGGATGCTGCGCAGCGGGTCGTTGATGCTGCGACTCATGCGCACGGCGAGCAGGGCGGTGACGCTCAGCCCGGTGACGATCAGCAGCAGGCTGGCGAGCAGGCTGCGATAGCCTTGCAGCAGGGTGCGATGGTGCGACAGCTCCAGCTCCACCCAGCCCAGCAGGCGGTCGGCGCTGGTGGTGGTGAGCCCGGCCAGGTTCTGGTGGCGGCCGAATACCGGCATCAGAAAGCGCGTGGTGTCTTCGCGGCTGCTGGTCGCCAGGGGGGCCACCGTGGTCTGCGGGGGCGGGCTGAGCATGTCCGGGCCGGCGTGGGCCAGGCTCTGCCGCTGAGCGGAGAGGAAGCCGACGGCACGCACGTCGGGCTGGTTCAATGCCTCGTTGGCCAGGCGTACCAGTTGCGCGGCGTCGTTGCGGGCCAGGGCCGGTGCTGCCAGGGGCGCCAGGTTCTGTACCGCCAGCTCGCCGCGCTGCTGCAGCTGGCTACGCAGGTCGGCCAGTTGCATCCAGGTGAAGTAGCCACCCAGCACGAGAGCCAGCAGGCTGGTGGGTAGCAGGGTGAGCAGCAGTACGCGGCCCTTGATGCCGAGGTCCTTGAACACAGCAGTCTCCATTGCGGGTGTTGCCTGCAGTTTAGCGACTAGCGCGGTGGGAATCTGCAGCGGTTTTGACGCTACTGCCTGGTTTTCTCGGGTACAGCCGTGCCGCCTTGTCACTGGGTTGCGGCAGCCGCAGGTTTGCCGCCGATATGGTCGACGGCAGTTTGCCGGTATCATGTCGGCCTCGTTTCGTGAACGGATGGCCGTTTCGCCATGACTCCGCAGTTCCCCACCATCGCCGACTGCATCGGCAATACCCCGCTGGTCCGCCTGCAACGCCTGCCTGGCAACACCTCGAACACCCTGCTGGTGAAGCTGGAGGGCAACAACCCGGCCGGCTCGGTGAAAGACCGTCCGGCGCTGTCGATGATCACCCGCGCCGAGCTGCGCGGCGACATCCAGCCCGGCGACACGTTGGTCGAGGCCACCAGCGGCAATACCGGTATCGCTCTGGCCATGGCGGCGGCGATCAAGGGTTACCGCATGGTGCTGATCATGCCGGACAACTCCACCGCCGAGCGCAAGGCGGCGATGACCGCCTACGGTGCCGAGCTGATCCTGGTCGACAGCATGGAAGGCGCCCGCGACCTGGCCCTGCAGATGCAGGCCGACGGCCAGGGCAAGGTGCTCGACCAGTTCGCCAATGGCGACAACCCCATCGCCCACTACAGCTCCACCGGCCCGGAAATCTGGCAGCAGACCGCCGGCAGCATCACCCACTTCATCAGCTCCATGGGCACCACCGGCACCATCATGGGTGTGTCGCGTTACCTCAAGGAGCAGAACCCGGCGGTGCAGATCGTCGGCCTGCAGCCACAGGAAGGCTCGGCCATTCCCGGCATCCGTCGCTGGCCGCAGGAATACCTGCCGAAGATCTTCGATGCCACCCGCGTGGATCGGGTGATCGACATGGGCCAGGCCGAGGCCGAGCACGTCATGCGCCGCCTGGCGCGCGAGGAAGGCATCTTCTGTGGCGTGTCGTCCGGTGGCTCGGTGGCCGGCATGCTGCGCCTGGCGCAGGAAGTGGAGAACGCGGTAATGGTGGCGATCATCTGTGATCGCGGTGACCGCTACCTCTCCACCGGCGTGTACGACGACCCGCAGCAATAATGAAGTACGGGGTGGCAATGGCCGCCCTCTGATAGGTAGGTAATGAAGATGGCCAAGCGCAGCGGCGGTTTGCGTTTCCAGCCCAGCGGCGGCGAACGCAAGGCGCAGGTGCCGGTGGGCAAGAAGCAGAAGCTCGTGATCGAGCGCCTGGCCAACGATGGCCGCGGCATTGCTTTTCTCGATGGGCGCAGCTGGTTCGTCGCCGGCGCCCTGCCGGGCGAGGAGGTCGAGGCCCGCGTGCTGAATGCCCGCAGCCAGGTGGTGGAGGCGCGTACCGAGCGGGTGCTGCGTGCCGTAGAACTGCGTCGCCAACCGCCCTGTGCCCATGCCGGCAGCTGCGGTGGCTGCACCCTGCAGCATCTGCCCCACGACGAACAGCTCGCCCTGAAACAGCGCAGCCTGGCCGAGCAGCTACAGCGTGTGGCCGGCGTGCAGCCCGACGAGTGGGCTGCACCGTTGGTCGGCCCGGAGTTCGCCTATCGCCGGCGCGCCCGTATCGCCGTGCGCTGGGACGTCAAGAACAAGCATCTCGAGGTCGGCTTCCGCGCCGCGGCCAGTCAGGACATCGTCGCCATCGCCGACTGCCCGGTACTGGTACAGCCCTTGCAGCCGATCCTGCAGGCGCTACCGGCACTGCTGGGCGGCCTGAGCAAACCCCAGGCCCTCGGCCACGTCGAGCTGTTCTACGGAACCCAGAGCGCCGTGCTGTTGCGCCATACGGCGCCGCTGGGTGAGGGCGACCTGGTGCGACTGCGTGCCTTCTGTGCCGAGCATGAAGCGCAGTTATGGTTGCACGGCGCTGGCGAGCCCGAGGCGGATCAGCCCGACCAGGCATTGGGTTATCGCCTGGAACCCTGGAACCTGGAGTTGCAGTACCGTCCGGGCGATTTCGTCCAGGTCAATGGGGCGGTCAATCAGGCGATGGTCGAACAGGCGCTAGACTGGTTGGCGCCGCAGACTGGCGAACGCGTGCTGGACCTGTTCTGCGGCCTGGGCAATTTCGCCCTGCCGCTGGCGCAGACGGTGGCGCAAGTGGTGGCGGTGGAAGGCGTGCAGGCCATGGTCGAGCGGGCGCGTAGCAACGCCCGTGATAACGACCTGGCGAATCTGCACTTTTTCCAGGCCGATCTGTCGAAGCCGCTGGCCGGGGCCGAGTGGGCCGCCCAGGGCTTCGCCGCGGTACTGCTCGACCCGCCGCGTGACGGTGCGTTCGAGGTGGTGAAAGAGATTCGTCGACTGGGCGCCCGGCGCCTGGTCTACGTGTCCTGCAACCCGGCGACCCTGGCGCGCGATACCGCCGAGCTGGTCGGGCAGGGATACCGGCTGAAACGGGCCGGGATTCTCGACATGTTCCCGCAGACGGCGCATGTGGAGGCGATGGCGTTATTCGAGATGGGCTAGGAAGCCCATGTAATCCGACCGGCTCAGAGAAGGCCGGCGATAATCCGGCAGGGCTGCGGCCCACCGTAGGGAAGGCAGAAGATGGTACAGGTCAGAGCACACCAGCCGATCAACCTCGATGGCAGCATCAACCTCGAGGCCTGGCTGGATCACACCCTCAGCGTCGACCCGGCGCTGGACCGCGAGGCGCTCAAGGCCGCCTGCGAGTTCGCCCGCGAGGTGGAGCAGCAGGCCAACGCCGCGCAGAACCTGTGGACCGAGGGCAACTCCAGTTTCCAGACCGGACTGGAGATTGCCGAGATCCTCGCCGATCTCAAGCTGGATCAGGACAGCCTGGTCGCCGCGGTGATCTACCGCGCCGTGCGCGAGGGCAAGACCACGCTCAAGGCAGTGCAGGACAAGTTCGGCCCGGTGGTGGCCAAGCTGGTCGATGGTGTGTTGCGCATGGCCGCCATCAGCGCCTCGCTGAACCCGCGTGACTCCCTGGTGCTCGGCTCCCAGGCGCAGGTGGAAAACCTGCGCAAGATGCTGGTGGCCATGGTCGACGACGTGCGCGTGGCGTTGATCAAGCTGGCCGAGCGCACCTGCGCCATTCGCGCGGTGAAGGAGGCGGACGACGAGAAGCGCCACCGCGTGGCCCGCGAAGTCTTCGACATCTACGCACCGCTGGCCCACCGCCTGGGCATCGGCCATATCAAGTGGGAGCTGGAGGATCTGTCCTTCCGCTACCTGGAGCCGGAGCAGTACAAGCAGATCGCCAAGCTGCTGCACGAACGGCGTCTCGACCGCGAGCAGTACATCGCCGAAGTGATGAACCAGCTGCGCAATGAACTCACCGCCACCGGCATCAAAGCCGACATCAGCGGTCGGGCGAAACACATCTATTCGATCTGGCGCAAGATGCAGCGCAAGGGCCTGCAGTTCAGCCAGATCTACGACGTGCGTGCGGTGCGCGTGCTGGTGCCGGAAGTGCGCGACTGCTACACCGCCCTCGGTATCGTGCACAGCCTGTGGCGGCACATTCCCAAGGAGTTCGACGACTACATCGCCAACCCCAAGGAAAATGGCTACCGCTCCCTGCATACCGCAGTGATCGGCCCGGACGGCAAGGTGCTGGAAGTGCAGATCCGCACCCAGACCATGCACGAGGAGGCCGAGCTGGGTGTTTGTGCGCACTGGAAGTACAAGGGCACCGACGTCAAGGGCGGCTCCGACCATTACGAGGAGAAGATGGCCTGGCTGCGCCAGGTGCTCGAATGGCACGAGGAGCTGGGCGACATCGGCGGCCTGGCCGAGCAGCTGCGCGTCGACATCGAACCGGACCGGGTCTATGTGTTCACCCCGGACGGTCACGCCATCGACCTGCCGAAGAATGCCACGCCGCTGGACTTCGCCTACCGCGTGCACACCCAGATCGGCCACAACTGCCGCGGCGCCAAGGTCAACGGGCGCATCGTGCCTTTGACCTACAGCCTGCAGACCGGCGAGCAGGTGGAAATCATCACCAGCAAGCAGGGCGCGCCGAGCCGCGACTGGCTCAACCCCAACCTCGGCTACATCACCACCAGCCGGGCGCGGGCGAAGATCGTCCACTGGTTCAAGCTGCAGGACCGCGAGCAGAACGTCGCGGCCGGCAAGGCCATGCTCGAACGCGACCTGTCGCGCCTGGCCCTGGCCTCGGTGGACTTCGCCAAGCTGGCGGAGAAGTGCAACCTGAAGACGGCTGAGGACATGTACGCCGCTCTCGGCGCCGGCGACCTGCGCCTGGCCCATGCGGTCAACCTGGCCCAGCAGCAGGTCGAGCCGGAGCGCGGCAACGAGCAGCTGGAACTGATCCCGCGGCGCGGCCCGTCCAATACACCGCGGCCAGGTCGGCGCGGCGACGTGCAGATCGACGGCGTCGGCAACCTGTTGACGCAGATTGCCGGCTGCTGCCAACCGCTGCCGGGCGACCCGATCGTCGGCTATATCACCCTCGGTCGTGGCGTCAGCATCCACCGTCAGGACTGCGCCTCGGTGCTGCAGCTGGCCGGGCGCGAGCCGGAGCGCATCATCCAGGTCAGTTGGGGCCCGGTACCGGTGCAGACCTACCCGGTAGATGTGGTGATCAAGGCCTACGACCGTTCCGGCCTGCTGCGCGATGTGTCCCAGGTGATGCTCAACGAGCGCATCAACGTGCTGGCGGTGAATACCCGCTCGAACAAGGAGGACAACACCGCCTCCATGTTGCTGACCATCGAGATTCCCGGCCTGGATGCCCTGGCCCGGCTGCTGGCGCGGATCAGCCAGCTGCCGAATATCATCGAGGTGCGTCGCAGCCGCAGTAGTTCGTGACTACTCCCTCTCCCTTTGGGAGAGGGTTGGGGTGAGGGCGCTATAGGCACTCGGAGCTGCCTGACCACCCTTACTCTCGGCCCCTCTCCCGGCAGGAGTGTGGCGCGAATGGTTCAATCCTAGAGACTGACTCATGCAAGACAGCTACTCCCTCGACGACCTGCTGCACCTGATGGCCCGCCTGCGCGACCCGCAACACGGCTGCCCCTGGGACCTCAAGCAGGACTACGCGAGCATCGTGCCGCACACCATCGAAGAGGCCTACGAGGTGGCCGATGCCATCGAGCGCGGCGACTTCGAGCACCTGCCCGGCGAGCTGGGCGACCTGTTGTTCCAGGTCGTCTACTACAGTCAGCTGGCACGCGAGGAGGGGCGTTTCGACTTCGCCAGGGTGGTCGACGGCATCACCCGCAAGCTGCTGCGTCGTCATCCCCATGTGTTTCCCGACGGCGACCTCTACGGTGCGCCGGACATGGCCCGGCTCGAAGAGGCCGCGGTCAAGCAGCGCTGGGAAGAGATCAAGGCCGAAGAGCGCGCCGAGAAGGCGGCGGCGCCGGAGCAGTTGTCGCTGCTCGACGACGTGCCGACCACGCTGCCGGCGCTGTCGCGTGCGGTGAAGCTGCAGAAGCGTGCGGCCCAGGTCGGTTTCGACTGGCCCGAGGCGCTGCCGGTGGTGGACAAGCTGCGCGAAGAACTCGACGAAGTGCTGGAGGCCATGAGCGAGAACGATCCCGAGGCTATCGCCGAGGAGGTGGGCGACCTGCTGTTCGTCGTCACCAACCTGGCCCGGCACCTCAAGGTCGACCCGGAAAGTGCCTTGCGCGCGGCCAACGGCAAGTTCGAGCGGCGCTTCCGCTATATCGAACAGGCATTGCGCGAGGCCGGCCTGGCCATCGAGAATTGCAGCCTGGAACAACTGGATGCCCTTTGGGGTGAAGCCAAAAAACTGGAAAAGCAGCAGCCCGGCTGCTGACGACAAGAGCGAGTACCGATGAGCCTTTCCCTCCGTGACCAGTTGCTGAAAGCCGGCCTAGTCAATGAAAAGCAGGCCAAGCAGGCCGGCAAGCAGAAGCAGAAGCAGCAGCGCCTGGAAAAGAAAGGCCAGGTCGAGGTCGACGATGCGCAGAAGCAGGCCGCCCTGCAGGCCATGGCCGAGAAGGCCGCGCGTGACCAGGAGCTGAACCGTCAGCAGCAGGAGAAGATCCAGCAGAAGGCCATCGCCGCGCAGATCAAGCAACTGATCGAAACCAGCCGCCTGCCCAAGCTGACCACCGAGGACTACTACAACTTCGTCGACGACAAGAAGGTCAAGCGCCTGTCGGTGAACAATCTGATGCGCGACAAGCTCAGCCGCGGCTCGCTGGCCATCGTTCGGCACGGTGGCGGCTACGAGGTGATCCCGCGCGAGGCGGCGCTGAAGATCCAGGAGCGTGACGAACGCCGCATCGTGCTGCTCAATACCCAGACCGAGGCACCGGACGAGGACGATCCGTACGCCGCCTACCAGGTGCCGGATGACCTGATGTGGTGATGCGTTGAGACAAAGGCCGGGTTTTTCCCGGCCTTCGTCTATTCGCCCCGGTGGTACGAATGCCGAGGGCAGTCGATCAGCTGGGAGTGCCACTAATACCCGTCATTCCGGCGAAGGCGGGAGCGAAGGCCAATAGCTTCTCGGCGCGTAGCCGGGTGCAGTCAGGGCAGCAGGCACCTTCGCTCGCGGATTACGTCCGGATGACAACGTCCTAACTCAGCAACGCGCATTTCCGAGCAGCACTCGGCCGAAACTGGCGCCGTGGTTGAGCGGCGTGATGGCCAGTAGCTGGTCCATGCGCAAGCGCTGCTCGCCTTGCGCGCCCTGCACCACGAAGAACTCTTCCTTGCTGGCCTCGGTACGGGTGGTGACGGCCTGGGCCGTCAGCTCGCGGCCGCCCACCAGCTCGATGCGCAACTGGTAGCGATGCATGCAGGCGATTTCCAGATAGTCGTAAAGGTCGCAGGACAATGGGCGGTAGGCGTCGCTCATCGTGGCGTGCTCCGGGGTAGAGGTTTTCATCCTAGCCCCAAATCGCAGGCACAAAAAAGCCGGGCGCTGCCCGGCTTTCTGGCGCTGCTGCACAATCAGTCGCGCATGCCCTCGACCGGGCGGCCGTCGACCGTGCCCTCCTTGAGCATGATCTGGTATTCCTTGCCGTCCTTCTCCACCTGGTGCAGACGCACCAGCAGGTAGTTCCAGTCCTTGGCGAACCACAGCACGGTCTTGCGGCTGCTCTGGGTCGGGTCGCGCACGCGCTCGACCTTGATCGCGTCGATCAGGCCGGCCTTGGTCCGTACCCGCTCCTCGCCCAGCACGCGGAAGTCGTAGGTTTCCACCTCGTCGCCATCGACCACCTGGTAGCTCATGCTCTGCTTGCCGGCGGCGACGTCGTGTTGCAGCACCAACTGGTAGGTCGATTTGTCCTGCAGGCCACGGTTGAGTGGCACGCGTACCGGATCGCCACGATCGTTGCCGAGCACCTGCTTCTCGGTCCAGTCGAAGTCCAGCTCGATCTGCTTGCCATTGCCCAGGCCACTGCGGTCGAAACGGTAGGTCAGCGGCAGGAAGGCATCGTTTTCCATGCGGAAGGTGCTTTTCTCGCTGAGGCTGGCGACCAGCATGGAGGCTTCGAAATCGAGCTCCCAGCGACCGTTGTCCAGTTGCTTGAGGCTACGCCCGGCGGTACCGCTGATCGGCACCTGCTTCCAGTCGGCGGTGTAGCTAGCGGAGAAGGGCTTGATCTCCAGGGCATGTACCGGCAAGGCCAGCAGGGCGAGCAACATCAGCAGAACGCGGGGCATGTGATCTCCTATGTGCGGATCAGGTATCCGGTGGCCGGCAAGTCCGTGCCGTCCAGTTGTGCGCCGGTATCATTCAGTCGCAGGCGGCCTTCGGCAAACCAGCGCATGGCCAGGGGGTAGATGTGGTGTTCCTGACCGTGAACCCGTTGTGCCAGTAATTCCGGCGTATCACCAGACTCTACCGGGACTACCGCCTGTACGACCAGAGGGCCGCCATCGAGTTCCTCGGTGACGAAGTGCACGCTGCAGCCATGTTCGCTGTCACCGGCCTCCAGCGCACGCTGGTGGGTGTGCAGGCCCTTGTACTTGGGCAGTAGTGAGGGATGGATGTTCAGCAGGCGCCCCTCGTAGTGACGCACGAAGCCGCCCGTGAGGATGCGCATGAAGCCGGCCAGCACCACCAGGTGCGGGTCGAAGCCGTCGATGGCCTCGACCAGCGCGGCATCGAAGGCCTCGCGGCCATCGAACTGCTTGTGGTCGAGTACCCGGGTAGTGATGCCGGCCTGCTTGGCGCGTTCCAGCCCATAGGCATCGGCGCGGTTGGAAATCACCGCGGCGATGCGTGCCGGATTGCCGTCATGGGCGATGCTGTCGATCAGGGCCTGCAGGTTGCTGCCGGAACCGGAAATCAGCACCACCACATTGCAGTCGGCCATCAGTGCGCTTTCAGGTTGTTCAGTTGAACCTGGGCGGCGCCTTCGGCGGCCTGGGCGATGCTGCCGATGACCCACGGGGTTTCGCCGGAGGCGCGCAGGTTGGCCAGGGCGGTTTCGACCTGGTCCTGAGCGACGCAGATGACCATGCCGACGCCGCAGTTCAGCACGCGGTGCATCTCGTGCTCGTCGACGTTGCCTTTCTCCTGCAGCCAGTCGAACACCGCCGGGCGGGTCCAGCTGGCCACGTCGACCACGGCCTGCGCGCCTTTGGGCAGCACGCGCGGGATATTGTCGAGCAGGCCGCCGCCGGTGATGTGGGCCATGGCCTTGACCGCGCCGGTGTCCTTGATCAGCTTGAGCAGCGGTTTGACGTAGATGCGGGTCGGCGCCATCAGCAGTTCGGTCAGTGGCTGACCGTTCAGCTGGGTGGCTTCGATGTCGGCGCCGGACACTTCGATAATCTTGCGGATCAGCGAGTAGCCGTTGGAGTGCGGGCCGGAGGAGGGCAGGGCGATCAGCGCGTCACCGGTGGCGACTTTCGAGCCGTCGATGATCTCGGCCTTCTCAACTACGCCGACGCAGAAGCCAGCCAGGTCATAGTCTTCGCCTTCGTACATGCCCGGCATCTCGGCGGTCTCGCCGCCGACCAGGGAGCAGCCGGCCAGCTCACAGCCGGCGCCGATGCCGGTGACCACGGTAGCGGCTACGTCGACGTTGAGCTTGCCGGTGGCGTAGTAGTCGAGGAAGAACAGCGGCTCGGCGCCACACACCACCAGGTCGTTGACGCACATGGCGACCAGGTCCTGGCCGATGCTGTCGTGCTTGTTCAGGTTCAGCGCCAGGCGCAGTTTGGTGCCGACGCCGTCGGTGCCGCTGACCAGTACCGGCTGCTTGTAGCCGGCGGGAATTTCACAGAGGGCGCCGAAACCACCCAGGCCACCCATGACTTCCGGGCGCGCGGTGCGCTTGGCCACGCCTTTGATGCGTTCGACCAGGGCTTCACCGGCGTCGATGTCTACACCGGCGTCTTTGTAGCTGATGGAGGGTTGCTTGCTCATGGGTTCAGGCCTTTAAGAAGGGGGAATGCTGTGGGCGAGCGCCGCCAGGCGGGCCGCTGCGCGAAGGCGCGCGATTTTATCAGGCTTGCCCGCCAGCGGCCACCGGCCCCGACGGTTGCCGGGGAACAGGCGGCTGTTTAAGGTATAGCCCTTCGCCTGGCCGTTCAGGCACCCGCTCCCCCCTTCCGAGAGTCTGTCGATGCGCTTGTCCGCCCGTCTGTTCGCCCTTTGTCTTTCGCTGTGCAGCCTGCCGACCCTGGCCGCCCAGGTCGACGACCTCTACCAGGTACGCGAGGCCGTCACCAGCCAACAGCCGGAAGAGCGCAGCTCTGCCCTCGGTCGGGCTCTGGAAACCCTGCTGCAACGCCTGACCGGCGATGCCAAGGCTGTGCAGAGCCCCGGTCTGGAGGGGGTACGCCAGGATCCGCAGCAGCTGGTCAGCCAGTACGTATACGAGGGCGGCAGCCTGGTGGTGGATTTCGATCCGCTGACTACCGAGAACAAGTTGCGCCAGGCCGGCGTGCCGATCTGGGGCGCCAATCGCCCACTGATCCTGACCTGGTGGCTGAACAGCAATGATGCCGGCAGCCATCTGGTCGGCGATGGTCAGGAGGCATCCGCGCCACTGCGCCAGGCCGCTCAGCATCGTGGTTTGCCGCTGCGCTTGCCATTGGCCGATCTGGAAGAGCAACTGGTCGCCACGCCGGAAAACCTTGCCGCCGGTCAGCCGGATGCCCTGCAGCCGGCTTCCGAGCGCTATGCCTCCGATGCCCTGCTGGCCGTCAATGCCGGCGAGCAGGATGGTCAGTGGCAGGCCGAGTGGCGCCTGTGGCTGGGGGATGCCCGCGAGCAGGGCAGCGCGCAAGGAGCCGACCCGCAGGCCCTGGCCGACGCAGTGCTGTTGGCGGTCAGTCAGCGCTTGGCGCCGCGTTTCCTGGTCAAACCGGGTACCGCTGGGGCCATGACCTTGGAGGTGCAGGGGGTTGACCTGTCCCGCTACGCCGAGCTGGAGCGTCTGCTTGACCCGTTTGGCGCGCGTCTACTGCGGGTCAGCGGAGATCTGCAGGTGTGGCAGGTGAATGCCAGCGCCGAGCAGCTGCGCGCCCAACTGGGCCTGGCCGGCCTGCAGGAAGTGCCGGCCGCTGCCGCGCCACTGGATGCCAGCGCCGAGCCCCAGGCGGCCCCTGCCCCCGCGCCGGCCAACCTCATGCGCTTTCGCTGGTAATCCGCACGGCCCGATGATGTTCGGGTCGTTCTTTGTTGTGCCGCAGGCGCGCCTGGCTCAGGTCCGGCGCGCCTAGTACTTTCGGGCTCTGGCCCGGTTCCATCACCTTGGGCGGAGTGCCTGATATGACCGATTCACAGCGCTGGCTATGGCTGGCTGGGCTGTTTCTCTGCGGTTGGTTGGCTTATTTGCTGATGCCGATCCTGTCTCCTTTTCTGGTCGCCATGCTGCTGGCCTACATGGGCGACCCACTGGTCGATCGTCTGGAACGGCACAAATTGTCGCGTACCTGGGGTGTGGTGCTGGTGTTCGCGCTGTTCAGCCTGGTGTTGCTGATCCTCTTGCTGGTGCTGATTCCCATGCTTGGTCGGCAACTGGTACGGCTCTATGAACTGGCGCCGCAGGGCCTGGACTGGGCACAGCACCAGGCGCTGCCCTGGGTGCAGGCGCAGTTCGGCCTGGCTGAAGGCTTCTGGCGTTTCGATCAACTCAAGCAGGCGTTATCCGGGCAGTTGGGCAAGACCACCGATCTGGTCGGTGGCCTGTTGGCGCAGGCCACGGCATCGAGCCTGGCGCTGTTGGGCTGGTTGGGCAACCTGCTGCTGATCCCGGTAGTGGCTTTCTATCTGTTGCGCGACTGGGACCTGATGATGGCCAAGCTGCGCAACCTGCTGCCACGGGCCAGGGAGAACCTGATCGTGCAATTGGTAGGTGAATGCCACGAGGTGCTGGGAGCCTTCATGCGTGGCCAGTTGCTGGTGATGCTGGCCCTGGCCGGCATCTATTCGCTTGGTCTGATGGTGGTCGGCCTGGAGCTGGGGCTACTGATCGGCCTGTTGGCGGGCCTGGCCAGCATCGTGCCGTACATGGGCTTCATCGTCGGTTTCGGCGCCGCCGTCATCGCCGCACTGTTCCAGCATGGTGGCTTCGAGCTGTATCCGCTGATTGGCATCGCCGTGGTGTTCGGTATCGGCCAGTTGCTCGAAGGTATGCTGCTGACCCCCATGCTGGTGGGCGACCGCATCGGTCTGCATCCGGTGGCGGTGATCTTCGCCATCCTTTCCGGCGGGCAACTGTTCGGCTTCACCGGCGTGCTACTGGCCTTGCCGGTTGCCGCGGTGATCATGGTATTGCTGCGCCATGCTCATGATTTCTATAAACTTTCTGCTCTCTACGGGAAACCTATCGACGGCTCGCAAGAGTCACCGCCCAGCTCATGACACCTGTTCAACTACCCCTCGGTGTGCGTTTGCGTGATGACGCCACCTTCGCCAACTACTATCCCGGCGCCAATGCCGCGGCGCTCGGCTATGTCGAGCGTCTGTGCGAGGACGATGCCGGCTGGACCGAGAGCCTGATCTACCTCTGGGGTGGTGATGGGGTCGGGCGCAGTCATTTGCTGCAGGCGGCTTGCCTACGTTTCGAGCAGCGCGGCGAGGCGGCGGTCTACCTGCCGCTCGGCGAAGTCGCCGAGTACGGCCCCGAGCTGCTCGACGGCCTGGATCAGTGCGAACTGGTGTGCCTGGACGATCTGGATGCGGTGGCGGGGCGTGCCGACTGGGAAGAGGCACTGTTCCACCTGTTCAATCGCCTGCGCGACTCGGGGCGGCGCCTGCTGCTTGCAGCCACGCTGTCGCCGCGCGAGCTGCCGGTGCAGCTGCCCGACCTGCAGTCGCGGCTGACCCTGGCGCTGGTGTTCCAGCTGCATGAGCTGGGTGACGAGGACAAGCTGCGAGCTCTGCAGCTGCGTGCCTCGCGCCGTGGTTTGCACCTGACCGACGAGGTCGGGCGCTTCATCCTCACCCGTGGCGAGCGCAGCATGAGCGGCCTTTTCGAGCTGCTCGAACGCCTCGATCAGGCCTCACTGCAGGCGCAACGCAAGCTCACCATTCCTTTCCTCAAGGAAGTGCTGGGCTGGTAACGGCCAGCTCGGCCATAAACCGGCGTATCGCCTGAGCGCACGCCTGTGGCCGGCTCTGCAATAGAAAATGCGGGCCGTCGATGCGCTCCTGACGTAGATCGCTGCAGTGCCTGGCGATACCTTTCGCCGCAGCCTGGCTTACCAGTCGATCCGCTTGCGGCCATAGATGCAGGGTCGGCAGCTGCAGGGTGCGCTCCGGCTCCCGCAGGTTGGCCAGGCTACGTAGGCGGGCGCGCAGCAGTTCGCTCGGTAGTCGCTGGATTTCTTCGCTTATTGCTTGCAGGTGTTGTGGCTCGATCTTGCCCGTGCACAGCAACCGTAACGTGGCGGGGTGGCCGAGCAGGCTGCGCGGCAATGGCAGGTGCTTTGCCAGTGCCAATAGCGGCGAGGGGCATTGCAGGAAGCTGGCGGCGAGTATCAGGCCGCGCAACCCTGATGGTGCCTGTAGCGCCAGGCGATGGGCCAGCGGCCCTGAGAAGGATTCGCCCAGCAGGACGAAAGGTGTATCACCCAGTTGCCCGGACAGGGCTTCGGCCAGGCTGTCGTGATCCTGAGCCCCTCGTCGTGGCAGCTCCAGGCAAGTGACCTGAATCCCGTCGAGCCACGGCAGCAGGGGTGCGAACAAGCGGTCGCTGCCGTTCAGCCCGGGCAGTAGGAGCAGGCGAATCAACCTTCTCCCGCCAACTTGCGGTCGTACTGGAAACGCCAGCGGGTATACATCAGCGCGCTGCAGAACAGGCCCAGGCTGATCACCGCCTCCAGTGCGCCGAACAGGGCGCGGGCCGGGTCGATGGCGGCCAGCACGCCTTGGATGAAGTAGATGTTGACCACGAAGCAGGCCCAGGCATGGGCGCGGGCGTGGCCCAGCAGCAGGCCGGGGGCGAGCAGCAGCAGCGGCAACAGTTGGATGCTTAGTACCACCCAAGTGCGTGCTCCGTGCAGGTCGGCGAACAGCAGGTTCCACACCAGCAGCAGGAGCAGCAGGGCGAGGAAGCTGAATAGGCTGAGGGCGCGGCTGAGCTTCAGGCGCGGAGCCAGCCAATCCAGGCTGGGCAGGGGTTTGGGCGTTTTAGCCACGGGAAGTCTCCAGTTGCGCGGCGGTAGCCGCCAGGCGCTGGCCGAGGGCGCGGCACAGGGCTATTTCGTGTTCGTCGAGGGCGCGTTTGCCATCGGCGCCAGCGTGGTGGCTGGGGCCGTAAGGGGTGCCGCCGCCACGGGTTTCCAGCAGTGCGCCTTCGCTGTAGGGCAGCCCACAGATCAGCATGCCGTGGTGCAGCAATGGCAGCATCATCGACAGCAGGGTGCTTTCCTGGCCACCGTGCAGGCTGGAGGTCGAGGTGAATACCCCAGCTGGCTTGCCGACCAGCTCGCCGGTCAGCCACAGGCTGCTGGTGCCGTCGAGGAAGTACTTCATCGGTGCGGCCATGTTGCCGAAGCGGGTGGGGCTGCCCAGTGCCAGGCCGGCGCAGCCCTTGAGGTCGTCGATGCTGACGTATAGCGCGCCTTCCTCGGGAATTGCGGGGGCAACCGCTTCGCACTCGCTGGAAACCGCCGGCACCGTGCGCAGGCGCGCTTCCAGACCGCCCAGTTCGACGCCGCGAGCGATCTGCCTGGCCATCTCGGCGGTGGCGCCATGGCGGCTGTAGTAGAGCACCAGGATGTAGGGCGAACTCATGCCAGCAGCTCCAGGACCTTCTCCGGCGGGCGGCCGACCACGGCGCGGTCGCCGGCAATCAGAATCGGGCGCTCGATCAGCTTGGGGTGGCTGGCCATGGCGCTGATGAGTTGCTCGTCGCTCAGGCTGGCGTCGGCCAGGCCCAGTGCCTTGTACTCGTCCTCGCCACTGCGCAGCAGTTGGCGCGGGGAGAGGCCCAGCTTGCCCAGCAGCTCACGCAGCTCGGCAGCGCTGGGCGGGGTTTCCAGGTAACGCACTATGGTGGGTGCCAGGCCGCGGGCTTCGAGTAGTTCCAGCGCGCCACGGGACTTGGAGCAGCGCGGGTTGTGGTAGAGGGTCAGGTCGGTCATGGCGGGTGCCCATTGGCGAATGAGGGCGCTATTCTAGCCGCCTAGAACGCGAAACGGGCTAAGGAGAGGGCATGCGACGGCGGCTGGATGACTGGGTGGAGTTCTGGAGCTTCCTGTTCCGGCGTTTTCTTGCCGATCGTGCGATCAACAGCGCGGCTGCGCTGACCTACACCACGCTATTCGCCGTGGTGCCCATGATGACCGTGACCTTCTCCATGCTCTCCGCCATTCCGGCGTTCCAGGGCACCGGCGAGCAGATCCAGAGTTTCATCTTCCACAATTTCGTACCCTCTTCCGGCGAGACGGTGCAGGAGTATCTGCGCGAGTTCACCACCCAGGCGCGCAAGCTGACCTGGGTCGGCGTGGTATTGCTGGCAGTGACCGCATTCATGATGCTGGTGACCATCGAGAAGGCGTTCAACACCATCTGGCGCGTGCGTCAGCCGCGTCGAGGCATCTCCAGTTTCCTGTTGTACTGGGCGATTCTCAGCCTGGGGCCGATACTGTTGGGGGCCGGTTTCGCGGCGACTACCTACATCACCTCGCTGTCGCTGTTGTCCGGGCCGGACGCACTGGTTGGCGCTCAGACGCTGATCGGTTTCGCCCCGTTGCTGTCCAGCGTGGCGGCCTTCACGCTGCTTTACTCCAGCGTGCCGAACGCCCGAGTACCGCTGCGTCATGCCTTCGCCGGCGGGTTGTTCACGGCTGTACTGTTCGAGCTGGCGAAGGGCATGTTCGGTCTCTATGTCAGCCTGTTTCCCGGTTACCAGCTGATCTATGGCGCGTTCGCCACGGTGCCGCTGTTCCTGCTGTGGATCTATCTATCCTGGTTGATCGTGCTGTTTGGCGCCGAACTGGTCTGCAATCTGTCGTCTTCGCGCCACTGGCGGCGTCGTGCCTTGCCGCGTGTGCTGGTTTTGCTTGGTGTGCTGCGGGTGTTTCATCAGGGGCAGCAAAATGGGCGGGCGGTCAGCCATGCCGAAGTGCAGCGTGAAGGTTGGCTGCTGCCTGAGGACGAGTGGGCGGAGTTGACCGAGTTTCTCGCGGGGGAGCAGCTGATCTGCCGTGTCAGCGGTGGTGGCTGGGTACTGTGCCGCGATCTACAGCACTACAGTCTGCATCAGTTGCTCATGCGTAGCCCCTGGCCTTTGCCACGGCCTGGACAGCTGCCGGAGCAGCTCGATGAGGCCTGGTATCCGGCGTTGCGTGAGGTATTGGAGCGGCTTCACGTCGAGCAGGCGACTCTGTTCGAAGGCAGCCTTGCGCACTGGCTCGGCGGGGCTTGCCAGAAGTGACGAAAAAAGTCAGTTTAGGGCGAGGCGCAGTCGGCTCCACGCCACTGCAGGGGCGCTGAGACGCCGCAATACCGGCCCGGGAAGGCTGGCACGCTTCTGGCTATCTACCAGTCATATGCTGGCAGACTGCTAGCGGCCTGAAGACTCAGGGAAGTCGAGTGGATGAGCAGTAGCAAGAATAAAGTGGTGCCGTTACAGCCGCGCGATAGCGACGAGGCGCTGGATCGGCTCAACCGTATTACCGGCCTGCGCTTTGCGCGCTGGCCCGAGTCTCTGGCAGCTCTGGCCCGTCAGGCCGCCGAGGAAGCTGAGCCGGAGAGACCCAGCTCGGTAGTGCGTTTCGGGGTGTTCTGAGCCCCTGAAACAAAACCCCCGCCGAAGCGGGGGTTGAGAATCGCAGTCTTGCCTATCAGGCCATGGCTTGCCGATTGGCGTTTTCCAGCAGCTCTACCGCCTGCACGAAGAGCTCTTCGACTATCAAGGTCTGCGCCGGTACCGCCGAGCGCAGACGCACCTGCATATCCTCGATCTTGCTCTTCATCGGCAGCCGGGCGATGCCCGAGAGCATCACCTTGTTGTGGCTGTTGACCTTGCCGTGGTCCACCGCCACTTCGCGTTGCTGGTTGCCGTCGCGATAGCGAACCATCAGCGACACAGGAAGGGTGGCCAGCCCCGGCAGATGCAGCCAGACCGCCACGTTGTATTCCGCTACCCGCCCTTCGTAGGGCGTCACGCTGCTGCGCGCACTATTGACGATGCTGGAGGGAACGGGACCGATCAGCTTGTCATTGGCTTGGGACATGGAGGGCTCCGGCAGAACTCGTTGGTATAGGTATGGTGCGATTATAGGCAGGGGGTCGCGCGGAAACTGTGCACTGAGGCTGCGCCAGCTGAGACTTTCTTCGCAGAACCTGGCTGTTTGCTCAAGCCAGGCGCAGAGGGTGGCGCACCACGCTGGCGGTATTCAGATTGGCCGCTGGGAGTGGTAGCACGGCCTGGTTGTTGACGTTGGCCAGTTGCAGCCAGAGGTTCTCGCCTTCGACGAACTGGCCACAGGGTAGCCACAATCCATGGTGCCAGCCTGCCCCAGGCTCTGGAGTGCTTTGCAGTACGCCCGGATGAGTCTGGGCGCTGGGTGCGCGGCGCAACCATACCGGGCGCGGCAGGCCTTTCAGGTAGCGCAGGCCGAGGTGCAGGCCCTGCTGATTGAGGTGGCGCCAGCGCACCAGGGCCAGGGTCGGGGTGCCGCTATGGGTCAGTACTAGCACCAGTTGGCCAACAGGCAACTGGTTACCCTGGTCGCCGGGGCAGAGCAGGCGAACACCGCCGGGGCTGGCGTCGAGCATCTGCGCCGCCGTGCTCGGCGGGCGCTTCTCCAGAAGTTGCGCGTGGATGGCGGCGAGGCCGACCACCAGGGAGCAGTCGGCACTGAAGTCGGCACGCGGGTGGCGGCGCTGTTGGCGGCCGTGCCAGTGCTGGCGTACGCGCTCCAGCAGCTCGCGTTCCGCCGCACTCTGCAGCGGGGCCGGTTCGTGCAGGGCGACCAGCAGGGCGCCGAGCTCCAGGCGCCGCAGGTAGTCGACCGTGCCTTTGACCGGCACGTCATAGGGCAGGCAGGGCAGCGATTGGCTCAGGTCGATCAGCGGGCCGTCATTTTCCTCATCCTCTTCCCAGGGCATCAGGCGGGCGAGCTCGGCCAGTGGAGTGAGCGCGCCGAACAGCAGGACGCATTCATCGCTGGCCAGGTGGAAGGGGCTGCTCAGGGCCAGCAGTAGCATCTGCTGATAAAGCCCGCGCAAGGTGCCGGCGGGTGTCGGTTGGAAGGGCGCGGCGACATGTTCGTCCAGGCAGCCCTGATGCTCGCCGATCCAGTACAGCAGGTGGCTGTCGCTCCAAAGCGATTCGGCCGGCTCCTTGTACAGCTGGTAATGGCGCAGCAGGCTCTGGGCCAGGAAGTGTTCGGCCATGTACAGGCACCAGGCCAGATGCGGACGTGATGGCTGGCGGCCCTGAAGTATCTGCAGTAGCAGGCGCTTGAAGCCGCTGGCCAGTTCGTCGCACAGATGCAGGAACAATGCGGAGGGTTGCTTGCCGGCCAGCAGCGGGGCGCTGTAGTGGCGGTATTCCTCGCAGAAGCTTTGCAGGGCGCGCTGCCTTTCCAGTAAGGTCATGGCACTGCGATTGAGGCGGAACAGCAGGCTCAACAGCTGTTGCAGTCCTTCCTCGCTGGGCTGCTGGCGCGCTGCGCTCAATTGCTCGTTGAGGCCTGCGAGTGACGTAGCATCCCCGTCGAGGATGTCCGGCACTTCGAGGTGCAGGGCATCCAGCGTCATATCAACCCCGCGTGCACGAGGAGCGAATGCATGGGAAGGTCACTCCGGATGGTGATAGGTTGCATCGCCGCGCTTCTCCTGGCCGGCTGTGCCGAGGACTGGGGCCTCGATCAGCATGGACGAAAGGTAACGGCTGAGCAGCTGGATGGCCAGTGGTTGCTGATCAATTATTGGGCCGAATGGTGCAAGCCCTGTCGTACCGAGATTCCCGAGCTGAATCGCTTGAATCAACAGCTGCACGGCCAGGGCGCGCAGGTGCTCGGGGTCAATTTCGATGCCCTGCAGGGCGAGGCGCTGAGCAAGGCCAGCGACACCTTCTCCATAGGCTTCACCGTGTTGGCTACAGACCCGGCGGCACGTCTCGATCTGCCACGTAACGATGTGCTGCCGGTTACCTACATCATTGGTGCCGACGGCAGGCTGCGCGAGCGCTTGGTCGGAGAACAGACGGCTGCCGGCCTGCGGGCGCGGCTGGCCCATTGGCAGGCACAGGAGCAATGACTATGCGCATCTGTATGCACGGTTTCGTCAGCGGCAAGGTGCAGGGTGTGAGCTTTCGTCAGTTCACCCAGGAAGAGGCCGAGCGTCTTGATCTGGATGGGTGGGTGCGCAACCTGGCCGATGGCCGTGTTGAGGTGCTTGCCGAAGGTGAGGAGAGCGCTGTGCGTGAGCTGGCCGATTGGCTGGAGCGGGGGCCGGAGCGTGCGGAGGTCAGCGGCGTGGCTCTGGAAGAGCAGCCGCTGCAGGGTATCGCCGGTTTCCTGATTCGCCGCTGATCAGTCCTCGCCGGGGTCGGCCGCCAGGCGCCCGGCATCCTTGAGCAGGGCGTGGAGAAACTCCTGCTGCAATTCGGGGTCGTTGCGGGTCAGCTCGATCAGGCTCTGCTCCAGTTCGCTTGCCTCTTCCTCGAGACCGAGGTCGGACAGGCGTTTGACCCTGTGTACCCAGTGCGCCACATCGTCTTCTTCGAGGTCGTCGTAGATCAGGGCATGCGCTTCGCGCAACTTGCCGCGCAGGTCACGGCTGACCAGCAGGGTTGCGTCGGCTCGGGTGTTGTCCTGCGGATCTTCGACACTGAGCAGCAGGGTGCCGACCTGGCTGGCGTCGTGATCGGCGAAGGGGCCATCGAGCAGATTCAGGCGCAGCACGCCGGCCCGATCGGTACTCATCTCATGGTTTTCGCTGCCGGCCTTCACCAGTACCGTGCGCTCCGCCCAGGGCAGGCTGGAGTATTCGGTGCGCTTGTCCCGCTGGACCTCATCGATCTTGGCCAGATTCTGTTCGGAGCGGCCGTTGGACTCGACGTTCATCGCCGGGTTGATCCCGGCAAATCCGTAGTTGATCCAATCCTTGGTCACGCTGTCGGGCAGGCGTCCAAGCATGATGACGTTGACGATATTGGCGCCGACACCCGCGACTATGGCGACCGCGCCAAGAGGCACTTCGTATAGCTCGCGCCAGGGCTGATAGGGGGTGTAGCGGTCATAGCGACGGGTGACTTCGAACTCGGTAACTTCGAAGGTCTTCTGCTCGTGGATGCGGATCCGGCGCTGCGGCAAGGCCAGCACGCGAGGTTCGCCGACGTCGATCTGCAGGCTGTGCGCAAGCAGACGCCGTTCGAGGCGTTCCTCGTGCTCGCTGCGTTGCGGCAGCTGGTTGGCGCAGCCGCCGAGCAGCAGGGCGCCGAGTAGGGCGGCGCCGGTTCTAAGGGTGTTTCGCTGGAACATGTGAGTTACTTGATCTGGGTTCAGCGGGCGATGCGCTCGGCAAGGAAAGCCAGGATGTCGGCGGCCGGCAATTGCTGGCTGTCGCTGTCTCGGCGGCTTTTGTATTCGAAGTTGCCTTCGGCCAGGCCACGCTCGCTGACCACGATGCGGTGCGGTATGCCGATCAGCTCCATGTCGGCGAATTTCACACCGGGGCTGGTCTTCTTATCGCGGTCGTCCAGCAGCACTTCGTAGCCGGCGGCGGTCAGCTCGGCGTAGAGCTTGTCGGTGGCTTCGCGCACGGCTTCGTTTTCGTACTTCATCGGCACCAGGGCAATCTGGAAAGGCGCTAGGGCGTCGGTCCAGAGAATGCCGCGCTCGTCCCAGTTCTGCTCGATGGCGGCGGCGACCACGCGGGATACGCCGATGCCGTAGCAGCCCATGATCAGGGTCACCGGCTTGCCGTTCTCGCCCAGCACCTTGCAGCCCATGGCCTCGCTGTACTTGGTGCCGAGCTGGAAGATGTGCCCGACTTCGATACCACGCTTGATCACCAGGGTGCCCTTGCCGTCCGGGCTCGGGTCGCCTTCGACCACATTGCGCAGGTCGGCCACGGCCGGCAACGGCAGGTCGCGTTCCCAGTTGAGGCCGAAGTGGTGCTTGCCGTCGACGTTGGCGCCGGCACCGAAGTCGCTCATCAGGGCGACGCTACGGTCGATGACGCAGGCGATCGGCAGGTTCAGCGGGCCAAGGGAGCCAGGGCCGGCGCCGATGGCCGCACGGATTTCGGCTTCGGAGGCGAAAACCAGTGGGCTGGCGACCAGTTCGTGGTTGGCAGCCTTGATTTCGTTCAGTTCGTGATCACCGCGTACGATCAGGGCGACCAGCTTGCCTTCCTCGGCGGCATGCACCACCAGGGTCTTCACGGTTTTCTCAACGGCCAGGCCGAACTGGCTGACCAGGTCGTCGATGGTCTTGGCATCGGGGGTGTCGACCAGGCGCAATTCTTCCGTGGCAGCACCGCGAGCTGTTTCGCGCGGGGTGGCTTCGGCCTTCTCGATGTTGGCGGCGTAGTCGGAGCTGTCGCTGAAGGCGATATCGTCTTCACCGGATTCGGCCAGGACGTGGAACTCGTGGGAACCGGTGCCGCCGATGGAGCCGGTGTCGGCCTGTACCGGGCGGAAATTCAGGCCCAGGCGGCTGAACACGTTGCAGTAGGCCTGGTGCATGCGGTCGTAGGTTTCCTGTAGCGAGGCCTGGTCGAGGTGGAAGGAGTAGGCGTCCTTCATCAGGAACTCGCGGCCACGCATCAGGCCGAAGCGCGGACGGATCTCGTCACGGAACTTGGTCTGGATCTGGTACATGTTGATCGGCAGCTGCTTGTAGCTGTTCAGCTCGTTGCGGGCCAGATCGGTGATCACTTCTTCATGAGTCGGGCCGAGGCAGAAGGCACGGTCATGGCGATCCTTGATGCGCAGCAGCTCGGGGCCGTATTGCTCCCAGCGCCCGGACTCCTGCCACAGCTCGGCAGGTTGCACGACGGGCATCATCACTTCGAGGGCGCCGGCGGCGTTCATTTCCTCGCGCACCACCGCTTCGGCCTTGCGCAGTACGCGCAGTCCCATCGGCATCCAGTTGTACAGGCCCGAGGCCAGTTTGCGGATCATGCCGGCCCGCAACATCAGCTGGTGGCTGATTACCACGGCGTCGGAGGGGGTTTCCTTGAGGGTCGAGAGCAGGTACTGACTGGTACGCATGTTTGGCCGTTCTGTCGGTTGCGAGGGCAAATAATGACTCGGCATTGTACGGGGCCAACCATGTGGCGTACAGGACGGAGCGGGAGTTGAGTATGGCGGAGCTGACTGCTGGCCAGGTGCAGGCGCTGATTCGTGCCGGTGTGCCGATGGCGGAGGATATCGATCTGCGCATCGACCGGCTGGATAGAGACTTGGCGGTGGCGCGGGTGCCGTTCCACGGCAAGCTGGTGCGACCAGGTGGCACCCTGTCGGGGCCGACTATCATGTCGCTGGCCGACGCGGCCATGTATGCAGTGGTTCTGGGGCGGTTGGGGCGGGTGGAGATGGCTGTGACGGCCAACCTGAATATCAACTTCCTGGCCAGGCCCAAGCCGGTAGATCTGGTCGCCGAGGCGCGCATCCTGCGTCTTTCCAAGCGTCAGGCGGTGTGTGAAGTGCAGCTTTATTCGTTAGGTGAGGAGGGCGAGTTGGTGGCGCATGTCACTGGTACCTACGCTTTGCCACTCTGAGCCGTCTGAGTAGATAAAAAAGAACCCGGCCTAGGCCGGGTTCTTTTGCACTGATTGCGGTATCGCTAGGACTTACAGCACGTCCAGCGGGTACTCGACGATCAGGCGGAAGTCATTAATGTCATTACCGTAGCTGCTGTTAGTGCGGTAGATGGCATTGCGTACGCGGAAGGAAAGGTCTTTGGCAGCGCCTTCCTGAACTACGTACTTGGCTTCGATATCCAGTTCATGCTCTTTAGCATTGTCATCAACTACTGCATCCAGATCGCCGCGAACGGTGATATCGGTGCCGGTGATGTAGCGAGTCATGAAGCTCAGGCCAGGTACGCCGTACTCGGTCATATCCAGGTCGTAGCGAGCTTGGTAGGAACGCTCGTCTTCACCGTTGAAGTCGGAGTACTGAACCGAGTTGGTCAGCCAGACAGTGCCGCCGCCATCAACGCCGTAGTCATAGCCGCGATCGCCGTTGGATTGTTGGTAGCCCAGAGTAAAGGTGTGCGCGCCCAAGGTGTAGGCAGCGCCAAGGCTCCAGATGGTGTTGTCTTTGGATTCGCGTACACCAGGGATGCCATCGTCTTCATTTGCAGTGGCGGACTCGATGTAGCCTTTTTCGTAGTCGGTCTTGTAAATGTTGAAGTCGAAGTTCAGGTCACCAAGGGTGTAATTCAGGTTGCCGTAGTACTTCTTCCAGTAGTCTTCTACGTCAGAAGCATGGAAGGCGGCGCTGAAATCATCGGTGAATTGATAGCTGATGCCCACGATATCGGCAGACTTGAGGCCAAGTCCATCGCGAGTGGTGTTTTCTTGGCTGTTGTTGGCGGTGAAGTGACCACCGCTCAGCTCCAGGCCTTCGATTTCGTTGCTGACAACATAGGTGCCAGTAGCGACTTCCGGCAGGATACGGCTGTCGTCGGTAGAGAATACAGGGCTGGCAACGAACTGGTTGCCGTACTTCAGGACGGTGTCAGAAACACGGAATTTGACTGCACCACCCACTTCGGTCTGGGTGTCATCGCCACGGCCTTCGTCGGTTTGGCCGAACAGACCACTGCCGTAGTGACCACGACCGCCGTCCAGTTTGAAGCTGGAGAGCGAGTGGGCGTCGAAGCCAACACCGACAGTGCCTTGAGTGAAACCGGATTCCAGCAGCAGGCGCAGGCCATAGCCGGTTTCTTCGCGATAGCCGGCTTTTTTGCCCGTTACGTCATTGGTGTTGGAGGCACCGTTGCGGAAATCGCGGTTCATGTACAGAACACGGTTGAAGATGTCGAAGCTGGTATCTTCAACGAGGCCCTTGGACTCGGACTGCGCGCTGGCGAAAGCCAGTTGGGTAGTTGCGGCGGTCACGGCGAGAGCCAGTGCGCTCCACTTCATCACTTGCATTGTGATTGCTCCTTTGGTTTAGAAGAGTTGTGCTGCCCACTGTTTTGTTATATGGGCGGCTCTTTCTTTTTGTGTCGGCGCTAACTTATAGCACGGAGATTTAACTTGGCGACAGATATCATTGATTCCCTACGTTTTAGTTAGAGTGCTTGTCGCAAATCTGCATTTGCAATGTCGCATTTATGTAGGTTCGTGCCGCTGTTTTTCATCCGTCCCTGCCGTCTCGAAAAAGCTATGAATCCAAGCGCTTACGGCGTTAAGGCATGCCTTGCGTGGGAGTCAGGCTCGGGTCGAGGGGCTCTCCTGTGCCGACGGTGACAGTGCTAAAGCAACTTCCATGCACAAACTGCTTTGAGGCCTGAAAAACTTTCTCTGGCGGTTGGTTCTCGCGTTCCAGAAGGTTCTGCAGCGCTCCTAGATAGGGGGTTCCAGATAGCGTAGGCGGCATCAGTCGTGGTTCTCGCGATGCGTTGGTACGATGGTTCGGGAGCAATCTACTCCTCGGTAACGCTTTTACCTGTGCGGTTGTTCAATTTGTGGGCATGACTGCCACTTTTCTGCCCACATATGGGGCGTGCCCTTGGTCCTGCTTCAGGGATGGTCGTGCCCATGCCTGCTTTTGGGGCTTGGGCTGTGACTGGCTGGCCTGTCATGAGGTGAACTGCGCGTGGCATCCCGTTATGCTGCGCGCCCGATGATTGGTATGACACGAGCTGGAGGGAAGTCAGATGTTCAGCCTTGATCCGCGTTTGCAGCAGGACACCCTGGTTCTGGGGGATTTCCCCTTGTGTCGGTTGCTGCTGATGAACGATTCCAGCTATCCGTGGTTCATTCTTGTGCCGCGGCGCGAGGCGATCAGTGAGCTTTTTCAGTTGGCGGCAGATGAGCAGCAACAGCTCTGGCAGGAAACGACCTGGCTCGCGGAAACCCTCAAGGATGCTTTCGTGGCAGACAAGATGAATATCGCTACGCTCGGCAATGTGGTCAGTCAGCTGCATATGCATGTCGTGGTACGGCGCCGCGACGACGCATCCTGGCCGGCTCCAGTCTGGGGGCGTCATCCGGCGGTGCCATATTCGCAGCAACAGCTTGTGGCTATGCGTGAGCGTCTGCGGTTGGTGCTGACGGATGGCTTTCAGTGGGCCGAGGTTTGATATGAGTCTGGAAGATCGGGTTGTGGAACTGGAGAGTCGCCTGGCGTTTCAGGATGACACCATTGCTGCGTTGAATGATGCGCTGGTGCAGCAGCAACGCACTGTCGAGCGCCTGCAGGTGCAGATCGTCGAGTTGGCCAGGCGCCAGGAGGAAGGGGCTGGTCAGTTTGGGCTGGCTGAGGGCGAGGCGCCTCCACCGCACTACTGAATATAAAGAAGCCCGCGATTTGCGGGCTTCTTTTTGACTTAGCGATAACCGGGTAGGGCGATTATCACATCTTCGGCCTGCAGGCCCTTGTCTCTATTCATGACGGAGAACTCGACGCGCTGGCCTTCGACCAGGACTCGATGACCTTCACCGCGAATGGCGCGGAAGTGCACGAAGATATCGTCGCCGCTATCGCGGGAAATGAAACCGAAGCCCTTCGAGGTGTTGAACCACTTGACCGTGCCAGTCTCGCGGTTGTCGTTTGGGCTGTGGCTCGGCAGGCTGCTGCGCGGGCTGCTTTTGCTCAGGCTGATGCTCAAGTGCAGGATGGCTGCGGCTGCCAGGGTGGCCAGGCTCAAGAGTACTGCTGGCTGGCTGCCGATTTGCGGGAGTGGGGCAAGCAGAATCAGGGCCTGCAGCACGGTGGCAAATACCAGCAGGGCGCTGACCAGTACTTGCAGTTGGCTGCGAGCACCTTGCTGGCGTGCAGGGAGTGGCGCCATGAACAGGTTGGTGAGGCCGAACAGTGCGAGGTAGAGAGCGTCGGGGGTCTGTAGAAAGGGCAGGGCTTCGTTGCGTAGGCTGGGAAGGAAGGACAGCAGCAGAGCGCCGCCGCCTGTGATCAGGTGGACGATCTTCAACATGGGTGATGAGCTCACTTAAATTCACGATTTGTCTTGAACGTGGCTAGCGGTGCCGGTGTGGACCCGGTGACTGGGTCCCGGACGCCGAGCTGGCCAGCTGGCGCTGCGGATGCAGCACTGGCGTATTTAACCGCAAAGCGGGGGAGCGCTCAAATCAGGCGCTCAGGGCCGTTTCGGGATTGGCGGGGTGGATCTGGTTACGACCGTTGCGTTTGGCCTGGTAGAGCGCATCGTCTGCCCGGGTCACCAGGCTGTCGAAGGTGTCGCCGGGTTCGGCCAGGGCAAGGCCGAAGGAGGCAGTGATGCTGTCCAGCACCTTGTCGGTGCTACGCACCTTGACTCGCAGGGCCTGGATTTTCAGGCGCAGCTGTTCGGCGAAGGCGCTAGCGGTGCCTAGGTCGAAGCAGTCTTTGAGGATGATGCAGAACTCTTCGCCGCCGTAGCGGGCCGCTACGCCGCGTGCCGGCAGCAGGTCGCGAAGCAGTTGGCCTACGTGCTGCAATACACGGTCGCCCAGAGGATGCCCGTACTGGTCGTTGAACTGCTTGAAATGGTCGATATCCAGCATCACCAGGGCCAGGCCAGTAACGTCTCCGGCCAGCGCCTGTTCCAGCAGGCGGGTAAATGCGTGGCGATTGAAGACGTGGGTCAGGCTGTCCAGTGTTGCTGCGGCCTGAGCACGCTCCAGCTGGCTGCGCAGGTTCTGTATTTCGCCCTGAGCGGCACGCAGGCGGTAGAGGAATTTTTCCTGCTGCTCGTGCATCTGCAGGGTGCTCAGTTGAAGGTCGTTGAGCACGGTGGGCAGGTCGTCGACTATGGGCTCCTGCAGGGCGGCCAGGCCTTGCGAGAGGCTTTCCTGATAGTGCTGGCTCCCGGTCACGCTGCGCTGTACGTCGTCTTCTATGTCGTCGACCAGTTCGATGACCTGCTGCTGGCCGGCTCGGGCCTCGTCCAGTTCGCCACGAATGATGTAGTCGCGAAACAGTTTGGCTGCGGTTTCCGGTGGGAAGCTGGAGAAGTCCTTGATGATCTTGTCCAGGCGGCGATTCAGCTCGGGCTCGTTGCCCCTGCAGTAGCTGTACCAGAGTGCGTAGTGCACGGGGTTTGGCGGGATGTCGTGGCGCACCATATGCGGAACCGCCTGCTTGAGCAGGTCTGCAGCCTCGCGCGTTTCTTCAGGATATTGCTCGAGGATGGAAGGGGCTTTGGGCGGTTGGCTCATGCACGTCACTGTGGCGAATAGGTGAATGGGCAAAGGATAGAGTAGTTGCTGGCTGGGTGCCTAGCAAAAGGCCCGGACTAGCCGGGCCTTGGTCGGCTCGGGCTGTGCTCAGGCGGCGAGCAGGCTGCGCAGCATCCAGGCGGTTTTTTCGTGCACTTGCATGCGCTGGGTCAGCAGGTCGGCGGTAGGCTCGTCGCTGACCTTGTCCAGCAGTGGGAAGATGCCGCGGGCGGTGCGCACGACGGCTTCCTGGCCTTGAACCAGTAGCTTGATCATCTCTTCGGCGCTGGGTACGCCTTCTTCTTCCTTGATCGAGGACAGGCGGGCGTAGGCGGCGTAGGTGCCTGGCGCCGGGAAGCCCAGGGCGCGGATACGCTCGGCGATCATGTCGACGGCCAGGGCCAGCTCGGTGTACTGACCCTCGAACATCAGGTGCAGGGTGTTGAACATCGGCCCGGTAACGTTCCAGTGGAAGTTGTGGGTCTTCAGGTACAGGGTGTAGGTGTCTGCCAGAAGGCGGGAAAGTCCTTCCGCGATGGCGGCACGATCCTGTTCAGCGATGCCGATATTGATTTCCATACCTTGTCTCTCCTCTCAGGTGGCCGGGGTAGACGCTCCCCTTGATGACGGGAGCCTATCACAGGCGCACTTCTACCCGGCTTGTCTTGTATCAATCGAAGCCATGCTTGGAGGCTATCGAGGTGCGCCTGGTTCCATCTTTCTATAGGTGCGCCAGTGCTGGCCTGACCTGCAGGGTGCGGTTGAATACCTCGACCCATCTTGCGCTGAACTGCTGTCCTGACAGGTTGTTGATTTCCAGAATGGCGCGCAGGCGCGGTCGTTTGCTCAGCGTCTGGTGGGCGCGTTCGTGGGTGCGGGCGTCGAAGGTGTCGGCGACACTCAGGAGCAGGGCGCCGGGGTGGATTTCCGCTTCTCGCAGTCCCTTTGGGTAGCCGCTGCCATCGGCATGCTCCTGATGCTGCAGGATAATCTCGCCAGCCGTGCTCCAGGCGGGCATGCGCTTGAGTAGCTCGCAGGCCTGGCGCGGGTGGCTCTGCATCTGGCGGCGTTCTTCGCGGCTCAGTTCGCTGTTCTTGTGCAGTAGATCGAGCGGGAGAAAAGCCATGCCCAGGTCATGCAGGCACACAGCGGCCGCCAATTGCCCGGGTTCCACGGGTTTGCCGGCTGTCTCGTTCATGCTCAGGGCCAGGTCGAGCAGGCGCAGGCCGCGACCATGCCAGTAGGGTGAGCGTTGTTCGCTGGCGTTCATCAGCTCGGCAAAGAACAGCAGGTCCGCTTCGGCCTCAATGTCATAGGTTTCTAGCAACTGCTGGAGCTGCCCGTTGCCCACTTCGACAGGCTGTAGGCGGGTGCTGGGGTCCAGGTGTTGCAGCAGGGTGCGGCGAATTTCGCTTTGTCGCGAGGCGGGGGCGCTGGCCAGTGCTTGCAGGGCCTGGCACTGGTTGGCGATCTGCTGGGGGGGCGGTGCTTCGCCGAGGCCCAGGGTGGCATCGATCAGGTTGCGCAACTGGTCGAGGCTGAGCAGCAGGATATCGCCCAGCAGGCTATCGAACTGCAGATCACCCTCGCGCAGGCTGCCCAGTACGTCTTCTATGGCCTGAGGCAGAGGTAGCAACTGGTTCAGGCCGACATAGCCGAGGCTGCCCTTGATGGTGTGGATCAGGCGGAACAGCTCGCGCAGACGCGCGCTGTCATCGGGGTGGCGCTCCAGCTCGATCAGCAGTTGTTCGCAGCGCGGCAGTTGCTCGCGGGTATCGAGGCGGAAATCCTCGAGCAGATCCTGAGGGATATCGACGGGGCGGGGCAGGGCCATGGAATGCTCTCCGCGTGGCTGGACTTTCAGTATAGAAAGGTGGTGGCGTGCTGCTTTGGCTGGCGGCTGCGTCGATGCGATTAACCATATATAATCGCGCCCCTTGTCCCGGACGCGGAACCGCGCCAGTCGCAGCGCCATGCCACCACTGGTCGACTGTTCGCGCTTTTTCGCCTCCGAATTGAAGAAAATGCCTGCGAAGCACCTTCGATGTCCGGACCCGAATTCAAGACTGATTAGAGAAGCGAACACGACCATGATGCGCAGCTACTATTGCGGCCAGTTGAACGAAAGCCTGGACGGTCAGGAAATCACCCTTTGCGGCTGGGTTCATCGCCGTCGCGACCACGGTGGTGTGATCTTCCTCGATATCCGCGACCGTGAAGGCCTGGCCCAGGTGGTGTTCGACCCGGATCGTGCCGAGACCTTCGCCAAGGCCGACCGCGTGCGCAGCGAGTACGTGGTGAAAATCGTCGGCAAGGTGCGCCTGCGTCCGGAAGGCGCACGCAACGCCAATATGGCCTCCGGCGCTATCGAAGTGCTGGGCTACGAGCTGGAAGTGCTGAACGAGGCGGAAACCCCGCCGTTCCCGCTCAACGAGTACACCGATGTGGGCGAAGAAACCCGCCTGCGCTACCGCTTTATCGACCTGCGTCGCCCGGAAATGGCCGAGAAGCTCAAGCTGCGTTCGCGCATTACTTCGAGCATCCGCCGCTACCTGGACGAGAACGGCTTCCTCGACGTCGAGACCCCGATCCTCACCCGTGCCACTCCGGAAGGCGCGCGCGACTATCTCGTGCCGAGCCGCACCCACGCCGGCAGTTTCTTTGCCCTGCCGCAATCGCCGCAGCTGTTCAAGCAACTGCTGATGGTGGCCGGCTTCGACCGCTACTACCAGATCGCCAAGTGCTTCCGCGACGAAGACCTGCGCGCCGACCGCCAGCCGGAATTCACCCAGATCGACATCGAGACCAGCTTCCTCGATGAGAAAGACATAATGGGCATCACCGAGACCATGGTGCGCAACCTGTTCAAGGAAGTGCTGGATGTCGAGTTCGGCGAGCTGCCGCACATGACCCTGGCCGAGGCCATGCGCCGCTTCGGTTCCGACAAGCCGGACCTGCGCATCCCGCTGGAGCTGGTGGATGTCGAGGATCAGCTGAAAGACGTCGACTTCAAGGTGTTCGCCGGTCCGGCCAACGACCCGAAATGCCGCGTCACTGCGCTGCGCGTTCCGGGTGGGGCGAGCATGCCGCGCAAGCAGATCGACGACTACACCAAGTTCGTCGGCATCTACGGTGCCAAGGGCCTGGCCTATATCAAGGTCAACGAGCGTGCTGCCGGTGTTGACGGCCTGCAGTCGCCGATCGTCAAGAACATCCCGCTGGACAACATCAATGTGATTCTCGACCGCGTCGGTGCAGTCGATGGCGACATCGTGTTCTTCGGCGCTGACAAGGCCAAGATCGTCAGCGAAGCCCTGGGCGCGCTGCGCATCAAGCTGGGCCACGACCTCAACCTGCTCACCTGCGAGTGGGCGCCGCTGTGGGTGGTCGACTTCCCGATGTTCGAGGAAAACGACGACGGCAGCCTGACTGCCATGCACCACCCCTTCACCGCGCCGAGCTGCAGCCCGGCCGAGCTGGAGGCCAATCCGGCCGCCGCGCTGTCGCGTGCCTACGACATGGTGCTCAATGGCACCGAGCTGGGTGGCGGTTCGATCCGTATCCACGACAAGGCCATGCAGCAGACCGTGTTCCGCGTGCTGGGCATCAGCGAAGAAGAGCAGCAGGAGAAGTTCGGCTTCCTGCTCGACGCGCTGAAGTACGGTGCGCCGCCCCATGGTGGCCTGGCCTTCGGTCTGGATCGCCTGGTGATGCTGATGACCGGTGCTCAGTCGATTCGTGAAGTGATCGCCTTCCCGAAAACCCAGAGCGCGGCCTGCGTCATGACCCAGGCGCCGGGCGAGGTGGACAACAAGTCGCTGCGCGAGCTGCACATTCGCCTGCGCGAACAGCCCAAGGCTGAGTAAATCGGTACAAGAAGCCTGGATTTCCAGGCTTCTTCGTTATGGGGCCATGCCCTGTTAAACCTGAGTTGAAAGAGACGGAGTGAGTTATGGCTGGTCATTCCAAATGGGCCAACATCAAGCACCGCAAAGGGCGCCAGGACGCCAAGCGCGGCAAGATATTCACCAAACTGATTCGCGAGCTGACCGTGGCGGCCAAACATGGCGGTCCGGTTCCGGCGGACAATCCGCGCCTGCGTCTGGCGGTGGACAAGGCGCTGACTGCCAACATGTCCCGCGAGGTGATCGACCGAGCCATCGCGCGCGGCGCCGGCAACACGGAAGCCGACAACATGACCGAGCTGAGCTACGAGGGCTACGCGCCCAGTGGCGTGGCGATCATCGTCGAGGCCATGACCGACAACCGCAATCGCACTGCCGCCGAGGTGCGCCATGCCTTCACCAAGTGTGGCGGCAACCTCGGCACTGATGGTTCCGTGGCCTATATGTTCGACCGCAAGGGGCAGATCAGCTTCGCCCCGGGCGTGGATGAAGACGCGCTTATGGAGGCGGCTCTGGAGGCGGGTGCCGATGACGTGGAGATGGGCGAGGACGGCTCGGCGCTTGTGTCGACCAGCTTCGCCGAGTTCCTGGCGGTCAACGAGGCGCTGAACGCGGCGGGTTTCAAGGGTGAGGAGGCCGAGGTGGCGATGGTGCCGTCCATCAGCGCACCGATTGCCGATCTCGACACGGCCAAGAAGGTGCTCAAGCTGATCGACATGCTGGAAGATCTGGACGACGTGCAGAACGTCTACCACAACGCCGAGATCCCGGACGAGATCATGGAGCAGCTGGACTGATTGCGGCTGTGTTACAGAAGCCGGAAGTCGCCTCAGGCGCTTCCGGCTTTTTTATATCGGTGCCACTCCGTATACTCGCGGCTGGATAAATAGACAGTATGCCGGCCTTGGCCGGTTATGGAGTGCGCGGCGGCATGACCCTGATTCTTGGCATCGATCCCGGCTCGCGCATCACTGGCTATGGCGTGGTGCGCGATACCGGTCGCGGTTGCGAATATGTGGCTTCGGGCTGCATTCGCACAGGCGACGGCGCCTTGCCGGATCGCTTGCAGAAGGTGTTTCGCGGTGTCAGCGAGGTGATTCGTCTGCACGGCCCGGTAACCATGGGCATCGAACAGGTGTTCATGGCCAAGAATGCCGACTCGGCGCTCAAGCTGGGCCAGGCCCGTGGCGCGGCTATCGTCGCCGGCATCGAGGCAGGGCTGGATGTCAGCGAGTACACCGCCAGCCAGGTCAAGCAGGCTATCGCCGGCACCGGTGGGGCGGACAAACAGCAGGTGATGATGATGGTCATGCATCTGCTCAAGCTGGTGCAGAAGCCGCAGATCGACGCCTCCGACGCCCTGGCCATTGCCCTCTGTCATGCCCACCACCGACAAAGCCTGATTCCCCACGGCCTGCTTGGCGCCAAGCGCCGTAGCGGTCGTCTGCGCTTATAGAAGAAGGAAGCGAACCCGTGATCGGACGCCTGAAAGGCACTTTGGCGGAAAAGCAGCCGCCGCATCTGGTTCTCGATGTGAATGGCGTCGGCTACGAACTGGAAGTGCCGATGACCACCCTGTATCGCCTGCCTTCGGTCGGCGAGCCGGTGACCTTGCACACCCACCTGGTGGTGCGCGAGGACGCCCATCTGCTCTACGGCTTCTTCGAGAAGCGCGAGCGCGAGCTGTTTCGCGAACTGATCCGCTTGAATGGCGTCGGGCCCAAGCTGGCCCTGGCGTTGATGTCCGGGCTGGAGGTGGACGAGCTGGTGCGCTGTGTGCAGGCTCAGGACACCTCGACCCTGGTGAAGATCCCCGGTGTCGGCAAGAAGACCGCCGAGCGCCTGCTGGTCGAGCTCAAGGATCGCTTCAAGGCCTGGGAAAGCATGCCGACCATCGCCCCGCTGGTGGTGGAACCTCGCGCCGGTGTGGCAGTCTCAAGCGCGGAGAGCGATGCCCTGAGTGCATTGATCGCCCTCGGCTTCAAGCCGCAGGAGGCCAGCAAGGCCGTGGCGGCGATCAAGGAAGACGGGTTGAGCAGCGAAGAAATGATCCGCCGCGCCCTGAAAGGAATGGTGTAACCCGCGATGATCGAAGCCGACCGCCTGATCACAGCCAGTAGTCGTGACCGCGACGAGCAGCTCGACCGCGCCATTCGTCCGCTCAAACTGGCCGAGTACATCGGCCAGCCCGTGGTGCGCGAGCAGATGGAACTGTTCATCCAGGCCGCCAAGAATCGCCAGGAAGCGCTGGACCATACCCTGATCTTCGGTCCGCCGGGTCTGGGCAAGACCACCTTGGCCAATATCATCGCCCAGGAGATGGGCGTATCGATCAAGAGCACTTCGGGCCCGGTGCTGGAGCGCCCTGGCGATCTGGCCGCGCTGCTGACTAACCTGGAAGCCGGCGACGTGCTGTTCGTCGACGAGATCCATCGCCTGTCACCGGTGGTCGAGGAAGTCCTGTATCCGGCCATGGAGGACTTCCAGCTCGACATCATGATCGGTGAAGGTCCCGCGGCGCGCTCGATCAAGCTCGACCTGCCACCCTTTACTCTGGTTGGCGCCACCACCCGTGCCGGCATGCTGACCAATCCGCTGCGTGACCGCTTCGGTATCGTGCAGCGCCTGGAGTTCTACTCCAGCGCCGATCTGGCAACCATCGTGACCCGCTCTGCCGGAATTCTTGGTTTGCCCATCCATGCCGAGGGCGCCTTCGAGATCGCCCGTCGCGCCCGTGGCACGCCGCGCATTGCCAACCGCCTGTTGCGCCGCGTACGTGATTTCGCCGAGGTGCGTGCCACCGGGCAGATCAGCCGGGCAGTGGCCGACCAGGCGCTGAACATGCTGGATGTGGATGAACGTGGCTTCGACCACCAGGATAGGCGTCTACTGCTGGCCATGATCGACAAGTTCGACGGCGGGCCGGTGGGTATCGATAACCTGGCGGCAGCCATCGGCGAAGAGCGCGGCACCATTGAGGATGTGCTCGAGCCCTACCTGATTCAGCAGGGCTACATCATGCGCACGCCGCGGGGCAGGGTGGTGACTCGTCATGCCTACCTGCACTTCGGCCTTAACCTGCCCAAGCGCTTGCTCGACGTGCCGACAACGGACCTGTTCGCAGCAGACGACGAGTAACAAAAAATAGTTGCCGACCCCGATTGGCAACCCATGGAGCTAGCACTAGAGTATGCGCGCACAAAACGAGGCCAAGCCTTTTACCCACCGCTGTCGGGTTTATTTCGAAGACACCGACGCCGGCGGCATTGTCTACTACGTCAATTACCTCAAGTTCATGGAGCGGGCTCGCACAGAATGCTTGCGGCACCTGGGTTTCGCCCAGTCGCAGCTGGCTGGCGAGAACCTGCTGTTCGTCGTGCATTCCGCCGAAGCGCGTTATCACGCGCCGGCCAAGCTGGACGACGAGTTGGTTATCAGTGCCGAGGTGATGGAGTTGAACCGTGCCAGCCTGCGTTTCCGTCAACAGGTACGACGGGCTGCGGATGACGTGCTGCTCTGCGAGGGGCAGTTCCTGGTGGCGTGTGTGCGTGCCGACAATTTGAAACCCCGCGCCATCCCCGAGGTCCTTCGTACGGCCTTCGCCGGCGCGGTTTCCGTTCCAGTAGGAGAGTAAGCGTGGAAGCAGCCAACGCCGTTGACCATATGTCGATGTGGAGCCTGATCAGCAACGCCAGTTTCGTGGTGCAGCTGGTCATGCTGGTTCTGGTGGCCGCCTCGGTCACTTCGTGGATCATGATCTTCCAGCGCAGCACCATGCTGCGTGCGGCGAAAAAGTCGCTGGAAGTGTTCGAAGAGCGCTTCTGGTCGGGCATCGATCTGTCCAAACTGTACCGTCAGGCGGGTAGCAACCCGGACCCGGACTGCGGCGTGGAGCAGATCTTCCGTGCCGGCTTCAAGGAATTCTCCCGTCTGCGTCAGCAGTCCGGGGTCGACCCGGATGCGGTCATGGATGGCGTGGCGCGTGCCATGCGTGTGGCCATCTCGCGTGAGGAAGAGAAGCTGGAAACCAGCCTGCCGTTCCTCGCTACCGTCGGCTCCACCAGCCCCTACATCGGTCTGTTTGGTACGGTGTGGGGCATCATGAACTCCTTCCGCGGTCTGGCGCAGGTGCAGCAGGCAACTCTGGCCACCGTGGCGCCGGGTATTGCCGAGGCGTTGATCGCCACGGCTATCGGCCTGTTCGCGGCGATCCCGGCGGTCATCGCCTACAACCGCTTTTCCGCGCAGGGCGAGCGCCTGATCGGCCGCTACTACACCTTTGCCGACGAGTTCCAGGCGATCCTGCACCGCAAAGTGCATACCTCGGAAGACTGAGGCTCAGCCCATGGCCAGAATTCGCAACAGACGCAAGCCAGTCGCCGAGATGAACGTCGTACCTTATATCGACGTGATGCTGGTGCTGCTGGTGATCTTCATGGTGACCGCGCCGATGCTCAACCAGGGCGTCAAGGTCGACCTGCCCAAGGTTTCCAGCGAGGTGCTGCCGCAGGACAACAACGCCCGCGTGCTGACCATTTCGATCAAGGCCGACAAGACCTACTACTGGAACATGGGCGAGGAAGTCGACCCGGATCAGAGTAAGGCCAGTGAAACGGCGACCGAGCTGCCCGCACTGGTGCAGACGGTGGGGGCCATCCTCAATCAGAACGCCAGCCAGGGTAAGAAGGTGCAGGTCTTCGTGCGGGGCGACAAGTCCGTCGACTACGGTTCGGTCATGGCCGTGATGGGCGGTTTGCAGCAGGCCGGCGTGGGTAACGTCGGGCTGATCACCGAGGCGCCCTGATGCAGCAGCAGAGCACACGCTCCTCCTCGGAAAGCTATTTCTGGCCAACCATCTGGGCCGTGGCTCTGCACGCCCTGATGTTCGCCATGCTGTTCGTCAGCTTCCATTTCGCGCCAGAACTGCCGCCGGCCAAACCTATCGTCCAGGCAACGCTCTATCAGCTCAAGTCGCAAAGCCAGGCGACCACCCAGACCAACCAGAAGATCGCCGGCGAAGCCAAGAAGACGGCGGCTCGCCAGTACGAGGCCGAGCAGCTGGAGGCCAAGAAGGAAGAGCAGCAGAAACAACAGGCTGCGGAACAAAAGAAAGCTGAAGCGGCCAAACAGGCCGAGGCAGCGAAAAAACAGGCTGAGGCCAAGAAAGCCGAAGAGGCCAAGAAAGCCGAAGAGGCGAAGAAGGTCGAGCAGAAGAAGCAGGCCGAAATCGCCAAGAAGAAGGCCGAGGACGAGAAGAAGAAGGCGGCGGAGGAGGCCAAGAAGAAGGCCTACGAGGCGCAGAAGAAAAAAGCCGAGGAGGCCAAGAAAAAGGCCGAGGCGGACAAGAAACGTAAAGCCGCAGAGGCTGCGCGCAAGGCTGCGGAAGAGAAGAAGGCGCAGGCGCTGGCCGAGCTGCTCTCGGATACCACCGAGCGTCAGCAGGCCGTGGCCGATGAGATCGGCGATCAGGTTTCCGGCAACTATGATGATCTGATTCGCCAACTGGTCTCGCAGAACTGGAGTCGTCCACCGTCGGCGCGTAACGGCATGAGTGTCATGGTGCAGATCAACATGTTGCCCGATGGCACCATTACCAATGCGACGGTAGCGCGCTCCAGCGGCGATGCCGCTTTCGACAGTTCGGCGGTGACGGCGGTGCGTAACGTTGGCCGCATACCCGAGATGAGCGGCATGAGCCCAAGCGATTTCAATGCCTACCGTTCGTTCAAGATGACCTTTACCCCAGAGGATCTGGATCTGTGATCACTAAGTTTCGAGGCCTGCTGCTCCTGCTCTGCTGTGCTGCCAGTCTGGCCATGGCTGAGGAAAAGAATATCCTGGTGACCAGTGGCGCTGACCGCGCCATCCCGATCGCCGTTGTGCCGTTCGGCTGGCAAGGCGGTACTGTGCTGCCGGAAGACCTGGCCACCGTTATTGGTAACGACCTGCGCAATACCGGCATGTACGAGCCTATCCCGCGGCAGAACATGATCAGTCTGCCGACCTCGGCGGCTGAGATCATTTATCGCGATTGGCAGGCCCTCGGTGCCCAGTACGTGATGGTCGGCAGCATTGCCGCCAATGGCGCGCGTCTGCAGGCGCAGTACGCGCTGTTCAACGTGGCGACCCAGCAGCAGGTGATGGCCGGTACCGTCGGCGGTACCACCGACCAGCTGCGCGATATGGCGCACTACGCGGCGGACCAGGCATTCGAGAAACTCACCGGGGTCAAGGGCGCGTTCTCCACCAAGATGCTCTACGTCACTGCCGAGCGTTTCGGCGTTAACAACACTCGCTTCACTCTGCAGCGCTCCGACTACGACGGCGCGCGCGGCGTAACCCTGCTGCAGTCGCGTGAGCCGATCCTGTCGCCGCGTTACGCACCGGATGGTCGGCGTATCGCCTATGTGTCGTTTGAGCAGCGCCGTCCGCGCATCTTCATTCAGCACATCGACACCGGCCGCCGCGAGCAGATCACCAACTTCGAGGGCCTCAATGGCGCCCCGGCGTTTTCGCCGGATGGCAACCGTCTGGCATTCGTGTTGTCCAAGGACGGCAACCCGGAGATCTATGTGATGGATCTGGCCAGTCGCCAACTGCAGCGAGTGACCAATCACTACGCCATCGATACCGAGCCTTTCTGGGGCAAGGATGGCAAGACTCTGTATTTCACCAGCGACCGTGCCGGCAAACCGCAGATCTATAAGCAGAGCATTTATGGCGGCAATGCCGAACGGGTGACATTTAAGGGGAACTACAATGCCAACCCGAAGCTATCGGCGGACGAGAAGACCCTGGTGATGATTCACCGTCAGGACGGTTTCACTAACTTCAAAGTGGCTGCTCAGGACCTGGTTACCAGCCGTTTGCGCATCCTTTCGGAGACCAGTCTGGATGATTCGCCCACTGTTGCGCCAAATGGCGTCATGCTAATCTACGCCACCCGCCAGCAGGGCCGGGGAGTCTTGATGCTCGTGTCCACCAATGGGCGCGTTAGGCTCCCAATTCCTACCGCTCAAGGCGATGTCCGAGAGCCTTCGTGGTCCCCATACCTGAACTGATGCGGTAATCAGAACCAACACCTTTCTAAACACACCTGGGATCATTAGGAGTCCATTATGGATATGCTTAAATTCGGCAAATTTGCTGCTCTGAGTCTGGCTCTGGCCGTAGCTGTAGGTTGCTCCTCCAAAGGCGGCGACACCTCCGGCGAAGGCGCGGTAGACCCGAACGCTGGCTACGACGCCAACGCCAACGGCGTTGACGGTGCAATGAGCGAAGAAGCTGCTCTGCGCGCCATCACCACCTTCTACTTCGAGTACGACAGCTCCGACCTGAAGCCGGAAGCCATGCGCGCTCTGGACGTACACGCCAAGGACCTGAAAGGCAACGGCGCTCGCGTCGTTCTGGAAGGCCACACCGACGAGCGCGGCACCCGCGAGTACAACATGGCTCTGGGCGAGCGTCGTGCCAAGGCCGTTCAGCGCTACCTGGTACTGCAGGGCGTTTCCCCGGCTCAGCTGGAGCTGGTGTCCTACGGTGAAGAGCGTCCGGTTGCTACCGGCAGCGACGAGTCCTCCTGGGCTCAGAACCGCCGCGTCGAACTGCGCAAGTAATTCGCCATGCATAAGTGCCCTCGTATTCTGACCTCTCTGGTACTGGCCCTGCCGCTTGCGGCGCTGGCCGAGGTTCCTGTGGTGGACGGCAGTGCCGGTTACGGCAGCAGCTACCCACCAGCCGGTTATGGTACGAGTGGCGCCTACGCCGGGGGAGGGGTTGCGACTCCGACCTCGGCGCAGGGTGAGCTGTTCATGCAGCTGCAGCAGATGCAATCCGAGATTGCCCAGCTGCGCGGCATGGTTGAAGAACAGCAGAACGAGATTCAACGCCTCAAGCAGGAAAGCCTGGCGCGTTATCAGGATCTCGATGGCCGCCTGCAAGGCGGTGCAGCCGGTGCTCAGGCACCTGCCCAGAATTCTCCTGCCGGTGGCGCGATCAACGCCGCCGGCACTCCCGCCGCGCCGAGCCAGCAGGCTCCGGCGAGCAATGAACCCGCCGATCCGGCGAAGGAAAAGCTGTACTACGACGCTGCCTTCGATCTGATCAAGGCCAAGGACTTCGACAAGGCCAGCCAGGCCTTCGACGGTTTCCTGCGCAAGTTCCCCAAGAGTCAGTACGCTGGCAATGCACAGTACTGGCTGGGCGAGGTCAACTTGGCCAAGGGCGATCTGCAAGCTGCCGGCCGTGCCTTTGCACTGGTCAGCGCCAATTATCCCACCCATGCCAAGGTCCCGGACTCACTGTTCAAGCTGGCCGATGTCGAGCAGCGCATGGGTAACACGGCCAATGCCAAGGGCATCCTGCAGCAGCTGATCGCTCAGTACCCCGGTACCTCGGCGGCACAGCTGGCGCAGCGCGACCTGCAGCGCCTGCCCTAAATACGCTGACGGATCCGCAAGCCCGCGCCAGCCGCGGGCTTTTTTGTGCCTGGCTCTTTGTGGCGCTGTCCGCTGGTCGTCGCATGCACTCCGTTAACCATGTCTGCTGGGGTGTTTTCGTTTAGAATCGCCGCCCCGAATCACCCGCAACGGAGGCGGATGGCCTGTTTCGCCGTCACGCCCGGTGCTCATATGCAAGAAACCCTGCGCATTACCGAGATTTTCTACTCGTTGCAGGGCGAGACGCGTACCAGTGGTCTGCCCACGGTATTCGTTCGCCTGACCGGCTGCCCGTTGCGCTGCCAGTACTGCGACACCGCCTATGCCTTCAATGGCGGCGAGCTCATGACTCTGGACGCTATCTGCGCGCAGATTGCCAGCTACAAGCCGCGGTATGTCTGCGTCACCGGCGGCGAGCCGCTGGCCCAGCCGAACTGCATTCCCCTGCTTGAGCGCCTCTGCGACGCCGGTTACCAGGTGTCACTGGAGACCAGTGGTGCCATGGATATCGCACCGACTGACCGGCGCGTCAGTCGTGTGGTCGATCTGAAGACACCGGGCTCCGCGGAAGTCTCGCGCAACCTGTACAGCAACATGCATGAGCTGACTCGCAACGACCAGGTCAAGTTCGTGATCTGTTCACGAGAGGACTACGACTGGGCTGTGTCCAAACTGATCGAGTATCGCCTCGACGAGCGGGCCGGCGAGGTGCTGTTCTCGCCCAGTCACCAACAGGTGAGTGCGCGTGAGTTGGCCGAGTGGATAGTCGCAGACAATTTGCCGGTGCGTTTCCAGATGCAGTTGCACAAGATTCTGTGGAATGACGAGCCCGGACACTGAGGAGGGTAGTGATATGAGCGACAAGAAAGCCGTGGTGCTGCTCTCGGGTGGCCTGGATTCCGCGACCATCCTGGCGCAGGCCAAAGCAGCAGGTTTCGCCTGCTACAGCATGGGCTTCGATTATGGTCAGCGTCATCGTGCCGAACTGCAGGCGGCCGAGCGGGTAGCGGCCCAGTTGGGTGTGGTCGAGCACAAGGTGATCGGCCTCGACCTCAACGGCATTGGTGGCTCGGCCCTGACTGACACATCCATCGATGTACCCGAGGCGCCGACCGAAGGCATTCCGGTGACCTACGTGCCGGCACGCAATACTGTCTTCCTCTCCCTGGCGCTGGGCTGGGCCGAGGTGCTGGGTGCACGAGATATCTTCATCGGGGTCAATGCGGTGGACTATTCGGGTTATCCGGATTGCCGGCCGGCTTTCATCGAGGCTTTCGAGCGGATGGCCAACCTGGCGACTCGCGCGGGTGTCGAGGGCGATGGCTTCCGTATCCAGGCGCCGCTGCAGAACCTGAGCAAGGCGCAGATCGTCGAGGTTGGGCTGCGTCATGGCGTGGATTACAGTCTGACTGTGTCCTGCTACCAGGCCGACGATCAAGGGCGTGCCTGTGGCAAGTGCGACAGCTGTCGCCTGCGTGCGGCCGGTTTTGCCGCAGCTGGCGTGGCGGACCCGACCCGATATCGCTAATTTTCTTGTGGGGTGTTGATTTCCTGAATTAAATCAGTATTATACGCCCCGCGTTGGGTCGTTAGCTCAGTTGGTAGAGCAGTTGGCTTTTAACCAATTGGTCGTAGGTTCGAATCCTACACGACCCACCAAATCGCAAAAGCCAGTCGCAAGACTGGCTTTTTTTTGCCCTCGGAAAAGCCTTCTGCCGATGTTGTGCCCGGCCAGCGCTGCTGGGGGCGGAGGGCTGGGTGATATACTCGCCGCTCGCCAAAGAGCGCCCGCAGGTCTGATGATATGACGCATATTTCCGAACGCCTTCTGGTTCAGGCTCATCTCGACGCCAAGCAACCGGTGGCACTGACGCCAGAGCAGGAAGCCTTCTACCGCAACGAGATCGCTGCGGAGCTGAAGAAGCAGAATGCCGTGCTGGTGGCCCACTACTATTGCGATCCGGTGATCCAGGCCTTGGCCGAGGAAACCGGTGGTTGTGTGTCCGACTCTCTGGAAATGGCTCGCTTCGGCAACCAGCACGCGGCGCAAACCGTGGTGGTGGCCGGAGTCAAGTTCATGGGCGAGACGGCGAAGATCCTCAATCCGGAAAAGCGCGTGCTGATGCCGACCCTGGATGCCACCTGCTCGCTGGACCTGGGCTGTCCGGTGGACGAGTTCTCGGCGTTCTGTGATCAGCACCCGGACCGCACGGTGGTGGTCTACGCCAACACCTCGGCGGCGGTAAAGGCACGTGCCGACTGGGTGGTGACGTCCAGCTGCGCACTGGAGATCGTCGAGAGCCTGATGGACAACGGCGAGAAGATTCTCTGGGCGCCGGATCAGCACCTGGGGCGTTATATCCAGCGTGAAACCGGCGCCGACATGCTGCTGTGGGACGGTGCCTGCATCGTTCACGAAGAGTTCAAGGCCAAGCAGCTGGAAGACATGAAGGCGCTGTATCCGGACGCGGCCGTGCTGGTGCATCCGGAGTCGCCGGAAGCGGTGATCGAGCTGGCCGATGCGGTGGGTTCCACCAGTCAGCTGATCAAGGCGGCGCAGACCCTGCCGAACAAGACCTTCATTGTCGCGACCGATCGCGGCATCTTCTACAAGATGCAGCAGCTGTGTCCGGACAAGGAGTTCGTCGAGGCGCCGACCGCCGGCAACGGCGCGGCCTGTCGCAGCTGTGCGCATTGTCCGTGGATGGCCATGAATACCCTGCAGCGTACCCTGCAGTGCCTGCGCGAAGGCAGCAACGAGATTCTCGTCGAGCCGGCATTGATTCCGCGCGCAGTGCGCCCGCTCAAGCGCATGCTGGACTTCACCCAGGCGGCGCGGATGAAACTGAGCGGCAATGCCTGATAGCGGTCGCAATAAAAAGCCCGGCGTATAGCCGGGCTTTTTTTGTCTGCGGCCTTTAGCGCAGCATCTTGTCGATGGCCCTTTTCTCGTCCTGGATTTCCTGCTGGCGTGCGTCGATGCGTGCGGCCATGGGGAAGTTGCTGCTGGCGCGACGCTTGGCCAGGTCGAGCTGTTCCAGAGCCTGATCGTAATCGCCGACCAGGGCGAAGAACTCGGCGCGGGCTCGATGCAGGCCGATGATGTTGCCGGTCAGGCCGCGTACTTCGGCGACCTGGTACCAGACGTCCGGGTCGTTGTCGCGTTGTTTGAGGAGTTGATCGAGCGCCGCTTCGGCTTGCTTGTTCTGCCCCTGCTTGAGCATCAGGTCGATGCGAGCCTGCTCCAGCGGGTAGCTTTCCGGATACAGGCCGCGCATGCGTTCGATGCGTTGGCGGGCCTCGCCCAGGCGCCTGGTGGCTGTGTCCACATCGACCATGGCCAGGTTGTAGGCCAGTTCGTCCGGGGCCTTGGCCAGCAGGCCGTCCAGCTCCTTGCGTGCGGCTTCGGCTTGTCCGCCCTTGATCTGGGCGATGGCCAGGCCGTAGTGAGCGGCTTCCAATGTCGGGTCGGTGTCGAGCATGGCGCGGAAACGCTTGGCGGCAATGCCGGGAGTCTCCTCGAAGATCAGTTGCACCCGGGCGCGCATCAGCTGGTATTGCAGGCTGTTCTCGATACCGCCGGCGGGGAATTGCTCGGCGCGGTTGCGCGTGTCGGCGATACGCGACTCGGTGACCGGGTGAGTGAGGAGGAATTCCGGCGGTCGCGAGTCGTAGCGGTACTGGCGCATCAGCAACTCGAACATCTTCGGCATGGCGCGCGGATCGTAGCCGGCTTTTTTCAGGTTGAGCAGGCCGATGCGGTCGGCCTCCTGTTCGTTCTGTCTGGAGAAACGGCGTTGCTCCTGAATGGCAGCGGCCTGGGCGCCCATCATGGTGGCGATACCGGCGTCGCCAGCGCCGGCGGCGGCAGCCACGATACCGGCCAGCATGGCGGCCATCACCGGCACCTGCATGCGCTGCTGGGCTTCGACGCCGCGGGCGAAGTGGCGTTGTGAAAGGTGCGCCAGTTCGTGGGCCATCACCGAGGCGTACTCGGCTTCGGTCTTGGCGTTGAGCAGCAGGCCGCCGTTGACCCCGACAATTCCACCGGGTGCGGCGAAGGCGTTGATCTGCGGGCTGTTGAGCAGGACGAACTCCAGCCGCTTGTCCTGCAGCTCGCTGGTTTCAGCCAGGCGGTAGACACTGGTTTCCACGAAGTCCTTGAGCTGCGGATCGGACAGCTGATCGATCTGCCCGCGCAGGATGCTCAGCCAGGCGCGACCGAGGCGGTGTTCCTGCTCGGGCGAAACGATCGAGGAGCTGGCGTCGCCCAGTGAGGGCAGGTCGTTGGCGCCGGCTGGCAGGGTCAGGCAGGCAAGGGCAAGCAGGGTCGGGCGCAGAAGATTCATGCAGAGGCTCTGGCTTGGGCAAAGCCGTTACTCTAGCTGGCCGGGTGGGCCGCTGGCCAGGCTTGTGCGGTATCCTTGCCGACCTTCGAGGAGGATGCGATGACCGATATTCCAGAGTGTGATGCCGAGCTGGATGCCAGCGGCCTCAATTGCCCGATGCCGTTGCTCAAGGCCAAGCTCGAGCTCAATCGCCTGACCAGTGGCGCGGTGCTCAAGGTGACGGCTACCGATGCCGGTTCGCAGCGCGATTTTCGGGCTTTCAGTCGATTGGCGGGGCATGCGCTGTTGCGCGAAGAGGAAGAGGGAGGAGTGTTTCGCTACTGGCTGAGGAAGGCGTGATTCATCTTTAACAGAAAGGGCCGCAAGCGCGGCCCTTGTCGTCAGTGGGCTCAGCCCTGGTGCAGGGCTTGTGCCGCAGCGAGTACCTCGTCCACATGGCCTGGCACTTTCACGCCGCGCCATTCGCGGCGCAGTACGCCTTCGGCGTCGATCAGGAAGGTGCTGCGGTCTATCCCTAAGTATTCCTTGCCATACAGCTTCTTCAGTTTGATCACGTCGAACAGCTGGCACAGGGCCTCGTCCTTGTCGCTGATCAGCTCGAAGGGAAAGGCCTGCTTGCACTTGAAGTTCTCGTGGGACTTCAGGCCGTCACGCGACACGCCGAAGATCACCGTATTGGCCGCCTGGAAGGCCGCGTGCTGGTCGCGAAAGCCCTGGCCTTCGGTGGTGCAGCCCGGTGTGCTGTCCTTGGGGTAGAAGTAGATCACCACTTGCTGGCCCTTGAGGGCGCTCAGGTTAATCTGCTGGCCGCTGGTGGCGGCGGCGCTGAAGTCGGCAACCGCTTGGTCGAGGGCTACGGCCATCGTCTGCTCCTTGTTTACGGGTTCTGTGGGCGCCAGGGTTCGATCAGTGCGTCCAGGTTGAGTGCGTCGGCGAAGTCGAGGAACTGGTCACGCAGCCAGCTGATCTGAGTGCCGGCCGGCAGGGTCACGGTAATGGTGGCATTGAGCAGCGTGCCGCCCGTCTGCGGGGCCTGGTAGGTGTCACAGGTGATGTTCTCCAGCTCTACGCGATGGTCACTGAAGAACTGGCACAGCTCGTTGAGGATGTCCGGCCGGTAGGCGCAACTGACGTAGGCCACATAGGGCAGCGAGTCGGGGCGCACATCGAGGGCGGCGCTGCGGGTCATGTTGACGCTGAACGTGTGGCGCTTGGCCAAGGCTGGCAGTGCGCCTTCCAGGCGGGCCAGCGCGTCCCAGCTGCCGCTGACCTGCAGGGTCAGCGCGCTGTACTCGCCGTGACGGGTAAGGCGACTGCTGACCACGCCGCAGCGGTTCTCCTGGGTGGCGCGACAAAGCACGCTGGTCAGCTCCATGGGGTTGGCGCCGAGGGCGCTGATGACGAGGAATTGTTCGCGAACCGGGGGGGTGGACATGCAGCTTTCCTGAGAGGAGGGGTGATCGGTACCTGAGCGGTGCCGAGCAAAGCAAGAAGGGTAGCGAAAAGCGCCGCTCAGGGGAATGCCGGGCTATGCCCTGGGGCCCGTGGGTTCGCTTGTACAACACAGGTGGCACCAGTACCATTACCGCTCTCTTTTTCCGGCAGGAGCGGTTGCATGATTTCGGGCAGCATGGTGGCACTGGTCACGCCCATGGACTCACAGGGTGGTTTGGACTGGGATGGCCTGCACAAACTGGTGGATTTCCACCTGCAGGAAGGCACCAACGCCATCGTCGCCGTGGGCACCACTGGCGAGTCCGCCACGCTGGATGTGCATGAGCATGTCGAAGTCATCCGTCGCGTAGTCGACCAGGTTGCCGGGCGTATTCCGGTCATCGCAGGTACCGGCGCCAATAGCACCCGCGAAGCGGTCGAGCTGACCCAGAACGCCAAGAGTGTTGGTGCCGACGCCTGCCTGCTGGTCACGCCTTACTACAACAAGCCGACCCAGGAAGGCCTGTATCAGCACTTCCGCCATATCGCCGAGGCTGTGGCGATTCCGCAGATTCTCTACAACGTGCCGGGCCGCACCGTCTGCGACATGCTGCCGGAGACCGTCGAGCGCCTGGCCAAGATCAGCAACATCATCGGTATCAAGGAAGCCACCGGCGACCTGCAGCGCGCCCAGGACATCCTGGATCGGGTCAGCGCCGACTTCCTGGTCTACTCCGGCGACGATGCCACCGCTGTCGAGCTGATGCTGCTGGGCGGCAAGGGCAACATTTCGGTAACGGCCAACGTCGCCCCGCGCGCGATGGCCGAGCTGTGTGCCGCCGCCATGGCCGGCGATGCCGCTACCGCTCGCGCCATCAACGAGCGCCTGATGCCGCTGCACAAGAACCTGTTCATCGAATCCAACCCGATTCCGGTGAAGTGGGCCCTGCATGAGATGGGCTTGATGGGCGACGGCATTCGTCTGCCGCTGACCTGGCTCAGCCCGCGCTGTCACGAACCGCTGCGTCAGGCCATGCGCCAGACCGGCGTCCTGGCTTAATCGAGGAAGTATTACGCATGAAGCGACTGGCTGGACTTTCCACCCTTGCCCTGATCATCTCCAGCACCAGCGGCTGCGGCTGGCTCTGGGGCGACGAAGGCTACTTCCGTGATCGTTCCACCGATTACCTCGATGCGCGCCAGACGGCGCCGATGCAGGTTCCCGCGGACGTGGACGCCAAGCGACTCGATCCCCTGCTGCCGGTGCCGACCCATGTTGCCACCAGCACTCTGACTCCGCAGGAGTTCGAAGTGCCGCGCCCGCAGCCCATTGGTGTGACCGGCGAGGCCAGCCAGTTCAGCCTGCAGAAGAGCGGTGATTCGCGTTGGCTGGTGGCGCAGCGTGATCCGGCGGCGGTCTGGCCGGTGGCGCGTTCCTATTTCGAGAACAATGGCTTCCGTATTGCCGAAGAGCGCCCGCAAACCGGCGAGTTCAGTACCGAATGGCAGACTCCGGCCGAGCTGGCCCCTTCCATGGGGCGACGTGTAGGCAGTCTGCTGTCCGACGAGGACAACCAGGTTCGTGTGCGTGTGCGTATCGAGCCGGGCGTTGTGCGTGGCACCAGCGAAGTCTTCGTGGCCAGCGTCGAGCGTGAGGAGGGCAGCAGCGCCGATGTGGGCTTCCCCGCCCGTACCGGCATTGCCAGCCTGGAAGCTTCTCTGCTCGATGGCATGCTCGCGGACCTCAGCAGCACCACCGAACATGGTTCGGTATCGCTATTGGCCGCACGTAGTTACGACGCCCCGAGCCGCGTCAACCTGACCGCTGATGGTGCCGGTAACCCGGTACTCAACCTGAGCACCGACTTTGATCGTGCCTGGTCCAGCGTTGGCCGTGCACTCGAGCTGGGTGATGTGCGTATCGACGACATCAACCGCAGCCTCGGGGTGTATTACGTCAACCTGGCCGAGGGCGCGAAGAAGCCGGAAGAAGAGAAAGGCTTCATCAGCGGCCTGTTCAGCAGCGAGCCGAGCAAGGAAGAGATCGACGCCCGTGCCGAGCGCTATCAGGTACGCCTGACCAGCAGTGCCGGTGGCGAAGTGCAGGTTTCGGTGGAGAAGGACATCAATACCGCGGCTCCGGCCGACGTAGCGCGCCGTGTGCTGACCCTGATCCAGGAAAACCTCGGCTAATCCGGCCCGGCGTTAGCCGGCTGCGCAGCCAATCGATAGGCGAAACCCGGTGGGTTTCGCCTGTTTCGTTTCAACCAGGCGGAATTTCGACATGACTACACCCAGCACCCTGAGCCTGAAGAAGATCTACTCCGGCAAAGTCCGCGACCTCTACGAGATCGATGCCAAGCGCATGCTGATGGTTGCCACCGATCGCCTGTCGGCCTTCGACGTGATCCTCAACGAGCCGATCCCGGAGAAAGGCAAGATTCTCACCGCCATCTCCAACTTCTGGTTCGACAAGCTGGGCCACCTGGTGCCCAACCACTTTACCGGCGACAAGGTCGAGGACGTGGTGCCGGCCGCCGAGCTGCCGTTGGTGGAAGGTCGTGCGGTGGTCGCCAAACGCCTCAAGCCGGTGGCCGTGGAGGCCATTGTGCGTGGCTATATCGTCGGTTCCGGCTGGAAGGAGTATCAGAAGAGCGGCACCGTCTGCGGCATCCAGCTGCCGGCAGGTCTGCAGGAAGCGGCCAAGCTGCCGCAGCCGATCTTCACCCCCTCGACCAAGGCCGCCGTCGGCGATCATGACGAGAACATCAGCTTCGAGCAGTGCGAGGCCATTATCGGCAAGGAGCTGGCCGCCAAGGTCCGTGACACTGCCATCGCCCTGTACAGTGCGGCGGTCGAGTACGCCGCCACGCGTGGCATCATCATCGCCGACACCAAGTTCGAGTTCGGCCTGGACGAAGACGGCACCCTGACCCTGATGGACGAGGCGCTGACTCCCGACTCCAGCCGCTTCTGGCCGGCCGACAGCTATGCCGAAGGCAGTAACCCGCCGAGCTTCGACAAGCAGTTCGTACGCGACTGGCTCGAGTCCACTGGCTGGAACAAGCAGCCACCTGCCCCGACCGTACCTGCCGACGTTGCACAAAAGACCGCCGACAAGTACCGCGAGGCTCTGACCCGGCTGACGCAATAATCTGCCGGGTAACGAATCAGGGCGCTGCGGCGCCCTTTTTCGTATGCGGTGCGCAAGCGTCTGATCGCACAAGAAAAATAGCTGGACTAAAGGCGATCAACTGGTATCATGCGCACCGCTTTGGGAAGATGCCGGAGTGGTCGAACGGGACGGATTCGAAATCCGTTGTGTCAGCAATGGCACCTAGGGTTCAAATCCCTATCTTCCCGCCATACAAAGTGCAAAACCCCAGGAGTCTCCGGATTCCTGGGGTTTTTGCGTTTCTGCAGTGACGAAATCCACTCGAGGGTTGTTCTAGGGCGAGCCGAGTGCGGCTCAGATTGTTGTCTATATGTTTGTTGTGCTTTTTTTCTGCTATTTTTGTTTGAAACAAACATCTGGAGGCGATCATGAGTGCGCTCAGCAAGCCCGGCGTTGATGCCGATGCGGTATTGCTCAAGGCCCTGCTCAGTACCCGCGAGCAGTTGGGCCTGACCCAGCAGGAGCTGGCCGGTATCGTCGGGGTCAATCGCTCCGCCATCAGTCGCTGGAGCGAGAGCGGTGGTCTGCGGCCGCAGAGCAAGACCGGTGAGCTGGCGCTGTTGCTGATCCGTGCCTATCGCGCGCTGTTTGCCCTGTTCGGCGGCAATCTGCAGGACATGCGTCACTTCTTGCGCACCGAGAACCGCCACCTGGCGGGAGTGCCATTGCAGCAGATGGCTCAGGTGCAGGGGTTGGTACGGGTGGTGGAGTATCTCGACGCCATTCGCGGCAAGGTCTGACTGTCGGACTTGAATGTGGCTTTGACGGTCCGCGGGACCTAAGCGAGTTGCGATATGGATATCTGGCAAGCCTGCGCCGGTGTGGCGCAGATCATTCCGTTGCGCGGTCGGCTGGTGCGGCTGGTGGAGAATCAGGAGCAGGTCGCCACTCTGCAACTGGTGGACACCCTGGAAGAGCAGGCCCTGCTCGAACAGTTGCTGGAGAGCAGCAAGCCACCGCTGCCGGCCAGTGCCGAACCGCTGCATTACCTGTTGCACACGCCGTTTCGCTACCCGCCGCTGCGCTGGGGTTCGCGCTTCGGGCGCAGGCACGAGCCCAGTCTGTTCTACGCGGCCTGCCGCCTGGAAACGGCAATGGCGGAAACCGGCTACTATCGCTTCGTGCTCTGGCAGGGGATGGCCGAGCCGCCGCCCAGCGGGCGGATTCTCTCCGAACATTCGTCCTTCGAGGCGCGTTACCAGGTGGAGCGAGGTGTGCGCCTGCACATGCCGCCGTTCGATCGTTATCGCCAGGCGCTCATTCATCGCAGCGACTACGCCGCCACCCATGCGCTTGGCAGCGCCATGCGCGAGGCGGGGGTGGAGGCTTTCGAATATCCCTCGGCGCGCTGCCCGCAACAGGGCAACAATGTCGCCCTGTATGCGCCGGGTGCATTCAGCGAGAAGCGGCCGCGCAACCTGCAGCCCTGGCTGTGCGAAACCACGGCAGGTTACGTGGCCTTCAAGAGCGCCCAGGCGCCGGATACGCCACGCCTGTTCGCGCTCGAACTCTATCTCGTGGACGGGCGCCTGCCGCAGCCCGCCTGATCAGTGCTGGTGCTCGGCGGCCGGGGCGTCCTTCTGCACGGCTACTTCCACCTGCACATCGCCGGCCTTGTCGAAGTGCAGGGTCAGCGGGAAGCGCTCGCCATCCTTCAGTTGCTGCTTCAGGCCGAACAGCATGACGTGGTAGCCCATGGGCGCGAACTGCACCTCGCCGCCGGCGGGCACATCCACGGTCTGAACCTGTTGCATCTTCATCAGGCCGTCCTGGTGGATGTGCTGGTGCAGCTCGGCCTTTTCTGCCACCGGCGTACTGGCGGAAGTCAGGCGGTCGGCGCTGTTGCCCTTGTTGTGCAGGACAAAATAGGCGGCGGCGTTGGGTGCGCTGGGCGGCATCTCGCGCGACCAGGGATGGTCGATATGGATCTTGCCGGCGTCGTATTCATGGGCCTGGGCCAGCAGTGGCGAGGCCAGCAGGCCGGCGATAAGCAGGAACTTGGGCAGCTTCATGGTGCATCTCCTTGTGGGTAACCGGTGTTGTACGCGTTGTGCCGCGCCGCTGCAGGGGCTGGTCGCAGATCCTGTCATGGGGCGCGGCGCTTCTTCAAATCTGTTACATCCGCCACTCCAGTCCCGCGTAGAGACTGCGACCGTCGCCCGGCAGGAACTGGGCAGAGTCCTGGCCTCGGGCGTCGGCGATCACGCCGGTCGTGGCGATATAGGTGGTGTCCGAGAGGTTGCGCCCTTCGATAAAGAAGCCCAGGCCCTCGGCTGGGCGGTAGCCACCCTTCAGGCCCCAGATCGCATAGCCCTCGGCATACAGGCTCTCGGCCTGGTCGACGTTGTAGTGGCTCGGCACCCACTCGAAGGTCGGCCCGGCATACCAGCCATCCCGTTGCCATAGCGCCTCGCCCTTGACGAACTGGCGTGGCACGCCGGCCAGGCGGTTGTCGCCGTAGGTGGCGTCGTCATCGAAGCGGAAATCGTTGAGCAGGTACTGACCGCGCAGGACGAACTGGCCCAGGGACCAGGCGGCGCCCAGTTCGATGCCCTGGTGCAGGGTGTGGTCGGCGTTGACCGTGCCCAGCGGGTTGCCATCGGCATCGTTGAGGCTGAGCAGCTCGTCGCGGATCTCGCTGCGATAGACGGCCAGATCCAGGTCCAGATTGTCGCGATTCCAGCGCATGCCGAGCTCCAGGGTATTGGCCCTTTGTGCGTCGTTGGCGCTGATCACCTGGCCGCCGGTGAGTTCGCTGAAGGTTGGCGGCTCGAAACTCTGGCTGAGGTTGGCAAACAGTTGCACGCCCTCGCTCAGGTCGTGGCGCAGACCGATACGCCCGCTGCGGCCGATGTAGCTCTTGTTGAAGGACTCGTCCTGCGCCAGGCAGAAGCCGCTGACGAAGGCGTTGCAGCGCAGGCGGTCATCCACGTCGCGCTCCTGATGCTGCCAGTTCGCCCCGGCGAGCAGGGCCCAGCGTTCGGCCAGGGGAACTTCCAGTTCGCCGAACAGGGCGACATTGCGGGCGGTCTGGTGCAGTTCGTTGACTTTACGACCCTTGTGCCCGGCCTGGTTGATATAGCGCGAGTCCCAGTTGCGCCCCTGGCTGGCATCGAGGCCGCCCTGCCAGCGCCAGCCGTCGGCGTCTTGCCATTTATGGCTGAGGCGCAGGCCGTAATCCTCGCTGTCGATATCCAGTACCTGGAAGATCGGGTGGAACAGCGACTTCTCGCTGTAGTAGCTCGCCAGCTCCAGGCTGTGGCCGCCGTCCAGTTGCAGGGTGCTGATATTGCCCAGGCGGTTGAAGGTGAAATCGCGTTGCTGGTCGCCGCTCAGGCTGCCTGCCGAGGCCTGCTCCGGGTTCTTGCGCAGCTGGGACTTGCTCAGGCTACCGGGCAGGTCCGAGTCGGTTTCCACATGGGTCAGGTAGAAACGGGTGGCCAGGCGCTCGTTGATGCGCCCGCCGAGGTTGGCGAAGTAGCGCTGGTTGTCCTGGCGTGCATGGTCGCGGAAGCCGTCCTGGGAATAGTCGTTGAGGCTGATGAAGGCATCCCAGTCGCCGAAGTCCTGGGCCACGGCGGCATACAGACGCTGGTAATCGAAGCTGCCGCCCTCCAGGCGCAGGGTCACCGGGGGCGCAGTCTTGCCGGTGGGACTGACGAAGTTGATCGCGCCGCCCAGGTTGGCCGCGCCGTAGCGCCAGGCATTGGCGCCGCGCAGTACTTCGATATGGTCGGTGGCCAGCGGTTCGATGCTCTGGAAGTCGAAGCTGCCGTCGGCCAGGTTGACCGGCGCGCCATCCTGCATCAGCAGCAAGCCGCGACCGTGGAAGGTGCGCTGCAGGCCGGAGCCGCGAATCGACAGGCGCGCTTCTTCGGAACCGAAGCGCGGCTGGATGAACACCCCGGTCGCCAGGCCCAGGGCGTCCTGCAGGGTGCTGCTACGGCCGTTCTTGTACGTCTCCGCATCCACGACCTCGGCGCCGCCGGGAATGCGGGCGAACTCCGCGCGTTTCTCGGCCAGGCTGGGGGCTGTCGGGTCGCTTGCGTAGTGCCCCTCGATCCGTGTGCTGTCGAGTTGCAGTTGTTCGGCGGCCAATGCGGCCTTGGCCATGCCCAGGTTCAGGGCGAGCAGGCTCAGCAGATAAACGGGGCGTGCAGAGGCACGCCGGGCGATCTGAGTCGGTTTCTTCATTGTTCTGATCCACTGTGGCGCAAGCCCGGCCGCAGGCCGTTGCTCGCGCGAATGACGAAAGGTGTCAGGGGTGGGGGATCAGTGCAGGGGTGGTGCGCGGGGGTTGGCCGGTGGCCAGGCGTGGCGGGGCGGCATATTGCCGCGGGGTTCGCGGTATGGCGCCGGGCCAGGAGCAAGGCGCAGCAGCCAGGCGAGGACGAACAGCAGGCCGAGGCTGACCACGGCGCTGGCGCACAGGGCACAGCTGAAGGGGCTGCTCAGGCCGGCGCTGGAGGTGTCGGCCAGGTCGCCGGAGAAGCCTGGCCCGGCATTGCCGTTGGCCGAGCAGTACAGACCACCGATGCCGCTCAGTTCGAGCCCGGCGTATTGGCCGTGGACAATGGCGCAAGCCAGCAGGTTGCTCAGGATGCACAGGTAGAGCATCCAGGCGGTAGCGGCGCGGCGTGAGTGGCTGAGCTTCATGGGGGGCGAATGTAGCACCCTAATGGTTCTGAAGAAACGCGCGGATATGCCGCACCTGGCGCGCTCTGAAACTGGGCATGCCGATGGTGCGCGCGATGCACTTGTGCACAATGGCGAAGCACCTTGTCAAGCTTCTGTCACAATGTGCTGTAACTGTTTGATTATTCATGGCCATTTTTCAAGGCATTGAAAAATAAGGCTTTTTTAAGCTGGTGAAAAAAGCGCCAGTTTGACCGCGAGCCCCACCGGCTGGGCGATGAGAAGAACTTTCACCAAGTTACCCACGGAGTTATCCACAGCTTCTGTGGACTTTTTAGAGTGACCGCTCTAGATCCGCAATCGCATCGTTTTGCAAGTCTTTACCCCGCGAAAAAAGAGAGTAGAGTGGCGCGCCCCGATGTCAGCCAATGCCTACATGAAGTCTCGCGCACTGTCCGCCGCCCAGCACCAGCCCGATGCAAGCACTCGCCTGCCGACCCGCCTGGCCCTGTGGCTGCTCGATCGTCCCCGTCTCGGCCACCATGCCAGTGTCAAACGTCTCGCCGGGCGCATGCTCAAACTGCCGGCGCGCCAGGGCGTGGTCGTCGCCCAGAGCCGTCTGGGGCAACTGCTGTGCCGCGACTGCGGTAATGCCCGCGACCGTCGTATCGGCCTCGAACTGTTGCGTCAGGCCGCCCGTGCCGGCGATCTGCGTGCCCAGCTGGAACTGGCCCGTCACTACAGTCAGCCGCGCCAGGCCGAGCCGTTGCAGGCGCGTCACTGGCTGGAAATGGCCGCAGCCCAGGGTTCCCACGAAGCCACCCGCCTGCTGAAGCGTCTGCACTGAGTGGCTCTCGCTAGGGCTCTGTAGAAACCACGGTCTTTGTCGGCTCGTCCCTATTGCGGGGTTGTGCCGAGCCAAGCTTTTGTGGGAGCGACTTCAGTCGCGATTAGGTCAGCACAAAAGCATCGCGACTAAAGTCGCTCCCACAGCGAAACCACATGTATGGCCGGGCCTTTCGTGCTTGGTGCTCGCTCCTGTAAGGGGCTTACTGCTGCAAGCCCTCGGAGCTACGTGTCGCCCGGGTATACTGCCGGGCAATTCTCCAGTCGCCAGCGAGTCCGCCCGTGCCCCTGTCCTTCGTTCCCGACCTTCCCAACCTGCTGCTCGGCCTGCTGCTGGGCGCCGCGCCGCTGGCCGTGCTGGCCTGGCGTCTGCAGCGTAGTCAGGCCCTGCTGACCGCCGAGCGTCTGTTGCTCGAAGAGCGCCTTAGTCAGGCACGCCTGGCCCAGGAAGGGCTGAGCGCGCAGCTCGACGGTGTGCAGGACGATCTGCGCAACCAGCAGCAGGAGGGCAGTCGCCAGCAGGCCGAGCTGGCTGCGCTGCGCCGCGAGAGCGAGCTGCTGGGCCGCGAGCGCGAAACGGCGCGCGCGGCGGCGCAGGACTGGAGCCGCGAGCGCGAACAGAAGGAAGGCGAGTTGCGCCGTCTGGAAAGCGAACGCGCCGGCCTGGTCGCCGAACTGCGCGAGCAGCAGGACAATCATCAGCAGCGCCTCACCGACTTGCAGGCCGCCCGTGACGAGCTGCGCGCGCAGTTCGCCGAGTTGGCCGGCAAGATCTTCGACGAGCGCGAGCAGCGCTTCGCCGAGACCAGCCAGCAGCGCCTGGGGCAATTGCTCGACCCGCTCAAGGAGCGCATCCAGGCCTTCGAGAAGCGTGTCGAGGAGAGCTACCAGAACGAAGCCCGCGAGCGTTTCTCCCTGGCCAAGGAGCTGGAACGTCTGCAGCAGCTCAACCAGCGCCTGGGCGACGAGGCCACCAACCTGACTCGCGCGCTCAAGGGCCAGAAGACCCAGGGCAACTGGGGCGAGCTGGTGCTGGAACGGGTGCTGGAGCACGCCGGCCTGGAGAAGGGCCGCGAGTACCATACCCAGGTCAGCCTCAAGGGCAGCGACGGCGAGCGTTTCCAACCGGACGTGCTGATCCAGCTGCCCGGCGACAAGCAGGTGGTGGTGGACGCCAAGGTCAGCCTCACTGCCTACCAGCAGCTGGTGGCAGCCGAGGATGAGAACAGCCGCGCCGCGGCGCTCAAGCAGCATGTGCTGAGCCTGCGCAGCCACCTCAAGGGTCTTTCGGTGAAGGACTACCAGCGCCTCGAAGGCCTGCACAGCCTGGACTTCGTGCTGCTCTTCGTGCCGATCGAGGCGGCTTTCGCCGCGGCTTTGCAGGCCGACCCTGGCCTGTTCCAGGAAGCCTTCGAGCAGCACATCGTCATCGTCAGCCCGACCACCCTGTTGGCCACCCTGCGGGTGATCGACAGCCTCTGGCGTCAGGAGCGACAGAGCCAGAACGCGCGCGACATTGCCGAGCGTGCGGGCCAGCTGTACGACAAGTTTGTCGCCTTTATCGGTGATCTGGACGAAGTCGGCAGTCGCCTCAAGCAGCTGGACAAGGCCTACGACGCGGCGCGCAACAAACTGTGCGAGGGTCGCGGCAACCTGATCAACCGGGTCGAGAACCTCAAGCTGCTCGGCGCCCGCGCCAGCAAGAGCCTGTCGCCGGAGCTGATCGAGCGTGCTTCCGGCGTGCCGCAGCTGGATGAGGCGGGGGAGTAGGTCAGCCGTAAACGGGAAGGCTGCTGGTTGGTCCGCTCCCCCGGGTGGTTCAGAACGCCAGCAGAGCGCCGAGGCCCAGCAGCAGACCGAGCAACATGATCGGAAGCGTGCGCATGGCCAGTTCGCGACCGCCGATCAGGGCGATCAGCCCGGCCTTGACCAGGCTGTTGCTGAATGCCGCCAGGTAGATGCCCTGCACCGCCAGCTCCGGGGTCAGGTCGCTCTGTGCGCTGCGCGCCAGTGACAGGGTGATGGCATCCACGTCGCTCAGCCCGGACAGGACGGCAACCCCATAGATGCCGGCATCGCCGAACCCTTCGCGAGCGCCTTCGATGAGAAACAGAATGACCACCAGCAGTGCGGCGAAGCGCAGCGCCGGGCCCAGCTCGAAAGGGTTCTTCAGCGGTGGTTCCAGGGCGTCCGGCAGTTCGGTGCCGGCAATGCGGTAGAACACCAGCGCACCGCTGGCGTAAACCAGCCCGGCCAGCAACAGTGGCAGCAACAGCGGTGGCAGCATGTCGGCATTCACGGCGCCGACTTCCAGCAGAATCCGTGGAAACATCAGGGCCGAGGTCGCCAGCAAAGCGCTTGCCAGCAGGGCGCGCAAACGCGGGCCATCGTGCAGGCGCGAGAGGGTCAGGGTCATGGCCGTGGAAGAAACGGTGCCGCCGAGCAGCGCGGTGACCAGCAGGCCGTGGCGTGCACCGACCAGGCGAATGGCGACATACGCGACGAAGCCGATAGCGGCGATCAGCACCACCATCCACCAGGTGGCGTAGGGGTTGAAGGCCTGCCAGGGGCCGTAGCCCTGGTTGGGCAATACCGGCAGCAGTACCAGGGAAATGAACAGCAGCTTGAGCGCCCCCGACAGCTCGGCTTCCGAGAGGCGGCGCAGACCACTGTGCAGGGGTTCCTTGAGGCTCAGCAGCAGGGCGACCACCACCGCGCCCCCGGCCGCGAGGCTGCGGCTATGCACGATGGCCAGGCTGCCTAACGTGAACGTCAGCAGCATGGCGACCTCGCTGGTCAGGCCGAGGTCGCCGCTGCGTTTGACTTCGCCCAGATAGCCCGCGACGGCCAGCAGGCCGAGCATGAGCAGCATGGCGATCCAGACGGCCGCACCAAAGTGTTCGCCGAGCAGCGCTGCCAGCCCGCCGAGCAGACCGATCAGGCCGAAGGTGCGGATACCCGCTACCAGGTGGGTGTCGTCGCTGTCCCGGGCTCGCCAGCCGCGTTCGGTGCCGATCAGCAGACCGACCGCGAGGGCGGTGGCGAGGCTCAGGGCGAGCTCGGCATTGGGCGACATAGGTGTTCCTTCAGCGAGGCTGTTGCGCGCAGTCTAGCCTCGCGCAACTGCCTCGTGCTTGCTGCAGGTCAAGCCACGTCGACCAGCACCACCTCGCTGTCTTCCAGGGCGGTGACCCGCACCACTTCCTCATCGGCGATGGCCACACCGTCACGGGCCTGGGCTTCCACGCCATTGACCTCGATGCGGCCCTGCGCGGCGACCAGATAGCCCTTGCGCAGGCGGCCCAGTGGATACTCGGCGCTCTGCCCGGCATTCAGCGTGGCCGCTACCAGGCGCGCATCGGCGCGGATCGGCAGGGCTTCGCCGTCGCTGGCGTGACCGCTGGCGAGGACCACGAACTGACCGGCGCGCTCGCCTTTGGGGAAGGGCTTGGCACCCCAGGCCGGGGCTTCGCCCTGACGGTCGGGAAGAATCCAGATCTGGAAGATCTTGGTGGTCACGTCCTCCAGGTTGTATTCGGAGTGGGCGATGCCGGTGCCGGCACTCATTACCTGGACGTCACCGGCCTCGGTGCGGCCCTGGTTGCCCTGGTTGTCGCGATGGGTGATCGCGCCTTCGCGGACATAGGTGATGATCTCCATGTCATGGTGCGGATGTGGCGGGAAGCCGCTCTGGGAGGCGATTTCGTCATCGTTCCAGACGCGCAGGCGACCCCAGTTGTTGCGTTGCGGGTCGTGGTATTCGGCGAAGGAAAAGTGGTGACGGGCATTCAGCCAGCCGTGGTGGGCGTGGCCGAGGGACGCAAAGGGGCGTACTTCGATCATGGTGATGACTCCGTGGTCCGGGGCGCCAGATTGCGCCGCAGGGGATGGAGCGAATGATCTATCGATGAGGTACTGATAAAAAGCGCAAAAAGCCGCTACTTCATATCGATTTAATTGATTGTTTGTCGTGCCGAGAAGCGCTGCAGGGCCTGCCTTGGCAGGCGCTCTATTATCGGTGAGCCGCCCCGGCCGTCAGGCCAGTTTCAGGTGGCGGCTGATCAGCGCGCGCAGGGCGGCCGGCTTGACCGGTTTGGCCAGGTAGTCCAGGCCGGCGGCATGCACGGCTGCCACCAGCTCCGGGCGCCCGTCGGCGCTGATCACCACGCCGGGCAGGGGCTGGCCCATGCGCGTGCGCAGCCAGGCCATCAGTTCGGTGCCGGTGTCACCCTCGTCCAGGTGGTAGTCCACCAGCGCCAGCTGCGGTTGTACCGCTTCATCCAGCAGGTGCTCGCACTCCAGGCGATTGCGCGCCGTCCACACCTGGCAGCCCCAGCGTGACAGCAGGCTGTGCATGCCGGTGAGGATGCTGTCCTCGTTGTCGATGCACAGCACCTGGGCGCCGCCCAGGCTGTGGCCATTGAGTTCGCCATTGGCTGCTACCGGCAGCGCTTGTGGAGCGGGGCCGCGCACCAGCGGCACGCTGACACTGAACACGCTGCCCTTGCCCGGCCAGGAGCGCACTTCCAGGTGGTGGTCGAGCACCCGGCACAGGCCGTCGGCGATGGCCAGGCCCAGGCCCAGGCCTTTCTCGGCGCGGGTCTGGTGGCTGTCCAGGCGCTTGAATTCCTCGAAGATCACCTTGCGCTTGTCCTCGGGAATGCCCGGGCCGCGGTCCCAGACCTCCAGGCGCAGCTGGTCGCCCTCGCGCCGGGCGCCAAGCAGCACACGGCCCTTGGCGTAGCGGAAGGCGTTGGTGAGGAAGTTCTGCAGCACCCGGCGCAACAGGCGCGGGTCGCTGTCGATGCGTTGCTGGCTGGCAACCAGGCGGAAGTCCACGCCCTGTTCCTGGGCCAGTACCTTGAACTCGGCGCCCAGGGCCTCGAACAGCTGGCAGAGGGAGAAGACGTGGCGTTCGGGCGTGATGCGCCCGCTTTCCAGGCGTGAGATGTCCAGCAGGTCGGTGATCAGGTCCTCGGCCGAACGCAGCGAGCTATCCAGATGGCGTACCAGCTCGCGGGCCTCGCGGGGCAGGGCGTCCTGTTGGTGGGCGAGGGAGGCGGAGAACAGCCGCGCGGCGTTCAGTGGCTGCATCAGGTCATGGCTGACGGCGGCAAGGAAGCGGGTCTTCGAGGCGTTGGCCGCCTCGGCGTGGCCCTTGGCTTCGCCCAGCGCCTGGTTCAGTTGCGACAGCTCGTGGGTGCGTTCGATCACCCGCTGTTCCAGGCCCTCGTTGGCTTCCTTGAGGCCGCGTTCGGCCTGGCGGAAGGCGGTGATGTCGGTGAAGCTCATGACAAAGCCGCCGCCGGGCATGGGGTTGCCGATCAGTTCGATGACCCGGCCGTTGGGGAACAGGCGCTCGGAGGTGTGCGCGTTGCCCTGGCGCATCCAGTGCAGGCGCCGGGTTACGTGGCTTTCCACCTCGCCGGGGCCGCACAGGCCGCGCTCGGCGTTGTAGCGGATGATGTCGGCGATTGGCCGACCCACGCCGATCAGGCCCTCTGGGTACTCGAACAGTTCCAGGTAGCGATGGTTCCAGGCCACCAGGCGCAGGTTCTGGTCGACCACGCTGATGCCCTGGGTAATGTTCTCGATGGCGCCCTGCAGCAGGGCGCGGTTGAACTGCAGCACCTCCGAGGCTTCGTCGACGATGCGCACCACGTCCTCGACCTGCATCTCCCGCCCTTCGATGGCGGCGCGCACCACGGCGCGGGTGCTGGAGGCGCCGAGTACGCCGGCGAGCAGGCGTTCGGTGTGGGCGATCCACTCGGTATCGGCGTTCTGGCTGGGGTTGAAGGGCTTGTCCTGCTGGTAGGAGAAGCGCACGAAGCTCTGCCGTGCGCGTTCTTCGCCGACGAAGCGGGCGGCCAGCTGCATCAGGTCGGCGACCTGCACGGCCAGCAGACTGCGACCACTGCTGCGGGCGCCGAGGTCCTGGCCGATGAAGCGCCCGGCCTGCCAGTGTTCCGAGACCCGTGTGCGGGAGAACCAGGAGACCCAGGCGAACAGCAGCATGTTGCCGGCCAGCGACAGGATCACCCCGCGGGTCAGCGGCTCGACCTCGATACCGATGGGGTAGTAGAGCAATTCCGGCAGCAGCGGGAAGCTGTCCAGCGACCAGCGCAGGCCGCCCGCCACCAGGGGCAGCACCAGGGTGTAGAACCACAGCGTGCAGCCGGCGGCCAGGCCGGCGAATACACCGCGGCGGTTGGCCTGTTTCCACAGCAGGGCGCCGAACATGGCCGGTGCCAGTTGGCCGATAGCGGCGAACGACAGCTGGCCGATGGTGGCCAGGCTGGCATTGGTGCCGAGCAGGCGATAGCAGACGTAGGCCAGCAGCAGGATGATCAGGATGCTCACCCGGCGGGCACTGAGCATCCAGTGACGGAAGGCCTCGAATGGCCGCTCGGTGCGCTGGCGACGCAGCAGCAGCGGCAGCAGCATGTCGTTGGAGATCATGGTCGACAGCGCCACCGAGGCGACGATGACCATGCCGGTGGCCGCCGATGCGCCACCGATGAAAGCCAGCAGGGCCAGTGCCGGGTGCGCTTCGGCCAGCGGCAGGCTGATGACGAAGGAGTCCGGCGGCACGCCTGTGGGCAGGTGCAGCTGGCCGGCCAGGGCGATCGGCACCACGAACAGGGCGGCCAGCACCAGGTAGGCGGGGAACACCCAGCGCGCCAGGCGCAGGTCGCTCGGGTCGTTGTTCTCCACCACGCTGACGTGGAACTGGCGCGGCAGGCAGACGATGGCGGCCATGGCCAGGCCGGTCTGTACCAGCATCGACGGCCAGCTCAGGGTCTGGCCCCAGAATTCGCGCAGCTCCGGTGCCTGTTCGGCCTGGCGCCAGAGGTCGGCGAAGCCGTCGAACAGGCCCCAGGTGACGAATACGCCGACGGCGATGAAGGCCAGCAGCTTGACCAGCGACTCGAAGGCGATGGCCAGGACCATGCCGCGGTGGTGCTCGGTGACATCCAGGTTGCGCGTGCCGAACAGCACGGTGAACACGGCCAGCACCAGGGACACGATCAGCGCGGTGTCCTGGCCGCGGGTGACGCTGGAGGTGGCGCCCACCAGCAGGTTGACGCCGAGGACGATGCCCTTGAGCTGCAGGGCGATATAGGGCAGCACACCGACCAGGCAGATCAGCGCCACGACCACGGCCAGGCTCTGCGACTTGCCGTAGCGCGCGGCGATGAAGTCGGCGATCGAGGTGATGTTCTCCTGCTTGCTGATCGCCACCATTTTCTCCAGCACCCAGGGCGCGAAGAGCAGGACGATGATCGGCCCCAGGTAGATCGGCAGGAATGACCACAACTCACCGGCGGCCTGGCCGACCGCGCCGAAGAAGGTCCAGCTGGTGCAGTACACCGCCAGCGAAAGGCTGTAGACCCAGGCGCGCAGCCGTGGCGACAGCGGCGCACGGCGACGGTCACCGTAGAAGGCGATGGCGAACAGGGTGGCCATGTAGGCCAGGGCGACGAAGGCGATCAATCCGCCGGACAGCGACATGCGGGCTCCAGGTGTGGGCATCAAGCCAGACTCTAGTCTCGCATGGGGCGTGCCGCCCGTCAGGGGCGACCAAGGTCGCAGGTCGCTTGAGACGGGCGCTGCGGGCTGATAGCGTGACTGGCCGAGTTCGCTTCAGAAGAGTTGCCCGATGTTCCAGCCTCTCCCCATTACCCTGCAGCAGGGCGCGCTGCGCCTGGAACCATTGGCCGAGGCGGATCTACCCGCCTTGCTGGAGTTGGCCGAGGCCAACCGCGACAGCCAGCAGTACATGAATGGCACCCTGCGTCCCGATTACTACCGCACGGCGTTGCTTGACCATCGCGAGGGGCGTGCCGTGGCCTTTGCCATTCGCCTGGCCGGCGAGCTGGTCGGCACCACCCGTTTCTTCGACTTCAATCCGCTGCTGCCCGCCGCCGAGATCGGTTACACCTGGCTCGACGCGCGCCAGCACGGCAGTGGCCTGAACGCCATGATCAAGTACCTGATGCTGCGTCACGCCTTCGAGGAGTGGCGCCTGGTGCGCGTGCAGCTGAAGACGGCGGCCAGCAACCTGCGTTCCCAGGCCGCCATCGCCAAGCTCGGTGCCGTGCGCGAAGGCGTGCTGCGCAACCATCGCCGGCTGGCCGATGGTCGTCTCGACGACAGCGTGCTGTTCAGCATCACCGACGGTGAATGGCCGCAGGTGAAGCTGGCGCTGGAGGCGCGCTTCGGCGCGTGATTGGCAATGGCCGTCCTCGAACAATCACGCTTCAGCTCGGTGCGCGACCTCGGTGGTCTGGAGCTGCTGTCTGCGCGTTTCATCGAGCACAGCTTCGATCCTCATGTGCACGACACCTACGCTATTGCCGTGCTGGAGGAGGGGGCCGAGCGCTATCGCTATCGTGGTGCCGAACACCTGGCTGCCGCTGGCAGCTTTGCCCTGCTCAATCCGGACGAAGTGCACACCGGCTCCAAGGCCAGTGAGCAGGGCTGGCGCTACCGCGTGTTTTACCCGCACGCGCAGCAGTTCCGTGAGCTGCTGGCGGAACTGGAAATGCCCCACGGCAGCGCGCCGGTGTTCCAGGGCAGCGTACACCACGACGCCGACCTGGTTGCTGCGCTGGGGCAGCTGCATCGCCTGTTGGAGTGTCCCGAAATACCTGCACTGCAGCGCCAGACCCTGTGGCGCGAGGTGATGTTGCAGTTGCTGCAACGCCATGCGCGGACTCCCGAAGTACAGGATGCCGGGCGTGAGCCTCAGGCGGTGGCACGGGCCAAGGAAGTGTTGGCTGCCAGCCTGGTCGAGCCGCCGTCCTTGGAGGAGCTGGCCAGCGCGGTCAACCTGTCGCCGTTCCACTTCGCCCGGGTGTTCCGTCGCGCCACGGGCTTGCCACCGCATGCCTGGCTCAAGCAGCGGCGCCTGGAACAGGCGCGGGCGTTGCTGAAGGGTGGCTGCACGCCACTGAACGTGGCCATGCAGCTGGGCTTCGCCGACCAGAGCCACCTGACCCGGCAGTTCAAGCAGGCCTATGGGGTGGCCCCCGGTGAATATCGCAGCGCCTGCGCCATATAAGCGTGGGCGCGGCTATTGCTCTGCACTCTGCTTAGCCACGATGTCGGCTGTTGCAAAGCATCGCGGCTAAAGCCGCTCCCACCTGCCTTACTCAAGAGTTCCAGGGCCTGAGCAAGATCGTTCAAGACCTGATCTGACCAATTGGTTAACCTCCGCTGTTCAAGGAGGTTCCATGTCCCGTCAACACGAATTCCTGCAGGGCCTGCGCGACATGCTGCCGATGCTGCTCGGCGCCATGCCTTTCGGCATCATCTACGGCAGCCTGGCCGGCGCTGCTGGCCTTACACCCTGGCAGACCATCGGCATGTCGGTACTGGTATTCGCCGGCTCCGCCCAGTTCATCACCATCAGCTTGCTGGGGGGCGGTGCCACACTGCTGGTGCTGTGGCTGACCACGCTGGTGGTCAATCTGCGTCACGCGCTCTACAGCGCCACCTTGCAGCCGTTTGTCCGTCACCTGCCCAAACGCTGGCGGGTACCGCTGGCCTTCTGCCTGACCGATGAAGCTTTCGCGGTGGTCCAGCACCGCTACGCAGAGGACGATGTCTCGCCGCACAAGCACTGGTATTTCCTCGGCGCCGGCCTGGCCATGTATGGCAACTGGATAGCGTGCACGCTGATCGGCCTGCTGTTCGGCCAGGCCGTGCCGAACATCGCCGCCTGGGGCCTGGATTTCGCCATGCTCTCCACCTTCATCGGCATCGTCGTGCCGATGCTGCGCAATCGTCCGCAGGTGGCGGCGGCCCTAGTGGCCGGCGGCGTGGCCCTGGCCTGCCATGGCCTGCCCTACAAACTCGGATTGATGGCTGCGGCGGCGGCCGGGATCGTTGTCGGCGTGGTGCTGGAGCAGCGCTATCGCCTGCTGCTGGACAAGGAGCTGTGATGGAAAACTGGATTCTGATTCTCGGCATGCTGGCGATCACCTTCGCCACCCGCTACAGCCTGTTCGCTTTCCCCGACCTTCGCTTTCCGCCGCTGGTGCGCCAGGGCCTGCACTATGTGCCGACGGCGGTGCTGACCGCCATCGTGGTGCCGGGCATGTTTCTCCCGGACGGCCAGCACTGGGCGTTGAACCTGGATAACGCCTACCTGCTGGCCGGCCTGGCGACCATCGCCATCGCCGCGCTGACCCGCCACCTGCTGGCCACCATCGGTGGCGGTCTGCTGGTGTTCTTCCTGCTGCGCTGGGCGTTGGGGCAGTTGCCGATCTGAGCCTGGTAGTACGCAAAAGCCACACACGGGTGTGGCTTTGCGCAGGCCAGATGGAGTCCAATGCTGGACGGCCGTTTGGCCTCAGACAGGTACAAGGACGATGAACCAACACTCGCAATTCGCCCTGCTCGGCACCCGGCGCTTCCTGCCGTTCTTCATTACCCAGCTGCTCGGCGCGTTCAACGACAACGTGTTCAAGCAGGGGCTGATCCTCGCCATTCTGTTCAAGCTCAGTGTCAGCGCCGATCGCGATCTGCTGGTCAATCTCTGTGCGCTGCTGTTCATCCTGCCGTTCTTTCTGTTCTCCGCCCTGGGCGGCCAGTTCGGCGAGAAGTTCGCCAAGGACAGTCTGATCCGCAAGATCAAGCTGGCCGAGGTGTTCATCATGCTGCTCGGCGCGACGGGCTTCCTGCTCGATAGCCTGCCGTTGCTGCTGGCCACGCTGTTCGCCATGGGGACCCAGTCGGCGCTGTTCGGTCCGGTGAAGTATTCGATCCTGCCGGCCGCTCTTGAAGAACATGAGTTGGTAGGCGGCAACGCGCTGGTGGAGATGGGCACCTTCCTGGCCATTCTCGCCGGTACCATCAGTGCCGGCGTGTTGCTGGCCAGCGACAGCTACGCCGCCCTGGTAGGCGCGATAGTGGTGCTGGTGGCCGTGGCTGGCTACCTGGCCAGCCGCGCCATTCCGGCGGCGGCGGCCGGGTTGCCGGGCCTGCAGCTGGACTGGAACATCTTCCGCCAGACCTGGCAGATCATGCATTTGGGGCTGGGGCAGCGCCCGGCGGTGTCGCGCTCGCTGGTGGGCAATTCCTGGTTCTGGTTTCTCGGCGCGGTGTACCTGACGCAGATCCCGGCCTTCGCCAAGGAACTGCTGCACGGCGACGAGAGTGTGGTGACGCTGATTCTCGCGGTGTTTTCGGTGGGCATCGGCCTGGGTTCGATCCTGTGTGAGCGCATGAGCGGGCACAAGGTGGAAATCGGCCTGGTGCCGTTCGGCTCTGCCGGCCTGAGCCTGTTCGGCATCCTGCTGTGGGGCGCTTCCAGCGGCTTTCCGCCAGCAGCGGCCAGCTACGACTGGCTGAGCCTGCTCGGCGTGGGCCAGGCCTGGTGGGTGCTGGGTTCCATCCTCGGCATCGGCGTGTTCGGCGGCTTCTATATCGTGCCGTTGTATGCCCTGATTCAGTCGCGCACCGAGGAGCACGAGCGTGCGCGGGTCATCGCCGCCAACAACATCCTCAATGCGCTGTTCATGGTCGCGGCGGCGCTGGTTTCGATCCTCTTTCTCAGTGTGGCCAAGCTGTCCATTCCGCAGCTGTTCCTGGCCATCTCGCTGATGAACATCGCGGTGAACCTGTACATCTTCAAGGTGGTGCCCGAGTTCACCATGCGCTTCCTGATCTGGATGCTCAGCCATTCGATGTACCGGGTACGTCATGAAAACCTCGACGTGATCCCCGATGAAGGCGCCGCAGTGCTGGTGTGCAACCACGTGTCCTTCGTCGACGCGTTGTTGATCGGCGGCGCCATCCGCCGGCCGGTGCGTTTCGTCATGTACTACAAGATCTACAACCTACCGGTACTCAACTTCGTGTTCCGCACCGCCGGCACGGTGCCGATTGCCGGACGCAACGAGGACCCACAGGTGTTCGAGGCGGCGTTCGCGCTTATCGCCAGGTACCTGGAGGAGGGCGAGGTGGTGTGCATCTTCCCCGAGGGCAAGCTGACCACCAGCGGCGAGATCGATGAGTTCAAGGCCGGTATTGAGCGCATCCTCGCCGCCAACCCGGTGCCGGTCATTCCCATGGCGCTGCAGGGGCTGTGGGGCAGCTTCTTCAGCCGTGCGCCGCACAAGGGCCTGTTCAAGCGCTTCTGGTCGCGGATCAATCTTATCGCCGGCCAGCCGCTGCCACCCGACACCGGGCGCCTGCTATTGCAGGAACAGGTCGCGCAGTTGCGCGGCGACCAGCGCTGAAACGAGAAGCCCGCCAATTGGCGGGCTTCGTCTTTGCGGCTGTACTGCCGAGGCGTCAGATGCCTTGCGGAATCTCTTCGCCGCCGAGGGCTTCGAACAGGGCCGGCAGGAAGTCGCTGAGGGTCAGCATCATCAGCATGAAGCTGGCATCCAGCTGGCCGAGGGCGTCATCGCCACCGTCCTGGGCGGCCTGGTCCTGCAGCAGGTCTTCGAAGCGCAGACGCTTGATCACCAGCTTGTCGTCCAGCACGAAGGACAGCTTGTCCTGCCAGGCCAGCGACAGCTGGGTGACCAGCTTGCCGGACGACAGGTGCAGCTGGATCTCCTCGCTGGTCAGGTCCTGGCGTTTGCAGCGCACCACGCCGCCGTCTTCGTTGACGTCACGCAGCTCGCACTCGTCGAGCACGAAGAAGTCAGGGGCCGCCTGTTGAGCCTTGACCCAGTCGGTAAGGGTGGCGGTCGGCGCCATCTTCACGGCCAGCGGGCGCACCGGCAGGCTGCCGAGCACTTCACGCAGGGTCGACAGCAGGTCTTCGGCGCGCTTGGCGCTGGCCGAGTCGACCAGGATCAGGCCAAGCTTGGGGGCGATGGCGGCGAAGGTGGCGGAGCGGCGCACGAAGGCGCGCGGCAGGAAGGACATGACGATCTCGTCCTTGAGCTGGTCGCGTTCCTTCTTGTAGACCTTGCGCATCTGTTCCGCTTCGATCTGATCGACCTTCTCCTTCAGGGCATCACGCACCACGCTACCCGGCAGGATGCGTTCTTCCTTGCGTGCGGCAACCAGCAGGAAGTCACCGCTGACATGTACCAGCGGCGCGTCGGCGCCCTTGCCGAATGGTGGAATGAAACCGTAGGTGGTCAGTTCCTGACTGGCGCAGGAACGCGCGAGTTTGGTGGCCAGCGCAGCCTCGAGTGCCTCGGCGTCGAAAGGCAGGTCCTGGGTGAGGCGATAGACGAGCAGGTTGCGGAACCACATGGGGCTGACTCTCCAATTGCGCAAAGCGCGCATTATTCTCCGCTGGGGCTCATTGGCCAACCCATCGCTAAGCCTTTGGAACGATTGCAGATTTTTTTAAAAAAAGAGCTTGCCAAGGTTCGGATCGCTCTCTAGAATGCGCCCCACTTCGAGAGTGAAGGGTGATTAGCTCAGCCGGGAGAGCATCTGCCTTACAAGCAGAGGGTCGGCGGTTCGATCCCGTCATCACCCACCATCTCGCAGTTACGCGCAGCGGTAGTTCAGTCGGTTAGAATACCGGCCTGTCACGCCGGGGGTCGCGGGTTCGAGTCCCGTCCGCTG
>NZ_LSOF01000010.1:43481-125048 GCF_001592875.1 Pseudomonas sp. BMS12 | reverse complement strand
GGGGGGGGGGCACGATCGAAATTTCCGATTCGCTCTCTTATATCAAAAGCTACGAAGTTACATTGGTTGCGGCGCACAATATGTTGCGCCACGCTTTACCTTGTTTACGTCAAGCTGTAGAAAAATCCGGTTATGCAAGCGTAATTAATATTGCGTCAATGTATGGATTAGTGAGCCCGGATCATGGTGTATACAGCTCTCCGCAATCTGTAAACCCGCCGTTCTATGGTGCTGCAAAGGCTGGCTTGATTCAGTGGTCGCGTTATGCTGCCTGTGAGTTTGGCCGTGAGAACATTCGTGTAAATAGTCTTTCTCCTGGGCCGTTTCCTTCCAAATCCGTGCAGATAGACAACCCCTCATTCGTTGAGTCGTTGTCAAAAAAGGTACCGCTTGGTCGCATAGGGTACTCAGATGAAATCAAGGGGCCTGTACTATTTCTGGCTTCTTCTGCTTCCTCGTTCGTCAATGGCGCCAATATTAGCGTCGATGGCGGTTGGACGTCGTGGTGAGCGGCAAAATGCGGATTGCTATACGTGCAGATGCTTCATTGCAAATAGGCACAGGGCACATCATGCGTTGTCTGACGCTAGCCCGTGCGCTGCGTGAACGCGGACACGATTGCCTGTTTATCTCTCGCGAGCATCCGGGCAATCTTCTGAAGCTGATCAGCGATGAAGGTTTTGCGGTGCATGCTCTGCCTGTCGGCAGTGAGCTCGATAGCGAACTGGCGCATGCGCAGTGGCTGGGCGCGTCCCAGGCTGAAGATGCATTGTCTTGCAAGGGGCTACTTGCATCCTGGTGCCCTGACTGGCTTGTGGTTGATCACTATGCGTTGGATCATCGATGGGAAGTAAGCGTGCGGCCTGTCGGCTGCCGCGTGTTGGTAATTGATGACCTTGCAGATAGACAGCATAGTTGTGACCTGCTGCTGGATCAGAACCTGGGGCGTTCTCGTCTCGATTATCAGGATTTGTTGCCGCAAGATTGCGCAATCCTTACGGGCCCGCATTACGCTCTTCTGCGTCCGGAGTTCGCGGAGTTACGCCACGGCTCAATGATCAGACGCCAGAATTCGAGGTTGGAGAACATACTGATCTCCCTGGGTGGTGTCGATCAATCCAACCATACCGGTCTTCTTCTGGAGGCGTTGAAAAAATTAGAGCTTCCTATCCGCACTCGATTCACTGTAGTGCTAGGGCGTACCTCCCCAAATCTGCAAACGGTGCTTGAAACAGCCAACGGCTCTCCATGGTCGGTCGAGGTGCTTTGTGGGATTAATAACATGGCACAGCGCATGGCCGATGCTGACCTCGCGATTGGTGCGGCGGGCGGTAGTTCGTGGGAGAGGTGCTGCCTTGGGCTGCCTACGTTATTAGTAATATTGGCCGAGAATCAGAAAGATGGTGGGCTTGCGTTGGCAGGGAGAGGCGCGGCCCTGCTCATTGATGCTTCCGTATCACTGAGGCGTCAACTTCAGGATGCATTGGTCATGATGAATGAGCCCCAGGCGCTTCAGCAGTTCAGTATTGCTGCCAGTCATATTGCCGATGGGCTGGGATGCGCGCGTGTGCTGGAAACCATGGAGGCACGGCGATGAATGACATTGTAAGGAATATGCGTGAAGAAGACCTTGCGCGTGTCCTTGAGTGGCGCAACCATCCAGATGTACGCAAGTTTATGTACACCCAGCATGAGATAACGTCTCTGGAGCACCGTAGCTGGTTTGAAAACAGTCAGCGTAATCCTGGCCGCAATTTGCTTATTTTTGAAAGCGGGTCAGTGCCTCTCGGATTCATCAATATTAACCAGACGGTACCAGGCCATGTAGCTGATTGGGGTTTTTATCTCGATCCGGTGGCGCCCCGTGGAGTTGGGCATCGACTGGGCGTCACAGCATTGGCGTTTGCGTATACAGTACTCGGCCTGCATAAAGTCTGTGGTCAGGCACTGGCTTTTAATGAGCGATCAATCAGGTTTCATTTACGTCTGGGTTTTAAGTGTGAAGGTGAATTGCGTGATCAGCATTACGATGGTGAAAGCTATCACTCAGTCATGCATTTCGGTTTGCTGAGCAGCGAATGGCAACCCCCATTGTGAGAGTTGATGTTATGAACAGTTCCTGTATTAGTATTGCTGGTCGCCGTATTGGCATGTGCGAGTTACCTTACATTATTGCTGAACTTTCTGCGAATCATAATGGCCGGCTTGAAACTGCGCTCAGGATCATTGAGGAGGCAAAGAACGCTGGGGCTGATGCTATTAAGCTGCAGACTTATACAGCCGATACGATCACTTTAAATAGTAATGCTGAAGAGTTTCAGATTCGTGGTGGTTTGTGGGATGGAAAAACTCTCTACCAGTTATATAAAGAGGCGCACATGCCTTGGGAGTGGCATAAACCGCTATTCGAGCATGCGCGCAGAATAGGTATCACCATTTTTAGTTCGCCTTTTGATAACACTGCAGTGGACCTTCTTGAGAATCTCAACGCGCCAGCCTACAAAATTGCGTCTTTCGAGGCTGTAGACTTGCCGTTGATCAAGTACGTTGCCAGTACTGGGAAACCGATGATCATTTCTACCGGTATGGCTGACTCTGAGGAAATTGCTGAGGCCATTGAGGCCGCTCGTGAAGGTGGTTGCAAGGAGCTGGCCATATTGCATTGCGTCAGCGGTTACCCGGCACCGGCTGAAGATTACAATTTGCGTACGATCCCGGACATGATCGCTCGGCATGGCTTGGTAACTGGGTTGTCCGATCATACGCTGGATAACACTACGGCAATCACGAGCGTCGCTTTGGGCGCTTCCATTATTGAAAAGCACTTCACTCTAGACCGATCCGGCGGGGGGCCTGATGACAGCTTTTCTCTTGAGCCTCATGAGCTCGTTGCTCTTTGTCGTGATACCAAGACAGCTTGGCAGGCGTTGGGACAAGTGGATTATGGACGTAAATCGAGCGAGCAGGGCAATGTCAAATTTAGGCGTTCTCTGTATTTTGTAAAGGATTTGAAAGCAGGGGATGTTGTAACTCCAGGCTCAATTAGGAGCGTTAGACCGGGCTTTGGTGTGGCGCCTAAGTTTATGAGTGATGTGATTGGGCGTCGTTTAAGTTTTGATGTTGCCGCTGGATCAGCGGTGATGTGGAGTGTTCTAAGTGATAAGGCTTGATTTTTTGAGTTCGCAAAAAGAATTTGGCGTGGCTGTTGGTAGTGTTCTTTTTGCTATATTTGGCGCTATTTTATTGCTTGCCTTAGATGTGGCGTTGCCGTTTACATCTGCCTATGCGGATGTGGGGCCAGCGTATTTAATCTATGCTTCTTTTTTTTGTGTTCTATTATTGTCTTATTTCCTCTCGCTGTTCTTTGTAAGTGGGTCCTCCAATAGGAATGGGCGGAATGGTCTTCCGTCCGGCCTTTTGCAAGTTGTACACATCTCTTTGCTTGTCTCGGTGTTGGCGATTTTTTCTTTATTCATAGATAGGGTTTTTTATCGAGGCATCGACTTCAGTGTGAATAACTTTGTTGAAATTCGCGATGCTCTGAATGCTACTTCTGATGGTTCTGTCTCTTCCGTCTTTAGTTTTTTTGGGAATTTATTTCAGTTCTCATATTTTTTTGCATTGGTCTCTGTTTTTTTTTATAGGGATTTTTTGGGTTGGAAGCGCTTTTTGTTTTATCTTTTCGTTATCTGCATGTGCGTGTTTGTGGGTTCTTATTTGCTCGGGGGAAGGGCGATTATTGCAGTTTTTATTTTGACTCTCTTAACGGTTTTGGTTGCCAGGGTTATAGCGGGATTTTCATCTTTTAAGATTTTTTTAAAGGCTAGATTTTTGTTGTTGTGTGGTGCTTTGGTGGTTCTTTTTTTATTTGTTTTTATTTATGTTTTTTATATGCGTTCTTCTGTGGGGGGGGATGGCTCGCTTGAATATTTGAATAAATTTTTGCTTCATCTCCATGGTGTTTCTCTGCTGCCTTCTCAGTTGTGTGGTGGAGAATTTCTTTGTGATGTAAAAAATTATTTCTATCTCACGGTTTTATATTGTACGCATATATTTTGGGTGCTTGCTGAGAACGTAAGTTATTCACCTTTAGAGGCGGGCGGTGATCCCGTCTTCGGGGCTGTGCTAAATATCTTATCTCGCTTATTTCAGCTTGAAGTGGGCGAGTATAGGTTTTCTGGTTTGTTTAACTCTATGCCGGGCTCTCTCTATTATAGCTGGGGGCTTTGGGGTGTTTGGATTGGGGCGGGGGTTATTGGGTGTTTTCTCGCGTTGGCTGTGTTTTTTTTGCGCTTCTATAAGAGTTTTTTCTCGGTCTTGTTTTTTTATTTTTTTTACATGGTATTACTGGTTTCTCCTGTTCTATCTGTTTTGAATGTTGTGTCTTTTGTTTTTTTAATGTTTTGTTTGTGTTTTTATTTTTTGGTTCTTCGAATATTTTACTCGACTTGAGAGGTGTGATTGTGAAGATTGGTTTCGCAAATATTTTTTCATTTCGGCCTCATGTCGAACAGCTTTATTACTTGGCCACGCTGTTGGAGCATGCAGGTCATGACATCTTCTTTCTGACTTGTGACTCTGCATTGAGCAACTGTTACCCTCGTGCAATCAAAGGTACCAGTAAGCTTAAGGAGTGCGCTAAATGTATGATAGGAGGCGTCCGAAGCTACACTGGGGGAGCTGTTACTTCGATTCGACAGGCTTCATTCAGTGAGCTGCCTGAGTCCATTCTGGACGAGCTCGCGTTGTCTAGTTCCTGCACATTGACGCGCACCGAGTCAGAAAAGGAGTGGCTGGAGCCTGAAGTGGTTCGGGTGCGGCAGTCGCTCTACGAGCCCATTGCAAGCACTTATTCGAGTACGCGGCGCTGGATTGAAGACAACGATATTGAAGGTGTCATCTGTTTTAATGGGCGGATGGACTTGACGCGTGCGGTGACCTTCGCATGCGAACAAGCCGAAGTTCCTTTTATTACTCACGAGCGTCCCTGGTTCAGCCAAGGGCTTAACTTGACGCCGAATGCGAATTGCCTGTCGCTCAAGGCGGTGAGTGATATGGTGGCCGAATTTGATGAGCGGCCACTGACTTTGGCGCAGGCGAGAATTGCAGGTAGGCATATCGGCGAGCGCTTCCTTCAGCGCAACTCTCTTGAGTGGCGCCTTTACAATACGAATCCAGAGCCGGCGCCTTGGCCTCTCAAGTCAGATGGCTTGCGTGTCTTGATACTGCCCAGCAGCAAGAATGAGTTTGCCGGTCATGCCGAGTGGAAATCGCCTTGGATTGATAATACTCAAGCCCTTGACGATTTCTTCGAGGCATTTTCAATAAAGCCAGAGCAGGTTGTGCTGCGTTGCCATCCAAACTGGGCCGAGAAAATCGGACAAGTTGGTGGTGATCGGTCACTGACACTTTATAAGAAGTGGGCTCACCTGCGCGGCGTTCATTGTGTGTCCAGCGAACAAAAGGCCAATACATACGACCTTATCCAGCAAGCCGATATTGTCGTGCTCAATGGGGGGAGTTCTGCAGTCGAGGCGGGGGCCTGCGGTAAGCAAGTCATTTGCCTCGGCCCCTCGAGCTACGCGCGGGCAGGGTTTGTTAGAGCCTTTCCTAATAAGACAAGTATGTATGAGCCCCATGCACGTACAGATCTCGACCCCGACCTAGTAATGCGCAAGACGCTGCGGTTTATCTATGTGCGCTCCCACCGTCATCCTCAGTTCGTCGATTACGTTCGCCCCATTGAAACCACGCGTTATCAATATTTCCAAGGGGCGGATGCTGGTCGGATAATCAATATGTTTAAAACAGGTGTTCTGGTCGCGGACGATCCTGTCTATGGCGCATCTGGAAGCGAAGAAAATCCCATCCTTGAGTTGCTGAAGGAAAAAAATTGGGGAGAGCTTGCGGATTACGAAGTGCCAAGGCGCATGCTGCCGGTAATGGAAATCAAGCGTCGCCCGGCTTTGCGTTGGGTCGATGACTTCAGGGCCATGTTGCCTAGGGGAGATAGAGGTTGAATCAAGTAGGTATCCCGGCGGTTACTATCGTCACGCCGTCTTACAATGCAGAAAAGCTGATTGGGCGAACTATCGAGTCTGTTCTTGCGCAAATTTTCCAAGATTGGGAGTTGCTCGTCATTGACGATTGCTCTGAGGACTCTACTCGAGAGGTCGTCGCGGCCTATGCTGCGCGTGACGAAAGGATTCGCTTGATTGCCCTCACGAAAAATAATGGCGCCCCGGCGGCACCCCGTAACATAGGCGTACGTGAGGCTAGAGGGCATTGGATTGCATTCCTTGATGCTGATGATATATGGCATCCGGCGAAGCTCACCATGCAGTTGGAAGCAGCCGAGGCGAAGTCTGCAGTATTCGTTAGCTCACAGATGAAGGATTTCTGGGATGAGTCTGGCTTGACTTTTCCTGCCGTGACGGGGGCTGGGCTGGAAGCAGTAACCTTTACTCGGCAGCGCCTCAAGGGGCGGATTCCCACTTCAAGTGTGCTTGTGACACGTGAGCTGATGATCGCATTCCCGTTCAATGAGGATATCCGCTACAAGGCTGTGGAGGATTACCACTGCTGGTTAAGGATCCTCGACAGTGGAATTGTGAATTGGAAAGTTAAGTGCCCACTGCTTAATTATCGTCGTATCGCAGGCCAGATTTCCGGCTCCAAGCGTTACATGTTGGAGCGAATGTATATGCTGCATAGGGAGTTTCCCAATACTCGAGTTTCAGCGGCGGCGCTATTTACCGTTACCCACGCGCTGGGTGGTTTTTATTACCGTATTTTAAGGAAAGGTCTATGAAACGGATCATGGTGACCGGCGGAGCCGGCTTTCTCGGCTCACATCTTTGTGAGCGGTTATTGTCCGAAGGCAACGAAGTGTTGTGTGTCGACAATTTCTTCACAGGAACCAAGCGTAATATTGCCCATCTGCTGAGCAATCCTTATTTTGAGTTGATTCGCCATGATGTGACGTTCCCGCTTTATGTCGAGGTCGATGAAATTTATAACCTCGCTTGCCCGGCATCGCCTGTGCATTATCAGTTCGACCCCGTACAGACGCTCAAGACCTGTGTGCATGGTGCTATCAACGTACTGGGGCTTGCCAAACGTACCAAGGCGAAGGTTTTTCAGGCATCGACCAGCGAAGTTTATGGTGATCCTGAGGTGCACCCTCAGCCCGAGTCGTATTGGGGGCGCGTAAATCCCATCGGTATTCGCTCTTGCTATGACGAAGGTAAGCGCTGTGCTGAAACGCTTTTCTCCGATTATCACAGGCAGCATGGTGTAAGAATCAAGATTGCCCGCATCTTCAACACCTATGGCCCACGAATGCATCCCAATGATGGGCGTGTCGTGAGTAACTTCATCGTTCAGGCCTTGCGTGGGCAGGACATCACCATTTACGGGGAAGGTCAGCAAACTCGAAGCTTCTGTTACGTTGATGACTTGATCGATGGCTTTGTACGCCTGATGGGCACGTCCGATAATGTGACCGGGCCGATAAACTTAGGCAACCCGGGTGAGTTCACCATGCTTCAGCTAGCCAAGCGTGTTTTGGCGCTTACTGGTTCTTCTTCGAAGCTGGTGTTCCGTCCTTTGCCTCAAGATGATCCCAAACAACGCCAACCCGACATTACTCAGGCAAAAGCGGTTCTCGATTGGCAGCCCGCCATTGCACTGGATAACGGCCTGGAAAAGACCATCAGCTATTTTGATGCTTTGCTCAAAGAGGAGCCGCTGGTTTGAGTTCGCTGATGAGAATTACGGTTTTTGGCAGCGGCTATGTCGGTTTGGTAACCGGGGCTTGCTTGGCTGACGTTGGGCATTCGGTCATGTGCATCGATGTCGACCAAAACAAGATCGATGGCCTTAATCGCGGCATCATTCCTATTTATGAGCCAGGGCTTGAGGAGATGATCCTCAAAAACTCCAAGGCAGGTCGCTTGAACTTTTCGACGGATGCGGCTGCTGGTGTCGATCATGGTTACTTGCAGTTCATTGCTGTTGGTACTCCACCTGATGAGGATGGCAAGGCTGACCTGAAATACGTGTTGGAGGTGGCAGCTACAATCGGCCGTCACATGACTGATAAAAAAGTTGTCATTGACAAGTCAACTGTTCCCGTTGGTACGGCAGACAAGGTACGTGATCGTATCGATTCGATATTGGCCGAGCGCGCTGTGCAGGTTGATTTTGAGGTGTGTTCGAATCCGGAGTTCTTGAAAGAGGGCGCTGCAATCGAGGACTTCACCAAAGGTGCGCGTATCGTTGTTGGAACGGATTCTCTTGAGGTGCGTGATGTTATGCGTCACTGCTACGCACCTTACAATCGCAATCACGATAAGTTGATGCTCATGGACGTGCGCTCAGCAGAACTGACCAAATATGCCGCCAACGCGATTTTGGCAACCAAGATCAGTTTCATGAACGAGATGGCTGCTCTGGCCGAACGTCTGGGTGCGGACATCGAGCAGGTACGCCTTGGTATTGGTTCGGATCCCCGGATTGGCTATCACTTCATTTATCCTGGCTGTGGTTACGGTGGTTCGTGCTTCCCCAAAGATGTACAGGCGCTGGCACGTACTGCTATGGAGGTCGGAGTCGAGCCAGACCTCCTACTGGCGGTCGAGCGCGTGAACCAGCGCCAAAAACAGGTGTTGTTTGACAAGCTGTCGCGTGCTTTCGATGGCCAGCTCGCTGGCAAGACGGTTGCGCTGTGGGGGCTTGCATTCAAGCCAAATACCGACGACATGCGCGATGCCCCCAGCCGGGTTCTGATGGAGGCCCTTTGGCAGGCGGGAGCCTGCGTGCAGGCTTTTGATCCTGAGGCGATGCAGGAGTGCCGGCGAATCTATGGTGAGCGTACTGATTTGGTGTTGTGCGAATCTCGTGAGGCCGCTCTCAGGGGCGCCGATGCGCTCGTCATTTGTACCGAATGGAAGGCATTCCGCACCATTGACCCGTCTTTGCTCAAAACGAGTCTGCGTTTTCCGGTCGTAGTCGATGGCAGGAATCTGTTCGATCCGGTTGAGATGGCAGAGGCTGGTTTGCTTTATCACGCTATCGGTCGCGGATTGACTCAATGACCATCCTGATAACAGGGGCTTCTGGCTTTGTGGGCGGCGCCCTTGCTAAGCGTTTGGTGGAGCAGGGTGATGGTGTTCGCACCTTGGGGCGGACACGGCCTGGGATTGCTACTGAGTTCTTCGAAGGCTCGATAGATGATCAGCAGGTTTCGGGCAAAGCCCTTGAGGGTGTTGATTGTGTAGTTCATCTGGCTGGCAGGGTGCACCAACTCCGTGAGAATAGTGTCGATTCGCTGGAATGCTTCAGGGCTGCCAACTGCAGGCTTTCCGAAGAATTGGCTGTCCAGGCGATTGAAGCAGGTGTCAGGCGTTTTGTTTTCATCAGCTCAATTGGCGTGAATGGTGCGTTTACACAAGATGGTCGCCCTTTCACAGAGGCAAGCCTGCCGGAGCCGCATTCGCCTTATGCGCGATCAAAGTATGAGGCTGAAGTCGCTCTGCGAAGGCTGGCCGAAAGAAGTGGCATGGAGCTCGTTATTATCCGTCCTCCTCTGGTATATGGCGCTGGGGCGCCTGGTAATTTTTCCAGCCTGATGCGTTGGGTTGGTAGAGGTATTCCTTTACCGTTTGGCTCGGTTCATAACAAGCGCTCCCTGATCGGTGTCGATAACCTGGTTGACCTGATTATTCGCTGCATTGACCATCCTGCAGCTGCCAATGAATTGTTCCTTGCGGGTGATGGCGATGATATATCGATTGCTGAATTGTTGCGTGGCGTGGCTGGTTCCATGGGGCGGCCTGCGCGTTTGATTCCACTACCTGTCGCTTTGCTGCGGTTGACTGCCAGCGCATTGGGAAAAAAGAGCATGGCCCATAGCTTGTTGGATTCGCTGCAGGTTGATATCAGCAAGGCGCGTAACTTATTGGGATGGGAACCGCCGGTTTCCGTAGAAGAAGGGTTAAGAAGGTGTATGCGTGATTCGTCTGTTTGATTTGTTGTTTGCTTCGTTGGGTCTGGTGCTTGGCTTTCCCTTGCTATTGCTTATCTATGTGCTGGGGCTTTTCGATACTGGTTCACCGCTCTTTTGTCAGGAGCGGGTAGGGCGCCATCAGAAGCCTTTCATCCTTGTTAAGTTTCGCACCATGAAGGTCGAAACCGCTTCGGTGGCGAGCCATTTGGCATCTTCTGCATCGATCACATCGATGGGCGGTTTTTTGCGGAGCACCAAGCTGGATGAGCTGCCGCAACTTTGGAACGTTCTCAAGGGGGATATGAGCCTGGTCGGGCCGCGTCCCAATCTGTTCAATCAAGACGAGCTGATTGCCGAGCGTAAGGCGTTTGGGGTGTTCGACGTGCGCCCAGGTATAACTGGTGTCGCTCAGGTTCAGGGCATTGATATGTCCACGCCTAGGCTTTTGGCTGAAACGGATGCTCAGATGATTCGGTCTATGTCGCTTTCCTTGTATTTCAGGTTGATCATGCAGACTGCTCTCGGGAAGGGTGGCGGTGATCGAGTGGTGCGCTGAGGCTCTGCCTTTACCTATCTAGATGCGTTTGTAGGTCATGGCTCGCACGTTAGGTTGGTGGATTAGGGTTATGCGTGAATTTTTAGTGGCTCTACCCAGGCGACAGAAGCGTTTGATGCAGCTTACGGTCGATACGCTACTGGTCTGGTTGGCGCTTTGGTTGTCGTTTGCTGTAAGGCTGGGTGATTTTTTTGCAGCCAAGCCCTTCGATGGGCACGGTTGGTTGTTTGTCACGGCACCTCTCATTGCGTTGCCCATTTTCATTCGTATGGGAATGTATCGGGCAGTGATGCGCTACGTCGGCGGCGACGCGCTTCTGACTATCGCCAAGGCTGTCACTTTGTCTGCGCTGGTTCTAGCTCTTGCGGTCTATTGGTATCGCGGGCCGACGGAAATTGTGCCCCGCTCGATGGTTTTCAATTACTGGTGGCTCAGCCTGCTGCTGCTTGGCGGTTTGCGTCTTGCAATGCGCCAGTTCTTTATCGGTAATTGGCTGGATCCGTTGAATTGGCAGCGTGACACTGGGGCTGGCGTCGCTCGGGTGGCTATTTATGGCGCCGGCACTGCAGGTAATCAGCTTTTGGCGGCCTTGCGCTTGAGCAAGACGATGCGCCCCGTAGCATTCGTGGATGACGATGACGGAGTTGCCAATCGGGTGATCGCTGGGCTGCGTGTCTACACCCCCAAGCATATCCAGCAGATGATCGACGAGACCGGGGCGGATGAGATTCTGCTGGCTATGCCTTCGATTTCACGTGCACGCAGACGTGACATTCTCGAGGCGCTTGAACCTTATGCATTGCATGTGCGCAGCGTGCCGGGGTTTACCGAACTGGCCAGTGGACGAGTGAAGGTCGAGGATATTCAGGAGGTCGACATTGCCGATCTTCTCGGACGCGATGCGGTGCCTCCCAGGCAAGATCTATTCGAGCGTTGCATCAAGGATCAGGTAATTCTGGTGACCGGTGCTGGCGGCTCAATCGGGTCGGAGCTGTGTCGGCAGATCTTGGCGAGCGGTGCGCGTACTCTGCTGCTGTTCGAACACAGTGAATTCAATCTCTACAGTGTCCACGGTGAATTGCAGCAGCGTATCGAGCGGGAGTCGCTACCGATCAAGCTGGTGCCAATTCTAGGAACTATCCGTAATGCCGAGCGATTGCTCGGCATTCTGCAGACCTGGCGGGTCAACACCGTCTATCACTCCGCCGCATACAAGCACGTGCCGATGGTCGAGCATAACGTCTCCGAGGGCGTGCTCAATAATCTGGTTGGCACCCTCAACACAGCGCAGGCCTCGATAAAGGCGGGTGTTGCCAATTTCGTTTTGATTTCGACCGACAAGGCAGTACGCCCTACCAATGTGATGGGCAGCACCAAGCGGCTCGCCGAGATGGTGCTGCAGGCGTTGAGCAGTGAATCTGCGCCCTTGTTGTTTGGGGATGGTTCAGGCGTCCTTCAGGTCAACAAGACTCGTTTCACCATGGTGCGCTTCGGTAATGTGCTGGGCTCTTCCGGGTCGGTGATTCCGTTATTTAGGGAGCAGATTAGGCACGGTGGACCGGTGACGGTGACGCATCCGAACATCACTCGCTATTTCATGACGATCCCTGAGGCGGCGCAGCTTGTTATTCAAGCCGGTTCGATGGGGTTGGGAGGGGATGTATTCGTGCTGGACATGGGGGAACCAGTGAAGATCTCCGACCTGGCAGAAAAGATGATCCGTCTGTCGGGCTTGTCTATGTGCGATGAGCTCAACCCCCATGGTGATATCACCATCGAGTTCACCGGTCTGCGCCCCGGCGAGAAGCTCTACGAAGAGTTGTTGATCGGCGATAACGTCAGCCCGACCGAGCATCCGATGATCATGCGCGCCAGCGAAGAACACTTGCCGTGGGAGAGCCTGAAGACAGTACTGGATGAAATCCTCGGCGCGTTGCAGCACGACGACTACGACCGGGTTCGGCAGTTGTTGCGGGAAACCGTGAGTGGTTATGCGCCGGAAGGTGAAATAGTCGACTGGATTCATGTGCAGCGGCGCACAAAAGATCAATAGTGGCGGTTTGACAGCTGTTGGCGGATGACTAGCTTTCAAGGTGCGTGATGGGACGTCACGCACCCACTATGAAAAGGAGCTTTCGCCATGTCCAAGATGCATCTTGCTGCACTGCTGTTTTCCTGCCTTACCGCATTCTCCTTCAACGCCGCTGCCGTCGAGTCCAAAGCCCAGCCAGAGCCGGTTGTCGAGGCTCAGCAGGTGAGCTCGGCTGTGGTCAATCTCAATACGGCCGATGTCGCTACGCTGCAGGCGGAGCTGGTTGGTATTGGCGAGGTCAAGGCCCAGGCAATCGTCGACCACCGCACCAGCAATGGCCCTTTCGCTTCGGTGGATGAGCTGCTGGAAGTCAAGGGTATCGGCCCGGCCACGTTGGAAAAGAATCGCACTCGTCTGAGCGTCAACTGACGCTAGCTGCGCAGGAAAAGCCGGTCAGCGACCGGCTTTTTTGCTTTTCGGTGGCGCTACAATGCGGCTCCCATTCGACCAGGAGCCCGCGCGTGTCGTCATCCCTACCTACTCTCGGTTTCGTCGGTATCGGCCTCATGGGGCTGCCCATGTGTCAACGCCTGCTGGCCGCCGGTTATGCGCTGCATGTCTGGAACCGTTCTGCCGATAAGTGCAGCCCTTTGCTGGCGCAGGGTGCGGTGTTGGAGCCGTCTCCCGCCGAGCTGTGTGCCAAGGTCGATCTGGTCATGGTGTGTCTGGCCGACACAGCCGCGGTGCGTGCAGTGGTGTTCGGGCCTGGCGGCATAGCCGAGCAGGCGAAACCGGGCCAGCTGTTGGTGGATTTCTCCAGCCTGGACCCGGCGGCGACCCGCGAGATGGCGGCCGAGCTGGAAGCGCGCAGCGGCATGCGTTGGGTCGATGCTCCGGTATCGGGTGGAGTCCAAGGCGCGGAAAGTGGCTCGTTGGCGATCATGGCGGGCGGCCGCGAAGAGGATGTCGAGCGCGTGCGTCCGCTGTTGACGCATCTGGGTCAGCGCCTGACGCGAATGGGCGACGTGGGCGCAGGCCAAGTGACCAAGGTCTGCAATCAGATGCTGGTGGCCTGCAATGCCCTGGTGATTGCCGAAGTGGTGGCGTTGGCCGAGCGCGCCGGCGTCGATGCCGAGCTGCTGGCGCCGGCTTTGGCCGGTGGCTTTGCGGATTCCAAGCCGTTGCAGATTCTGGCGCCGCAGATGGCCGAGAGCCGCTTCGAGCCGATCAAGTGGCATGTGCGTACTCTGCTCAAGGATCTGGACACCGCAGTCAAACTGGCTCGCGAGCAGGGCGGGGCAACGCCCATGAGCGGGCTGGCGGCGCAGCTGATGCGTTTGCACGGCAGCCAGGGGCATCTGGAGCAGGACCCGGCGACCCTGGTCAGCCTGTTCCGTGAGCAAACGCCATGAAGATATGCGCCAACCTGTCGCTGCTGTTTGCCGAGCTGCCGTTGGCCGATCGCGTGCAGGCCGCTGTCGCAGCCGGTTTCGATGGAGTGGAAATCCAGTTTCCCTACGAGCTGCCGGCGCTGCGCCTGAAAGAGCTGCTGGAACGTGCCGGTCTGCCACTGGTGCTGATCAATCTACCTGCCGGTGATCTGATGAGCGGCGGTGCCGGGCTGGCCGCCGTGCCGGCGCGTCAGGCGGAGTTCGATGCCGCCCTGCAGCAGGCGCTGACCTATGCGGCCATGACCCGCCCACAGTGCGTCAATGTGCTGCCTGGTCGTTTGTTGGCGGGGCTGGAGCGCGAGCAGGCGCTGAGCTGTCTGGTCGCCAACCTGCACCAGACTGCAGAGGCTTTCGAGTCACTCGGTATCCGGGTGCTGTGCGAAGCGATCAACCCGCTGGATATGCCGGGCTTTCTGGTCAATACCCCGGAACAGCTGGATCAGTTATTGCGTTGGGTCGATCACCCCAACTGCCTGGCGCAGTTCGACCTCTACCACATGGCTCGGCAGGAACTGGATATTGCGGCTGGCATCGATCTGCTGGCGGGGCGCATCGGTCATGTGCAGTTTGCCGATTGCCCCGGGCGGGGTGCGCCGGGCAGTGGCGAGCTGGATTTCGATCCGCTGCTGCGTCGGCTGGAAGCAAGCGGTTATCAGGGCTGGTTGGGGGCGGAGTACAAGCCAGCCGGGCCAACGCTGGCCAGCCTCGACTGGTTGAGGCGCTGGCGCAAGGCATGAATGAAAAGGCCCGCATCCGCGGGCCCTTCTTGTTCTCGGGGCGACTTGTCAGTCCCTGGGGTAGTCGTTGAGAGAGATCACGCGGGTCTTGCCGACGCGGTGGCGATAGATTTCGCGCAGGTACTTGATCGCCTTCTTCACGCTCTCGCGGGACAGGCGGATATCGTTGATCGAGACGAACTTGTCGGTGTCATGGATCAGCTCGCGGTACTTCTTCTCGTACATCGGCTTGATCGCGTACCAGTTGGTGTCGAGGATCTTCGCCGGGTTCTCGTACTCGTTGAGCATGGTCTCGATCAGCGCTTCATCGAACTCCTCGGAGACGATGAAGTCGAGCATGGCGTTGTCCAGGCTTTCGTCGTAGCGGTACTGGTCGCGGGCGAAGCAGCGCTTGATGAAGGCCACGATCAGGGTCAGGAAATCGTCCGAGAGGCACGGGCTTTTGACGATCAGGGTGGTCAACGACAGGTTGGCCGAGGCGCCGATGACCAGGGCGTAGCGCTTGAGCGTGGTGTTGGGGAACAGGCTGTTGAGGTGGCTCTTCAGGCGGTTCAGGTCCATGTAGGACAGCTTGTAGTCCTTGGGCAGGGAGACGATGGACACCACCGAGGAGCAGTTCTTGAAGAAGTGCAGATCGCTCAGGGCGCTGGCGTCGAAGCCGCCTTTCTTGTACTGCTCCAGGGCCGCACGGTAGCGCTTGGCCTCGATCGGCAGCAGGCTGATGCCCTCGATGGCCTGGGTCGCCTTGTTGAAGTGCGGCAGGTCGATGGAGCGGAAGAACAGGTCATCGATATTGAGCTTGGGCTGCTCCTTGTCGAACACCTTGAACTTGTCGGTCGGCGCCGGGGCTGCCTGTTCGGCCACCACCGACTCCGCATAGGCCACCGCCACTGGGCCGGCCAGGCTCATGAACAGGTCGTTGGCGTCGAGACGGATGGTTTCGCCGATGTCGATGCCGGCGCGACGGAAGTAGTTCTGGTCGTAGTCGGTGGTCACTGCCTGGGCGGTGAGGATGTTGAAGATCTGCTGCGAGATGTACTGGTTGGCGTGGCGCTCCATGGCATTCACGTCGATGTTCTGCACGTTGCCGCCGTCGCTTTCCTCGGCGTAGCGCATGATGTCGTTGGAGATCAGCATCATGGCGTTCCACGGGCGGATGCGGCGCATCACGCTTTCTTCGCCGGTCTCCTCGCTGTCGAAGTTGTAGGAGAAGTCCCACTCTTCCGACAGGTATTTGCACAGCAGGCGCCCGGCATTGATATGCAGGGCCTCGGACATCTCGATGCGCTGGTCGGAGATGTTCGGCAGGATGCAGATGCCGCTGGTGAAGATCGGTTCGAAGACGAAGGAGTGGTCGCGATTCTCGTCGCTGGTGCTGTCCTGCTTGGTCTCGAAGGTCTTGCTCATGTAAGCGAACTGCTGAGCCAGGCCGAACTCCGAGGCCATGCCCGAGCCCGTGCCGCCGCCGGCGCTGAAGATGTAGAAGTACAGGCGCGACTGGTTGGCCTTGATGCCGCAGGAGTCGATCAGGTAACTGTGGATGAACTTCCAGTCGGCGTTGGAAAAGCGCTGGGTGTCCTTGTTGAGAATGATCTTGGCCAGGTACTGGCCGAGGATCGGCGCGTTACCGGCGCCACCCGCATGGACCTCGGACAGGTCCATGATCTTCATCTTGCTGTAGTCGTCGAGGAAGCCGCCGTTCTCCGCCTTGCGCGAGAAGCGGATGCGCCCCTCGATGTCCTTGTCCAGGTCGCCCAGCATCACCAGCGGCTCGATCAGGAACACCGGTTTGGCGCCGCGCCCCGAGGACAGGCGCAGGTTGCTGCGTAGCCAGCCGGCCGGGCGCTGCTCGGCCGGACGTTCCTGGTTGCTGAATTCGTTGAGGTAGAAACGCCGGGCGTTGTACACCAGCGAGGCCACGTCAAGGGCGATGTTGGAGCCGCAGCGACCGAGGCCGATCAGACACACCGAAGGGAAATGCTGGGCGTGTCGGGCATCCAGGGCGTCGTCGCCATGCAGCTGGGGAAAGACCCGCTCGCGCAGGCCGTCGAGGTTTTCCAGGATGCGCTCGATGTCGCGCTCGGTGAAGTACATGTACTGCTCGCCGGCCGCCTGGGCGACGACGGGGGGAAGGGGGGCGGGTTCGACGGGAGGAATCAGGGTGCGGGGTTCGGAAACGGAGGAATCTGCGTCTTTAGTTGTTTTCATCGTCGACATTCCAGTACGTGTTGGCGGCAGCTTGGCGGTGCATCTGCATCAGTTATAGTTTTTCTGTTACACGAGTTAGCACTATATACAGCGCCACCCCAGAGTTCGAGGCGTGGGCAGGCTCTTTTTTAGCAGTGGCAACAGTCTGTCCTTGTGGTCAGTTTTTCTCTGACTGTAGCTTGCGCCGCCGGTGGAGGCGGGAGTAGGGTGGCGGCCCGTCGAAGCTCTGGAGCCGCTGTGAAACCCATTTCCCCGGTCCTGCTGGTGCTGGCGCTGATACTAGCGGCGATCAACCTGCGCCCCGGTATTACCTCTCTCGCCCCGTTGATCGAACGCATCGCCACCGAGCTGTCGCTCAGTCGTGGCCTGATCAGTCTGACCACCGCGCTACCGGTGCTGTGCATGGGCCTGTTGGCACCGCTGGCGCCGCGCCTGGCACTGCGCTTCGGTCTGGAACGCACCATCGCTGCCTGCCTGGCGCTGATCACCCTGGCGCTGCTCGCGCGCCTGGGCGGGCATATCACCGTTGTACTGATCGGCAGCGCGGTGCTGCTGGGGGCCGGCATCGCCGTGGCCGGTCCGCTGCTGTCCGGTTTCATCAAGCGCCACTTCCGCGAGCGGGTGGGGCAGGTGGTGGGCTGGTACTCCTTCAGCATGACGATTGGCGGTGCCGGTGGCGCCGTGCTGACCGTGCCGCTGACTCAGGCCCTGGGCGATGACTGGAGTCTGAGCCTGGCCGCCTGGTGCGTGCCGGCGCTGCTGGCGCTGCTGCTCTGGCTGCGCCTGCCGAGCCGTGCGGAAGCGGCAGAGCCCGGTGAGCGACAGGGTTTGCCCTGGCGCGAGCCGCGGGCCTGGCTGGTCACCGGCTTCTTTGCCATCCAGGCTGGCTTCTTCTACACCCTGGCTACCTGGTTGGTGGCGCGCTACCACGAGGCGGGGTTGAGCCTGCTGCACAGCAATGCCCTGTTCAGCCTGTTCATGCTGGTCGGCCTGCCCAGTGCCTGGCTGCTGCCCTGGCTGGCCCAGCGCTTCGATATGCGCCAGCCATTGCTGCTGGTCTGCAGCCTGAGCACCACGCTGGGGGTAAGCATGATCACCTTCCAGCCAACCCTGGTGCCCGAGGTGTGGGCGGTGCTGCTGGGCTTTGCCTTGAGTGGCTCGTTCGCCCTGTCCCTGGTGCTGCCGTTGTACGAGGTGCACACGCCGCTGGCGGTCAGTCGCTGGACCGCGATGATGCTGTTTGCCGGCTACAGCCTGGCGTGCCTGGCGCCGATCCTCACCGGCCTTGGCCGCGACCTGGCCGGCGACTACCGTACACCCTTCATGGTGCTGGTCGGTCTGGGCGTGCTGATGACTCTGTTCGCCTGGGCACTGCGCACGCCGAAACGGCCGACATAGGGACTGGTTCCTTTGCAGCGGCCGGCCCCTGTGTTAGAAGGCAGCCTGCACTTTCTGGAGTACCCGCGTGGAGTCCGAATCCATCGTCTATGGCTGTATCCGCGACTGGCCGTCCGGTGACCGTGAGCAGCGCTTGCAGCGGCGCGCCACCAACCAGCGGGTACTGGCGCAACTGCCCCAGGGCGACGCCTGGCCCTTCCTCGGCCGCGAGATGTTCTCCTGCTGCAGCGCCGAAGGCGCGGGCCTGTACCAGACCCAGGTGATCCATTTCGGCGCCAGCTACCAGGCCGTCGAGTACGAGTGGAACCTGTGGGTCCAGGAGTTCGAGGCACTGCTCAAGCGCCTGTACTGGGCCAACGCGGTGGTCCATCTGGAAACCGAACTGAACGGCCTGCACACCTTTCGCTGGGAGTCCGAGAGCGGCTTCCACAGCCCCCAGGAAGAAGACCTGCGCATGCGTTGCGTATGGGAACGCGAGGGCAGCCTGCGCGGCTGATCTATTCCGATCTGCTGCGCGTCGGAAAAACTGTATCGAAAGCGGCTTCAGAATGCTCATTTACCATAGGTAAACTGCGCTTCTTCAGCCGCTTTCTCCTTGTTTTTCTCTAGCTCGCGAGATCGGTACATCTGCTTCAAGAAGGTACGATGCTCAACTACTTCTGGTTCTTCCTCGCAGCGCTGTTCGAGATCGCCGGCTGCTACGCCTTCTGGATGTGGTTGCGCCTGGGCAAGAGCGTCTGGTGGATCGCGCCTGGCCTGCTCAGCCTGAGCCTGTTCGCCCTGTTGCTGACCCGCGTCGAGGCGGCCTACGCCGGACGTGCCTATGCCGCCTACGGCGGTGTCTACATCGTCGCGTCGCTGCTCTGGCTCGGGGTGATAGAGCGGGCTCGCCCGCTGGCTTCGAACTGGTTGGGGGCGGCGTTTTGCCTGGCCGGGGCGGGCATCATTCTGCTCGGTCCGCGTTTCGCCAGTCACTGAGGCCGCAGAGGCTGGTTACTGCTCCAGCCACTCCTTGGGCACTTCCTCGCGCAGCATCAGTTGGCATTGCTGGCTGTCCGGGTCGAAGGCGATCACGGCCTGGCCTTTTTCCAAGGCCCGGCGGGCCCGCTCGACACGGATGTCCAGTGGCGTGTCGTCGCCATTGTCGGTGCCCTCGCGGGTGACGAAGTCTTCCAGCAAGCGGGTCAGGGTCTCGGCTTCGAGCATCTGGTGGGGAATCAGCATGGGAGCTCCTGTTGGCGGGCGATCATGCTAATCGGTCGCGTGCGCCTCGGCGAGCAGGTAATGGTCGAGCAGGGCGAACAACTGCTGGCTATCCAGCGGCTTGCCGAGGAAGTCGTTCATGCCGGCCTGCAGGCTCCGCTGGCGGTGTTCGTCGAGAATATGCGCGGTTAGGGCAATGATCGGTACCGCCGCTAACTGCCGGTTGTACTCCAGGCGGCGAATCTGCCGGGTAGCTTCCAGGCCATCCAGTTCAGGCATTTCGCAGTCCATCAGGATCAGCTGAATGGCGTTCGGATTGCGCCGATATTCATCGACCACAGATTGCCCGTCGCCGACCAGACGCACCTGATAGCCGCGGCTCTTGAGCATGCCCTGTACCACCTGCTGGTTCACCTTGTTGTCCTCGGCCACCAGGATGCAGGGTGTCTGCCCAGGTGTCTGGCTCGCAGTGGCGTTGCTGCTGGTCGGCAGGGCTTGGCGCTCGCTGTAGAGCTCGTGTAGGCTTGCGCGTAGTGCCACCAGCGAGAGTGGCAGCGGCAGGCTGTGCAGATACAGGCCTTGGCTGTCGGGCAGCGCTTGATGTTGCCCGGCTGCATTGAGCAGGAGGATGCGCTGCCCCGGCTGCAGGTACGGGCGCAGGTTGTCCAGACAGTGACTGCCGAGGCCTGGCCAGGGCTCCATCAGCACCAGCAGCGGCGGCGCGGTGAATTCATCGAGATCTTTGCGCAGGCGCTCGGGATCGCGGCAGTGCTGGGTGCGCATGCCCCAGCGACCCAGCAGGTGGCCGAGGCAGTCCAGGCCCTGGCTGTCCATGGAACAGAGCAGGGCCGTCTGATTGGCGAGCAGCTTGGCGAGTTCTTCGTCGCTGCTGCTGGCCGCCTGCAGGGGAATATCGAAGGCGAAACGCGAGCCCTGGCCTGGTGTGCTCTGTACCTCGATGCCCCCGCCCATCAGTTCCACCAGCTCCTTGCAGATGGCCAGGCCCAGACCGCTCCCCCCGTAGCGTCGGGTGGTGCTGGAGTCGCCCTGAGAGAAGGATTTGAAGAGCTGACTGCGGGTGGATTCGCTGATGCCGATACCGCTATCCGCCACGGCGAAAACCAGGTGCGCATGTCCATGGCTGTCGCTGCGCCGGCTGACGGTGAGGGCCACATGCCCCTGTTCAGTGAACTTCATGGCATTGCCCAGCAGGTTCATCAGCACCTGTTTGAGTCGGGTCGGGTCACCCGAGATGCATTGCGGCACGCCGCCTTCCACGCGGATGTAGAGTCGCAGTCGTTTCTCCACGGCCTGGGCGCTGAACAGCATCAGCGTCTCGGACAGCAGCTGCTCCAGATCGAAGTCGATCTGTTCCAGGTTCAGCTTGCCCGACTCGATGCGGGCATAGTCGAGGATGTCGTTGATCACCGTCATCAGGGTGTTGCCGGAGCTGCTGATGGTCTCCACGTAGACGCGCTGGTGGCTGTCCAGTGGCGTGCCCCGCAGCAGCTGCAGCATGCCCAGTACACCGTTCAGCGGGGTGCGGATCTCATGACTCATCTTGGCCAGGAAGCGGCTCTTGGCCTGGTTCTCCAGGTCGGCGCGGGAGGCGGCTTCGCGCGAGCGATAGCCCTCTTCCTTGAGCATGTTGATGCGATCGGCCAGGCCGAGCGAGAGGGTCAGCAACTCGATGGCCACGCCCGCCTTGACGATGGCCGAGCTGTAGATGCCGAAGAACTCCGTGCCCAGCGAGGCACTGGTGACCAGCATGAAAGCCACCAGCAGCACGCTCCAGGCCAGTACGTAGTAGGAACCGTGACGCAGGCCGCTGCGCCAGGCATAGATGCCGGCGAGCAGCAGGCACAGCGAGGTGCCCAGCACTACCAGGCTGGAGAGGATGCTCCAGGCGGCCATGCCGATCAGCGGCACCGACAGCAGGCAGCCGACCGTGCCCAGCATCAGCAGGCGCATGCCGCGATCCAGGCGCGGGAAGTGTTGAGGGAGGCTGAGGAAGTGGCGACTGAACTGCATGGCGGTGAGGCTATGCAGGAACATCAGGATGTAGATGCTGACCGACTGCAGGGCCACCTGATCGGGCAGTAGCTTGAACAGCAGGCCATCGATGCTGGTGGCGAGCAGGCCGACGTTGAAGATGTACACCAGGTACCAGAAATAGGCCCGTTCGCGCAGCGATACGAAGAGGAACAGGTTGTACACGAACATGGCGAACAGCACGCCGTAGTAGGCGCCGTTGAAACTGGTCAGGGTTTCCTGCGCGGCGGCGCTGGCGGCATAGGTGCTGAAATACAGCGGCACGAAGATGGTGCTGCTGCTCTCCACCCGCAGCAACAGGGTGTTGTCGCCGGGGGGCAGTTCGAGGGGGAACCAGAAATTGCGCACCCGCACCGGGCGCTGGTCGAAGGCGAAGGTGTCGCCGCTGCGTTGGTGTTGCAGCTGGCCGTCCTGGCCCGGCACGAAGAGGTCGAGGTGGTCGAGCAGGGCGTAGTTGACTTCGAGAAAACCGGCCAGTGGCTGCGGCCGACTGTTGGCCAGGCGTACCTTGAACCACCAGACGGAGGCGTTCTTGCCCAGGTTGGCGTTGTCGCCGTGAACCGGTTTGAATGCGCTGTCGGCCAGGTTCAGCACCGTGGCAGCGTCCAGGCTGCCGGCGCGATCCTCGTAATAACCGACATAGGGGGCTAGCGACAGGCGTAATTCGTCGTGATCCAGCGGAGCCGGGGTCAGCGCCCACAGTGATCCGCTCAGGCAGAGCAACAATACAGCCAGACACAAGCGAGGCATTCGCCGACCTCAGGGTCTTTTATTTGTTGCCAGCACTATTGCCCAGATTCGTGATCGGCTTCAAGCGCGAGGCGGACTCATTCTTCTGGCGTCGGACGAGTGCCCAGCACGCTCTCCAGGGTCGGCACCTGCGTATCGCTGCCCAGCTGGGTGTCGTGCTCGATCTGGTGGCTGAAGCGCTCCAGCGACTGTTCCTTGGCCGGCTGCGCGTCGCTGGCGAATACCGGCGGGCTGAGCAGGTAGGCGCCGAGCAGGCGGCTGAGAGCGGCCAGGCTGTCGATATGGGTGCGTTCGTAGCCGTGGGTGGCGTCGCAGCCGAAGGCCAGCAGGGCGGTGCGGATGTCATGGCCGGCGGTCACCGCCGACTGCGCATCGCTGTGGTAGTAGCGGAACAGGTCGCGGCGCACCGGAATGTCCTGCTCCGACGCCAGCTTCAGCAGGTGACGTGACAGGTGGTAATCGTAGGGCCCTCCGGAGTCCTGCATGGCCACGCTGACCGCGTGTTCGCTGGATTGCTGACCGGGTGCGGCCGGGGCGATGTCGATGCCGACGAACTCGCTGACGTCCCAGGGCAGGGCGGCGGCAGCGCCGGAGCCGACCTCCTCGGTGATGGTGAACAGCGGGTGGCAGTCGATGGCCGGCTCCAGGCCGCTTTCCACTACGCCCTTGAGCGCGGTGAGCAGGGCGGCGGCGCCGGCCTTGTCGTCCAGGTGGCGCGAGCTGATGTAGCCACTTTCGGTGAACTCGGGCAGCGGGTCGAAGGCGATGAAATCGCCGACTTCCACGCCCAGGGCCTGGGTCTGCTCGCGGTTCTCGGTGATGGCATCCAGGCGCAGTTCGATATGGTCCCAGCTCACTGGCAGCTGATCCACGGCGGTATTGAAGGCATGCCCGGAGGCCAGCAGCGGCAGCACACTGCCGCGCAGCACGCCTTTGTCGGTGAACAGGCTGACCCGGCTGCCCTCGGCGAAGCGGCTCGACCAGCAGCCGATCGGCGCCAGGCTCAGGCGGCCGTTGTCCTGGATGCCGCGCACGCTGGCGCCGATGGTGTCGAGGTGGGCCGACACGGCGCGATCCGGGCTGTAGCGGCGGCCCTTGAGCGTGGCGCGAATGGTGCCGCGGCGGGTCAGCTCATAGGGGATGCCCAGCTCGTTGAGGCGCTCGGCGACGTAGCGCACGATGGTGTCGGTGAAGCCGGTGGGGCTGGGGATGGCCAGCATCTCCAGCAGCACCTGGCGCAGGTAGGCGAGATCGGGTTCGGGTAGTTGCGACATGGCAGCTCCTCAAGGAGGCATTCCCGCTCCCGGCTGGGAGCGGGAGAGTATTCAGGGGTGCGGGCGGCTGAGCGGAAACAGCAGATCGACGAAGCGCTCGGCGGTCGGCTGCGGCTCGTGGTTGGCCAGGCCGACCCGCTCGTTGGCTTCGATCAGCACGTACTCGGGTTGGTCGGCTGCCGGCACCAGCAGGTCCAGGCCGACCACCGGAATTTCCAGCGCTCGCGCCGCCTGCACCGCGGCTTCGGCCAGCTGCGGGTGGAGGATGCCGGTGACGTCTTCCAGGGTGCCGCCGGTGTGCAGGTTGGCGGTCTTGCGCACGGCCAGGCGCTGCCCGGCATCCAATACGCTGGAGTAGTCGTAGCCGGCGTCGTGCAGGGTGCGCTGGGTTTCGGCGTCCAGCGGGATGCGGCTCTCGCCGCCGGTGGCGGCCTGACGCCGACGGCTCTGGGTCTCGATAAGCGCACCGATGCTGTGCACACCATCGCCGACCACGGTGGCCGGGTGGCGAATGGCGGCGGCGACTACTTCATAGCCGATCACCACGATGCGCAGGTCGAAGCCCGGGTGATAGCTCTCCAGCAGCACGCGGCTGTCGAACTGGCGGGCGCGGGTGATGGCGTCCTCCAGTTCCTCGTGGCCACGCAGGTCGACGGCCACGCCCTGGCCCTGTTCGCCGTCCACCGGCTTGACCACCACACTGCCGTGCTCGGCGAGGAACGCGGCGTTGCTCTCGGCGTCGCCGGCCAGGCGCTGGGCCGGTTGCTTCAGGCCGGCGCGGGCGAAGGCACGGTGGGTCAGGCGCTTGTCCTGGCACAGGGTCATGCTGACTGCGCTGGTCAGGTCCGACAGCGACTCGCGGCAGCGAATGCGCCGCCCGCCGTGGCTGAGGGTGAACAGGCCGGCCTCGGCGTCGCTCACCTGCACCTCGATGCCGCGGCGCTGAGCCTCGTCGACGATGATCCGCGCATAGGGGTTGAGCTCGGCCTCCGGGCCGGGGCCGAGGAACAGTGCCTGGTTGATGCCGTTGCGCCGTTTGATGGCGAAGGTCTGCAGGTCGCGAAAGCCCAGCTTGGCGTACAACGCCTTGGCCTGCAGGTTGTCGTGCAGTACCGACAGGTCCAGATAGCTCAGGCCGCGGCTCATGCAGTGCTCGATCAGGTGGCGTACCAACGCCTCGCCCACGCCTGGGCGCTGGCAGTCCGGTGCCACGGCCAGGCACCACAGGCTGCTGCCGCCTTCCGGGTCGGCGAAGGCCTTGAGGTGGTTGAGGCCCATTACCGTGCCGATGATCTGGCCGCTGCTTTCGTCCTCGGCCAGCCAGTAGCTGGGGCCGCCTTCTTCACGCGGGGTGAGGTGGTTGACGTCGACTGGCAGCATGCCGCGCTGCAGGTACAGGCAGTTGACGGCGTCCCAGTCGGCCTCGTTCTGCACCCGGCGGATATGGAAGCCGCGGAAGCTGCGGTGTGCCGGGCGGTAGTCGGTGAACCACAGGCGCAGGGTGTCGGACGGGTCGAGGAACAGCTGCTGCGGCGCCTGGGCCAGCACCTGTTGCGGCGCCGCCACGTACAGCGCGATATCGCGTTCGCCGGGTCGCTCGTTCTGCAGCTCGGCGGCCAGGGCGGCGGCGTCCGGGTAGGTCTGGCCGATCAGCAGGCGGCCCCAGCCGCAGTGAATATGCTGCGGCTGGCCCTGCTCGCTGCCGTCCTTGGCCAGATGGGCCTGCATGCGCTGGTAGGAAGGCGGTTGGCCGCGCAGCAGGCGTTGGTTGTAGGCGGTGGCACGCATGGTGAAGCTCCTTGGTCGTTGTTCTGCGGTCGAGGGCGGCGACGCGCTAGCGCCGCCGCTCCTTACAGGCCGTGTTCGCTGAGCCAGAGGTTGAGCGCGGCCAACTGCCACAACTTGGAGCCGCGCAGTGGAGTGAGTTGGCCGCGCGGATCGCTGAGCAGGCGATCGAGCATGGCCGGTTCGAACAGGCCGCGATCCTGGCCCGGGTCGAGCAGCAGGTCGCGCACCCAGCCGAGGGTGGCGCCTTCCAGGTGCTTGAGACCAGGGACCGGGAAATAGCCTTTGGGGCGGTCGATCACCTCGTGGGGGATCACCTGGCGCGCCGCTTCCTTGAGCACCTGCTTGCCGCCGTCGGGCAGCTTGAAACGGCCGGGGATGCGCGCCGACAGTTCGACCAGGCGATAGTCGAGGAACGGCACACGGGCCTCCAGGCCCCAGGCCATGGTCATGTTGTCGACCCGCTTGACTGGGTCGTCGACCAGCATGATGGTGCTGTCCAGGCGCAGGGCTTTGTCCACCGGCGCGGCGGCGCCGGGCATGGCGAAGTGCTCGCGGACGAACTCGCCGGCCCAGTCCTCGCCCTGCCACTTGCGCTGCAGGGTTTCCAGCAGCTCGGCGTGGTCGCGGTCGAAGAAGGCCGCGCGGTAGGCCGCGTAAGGGTCTTGCGCGCCATCCACCTGCGGGTACCAGTGGTAGCCGGCGAACAGCTCGTCGGCGCCCTGGCCGCTCTGTACCACCTTGCAGTGCTTGGATACTTCACGCGACAGCAGGTAGAAGGCGATGCAGTCGTGGCTGACCATCGGCTCGCTCATGGCGCGGAAGGCCTCGGGCAGGCGCTCGATGATCTCGTGCTCGCCGATGCGCAGCTGATGGTGGCGGGTGCCGTAGTGGTTGGCGATCAGGTCGGAGTAGTGGAACTCGTCGCCGCGCTCGCCGCCGGCATCCTCGAAACCGATGGAAAAGGTCGAGAGGTTGTCGACCCCGGCCTCACGCAGCAGACCGACCAGCAGGCTGGAGTCCACCCCGCCGGAGAGCAGCACGCCGACATCCACTGCCGCGCGCTGGCGAATGCTCACCGCTTCGCGCAGGCCGTCGAGCACCAGATCGCGCCAGTCGTTCAGTTCGTACGGCACTTCGTCGCGCTGCGGGCCGAACTGCAGTTGCCACCAGCAGTGCTGTTCGCGGCTACCGTCGGCCTCGACGCGCAGCCAGGTGGCCGGCGGCAGTTTTTCCACACCACTGAGCAGGGTGCGCGGCGCCGGCACCACGGCGTGGAAGTTGAGGTAGTGGTTGAGCGCCACCGGGTCCAGGCTGGTGTCGATGCCGCCGCCCTGCAGCAGGGCCGGCAGAGTCGAGGCGAAGCGCAGGCGGGCGCCGTCCTGACTCATGTACAGTGGCTTGATGCCGAGACGGTCGCGGGCCAGGAACAGACGTTCGCGGTCGCGCTCCCAGATGGCGAAGGCGAACATGCCGTTGAGTTTCGGCAGCAGGTTCTCGCCCCAGGCGTGATAGCCCTTGAGCAGTACCTCGGTGTCGCCGTCGGAGTGGAACTGGTAGCCCAGGGTCTGTAGCTCGGCGCGCAGCTCGGGGTAGTTGTAGATGGCGCCGTTGAACACCATGGACAGGCCCAGCTGGTGATCGATCATGGGCTGGCCGGAGGCGGGCTCCAGATCCATGATCTTCAGCCGGCGGTGGCCGAAGGCCATTTGCCCGCTGCTGTGGAAGCCACAGGCGTCAGGGCCGCGAGGGGCCAGATGATGAGTAATTTTCTCGATGGCGGCCAGGTCGGCCGGGCGTTGGTCGAAGCGTATTTCTCCAGCGATTCCGCACATATATCCTTACCGGTTTTGCCGTTGGGGAGGTGTCCGTCCTATGACGAATCCTTTTACACCAAAACAAAATAATGCTTTGATGTCAAAGTTTTATTTCCGATAAAACCCTGTTTGTGACAGAAAAAATGATTCCTACTGAATGTGATTTGTCGGCTTTCGAGCCGGCCCTGTTTCGTGCCATGCGCCGCCTGCAGCAGGCCGGCGAAGTGCATGCCAAGCGCCTGGCGCGCTTCGGTGGGCTGACGCCGATGCAGTTGATGATTCTGCGGGTGCTCGATGGCGAGGTACGACTGACCGCCAGCGAGCTGAGTGGCAGGGTCAGCCTCAGTGCCGCGACGCTGTCGGGCATGCTGGAGCGTTTGGAAGAGCGCGGTCTGCTACTGCGTCAGCGCGACGATCAGGATCGTCGCCGCCAGTGGCTGGCGACCAGCGATGCTGGTCGCGCGCTGCTGGCTGAGGCGCCGCCTTTGCTGCCGCCGGCTTTGCGCACGGCCTTTGCCGCGCTACCGGAGTGGGAACGCCACAGCCTGACCGCGGCGTTGTTGCGGGTGGCCGAGCTGTGCGGCGAGGCCGACTGACTATTTCAGCCGAGGCCGCAGCCACGATTGGCCGGTACGGCGATATCCATCAGCTTCGGATTGGGTAGTTTGAGGTTGTTCATCAGCTCGACGTAGGCCTCGACATCGGCCACCTGCAGGCGCGGATTGTGCGCGGCTTCCTCGGCAATGCTGGAGCGGGTCCAGCCCCGGTAATCGTGGCCGGGGCAGACCTCGGTCTCGCCGGGCAGGCTCAGCAGGCGCTGCAGGCTCTGCCACTGGGCGCGGGCATCGCCATTCTGGAAGTCGGTGCGGCCGGTGCCGCGAATCAGCAGGGTGTCGCCGGTGAAGACCCGGGCCGGCCGCTGCGCATCGGCCGGCAGCAGGAAACAGTAGGAGTCGTCGGTATGGCCTGGCGTGTGCCAGGCGATCAACTCGCGTGCGCCGAAGCCCAGGCACTCGCCGTCCCTGAAGGTGAAGCTGGCGCAGGCGCTGCCACTTTCCTGGCCGAAGCCGCTGCGACAGCCGGTGGCCGTACGCAACTCGCCGAGGGCGGTGATGTGGTCGGCGTGGGTATGGGTGTCCACGGCCAGCACCAGGCGCAGTTGCAGTTCGCTGAGCAGGCGCAGGTAGTCGTCGAGCTTGTCCTTTACCGGGTCGATCAGCAGCGCTTCGCCGCTGTCGGCCAGCAGGTAGCTGTAGGTCGAGCTGTCGGCATCGAAGAGTTGGCGAAATAGCATGATCAGGCTCCTGTGAAGAGTTTCTGCGCGGCCAGGCTCAGGCTGACTGCCACCAGCATTAGGGCGAACAGGCGTTGCAGCAGTTGGCCACCCAGGCGTTGGGCCAGGCCGTTGCCAGCCAGCACACCGGCCGCGCCGCCAAGAGCCAGGCCGGCCAGCAGGGGCAGCGAGGGCTGCGCGCCGCTCAAATAAAAGAGGAAGCCACCGCCGGAGACCAGCGCGATCACCGCCATGGAGGTGGCGGTGGCGGCCAGCATGCTCAGTGGCGTGAACGCCAACAGTGCCGGCACCACCAGAAAACCGCCGCCGACGCCCATCAGGCCGGAGAACACGCCCACGGCCAGGCCGATCAGCACCAGCGGCAGGCTGCGTAACGGGCCACTGCCGCTGCGTACCTGGCAGGAGCTGCGCCACATGCGCCAGGCGGTCCACAGCACCAGGGCGCAGAAGCCGAGAATCAGCACGGCCTCGGGAATCTGCCGGCCGAGCCACTGGCCGAGCGCATTGCCGGGCAATCCCGCGATCGCCAGCAACAGTACCGGCCGCCAGGCCACCTGGCCTTGATAGGCGCGTGGTACGGCGCCTATCAGGGCGGTGAGGGCCACGGCACCGAGGCTGACGCCGATGGCGTCGCGCAGCGGCAGGTGCAAACTGAGCAGCAGCGGCAGGGCCACCAGGGAGCCACCGGCGCCAGTCAGGCCCAGCAGCAGGCCGAGCACGGCACCGATGCCCAGCGCTTCCAGCAGCAAGATCTCCATCAACGGTTCCAGGGCATGCGGGCGAGCAGCAGGGCCATGCCACAGGTATTGCTCAGGCCGGCGAAGGTCAGGCCGGCGCCGACGAAAGCGGCCAGGCCGTACCAGCCAGGATGCAGCCAGGTGCCGAGGGCGACGCCGAGCAGTACCAGGCTGCCGGCGCTGATCTGCACCTGGCGCTGGATGCTGATCACGCCGCTGGCAGCCTGTTCGGTGGGTAGGCCGCAGGCGACGCAGGCCTGGGTGCCGCCATCGATTACCTGCACGCCCGGTAGCAGGCGCTGCAGTTGCTCGGCGGCGCGGCGAGCACGTTGGCCGCTTTGACAGATCAGATAGAGCTCGTCGCCGCTTTGCAGTCCTTCCCGGCGTAGCTGGGTAACCAGTGACTCCGGGTTGAGCTGGTCGAGCGGCACATTGCGTGCGCCGGCCACATGCTGGGCGCGGAATTCGGCAGGGCTGCGCACGTCGATGAGGAAGCGTACATGGCCCTGCTGGCGCACGCTGGCAAAGCGCGGTGCATCGATCAGGCAGATGTTGTCGGTCATTTCGGGTACTCCCTTGGAGTATTGGTGCTACGTACCAGCGACCCGCAGCAGGGCAGAACTGGTTATTCAGGTGTACTTGGTGAAGATTGCCCGCACCCTGGCCAGGGTTTCGGCGTCGTCGCGCTCGGGATCGAGCATGGTTTCCTCCAGCAGGCAGGCGAGCATTTCCTGGTAGGCCTTATCCAGCGCCTTGCGTGCGGCGGAAAACTGCTGGGCGATGGCCTCGCATTCCTCGCCGCGCCTGATCATGGCCTGGATGCCGCGAATCTGCCCTTCGACGCGGGCCAGGCGTTTGAGCATGGCGTCCTGTTGCTGCGAGTTCGGGGTGCTCATGGTGACTCTCCTGTATACCCGGTGGGGTATCTATTACTGGGGGGAGTATGTTTGCGGGCGTGAGCGGATGCAAGTCCGTTGGTCGTCAGGCCTCTGCTGCGCTCAGCTGTTGCGGATCAGTTTGCGCAGGACGAAGCGGTTGGGGTGGCAGGCCTCGGCCACGCTGCGCGGTAACGGCAGCGGCTCGTCGTTGAGCCAGGCGGCCAGCAGTTCGCCGCTCAGCGGGGCGCTGATCAGGCCGCGCGAGCCGTGACCGCTGTTGACGTACAGGCCTTCACGCCAGGGGCAGGGGATGTCCGGTACCTGGCGCGCGTCCTTGGCCAGCACCGCATAGGCGCTGGCGAAGGCTTCGGCGTCGGCCAGCGGGCCGACGATGGGCAGGTAGTCGGGGCTGGTGCAGCGGAAGGCGGCACGGCCTTGCAGTTGTGCAGGGTCCAGATCGCCGGCCTGCATGCGTTCGGCGAGTTCGCGGGAAATGTCTTGCAGCAGCTGCAGGTTGCTCGCGTGTTCGCCCTGGGTGGGGGTGAGGTCGTCGCTCTGGAAATCGAAGCTGGCGCCCAGGGTGTGCTCGCCATCGCGTGCCGGTGCCACGTAGCCCTCGGCGCAGAGCACGCAGCTCAGGGCCGCGCTGGCCGGGGTTTGCGGCAGACGGCTGATCTGCCCGCGGATGCGTTTGAGCGGCAGTTCGGCGGCGAAACGCCGTACCTCGGCGGCGCCGGCCAGTACCACCACCGGGGCTTCAGCCAGCACCCGGCCATCGTTCAGGGCCTGCCAGCGGCCGTCGACCCGGCGCAGCTCGACAGCCTCGCTGTGCAGTTGCAGGCGGATGCGCGGATGCTCCGCCAGCGCCTGGCACAGCGCCGGCGGATGGACCCAGCCGGCCTCCGGGTAGAACAGCCCGCCGGCAGGCAGGCTGACACCGGAAACGGCCTCGGCCTGCGAGCGATCCAGTGGTTGTAGCAGTTCGCGGGGGAAGGCTGCGCCGAGCTTGGCCTGACGCTGCGCCTCCTTGTCGTCGAAGGCCAGTTGCAGCACGCCGCAGGCGGCCCAGTCGCGACCTTGCTGCAGGCGTTGCAACTGGCGGCGGGTGTGGCCGAAACCGGCCACGACGAGTTGCGAGAGGGCGGTGCCGTGCGCGGAAAGCTTGAGATAGAGCACGCCCTGGGGATTGCCGGAGGCTTCCTGGGCGACCTCTGCGTGGCGCTCCAGCAGAGTCACCTGCCAGCCGCGCGCCGCCAGGCTGGCGGCCGTGGCGCAGCCGGCCAGGCCGGCGCCGATCACCAGCGCCTCGCGTTGGCGCGGGTGTGCAGGCGGGCGGGCGTACCAGGGATTGCTGGCTTTCGCGGGCGTGCCAGCAAAGTGGCCGCAGAGCACTTCCCATTTCTTGCCGTAGCCGGGGCGCTTGCGCATGGCGAAGCCAGCGGCGATAAGACCGCGGCGCACATCGCCCATGCTGGTGAAGGTAGCCAGGCTGGCGCCGGGGGCTGAGAGCCGGGCCAGCTGCGCGAACAGCTCGGCCGTCCACATGTCGGGGTTCTTGCTCGGGGCGAAACCATCGAGGAACCAGGCATCGATGCGCGCATCCAGCTGCGGCAGCATGTCCAGGGCATCGCCGATCAGCAGGGTCAGCACCACGCGGCCGCCGGCCAGGAGCAGGCGCTGGAAACCGGCATGGAGGGCCACGTATTGCTCCTGCAGCTGTTCGGCCCAGGGCGCCAGCTCCGGCCACAGGGCCAGGGCGCGGCTCAGGTCGGCGACGCTCAGCGGGTATTTCTCGACGCTGACGAAATGCAACTGGGCGTCGGCCGGCGCCAACTGGTCGAACAGTTGCCAGGTGCAGAGGAAGTTGGTGCCGGTGCCGAAGCCGGTTTCGCCGATGATCAGGCGCCCGCCCGCAGGCAGGGCGGCAAAGCGCGCGGCCAGGTCGTTGCCGTCGAGGAATACATGGCGGGTTTCGCCCAGACCGTCTTCGCGGGAGAAGTACACATCGCCGAACTGGCGTGACAGCGGTTGACCTTGTGCGTCCCAGTCGAGCTGGGCAGTGGGGGATTCGGACATCGGAGCACCCTGGCAGACAGGCGCGCATTGTAGCGGCAGCCCCAAAGCCTGGGCTAATCCGCTAGGCTGAGCGGATCGAAGCAAGGAGATGGGCATGTTCGAGTCTGCCGAACTGGGTCGCGCAATCGACGAGGAAACCTTTGACAGGGAAGCGCCGGCGCTGCGCGAGGCGCTGCTGGAGGCGCAGTATGAGTTGAAGCAACAGGGGCGTTTCCCGGTCCTTATCTTGATCAACGGCATCGAGGGTGCCGGCAAGAGCGAGACGGTCAAGCTGCTCAACGAGTGGATGGACCCACGCCTGATTCAGGTCAGCACCTTCGACCAACAGACCGACGAGGAGCTGGCCCGGCCACCGGCCTGGCGCTTCTGGCGGCAGCTGCCGCCCAAGGGGCACATCGGTATCTTCTTCGGTAACTGGTACAGCCAGATGCTCCAGGGGCGGGTACATGGTCACATCAAGAACGCCGTGCTGGATCAGGCCATCGACGGCGCCCTGGCCCTGGAACAGATGCTCTGTGACGAGGGCGCGCTGATCTTCAAGTTCTGGTTTCACCTGTCCAAACAGCAGATGAAGGCGCGCCTGAAGGCGCTGCAGGACGACCCGCAGCGCAGCTGGCTGCTCAGCCCGCTGGACTGGCAACAGTCGAAGACCTACGACAAGTTCGTGCGCCACGGTGAGCGTGTGCTGCGCCGCAGCAGTCGTGATTTCGCGCCCTGGTACGTGGTGGAGGGCAGCGATGAGCATTACCGCAGCCTGACGGTGGGGCGCATCCTTCTCGATGGCCTGCAGGCCGCACTCAAGGCCAAGAGCCGGCGTGTACCGCAGCCCCACGTCGCGCCCATGGTGGCCAGCCTGGACAATCGCGGCCTGCTGGACAACCTGGACCTGACCCAGAGCCTGGAGAAGGACGAATACAAGGACATGCTGGCGGTAGAGCAGGCGCGCCTGGCCACGCTGGTGCGTGACAAGCGCATGCGTCGGCATGCCCTGGTGGCGGTGTTCGAGGGTAACGATGCGGCGGGCAAGGGCGGTGCCATCCGCCGTGTGGCGGCCGCCCTGGACCCGCGGCAGTATCGCATCGTGCCGATCGCCGCACCCACCGAGGAGGAGCTGGCCCAGCCCTACCTGTGGCGTTTCTGGCGGCACATTCCGGCGCGCGGCAAGTTCACCGTGTTCGACCGTTCCTGGTATGGCCGGGTGCTGGTGGAGCGGGTGGAGGGGTTCTGCGAACCGGCCGACTGGCTGCGCGCCTATGGCGAAATCAACGACTTCGAAGAGCAGCTGGCCAGCGCCGGGGTCGTGCTGGTCAAGTTCTGGCTGGCCATCGACCAGGACGAGCAGTTCAAGCGCTTCAAGGAGCGCGAGGCGATTCCCTTCAAGCGTTTCAAGATCACCGAGGACGACTGGCGCAACCGGGAAAAGTGGGACGAATACTGCGACGCGGTGGGCGACATGGTCGACCGCACCAGCACCTCGGTCGCGCCCTGGACGCTGATCGAGGCCAACGACAAGCGCTTTGCCCGCGTGAAGGTGCTACGCACGCTCAACGATGCGCTGGAGCGGGCGTTCGCCAGGGACTAGAAGGCACTCATGCTGTGCGCCGAAGAAAACGCCGCGCCTCTCTTGCAGGGCGCGGCGTTTTTTCTGATCAGGGCGCGCAGATCGTTTCTGCGGCAGCGTGCATCGTCAGCGAAGCGTCGGTGTCGCCCCACCGGTTTGCGAGCAGAGCTCGCTGCTACGCGGCCTATCGCTTGGCTAGAAGGCGCGGCTTTCGATGATATCGCTGGCCTGGCGCATGCGACGGATGTAGAAGGCGATTTCCCGTTCGGCATCGACACGGGTGAAGTAGGGGCCTTCCAGGGTGCCCTCGCGCGTGGAGAAGAAATACTGACCGTTGACTGCGCTGACCCGCTCGCTCCGGTAGTGGGTGCTGGGCGCGGGGTCGATGGTGCGTTGACCGAACATGGCAAGTCCTCCTGCCGCAGGGTGTACTTGGTTTCAGTGTAGTGCGCGGCTTTTGCCTGGCGGCGGTGGGCGACAGGTGGTCATTTTTTAACCTCTTGCTGTTAGGTGGGGCCGGTACATATCAGCTCCAGTGAGAGGTGCTGGGGGCACTCGGCCTTGGCCGCGACACAGGTGGCGTGAGTGGCCCTGGACCTCGCTATCGCGACTGAAGTCGCTCCCACAGAGGCGGCGCGCATGCCGCTTACTTGTGCGCGGAGCAGATTTTCGTGGGAGCGACTTCAGTCGCGATGCGAGAGCACGCTGTGCTGGGTTGTGCCCTCGTTAGGCCAATCTGCGGAAGGCAGGCAAGCTGGGGCTCTGGCAGCACAGTTCCTTCTTGTCCAAGCGGTCAACTGTGGCTGTGAGGCCATTGCCCGCGGGCCTACAATGGCCGCTCTGCCTGTACCCGCTCGTTTCGAGGACCTCATGCATATCTCTTCCGGTCGATGGCTCTATGGCCTGCTGCTTGCCCTGACTACCGCGCTGCTCTGGGGCATTCTGCCGATCAAGCTCAAGGAGGTGCTGCAGGTCATGGACCCCATCACCGTGACCTGGTATCGCCTGCTGGTGGCGGGGCTGGTGCTGCTGGTCTGGCTGGGTGCGCGCCGTGGCTTGCCGCGCCTGGCACCACTCGGCAGCAAGGGGCGCTGGCTGCTCCTGCTGGCCATCGGTGGGCTGGTCTCCAACTACGTGCTGTACCTGGTGGGGTTGAGCCTGCTCAGCCCGGGTACCACTCAGCTGGTGATCCAGATGGCGCCGATCCTGTTCCTGATCGCCAGCCTGGTGGTCTTTCGCGAGTCGTTCAGCCTGGCCCAGGGCTGCGGCCTGGCGGTGCTGTTGCTGGGCTTCGGGCTGTTCTTCAATCAGCGCCTGGGTGAGCTGTTCGGTTCGCTGGGCGCCTATACCAGTGGCGTGCTGATCGTGCTGCTGGCTGCCTTCGTCTGGACCTTCTACGGGTTGGCGCAGAAGCAGTTGCTGAGCGTCTGGAGTTCGCCGCAGATCATGCTGGTGATCTATCTGGCCTGTGCCCTGATCCTCACGCCCTGGGCGCATCCGCTGCAGGTGCTGCAACTGTCGCCGCTGCAGGGCTGGCTGCTGCTGGCCTGTTGCCTGAACACCCTGGTGGCCTATGGCGCCTTCGCCGAGGCCCTGGCGCACTGGGAGGCCTCGCGGGTCAGTGCCACCTTGGCGGTGACGCCGCTGGTGACCTTCGCCGCCGTGGCTCTGGCCGCACTGTTCTGGCCGGAGCATGTGCGACCTGAACAGATCAACGCCCTCGGCTATGGCGGTGCGTTGCTGGTGGTGCTGGGCTCGGCGCTGGTCGCCCTGGGCCCTTCGCTGCTGGCGGGCCTGCGTGCCCGTCGGGCGCGGCGCATGGCGGTCATGCTCTAGGGTCTAGACCTTGACGCCGAGGGCTTCGGCGCGGCGCAGCCAGCCCTGGCGTTGCTCCTCGCTGGAGGGGCGTACCGGGGCGAACTCGGCCAGGCGCCGGGTGCGGATGCCGCAGAAGCCGAGAATGGTACGCACCATCTGGCGGTGCGCCGGAGCGCCGTAGATCCAGCGGAAGTACCAGGGCGGGGTGTCCAGGGTCACCAGCAGGTCGGCGGTGCGTCCGGTCAGCAGCTTGTCCCACAGCTGCGAGCGGCTGCGGTACTTGAAGGCGAAGCCGGGCAGGAAGGTGCGGTCGAAGAAACCCTTGAGCAGCGCCGGCACGCCGCCCCACCAGACCGGGTAGACGAACACCAGATGCTCGGCCCAGTGGATCTGCCGCTGGGCCTCCAGCAGGTCGGGCTCCAGGGTCTGGCTCTGGTCATAGCCCTCGCGCAGGATCGGATCGAACTGCAGGTCGCCGAGTCTGAGCTGGCGCACCACATGGCCCTTGCCGCGGGCACCACTGGTATAGGCCTCGGCGATGGCATGGCACAGGCTGTCGCGCTTGGACGTGCCGACGATCATCAGGATGCGCTTGCCGTCGCCTTCCAGCGGGGTGGCACCACTCTTCACTGTTTCAACCATGTTGACCTGACTCCAGCATGTTTTCCGGGCGCACCCAGGTGTCGAATTCCTCGTTGCTCAGATAGCCCAGCTGCAGGGCTGCCTCGCGCAGGCTGAGATCCTCGGCATAGGCCTTCTTGGCGATCTCGGCTGCCTTGTCGTAGCCGATGTGGGGATTCAGCGCGGTAACCAGCATCAGGCCGCGCTCCAGGTGCGCGGCCATCTGCCGGGCATCCGGCTGCATATCGAACACGCAGTGCTGGGCGAAGTTGCGGCAACCATCGGCGAGCAGGCGCACCGACTGCAGCAGGTTGTAGATGATCACCGGTTTGAACACGTTGAGCTGCAGATGCCCCTGGCTGGCGGCGAAAGCGATGGTGGTGTCGTTGCCCAGTACCTGGCAGGCGAGCATGGACAGCGCCTCGCACTGGGTCGGGTTGACCTTGCCGGGCATGATCGAGCTGCCCGGCTCGTTGGCCGGCAGCTTGACCTCGGCGAAACCGGCACGCGGGCCGGAGCCGAGCAGACGCAGGTCGTTGGCGATCTTCATCAGCGCCACGGCCAGGGTCTTCAGGGCGCCGGCCAGGGCTGTCAGCGGCTCGTGGCCGGCCAGCGCGGCGAACTTGTTCGGTGCCGACACGAAGGGCAGGCCAGCCAGGGCCGCCAGCTCCGCGGCCATGGCTTCGGCGAAGCCATGCGGCGCATTCAGCCCGGTGCCGACCGCCGTGCCACCCTGAGCCAGTTCGCAGACCGCCGGCAGGCTGGCGCGGATGGCCCGTTCGGCGTAGTCGAGCTGGGCGACGAAGGCCGACAGTTCCTGGCCGAAGGTGATGGGCGTGGCATCCATCAGGTGAGTGCGGCCGGTCTTGACCAGGTTCATGTGCCGCGCGGACTGCTCGGCCAGCGCGCCGGAAAGTTCGCTGATGGCCGGCAGCAACTGCTGCTGCACAGCCTGTACCGCGGCGATGTGCATGGCGGTGGGGAAGCTGTCGTTGGAGCTCTGCGCGCGGTTGACGTGATCGTTGGGGTGCACCGGGCTTTTGCCGCCACGTTGCTGGCCGGCCAGCTCGTTGGCGCGCCCGGCGATCACCTCGTTGACGTTCATGTTGCTCTGGGTGCCGCTGCCGGTCTGCCAGACCACCAGGGGGAACTGCTCGTCGTGCTGGCCGGCGAGGACTTCGTCGGCGGCCTGCTCGATCAGCCGGGCGATGTCCGGGGGCAGCCCGCCGATACGTGAATTGACGCGTGCCGCCGCCTTCTTGATCAGGGCCAGGGCATGCACCACGGCCAGCGGCATGCGCTGTTCGCCGATGGCGAAGTTGATCAGCGAACGCTGGGTCTGCGCACCCCAGTAAGCATCCTCGGGTACTTCGATGGCACCGATGCTGTCGGTTTCGATACGGCTCATGAGCTGTCTCCGGATTGTTTCCGGCAGTTTAGGCCGCCGGAGGTGGAGCGGGTTCCCCGGCGTTTCTATCGGCTCGATTACCAGCGGGCGTGGGTGGCGCCGAGCCAGCCATAGGCGCTGCTGACCGGTACCTTCTCGCCTTGTGGGCCGCGCAGTACGCCATCGTAGCGGCCGAACCACTGGCGTGTGTCGGCGTAGAACGGGCCGAGCTTGGGGTTGGCCTGGTGCAGCTGGCGCGGGGTGAAGCACAGCTCCACCTGGCCGCTGGGGCTCGAAAGGCGCCAGGGCGCCAGTGGCCCTTGCGGGTTCTGCTCGATCTGCACCTGCTCTTCCAGGTGCAGCAACTCGCCGCCGAACCACAGGGCGTTCTCCGACAGGCCGCTATGCTCACACCAGCCGGTGCCGAAGTTGCCGGCGATGCCGCCCGGTGCGGCGAAGGCGGCACGGGTCCAGTGGCTGTGCAACGGCCATACGCCACGGGCGAAGTCGAGGGAGGCGAAGCTTTGCCCCGGGCTGCACAGGTACTGGCGACGCCCCAGTTGCAGGCTGCCGCTGACGGGCAGGCCGAGCTGGCGGCAGGAGGCGTGGAAGGTGTTGCTGCCCATGGGGCAGACCAGGTTCACCGATTCCAGGTGCGGCGGGCGCTGGATATCAAGTGCCACCTGCAGGGGCTGGCCGCCGATGTCCGGGGCCACCACGGTCAGGCGCACGGCGTTACCACGGTCGTCGGCCTTCAGTTGCAGGCGCGAGTGGCAGAACTCGTGGCTCTCCAGGGGAGTGTCGGGCAATTGGCAGCCAAAACCGAAAGGGCGTAGCTGGGTATGCGAGACGGACTTGCCGCTATGCAGGTCCAGGAAGTAGGCAGCGCCATAGCCGAGGTAGTCGAGGTCGGCGAAGGTCAGCGAGAGCATCCAGTCTGGCGTGGTGATGCACCAGTGGTTCCAGCGCTTGCGTCGACCCAGATGGCCGGGCAGGGCGCAGTGCACCCGTGGTCGCGTGGCCCAGCCGATGGCTTCATCCAGCAGACGGCCGCGAGCATCGCACAAGGGCTGCGGCAGCGTGGAAGGCGGGCGGGTAAAAGTATTCATCTGACACGTCCATGTGTGAGGGCTGGCGGCCGGTGTGCGAATTCCGTGCCTGCGCCTCGGGAGGGACGCAAGCATGCACAGTTGTACCAGTACAGGGCAAGTGCTGGCTTTTTGCTAACTCCGCTCGTCAGCGGTTTGCTTGAGTGACGACACGCCTGCGCGCAGAATGGCCGCCCGCCGAATTGCCCCGAAAGGATCTCTGAATGACCCGCCTGCGAGTCTTTTGTTCCGCCCTGCTGTTGCTGATCAGTGCCCCCTTGCTGGCTGATAGCGCCAGCCATGCTGCCGAGGCCCGGCGTTTCCTCGAGCTGACCCGAGTTGACCGGCTGACGGTGCCGGCCTACAGCCAGGTACAACAGATGTTCGCCCGTCGTTTCGCCCAGTCCGGCGGCCAGGCCAGCCAGAAACCGCTGCTGGAGCGTTATCAGGCCCAGGCCAACGCGGCGCTGGATAAAGTCGTCGGCTGGGACAAGCTCGGCCCGGACCTGGTCGCGCTGTACACCGATGCGTTCAGCGAGGCCGAGCTCAAGCAGCTGGTTGCCTTCTATCAGACGCCGCTGGGCAGCAAACTGCTGGAGCAGATGCCGCAGCTGATGGCGATTTCCGCTCAGCGCACCCAGGAGCGCCTGCAGGCGGCGGCACCGGAAGTGGATCGGCTGCTGGGCCAGATGGATGCCGAGCTGAAGCCCGGCAAGCAGTGAGGAGTTCTCAGATGAGCATGCGCGACAAGCTTCTGCAAACCCTGGCCGGCCTGGAGCCGGAGTACCTCGACGTGCTGGACGAGAGCCATATGCACAGCCGTGGCCAGGAAACCCACTACAAGGCGGTGATCGTCAGCCCGGCCTTCGTCGGCCTGAATGCGGTCAAGCGCCACCAGAAGGTCTACGCCACTCTCGGCGAGCTGATGCAGCAGTTCCACGCCCTGGCCCTGCACACCTATACCCCCGAGGAGTGGGCGCAGCAGGGCGGGGCGCCGGACTCGCCGACCTGCCGCGGCGGCAGCAAGCTCGATCACTGATGGCGCCCTGGTAAGCGGGCCTTGGCCGCGATCGTGTGCGGCTGACGGCGCTCGCCATTGATCCAGGTCGGCTGCAGAATCCTGTCCGCCTGGGTTAGAATCGCCCCCGCGCCGGCCCCTGCCGGCGCTTTCATTTTTATCCCCGGTCCGCCCTTTGCGAGGGTGACCACTGGAGAGAGTCCGCATGACCGACAAGATCGTTGTCGCGGCGCTGTACAAGTTCGTTTCCCTACCGGACTACCAAGCGCTGCGTGAACCCCTGCTGCAAACCCTGCTCGACAACGGCGTCAAAGGCACCCTGTTGCTGGCCGAGGAAGGCATCAACGGCACCGTGTCCGCCAGCCGCGCCGGTATCGACGGCCTGCTCGCCTGGTTCCGCCAGGACCCGCGCCTGGCCGATATCGACCACAAGGAATCCTACTGCGACGAGCAGCCGTTCTACCGCACCAAGGTCAAGCTGAAGAAGGAAATCGTCACCCTCGGCGTGCCGGGCGTGGACCCCAATCAGAAGGTCGGTACCTACGTCGAGCCGCAGGACTGGAACGCCCTGATCAGTGACCCGGAAGTGCTGCTGATCGACACCCGCAACGACTACGAGGTGGCCATCGGCACCTTCGAGGGCGCCATCGACCCCAAGACCAAGTCGTTCCGTGAGTTTCCCGAGTACATCAAGGCCCATTTCGATCCGAGCAAGCACAAGAAGGTCGCCATGTTCTGCACCGGTGGCATCCGTTGCGAGAAGGCCTCCAGCTACATGCTCGGCGAAGGCTTCGAGGAGGTGTACCACCTCAAGGGCGGCATCCTCAAATACCTGGAAGAGGTACCCCAGGAGCAGACCAAGTGGCAGGGCGACTGCTTCGTCTTCGACAACCGCGTGACCGTGCGCCACGACCTCTCCGAGGGCGACTACGACCAGTGCCACGCTTGCCGCAACCCGATCTCGGCCGAGGATCGCCAGACCGAGTTCTACAGCCCCGGCGTCAGCTGCCCGCATTGCTGGGACTCGCTGCCGGAGAAAACCCGCCAGGCTGCCCGCGAGCGGCAGAAGCAGATCGAGATCGCCCAGGCGCGCAACCTGCCGCACCCGATCGGCTTCAACTACAAGGCGCTGCAGAACGACTGAATGCCGTAGGCTGGGTTGGCCGCTTGGCGGCTTGACCCAGCAAGCTTGCTGGATGCGGCCTGCGGTATAACCCACCCCAAAGCGCTCAAGGAGCCCGCCGTGCGCCAACCCCGCCTCATCTATGTGATGGACCCGATGTGCTCCTGGTGCTGGGGTTTTGCCCCGGTGGTACAGGCCCTGGCCGAGCAGGCCGCTGCTGCGGGTGTAACGCTGCACCTGGTCGCCGGAGGCCTGCGCAGCGAGCGCGCGGCGCTGGAGCCGGCGGCGCGGGTGCGCATCCTCGGGCACTGGCAGGCGGTCAACGCCGCCACCGGGCAGCTGTTCAACTTCACCGAGGCCTTGCCCGAAGGCTTCGTCTACGACACCTCGCCAGCCTGCCGCGCCCTGGTCACGGCACGGCAGCTGGACGAGCAGAGCGTCTGGCCGCTGGCCAAGCTGATCCAGCAGGCGTTCTACGTTGGCGCGCGCGATGTGTCCCGCGCTCAGGTGCTGGTGGAACTGGCCGAACTGGCCGGGATTCCGCGCATCGAGTTCGCCGAAGCCTTCGACAGCGAGGCTATGCATGAGGCTACCGCCTCCGACTTTACCTGGGTGCAGGACCTGGGCATCAGCGGTTTCCCGACCCTGCTGGCCGAGCGTGATGGCCAACTGGCGTTGCTGACCAACGGCTACCAGCCGCTGGAGGCACTTTCGCCGTTGCTGGCGCGCTGGTTGGAACGCGCGCATGCCTGACCGTTTGACCTGGGCGGAAATCCGCCGCCTGGCTCTGCGCCATCGCAAGGGCCTGCTGTTGGCCAACCTGATCGCCGTGCTCGCCACCCTGTGCAGCGTGCCGATTCCACTGCTGCTGCCGCTGCTGGTGGACGAGGTGCTGCTGGGGCAGGGCGACGCCGCACTCAGGGTGATGGATCGCTTCCTGCCTGCCGCCTGGGAAAGCGCCGCCGGCTATATCGGCCTGATGCTGGTGCTGACGCTGAGCCTGCGTCTGGGCGCGCTGGTCAGCAACGTCCTGCAGGCGCGGCTGTTCGCCCGGCTGTCCAAGGATGTCATCTACCGCCTGCGCATGCGCCTGATCGCGCGGCTCAAGCGCATCTCCCTGAGCGAGTACGAGAACCTCGGCGGCGGCACGGTCAGCGCCCATCTGGTCACCGATCTGGACACCCTCGACAAGTTCATCGGCGAAACCCTGTCGCGGGTGCTGGTGGCAGTGCTGACCCTGACCGGCACCGCCGCCATCCTGATCTGGATGCACTGGCAACTGGCGCTGCTGATCCTGCTGTTCAATCCACTGGTGATCTTCGCCACCGTGCGCCTGGGCAAGCAGGTCAAGCACCTGAAGAAGCTGGAAAACGACAGCACCTCGCGCTTCACCCAAGCCCTTACCGAAACCCTGGAAGCCATCCAGGAAGTACGTGCCGGCAACCGCCAGGGCTATTTCCTCGGTCGCCTCGGCTTCAAGGCCCGCGAGGTGCGCGACTATGCGGTGGCCTCGCAGTGGAAGAGTGATGCTGCCGCACGCACCAGCGGCCTGCTGTTCCAGTTCGGCATCGACCTGTTCCGCGCCGCCGCGATGATCACCGTGCTGCTCTCCGACCTGTCCATCGGCCAGATGCTCGCGGTGTTCAGCTACCTGTGGTTCATGATCGGCCCGGTCGAGCAGCTGCTCGGTCTGCAGTACGCCTATTACGCCGCCGGCGGTGCGCTGGCGCGGATCAACGAACTGCTGGCGCGGGCCGACGAGCCGCAGTATCCGGCGCAGATCGACCCTTTCAGGGACCGTGAAACCGTCGGCATCGAAGTGCAGGGCCTGACCTTCGCCTACAACGACGAGCCGGTGCTGCAGGATCTCGACCTGAGCATCGCGCCGGGCGAGAAGGTGGCCATAGTCGGCGCCTCCGGTGGCGGCAAGAGCACCCTGGTGCAGCTGCTGCTTGGGCTCTACAGCCCGCAGGCCGGCAGCATCCGCTTCGGCGGTGCCAGCCTGGAGGAGATCGGCCTGGAGACGGTGCGCGAGCATGTGGCCGTGGTGCTGCAGCACCCGGCGCTGTTCAACGACACGGTGCGCGCCAACCTGTGCATGGGCCGCGAGCGCAGCGACGAGGCCTGCTGGCAGGCGCTGGAGATCGCCCAGCTGGCGCCGACCATTCGCGCCCTGCCGCTGGGCCTGGAGAGCATGGTCGGCCGTTCCGGCGTACGCCTGTCAGGCGGCCAACGCCAGCGCCTGGCCATTGCGCGCATGGTGCTGGCCGAACCCCAGGTGGTGATTCTCGACGAGGCCACTTCGGCGCTGGACGCCGCCACCGAGTACGCCTTGCACCAGGCCCTGGGGCGCTTCCTCAATGGCCGCACCACGCTGATCATCGCTCACCGCCTGAGCGCGGTTAAGCAGGCTGACCGGGTGCTGGTGTTCGACGGCGGGCGCATCGCCGAGGACGGCGATCACCAGCAGCTGATCGCCGACGGTGGCCTGTACGCCAAGCTCTACGGGCATCTGCAGCACTGAACGAAAAAGCCGCCCGAGGGCGGCTTTGTTCACTTCGTTTGCTTGGCCTCCCAGGCCTGCAGCGCCTTGACCCGGGCCTGGCTGTCGGCCATGGGTTTGGCCAGGGATTCTTCGTAGAAGGCCAGCCAGCTGCGCGAGCCGGCGATCATGCGGGCCAGGTCGCGCATGCCGACCTTGAGGGCGCTCAGACTCTCCTGATAGTTGTGTTCCTGGCCGATCAGGGTCTTGGCCACCATGGAGACGGTTTCCCTTTCGTTCTGGCTGGCCTCTGCTGTGGGCGCGACGCTGGCAGGCTTGGGCATCTGTTGCTGGACCATGACGATCAGCTTCTGCTGCTCCTGCAGCTGTTGCTGCAGAGTGCCGACCTGCAGTTGCAGGGCGCCGAGTTCCTGCTGCAGCGCCTGGACGCTGGCCTGGCTGGCGGCGGGCTCGTCTTCTTCCGGCGTTGAGCCGAGCAGGGCGATCAGCAGCCAGGCCAGCAGAGTCAGGAGCAGTACGCCGGCCAGGGCGAAGATCAGGATGCGGTTGAGCTTGCCGGCTTTCTCCAGCCGCTCGATGCGTTGCTGGTCGTCGAGGGGCTCGTCGCCAGTCGCGTCGGTGTCCGTTGCGGTGTCGCTGCTCATGGTGCCGTCCCTTGTTGTTTTAGGGTGCCTGGGTGTGAGTGGCATAGTGCCACTATTTTTGACGCCAGAGTTACCACATATCCGCAGGATAGCCGCACGCGTCAGCGGCGACGGCTAGAAGCTGGCGAGGATACGCCCCAGCACCTGCATGGCCTGCTCGTTCTGGGACGTCCAGGGATGGCCATGGTTCAAGCGTGCGCAGTGCTGAAATGCACGGGTGGCGGAGAAGATCGGCCCCGGCGCCAGGCTGATGCCCTGGGCCAGCGCGAGCTGGAACAGCTGCAGCGAGTCGACCCGCTCGGGAAACTCGAACCACAGGAAATAGCCGCCTGCGGGGCGGGTGACCCGCGTCTCGCTCGGGAAGTGTCGCGCGGCGGAGGCGAGCATGGCGGCCTGCTGGGTCTCCAGGGCGATGCGCAGCTTGCGCAGGTGGCGGTCATAGCCGCCGTGCTGCAGGTAGTCGGCGATGGCCGCCTGGGCCGGCACCGAGGGCGAGATGGTGGTCATCAGCTTGAGTCGGGCGATCTGCTCGGCATAGCGCCCGCCGGCCACCCAGCCGACCCGGTAACCCGGCGCCAGGCTCTTGGAGAAGGAGCCGCAGTGCATCACCAGACCCTCGTCATCCAGGCTCTTCACCGGCTTTGGCGGCTGCGTGCCGTAGTACAGCTCGGCATACACGTCGTCCTCGATCAATGGCACCTGATGGCGTTTGAGCAGGGCGTACAGCTCGGCTTTCTTCGCGTCATTCAGGCTGGCGCCGATGGGGTTCTGCAGGCTGCTCATGAACCAGCAGGCCTTGATCGGCAGCTTGTCCAGGCGCTCGGCAAGCATGCCCAGGTCGATACCGCTGCGCGGGTGCACGGGGATTTCCACGGCCTTGAGCTTGAGCCGCTCCAGCACCTGCAGGGTGGCATAGAAGGCCGGCGCCTCGATGGCCACCAGGTCGCCCGGCTGGGTCACCGTCTGCAGGCACAGGTTCAGCGCCTCCATGGCTCCATTGGTGATGACAAGCTCCTCCAGCGGCAGGCGCACGCCGGCGACCATGTAGCGCAGGGCGATCTGCCGGCGCAGGTCGGGATTGCCGGCAGTCATGTCGGCGATGACCGCGTGTGCGGGCAGGTCGCGCAGGGCCTGGTTCATCGAGCGCGCCAGGCGCGCCAGCGGGAACAGCTGCGGGCTGGGGAAGGCCGAGCCGAAAGGCACGGTGTGCGGGTCTTTCAATGAACCGAGTACGGAGAACACCAGCTCGCTGACATCGACCTCGCTGGTCGGCGGCGGGGCGCAGCCCACTTCGGCCTCGGCCAGCGGCTGCCCGGCCAGGGTCCGCACGAAGTAGCCGGAGCGCGCGCGGGCCTGGATCAGCCCGCGGTCCTCCAGCAGGTAGTAGGCCTGAAACACGGTGGACGGGCTCACGCCATAGGTGCGGCTGGCGTGGCGCACTGAGGGCACCCGGTCACCGGGGGCGAGCATGCCCGAGCGGATCAGCTCGGCGATCTGGTCGGCGAATTGCTCGTAGCGTTTCATCTTGTCCGTGACGGTGGCCGTTATCGGGCCACAGTCTACGGGCAGTTGGCGCGGCTCGCTCACTCAGCGGCCGGAGGGCGCGATAAAGGTGCTGCCGGCCTGCTGGCGCTGTTCGGGGCGATCCAGGTTGCGCACCTCGAAGTTGAGCTCGGCGGGGCTGCGCCCCAGCGGCTCGCGCACCAGGCTGACGCTGACCGGTACATCGAGGATTTCCCCGGGCGCCAGCTTCAGCTCGCCCGGCAGGCTCATGGCGAAGCGCGGGTCGTCGACCAGGCTCAGGCGGTAGCGCTGCGCGTGCTGGGTCTTGTTGATCAGCTTCAGGCGATAGACGTTCTCGATCTGGCCGGCCGGATTCTCGCGGAACATGCCGCGATCCTTGGCCACGTCGAGGGATACCAGCGAGCGCGCCTGCAGGGCCCAGGCGAAGGCGCCGATCATCAGCAGTAGCGCTGCCGCGTAGCCGAGCAGGCGTGGGCGCAACAGGCGGGTGTGGCCGCCCTGCATCTCGCGCTCGGAGCCGTAGCGGATCAGACCACGCTCGTAGCCCATCTTGTCCATGATGCTGTCGCAGGCGTCGATACAGGCGGCGCAGCCGATGCAGTCCACCTGCAAACCGTCGCGGATGTCGATGCCGGTGGGGCAGACCTGCACGCACATCGTGCAGTCGATGCAGTCGCCGAGGCCGGCGGCCTTGTGGTCGACTTCCTTCTTGCGCGGGCCGCGGTTTTCGCCACGGGCGGCGTCGTAGGCCACCAGCAGGGTGTCGCGGTCGAACATCACCCCCTGGAAGCGTGCGTAGGGGCACATGTACACGCAGACCTTCTCACGCAGCCAGCCGGCGTTGAGGTAGGTGGCGGCGCTGAAGAACAGCACCCAGAACAGCGCGGCGCCGCTCAGCTCGCCGCTGAACAGTTCCAGCGCCAGCGGGCGGATGGGCGTGAAGTAGCCAACGAAGGTCAGTGCGGTGAGCAGGCTCAGTGCCAGCCACAGACCATGCTTGGCACTGCGGCGCAGCAGCTTGAGCGGGCCCCAGGGGGCGCTATCCAGCTTGATGCGCTGGTGGCGCTCGCCCTCGGTGAGTTTCTCCACCCACATGAACATCCAGGTCCACACGCTCTGCGGGCAGCTGTAGCCGCACCACACGCGGCCGGCGAACACGGTGATGGTGAACAGGCCGAAGGCGCAGATGATCAGCAGCGCCGAGAGCAGGATGAAGTCCTGCGGCCAGAAGGTGGCGCCGAAGATGTAGTAGCGGTGCTCGGCCAGGTTCCACAGCACCGCCTGACGTCCGTCCCAGTCCAGCCAGGCGGTGCCGAAGAAGATCAGCATCAGCAAGCCCGCACCATACAGGCGCAGGTTGCGGAAACGGCCGCTGAAACTGCGGGTATGGATCGGCCCGCCGGCCTGGGCCGGAGTCAGGCGCAGGGGCTGGCGGGGGTCGATGGTCTCGATGACCTGCGCGGGGATGCGCTCGCTCATGGTGGGCCTCTTCGGGCGGTAATCAGGCTGCGCGCACTGTGCACTCCGAGCTGTTTGCATAACAGACTCAGGTTTATCGATAAAAACCGTATCAGATGGAGTGGGGCTGGCTTCAGCAGGAGAAGTCGCCGAGCGCGGGCAGCATTCGTTCAGCCCCTGAGCGCTGCCGTTCGCCGCGACCTGTTGCGCCCGAAATATGGCGTTATTTTTCTGTCATTTCTGACAGTTGGCAGAAAGCCATCTATACCTCTTGGGTATCTCGCAAAGCCGAAGAGCAGGCACTCATGAGCCAGGAAGCCAATGCCGCCGGAATGCATGCGCCCTCGCAACTGCTACGGCTGGTCTGGCCCTTCGTGCTGGTCGTGCTGCTGCAGTCGCTGCTGGCCGGCGGCAGCCTGTATCTGCATTCGGCGGTGCGCGCCTATGTGGCAGGTGAGAGCCTCTGGTCCAAGGGGTTGAAGGACGCCATCCACTACCTCGACCTGTATGCCCAGACCGGCGAGCCGGAATATCTGGCGGAGTATCAGCAGGCCATCGCGGTTCCGCTGGGCGACCATGTCTTTCGCCAGGCGCTCGATCAGCCGGTGCCGGACCTGGCCATGGCCCGCCAGGGCATCCTGCGTGGCAAGAATCACCCGGATGACGTGGACTCGATGATCTGGCTGTACCGTCACTTCCGCCAGTTCAGCTACCTCGAACGGGCGATCGAGCAGTGGGCGCAGGGCGATCACTACGTGCTGCAACTGGAGGAGCTCGCCGACGAGATTCTGCAGGGGCGCCAATGGCGGGTGGATGCCGAGGAGATCGTGCCGATCTGGCGTGCGCGTATCGACCTCATCAATCGCGGGGCAACCCTGGCCGCCGAATCCTTTTCGCAGATACTCGGCGAAGTCTCGCGGGTGGTGCGACGTCTGCTGATCGCCACCAACCTGCTCACCGCCGCGCTGTTGATCTGCCTGGCGCTATGGCGCACGCGCAAGCTGCTGGACGAGCGCGAGGCGGCCGACCAGGCGCTGGAGCGGGTCAAGCAGCGGGCGCAGACCATTCTGGCGTCGATTGGCGACGCGGTGATCAGCCTGAGCAGCGATGGGCGCATCGCCTACATGAACGCCGCCGCCGAGCAGCTCACCGGCTGTGCCTTGCCGCAGGCTCAGGGCCAGCCCTTCGAGCGGCTGTTTTCCATCGTCGACGAGCAACCGGGCGTCGCCGGTGAGCCGCTGCTGGAGCAGATTCTCGGCAGCGGGGCGGCGGGCGACTACGCCAAGCTGATCGTGCGCCCGGACGGCAGCTCGGTGGCGGTCAACCTGGTCGGCACACCGGTGCAGGAGCGCGGCCTGGTCAGCGGCGTGGTCATGGTGCTGCACGACATGACCCGCGAGCGCCAGTTCGTCGCCAGCCTCTCCTGGCAGGCCAGCCACGACGCCCTGACCGGCCTGGCCAACCGCCGCGAGTTCGAGTACCGCCTGGCCCAGCTGCTGGCGCGAATGCTGCGTCAGCCGGGCCGGCACGCGCTGATGTTCATCGATCTGGACCAGTTCAAACTGGTCAACGACACCTGCGGCCACGCGGCCGGCGACGAGTTGCTGCGCCAGGTCTGCGAGGCGCTGCAGGCGCACCTGCGCGAGGGCGACACCCTGGCGCGCCTGGGGGGCGACGAGTTCGGCGTGATTCTGGAGAACTGCCCGAGCGACGCCGCCCTGCGTGTCGCCGAGGCCTTGCGCGTGGCGGTGCAGGAGCTGCGTTTTGCCTGGGGCGAGCGGCTGTTCTCGATCAGCGCCAGCATCGGCGTGGTGCAGGTGCCGCCCGGGCAGATCAGCCTGGCGGACCTGCTGCGCACCGCCGACCTGGCCTGCTATTCGGCCAAGGAGCGCGGGCGCAACCGAGTGCATGCCTACCAGCCCGATGACACCGAGCTGTCCGAGCGGGTCGGCGAGATGAGCTGGGTGCAGCGCATCCAGCGAGCGCTGGAGGAGAACCGCTTTCGCCTCTACGCCCAGCCCATCGTGCCGCTGCGCCGCGGCGAGGAGGGCGGCCATGTGGAGATTCTCCTGCGCCTGCAGGACGAGGACGGCACGCTGATCGCGCCCGGCAGCTTCATTCCGGCCGCCGAACGCTATGGCCTGATGCCGCAGATCGACCGCTGGGTGGTGCGCCACACCCTGCAGGCGCTGGCGCGCTTCCACGTCGAACATCCGCACGCGCCGCTGCTGCACTGCGCGATCAACCTGTCCGGCGCCAGTATCGGCGACCGCGACTTCCTCGCCTTTATCCGCGAGCAACTGGCCGAGCAGCCGCTGGCGCCGCAGGCGATCTGCTTCGAGATCACCGAGACCGCCGCCATCGCCAACCTGACCGAGGCCACCCACTTCATCAACGAGCTCAAGTCCCTGGGCTGCCGCTTCTCGCTGGATGACTTCTGCGCGGGCATGTCGTCGTTCATGTACCTCAAGCACCTGCCGGTGGACTACCTGAAGATCGACGGCAGCTTCGTCCGCGACATGCTCGACGACCCCATCGACCGGGCCATGGTCGAGATGATCAACCAGATCGGCCACGTCATGGGCAAGCGCACCATCGCCGAGTTCGTCGAAACGGCCGAGGTGCTGGCAGCCCTTGGCGAGATCGGCGTGGACTTCGCCCAGGGCTATCACCTTGGCAAGCCGCAGCCACTGGCCGGCCTGCTGGCGATTCCCGAACCGCTTTTTGCGATGGGACTGGCAGCCGACTGAACCACCCTGGCAAGAAAACCTTACGCCTGGCCAGGCCTCGGCGTGCCTTGGCTGCTGCTGTAAGGAAAACTTGCCGGGTGCCACGGGCAAGCCACGTGCCTGGCCGGTTCCGCCGGCTTGTCCGCTCGCCGGCCAGGGGTTGTGATGGGGGCAGTCTAAACGCACCGCCAGCCGGCGGGCGCATGCCCACAACAACAATTCAGGGAGGCCGGATGAACGCCGTGGCCAAGATCGAGCAACACAACCCCATCGGAACCGACGGTTTCGAGTTCGTCGAGTTCACCGCGCCGACGCCCGAAGGCATCGAGCAGCTGCGCCAGCTGTTCCGCGCCATGGGCTTCACCGAAACGGCCAAGCACCGCTCGAAAGAGGTGTGGCTGTTCCAGCAGAACGATATCAACATCGTCCTCAACGGCAGCCCCTCCGGGCATGTGCGTGCCTTCGGCGAGAAGCACGGGCCGAGCGCCTGCGCCATGGCCTTCCGGGTGAAGAACGCGGCCCAGGCCGCCGCCTACGTCGAGCAGCAGGGAGCCACCCTGGTCGGCAGCCACGCCAACTTCGGCGAGCTGAACATCCCCTGCGTCGAGGGCATCGGCGGTTCCTTGCTGTACCTGGTTGACCGCTACGGTGACAAGAGCATCTACGACGTCGACTTCGAATACATCGAGGGGCGCTCCGCCAACGACAACGCCGTCGGCCTGCAGTGCATCGACCACCTGACCCACAACGTCAAGCGCGGGCAGATGGACGTCTGGTCCGGCTTCTACGAGCGCATCGCCAACTTCCGCGAGATCCGCTACTTCGACATCGAGGGCAAGCTCACCGGCCTGTTCTCCCGCGCCATGACCGCGCCCTGCGGCAAGATCCGCATCCCGATCAACGAGTCGGCCGACGACAAGTCGCAGATCGAGGAATTCATCCGCGAGTACCACGGCGAAGGCATCCAGCACATCGCCCTGAGCACCGACGATATCTACGCCACCGTGCGCCAGCTGCGCGCCAACGGCGTGGACTTCATGACCACTCCCGATACCTACTACGAGAAGGTCGACAGCCGCGTCGCCGGCCATGGCGAGCCGACCGACGTGCTGCGCGAGCTGAATATCCTGATCGATGGTGCGCCCGGAGATGACGGCATCCTGCTGCAGATCTTCACCAACACCGTGATCGGCCCGATCTTCTTCGAGATCATCCAGCGCAAGGGCAACCAGGGCTTCGGCGAAGGCAACTTCAAGGCGTTGTTCGAATCCATCGAGGAAGATCAGTTGCGTCGTGGTGTGATCACTCAGGAGTAGTCATGTGCCGATTTTCTACTGCGCTTGCCCTGGCGGTGTTGCCGCTCCGCTCAGGTTGCTCATTGACCGGCATGTCAACTGCGCACCTTCGCGAAGCGGCGCCTAGCCAGGCCTGCGCTCGCTACGAAATTCGACACATGACAGGAGCTCCGCGATGAGCCGCCAATGGATCAGCTTTCCCCTGCGCGAGGGTGAACACTCGCGCCAGGCGCACTGCGATTTTCCCGAAGGCACCTACGAGCGGGAAATGGGCCGCGAGGGCTTCTTCGGTCCGGTGACCCACCTGCACCACCAGCACCCACCGACTGGCTGGGTCGATTGGGAAGGGCCGCTGCGCCCGCACGCCTTCAATTTCAACCGGATTGCCAGTGAGCGCGACTGCCCGCTGGAGGCGCCGCTGTGCCTGCATAACGCCGACGTGAAGCTGCGCGTGTGGAAGACCCACGGTGCCATGCGCCATCTGGCGCGCAACAGCGACGGCGACGAACTGCTGTTCGTGCATGACGGTGCCGGGCATTTCTACTGCGACTTCGGTCACCTGGAATACCGCGACGGCGACTATCTGGTAATCCCTCGCGGCACCGCCTGGCGCATCGAGCCGACCGCGCCCAGCCACTTCCTGCTGATCGAAAACACCGACGGCGCCTACCAGCTGCCGGACAAGGGGCTGCTGGGCCCGCAGGCGATCTTCGATCCGGCGGTACTCGACCACCCGCGCATCGATGCGGCGTTTAAGGCCCAGCAGGGCGAGCAGACCTGGCAGATCCGCATCAAGCGGCGCAACCAGATCAGCACCGTCACCTATCCGTTCAACCCGCTGGATGCGGTGGGCTGGCATGGCGATAACACCGTGGTGCGCCTCAACTGGCGCGACATCCGCCCGCTGATGAGCCATCGCTACCACCTGCCGCCGTCGGCGCACACCACCTTCGTCGCCAATGGCTTCGTCGTGTGCACCTTCACCCCGCGCCCGGTCGAGAGCGACCCCGGCGCGCTCAAGGTGCCGTTCTTCCACAACAACGACGACTACGACGAGGTGTTGTTCTACCACCGTGGCAACTTCTTCAGCCGCGACAACATCGAGGCCGGCATGGTCACCCTGCACCCCTGTGGCTTCCCCCACGGCCCGCACCCCAAGGCGCTGAAGAAGGCCCAGGAAGACCCGGCCACCTTCGCCGAGGAAGTGGCCGTGATGATCGACACCCGCCGCGCGCTGGAAGTGGCCGAAGCCGCCGCCGCCGTGGACGTGCCCGAATACGTGAACTCCTGGCGTGCGCCAGGAAAACCAGGCTAAGGCCACGCAGAACAGCTCCCTCTCCTTCTGGGAGAGGGTTGGGGTGAGGGTGCTACAGGCTGCTCCGAGCAGTCTGGGAATCCCTCAGCCTACGCGGCCCGCCCCGGCCCCTCTCCCAGCGGGAGAGGGGAGACCAACCCATTTGAGGTAACCCATGAAACTCGCATCACTCAACCAAGGCCGCGACGGCGAACTGATCGTCGTTTCTCGCGACCTGACCCGCGCCGTGAAGGTGCCGCAGATCGCCGCCACCCTGCAGGCTGCGCTGGACGATTGGGACATCAAGCGCCCGCTGCTGGAGTCGGTGTACCAGCGTCTCAACGACGGCCTGATCGACGAGGCCTTCGTCTTCGACCAGACCGACTGCCACAGCCCCTTGCCACGTGCCTTCCACTGGGCCGACGGCAGTGCCTACGTCAACCACGTCGAGCTGGTGCGCAAGGCGCGTGGCGCCGAGATGCCGGAGAGCTTCTGGCACGATCCGCTGATGTACCAAGGCGGGGCCGACAGCTTCATTCCGCCGCACAGTCCGATCCAGCTGGCCGACGAGGCCTGGGGCATCGACCTGGAGGCCGAGTTGGCGGTGATCACCGACGACGTACCGATGGGCGCTACGGCCGCCGAGGCCGGCGAACATATCCGCCTGCTGCTGCTGGTCAACGACGTGTCGCTGCGCAATCTGATCCCCGGCGAACTGGCCAAGGGCTTCGGTTTCTACCAGAGCAAGCCGTCATCGAGCTTCTCGCCGGTGGCCGTGACCCCGGACGAGCTGGGCGAGGCCTGGAAGGACGGCAAGGTGCACCGGCCGCTGGTGTCGCACATCAACGGCGCGCTGTTCGGCCAGCCCAACGCTGGCGTGGACATGACCTTCAACTTCCCGACCCTGGTCGCCCACGCCGCCAAGACCCGCCCGCTGGGCGCCGGCACCATCATCGGCTCCGGCACCGTGTCCAACTACGACCGCAGCGCGGGTTCGTCCTGCCTGGCCGAGAAGCGCATGCTGGAGATCGTCGAGCAGGGCGAGGCGATCACGCCCTTCCTCAAGTTCGGCGACCGGGTGCGTATCGAGATGTTCGACGCCGCCGGCCAGAGCATCTTCGGCGCTATTGACCAGGCGGTGGAGCGCTATGAGCACTGAGCTGACGCTCCATGGCTACTGGCGCTCCAGTGCCGCCTACCGGGTGCGCATCGCTCTTGGCCTCAAGGGCTTGGCCTACCGCCAGGTGCCGGTGCATCTGGTCAAGGACGGCGGCCAGCAGCACGCGGATGGTTACAAGGCGCTGAACCCGCAGGAGTTGGTGCCGCTGCTGGTGGATGGGGCCAACGGCGGGGTACGCATCGCCCAGTCGCTGGCCATCCTCGAATACCTCGACGAAGTCTTCCTGGTGCCGGCACTGCTGCCGGCCGAACCGGCCCAGCGCGCCCAGGTGCGCGCCCTGGCCCTGCATATCGCCTGCGATATCCACCCGCTGAACAACCTGCGGGTGCTGCAGTATCTGAGCGCCGAACTTGGCGCCACGGATGAGGCGAAGAATACCTGGTACCGGCATTGGGTGGACAAGGGGTTGGCGGCGGTGGAGCAGGGGCTGGCGGTGTTTGGCGGCGGGCTGTCGCTGGGTAATCGGCCGGGGTATCTCGAAGCTTGCGTGATTCCGCAGCTGTATAACGCGCGGCGCTTCAACTGCGAGTTGTCGAGTTATTCGCAGTTGTTGGCGATGGAAGAGCGGTGTTTCGCACTGGATGCCTTCAAGGCGGCCGCACCCGAGGCTCAGTCTGACGCGGTGTTCTGATCCGTAGGGCGGGTTCGCTCCGCTTGGTGGCTTGGGAAATCAAACTGCCCATTTCCTACCGTTACATTTGCATTTCCGCCAATGCTCTACGCAACGGAGCATCTGAAATCTGGATCGGGCCATGGAAGGGGATATCCATATCGAGCACCAGATAGACTGAGGCAGCGATCAGCAATGCAGAGATGGCGAACATGCTTATTACCATCGGGTTTCGAGGTGCCCGATAGCCGAAACTGGCATAGATCAAGGTCATCCACGCAAGCAGCATCCCTATCAGTGGTAGCGGAATAGTCCCTTCGGATTGCTCGACAATTCTCCAGCGCTGCTCGATGAGTGAGTGATATTGCTGGCGCAGGTCCGACAGTATCGTCTCCTGGTATCGGCTCTGAGGCGTGATGGCGGCCAGGGTGACGCCGATATCGTCCAGGTATTGGGTGGCTGGGCTCCTGCGGTGCTGCAGGGCTTCGTCGCCGCGATAGGGGTTGGCGATGGCGTGCTCCAGGTACGTGGCCAGGTTTGCTCGCGTGTCCTGTGCCGCGTCACCGTAGTTTTTCAACGTGCGGTCAAAAATGATCAGGCTAGTCGCGTAGGCATGCAGATTCGTGTCGATAGCTTCGAACGTGTTCTTGGCCGAGTTGATCATCAGGCCGAACACCAACGACGTCATGACCACAAAAATATTGGCAACCAGCCGGACTACCGTATTTGTCTCTTCATCCCGGTGGCGGGCTGAAAGCCTGGGTGACCAGTACATCATCACCAGGGAGGCCGACAGCAGGCAGGCAAAGATACCCAACGTGATCCAGATAGATTCCATAAGGGGCACTCATAGTGCTTGGGGATGGTGTCGCCGTAGCATGCCAGCGCAGTACTGCCTTGTCTTGGCTGATGCGGAGAAGGGCCATTCATGGCCCATCGTCGCTCTCGCGGCATCCATGCGGCTCAACCCCTTCCACAACGATTCCGCTTACCCTCCTGAAGGGGCGTTTGGCGCTGCCTGAAAGTCTGAGCACCAGCGCATCATGCTACTCGTGGGAGCGGCTTCAGCCGCGATAGCCGGCAACTGAGGAGTAGGTTTCATCGCGGCTAAAGCCGCTCCCACAAAGCCATAAACACGCGCACTAACCGTGTAGGAGGGGCCTTGGCCGCGACTATCCGTGAAGTGGCCATATCGCGGCCAAGGCCCCTCCTACAAATAACGGTTCTGCACATCGACAGAATCCACCAGGCACCTCGGAGCCCAAGTCCCCGTCAGAAGGCCGAGTGGAGGTGTTGCGCAGGGGGACGAGCCGCAGGGATGCGGCGAGACGGCTGGGCGCCCCTTGTACGCCGGCCCCCGGAGCGGCACCGGAAGGAGGGAAGTCTGGCCGCAGGCCAGACCCGGATGTAGGGGTGGCCTTCTCTTTGGTTACTTTCTCTTGGGCAAACAAGAGCAAGTGACTCGCCGTGAGGGCGAAAGGGGGAAGGGCATTCAGCGCATTGCACCGGAAAATAAATCCGTCCCCTTTTCCTCGTTGGAAAATAAAAATGTTCCCTTTCCATCAAGTGTGTGATGGCTCACTGCGAGCGTAAGGCTCGATTGCTATAAAGCGCGCCCATTCAAAAGGAAGGATCCTCATGAAGCACGCAGTTTGTATTTGCCTACTCTCCACAATCCTACTGGCTGGATGCCAAGACGACGATGACAAATCCGCTTCATACGAACCATCTTCCGAGCATTGTCAGCCTGACTATTGGAAGTCTCTTCCCGATAATAAGGATCGAGAAAGCCTAGTTGAGAAGTGCATGACTGGCGGCTCATATCAACACTCGGAACCTAAAACGTTCTGATTTGATCGGCCTTGAGTTGATAACGCAGAGTTCGATATGGCTCTTGCCGAATAGCTCCGGCGCACTTGGCAAGGTGTTCTCGACTAGGTCGTGATTCACCTCATGAAAAACGCCCGGTATTGCCGGGCGTTTTTGATCGTCAATCCAACGGCAACTCCGTAGTCCTCTTCACCACACTCATCGCAATATGCGAATGCGCCTCCTGCACATGCGGCCGCTGCAACAGATGGTCGCGCAGGAAGCGCTCATAGTCGGCAATGTCCCTGGCCACCACTTTGAGCAGGTAGTCCGAGCCGCCGGCCATGGTGTGGCACTCCAGCACCTGCGGGTAGCCGACCACCGCTTCCTCGAACTCTTCCAGGTTGTTGCGGCCATGGGCCGACAGCTTGATATCCACGAACACCGTCATGCCCAGGCCGAGCTTCTGCGGGTTGAGCAGGGCGACCTTGCGTTCGATCAGCCCTTCCTCCTGCATGCGGTGGATGCGGCGCCAGCAGGGCGATTGCGACAGCTCCACCTTCTCGGCGATCTCGGCGGCGGAGAGGTCGGCGTTGTGCTGCAGCAGGCGAAGAATGCGGCGGTCGATGGGGCTCAGCTTTTCCTGCATGAATTTTTCTCTTTGTTCGTCATGGCGGAATAACTCATGCGCAGTATTCCGCTGTAGGCACAAAAAAAGAAAGAAAAATCCAGAACTCCTCGGTCATAGTTTTGCCCATCCGGCCTGTCGTGGTGACCCCGCGTCAGGCTTAACGGCGACCTCCAAGAAAGGTCGTCTCGCTCACACAAGAATAAAAGGAGCGCCCCATGTCTCTGGCCGAAATCCGTCTGGACGACAAGTACCGTGTAGCCACTGGCCGGCTTTACCTGACCGGCACCCAGGCGCTGACCCGCCTGCCCATGCTGCAGAAGCAGCGTGACACTGCCCATGGCCTCAACACCGCCTGCTTCATCTCCGGCTACCGCGGCTCGCCGCTCGGTGGGTTGGACAAGAGCCTGTGGGAAGCCAAGCAATTCCTCCAGGACAACCACATCCACTTCCAGCCGGGCGTCAACGAAGAGTTGGGCGCCACCGCCGTATGGGGCAGCCAGCAGGCCAACCTGTTCCCCGGGGCGCGCTATGACGGCGTGTTCGCCATGTGGTACGGCAAGGGCCCGGGCGTGGATCGCAGTGGCGATGTGTTCAAACACGGCAACTCGGCGGGTGTCTCAGAACACGGCGGCGTGCTGGTGCTGGCCGGCGACGACCATGGCTGCAAGTCCTCGACCATCGCCCACCAGAGCGAGCATGCCTTTATCGCCGCGTCGATGCCGGTGCTGAATCCGGCCAACGTCCAGGAAATCCTCGACTACGGCATCCTCGGCTGGGAGCTGTCGCGCTACAGCGGCTGCTGGGTGGCGCTGAAGACCATCGCCGAGAACGTCGATTCCTCCGCCGTGGTGGACGTCGACCCGCTGCGCGTCGAGGTCAAGCTGCCGACCGATTTCCAGCTGCCGGAAGACGGCGTGCATATCCGCTGGCCGGACCCGCCCCTGGCCCAGGAAAAACGCCTCAACCAGTACAAGATCTACGCCGCCCGGGCCTTTGCCCTGGCCAACAAGCTCGACCAGATCAAGCTGGACTCGCCCAACCCGCGCCTGGGCATCATCACCACCGGCAAGTCCTACCTCGACGTGCGCCAGGCTCTGGATGACCTGGGACTGGACGAGGAGCTGTGCGCGAAGGTTGGCCTGCGCGTGCTGAAGATCGGCATGAGCTGGCCGCTGGAGCCGGTGTCCGTGCACAACTTCGCCGAGGGCCTGGACGAGATCCTAGTGGTCGAGGAGAAGCGCAGCATCATCGAGGACCAGCTCACCGGCCAGCTGTACAACTGGCCGGTCGGCAAGCGCCCGCGGGTGGTCGGCGAGTTCGACGAGGAGGGCAACTCGCTGCTGCCCAACCTGGCCGAGCTGACCCCGGCAATGATCGCTCGGGTGATCGCCAAGCGCCTGGCGCCGATCTACACCAGCCCGCAGATCGAGGAGCGCCTGGCCTTCCTCGCTGCCAAGGAAGCGGCGCTGGCAGCACCGAAGCACGACACCAAGCGCACCCCGCACTTCTGCTCGGGCTGCCCGCACAACAGTTCCACCCAGCTGCCGGAAGGCAGCCGGGCCCTCGGCGGCATCGGCTGCCACTACATGACCCAGTGGATGGACCGCAACACCGACACCTTCACCCAGATGGGCGGCGAGGGCGTCACCTGGATCGGCCAGGCGCCGTTCACCGACACCCCGCACGTGTTCCAGAACCTCGGCGACGGCACCTACTTCCACTCCGGCCACCTGGCCCTGCGCGCTGCCGTGGCCTCCGGGGTCAACATCACCTACAAGATCCTCTACAACGATGCGGTGGCCATGACCGGCGGCCAGCCGATCGACGGCGAGCTGCGCATCGACCAGCTCAGCCAGCAGGTCTACGCCGAGGGCGTCAAACGCATCGCCCTGGTCAGCGACGAGCCGGACAAGTACCCGACCCGCGCCACCTTCGCGCCGATCGTTACCTTCCATCATCGCCGCGAGCTGGATGCCGTGCAGCGCGAGCTGCGCGAGATCAAGGGCACTACGGTGATTCTGTATGACCAGACCTGCGCCACCGAGAAGCGCCGCCGGCGCAAGCGCGGCAAGCTGGTCGACCCGCAGAAGCGTGCCTTCATCAACCCGTCGGTGTGCGAGGGCTGTGGCGACTGCAGCGTGAAGTCCAACTGCCTGTCCGTGTTGCCGCTGGAAACCGAGCTGGGGCGCAAGCGGCAGATCGATCAGAACGCCTGCAACAAGGACTTCTCCTGCGTCGAGGGCTTCTGCCCGAGCTTCGTCACCGTGCACGGCGGTGGCCTGCGCAAGCCCGAGGCGCTGGGCGCCAAGGCGCTGTTCGTGGCGCTGCCGGAACCGCGCCTACCGGATCTAGCGCGGCCGTGGAATATCCTCCTGCCGGGTGTCGGCGGCAGTGGTGTGACCACCGTCGGTGCGCTGCTGGGCATGGCCGCGCACCTGGAAGGCAAGGGTTGCACCGTGCTCGACCAGGCGGGCCTGGCGCAGAAATTCGGTCCGGTGATCAGTCATATCCGCATCGCCGCCAAGCAGGACGATATCTACGCCGTGCGCATCGCCGCCGGCGAGACCGACCTGTTGCTGGCCTGCGACCTGGTGGTGGCAGCCGGCGAGGAGTCGCTGGCCAAGCTCAACGACAAGATCGCCCATGCAGTGGTCAACAGCCATGAGGCGGCCACCGCCGAGTTCACCCGCAACCCGGACGCCCAGGTGCCCGGTGCGGCCATGCGCGAGGCGCTGGTGGAAGCGGTGGGCGAGGGCAAGACCCACTTCGTCGACGCCACTCGCCTGGCCACCGCGCTGCTCGGTGACACCATCGCCAGCAACCTGTTCATGCTCGGCTACGCCTACCAGAAAGGTTTGGTGCCGGTGTCCGCCGAGGCCATCGACAAGGCTATCGAGCTCAACGGCGTGTCCATCCCGCTCAACCAGCAGGCCTTCCTCTGGGGCCGCCGCGCCGCCCATGACCTGGCCGCCGTGGAGCAGCTGGCCACGCCGAAGAGCCCGGAAGCGCCGCGCTGCGAAACCTTCGAGGAAATCGTTGCCGACCGCATGCAGCGCCTGACCGCCTACCAGGATGCGGATTACGCGCAGCGTTACCTGAGCCTGGTCGAGCGCGTGCGCCAGGCCGACAGCAGTACCGACCACGCCCTGAGCCGTGCCGTGGCGCGCTACTACTTCAAGCTGCTGGCCTACAAGGACGAGTACGAAGTGGCGCGGCTGTACAGCGAGCCGAGCTTCCGCCAGCAACTGGAGGCGCAGTTCGAGGGCGACTACCGCCTGCACTTCCACCTGGCGCCGAGCTGGCTGGCCAGGCCCGATGCGCGCACCGGCGCGCCGATCAAGCGCGAGTTCGGGCCGTGGGTGCTCAAGGCCTTCGGCGTGCTGGCGCGCTTCAAGTTCCTGCGCGGCAGCCTGCTCGATCCGTTCGGCCACAGCGCCGAGCGCAAGGTCGAGCGCGAGCTGATCGAGGAATACGAAGAGCTGGTCGAGCTGCTGCTCAAGGAGCTGCGCCCGGACAACTACCGCACTGCCGTGGCCCTGGCCGAACTGCCGGAGCAGATCCGCGGCTACGGCCACGTCAAGGAGCATGCCGTGGCCCAGGTACGCGAGCAGGCCAAGCAGCTCAAGGCACGTTTGCTGGTCAGCGAGATCGCCGCGGTGCAGCTGTTCGAACCGGCCGCCTAACGCGTCACCCTTGCCGTCCTCTGCCTTTCCCCTGAGGGGAGAGGACGGCCTTTTACATCCCCAAGCCCACGAATGCCTTTGAAGTGCTTTGTGGGAGCGGTTGGGCGGTAGTCCGCTTAGCCGCGAATGAACAACGCAAGAGCATCGCGGCTAAAGCCGCTCCCACAGGACCACTGAGGGCAGCCGTTTGGCGTGCCTAGATTTGAGGAAACAGCATGTCCGTCTTCACCCATATCGACTTCGACCATCACGAACAGGTGGTCTACGGCCACGACCAGGCCAGCGGCCTCAAGGCCATCATCGCCGTGCACGACACCACCCTGGGGCCGGCTCTCGGCGGCTGCCGCATGTGGAACTACGCCAGCGACGAGGAAGCGCTGCGCGACGTGCTGCGTTTGTCGCGCGGCATGACCTACAAATCGGCCCTGGCGCGCTTGCCGCTGGGCGGCGGCAAGGCGGTGATCATCGGCGACCCGCGCAATGGCAAGAGCCAGGCGCTGTTCCAGGCCATGGGCGACTTCGTTGACAAGCTCGGCGGGCGCTACATCACCGCCGCCGACTCGGGTACCGGCGTGGCCGAGATGCAGATCATGGCCCAGCGCACCCGCCATGTGGCCGGCGCCGGCCAACGCGAGGCCTTCGGTGGCGGCACCCGCGATGGCGATCCGTCGCCGTCCACCGCCTACGGCGTGTTTGTCGGCATTCGCGCGGCGGTGCGCCATCGCCTCGGTCGTACCGACCTCAAAGGTCTGAAGGTAGCGATCCAGGGCGTCGGCCAGGTCGGCTTCGGTCTGGCCAAGCACCTCAAGGATGCCGGCGCCGAACTGTGGGTGACCGACATCTTCGAGGCCAACCAGCGCCGCGCCGTCGAGCAACTGGGTGCCCAGGCGGTAAGCCAGCACGACATCTTTGGCCTCGACGTCGACGTGTTCGCGCCTTGCGCCCTCGGTGCCATCGTCAACCCGCAGACCCTGGAAGCGCTGCGCGCACCGATCATCGCCGGTGCCGCCAACAACCAGCTGGCCAGCCCGGAACTGGCCGAGCAGCTGCGCCGGCGCGACTGCCTGTACGCGCCGGACTACGCGATCAACGCCGGCGGCATCATCGACGTGTGCTACGAGCGCACCGGCGGCAGCACCGAGCAGCTCAAGGCGCATATCGAAGGTATCGAAACGACCCTCGACGAGATCTTCCGCCGCGCCGCAGCCGAAGGCGCGACCACCACGGCGGTTGCCGATCGCATGGCCCGCGAGATCCTCGGCCGCGCCTGACCCGATCAACCGCGCCGCCGGCGTGCGGCGGCGCATTCCTTCCGTCACACACAACAACAAGCAGGTGACGCATGACCCGTGAAAAACCGAAGAACCTCTGGCTCTCGCGCTGGGGCTTCATCCTCGCCGCCACCGGCTCCGCCGTGGGCCTGGGCAACATCTGGAAGTTTCCCTACATCACCGGCGAATACGGCGGTGGCGCCTTCGTCCTGATGTACCTGGCCTGCATCCTGGCCATCGGCATTCCGGTGATGATGACCGAGATCGCCCTCGGTCGCCGTGGCCGTGGCAGCCCGCTGGACGCGGTGGCGCGGGTCGCGCGCGAGGGCGGGGCGCACCCGCTGTGGCGTGGCGTGGGGCTGATGGCCATGGTCGCCGGCTTCATGATCCTGTGTTTCTACGTGGTCGCCGCCAGCTGGGCCTTCGCCTATACGTGGAAGATGCTTGATGGCTCGCTCGCCGCCACCAGCGTCGAGGCGCTCGGTGGCGTGTTCGAGGCGCACAATGCCAACCCCTGGCAGCTCGGCGGCTGGAGCCTGCTGGTGGCGCTGCTGACCCTGTTCATCGTGGCCAAGGGCGTGCAGAAGGGTATCGAACGCTCGGTGAGCTGGATGATGCCGGGCCTGGCCGTGATGCTGCTGATCCTGGTTGGCTATGCCTACAGCAGCGGCAGTTTCAGTGCCGGGGTGGATTTCCTGTTCACCTTCGATGCCTCGAAGATCACCGGCGAAGCGCTGCTGGCCGCCCTGGGCCATGCCTTCTTCACCCTCAGCCTGGCCTCTGGCGCCATCCTCATCTACGGCTCCTACCTGCCGGACGGCCAGTCGGTGGCGCGCACCACCTTCGTCGTCGCCATCGCCGATACCCTGGTGGCGCTGCTCGCCGGCCTGGCGATCTTCCCGATCATCTTCGCCAACGGCCTGAGCCCGAGCGCAGGACCGGGGCTGATCTTTATGAGCCTGCCGCTGGCGTTCCAGCAGATGCCGTTCGGCACCTTCTTCGGCGTGCTGTTCTTCGCCATGGTGTCCATCGCCGCGTTGACCTCGGCGATCTCCCTGGTCGAAGCCACCGTCGCCTACCTCAACGAGAAGCACGGCATCAGCCGAGCCAAGGCCGCCACCGGTGCCGGCGTGGTGCTGTTGCTGATCAGCCTGCTGGCCATGCTCTCGTTCAACGTCATGGCGGGCTGGACGCCGGGCGGCAAGAACCTGTTCGACTGGCTGGACTACCTGACCTCGCGCTGGATGATGCCGCTGGGTGGCATCGGCATGGTGATCCTCGCCGGCTACTGCCTGCGCAGCGAGGTGATGCGCGACGAGCTGAACCTGCCGCCGCTGGGCTACGCGCTGTGGCTGTTCATGGTGCGTTACGTCAGCCCGGTGCTGATCGGTATCGTGTTCCTGCATGCCCTCGGCTGGCTGGGCTTCGATCCGATTGCCAAGTGGTACTGGATCGCCGGTGCCATCGGTGTGCTGGCGGTCGCCGGAGAGTTGCTGGCGCCGCGGGTGCGGCAGGAGCTGGCCAGAGGGTGATTGGAGTTTGCAGGGCTGTGCACCGTGTTTGCCGGCTGTTGGGCTTGGCGGTGTTCAGCCCAACCTACGAACTGCGCCAGTCGGCGGGTCTGACAAACCTGTAGGTTGGGTTGAGGCCACTCGGCCGAAGCCCAACAGCGGCTACAGGCCCGGCTCTTGATCCTCGTGGGAGCGGTTGGGCGGCACTCCGCTTTAGCCGCGATGGGGGCAGCTGAGGTGTTGCCTACATCGCGGCTGAAGCCGCTCCCACAAAAGCGCTCCATCGATCGTCGGCTCTTCATAGGAGCGAGCTTTGCTCGCGAACGGGGCGCCGCAAAAGCATCGCGAGCAGAGCTCGCTCTTACAGTGCCCTGGCGTCTGTTGGCGCCGGGCGTCAGGTACGGAAACGCCCGACCAACCCTTGCAGCTCGCTGCCGAGGCGCGCCAGTTCGGCGCTGGAGGCCGCGGTCTGTTGGCTGGCGCTGGCGCTCTGTTCGCCGATATCGCGTACCCGGGTGATGCTTTCGTTGATCGACTCGGCCACCGCGCTCTGCTGTTCGGCGGCCGCGGCGATCTGCTGGTTCATCTGTTCGATGGTGCTGACCGCCTGGGTGATGCTGCTCAGCGCGCTGCCGGCTTCGCCCGCCAGGCTGACGGTACGCTGGGTCAGGTCGCGGCTGCTTTCCATCTGCTCCACGGCCGCGCGGGCCATGTGCTGCAGGCCGGCGATCAGTTTTTCGATTTCCTCGGTCGAGTCCTGGGCACGCTTGGCCAGGGCGCGTACCTCGTCGGCGACTACGGCGAAGCCACGGCCCTGCTCGCCGGCGCGGGCGGCCTCGATGGCGGCGTTGAGGGCCAAGAGGTTGGTCTGTTCGGCGACATTGCGGATCACCTCCAGCACGCCGCCGATGCGTGAGCTCTCGGTATTGAGCGCCTGAATCGCCTCGGCCGACTGCTCCACCTCGCTGGCCAGGCTGCCGATCTGCTCCACTGCCTGCTGCACCAAACGGTTGCCCTGCTGGGCTTCCTGATCGGCGTCGCGGGCGGCCAGGGAAGCCTGCTCGGCGTTCTGCGCCACCTCTTGCACGGTGGCGGTCATCTGATGCATGGCGGTGGCGGTCTGTTCGGTCTCCAGCTTCTGCGTCTGCACACCATCGCTGGTCTGCGCGGTGATCGCCGAGAGTTCCTCGGCGGCTGCGGCGATCTGGCCGACTCCGGCGCCGATGCGCCCGACCAGGTCGCGCAGGCTGTGGGTCATGCTCTGCATGGCGTTGAGCAACTGGCCAAGCTCGTCGCTGCGCTGTTGTGGCGGCAGGTCCTGGCTGAGGTCGCCCTCGGCGATGCGCTGGGCGATGGCCACGGTCTGGCGCAGCGGCGCGACGATGGAGCGGGAAATCAGCAGCGCCGCACCCAGGCCGATCACCACGGCAGCCAGGCCCATGACGCCGAGCATCAAAAGGGCGCGATTGCTGCCGGCGCTCATGGCCTGTTCGGCCTCGTTCTGCGCGGCTTCGGCCAGGTCCAGGACGGCGTTGGCCCGTTCGATCATCTGTTGCCGGGTGGCGAGGTTCTGTTCGTGGATCTCGCGGTACTTGGCGAAGGCTTGCTGGTAGGTGGTCAGCGCCTGCAGGGCAGTCTCGATGGTGGCCTTCTGTTCGTCGTCCAGCCACACCATCAGGCTGCGGGCGACGTTCTGCAGCTCGTCGCTGACGTAGGTCCATTCTTCCAGGGCCTCAGTCGAGCCGTCGATGATAAACAGGCTTTCATGGGTGCGCAGGTCGAGCATGCGTTTGCTCAGGCCGGAGGCGGTTTCCGCCAGGGTCAGCGGGTCGCTGCCGCGCAGACGGTCGCCCTGCAGGCGCAGTTCGCGCACGGCGTCGTACATGTCCAGCTCGATGGTCTCGAACTGGTCGCGGGCCTCGCCGGCGGCGCTGCGCATGTCCTCGCGGGCCTGGCGGGCGGTGTTCTGCAACTCGACATAGCGCTCGAACCGGCTGCTGTAGTCGTTCACCGCCGCGACCATGTCGGCGCCGCTGTCGCTGTTCTGCTGCAATTTCCCCAGCAGGCTCTGCACGCGGCCCAGGCTGTCGCGCACAGGGCTGGCGTTGTCGGCGCTCGGAGCCAGGGCGAAGGCGCTTTCCAGGCTGCGGGCCTGGAGGATTTCCTGGTTGATGGCGCTAAGCTGGCCGACCCTTTCATGGCCCTGCAGCACAGCGCGAAGGGCGAGAAAGCCGCTGAGGGTCATGGCCAGTGTCAGCAGCAGGACCAGGCCGAAGCCGCAAAGCAGCTTCTTGCCCACGCCCAGGTTGGCGAACAGGCGGAAGGCAGCGTTAGACATGCAGGAAACTCCAATTATTGTTTTTGCCGCACATGGGCCAGCCGAGCTAGTAGGCAACCGCTGTGCCATGTCGCGCCGCGTGGCTCATGCACAGATTCTAGACAGCGGCGGGTCGGGCGCCGGTGCCAGGCACGCCTCTCCATCGGCGGGTTTTTGCCGATGTAAGGTCTGCTTGTGGCGGTTTTCCGCCAAGCCCTCGGCCGGGTGGCTCGGGTATACTGCGCGGCGCTCGTCGCCAGGCGAGCCGCGGCCGACAGGCCCAGACGATGCCGCCGGACCACGAGTCCGGTGGATTTTCCGACAGACAGGTGAACCCATGCCTCGCACTTGCCTCGCCCCGCGTTCGACCCGGAGCGCCCGCTGATGTCCGAACACTTGCACACCGGCCCGCTCAAGCGCGGCCTCAAGAACCGTCATATCCAGCTGATCGCCCTCGGTGGTGCCATCGGCACCGGCCTGTTCCTCGGCTCTGCCGGGGTGATGCAGAGCGCCGGTCCGTCGATGATCCTGGGCTACGCCATCGGCGGCTTCATCGCCTTCCTGATCATGCGCCAGCTCGGCGAGATGATCGTCGAGGAGCCGGTTGCCGGCTCCTTCAGCCACTTCGCCCATGGCTACTGGGGGCCGTTCGCCGGCTTCCTGTCCGGCTGGAACTACTGGGTGCTCTATGTACTGGTGGGCATGGCCGAGCTGACGGCCGTGGGCAAGTACGTGCAGTACTGGTGGCCGGAGATCCCCACCTGGGCCACGGCGGCGGCTTTCTTCGTGCTGATCAACCTGATCAACCTGGTCAACGTGAAGGCTTTCGGCGAGACCGAGTTCTGGTTCGCCATCATCAAGGTGGTGGCCATCATCGGCATGATCGTCCTCGGCGGCTATCTGCTGATCAGCGGTGCCGGCGGTGAGCAGGCCAGCGTCAGCAACCTGTGGAGCCACGGCGGCTTCTTCCCCAACGGGGTGTCCGGGCTGGTGATGATGATGGCCATCATCATGTTCAGCTTCGGTGGCCTGGAGCTGGTGGGCATCACCGCCGCCGAGGCCGATCAGCCGAAGACGGTGATCCCCAAGGCGATCAATCAGGTGGTCTGGCGCATCCTGATCTTCTATATCGGCGCGCTGACCATCCTGCTCTCGCTCTATCCCTGGGACAGCCTGGTGCAGACCCTCAATGCCGGTGGCGATGCTTATGGCAGCAGCCCCTTCGTGCAGATCTTCTCGCTGATCGGCGAGGGTACCGCCGCGCATATCCTCAACTTCGTGGTGCTCACCGCGGCGCTGTCGGTCTACAACAGCGGCGTGTACTGCAACAGCCGCATGCTCTACGGCCTGGCCGAGCAGGGCGATGCACCGAAGGCGCTGATGAAGGTCAACGAGCGCGGCGTGCCGGTGCTGGCCATCGCGCTGTCGGCGGCGGTGACCCTGCTCTGCGTGCTGGTCAACTATCTGGCCCCGCACAGCGCGCTGGAGCTGCTGATGTCGCTGGTGGTGGCGTCCCTGGTGATCAATTGGGCGATGATCAGCTTCTCCCACCTGAAGTTCCGCAAGGCCATGCTCGCCAAGGGTGTGCAGCCGAGCTTCAAGGCCTTCTGGTTCCCCTTCGGCAACTACCTGTGCCTGTCCTTCGTGGTCTTCATCCTCGGCGTGATGCTGTTCATTCCCGGCATTCAGGTGTCGGTGTACGCCATCCCGTTCTGGATTGCGCTGCTCTGGGGCTGCTATCGCCTGAAGCTGATGGCCGAGCGCAAGGCCGTCGCCCAGGCCTGAGCCTGCTGGTATGAAAAAGCCCCGGTCTAGCCGGGGCTTTTTTGTTTTGTGGGCGCCCTGTCCGGCAATCCAGCAGCCTCAATCGCGGCTAAAGCGGATTGCCGCCCAGCCACTCCCACAGAGCCTAGGGCGTTTTGTCAGGTGGCTCAGGTCTGGAACTGCAGCACCGAGCTTTGCATGCTGCGCGCGACCTGATCCAGGCGCTGCGCGGCGTTGGCCAGTTCGTCCACGGTGTGGCTGTTCTGCTGCGACATGCGGGCGATCTGCTCGACGCGCTGGGCCACTTCGTTGCTGGCCTTGCTCTGCTCGCCGATGGTGTAGGAAATCTCCTCTACCACTTCGGCCGCGCGGTGCGCGCCGCCGCGAATCTCGCCGATGGAGTCGCCGGCCTGGCGCGCCAGGCTGACGCCGTCGCTCACCCGCTGCACGCCGGTCTGCATGCTGCTGACCGCCTGTTCGGTGCTGGCCTTGATGCGTTCGATCATGCTGGTGATTTCCTGGGTCGACTGCGCGGTGCGCGCGGCCAGGTTGCGCACTTCGTCGGCGACCACCGCGAAGCCGCGTCCGGCTTCGCCAGCGCGAGCGGCCTCGATGGCGGCGTTGAGCGCGAGCAGGTTGGTCTGTTCGGCGATGCTGTTGATCACCTGGATGATCGAGTGGATCTCCTCCGAGGACTCACCCAGGGCGGTGATGGTGCTGGAGGACTGGTTGACCGCCTCGGCGATGCGGCTCATGCCCTCGACCACGCCGAGAATCACCTGGCCGCCGTCGCTGGCCAGCTGTTCGGACTGCGAGGAAATGCCCTGGGCATTGCGCGCGTGGTCGGCGATCTGGGCGATGTTGTGGATCATCTGCTCCATGGCCGCGGCCATACTGGTGGCGCTGTCGGACTCCTCGCGCGAGCTGTGCACGATGCTCTGCGAGGCACTGTTCAGGCTCTGCGCGGTTTCCTGCAGTTGTTCGCCCTGGTTGCGGATACTTTCGATCATCTGCCGCAGGTTGCCCTGCATGTCGGCCAGGGCCTGTTGCAGTTGCCCGGCTTCGTCATTGCTGTCGACCTGGATGGTGCTGCGCAGGTTGCCCTGGGCGATGGCGCGGGCTGCCGCGATGGTCTTGGCCAGCGGGCGCAGCACGGCCTTCATCAGGTGGCCGGTGAGCAGGCACAGCAGCAGGCACACCAGCACGATGCCGCCGACCAGCAGCCAGGCGGCCTGGGTGACCGCCGCTTCGCTTTCGCTGCGAGTCTGCGCGGCGTGCTGTTCGATCAGCTCGCTGAGGGCCTCGTTCTTCTCCTCCAGCTCGCCGAAGCTGCTGTCGAAGGCTGCCATCTGCTCGCGTGCGCTCTGCGGGTCGGCCAGGGCCAGGTCGACGATGCGGCTGGCCTGGCCGATATAGTCGGCCAGCGCCGGCTGTGACTGGGCGATGGCCTGGCGGATGTCGGCGCTCAAGGGCAACTGGGCATTAGCCTGCAGGGTACGCTGGAACCACTGGCTGTGTTCCGTCAGGTCGGCACGCACCTGTTCGGCAGCGCTGGTGTCGCCCTGGGGAATGTAGAAGGCGGCCAGCACGTCGGCGCGCAGGGCATCGTGCATCATGTCGCCCTCCAGGTGATTGCGCAGGGCGCTGACGCTCAGCTCGTTTTCGGCCAGCGCCGCCGCCAGGCGCATCTGCCCCCAAAAGCCGATACCGCCGAGCAGGGCCGCGGCGAATACGCTGATCGCCCCGCAGGCGATCATTTTCTGACGGATTTTCATGCTGGACTCTCCGGCTGGCGGTTTTTCGTCAAGCCTAGTCCAGTCGCGAGCTCAGGGTTTTTTCTGCAGGGCGTTGGCCCAGGTGAGCAACTGGATCGGTTCGCGCTCGTCCCAGATGCGTTGCCACAGCGTCAGCAACTGCGCCGGCTCGCCGCGGTTGAAGGGCAGGCGGTCCACCCAGGGGCGTGGCTGCCAGGCGCCGTCGCGCCAGTCGGCGAAGACGAAGCGGAAGGGGTGGTAGCCGGTCATGCCCAGGCGCAGGTCGGTGACGATCAACTGGTCGCCGATGCGGTCGAAGCGCAGCACGCCGTCGGTGAACCAGCTCAGCCGGGCGTAGCCGGGCGAGTTGGCCAGTGCTGCGGCGAGATGGGTGCCACGGGGAATGCGCTCCAGGCGTGGCGGCGTATCGTCGAGCCAGCCGACCAGGGCCTCGTGGTAGTCCTCGCCGTCGATCACGATCACCCGCCACAGCAGGCTGTTGAAGGGCGTCGGTGTGCTGAACAGACGCTCGGCCTGGATGCCTTGGCGCGCCAGCTGCTCCTCGACCCGTTGCTCGGCCATCCACTTGCCGGCCAGGGTGCTGGCCAGGTACAGGCTGGACAGGCACAGCGCTGAGATCGCCAGCCACTGCGGCCGTTCGCGCAGGCCACGAATCAGGCCGACGATGACGGCGACCAGCAGCGGCACGGTGTACAGCGGGTCGATGATGAACACCGAGGACCAGGCGATGGGCGGCATCTGCAGCGGCCAGAGCAACTGGGTGCCGTAGCTGGTGAAGGCGTCCAGCAGGGGATGGGTGATCAGTGCCAGCCACACGGCGAAGAACAATCGCCGTGTGGAATAGGCGGGGTTGGGCCTGAGTCGGCGGGCCAGCAAGGTGATCAGCACGGCCAGGGCGCTGAGTACGAACAGCGAGTGGCTGAAGCCGCGGTGGTAGGTCATGTCGGCCACGGCGTCGCCGTAGTCGATGATCACGTCGAGATCGGGCAGGGTGCCGAGTATGGCGCCGTAGAGCAGGGCGCGGCGGCCTTGCCAGCGGCCGAGCAGGGCGCCCTGGATGTTGGCCCCGAGGACGGCCTGGGTGATCGAGTCCATTGCGTTTCTCGCGAGAAGATCCAAGGCCGCTAACTTAGCGCCGAGAGCGCCCGCTGGCAGCCGGGATTTTCCGACGAAAGATTTCAGGCGCCTGCGGGGTTAAAGTGTCGGCATGGCAAACCTGGAGTCCGCCCCATGCATCCCCGTGTTCTGCAAGTCACCGAACGCCTGATCGAACGCAGTCGCGCCACCCGCCAGCACTACCTGGCGCTGATCGCCACAGCCGCCGCCCAGGGCCCGCAGCGCGGCAGGCTGCAGTGTGCCAACTTCGCCCACGGCGTGGCCGGTTGCAGCGCGACGGACAAGCAGACCCTGCGTCTGCCGGATGCGGCCAACGTGGCCATCGTCACCGCCTACAACGACATGCTTTCGGCGCACCAGCCCTATGAGCATTTCCCGCAACTGCTCAAGCAGGCGCTGCACGAGGTCGGCTCGGTGGGCCAGGTGGCCGGCGGGGTACCGGCAATGTGCGATGGCGTAACCCAGGGCGAGCCAGGCATGGAGCTGGGCATTGCCAGCCGCGAGACCATCGCCATGAGCACGGCTGTGGCGCTGTCGCACAACATGTTCGATGCCGCGCTGTGCCTGGGGGTGTGCGACAAGATCGTGCCCGGCCTGATGATAGGGGCACTGCGCTTCGGCCATCTGCCGATGCTGTTCGTGCCGGCGGGGCCGATGACCAGCGGCCTGTCGAACAAGGACAAGGCCGCGGTGCGCGAGCGCTATGCCGAGGGCAAGGCCAGCCGCGACGAGCTGCTGGAGTCGGAGATGAAGGCCTACCACGGCCCCGGCACCTGCACCTTCTACGGCACGGCCAATACCAACCAGATGCTCATGGAAATCATGGGCCTGCACCTGCCCGGCGCCTCCTTCGTCAACCCCGGCACGCCGCTGCGCGAGGCGCTGACCCGCGCCGCCGCGCAGCAGGTAACGCGTTTGACCCAGCAGGGCGGCCAGTACCTGCCGCTCGGGCAGATCGTCGACGAGCGCTGTCTGATCAACGCGGTGGTGGCCCTGCATGCCAGTGGCGGCTCGACCAACCACACCCTGCACCTGCCGGCGATTGCCCGCGCCGCCGGCATCCAGCTGACCTGGCAGGACATGGCCGAGCTCTCCGAAGTGGTGCCGACCCTGGCCCACGTCTATCCCAGCGGCAAGGCCGACATCAACCAGTTCCACGCCGCCGGTGGCGTGGCCCTGCTGGTGCGCGAACTGCTCGACGCCGGCCTGCTGCACGAAGACGTCAACACCGTGGCCGGACGCGGCCTGCACCATTACACCGAGGAGCCCTTTCTCGACGGCGAGCGCCTGGTCTGGCGTCAGGGGCCGAGCGTCAGCCTCGACGACACTATCCTGCGCCCGGTGGCGCGGCCGTTCTCGCCGGAAGGCGGTCTGCGTCTGATGCAGGGCAATCTCGGGCGGGCGGTGATGAAACTGTCCGCCGTGGCACCCGAGCATCAGGTGGTCGAGGCGCCGGCGCGGGTGTTTCACGACCAGCAGGCGCTGGCCGATGCCTTCCAGGCGGGTGAGCTGGAGCGCGACTTCGTCGCCGTGCTGCGCTTCCAGGGGCCGCGCTGCAACGGCATGCCCGAGCTACACAAGCTCACCCCTTTCCTCGGTGTGCTGCAGGATCGCGGCTTCAAGGTAGCCCTGGTCACCGACGGGCGCATGTCCGGCGCCTCGGGCAAGATTCCCGCGGCTATCCACGTCTGTCCCGAGGCGTTCGACGGCGGGGCGCTGGCGCGGGTGCGCGATGGCGATGTGATTCGTGTCGACGGCCGCAGCGGTGAACTGCGCGTGCTGGTGGGCGCTGACGAGTGGGAAGCCCGCGAGCTGGCGCCCGTGCCCGCGCCGGAAGTCGGTTGCGGCCGCGAACTGTTCGCCTTCATGCGTGCCAGTTTCAGTCCGGCGGAGCAGGGCGCCAGTGCCTTTACCGCCAGCCTGGAAAGCCTGCGGTGAACCTGGCCGAGCTGGCGTTACCGCCAGGTGTGCTCGCGCATCAGCATGCAGATGCGGGCGCCCAGGCCGAGGCGATGGCGCTGCAGGTGGCTGAAGCCTTGCGGCAGGCGATCGAGGTGCGCGGCGAGGCGCTGCTGGTGGTGTCCGGCGGGCGCAGTCCGATGGCGTTTTTCGAGTGCCTGGCGCGTCAGACGCTGGATTGGAGCAAGGTCAGCGTGAGCCTGGCCGACGAGCGCTGGGTGCCCCAGGATCACCCCGACAGCAACGAGGCGCTGGTGCGCCGGCATCTGCTGCAGGCGAACGCAGCGTCTGCGCGCATGCTCGGTCTGTATCACCCTGCCGCTGATGTCGAGCGTGCTGCCGAGCGGGCCGAACAGGCGCTGGCCGGATTACCGCTGATCGATGTGCTGGTGCTGGGCATGGGCGAGGATGGCCACACGGCGTCGCTGTTTCCGGGTAGCCCCCATCTGGCCGAGGCCTTGCACGAGGACTGCCCGCGCCGGGTGCTGGCGATGCAGGCACCGGTTGAGCCGCGGCAGCGCCTGAGCCTGACCCGGCGGGTACTGGCCGGCGCCCGTCTGCCCATGCTGGCGATCCAGGGCCAGAGCAAGCTGGAAACCCTGAAGCGGGCCCTGGCCGAGGATGGTCTGGACCTGCCAATTCGCGCCTTTTTGCGAGCGCCACTGCAGATTCATTACTGCCCCTGAAAAATTTTTCTGCGGCCTGTCGATCTATGTGAATCTCGTTCGACCAATGAATGAGAGCCACCGCGGTGGTGGCGTCAGCACAGGGAGAAGACGATGCGATTCATGGTAATGATCAAGGCGACCCAAGACTCGGAAAATGGCGTGATGCCCAGCCAGGAACTGCTCACGGCGATGGGCCAGTTCAATGAGGAGTTGGTGGCGGCCGGCGTCATGCAGGCTGGCGAGGGGCTGCATCCGAGTAGCAAGGGCGCCCGTGTGCGCTTCTCCGGTGCCGAGCGCAGCGTGATCGACGGGCCCTTCGCCGAGACCAAGGAGCTGGTCGCTGGCTTCTGGCTGTGGGAAGTGGCCTCGCTGGCCGAGTGCATCGAGTGGGTCAAGCGTTGCCCTAACCCGATGCCCGGTGATTCGGAAATCGAGATTCGCCAGGTTTTCTCGGCCGAGGACTTCGGCGCCGAATTCACCCCCGAATTGCGTGAGCAGGAAGAGCAGCTGCGCTCGCGCATGGCCGAGCAATGAGGTGCCTGTGATGAACATCCATGCCTACCTGATTTTCGACGGCCAGTGTGCCGAAGCCTTCCGCTTCTACGCCGAGGCCATCGGCGGCGAGCTGCAGGTGATGCCGTTCGGTGATAACCCGCAATGCGGCGAGATCGCTCCCGAGCACCGCGAGCGCACCCTGCACGCCTGTCTCAATCGCGACGGCCAGTTGCTCATGGGCTCGGACACCATGCCGGGTGATCCCTACGACGGCATCAAGGGCTGCCACATTTCCCTGCAGGCCGAGGACATGCCCCAGGCCGAGCGCCTGTACCGCGCGCTCGGCGTTGGCGGCAGCGTGCAGATGGAGCTGCAGCGCACCTTCTGGGCCGAGGGCTTCGCCATGCTCACCGACCGTTTCGGCGTGCCCTGGATGATCAACTGTTCGGGCGACTGCCAGGTCTGAGCGCTTAGGCAAATGCTCCGTACCCGCAAAAAACCTGCCCAACCGTGCCGGCAAAGGCATATCACACAGTGGGAGCGGCTTTAGCCGCGATAGCGGAGCCTGGGGCTAAGTCGCGCGGCTTGTGTCGCGGCCAAGGCCCCTCCTACAAGAGCTGAGTGCAGGCGAAACCGAGTTAGGTGCCGCTACAGCACATAACGCGATCTGGCCTGCGCGCAGCTGGCTGCGCACAGGCCAGGCATCGTTGAAGACCGGCGTCCGTCAGCTCACCAGTTCCAGCGAGGCTGGCTGGCTGTCGTTCAGGCCGACTGCGTCGAGGAAGTCGTCGCCCCAGCGGCGGATGTCGTTGTAGCAGACGGTGTCGAACAGCTCACGCAGGCGCGCCTGGGCCTCGGCCTTGGGCAGGTTCAGGGCCAGGTAACAGGTCTGCGTCAGGTCCACCGGGTCATGCGGGTTGGTCAGCAAAGCGCCCTTGAGCTCGGCGGCGGCGCCGGCGAACTCCGAGAGCACCAGCACGCCGCTACCGCCGAGCAGGCCCTGGGCGGCAACGAACTCCTTGGACACCAGATTCAGACCGTCGCGCAGCGGGGTGATCCACATCACGTCGGCCATGGCGTACCAGGCGCTGACTTCCTCGAAGGGCAGGCTGCGGAAGAAGAACTGCAGTGGCGTCCAGCCGATGCGGGCGAAGCGGCCGTTGATACGGCCCACCGCCTGCTCGATCTGGTTCTGCAGCTCGTCGTAGATGGTCATTTCCTTGGCCGCCGGCACGCACACGGTCACCAGAGTGACCTTGCCCAGCAGCTCGGGGTTTTCCGCCAGCAGGCGCTCATAGGCGTTGAGCTTTTCCAGGATGCCCTTGGTGTAGTCGAGGCGCTCTACCGAGAGGATCAGCTTGACCCCGGCCAGGTCCTCGCGCAGACGCGTCATCAGTTCCTTGATCTTCGGTGCTTCCAGGGCATTGCGGACCCGCTCGATATCCAGCCCTACCGGGTGGGCGCCGAGCTTGACCGTGCGGGTGCCGGTGTCCAGGGCGGTGGTCATGCGCTCCAGGCCCACGGCGCAGCCGTAGGTGAGGAAGCGCGGCGCGCAGTTCTGCCGGTCGAGAGTTTTGAGGGGGAACACACCGCGTGCCACGTCGACGAAGTTCTCCACCTGGCGCGGAATATGGAAGCCGATGTAGTCGCACTGCAGCAGGCTGCCGACGATCTGTCGGCGCCAGGGCACCACGTTGAACACGTCTGCGGAAGGGAAGTAGGTGTGGTGGAAGAAGGCAATGCGCAGGTCCGGGCGCAGCTCGCGCAGGTAGGCCGGGACCATCCACAGGTTGTAGTCGTGCAGCCACACCACGGCGCCTTCGGCGGCCTCCAGGGCAGTGCGTTCGGCGAAGGCGCGGTTAACCTCGCAGAACACCAGCCAGTCGTCCTCGTTGAAGGTGGCGCGCTCCCAGAAGGTGTGCAGGGTCGGCCAGAAGGCTTCCTTGGAGAAGCGCTTGTAGAAGATGTCGACCTTCTCCTTGCTCAGTGGCACCCGCGCAGCGGTCAGCCGCGGGTAGCGCTCGGCGTCCACCGTGGTATGGGTGTCGAAGGCCTCGCTGTTGTCTTCTTCGTGTACCGCCCAGGCGACCCAGGAGCCCTTGCGGCCGTCGGCGAAGAAGCTCAGCAGGGTCGGAATGATGCCGTTGGGCGAGGTCGGACGACGGCGCTGCAGCTTGCCGTCGACACGATGCTCCTCGTAGGGCAGGCGGTGGTAGACGATCACCAGATCGGCTTTGCCCGGTTGCGCGGCCTGGCGGCGTTCGGCGGCGATGCCGTGCTCGCCGAGGAAACCGAAGTGGGCGAATGCCTCGAGGATGCCGCCGCAGCCGGTGCGGGTGGCGTGCAGGGTGCGTGAGTGGTTGCAGGTGGCCTCCAGCAGACCCTGCTCGGAGGCGCCGACGCAGACGCCCTTGAAGGTGGAGCTGAGCATGGACAGGTCATTCAGGGTATCGCCGGCGGCCAGTACCTGGTCGTGTTCCAGCTCCAGCCAGTCGGCCAGGGCCTGCAGGCTGGAGCCCTTGTTGACCCCACGCGGGAGGAAGTCCAGATAGCGCTCGGCCGAGTACAGCAGGTCGCAATCCAGCGCCTCGGCGGCCTCCAGCAGGGCCGGGTCGGCGGCGCGCTCCGGGGTGCAGAAGTAGGAGCAGCGGCGGGCCTGGGGTACGTCCTGGCGCTCCAGGTCGGCAAAACCGGCCAGGGCCTGGGCAACCTGCGATTCGCCAGGCCAGCGCAGGTCGATCTGTCCTTGCAGGGGCTGAATGGGTTGCAGGGTCTGGCCGTCGTAGAGGCTGGCGCCGACGTCGGCGATGATGAAGTCGGGTTGCGGCAGGGTCGGATCGGCCAGCAGCGGCAGTACCGCTTCCAGGCTGCGCCCGGTGACATAGGCAAGGCGGATTTCCGGGTGGGCGACGATGGTCTGGTAGAGGCTGAGACGATCTTCCGGGTCGCCGGCGAGGAAGGTTCCGTCCAGGTCGGTGGCGAGTAGCATGGCGTGTTTCTCCAGAATGGCCCTAAGGGCCTGGTTCTGGCTGCTTGGGGTAGGCTCGGGGCCTTGCCGAAGCAGCCTTCGGACGTCATCAAGACGTGGTTTCGTTGTGCTCCTGTGGCGGGGCATCGGGCATCAGCTCGAGCACAGTCGGGCTGGTGCGCAGCATGGGCATGAAGTGGGCCTGGTCGCCGCTGATCAGGTCGCTGACATGGCGCAGGCGGTACAGGGTGTAGCCGGCCAGCAGGGCCAGGGTGGCGGCGAAGTACAGCGGCAGGGCTATGGCGCCAAACTGCTCCATCAGCACGCCGACCAGCAGCGGCCCGCAGGCGGCACCGACACCGTTGACCAGCAGCAGGCTGCCGGAGCCGGCGAGGATTTCGTCCGGTTGCAACTGGTCGATCAGTTGCGCCACGCCCAGGGGGTAGATGGCAAAGGACAGGCCGCCCCAGAGGAAAAACAGGCCGAGCAGCAACTTGCCGGCAGGTACCAGAGCCATGGCCATGGCTGTGATCACGGCCAGTGTCACGACCCAGAACATGACCCAGCGTCGGTCGTGGGTGTCGGAGAAGCGGCCGATCGGCCACTGCAGCAGGGCGCCGCCAAGAATGGTGGCGGTCATCAGCAGGCCGACGCCGCCGGCGTCGAAGCCCAGCAGGTTGGCGTAGGCTGGGGCCATACCCCAGAAGCCGCTCAGCGACAGGCCGGAGAGGCCCGACGCTGCGAGAGCTAGCGGGGCGATGGCGAACAGCTCGCGCAGGTTGCTGCTCGGCGCTTCCGGCAGGCTGGGTTGCATCTGGCGGGTCAGCGTCACCGGCATCAGCGCCGAGACGATGAAGATCGCGGCGACGGTGAACAGGGCGAAGCTCAGGCTGGTATCGAAGTGCAGAAATTGCTGGCCGAGGGCCAGGGCACCGAGGTTGACCGCCATGTACAGGGCGAAGATCTTGCCGCGGTTCTCGCTGGTGGCGCGGGCGTTGAGCCAGCTCTCGATGACCATGTACAGGCTGATCAGGGCGATGCCGTAGAGCACCCGCAACAGCAGCCAGACCCAGGGGTTCACGATCAGTACATGGAGCAGGGCGGAGATGGCGGCGAGGGCGGCACAGAAGGCGAAGGCGCGAATATGGCCGACTCGGCGAACCAGCGGGCCGCCGACCCAGATGCCGATGAAGAAACCGGCGAAGTAGCCCGACATGATCAGTCCGAGCATGGTCGTCGAGTACCCTTCAGCCGCCCCCTTGAGTGTGAGCAAAGTGTTGAGCAGGCCGTTGCCGAGCAGAAGCAGTGCGACTCCGCTCAGCAAGGAGCTGATGGGTGCGATCTGGGGCCACATGCTTTTTACCCTAGGGAATGCGGACGGGCATGGCAACCCCGACTATCTAATTTCTGTATATAAACATTTGATTTATAAAGACTAATTATAATTTCGAAAGATCCTTTCCGAGGCGGCTGTCGTTCGCTGTCGACCTGCTGCAGGCGGCTACGGGTTATCCTTGGCCGCCGTTTGCCATGAAGACCGCGCCATGCTGGTGATTTCCAACAGCGTCCATCTGCCCGATGCCGAAGTCGAGCTGACCGCCATTCGGGCCCAGGGCGCCGGCGGGCAGAACGTCAACAAGGTGTCCAGCGCGGTGCACCTGCGTTTCGACAGCCAGGCCTCGTCGCTGCCACCGTTCTACAAGGAACGCCTGCTGCAGCTGCGCGACAGCCGCATTACCGAGGGCGGCGTGGTGATCATCAAGGCCCAGCAGTACCGCACCCAGGAACAGAACCGTGCCGACGCCCTGGAGCGCCTGGCCGAGCTGATCCGCAGCGCCGGCAAGACCGAGAAGGCCAGGCGCCCGACCAAGCCGACCCTGGGTTCGAAGAAGCGCCGTCTGGAGGGCAAGAGCAAGCGCGGCGCGATCAAGGCCGGGCGCGGCAAGGTGGACTTCTAGGGCCCTGCCGGCATAGCCTCTGGCTAACGTCCATTCCTGTGGTGCCCCGCTCATGAGCGATCCCTTCCAGGCCGACAGCGCCGTGTACAAGACCCTGCTGGAGTCGACCAAGGCGATTCCCTGGAAGATCGACTGGGCGAGCATGACCTTCGCCTACATCGGCCCGCAGATCGAACAGCTGCTGGGCTGGACGCAGCAGAGCTGGATCAGCGCCAACGACTGGGCCGAGCGTATTCACGAGGAAGACCGCGAAAAGGTAGTCAACTTCTGTATCACCCAATCGCAGAGCGGCATCGATCACGAGGCCGACTACCGCGCGCTGACTGCCAGTGGCGATTACGTGTGGATTCGCGACGTGGTGCATGTGCTACGCAACGAGGCCGGCGAGACCGAGGCGCTGGTCGGCTTCATGTTCGATATCAGCGAGCGCAAGAAGACCGAAGAAGAGCTGCTGCGCCTGCAGAAACAGCTGGAGGCGTTTTCCTATCAGGATGGCCTGACCGGCATCAACAACCGGCGCATGTTCGATTCGATCATGGATATCGAGTGGAGCAGCGCCCAGCGCACGCGCCGGCCGCTGTCGCTGATCCTGCTGGATATCGACTACTTCAAGCAGTTCAACGACCACTACGGCCATATCCAGGGGGACGAATGCCTACGGCGCGTCGCTCAGACCCTGCAGGAGGCCGGCGTGCGCCCGCGTGACTGTGTGGCGCGTTACGGTGGCGAAGAGTTCGTGCTGGTGCTGCCGGAGACCGATGCCGTGTCGGCGCAGAAAGTCGCCGAACGCTGCCGCCAACTGGTGCGCCAGCTGCGCATACCCCACGATCAGTCCAATGTGGCGCCATTGCTGACCATCAGCCTGGGCGTCGGTACCATCATTCCGGAGGCCAACGACACGCCCCTGACCTTCGTCGAGGCCGTGGATCGCCTGCTCTACCAGGCCAAGCAGCAGGGCCGCGATCGCCTACAGCATGGCCACTGTGGTGGCAGCGAAGCGAAGGCCAGCAAGGCCTAGGATCGCTGCGGGCGTGGCAACGTCGGTCGTCTGCCTCGTCATTCCCGCGTAAGCGAGAATCCAGCGAAGGGCGTGCGCGGGTTGGAATGCGGCTCCTCAGGCGCGACGCAAGCTGCCGGTTTCAGCGCGATGGTTCAGATGACGAGTCGCTGCGCGTTCTGCTCAGGCCCTGACCCAGCGCTGGCGTGTCCAGCCGCTCAGAGCATCCACCGCGAACACCAGCACCAGCATGGCCAGGATCACCGTGCTGGCCTGCGCCTCCTGGAACAGGCTGAGGCTGACGTAGAGCATCTGCCCCAGGCCGCCGGCGCCGACGAAACCGAGCACGCTGGCCATGCGGATGTTGTTTTCCCAGCGGTACAGCGAGTAGGCCAGCAGTTGCGGCCACAGGTTGGGCAAGGTGCCGTAGCAGAACGCGGCGATCTGGCTGCCACCCTGCAAACGGATGGCCTCGGCCGGTTCTCGTGGGGTGTTCTCCAGGGCCTCGGCAAACAACCGGCCCAAGACTCCCGCGGTGTGCAGGGCCAGGGCGAGGGTGCCGGCATTTGGCCCCAGGCCGGCGGCTAGCACCATCAGCGCCGCCCACACCAGTTCCGGAATTGCCCGCAGGCCGTTGAGCAGCAGGCGCACCAGGCTTTGCAGCGGCCAGCCGAAGCGCCCGGCCGCCGGCAACGCGAGCAGCAGGCCGAGTACGGCGGCGAGCAGGGTGCCGAGGGCCGACATGGCCAGGGTTTCCAGGGCGCCACGGCCGATGGCCAGCAGGTGCGTGGCGCTCAGGTCGGGCTGCAGGAAGCGTGCGGCGTAGGCACCCATGTGCCGCAGGTTGTCGCCCTCGCCCAGCGCCGCCAGATCCAGGCCCAGGTAGGCGAACGACGCGGCGACGGCGACGAGGATCGCCAGCAGCAGCGCCAGATTGCCCAGGCGCTTCATGCCAGCCTCCCGCGCAGCACGCGGCTGAGTTGGTCGGCCAGCAGCACCAGCAGGAGGAAGGTCAGCAGCATGCTTGCGACCTCGCCACCGGCGAACATGCGCAGCGACAGGTCGATCTGCTGGCCCAGGCCGCCGGCACCGACGAAACCCATCACCACCGAGGCGCGGATCGCGCATTCCCAGCGGTACACCGTGTAGGAGGTCAGTTCGGCGGCGGCATTCGGCAGGATGCCGTAGACAAAGGCGGCCAGGCGGCCACTGCCGGCCTGTAGCAGGGCGTGGGCCGGGCGCTGGTCGACCGACTCGAAGATTTCCGCGTAGACCTTGCCGAGCATGCCGGCGTAGGTGATGGCGATGGCCAGCACGCCGGCGGTCGGGCCGAGGCCGACGGCACGCACGAACAGCAGCGCCCAGACGATCTCCGGCACGCTGCGCAGGAAGATCAGCAGGCCACGCACCGGCCAGCGCAGCGCCTGGCCGAGGGCGCTCGGGCGACCGCTGCGGGAGGCGGCGGTCAGCGACAGCGCGCGACTTGCAGCCAGGCCAGCGGGAATCGCCACCAGCAGCGCCAGGGCCATGCCGGCGGTGGCGATGGCCAGGGTCTGCAGGGTGGCGTCCAGCAACAGCTGGAGGAAGTCCGGGCCATGCGCCGGTGGCCAGAATGCGGCAACGAAACGGCCCATTTCGCTCTGGCTGTCGGCCTGCAGCAGCACGCCCGGGTTCAGCTCGGCAAGCTGGATGCCCGGCCACAGCAGGGCTACGGCCATCACGGTCAGCAGCAGGCGGGGCAGGGCGGCGGGGTCGCGGTTATCGCGGCTTAGCATAGGGCTGCCCTGAGGTGGGATGGCTTTGTGGGAGCGGCTTTAGCCGCGAATGGGGCAGCGTAAAGGCATCGCGGCTGAAGCCGCTCCCACGGTGTGGCACTGTGCAGCCCGAGCGCCTGTAGAGGCATCGCGGCCAAGGTGGAGTGCTGCCCAGCCCCTCCTACAGGTGACATTCGCGGCATTGGGTTCAGCATCGCGGAATCTGCAGGCTCAGGGTTACTGCCGGTACCTGCGGCGACACCAACTGCTCGTTGGCATAGAGGGCGTCGAGCAGTTCCGGGGTAACTTCGCTGGCCGGGCGGTCGAAGGCGATCTGCCCGTCGCGCACGCCGACGATGCGCGGGAAGTGCGCCAGGGCCAGGTCCACCGCGTGCAGGCTGGCGATCAGGGTGACCCGGTGCGTCTCGGCATGCCGGCACAGCACGCTGAGCGTGTGGTCGGCCAGCACCGGGTCCATGGCCGAGACCGGCTCGTCGGCCAGCAGCAGCTCGGGGGCCTGGTACAGCGCGCGGGCGATGCCGACCCGCTGTAGCTGGCCGCCGGAGAGCTGCTGGCACTGGGCGAACAGCTTGTCGGCCAGATCCAGCTTGCTCAGTTCCTGGCGGGCACCGGGGATATCGACGGGGTGCAGCAGATTGAGCAGGCTCTTGCCCAGGCCCCACTGGCCGAGCTTGCCGGCCAGCACGGCAGTGACCACGCGCTGCCGGGGCGGCAGCGGCGGCGCCTGGTGGATCAGGCCGATGCGCGCGCGCAGGCGCTG
>NZ_LSOF01000010.1:13841-43381 GCF_001592875.1 Pseudomonas sp. BMS12 | reverse complement strand
CCAGGCCCCGCGGGCCGTGCTTGCCGGCCAGCACGGAAGTGACCACGCGCTGCCGGGGCGGCAGCGGCGGCGCCTGGTGGATCAGGCCGATGCGCGCGCGCAGGCGCTGGCGGGCGCCGGCGGAGAGCTGCCAGGGGCGTTCGTCGAGCAGTTCGACCTCGCCACTGCTGGGCGCCAGGGCGCTGGCCAGCAGGTTGAGCAGGCTCGACTTGCCGGCCCCGGACGGGCCGATGATGGCGACCCGCTCGGCGGCGCCGATGCTCAGGTCCACGCCGCGCAGGGCGTGGACTCCGTTGGCGTGCTGCAGGGTCGCCCGGGTCAGGCGCAGACTCATTTCAGCAGGTCGGCGGCGCGCGCGGCGTCCTCGATGCCCTTGTAGTTTTCCGGCGCGGTCTCGATGAAACGCGAGGCTGCCTGCAGGTCGAGGATCGCCTTGTGCTCCGGGTTGGCCGGGTCGAGGGCGAGGAAGGCTTGTTTGATCTTGGCGGTCAGGGCCGGATCGAGGGTGCCGCGCACGGTCCAGTTGTAGTCGTAGTAGGCCGGAGTGGTGGCGAAGACCTTGACCTTGCTGGTGTCGACCTTGCCGGCGGCGACCAGCTTGTCCCACACGCTGGCGTTGAGCACGCCGCCATCGACCTTGCCGGCCTGGACCCAGGCAGCGGTGGCGTCATGCGCGCCGGAGTAGCCGATGCGGCTGAAGTAACTTTCCGGCTTGATGCCGTCCTGCAGCATGAAGTAACGCGGCATCAGGCTGCCGGAGGTGGAGGAAATGGAGCCGAAGGCGAAGGTCTTGCCCTTGAGGTCGGCCAGCGATTTCACGTCCGGGTTGGCGGTGATGAACTTGCTGGTGAACTGGGCGTCCTGCTCGCGCTGGACCAGCGGGATGGCATTGCCGGTCTTCAGGCGTACCTGGACGAAGGTGAAGCCACCCAGCCAGGCCAGGTCCAGACGGTCGGTGGCCAGGGCTTCGACCACGGCCGGGTAGTCGGCGACCGGGACGAATTCGACCTTCATGCCCAGCTCTTTTTCNAGGTAGGCACCCAGCGGCTTGAACTTGCGCAGCAGCTCGGTGGGGGCTTCGTCGGGGATGGCGCTGACTTTCAGCACGTCGGCGGCATGCACCAGGGTGGCGGACAGGGACAGGGTGAAAGCGGCGGCTAGCGCCAGGGTGCGCTTGAGCATGAAGATTCTCCGGTTCAATAGCGGAAAAGGTTCGAAGTGGCAGGGCCAGTGGCCGCGCCTCGTCAGGTTAGTAGAACGGCGGCGATTATATGGGCGCAGGCTTGAAAGAACAGCTTTGCTAGAATCCGCCGCCTGTTTTCCGTAATTGCCGAGTGAGTTCGATGAGCGAACCGATCCGCCTGACCCAGTACAGCCACGGTGCCGGTTGTGGCTGCAAGATTTCCCCCAAGGTGCTGGAAGTGATCCTCGCCGGTAGCGGCGCGCAGAATCTCGACCCCAAACTCTGGGTTGGCAACGCCTCGCGCGACGACGCCGCGGTGTATGCGCTCGACGACGAGCGCGGCGTGGTCTCCACCACCGACTTCTTCATGCCCATTGTTGATGATCCCTATGACTTCGGCCGGATCGCCGCGACCAACGCGATCAGCGACATCTACGCCATGGGCGGCGACCCGCTGATGGCCATCGCCATCCTCGGCTGGCCAGTCAACGTCTTGCCGCCGGAAGTGGCGCGTGAGGTGATTCGTGGCGGCCGTGCCGTGTGTGACGAGGCGGGCATCCCGCTGGCCGGCGGCCACTCGATCGACGCCCCGGAGCCGATCTTCGGCCTGGCCGTCACCGGCGTGGTCAACAAGCAGCACATGAAGCGCAACGACAGCGCCACGGCCGGCTGCAAGCTGTATCTGAGCAAGCCGCTGGGCATCGGCATCCTTACCACCGCCGAGAAGAAGGCCAAGCTGCGCGAGCAGGACGTGGGCCTGGCGCGCGACTGGATGTGCACTCTGAACAAGCCCGGTAGCCGCTTCGGCAAGCTGGCCGGCGTGCGGGCGATGACCGATGTCACCGGTTTCGGTCTGCTCGGCCACCTGGTGGAAATGGCCGATGGCGCGAATCTCACCGCTCAGCTGGACTACGCCGCCGTGCCGCGCCTGCCGGGGGTCGACTACTACTTGGCCGAGGGCTGCGTGCCCGGCGGCACCCTGCGCAACTTCGACAGCTATGGCGAGAAGATCGCGCCGATCAGCGATGCGCAGCGCGACCTGCTGTGCGACCCGCAGACCAGTGGCGGCCTGCTGATTGCGGTCGATGCGGAGGGCGAAGCCGAGTTTCTGGCCGTGGCCGTCGAGCTGGGCTTGAGCCTTGCGCCTATCGGCCAACTGGTCGAGCGACAGACCTACGCGGTAGAGGTGCTGTGATGCGCGACAACACGGCCGACTACCGCGAACTCTTCCTCAACGATGTGCAGATGATGGATATGCGTGCCCCGGTGGAATTCACCAAGGGCGCCTTTCCCAATGCCACCAGTCTGCCGCTGATGACCGATGTCGAGCGGCAGAAGGTCGGTACCTGCTACAAGCAGAAGGGCCAGCAGGCGGCCATCGAGCTGGGCCACCAACTGGTCGGCGGCAAGGTCAAGGCCGCGCGCGTCGAGGCCTGGTCCGCCTTCGCTCGGGCCAACCCGAACGGCTACCTGTACTGCTTCCGTGGCGGCCTGCGCTCGCAGATCGTCCAGCAGTGGCTCAAGGAAGCTGGTATCGACTACCCACGGGTAATCGGCGGCTACAAGGCCATGCGTACCTTCCTGATCGAGACCCTCGACAGCGCCGTGGCCGAGTGTGACTTCGTGGTGGTCGGCGGCATGACCGGCACCGGCAAGACCGAGGTAATCGCTGCCCTGGATCACAGCGTCGATCTGGAAGGCCACGCTAACCACCGTGGTTCCAGCTTCGGCAAGCGTGCCACCGGCCAGCCGGCGCAGATCGATTTCGAGAACCGCCTGGCCATCGACCTGCTCAAACGCCGCGCGCGTGGCCAGCAGCAGTTCGTACTGGAAGACGAGAGCCGCCTGATCGGTACCTGCTCGCTGCCCCTGTCACTGCACCAGGGTATGCAGCAGTACCCCATGGTGTGGCTGGAAGACAGCGTCGAGGGGCGTGTGGAGCGCATCCTCAAGGACTACGTGATTGACCTGGCCGCCGAGTTCATCGGCGAGCATGGCGAGGAGAGCGGCTTCAGCCTGTTCGCCGAGCGCATGCTGCAGAGCATGGACAATATCCAGAAGCGCCTGGGCGGCGAGCGCCATGCGCGCCTGCGCGCCATCCTGCAGCAGGGGCTGGAGGAGCAGGCGCGCAGCGGCGCGGTGGACACTCACCGCGGCTGGATCGAGGGCCTGTTGCGCGAATACTACGACCCGATGTACGTCTACCAGCGCGAGAGCAAGGCTGCGCGCATCGAATTCGCCGGCGAACAGTCGGCCGTGCTGGACTACCTGCGCCAACGCGCACCACGGAGCAAGCCATGAGCCTGAAGAAGCATACCGATGCGCTGGACTGCACCGTCTACCGCCCGGACGAGAACGATCCGGACGCCGAGGAACTGGAGCTGGGCGACGCCCGCATCCTTATCGAAGGTGCCTTCGAGGCACCGGCCGAATGGGATGCCGTCGAGCGCGAGGAGTATTTCGATGACAGCGACCCGGCACTGTTCTTCAACGCCCGCATCGAGTGCGAGGCCAAGGCCGATAGCGGCGAGTACTTCGTCGCCGAGCCCGGCGACTACGTGGCGGTGGTGCGTGGCCTGAAGGTGGAGATGTATTACGTCTACGACCGTGCCGATGCCAGCTATGTGCTGATTCGCGACGATCAGCTGGATTGAGGGCTAGGGCTCAGCGCGCCTTGCGTGGGAGCGGCTGGGTGGTACTCCGGTTCTGCACAGCGCTTGTGCTGCCTGCATCGCGGTTGAAGCCGCTCCCACAAGGAGGGTGCGGGTGAGCTTTGGCGCAGGGCTTCGTCGTGTTAAGGCTCGCCCCGGTGACGCAGTCGCAGGGCACCCACTGCGTTTCAAGCGCTTTTCGTGGGGCGGTTGGGCGGCACTCCGCTTTAGCCGCGATCAGGGGCAGCGACTGTGCCGCCTGCCTCGCGGCTAAAGCGGAGTGCGGTTCAGCCGGTTTCGGATTGCATTCGGTACGGCACTGGCCTGAGCGCAGGCTCCCTCACCCCGACCCTCTCCCGGAGGGAGAAAAGCGGCTATGCCGCCGTCAATTTGGTCTCGCTTAAATGAACAACGCCGCCTGTGGGCGGCGTTTTCGTTCAGTCCTGGCAGACTCGGGCAATCGCTGCGGCCAGATATTCCAGGCGATCTTCCGCCATCCCCGCCACGCTGGCCCGGCCGCTATTGACCAGATAGACGCTGAACTCCTCACGCAGGCGCGTCACCTGCTCGGCCGTCAGTCCTGTGTAGGAGAACATGCCGCGCTGCTGTGCCACATGGACGAAGTGTTCGCTCAAGCCATGCGGGCGCAGGGCTTCGACCAGGCCAGCGCGTAGATTGGCAACACGTTGGCGCATGGCATCCACTTCTGCAGTCCACAGGGCCTTCAGTTCTGCATCGCCGAGAATCTCTGCCACCACGGCAGCCCCGTGGGAGGGCGGCGTGGACCACAGGCCGCGGGCCAGCAAGGCCAGTTGGCTGCGCACGTCGACCAGCTTGTTGGCGCTGTCGGCGCGCACGATCAGTGCGCCGGTACGCTCGCGGTACAGGCCGAAGTTCTTCGAGCAGGAGCTGGTCACCAGCAGTTCCGGCAACTCGCTGGCGAACAGGCGCACAGCAAATGCGTCCTGCTCCAGGCCGTCGCCGAAGCCCTGGTAGGCGAAGTCGACCAGCGGCAGCAGCTCGCGTGCCTTGACCACGGCCAGCACGCGCTGCCAGTCGTCGGCGCTCAGGTCGAAGCCGGTCGGGTTGTGGCAGCAGGCGTGCAGCAGCACCACGTCGCCGGCCGGCACGCGCTGCAGGGCGTCGAGCATGGCGTCCACATTCAGGCGGTTGTCGGCGCCGACATAGGGGTAGTGCTCGACACGCAGGCCGCAGGCGGCGAACAGGGTCTCGTGGATCGGCCAGGTCGGGTCGCTCAGCCAGATGCTGCGTCCGGGCAGATTGCGGGCGATAAATTCGCCCGCCAGGCGCAGCGCGCCGGTGCCGCCTGGCGTCTGGGTGGCGCCGGCCAGTTGCTCGCCGAGCAGGGCGTTGTGCTCGCCGAGGACCAGTTGCAGCAGGCGTTCGCCGAATTCCGGGGCGCCGTGCCCGCCGATATAGGTCTTGGTGGTTTCGCCATCGACCAGGCGCTGCTCGGCCAGCTTCACCGCGCGCAGGATCGGTGTCAGGCCGCTGGCGTCCTTGTATACGCCGACGCCCAGATCGACCTTGGCCGGGTTGGGGTCGGCGCGATAGGCGTCGAGCAGGCCGAGAATGGGGTCGCCGGGTACGCGGGCGATGGCGGCGAAATGGCTCACTTGCGACCCTCGGCGGCATTGGCCAGCACATCGGTGCGCGCGGCCATGATGAAATCGTTGCGGTGCAGGCCCTTCATCTCGTGGCTCCACCAGGTCACGGTGACCTTGCCCCATTCAGTGAGCAGGGCCGGGTGGTGGCCGACTTCCTCGGCGATGGCGCCGACCGCATTGGTGAAGGCCAGGGCGTGGCGGAAGTTCTTGAACAGGTACTGGCGCTCCAGCTCCATATGGCCGTCGCGCACTTCGATGTTCCAGTCGGGGATCTCGCGGATCAGGCTGGCCAGTTCTTCTTCCGACACATGCGGCGCGTCGGCGCGGCAGGCTTCGCATTGGGCTTGGGCAAGGCTGGTCATTTCGGGCTCCTTGGGAATTCGTGGGCTTGGATATCTGCCCCTCTCTACCGTGACTGAGAGAAGGGAGCTTAGTTCTAGGCCGCCTTGGGCGGAAACTTCGGTGCGTGCAGGCCGAGCTGCATGGCTCGCTGCACCATGCCCATGATGTCCTCATGGGCCAGCTCGAACAGGCGCTTGAGCTCCGGCAGGACGAAGTACAGCGGCTGCAGGATGTCGATGCGATAGGGAGTACGCATGGCTTCGAGCGGATCGAACGGCTGGTGTTCTGGCTCGTTGGAGAGGCTGTAGACCGTCTCCTTCGGCGAGGAGAGGATGCCGCCGCCGTAGATGCGCCGGCCCTGCGGGGTATCAACCAGGCCGAACTCGATGGTCATCCAGTACAGCCGCGCCAGGTATACGCGCTGCTCCTTGGTCGCGGCCAGGCCGAGCTTGCCGTAGGTGTGGGTGAATTCGGCGAACCAGGGGTTGGTCAGCAGCGGGCAGTGGCCGAAGATCTCGTGGAAGATGTCCGGCTCCTGCAGGTAGTCCAGCTCCTGCGGGGTGCGGATAAAGGTGGCGACCGGAAAGTGCTTGCTGGCCAGCAACTCGAAGAAGGTCTGGAAGGGGATCAGCGCAGGCACTCGCGCGACCTGCCAGCCGGTGGTGGCGGCCAGCACCCGGTTGACCTCGCCGAGCTGGGGAATGCGCTCATGGGGCAGGCCGAGCTGTTCGATGCCGTCCAGGTACTCCTGGCAGGCACGGCCCTCGATCACCTTGAGCTGGCGGCTGATCAGGGTGTTCCACACCTGGTGCTCGCTTTCCGGGTAGTCGATGAAGCCATCGGCATCCGGTTCCCGGGCCACGTACTGCGTGCCTTTCATGCAGGCCTCCCGCTGGGGCTGTTGTTCTTGTATGGGACAAGGAATAACGCCAGGGGCTCACGGCATGAAAGAGGCGGGAGAGGGTGGTGCGGCGGCGAGTACCCGTTCTTGCGTAAAGTTTTGGTTACGACTTTGCCAGGCTGGCAGATATTCGGCTTGTTGCTGGCGCTGACTGTCACATATTCTTGACGGAAATCGACGGCCGCCTTGCGAAACATCCGGCCGTGACCCAGCCATAACCACAATTACGGGTCCCAATCGTGCGTATCAAAGTTCACTGCCAGAACCGCGTCGGCATCCTGCGCGACATCCTCGACCTGCTGGTCGACTACGGCATCAACGTCGCCCGTGGCGAGGTCGGTGGCGAGCAGGGCAATGCCATCTATCTGCACTGCCCGAACCTGATCAATCTGCAGTTCCAGTCATTGCGGCCGAAGTTCGAGGCCATTCCCGGCGTTTTCGGCGTCAAGCGTGTCGGTCTGATGCCCAGCGAGCGCCGTCACCTGGAGCTCAACGCGCTGCTCGGCGCACTGGAGTTTCCGGTGCTGTCCATCGACATGGGTGGCAGCATCGTCGCCGCCAACCGTAGCGCCGCGCAGCTGCTTGGCGTGCGGGTGGACGAGGTGCCGGGTATGGCGCTGTCGCGCTACATCGAGGATTTCGACCTGCCTGAGCTGGTGCGCGCCAACAAGTCGCGGATCAACGGCCTGCGGGTCAAGGTCAAGGGCGATGTGTTTCTCGCCGATATCGCGCCGCTGCAGAACGAGCACGACGAGAGCGAGGCGCTGGCCGGCGCCGTGCTGACCCTGCACCGCGCCGATCGGGTCGGTGAGCGCATCTATCAGGTGCGCAAGCAGGAGCTGCGCGGCTTCGACAGCATCTTCCAGAGCTCGAAAGTGATGGCCGCCGTGGTGCGCGAGGCGCGCCGCATGGCGCCGCTGGATGCGCCGCTGTTGATCGAGGGCGAGACCGGCACCGGCAAGGAGCTGCTGGCCCGTGCCTGCCACCTGGCCAGCCCGCGCGGGCAATCGCCGTTCATGGCGCTCAATTGCGCGGGGCTGCCGGAATCCATGGCCGAGACCGAGCTGTTCGGCTACGGCCCCGGCGCCTTCGAGGGTGCGCGCCCGGAAGGCAAACTCGGTCTGTTGGAGCTGACCGCCGGCGGCACCCTGTTTCTCGATGGCGTGGGTGAGATGAGCCCGCGCCTGCAGGCCAAGCTGTTGCGCTTTCTGCAGGACGGCTGCTTCCGCCGCGTCGGCAGCGACGAGGAGGTGTACCTGGACGTGCGGGTGATCTGTGCGACCCAGGTCGACCTGTCCGAGCTGTGCAGCAGGGGCGAGTTCCGTCAGGATCTGTACCACCGCCTCAACGTGCTCAGCCTGCATATCCCGCCGCTGCGTGAATGCCTGGATGGCCTGGCGCCGCTGGTCGAGCATTTTCTCGACTCGGCCAGCCGGCAGATCGGCTGCCCGTTGCCCAAGCTGGCGCCCCAGGCCCTGGAGCGCATGGCCCACTACCACTGGCCGGGCAATGTACGCCAGCTGGAGAACGTGCTGTTTCAGGCCGTGTCGCTGTGCGACGGCGGCACGGTGAAGGCCGAGCATATCCGCTTGCCGGATTACGGCGCGCCGCAGCCGCTCGGCGAGTTCTCCACCGAGGGCGACCTCGACGCCATTCTTGGCCGCTTCGAGAAGGTGGTGCTGGAGCGCCTGTACGCCGAGCACCCGAGCAGCCGCCAGCTGGGTAAGCGCCTAGGCGTGTCGCACACCACCATCGCCAACAAGCTGCGCCAGCATGGCCTCGGCAAGGACTAGGGGTTGTCCGCCAGGGGCGAGCACTGTGAGGGTCTACGACCAAGGTGCAATGGCGCCGTTGAGCTGCGGCGACAAAAATTGCCAGCGTCCGGCTCCTGCGATACCCGGACTGCGTTTCTGACATTCCTCCCCGGAATGAATTGGCGGCGACCCCAGGGTCGCCCTTTTTTTGCCTGTAATTTGCCCCTGAGACCATGGTCGTAGAGCGGTAAGACCTTGGTCGAATGGCCCCACAAGGTGTCGGGGGATACAAAAGGCGGCATACAAAAACAACTGTCCCGCCGAGGTATCCACATGACTGCTGCTTCCCTCTATCCGGTCCGCCCCGAGGTGGCCGCCAACACGCTGACCGACGAGGCTACCTACAAGGCCATGTATCAGCAGTCGGTGATCAATCCGGACGGCTTCTGGCGCGAGCAGGCCAAGCGCATCGACTGGATCCAGCCGTTCACCAAGGTCAAGCAGACCTCCTTCGACGATCACCATGTCGATATCAAGTGGTTTGCCGACGGCACCCTCAACGTTTCCGCCAACTGCCTGGATCGCCACTTGGAGACCCGTGGCGACCAGGTGGCGATCATCTGGGAGGGCGACGACCCCTCCGAGCATCGCGAGATCACCTACCGCGAGCTGCACGAGCAGGTGTGCAAGCTGGCCAACGCCCTGCGCGGCCAGGACGTGCACCGTGGCGACGTGGTGACCATCTACATGCCGATGATTCCCGAGGCCGCCGTGGCCATGCTGGCCTGTGCGCGCATCGGTGCCATCCACTCGGTGGTGTTCGGCGGCTTCTCGCCGGAGGCCCTGGCCGGGCGCATCATCGACTGCAAGTCGAAGGTGGTGATCACCGCCGACGAAGGTGTGCGCGGTGGCAAGAAGGTAGCGCTGAAGAGCAACGTCGACGACGCGCTGACCAACCCGGAAACCGCCAGCGTGCAGAAGATCATCGTGGTCAAGCGCACTGGCGGCGAGATCAAGTGGAACCAGCATCGCGATATCTGGTTCGAGGACCTGATGCGCGTCGCGGGCAGCACCTGCGCGCCGAAGGAAATGGGCGCCGAGGAGGCGCTGTTCATCCTCTATACCTCGGGAAGTACCGGCAAGCCCAAGGGCGTGCTGCACACCACCGGCGGCTACCTGACCTATGCCGCGCTGACCCATGAGCGGGTGTTCGACTACCGCCCCGGCGAAGTCTTCTGGTGCACCGCCGACATCGGCTGGGTCACCGGCCACACCTACCTGATCTACGGTCCGCTGGCCAATGGCGCGACCACGGTCATGTTCGAGGGCGTGCCGAACTACCCGGACGTGACCCGCGTGGCCAAGATCATCGACAAGCACAAGGTCAACATCCTCTACACCGCGCCGACCGCCATCCGCGCCATGATGGCCGAGGGCAAGGCTGCCGTGGAGGGCGCGGACGGCTCCAGCCTGCGCCTGCTCGGCTCGGTGGGCGAGCCGATCAACCCGGAAGCCTGGCAGTGGTATTACGAGAACGTCGGCCAGAGCCGCTGCCCGATCGTCGATACCTGGTGGCAGACCGAGACCGGCGCCTGCCTGATGACCCCGCTGCCGGGCGCGCATCCGATGAAGCCGGGCTCCGCTGCGCGGCCGTTCTTCGGCGTGCAGCCGGCGCTGGTCGACAACCTGGGCAACATCCTGGAAGGCGCCACCGAGGGCAACCTGGTGATCATCGACTCCTGGCCGGGCCAGGCGCGCACCCTGTACGGCGATCACGACCGCTTCGTGGATACCTACTTCAAGACCTTCAAGGGCATGTACTTCACCGGCGACGGCGCCCGTCGCGACGAGGACGGCTATTGGTGGATCACCGGCCGCGTGGATGACGTGCTCAACGTCTCCGGCCACCGCATGGGCACCGCCGAGATCGAGAGCGCCATGGTGGCCCACCCGAAAGTGGCCGAGGCCGCAGTGGTTGGCGTGCCGCACGACATCAAGGGGCAGGGCATCTATGTCTATGTCACCCTCAATGCTGGTGAGGAGTCGAGCGAACAGCTGCGTCAGGAACTGAAGAACTGGGTGCGCAAGGAGATCGGCCCGATCGCCTCGCCGGACGTTATCCAGTGGGCTCCGGGGCTACCCAAGACCCGTTCGGGCAAGATCATGCGCCGCATCCTGCGCAAGATCGCCACCGCCGAGTACGAGGCACTCGGCGACATCTCCACGCTGGCCGATCCTGGCGTGGTGCAGCACCTCATCGACACCCATCGCACCATGCAAGTCGCCTGATTCGGGCGCCATGCAAGCGTGCACAACCCCGGCCACAAGCTGGGGTTTGTTTTTTCAGACGATGAATATCGGTATTTGCGCTGCGGCTGTAACGCCGGGGTAACGTCGCGCGCCGTTTCGGGGCGGATGGAAACAGTGCGCGCCATCATGAGGCGGAGATAAATCGAGAAGACCGCTACAGGCCCTGTATTGCTGGGCTTCGCCAGAAGTGGCGTGGTTATTGCCTGAATACTTGGTTGTACTTTTCTGTCTCGCTGGTCACGTTTCGGATGACCTGTCAATACGGACGCCCTGTCCGTCCTGTGCTTCTGTAATTTGTTGTCGCTTTCAAGAAATATCGACCTTACCCCGCCCGATAGAATGCCGGCCACTTGGCCCGACCCTCTTGCCCGTGCCTGGCACCGGCAAAGATGGCGACACTTTCTACAATTTACCCGTGGCCATGGCGAACTCAGTCTGCCAATCGCTGTACCCATTCGAAGGAGTCACAAGATGAAGAAGATCGTACTTCTCGGCGCACTGGCGCTGACCGCTTTCAGTGCGCTGGTCCAGGCAGAAGAAAAACCCCTGCGCATCGGCATCGAGGCGGCCTACCCGCCGTTCGCCTACAAGACCCCGGAAGGCAACATCACCGGCTTCGACTACGACATCGGCAACGCCCTGTGCGAAGAGATGAAGGTCAAGTGCCAGTGGATCGAGCAGGAGTTCGATGGCCTGATTCCGGCGCTGAAAGTGCGCAAGTTCGACGCCGTGCTGTCGTCCATGTCGATCACCGAAGAGCGCAAGAAGTCCGTGGACTTCACCGGCAAGTACTACCACACCCCTGCCAAGCTGGCGATGAAGGCCGGTACCGAGCTGAAAGACCCGCTGGTCGACCTGAAAGGCAAGAAGGTTGGCGTGCAGCGCGCTTCCATCTATGACCGCTACGCCACCGAGATGTATGCCCCTGCCGGTATCGAAGTGGTGCGCTACAGCTCGCAGAACGAAATCTTCCTCGACCTGGCTTCCGGTCGCCTGGATGCCACCCTGGCCGACGTGGTCAACATCGACGACGGCTTCCTCAAGACCGACGCCGGCAAGGGCTTCGCCCTGGTGGGCCCGGACTACAACGATCCGAAGTACTTCGGTGACGGTGCCGGCATTGCCGTGCGCAAGGGCGACAAGGCCCTGGCCGATAAGATCAGCGCCGCCATCCTGGCCATTCGTGCCAACGGCAAGTACCAGGAAGTGCAGGACAAGTACTTCCAGTTCAACGTCTACGGCGAATAACGCCGCTGTACCCACCTTGCCCTGTGCGGGGAAGGTGGGTCGGGCCGGGTGGGCATGGCGCTCCGCCGGACTCACCCAGTGCTCCTGCCCTGAAGCAGGGCGTTCCTCCTGCGTTCTCAGAGGATAGATTCCATGTTCAACGGCTACGGCTCGACCATTCTCGACGGCGTCTGGCTCACCCTGCAGCTGGCTCTGCTGTCGATGGCGGTGGCCATCGCACTTGGCCTGCTGGGTGCGGCCTTTCGCCTGTCGCCCATGAAGTGGCTGGCCCTGCTGGGCGAGACCTACGCCACCGTGATCCGCGGGATTCCCGATCTGGTGCTGATCCTGCTGATCTTCTACGGCGGTCAGGACCTGGTGAACCGCATCGCGCCGCTGGTGGGCTATGACCAGTACATCGACATCAATCCCTTCGTGGCGGGTGTCGGTACTCTGGGCTTCATCTACGGCGCTTACCTCTCCGAGACCTTTCGCGGTGCCTTCATGGCCATCCCAAAGGGGCAGGGCGAGGCGGGCATGGCCTACGGCATGAGCCCGCTGCGGGTGTTCTTCCGCATCCTGGTGCCACAGATGATTCGCCTGGCGATTCCGGGCTTCACCAACAACTGGCTGGTGCTGGTCAAGGCCACCGCGCTGATCTCCCTGGTCGGCCTGCAGGACATGATGGCCCGCGCCAAGAGTGCCGGCGACGCGACCCGCGAGCCCTTCACCTACATCCTCCTGGCAGCCGCCATCTACCTTGCGATCACCAGCGTGTCGCTGCTGGTGCTGCGTTTCCTTGAGCGCCGTTATTCGGTAGGCGTCAAGGCCATGGAAATCTGAGGGAGCTGCCATGCTTTTCGACTACAACGTGGTACTCGACAGCCTGCCAATGTACTTCGGCGGCGTGCTGGTCACCCTCAAGCTGCTGCTGATCTCCCTCGCCTTTGGCCTGGCGCTGGCCGTGCCGTTGGCACTGATGCGGGTGTCCAAGCAGGCGGTGGTCAACTTCCCGGCCTGGCTCTACACCTACGCCATTCGTGGCACACCGATGCTGGTGCAGTTGTACCTGCTGTACTACGGCCTGGCGCAGTTCGAGGCGGTGCGCGAGAGCTTCATGTGGCCCTACCTGTCCAGCGCCACCTTCTGTGCCTGCCTGGCCTTCGCCATCAACACCAGTGCCTATAGCGCCGAGATTCTTGCTGGCAGCCTCAAGGCCACGCCCTATGGCGAGATCGAGGCGGCCAAGGCCATGGGCATGTCGCGTGGCAAGCTCTATCGCCGCATCCTCCTGCCTTCGGCGTTGCGCCGTGCGCTGCCGCAGTACAGCAACGAGGTGATCATGATGTTGCACACCACCAGTCTGGCCTCGGTGGTGACCCTGATCGACATCACCGGTGCGGCCAAGACTGTCAGCTCGCAGTACTACCTGCCGTTCGAGGCGTATATCACCGCCGGTGTGTTCTACCTGTGCCTGACCTTCATCCTGGTGCGCCTGTTCAAGCTGGCCGAGCGCCGCTACCTGGCCTACCTGGCCCCGCGCAAGCACTGAGGTCCTGAGCATGCAGCGCATCGATCATCGTCTGCCCTGGGGCTGCCCGGGGACCGAGCGCAGTTTGAGCGTGTTTCGTTTCGGTAGTGGCGAGCGCAAGGCCTATATCCAGGCCAGCCTGCACGCCGACGAACTGCCGGGCATGCGCGTGGCGGTGGAGCTCAAGCGCAGGCTGGCCGAGCTGGAAGGGCAGGGTCGCCTGCGGGGGATAATCGAACTGGTGCCGGTGGCCAACCCCATCGGCCTGGGTCAGATGCTCCAGGCCTCCAGCCAGGGGCGTTTCGAACTGGGCAGTGGCAAGAACTTCAATCGCGACTTCGTCGACCTGGCCGATCTGGTTGCAGTGCAGCTGGACGGTCGCCTGGGTGGCGATGCCGAAGCCAATGTGCGGCTGATCCGCCAGGCCATGCGTGCCGCCCTGGAGGCACTGCCGCCGGCCGGCTCCGAACTGCAGGGCTTGCAGCGCCTGCTGTTGCGCCATGCCTGTGACGCCGACCTGGTGCTGGATCTGCATTGTGACTTCGATGCCGTGGTGCACCTGTACATGATTCCGCAGCAGGCCGAGGCATTCGCCGAGCTGGCTGCGCGTCTGGGCGCCGGCGCCGTGCTGGTGGCCGAGGATGCCGGCGGCAGTTCCTTCGATGAGGCCTGTTCGCTGGCCTGGCTGCGTCTGGCCCGGCGTTTTCCCTCAGCTGCCGTGCCGCTGGCCTGTCAGGCGGCGACCGTGGAGCTGGGTGGCATGGCCGACACCGAGCGCGAGCGCGCCGAAGCCAGTGCCGAAAGCATCCTGGCCTATCTGGCCGGGCAGGGGCTGATCGACGGTATCTGGCCGCCGGCGCCGGCACCGAGCTGTGTGCCCACTCCCTTTTCCGGCGCCGAATACGCCTATGCGCCACATGCCGGCGTGGTCAGTTTCCTGCAACCGGTTGGTGCGCGTGTGGCCGCCGGTGATCCACTGTTCGAAGTTATTGACCCGCTGGAGGATCGCCACAGCATCGTGCGCGCTTCCACCTCCGGCGTGCTCTACGTGCGCGAGCGCCTGCGCTTCGCCCAACCCGGACTCTGGCTGGCCAAGGTGGCCGGTCAGCAACCCATTCGTCAGGGTCGCCTGTTGAGCGACTGAGCCAAGCGAGAACTCAACCATGTACAAACTCGAAGTTCAGGATCTGCACAAACGCTACGGCGACCACGAAGTGCTGAAAGGCGTGTCCCTGGCGGCCAAGGCCGGCGACGTGATCAGCATCATCGGCTCCAGTGGCTCGGGCAAAAGTACCTTCCTGCGCTGCATCAACATGCTGGAGCAGCCGCACGGCGGCAAGATCCTGCTCAATGGCGAAGAGCTCAAGCTGGTGGCCAACAAGGACGGCGCCCTCAAGGCGGCCGATGCCAAACAGTTGCAGCGCATGCGCTCGCGGCTGTCCATGGTGTTCCAGCACTTCAACCTGTGGTCGCACATGAGCGCCCTGGAGAACATCATCGAGGCGCCGGTGCATGTGCTTGGCGTGCCGAAGAAGGAGGCGCTGGAAAAGGCCGAGCATTACCTGGCCAAGGTTGGCGTGGCGCATCGGAAAGATGCGTACCCGGCACATATGTCCGGCGGCGAGCAGCAGCGCGTGGCCATTGCCCGCGCCCTGGCCATGGAGCCGGAAGTGATGCTGTTCGACGAGCCGACCTCGGCACTCGACCCCGAGCTGGTCGGTGAAGTGCTCAAGGTCATGCAGGACCTGGCCCAGGAAGGCCGCACCATGGTGGTGGTGACCCACGAGATGGGCTTCGCCCGCGAGGTGTCCAACCAGCTCATCTTCCTGCACAAGGGCCTGGTCGAAGAAACCGGCTGCCCGCGCGAGGTGCTGGCCAACCCGCAGTCCGATCGCCTGAAGCAGTTCCTTTCCGGCAGCCTGAAGTAAGCACTAGACTGGCAACCATGACGCCCACTGCCCACAGCATTGCCTTCCTGATCTGGCCAGAAACCAGGCCCACGACCCTGGCCCTGGCCGAGGAGGCTCTGCGCATGGCGCAGCGCGTCCATCCAGAAGTGTCCTACGAACTGCGCTTCCTCCAGGCTGAAACACCTGCCGAGGGAGCCTGGCGCCTGCCGGGTGAGCCCTGGGTCGGGCGCTTGGATGGCTGTCAGAAGCTGTTCCTGCTGGCGGACGAGCCGCCAGCTCAGGTCGCGCCGGCGCTGGCCTCGGCGCTCAAGCAGCTGGCGCGTGCCGGCGTCGCCATCGGCGGTCTGTCCGCTGGCGTCTATCCGCTGGCACTGCTTGGCCTGCTCGACGGCTACCGCGCCGCCGTGCACTGGCGCTGGCAGGACGACTTCACCGAACGCTTTCCCAAGGTGATCGCCACCAGCCACCTGTTCGACTGGGATCGCGACCGTCTCAGCGCCTGCGGCGGCCTGGCCGTGCTCGACCTGTTGCTGGCCGTGCTGGCCCGTGACCACGGCGCCGAGCTGGCTGGCGCAGTGAGCGAGGAGCTGGTGGTCGAGCGCATTCGCGAAGGCGGCGAGCGCCAGCGCATTCCGCTGCAGAACCGCATCGGCTCCAGCCATCCCAAGCTGACCCAGGCGGTGCTGCTGATGGAGGCCAACATCGAAGAGCCGCTGACCACCGACGAGATCGCCCAGCATGTGTGCGTGTCGCGCCGCCAGCTGGAGCGCATCTTCAAGCAGTACCTCAATCGAGTGCCCAGCCAGTACTACCTGGAGCTGCGCCTGAACAAGGCGCGCCAGCTACTGATGCAGACCAGCAAGTCGATCATCCAGATCGGCCTGTCCTGCGGCTTCTCCTCCGGCCCGCACTTCTCCAGCGCCTACCGCAACTTCTTCGGCGCCACTCCGCGCGAAGATCGCAACCAGCGACGCAGTGCCAGTCCGTTCGAGATTGCACCGGCGGCGGCAGAGCGGGGCTGAGGTCGGCAGCTAGTCTGTTTTCGCGCAGCAGCTGCTTATCGTGCTGTTCGATGTTTCTGTTCCGCCCTGCTGGGCGGGTCACTCTTGTCAGTCGTCGGATGGCTGGTCCCGCCAAAAGTAATCAAAAGCGTTTGCCCCGCCATCCGGCGCTTCGCTCCGGGTTCGTTCCATCGCTACTCCAGGGGCCTGTCGCGAAGGCCATCCCTGTTTGGGCGGTCGCGGCTCTTGCGGCGTCCGTGCCGCTCAAGCCCTTCCACGGCGACTCCACTCACCCTCCTGAAGGGGCGTTTGCGCTGCCTGAAAGTTTGAGTGCTGGCTCATGCTTTTCGTGGGTGCGGCTTTAGCCGCGATGTGGGTCGCATTGCCGCTGCCGGTTATCGCGGCTAAAGCCGCACCGCAATAAACCCTCGGGTAAATCGGAGCCCAACTTCCCATCAGTAGGCTGAATGGATGTGTTGCGCAGATGGGCGGGCCGCAGGGGCGCAGCGAAATGCCCCGATCCCCCGCGCAGCGTTTAAACTGCGCAATTCCGCAGCTTTCTGTCGCTTTGCCGAAAGCCCAGGAAAACCGCGGGTTGCCGCTGTAAGAAGTTGTCGCATGGCGACAATGCGGTGCTCCGGGCAGCCCCTACAATCCTTTCATCACCTGCCATTTTGTGCGGTGTTCCTAATTCAGGAGATCCCCGATGTCCGTTCAGCACGACCCGGTGCAACGCGCCGATTTCGACCAGTACATGGTGCCCAACTATGCCCCTGCCGCCTTTGTGCCGGTGCGTGGCGAGGGCTCACGAGTCTGGGATCAGAATGGTCGCGAGCTGATCGACTTCGCGGGCGGTATCGCCGTCAACGCTCTTGGTCATTGCCATCCGGCGTTGGTGGCGGCGCTGACCGAGCAGGCCAATACCCTGTGGCACATCTCCAACGTGTTCACCAACGAGCCGGCCCTGCGCCTGGCACATAAGCTGGTGGCGGCGACCTTCGCCGAGCGCGTGTTCTTCTGCAACTCCGGCGCCGAGGCCAATGAAGCGGCCTTCAAGCTGGCCCGCCGTGTTGCCCACGACAAGTTCGGCCCGGAAAAGCACGAGATCATCGCGGCGGTAAACAGTTTCCACGGCCGTACCCTGTTCACCGTCAGCGTCGGTGGTCAGCCCAAGTATTCCGATGGCTTCGGGCCGAAGATCGAGGGCATCAGCCATGTCCCGTACAACGACCTGGATGCGCTGAAGGCGGCCATCTCGGACAAGACCTGTGCCGTGGTACTGGAGCCGATCCAGGGCGAGGGCGGCGTGCTGCCGGCGGATCAGGCCTACCTGGAAGGCGCGCGCAAGCTGTGTGATGAGCACAACGCGCTGCTGATCTTCGACGAAGTGCAGAGCGGCATGGGCCGCAGCGGCGAGCTGTTCACCTACATGCACTACGGGGTAACCCCGGACATCCTCTCCAGCGCCAAGAGCCTGGGCGGTGGCTTCCCCATCGGCGCCATGCTGACGACCACCGAGCTGGCCAAGCACCTGGCGGTCGGTACCCACGGCACTACCTACGGTGGTAACCCGCTGGCCTGTGCGGTGGCCGAGGCGGTGCTGGACGTGGTCAATACCCCCGAAGTGCTGGCGGGCGTCAAGACCAAGCATGCCAAGTTCAAGCAGCGTCTCGAGGCCATTGGCGAGCGCTATGGCCTGTTCAGTGAAGTGCGTGGCCTGGGTCTGCTGATCGGCTGCGTGCTGAGTGACGCCTGGAAAGGCAAGGCCAAGGCCGTGCTCGATGCGGTGGCCATTGAGGGCGTGATGGTGCTGCAGGCCAGCCCCGATGTGGTGCGTTTCGCCCCCAGCCTGGTGGTCGAAGATGCCGACATCGATGAGGGCCTGGATCGTTTCGAGAGCGGCGTGGCCAAGCTGGTCCAGGGCTGATGCTTGACGGGGCGGCGCAGGAGGCGCTGCCCCCATTCTCAGGATGAGCCGCTCCATGCGTGGCCGGACTGGTGCCGGTCTTTCTCCAGAGGAGACTCAGGTCCTTCTGGGGTTTTTATTCGAAGTCGCCCTGTCGAGGGGCGCAGTTCCGGGAAAGGAGTAACGTCATGCTGGTGATGCGCCCTGCGCAGATGTCCGACCTTGCCGAAGTGCAGCGTCTGGCGGCGGACAGCCCGGTGGGCGTCACTTCGCTGCCGGATGACGCCAATCGCCTGCGCGACAAGATCGCCGCCTCCGAGGCGTCCTTCGCCGCCGAGGTCAGCTTCAATGGCGAGGAGAGCTATTTCTTCGTCCTCGAAGACTCCGCCAGTGGCAAGCTGCTCGGCTGTTCGGCGATCGTCGCTTCGGCCGGCTACTCCGAACCTTTCTACAGCTTCCGTAACGAGACCTTCGTGCACGCCGCGCGCGAGCTGAAGATCCACAACAAGATTCACGTCCTCTCGCTGTGCCACGACCTCACCGGCAACAGCCTGCTGACCAGCTTCTACGTGCAGCGCGACCTGGTCGACAGCCCCGTCGCCGAGCTCAACTCGCGTGGCCGCCTGCTGTTCATGGCTGGCCAGCCGGAACGCTTCGCCGATGCCGTGGTGGTGGAAATAGTCGGCCACAGCGACGAGCAGGGTGACTCGCCGTTCTGGGATGCGGTCGGACGCAACTTCTTCGACATGAACTACGCCGAGGCCGAGCGCCTGTGCGGCCTGAAGAGCCGTACCTTCCTCGCCGAGCTGATGCCGCATTACCCGATCTATGTGCCGTTGCTGCCGGACAGCGCCCAGGAAGCCATGGGGCAGGTGCACCCGCGGGCGCAGATCACCTTCGACATCCTGATGCGCGAAGGCTTCGAGACCGATCACTACATCGACATCTTCGACGGTGGCCCGACCCTGCATGCACGCACCTCGGGTATCCGCTCCATCGCCCAGAGCCGCGTGGTGCCGGTGCGCCTTGGCGAGCCGGGCAAGGGCGGGCGTCAGTACCTGGTGAGTAACGGCCAGCTCCAGGATTTCCGCGCCATCGTCGCCGAGCTCGACTGGGTGCCCGGCAAGCCGGTGATGCTCAGTGCCGAGGCGGCCGAGGCCCTGGGCGTCGGCGAAGGCGCCAGCGTGCGGCTGGTCGCGGTTTGATGCTTTAACCCTTCTCCCGTCGGGAGAAGGTGGCCCGCTGGGCCGGATGAGGGCGGTTCCCTCACCCCTGGCCCCGAGAGGGGTGAAATTCTGGAGGCAATATGATCGTTCGTCCCGTCCGTAGCACCGATCTGCCGGCGCTGATCGAGCTGGCCCGTAGCACTGGCACCGGCCTGACCACCTTGCCGGCCAACGAGGAGCGTCTGACGCACCGGGTCGGCTGGGCGGAAAAGACTTTCAGTGGCCAGGTCGAGCGCGCCGATGCCGACTACCTGTTCGTGCTCGAGGACGACGATGGCAAGGTCGTCGGCATCTCTGCCGTGGCAGGCGCGGTGGGCCTGCGTGAGCCCTGGTACAACTACCGGGTCGGTCTTACCGTCAGCGCCTCCCAGGAACTGAAGATCCACCGCGAAATTCCCACCCTGTTTCTGGCCAACGACCTGACCGGCAACTCCGAGCTGTGCTCGCTGTTCCTGCATGCCGAGCACCGCACGGGGCTCAATGGCCGCCTGCTGTCCAAGGCTCGCCTGCTGTTCATCGCCGAATTCCGTGAGCTGTTCGGCAGCAAGGTGATCGCCGAGATGCGCGGCATGTCCGATGCCAGCGGTCGCTCGCCATTCTGGGACAGCTTGGGTCGGCACTTCTTCAAGATGGAGTTCGGCCAGGCCGACTACCTCACCGGCGTTGGCAACAAGGCTTTCATTGCCGAGCTGATGCCCAAGTTTCCGCTCTACACCTGCTTCCTCTCCGAAGAGGCGCGCGCCGTCATCGGGCGTGTGCACACGGACACCGAGCCGGCGCTGGCCATGCTCAAGGGCGAGGGTTTCAGCTACCAGGGCTATGTCGACATCTTCGACGCCGGCCCGGCGATCGAAGTGGAAACCGACAAGATCCGCGCCGTGCGTGACAGCCAGACCCTGGTCCTGGCGATTGGTACGCCGGGCGACGACGCCATTCCCTACCTGATCCATAACCGCAAGCGCGAAGACTGCCGCATCACCGCCGCCTCTGCGCGCATGGCGTCCGGCACGCTGGTAGTCGATGCACAAACCGCCAAGCGTCTGCAGCTGAGTGCCGGTAGCCAGGTACGCGCGGTGCCGCTGTCGGCCAAGGAGAGCAAATAATGACCACTCACTACATTGCAGGTACCTGGCAGATTGGGCAGGGCGAGGCCTTCGATTCGCTCGATCCGGTGACCCAGGAAGCCGTGTGGAGTGGCAAGGGTGCCAGTGCCCCTCAGGTCGATGAGGCAGTCAATGCCGCCCGCGCCGCCTTCCCGGCCTGGGCGCGGCGTCCGCTGGAAGAGCGCATCGCCGTGCTGGAACAGTTCGCTGCCACCCTGAAGAGCCATGCCGACGAGCTGGCCCGCGCTATCGGCGAGGAAACCGGCAAGCCGCTGTGGGAATCTGCAACCGAGGTGACCAGCATGGTCAACAAGGTCGCCATCTCCGTGCAGAGCTACCGCGAGCGTACCGGCACCAAGAGCGGTCCGCTGGCCGACGCCACTGCCGTACTGCGCCACAAGCCACATGGCGTGGTCGCCGTGTTCGGCCCTTACAACTTCCCCGGCCACCTGCCCAACGGGCATATCGTGCCGGCGCTGCTGGCCGGCAACGCGGTGGTATTCAAACCCAGCGAGCTGACCCCGAAAGTCGCCGAGCTGACGGTCAAGTGCTGGATCGAGGCCGGCTTGCCGGCTGGCGTGCTCAACCTGGTGCAGGGTGCTCGCGAAACCGGCGTGGCCCTGGCTGCTAATCCGGGCATCGATGGGCTGTTCTTCACCGGTTCCAGCCGCACCGGCAACCTGCTGCACAGCCAGTTCGCCGGCCGTCCGGACAAGATCCTGGCGCTGGAGATGGGCGGCAATAACCCGCTGGTGGTCGATCAGGTCGCCGATGTCGATGCCGCCGTCTATACCATCATCCAGTCCGCCTTCATCTCCGCCGGCCAGCGCTGCACTTGCGCGCGGCGTCTGCTGGTGCCGGTCGGCGCCTGGGGCGATGCTCTGCTGGCGCGCCTGGTGGCCGTGGCCTCGACCATCAAGGTCGGTGCCTTCGACGAGCAGCCGGCCCCTTTCATGGGCTCGGTGATTTCCCTGCAGGCGGCCGAGCACCTGCTCAAGGCGCAGAAACATCTGATCGACAAGGGTGCCGTGGCGCTGCTGGAAATGATCCAGCCGGTAGACACTGCCGCGTTGCTGACGCCGGGCATCCTCGATGTGACGGCTGTCGCCGAGCGTATCGATGAGGAGTTCTTCGGCCCGCTGCTGCAGGTGATCCGCTACGACGGCTTCGATGCCGCCATCGCCGAGGCCAACAACACCCAGTACGGTCTGGCGGCCGGCCTGCTGTCGGATTCCGCCGAGCGTTACCAGCAGTTCCTGATCGAGAGCCGCGCCGGCATCGTCAACTGGAACAAGCAGCTGACCGGTGCCGCCAGCAGCGCGCCGTTCGGTGGCGTCGGCGCTTCCGGCAACCACCGCGCCAGTGCCTATTACGCCGCTGATTACTGCGCCTACCCGGTCGCATCGCTGGAAAGTGAAACCCTGAGCCTGCCCGCCACCCTGACCCCGGGAGTGAGTCTGTGATGTCCGCCTATGAAATGAACTTCGACGGCCTGGTCGGTCCGACCCACAACTACGGTGGTCTGTCCTACGGCAACGTGGCTTCGCAGAGCAACAGCCAGGTGGCGTCCAACCCGAAGGAGGCCGCCAAGCAGGGCCTGGGCAAGATGAAGGCGCTGATGGACATGGGCTTCAAGCAGGGCGTATTCGCCCCGCAGGAGCGCCAGGATGTGGCCGCGCTGCGCAGCCTGGGCTTCAGTGGAACCGATGCTCAGGTCATCGCCCAGGCCGCCAAGGAGGCCATGCCATTGCTGGCCGCCGTGAGTTCTGCCTCCTGCATGTGGACGGCCAACTCTTGCACCGTCAGCCCCAGCGCCGATACGACCGATGGCCGCGTGCATTTCACCGCCGCCAACCTCAACTGCAAGTTCCACCGCAGCATCGAGCACCCGACCACCAGTCGCGTGCTGCGCGCCATGTTCAATAACGATGAACATTTCGCCCACCACGCTGCACTGCCCGCCGTGGGCCAGTTTGGTGACGAGGGCGCGGCCAACCACACGCGCTTCTGCAAGGATTACGGCGATGCCGGTGTGGAGTTCTTCGTGTTCGGTCGCAGCGCCTTCGATGCGCGTTACCCGCAACCGCTGCGGTACCCGGCACGGCAGACCCTGGAGGCCTGCCAGGCGGTGGCCCGCCTGCATGGCCTGGGCGCAGAGGGTGTGGTCTATGCCCAGCAGAATCCCGACGTGATCGACCAGGGCGTGTTCCACAACGACGTGATCTCGGTAGGCAACGGCGAAGTGCTGTTCTATCACCAGGATGCCTTCCTCGACACCGACAAGGTGCTGGCCGAACTGGGCGACAAGCTGGCCCGTCGCGGCGGCAACTTCCAGGCTGTGCGCGTGCCGGTCGAGGCGGTGAGCGTGGAGGATGCGGTGCGCTCCTACCTGTTCAACAGCCAGCTGCTGACCCGCGCCGACGGCGGCATGCTGCTGGTGGTACCGGAGGAGTGCCGCAACAACGCCAATGTCTGGAACTACCTGCAGCAGCTCACCAGTGGCAATGGGCCGATTCGCGAGGTCAAGGTGTTCGACCTCAAGCAGAGCATGCAGAATGGCGGCGGCCCGGCCTGTCTGCGCCTGCGCGTGGCGCTCAAGGAGCACGAGCTGGCCGCGGTCAATCCGGGCGTGGTGATGACTCCTGCGCTATTCGCTACCCTCAATACCTGGGTCGACAAGCACTATCGTGACCGCCTGGCGGAAAGCGACCTGGCCGACCCGCAATTGCTGATCGAGTGCCGCACGGCACTGGATGAACTGACGCAGATCCTTAAACTGGGCTCCGTCTACCCCTTCCAACTCGTCTGAGTACCCTGAACATGTCCGAAGCCCTGCAACTCATCCTCGAAGATACCGACGGCACCCAGCTGGAAACCTCCTGCACCCGCTTCGCCGTCATGTGGCAGGGCAAGGAAGTGTGGATCCAGGCAGTTGGCGACCAGCTGCTGATCGGTGTGGACGTGGAGGAGGGCGATGCCGAGTTCGCCAATCTGATACTGCGCCCGCAAGCCACCAACCTGGTCGGCCTGCAGCTGGAAATGGAGCCGGCCGAGCTGGGTGATGACGACGAAGACCATGTGCACGGTCCAGACTGCAACCACTGAGGAAGTCCCATGCTCGCCCTTGGCCGACTGCTCGAACTGACCCTGGCCGGCCGTGAGCCGACCGAGAAGATTCAGCTGACGCGCGAGGGCGCGCGCCTGCACTGGCTGGGTGAGGGCGCGCTGGAAGTCACTCCTGCGGCCCACGACGACAGCGGCCTCGACCTGCTGCTGTCGGCGGGTATCCACGGCAACGAAACGGCGCCGATCGAGCTACTCGACCGCCTGCTGCAGGCCATCGCCTCCGGCCAGTTGCTGCCGAGTGCCCGCATCCTCTTTTTGTTCGGCAATCCCGAGGCCATGCGCCGTGGCGAACGTTACGTGGAGCAGGACATCAATCGCCTGTTCGATGGGCGGCATGAGCAGAGCAGCGGTTTCGAGGCGCTGCGTGCCAACGAGCTGGAGCGCTACGCCGCTGCCTTTTTCGCTCGGGAAGGCCGTGCGCGCCTGCACTATGACCTGCATACCGCGATCCGCGCGTCGAAGATCGAACAGTTCGCCCTCTATCCCTATGTCGAAGGTCGTGAACACTCGCGCGCCGAGCTGGCCCGGCTGAATGCCGCCGGTATCGATGCCGTGCTGCTGCAGCGCAAGACCGGCATCACCTTCAGCTCATACACCTATGCGCGTCTGGGCGCCGAGGCCTTTACCCTGGAGCTGGGAAAGGCGAGGCCCTTCGGGCAAAACGAGGCGGTCAATCTCGACCTGCTGGAGCGCCGCCTGCGTCAGTTGGTGGAGAACTGCGAGCCGCCGACCGAGTCGCTGGACGGCTTGCAGCTGTTTGCCGTGGCCCGCGAGGTGATCAAGCACAGCGACGCCTTCCAGTTGCACCTGCCGGCCGATATCGAGAACTTCACCGAGCTGGAGCCGGGTTTCCTGCTGGCCGAGGACATCGCCGGCACCCGCTGGCTGGTGGAGGAGCAGGGCGCGCGCATCATTTTCCCCAACCCCAAGGTCCGCAACGGCCTGCGCGCTGGCATCCTGATCGTCCCTACCGAGCTCTGATTCTCCTCGGGTTGTGAACGCCAGAGGGTGCGATAGTCGTTTTCTATCCAAATTCCCCGTAAACGGGCTGTCCATGCCGCTCGGGGCCGATATAATGCGGCCCTTTGCCGGCGTTTGCCGTGCTGTCGTTTGCCTGGATGAAATCGATGAAAAGCGCAGAAATCCGTGAAGCCTTCCTCCGTTTCTTCGAAGAGAAGGGCCACACCCGCGTCGCCTCCAGTTCGCTGATCCCGGCGAACGACCCGACCCTGCTGTTCACCAATGCCGGCATGAACCAGTTCAAGGACTGCTTCCTCGGCTTGGAGAAGCGCGCCTACACCCGCGCTACCACCAGCCAGAAGTGTGTGCGCGCTGGCGGCAAGCACAACGACCTGGAGAACGTCGGCTACACCGCCCGTCACCATACCTTCTTCGAGATGCTGGGCAACTTCAGCTTCGGCGACTATTTCAAGCGCGACGCCATCACCTACGCCTGGGAGTTCCTGACCAGCGACAAGTGGCTGAACCTGCCCAAGGAGAAGCTCTGGGTCACCGTCTATGCGACCGACGACGAGGCTTACGACATCTGGCACAAGGAAGTCGGTATCCCTGCCGAGCGCATGATCCGCATCGGTGACAACAAGGGTGCGCCGTACGCTTCCGACAATTTCTGGGCGATGGGCGATACCGGCCCGTGCGGCCCGTGCACCGAGATCTTCTTCGACCACGGTGAGCACATCTGGGGCGGTCCGCCCGGCACGCCGGAAGAAGACGGCGACCGCTACATCGAGATCTGGAACAACGTGTTCATGCAGTTCAATCGCACTGCGGACGGCGTGCTGCACCCGCTGCCGGCACCGAGTGTGGATACCGGCATGGGCCTGGAGCGCATCAGCGCCGTGCTGCAGCACGTCAACTCGAACTACGAGATCGACCTGTTCCAGAATCTGCTGAATGCCGCCGCCAAGGCCATCGGCTGCACCAACGAAGGCCAAGCCTCGCTGAAGGTGGTCGCCGACCACATTCGCTCCTGCAGCTTCCTGATTGCCGACGGCGTGACTCCGTCCAATGAAGGTCGCGGCTATGTACTGCGCCGCATCGTTCGTCGCGCCTGCCGTCACGGCAACAAGCTGGGCGCTAAGGGCAGCTTCTTCTACCAGATCGTCGCGGCGCTGGTCGCCGAGATGGGCGAGGCTTTCCCCGAGCTGAAACAGCAGCAGGCGCATATCGAACGCGTGCTGAAGACCGAGGAAGAGCAGTTCGCCAAGACCCTGGAACAGGGCCTGAAGATCCTCGAACAGGACCTGGCCGAGCTGAAAGGATCGGTCATTCCAGGCGATGTGATCTTCAAGCTGTACGACACCTACGGTTTCCCGGTCGACCTGACCGGTGACATCGCCCGCGAGCGCGAACTGACCCTCGACGAGGAGGGCTTCGAACGCGAGATGGAGGCCCAGCGCGAGCGCGCTCGCTCCGCCAGCGCCTTCGGTATGGACTACAACAGCCTGGTCAAGGTCGACAGTGATACCGTCTTCCTCGGCTACCAGGGCACCAGCGGCAGCGGCAAGGTCGTGGCCCTGTTCAAGGACGGAGCTGCCGTCGACAGCCTGGGCGAAGGCGAGGAGGGCGTGATCGTCCTCGACCAGACGCCGTTCTACGCCGAATCCGGTGGCCAGGTGGGTGATTGTGGCTATCTGTCGGCCGCTGGTTTGCGCTTCGATGTGCGCGACACCACCAAGGCCGGCGGTGCGTTCCTGCATCACGGTATCGTGGCCCAGGGCGGCCTCAAGGTCGGTGCGCTCGTCGAGGCTCAGGTGGATGCGGCGGTGCGCCAGGCCACGGCTCTCAACCACTCCGCGACCCACCTGCTGCACGCCGCGCTGCGTCAGATCCTTGGTGAGCATGTGCAGCAGAAGGGCTCGCTGGTCGACAGCCAGCGGCTGCGCTTCGACTTCAGCCACTTCGAGGCGATCAAGCCCGAGCAGCTGAAGGCCCTGGAGGATCTGGTCAACGCGGAAATCCGCGGCAACAGCGAAGTCGAAACCGAGGAAACCGATATCGAAACCGCCAAGGCCAAGGGCGCCATGGCGCTGTTCGGCGAAAAATACGGCGATGACGTGCGCGTGCTGACCATGGGCGGCGGCTTCTCCGTCGAACTGTGCGGCGGCACCCACGTAGCGCGTACTGGCGATATCGGCCTGTTCAAGATCACCAGCGAAGGTGGCGTGGCTGCCGGCGTGCGCCGTATCGAAGGTGTCACCGGTGCCGCGGCGCTGGCCTGGCTGAATGGCGCCGAAGAGCAGCTGAAAGAAGCGGCGGCACTGGTTAAGGGCAGTCGCGACAACGTGCTGGACAAGCTGTCCGCGCTGGTCGAGCGCAATCGCCAGCTGGAAAAGGAGCTGGAGCAGCTCAAGGCCAAGGCTGCCAGCGCGGCCGGCAATGATCTGGCCGGCTCGGCCGTGGACGTCAAGGGCATCAAGGTGCTGGCGTCGCGCCTCGATGGCCTGGACGGCAAGGCCTTGCTGGCCATGGTCGACCAGTTGAAGAACAAGCTCGGCCGCGCGGTGATCCTGCTGGGCGGCGTGCAGGACGGCAAGGTCGTGCTGGTCGCCGGGGTCACTCAGGACCTGACCGCCAAGCTCAAGGCTGGCGACCTGATGCGTCAGGCTGCGGCGGCTGTAGGGGGCAAGGGTGGCGGTCGCCCCGACATGGCTCAGGGCGGCGGTGTCGATGCCGGCAAGCTGGATGAAGCGTTGGCGTTGGCCGCGAGCTTTGCCGACGGCGCGCTGTAAGAACAGGAGAGACAAGGCCTGCAGCGCGTCCGGCGGGCCTTGGCAGTGTGACCCGATGCGGGTCTAATGGGCGCCCTTCGGGGAATCAGGCGGCTTTTTGACATGGCTTTGATCGTACAGAAGTTTGGGGGCACCTCAGTCGGCACCGTCGAGCGTATTCAGCAGGTGGCCGAGAAGGTGAAGAAGTTTCGCGAGAAGGGCGATGACATTGTCGTCGTGGTTTCCGCCATGAGTGGCGAAACCAATCGCCTGATCGATCTGGCCAAGCAGGTCAGCGACGGTCAGCCGGTGCCGCGTGAACTGGACGTGATGGTCTCCACGGGTGAGCAGGTGACCATTGCCCTGCTGGCCATGGCGCTGATCAAGCTCGATGTGCCGGCGGTGTCCTACACCGGCAATCAGGTGCGTATTCTCACCGACAGCGCGCACAACAAGGCGCGCATCCTGCAGATCGACGATGCCAAGATCCGGGCCGACCTCAAGGCCGGTCGCGTGGTCGTAGTCGCCGGTTTCCAGGGTGTGGACGAGCAGGGCAATATCACAACGCTCGGTCGCGGCGGTTCCGACACCACTGGTGTCGCCCTGGCGGCGGCACTGAAGGCCGACGAGTGCCAGATCTATACCGACGTCGATGGTGTCTATACCACCGATCCGCGTGTGGTTCCCAAGGCACAGCGCCTGGACAAGATCACCTTCGAGGAGATGCTAGAAATGGCCAGCCTCGGCTCCAAGGTGCTGCAGATTCGCTCGGTGGAATTCGCCGGCAAGTACAACGTCCCGCTGCGCGTGCTGCACAGCTTCCAGGAGGGTCCGGGCACCCTCATTACCCTTGATGAAGAGGAATCCATGGAACAGCCGATCATCTCCGGCATCGCCTTCAATCGCGACGAAGCCAAGCTGACTATCCGTGGTGTGCCGGATGTTCCAGGCGTGGCCTTCAAGATTCTCGGCCCGATCAGTGCCGCCAATATCGAAGTGGACATGATCGTGCAGAACGTAGCCCACGATAACACCACGGATTTCACCTTCACCGTGCACCGCAATGATTACCAGGGCGCCATGACTGTCCTGGAAAATACGGCGCGTGAGCTGGGTGCTCGTGAAGTCATTGGCGATATCAACATTGCCAAGGTGTCGATCGTTGGTGTTGGTATGCGTTCCCATGCTGGCGTTGCCAGTCGCATGTTCGAGGCGCTGGCCAAGGAAGCCATCAACATCCAGATGATCTCGACTTCCGAGATCAAGGTGTCGGTGGTTATCGAGGAGAAATACCTGGAGTTGGCAGTACGTGCATTGCACACTGCTTTCGAGCTGGACGCACCGGCCCGACAGGCCGAGTGATGATCGATCCGAAAGGCGCGGCTGGTCCGCGCCTTTCGCGTTTTTGGGCGGTTTGGATAGGGGCTTTCCTTTTGTCCGGGCTGGTCAATACTTGGGTGAAGGTCGTGTACTTGATATACGCGCGGCTGCCACCATTTTATTTCTGCAGACTGTTGTCCTGAAAATTGAAATCCGTGAGGAGAAAGGAATGCTGATTCTGACTCGCCGGGTCGGAGAGACCCTGATGGTGGGTGATGATGTCACCGTCACCGTGTTGGGCGTGAAAGGTAACCAGGTGCGCATTGGCGTTAACGCTCCGAAGGAAGTTGCCGTGCACCGCGAAGAGATTTACCAGCGCATCCAGAAAGAGAAGGGTGACGAACCAAGCCACTAATTTTTCTCGAAATTTTGGCTTTGCAAACGGGGAAAACATGGTTATCATGCGCCCCGTGTTGCGGAGAGGTGGCCGAGTGGCCGAAGGCGCTCCCCTGCTAAGGGAGTACACCTCAAAAGGGTGTCGGGGGTTCGAATCCCCCCTTCTCCGCCATATTTCGCAGATCAGGCAGTTGTCACACCTGATAGGCAAAAGAGACACGGACTCATAGCTCAGCTGGATAGAGTACTCGGCTACGAACCGAGCGGTCGGAGGTTCGAATCCTCCTGAGTCCG
>NZ_LSOF01000010.1:13687-13831 GCF_001592875.1 Pseudomonas sp. BMS12 | reverse complement strand
TTGGTGGTTTTAGACCAGATCACCACTGGTTGAAACAAAATGGCTTGCACTGCTGCAAGCCATCCTAGATGGCGGACTCAGGAGGATTCGAACCTCCGACCGCTCGGTTCGTAGCCGAGTACTCTATCCAGCTGAGCTATGAGT
>NZ_LSOF01000010.1:0-13677 GCF_001592875.1 Pseudomonas sp. BMS12 | reverse complement strand
ATGACAAAAGGCCCGCAGTGATGCGGGCCTTTTGCTTTTCAGCGTTTACCTTTCACACAGCCTGCCTCATCGAACGTCACCTGCCGCTTGTTACCTTGGCGGTCGGCGTAGTGATAGCGGGTGTTGCCATCTTGACTGGTGATTCTGTCGGGTGCTCCCAAGGCACTCTCGACATCTGCCTGAGTAATGCCACTGCGTACCTGCTGACGGATCATGGCGGTGCGTCGTTCGCTGCCGGTTATCTGATTGCCGCAGCCATCTTCTTTACTGCCGACCACGGTCAGTTTGGGCTCGCTTGCAGATCGACTCTTTTTGCCGCTGTGTTTATTCGTTGTCTTGGCCAGCGGTATGGCGCGACCTTGTCCGGGCGTTGGGTTGTGCGCGTCTTGAAGCGACAGGTTTGCGCTAGTCGGGCAGCCGCTCAGGGTATAGGTGATCCGTCCTTTATCGTCCTCGCAACGAAAGACGGTGGATGCGAGAGTGCTTTGGCGGGGGTAGAAAAGGGATGCGCAGAGACCTGCGCAGATCAGTCGCAGCATGGCTCGTCCTCCTTGACGTTTGCCATTCCAGCCTAGTCGCGCTTCTCTGGAATTCCAGCGTGTCCTGTGACCTGGCGCAAGCGTCGAAGAATCAGGTTGAAGGCAGTGATGCAAGCGCTTGTTCTGAGCCCTATTTGGTCGCCCTGATGCAGTTGTACGGTGCTATCATTACAAGGTCAGCCCCGTCGGGGCTTGTGGAATACCACCATGGACTTACCCAGTAGTTACTCAAAATTTTCCCCGCCCAATCGTGTATTGACTGATTGACCCTCGCGGCGCGCCCTGCTGCTGGGGTGGAGCGTGCCGTATGACTGAAGTAGAAGCCAAAAAGCCGCAAGAAAGCCTGCAGGATCGCCTTGCTCAAGTAGTCGAACTGCTGCATCGCCACAAGCTGGTTGAGGGGTTGACCCATCGCCAGGAAGGCCAGCATCAGGATCTCGTGGAGAACCTGGTTCATCGGCAGAACCTCGTCGAATTGCAGCGCAAGCTCGACGATCTGCACTCCGCCGACGTTGCCCATATTCTCGAAGCTCTTCCGCTCGATGACCGACTGACTGTCTGGCAGTTGGTCAAGGCCGAGCGTGACGGCGACATCCTGCTCGAAGTGTCCGACGCGGTTCGCGAGTCGTTGATCGCCGATATGGACGATCACGAAATTCTGGCTGCCGCCAAGGATATGGATGCGGACGAACTGGCTGATCTGGCGCCAGAGCTACCGCGTGACGTGGTCTTCGAGCTGATGGAAACCCTCGACGCGCAGCAGCGCGAGCGTGTGCGCTCGGCGTTGTCCTACGAGGAGGATCAGGTTGGTGCCCTGATGGACTTCGAGATGGTCACCATCCGCGAAGATGTCAGCCTGGAAGTGGTTTTGCGTTATCTGCGTCGTCTCAAGGAGCTGCCAGGGCATACCGACAAGTTGTTCGTGGTCGATTATGACGGTGTGCTCAAGGGCGTTTTGCCGATCAAGCGCCTGCTGGTCAATGATCCGGATAAACAGGTGGTCGAGGTGATGGCCAGCGACCCTGTGAGCTTTCATCCGGATGAAGATGCTTACGACGCGGCGCAGGCCTTCGAGCGCTACGACCTGATTTCTGCGCCAGTGGTGGAGAAGGATGGCAAGCTGATCGGGCGCCTGACCATCGATGAGATGGTTGACCTGATCCGTGAGGAGAGTGAAAGCGAAGTCCTGAACATGGCAGGTCTGCGCGAGGAGGAGGATATCTTCGCCTCGGTGTGGAAGTCGGTCGGAAACCGCTGGGCCTGGCTGGCCGTCAATCTGGTGACTGCCTTTCTGGCTTCGCGTGTGATCGGCTTGTTCGAGGGTTCCATCGAGAAGCTGGTGGCGCTCGCGGCCCTGATGCCAATCGTGGCGGGCATTGGCGGTAACTCGGGCAATCAGACCATCACCATGATCGTTCGCGCCCTGGCGTTGGATCAGGTCAGCACTGGCAACACATCGCGCTTGTTGCGCAAGGAGCTGGGTGTGGCCTTGATCAATGGTCTGCTGTGGGGCGGGGTGATTGGCCTGGTGGCGTTCTGGCTATACGGCAGCTGGTCGCTGGGCGTGGTCATGACTGCGGCTATGGCCTTGAATCTGTTGCTGGCCGCTCTGATGGGGGTTTTGATTCCCATGACGCTTATGCGCTTGGGACGTGATCCGGCTATAGGGGCTAGCGTGATGATCACCGCGATGACCGATAGCGGTGGATTCCTCATTTTCCTGGGGCTGGCCACCGTGTTCCTGCTGTAGGAGATTGCCAACAAAAAAGCCGGCGTTAGCCGGCTTTTTTGTTGGAACTTGAAAGGGTCAGGCCTCTTCGGTGGCCATTTCCGCGTCGTGGGCAATCAGGGCTACCAGGGCGTTCTGCTGTCGGTGCGAAAGTTGACGGAAGCGCTGAAGCAGTTCGCGTTCGTGGAGGGAGAGTTCAGGGCTGTCCAAGCGCAGGTTCAGTTCGTCGCCCAGTGCGCCTTCCTGGAGCAGGCTCTGTTCCAGACGGGCAATGATTTCCGAGTTCATGCTGCGGTGGTGGTTGCGTGCTACGTCGGAGATGCGCTCGCGCATCCCGTCGGGCAGGCGGACAACGAACTTGTCAGCGGTACGGCTGGAATAAATGGCCTGTTTCATAGGGCGTATACATTAAACCGGTTAGTTCAGGAAAGCGATGCTGGCATTCAGCTATTGAATTATCACTGCTTTGACCATGATAGGCGCTAGCCGTTCAGCCGGTAACAGCATCGGTTCATTTAGTCGGTCGACTAATTGACGCCAATTACACGACGAATTCTGTGCCGAATGCAGGCGCATTGCCAGCACCAATTGTCTGAAATGCGTACAAATAGGCAAAACTGGCTTGTTGGTCAGATCGTGAATGCGACTGAGGTGCCTGTCCTAGAGCTATTTTATGAGGCATGTAGCCACATAGTGCAGGTGTAGCCCCGCTGCGCCTCGGGTGGCGGCCTCTCTGAGGCAGACCATGACTCCAGGCAGGGGCGAAGGTGCTTATAAGAGATTGATAGGAATGACAAATGCCGCTCTGCCCGCTAACATCCGGCCTCGCTATGTGTCCCAGTAGCTCAATTGGATAGAGCATCCCCCTCCTAAGGGGAAGGTTGGAGGTTCGACCCCTCTCTGGGACGCCACAAGCCTCAATAGCCTTCCTTCGCTTTGGCTTGAGTGCCATGCCTTGTTGCCATATGCCGCAAGTATTCAATTAGCGCTCTCAGTGCGCTGTCACTCAAGACCTCCTCGCTAAACCCCGGCATCCGCCCCTGCGGCCACCTCCGCAGACTCTGCGGGTCCCGAATGTACTGTCGCAAAAAATCCCCCGCGAAATACTCCGTCGGGTTATGCGGAATATTCAGGTCCGGCCCGAACTGCGAATCCCCCGCGCCATTCAGGCGGTGACAGGCCAGACAGTTCTTCTGGAACACCGCAAACCCCGCCTGCACCTCGGCACCGGCATCCGCCGCCGGTAGCAGCGCCGGGAAGCGCTGCGCCACCGGGGCCAGCAGGCGCAGGGAGGCAACCTGAAACGGCCACTGCTCGGGGCCGATCTGCGCGGCTTCCGGCTGCTGCCAAACCAGATAGAAAGGCCCTGCGCTGGGCTTGCCGCTGGCCAGCGCCGGCCAGGGCTGCGCCGGGTCTTCCACCGCCAGCCAGGCGCGGGCGCCCTGGGTGCTCAGTAGTGGGGCGGCGGGCAGTTCGGCGGCGAAGCCGTCCAGGGCCACGGCCTGCAGGTGGTCGCCGGGTTGCACGCCGTTGAGCAGGGCCGCCAGTGGTACGGCGCGGTAGGTCATGTCGCGCTTGTAGGCCACGTCAGCCTTGACCTCGATGGCTTGTGCCTGTGGATGTTGCAGCAGTTGCGCGCTGCTCCAGCTGCGGTTGCCCTGGGGCAGTTCCAGGGTCAGTTCTGCGGCATGGCTCAAAGGGGCGAACAGGGTCAGGCCCAGTAGCAGGCGGGTCAGCATTGGGTGCATTTAGGGCTCTCGGTGTGGTTGTCGCGGGCCAGTCTGAATTGTTCGTAGCCGCCAGCGTTGATCACCTGGGTGTAACCCAGCGCCTGCAGCTCGTCCTGGGCGATGCTGGAGCGGCGGCCACTGCGGCAATAGAGAACGATGGGGACGTTCTTGTCCGGTGCCACTTCGCTGATGCGTGCAGCGATGTTGCTGTGGGGGATGAGTTTGGCGCCGGGCAGGGCGCCGCTGGCGAATTCGTCCGCGCTGCGTACGTCGATCAGCACGGCGCCGGGTTGGGTCAGGGCGCTCAGGGCGGCAGTGGAGTCGATTTCGCCGGCCTGGGCGGCGAGTGGGCTCAGCGCTAGGCCGAGGCAGAGCAGGAAATGGCGCATGGCAGGAGACCTCGTGAGGCGTCGAACGCTCACGCTAGCACAGTCTCCGGAAGGGTTGTTCCGCAGCCCGAGCGCTACGGCTTCGGGCTACGGCGGGGGAAGAATGATCAGCTGACCAGGCGAGTCACGTTGGGCAGGATCAGGATGACGGTGGTGGCAAGGACGATCAGGCTCGCCTGCCGATACTTGGCTTGTTTCCACATAGTGCTACTGCCTTTGTTCTTGTTGGTGTTTCGGCCAGTGTGCGCAGCGTTAGGCGGCGAACGGGGCACCACACCGTGGCGCAGATAAAAAAGCCGTCCCGGCAGAACCCGGCGACGGCACCTTGCCCAAGTAATGCTAGGGCCCTGGTCACACTAGGCTTAGACCGCTTGGTTCCTACGGATTTACGTGGTTGATCACCTGGTTATTGAGTGTGTCCAGTGGCAGTAGATCAGGCCTTGAGCCAGAGCCTTCGCGGCTTTGAAGGTTTCACCTGGGGCAATACGACCGCTCGTCTGAGCCTAACGGTCAATAGGCCTGAGCGCATCGGTCATTGAGTCCGTGGGGTAGGGGATTAAGGTTATGCGACCCGGCATCCGCCGCTGCCATGTTCCGAGGACGTCATGACCGAAGCATATATTTTCGACGCCGTGCGCACGCCGCGCGGCAAGGGCAAGAAGGACGGCGCGCTTTACAGCGTCAAGCCGGTCAACCTGGTGGCTGGCCTGTTGCGCGCATTGCAGGCGCGCAACAGCCTGGATACCCGGCAGGTCGACGATATCGTGCTCGGCTGCGTGACCCCGGTGGGCGACCAGGGCGCCGACATCGCCAAGACCGCGCCGATGGTGGCCGACTGGGACGTCAGCGTCTCTGGCGTGCAGCTCAACCGCTTCTGCGCCTCGGGCCTGGAGGCGGTGAACATGGGCGCGATGAAGGTGCGCTCGGGCTTCGAGGACCTGGTGGTGGTCGGCGGCGTGGAGTCCATGTCGCGCGTGCCGATGGGCTCCGACGGCGGCGCCTGGGTGATGGACCCGGAAACCAATATCCACACCAGCTTCGTGCCGCAGGGCATCGGTGCCGACCTGATCGCGACTCTTGAAGGTTTCAGCCGCAGCGACGTCGACAGTTTCGCCCTGCGCTCGCAGCAGAAGGCCGCGCGCGCCAGCGCCGATGGCTCGTTCAAGAAGTCCCTGGTGCCGGTCACCGATCAGAACGGCATCGTCATCCTCGACCACGACGAATTCATTCGTGGCGACAGCACGCTGGAGGGCCTGGGCAAGCTCAAGCCGAGCTTCGAGATGATGGGCCAGATGGGCTTCGACTCCACGGCGTTGCGCGTCTACAGCCACGTCGAGCGCATCGAGCACGTGCACACGCCGGGCAACAGCTCCGGCATCGTCGATGGCGCCGCGCTGATGCTGATCGGCTCCGAGGCCAAGGGCAAGGAGCTGGGCCTGAAGCCGCGTGCGCGCATCGTCGCCACCGCGGTGACCAGCACGGACCCGACCATCATGCTCACCGGCCCAGCGCCGGCCACCCGCAAGGCCCTGGCCAAGGCCGGGCTGTCGGTGGAGGACATCGACCTGTTCGAGGTCAACGAGGCGTTCGCCTCGGTGGTGATGAAGTTCATGAAGGACATGGGCGTGCCGGAGAGCAAGGTCAACGTCAACGGCGGCTCCATCGCCATGGGGCACCCGCTGGGCGCTACCGGCTGCGCCATCCTCGGCACCCTGCTCGACGAGCTGGAGAAGCGCGAGCTGCGCTACGGCCTGGCCACCCTCTGCGTGGGTGGCGGCATGGGTATCGCCACCATCATCGAACGCCTTTAAGGAGCTATCACGGGCTACTGCGCTCGGCCATGCGTTGTTGGAAATCCTCCGGAAATGCTCATTTGCTACAGCAAACTCCGCTTTCCGCATGATTTCCGCCTAGCCTGACCTTCGCTCGTGACGCCCCTGAAGCGCTCCCCGAACATTTGGGAAGTGAATGAAATGACTGACGCCATCCGTTACGAAAAAGGCCAGGACAATATCGTCGTCCTGACCATCGACATGCCCGGCCAGAGCGCCAACACCATGAGCGCGGTGTACCGCGAGGCCATGGGCCAGGCCGTCGCGCGCCTGGAGGCCGAAAAGGACTCCATTGCCGGGGTGATCGTCACCTCGGCGAAGAAGACCTTCTTCGCCGGCGGCGACCTCAACGAGCTGGTCAAGGTCACCAAGGCCGACGCCAAGCCGTTCTACGACATGATCCTCAACATCAAGGGCCAGCTGCGCCGCCTGGAGACCCTGGGCAAGCCTGTGGTCGCTGCCATCAACGGCGCCGCCCTGGGCGGCGGCTGGGAAATCTGCCTGGCCTGCCAGCATCGCATCGCCTTGAACGAAAGCCATGTGCAGCTGGGCCTGCCGGAAGTGACGCTCGGCCTGCTGCCGGGCGGTGGCGGCGTGGTGCGCATGGTGCGCCTGCTCGGCTTGGAGAAGGCGCTGCCGTATCTTGCCGAAGGCAAGAAGGTACGTCCGGACGCCGCACTCAAGGCCGGTCTAATCCACGATATCGCCGCCACCCCGGAAGAAATGCTGGCCAAGGCGCGTGCCTGGATCGCCGCCAACCCGACTGCCATGCAGCCGTGGGATGTGAAGGGCTACAAGATTCCCGGCGGTACGCCGAGCACCCCGGCCGTGGCACAGATGCTGGCCATCGCGCCGAGCGTGCTGCGCGACAAGACCAAGGGCTGCTTCCCGGCGCCAGAGAAGATCATGTGCGCCGCCGTCGAGGGCGCCCAGGTCGACTTCGACACCGCGCAGATCATCGAGGCGCGCTACTTCACCGAGCTGACCACCGGCCAGGTGGCGAAGAACATGATCGGCACCTTCTGGTTCCAGCTCAACGAGATCAACGCCGGCAGCTCACGTCCGCAGGGCGTCCCGCAGTACGTGACCAAGAAGGTCGGCGTGCTCGGCGCCGGCATGATGGGCGCCGGTATCGCCTATGTGTCGGCGGCGGCCGGCATCGAGGTGGTGCTCAAGGACGTGTCCATCGAGGCGGCGGAGAAGGGCAAGGCCTACTCGGCCAAGCTGCTGGACAAGAAGGTCAGTCGTGGGCAGATGACGGCCGAGAAGCGCGACGCCTTTCTGGCGCGGATCAAACCTACTGTCAGCGACGCCGATTTCGACGGCTGCGACCTGATCATCGAAGCGGTATTCGAGGATCGCGGCCTCAAGGCCAAGGTCACTGCCGCCGCCGAAAGCGCTGCGCTGAGCGACGCGGTGATCGCTTCCAACACCTCGACCCTGCCGATCACCGGCCTGGCAACCGCGGTGCAGAAGCAGGACAAGTTCATCGGCCTGCACTTCTTCAGCCCGGTCGACAAGATGCCGTTGGTGGAGATCATCCGTGGCGCCAAGACCAGCGACGAGACCTTGGCCCGTGGCTTCGACTACGTGCTGCAGATCAAGAAGACCCCGATCGTGGTCGAGGACAGCCGCGGCTTCTTCACCTCGCGGGTGTTCGGCACCTTCACCAACGAGGGCATCGCCATGCTCGGCGAGGGCGTGAGCGCGGCGATGATCGAGAACGAGGCGCGCAAGGCCGGCATGCCGGTGGGCCCGCTGGCGATCAGCGACGAAGTGTCGATGAGCCTGATGGAACATATCCGCCAGCAGACCGTTGCTGACCTGGCTGCCGAGGGCAAGAGCATCCCGCAGCACCCGGCGTTCAACGTGATCGAGCTGATGCTCAAGGAGTACAAGCGTCCGGGCAAGGCGGCTGGTGGTGGCTTCTACGACTACCCCGAAGGCGGCAAGAAGCACCTTTGGCCAGAGCTCAAGGCCCGCTTCGAGAAGGCCGATGCACAGATCTCCCAGGAAGACGTGCGTGATCGCATCCTGTTCATCCAGGCCATCGAAACGGTGCGTTGCGTGGAGGAGGGCGTATTGAAGTCCGTCGCGGACGCCAACATCGGCTCGATCTTCGGCATCGGCTTCGCAGCCTGGACCGGCGGGGCGCTGCAGTTCATCAACCAGTACGGGGTGAAAGACTTCGTCGCTCGTGCCCAGTACCTGGCGGAGCAGTATGGCGAGCGTTTCCTACCACCGGCGCTGCTGCTGGAGAAGGCGGCTAGGGGCGAGGCCTTCTGAGGTCTGCGCTATTGACGAGGAAGCCGGCATAAGCCGGCTTTTTCGTTTCCTCAGGCTGAGCGTCGAGCTGATAGACGCTGTGCGCCTCATGCAGCCTGGCACCAGCCGTTCTGCATGCAGATCACGGAGTGGATCGCCATCTTCTCGCTCTGCCGTGTGGGCATGCGCAGGGTCAGCAGGCCACCGTCTTCGGTGTGCACTGCCGCCTCGGACTCGAAGTGCAGGCCCGATTCGCTCAGGCTCACATAGGTGATGCCGTAGGTGCTGGTGTTGGAAAAGGCTTCGGTGATGGACATGACAAATCCTCCGTGGCGAGTGCCGCAGTGACTTATTGGCGGGCACGGGCCTGCTGTTGCTGCTGGGTGGGGGCCGGTACGCTGTGGAAGGCGGAGGCGGCGATCAGGCTGGCGATGGCGGCGAAGCTGCTCATGGTGTTGCTCCTCTGGGAGTGGTGGGGTACGGCTGCATCTTTGCCGAGCGCCGCCATCGACAGAAGTGAATGCTCGGCATGATGAGTATCGAAGTCAGTGATAGTTGCCGAGCATCGTCAGATTTCGCAGGAAAGCCCCGTGGATATTGCGTTCCAGGGGGCTTCGATGCACGCTAGGCGCCTTCTCAATCACCCCCGGTCGCCTCAGGTAATCCGCTCAATGTCACTGCGCATCTGCATTCTGGAAACCGATGTTCTTCGCCCCGAACTCGTCGAGCAATATCAGGGCTATGGCCGCATGTTCGAGCGCCTGTTCGCACAGCAGCCACTGCCTGCCAGCTTCGAGGTGTTCAATGTGGTGCAGGGTGATTACCCGGCGCACGGTGAGCGCTACGACGCCTATCTGGTGACCGGCAGCAAGGCCGACTCCTTCGGTAGCGATCCCTGGATTCAGACGCTCAAGACCTTCCTGCTGCAGCGCTACGAGGATGGCGACAAGTTGCTTGGCATCTGCTTCGGGCACCAGCTGTTGGCCCTGTTGCTCGGCGGCCGCGCCGAGCGCGCAACCCAGGGCTGGGGTGTGGGCATTCATCGTTACGAGGTGAAGCAGCGCCCGCAGTGGATGAGCCCGGCGCTGGAGGAGCTGACGCTGCTGATCAGCCATCAGGACCAGGTCACCGCCTTGCCACAGAAAGCCACCCTGCTGGCCTCCAGCGAGTTCTGTCCGGTGGCGGCCTACTGCATCGAGGATCAGGTGCTGTGCTTCCAGGGCCACCCGGAGTTCGTTCACGACTACTCCCGCGCGCTGCTCGACATTCGCCAGCAGTGCATCGGCGAGCCGACCTATCGCCAGGCGGTGGACAGCCTGGCGCACGATCATCAGGGCGCAACGGTTGCCGAGTGGATGATGCGTTTCGTGGCCCAGGGCAAAGACACGCAGAGCGCCTGAGTCGGCCCACTCCCCTAAGCCGTTAGTCCATGGGCTGGCGGCTGGGGCATAAGCAGGTTCCAGGGCATGGCCGTGGTTGAATCTACAGCCAGCCCATGCGCTTGAAGTTGGCGAACAGCCCGACGCAGCCCAGACCTATGACACCGAGCACGCCGAAGTAGCCGTAGTGCCAGGTGAGCTCCGGCATGTTGTGGAAGTTCATCCCGTAGATGCCGGCCACCGCCGTGGGAAAGGCCAGGATCGCCGCCCAGGCGGCGAACTTGCGCTGGGTCAGGCTCTGCCGGGAGGCTTCCAGCAGCAGGCCGATCTCGATGGCATGGTCGGCCATCTCCCGTTGCCCGGTGAGGTCTTCCAGCAGGCGGTTGACGTGGATGGCGATGTCGCGGAAGTACGGCCGCATGTGTTTGTCGATGAAGGGGAAGTCGAGCTGCTGCAGCTCCTTGCAGATCTCCACCATCGGCGCAATCTGCCGACGCAGGCGCAGCAGGTCGCGGCGCAGGCCGTGAATGCGTTCCACATCGGCCTGGCTCAGTGGGCGGTTGAGCACCGTCTGCTCCAGGTCTTCCAGCTCGCTGTGAATGCAATCCATCAGCGGCCGGTAGTTCTCGATCACAAAACTGAGCAGGGCGTAGAGCACGAAGTCCTCGCCGTGCTCCAGCAGTAGCGGGCGAGCTTCGCAGCGCTGGCGCACGCGGGAGTAGGGCGCCGAGTCACCGTAGCGGGCGCTGATCACATAGCCTTTGCCGGCGAACAGCTGGGTTTCGACGAACTCCAGGCGGCCGTCCTTGCGGATCGGCGAGTAGAGCACCATGAATAGGGCGTCGCCGAAGGTTTCCAGCTTGGGGCGGGTGTGCTGGGCGATGGCGTCTTCCATCGCCAGCTCGTGCAGGCTGAATTGTTCTTGCAGGGTATGCAGTTGGCTGCTGTCGGGGTCACGCAGGCCAATCCAGACGAAGTGCTCGGGCTTGGTCGCCCACGGCAGCCCCTCGTCGAGGCGGATATCGGTGACTTTCCTGCCCTTGCTATAGACGGCGGCGGCAACGACCTGGCCCATGGCGGTTCCTCTGCTAAGCGATGACGCAGCTTAACCGATGGCCAGCCTGCCTGTAGCGCGGTGCTGCGTGGCTAGAACGCGTCCCTGTACGCGGGCATTGCACTGAAGTAGTTCAAACCGGGAAGTTCCTGGCGGTAGGCCGCTGCCCTGTGTGGGCCGAGCGGCTTCAAGCCTTGGCGAGCTGCTGATCGAGTTGCTCGATGCACTCGTGCATGAGGTTCTGGCAGCGTTCCACCAACTGCGGCAGGTCGTCCAGCGTCAAGCCCAGGGTGGGGATGGCTGGCAGCGAGCGAATCAGGATACGCCCACTGTCCCAGCTGTTCAGCTTGAGGCGTCCGGCGTAGCTGCTGACGCATACCGGTACGATCGGCACGCCGGCGGCGATGGCCATCTGGAAGGCGCCTCTCTTGAACGGCAGCAAACCCTTGCCCAGGTTGCGCGTGCCTTCCGGGAACACCCAGATCGAGGTGTCGCGCTGCTGCAGGGTCTCGGTGGTCTCCAGCATGGCCTGCTTGGCCTTATTGGCGTTGCCGCGGTCGATCAGCACATTGCCCGCCAACCAGTACAGCTGGCCGAAGAAGGGCACCCACTTCAGGCTCTTCTTGCCGATGCTCACGGTGCGTGGAGGCACCACGCGGCCAAGCACGTAGAGGTCGTAGTTGGATTGGTGGTTGGCGATGATCACGCAGGCCTGGTCCTGGCTGAACAGGCTTTTCACCTCGGTCTTCACTCGCAGGCGCAGCATGCACAGGGCCGGCAGCGAGTACAGGCGTGCGCACAGGCGGCTGTTGTCCGGGTTGAAAGGGCGGCATAGGCCGAGCAGCAGGCCGAGCACGCCAGCCAGGATAAAGTGCAGGCCCATCAACAGCATGCGCGCGAGAAAAAGCATCGAGTGGCCTACCGGCAGACAAAAGGTCGCGCAGTGTACGGGCGTGCACTGCTTTCGGCAATCGACCCCGATCAGAGGTTATTGCCGGGCATTTCCAAGGGGGGCCGACGAGTCGCTGCAGCTTTCGTTCCGTTGGGGATGCAAGTGGTTGTGTGAGTGGGGCGGCTACGACAGGGGGGAGGCGGGCTGCTCTGTTGGTCGAAGCGATGTGCCGTCCAGCGGATTGCCATGCAAACGCCCCCGCCGCGGCTCGTGCGCAATAAAAAGCCCGGCGCAGGGCCGGGCTCCATTGGCGCGTCGGCGCTTAGCCGAGGTGCTGCTGATCCAGCTCGATGGCTTTGTCCAGGGTTTCCAGGAAGGCTTTGCGCACTTTCAGCTTGGTGTTCTTGTGCGCGGTCATGTTGATCTTCTTCAACTGCTGGGCGGCGGCAACGGCAGTGGCCATCAGTTGCTCGACCGGTACCACCTTGTCGAGGAAGCCAGCGTCCATGGCGTCTTGCGGGTTGAAGATCTCGCCATTGATCACCGAGCGGTGGAAGGCCGACTTGCGCAGGCGGTCACGGGCCAGCTCGATACCGGCATGGTGCATGGTCATGCCGATCTGCACTTCGTTCAGGCCGATGTTGAACGGGCCTTCGACGCCGATACGGTAGTCGGCCGAGAGCAGAATGAAGGCCCCCTTGGCGATGGCGTGGCCCGGGCAGGCGACGATGATCGGGAAGGGGTGGCTGAGCATGCGGCGGGCCAGGGTGGAGCCGGCGGTCACCAGCGCCACGGCGTTCTGCGGGCCGGAGGTCATGACTTTGAGGTCGTAGCCGCCGGAGAGAATGCCCGGCTGGCCGGTGATGATCACCACGGCGCGATCCTGCACGGCCTGATCGAGAGCAGCATTGAAGGCCGTGATCACGTCGGGGGAGATGGCGTTGACCTTGCCATTGTTGAGGGTCAGGGTGGCGATGCCGTCTTCGAGTTGATAGCTGATCAGGTCGCTCATGGCGCAGTTCCTTGTCCTGGAGTTGCTGGAAGTGGCGCTGACGTTACCCAGCGCGGCGCTGGGGGTAAAGCGCTTTGGCTGACCGTGGGGTCACCGCCCTGCGGGTTGCCGGCTATCGCCACCATCGACACTGCCAATTGGCTGTCGCTCCTGCGCCGATTTAGCTTGGGTGCAACTCAAGGAGCCCCGCATGCCATCGCTTGTCTCCATTCTTCTGCGCTGCGGCCCGCCGGCGCTACTGATAGCCCTGATCCTGCTGGCCGATAACCCCTATAGCCATAGCCCATCTGGCGTATTGCTGCTGTCCCTGTGCAGCCTGTTCGTTTCCCTCGGTTTTCTACTGTTCGGCGGCCAGCGTTTCGAGGCTTAGCAAACGCCGCGGCGCAGTTCGGCATAAGCGCATGAATCGACTGAAAAAAATTTTGCATTCACCAGGGTGTTCGGCTACATTAGCGCGCCTCGACAGACCAGACTGGTTTGCCGAGATCCGGTGAAGTGTCCGAGCGGTTGAAGGAGCACGCCTGGAAAGTGTGTATACGGGAAACCGTATCGAGGGTTCGAATCCCTCCTTCACCGCCAGACAAGTAGAACCCCTGCCAGACTAGTGCTGCAGGGGTTTTTTGTTTCTGAGCTCCCTTCAATCCTCCCGATTGCGAACACCGGGAGCGTACACACGATGGTTTGGCGACGGTTCGACCCACTCAGGATTCCCGCGGCGTTTATGAGTACAAACGCCGTTACCCGAAAGACCTTGGGCACGCGAGATCCTGCAAGGCCGCCTAGCAGTTCCCGGCGGTCGATTAGGAGTGCAAGCAGTACTTCGATATCGGGCAGTGCACCTTGCTGGCTTTCAGCT
>NZ_LSOF01000001.1:1598-78886 GCF_001592875.1 Pseudomonas sp. BMS12 | reverse complement strand
CAGGGCGCTGACGAGGCGCGCAGCCTGGCGCGCCAGCTGCAGGCCGCGGCGCCGCGGCAGGCGCCCGAGGTGCTGCTGGCTGGCCTCGAAGTGCTCGGCAACTTCGACGGGCGCAGCGCCATCCAGCGTTTCGCCGGGCCGCAACTACATCTGCTGGCTGGCGCCGATGCGCTGGTGCCGGCCGAGGTCGCCGGTGAGTTGTTGGCGCTGCAGCCGGATATCGAAGTCGGACTGATCGAAGGCGTCAGCCATGCCTTCCCGCTGGAACGCCCGCACGAAGTGGCGGCGGCCATCGAGGCCTTTATCAGCGAGGCCGACCATGACTGAGTGGCACGAACACAGCGGCCTGCCGGACAAGCGCCGGGTCGCAGCCTCCTTCTCCCGCGCTGCGGCCAGCTACGACAGCGTCGCTGCGCTGCAACGCGATGTCGGCATCGAGTTGCTGGCGCACCTGCCGGTACAACTGGCGCCGCAGCGCTGGCTCGACCTGGGCTGCGGCACCGGGCACTTCAGCCGTGTGCTGGCGGCGCGCTTCCCGCGGGCCGAAGGCATTGCTCTGGATCTGGCCGAAGGCATGTTGCAGCACGCGCGTCCGCTGGGCGGCGCGCAGCGCTTCGTCGCCGGTGATGCGGAGAGCCTGCCGCTGCGCGACGGCTGCCTGGACCTGATCTACACCAGCCTGGCCGTGCAGTGGTGCGCCGACTTCGCCGCCGTGCTCGACGAGGCGCGCCGCGTGCTGCGCCCCGGTGGCGTGCTGGCTTTCAGCAGCCTGTGCGTCGGTACCCTGCAGGAGCTGCGCGACAGCTGGCAGGCGGTGGACGGCTTCGTCCACGTCAACCGCTTCCGCCGTTTCGCCGATTACCAGCAGTTGTGCGCAGCCAGCGGCATGCAGCCGCAGACGCTGGAGCGCCGGGCCAAGGTGCTGCACTTTTCCGATCTGCGCGCGCTGACCCATGAGCTCAAGGCGCTCGGCGCACACAACCTCAATCCCGGTCGTCCCGACGGTCTGACCGGTCGCGCACGTATCCGAGCCCTGGTCGAGGCCTACGAGCGCTTTCGTCAACCGGCGGGGCTGCCAGCGACCTATCAGGTGGTATTTGGCGTCCTGCGCAAGGAACACTGATATGTCACAGGTCTGCTTCCTCATCGGCACCGATACGCCTGTTCCGGCTAAAGCGCCTGCAAGACCACAGGTACAGCAGTATTTGGGGGAGATGCGGGCATGACTCAGGCCTACTTCGTCACCGGTACCGACACGGAAATCGGCAAGACCACCATCGCGGCGGGGCTGCTGCACGCGGCCCGCCAGGCCGGGCTTAGCACGGCGGCGGCCAAGCCGGTGGCGTCCGGGTGCGAGCCGAGTGCCGAGGGGCTGCGCAACAGCGATGCCCTGGCATTGCTCGGCGAGTGTTCGCTGGTGCTGGACTATACCGAGGTCAATCCCTTCGCCTTCGCGCCGGCCATTGCGCCGCACCTTGCCGCACGTGAAGTGGGGGTGGCACTGACGGTCGCGGCGCTGGCCGGGCCGGTGCGGCATGTCCTCGGCAGGGGGGCGGACTTCACGCTGGTCGAGGGTGCCGGTGGTTGGCGCGTCCCTCTGGCTGGGCGCGAAAGCCTGTCCGACCTGGCCTGCGAACTCGGCCTGCCGGTGATTCTGGTAGTTGGTGTACGCCTGGGCTGCATCAACCATGCGCTGCTCAGTGCAGAAGCCATCGAGCGCGACGGCCTGCGTCTGGCCGGCTGGGTGGCGAATATTGTCGACGCCCAAACCTCGCGCCTGGAAGACAACCTGGCCACCCTGAACGAGCGGTTGCCCGCACCCTGCCTGGGGCGCGTTCCGCGCCTGGCCGAGGCGACTCCGGCGGCGGTCGCTGCCCACCTCCGTCTGCCGGCGTTATAAGCCGGCGGTCGGCCATTGCGCTTTGTTTGTACGTTTTTTGAGCATTTTCTGCTTCAATTGCTGGCAAGAGTCTGTCCCCGTCAGGGAGTCATAAGCATGGAAATCTCCGGTAACGCCTTCAGCGCGGGCCTCAGCGGCATCCAGGCCGGGCAACGCCGCGTCGAGCAGGCCGCCAGCGAAATCGCCAGCAACACAGTGCCCGCGCAGCAGCCGGCGGAAACGCCGCCACAGCAGCAGGTCAGTCCGGGCCCAGAAACCCAGGGCAACACCTCGGCCGACCTGGCCGAAAGCCTGGTCGGTCTGACCCAGGGCCGCAATGAAGTGCAGGCTAGCGCTCGCGTGGTGGAAACCGCCGACGAAGTGCTGGGCACCCTGATCGATACCCGCGCCTGACTCGGCGCACGCAGTAAGCAGAAGCTCGCCCGTCAGGGGCGAGGAGTGGTCGGATGCAGATCGGCAGCGCCTCGTTTTATGCAGCGCCCCTGCCGTCGTCCCAGGCGGCCCGTTCTCCTTCGTCCGAGCTTTCTTCACCGACCACCGTTACTGCCGATCCGGTTGAGCCGCAGTCCCTTGACTCGACTCAGACGGCGAGTGCTGCCCAGTCGTCGGCGCCGGGCAGTGAAAGGCAAAGCCTGACCTCCGGTGAGAAGGAGTCGCCGACCCGCGAAGCTGCGCGGTTGCGCCAGGAGGAGTTGGAGCTGGCCGGTCTGGTCAGTCGCGACCGCGAGGTGCGCGCCCATGAGCAAGCCCACGCCGCCGTTGGTGGCGGCTACGCTGGCGCGCCTACCTACACCTTCAGAAGTGGCCCCGACGGCAAGCGCTATGCCGTCGGCGGCGAAGTGGGCATCGATACCAGCCCGGTGCCGAATGATCCCGCGGCGACCCTGCGCAAGATGGAAGTGGTTATTCGTGCCGCCCTGGCACCGGCCGAGCCTTCCGCCCAGGATCGCAGCGTAGCCGCTCAGGCCACCGCGCAGGCTGCCCAGGCGCGGGTCGAGTTGGCTCAGCAGCAGCGCGAGGAAGAGGTCGCTGCCGCCGAGGAACGCGCAGTCCAGCGGGCGGAGCGTGAGGCCGAGGAAGAGGAAAAGGCGGCCGAGCAGGAGCCCGTGCAGCAGGCCCCGGCAACGCCACCTAAACTGGATCTGTATCTGCGTCTGGCCCAGCTGCAGAGCCCGGAGCCCGTGGTCGATCTGTCCATCTAAATGGTGAATGTTGGATGCTTGACAAGGCTGGGGCGTAAACGTATGTTTCAAACGCCTGTTTGATTGCTGGGCCGGTTCGTGCCTGCCGGGCGTCGGGAGAGATCCCGCAAATGACCGATCAAGTCGGTCACCCCAACACTAAGGAATCCACCGTAGAGGTTTACCGCTATGCCTGAGTACAAGGCCCCCTTGCGTGATATCCGCTTCGTTCGCGACGAACTGCTCGGCTACGAAGCGCACTATCAGAGCCTGCCTGGCTGCCAGGACGCTACCCCGGACATGGTTGATGCCATCCTGGAAGAAGGCGCCAAGTTCTGCGAGCAAGTCATCGCTCCGCTGAACCGTGTTGGTGACCTCGAAGGCTGCACCTGGTCCGAAACCGGCGTGAAGACTCCGACCGGCTTCAAAGAAGCTTACGCCCAGTTCGTCGAAGGCGGCTGGCCGAGCCTGGCTCACCACGTTGACCACGGCGGCCAAGGCCTGCCGGAATCCCTGGGCCTGGCCCTGAGCGAGATGGTCGGCGAAGCCAACTGGTCCTGGGGCATGTACCCCGGTCTGTCCCACGGCGCGATGAACACCATCGAAGCCCACGGTACCGACGAGCAGAAGCACACCTACCTGACCAAGCTGGTATCCGGCGAGTGGACCGGCACCATGTGCCTGACCGAGCCGCACTGCGGTACCGACCTGGGCATGCTGCGCACCAAGGCCGAGCCGCAGGCTGACGGCTCCTACAAGGTGTCCGGCACCAAGATCTTCATCTCCGCTGGCGAACACGACATGGTCGAGAACATCGTCCACATCGTGCTGGCCCGCCTGCCCGACGCGCCGCAAGGCACCAAAGGCATTTCCCTGTTCATCGTGCCGAAGTTCAACGTCAACGCCGACGGTTCCGTTGGCGAGCGCAACGCCGTTTCCTGTGGCTCCCTGGAGCACAAGATGGGCATCCACGGTAACGCTACCTGCGTGATGAACTTCGACGGCGCCACCGGCTACCTGATCGGCCCGGCCAACAAAGGCCTGAACTGCATGTTCACCTTCATGAACACTGCTCGCCTGGGCACTGCTCTGCAGGGTCTGGCCCACGCCGAGATCGGCTTCCAGGGTGGCCTGAAGTACGCTCGCGAGCGTCTGCAGATGCGTTCCCTGACTGGCCCGAAAGCGCCGGACAAGGCTGCTGACCCGATCATCGTCCACCCGGACGTGCGTCGCATGCTGCTGACCATGAAGGCCTTCGCCGAAGGCAACCGCGCGATGGTGTACTTCACTGCCAAGCAGGTCGACATCGTCAAGTACAGCCAGAACGAAGAAGAGAAGAAAGCCGCTGACGCGATGCTGGCCTTCCTCACTCCGATCGCCAAGGCGTTCATGACCGAAGTCGGCTTCGAAGCGGCCAACCATGGCGTGCAGATCTATGGCGGCCACGGTTTCATCGCCGAGTGGGGCATGGAGCAGAACGTTCGCGACAGCCGCATCTCGATGCTGTACGAAGGCACCACTGGTGTTCAGGCTCTCGACCTGCTGGGTCGCAAGGTGCTGATGACCCAGGGCGAAGCACTGAAAGGCTTCACCAAGATCGTGCACAAGTTCTGCCAGGCCAACGAAGGCAACGAAGCCATCAAGGGCCTCGTTGCACCGCTGGCGCAGCTGAACAAGGAGTGGGGCGACCTGACCATGAAAGTGGGCATGGCCGCGATGAAGGACCGCGAAGAAGTGGGTGCCGCTTCCGTGGACTACCTGATGTACTCCGGCTACGCCTGCCTGGCCTACTTCTGGGCCGACATGGCGCGCCTGGCTGCCGAGAAACTGGCTGCCGGCACCGAAGACGAGGCCTTCTACAAGGCCAAGCTGCAGACCGCTCGCTTCTACTTCGAGCGCATCCTGCCGCGTACCCGCACCCACGCAGCCACCATGCTGTCGGGCGCCAACAACCTGATGGAAATGGACGAAGAGCACTTCGCTCTGGGCTACTAAGCTCGTTCCGGCCTCGGGTCAGAAAACCGCAGCCCTCGGGCTGCGGTTTTTTTTCGCCCCGAGTAAAGCGCTCCGTCGACTCGTTTGCAGAATCTGCCGGCCAATGGGTGCCAGCAGCGCGCGCTGCAGGCAAAATGCCGCATCGCCAGCCGGCTGGAGATTCCGTTGTGCCGCGCCTTGCCGCCTACCGCCCCGGTCATCTGCTGACCTCGCTACCGCTCTTGCTGGCGGGGCTGCTGGTTGCCCGTCTGGGGCAGCTCAACGAGTTCTTCCTGTCCTTGTTCAATGTCCTGCCCACCCTGCTGCTTCTGCTGGGGGGCGCCTTCTGTATCGCCTATGGCCGTCAGCGCGAGCTGGCGGTGCTGGTGGTGGCGTACCTCGCCTACTTTCTACTGGATATCCAGGTCGACCATTTCCGCGAACAGGGGCAGGTGCGTGGCGATGCCGCCCTGGTGTTCCACTTGTGCAGCCTGCTGTTGCCGCTGCTTTACGGCCTGTTCGGTGCCTGGCGTGAGCGCAGTCACCTGCTGCAGGACCTGGTGGCGCGCGCCGCGGTGCTGCTGGCTATCGGCGGTACGGCGCTGGCACTGGCGCGGCGTTTTCCCGAGGCGCTGCAGGCCTGGTTGGTAACTGTTCACTGGCCGCTCTGGCATGGCCAGTGGATGAACCTGATCCAGCTCGCCTACCCGCTGTTTCTGCTGGCCGGGGTATTGCTGCTGGTGCAGTACCTGCGCCAGCCCAGGCCGCTGCATGCGGCGCTGTTTCTCGGCCTGCTCGGGCAGCTGTGGATGCTGCCCAAGGTCTTCATCCTGCCTCATGCGCTGCAGGTGATGAGCAGCCTGGTGATGCTCATGTTGGTGGCAGCGGTAGCGCACGAGGCCTACCAGATGGCCTTTCGCGACGAGCTCACCGGGCTGCCCGGGCGGCGCGCGCTGAATGATCGACTGGAGCGCCTGGGGCGCAACTATGTGCTGGCGATGACCGACGTCGATCACTTCAAGAAATTCAACGACACCCATGGCCACGATGTCGGCGACCAGGTGCTGCGCCTGGTTGCCAGCCTGCTGCGCAAGGTCGGCGGTGGCGGGCGTGCCTATCGCTATGGCGGCGAGGAATTCACCCTGGTGTTTCCGGGCAAGAGCATCGAGGAGTGCCTGCCGCATCTGGAGGCGGTACGCCAGGCCATCGAGAGTTACAGCCTGCAACTGCGCGACAAGCAGAGCCGGCCCAAGGATGATCAGCAGGGCCGCAGCCGGCGCAGCGGCAGCGCAGCACAGAGCGTTTCGGTGACCATCAGCATCGGCGTAGCCGAGCGCGATGCCGGGCAGCGCACGCCGGTCGAGGTGATCAAGGCCGCCGACCAGGCGCTGTATGCGGCCAAGGGTGGTGGGCGCAACCGGGTTTCGGTACATGGCCAACGCCGGCGTGGCGCGGTGCGGGTCAAGCCGCAGCCTGGTTAGACGGTCGGGTTATGGTTGTGCATTCAGCGCTTGCAGCGTCGTTGTCGGCGGCGGTGCCCGCGCAGTAGCTTGGCGGGATCAGCGTTGCCGCCCCGGCGCGCGCCCCCGTGGAGAGCCCGAGATGCCCGAGTACAAAGCCCCGCTGCGCGATATGCGCTTCCTCGTCGACGAAGTCTTCGACTACGCCGCGACCTACAGCCAGATCGGTGCCAGCGATGCCTCTCCGGACATGGTCAGCGCCATCCTCGAGGAGGGCGCCAAGTTCTGCGAACAGGTGCTCGCGCCGATCAACCACAGTGGCGATGAAGAAGGTGCGGTGTGGAAGGACGGTGAAGTCACCACTCCCAAGGGCTTCAAGGAAGCCTTCTCCCAGTATGTCGAAGGCGGCTGGAACGGCCTGTCGGCGGACGTCAACTACGGCGGCCAGGGCTTGCCGCATTCGCTCGGTCTGATCATCTCGGAGATGGTCGGCTCGGCCAACACTTCCTGGGGCATGTATCCGGGACTAACCCAGGGCGCCATGTCGGCCATCCACGCCCACGGCAGCGAAGAGCAGAAACAGACCTACCTGACCAGGCTCACCGAGGGCACCTGGACCGGCACCATGTGCCTGACCGAACCTCATTGCGGCACCGACCTGGGTATCATCAAGACCCGCGCCGTGCCTCAGGCCGATGGCAGCTACGCGATCTCCGGCACCAAGATCTTCATCTCCGCCGGCGAGCACGACATGAGCCAGAACATCATCCATCTGGTGTTGGCCAAGCTGCCCGATGCGCCGGCCGGTACCAAGGGTATCTCGCTGTTCATCGTGCCCAAGTTCAACGTCAACGCCGACGGTTCGGTGGGCGAGCGCAACGGCGTGAGCTGTGGCTCGATCGAACACAAGATGGGCATCAAGGCGTCGGCCACCTGCGTGATGAACTTCGACGAGGCCAGGGGCTTCCTTATCGGCGAGGCCAACAAGGGCCTCAACTGCATGTTCACCATGATGAACCACGCGCGCCTGGGCACCGGCATGCAGGGGCTGTGCAACGGCGAGGCCAGTTACCAGGGTGCCGTGCGATACGCCCATGATCGCCTGCAGATGCGTGCTCTGACCGGGCCGAAGGCGCCGGACAAGCCGGCCGACCCGATCATCGTGCACCCGGACGTTCGTCGCATGCTGCTGACCATGAAGGCCTTCAACGAAGGCAACCGTGCGCTGGCCTATTTCACCGCGCAGCTGCTGGACCTGAGCCACAGCCCGGACGCCGACGAGGCGGCCGCGGCAGAAAACCTGCTGGGCCTGCTGACGCCTATCTGCAAAGCCTTCATGACCGACACCGGCCTGGAAGTCACCAGCCTGGGCATGCAGGTGTTCGGCGGCCACGGCTACATTCGCGAGTGGGGCATGGAGCAGCTGATGCGCGACTGCCGCATCGCGCCGATCTACGAAGGCACCAACGGCATCCAGGCCCTCGACCTGCTCGGGCGCAAAGTCCTGGGTAGCCAGGGCAAGCTGCTCGCCGGTTTCACCAAGATCGTGCACAAGTTCTGCGAGGCCCAGGCCGAGCACCCGCAACTCAAGGCGCAGATAGCCGAGCTGGCGCGACTCAACCGCCAGTGGGGCGAGCTGACCCAGCGCATCGGCATGGCCGCGATGAAGAACCCGGACGAAGTCGGCGCCGCCTCGGTCGACTACCTGATGTACTCGGGCTACGTGGTGCTGGGCTACTTCTGGGCGCGTATGGGCGTGGTGGCCCAGGCGCAGCTGGAGGGCGGCAGCGCCGACGTCGACTTCTACCAGGCCAAGCTGGCGACTGGCGACTTCTACTTCCGCCGCCTGCTGCCGCGCGCCGCTGCGCATCTGGCGGCCGCCGATGCCGGTAGCGACTGCCTGATGCGCCTGACGGCCGAACAGTTCTTCTGACCGTCGGTCGATAGCCACAAAAGGCCCGCCTCGTGCGGGCCTTTTGCGTTAGTCAAGGGTGGCGTTTGAGTGTGAATCATTGGTCATAACGTGAACCTATGTGTCTGAAAAGTTGTTCGGTTAGACTCCAAGGCCTGCATCAATCGGCCGCACTTCGGCCGGGTCGTGGTTTCGTTCGAGGATTGTCAGATGGCCGATTACAAAGCTCCCCTGCGCGACATGCGCTTCGTTCTCAATGAAGTTTTCGAAGTCTCCAAGCTGTGGGCCGAACTGCCGGGCTTGGCCGAAGTGGTCGACGAAGAAACCGCCGCGGCCATCCTCGAAGAAGCCGGCAAGGTCACCGGCGGTGTGATCGCCCCGCTGAACCGCAGCGGCGACGAAGAAGGCTGCTCCTGGACCGACGGTGTGGTGAAAACCCCGGCCGGTTTCCCCGAGGCTTACCAGACCTACGCCGAAGGCGGCTGGGTCGGTGTCGGCGGCGCGCCGGAGTTCGGCGGCATGGGTATGCCGAAAGTGATCGGCGCCCAGGTCGAGGAGATGGTCAACTCGGCCAACCTGTCCTTCGGCCTGTACCCGATGCTGACCGCCGGCGCCTGCCTGTCGATCCTCAACCACGCCAGCGAAGAGTTGAAGGCGCAGTACCTGCCGAACATGTATTCCGGCGTCTGGGCCGGCTCCATGTGCCTGACCGAGCCGCACGCCGGCACCGACCTGGGCATCATCCGCACCAAGGCCGAACCGCAGGCCGACGGCAGCTACAAGATCACCGGCACCAAGATCTTCATCACCGGCGGCGAGCACGACCTGACCGAGAACATCGTCCACCTGGTGCTGGCCAAGCTGCCGGACGCCCCGGCTGGCCCGAAAGGCATCTCGCTGTTCCTGGTGCCGAAAGTCATGGTCAATGCCGACGGCTCTCTGGGCGAGAAGAACTCGCTGTCCTGCGGCTCGATCGAGCACAAGATGGGCATCAAGGCTTCCGCCACCTGCGTGATGAACTTCGACGGCGCCACCGGCTGGATCGTCGACGAGCCGAACAAGGGCCTCAACGCCATGTTCACCATGATGAACTACGAGCGCCTGGGTGTTGGCATCCAGGGTCTGGCCCTGGGCGAGCGTTCCTACCAGAGCGCCATCGAGTACGCCCGTGACCGCATCCAGAGCCGTGCACCGACCGGCCCGGTAAACAAGGACAAGGCCGCCGACCCGATCATCGTGCATCCGGACGTGCGCCGCATGCTGCTGACCATGAAGGCGCTGAACGAGGGCGGTCGCGCCTTCTCCAGCTACGTTGCCATGCAGCTGGACACCGCCAAGTACAGCGAAGACAAAGAAACCCGCAAGCGTGCGGAAGAGCTGGTCGCCCTGCTGACCCCGGTGGCCAAGGCCTTCCTCACCGACATGGCGCTGGAAACCACCGTACACGGCCAGCAGATCTTCGGCGGCCACGGCTTCGTCCGCGAGTGGGGCCAGGAGCAGCTGATCCGCGACTGCCGCATCACCCAGATCTACGAGGGCACCAACGGCATCCAGTCGCTGGACCTGATGGGCCGCAAGATCGTCGGCAGTGGTGGCAGCTTCTACAAGCACTTCAGCGACGAAGTGAAGGCCTTCATCGGCAGCGCCGATGCCTCGCTGGGTGAGTTCACCGAGCCGCTGAAAGCCGCCATTGCCAACCTCGACGAGCTGACCGCCTGGGTCATCGAGCAGGCCAAGGCCAATCCGAACGAGATCGGTGCCGCCTCGGTCGAGTACCTGCAGGTATTCGGCTACACCGCCTATGCCTACATGTGGGCACTGATGGCCCGCACCGCACTGGCCAAGCAGGGTGAAGAGGAGTTCTACGTGAGCAAGCTGGGCACCGCACGCTTCTTCTTCGCCCGTCTGCTGCCGCGTATCCACTCGCTGAGCGCCTCGGTCAAGGCCGGTAGCGAGCCGCTGTATCTGCTGGACGCTGCGCAGTTCTAAGCCTGACCCTGCTGTGAAAGCCCCGCTTCGGCGGGGCTTTTTCGTTTCTGCCGAAGGCTTTTGTGGGAGCGGCTTCAGCCGCGATTGGGGCAGTCGAGGTACTAAATAGGCAGCCATCGCGGCTAAAGCGGAATGCCGCACAACCGCTCCCACAAATGGTCCGACCCCGACCGTGAGCAAGCGAAGCATTGTGTCTGTGCGCCAGTTGGCCTACGTCTCTGTGTGGTGTGCGGGGCGCGCCGATATACTCGGCACACCCGCGCAGTTCGCGGGCTTCGCCGTAATGGCTCAGGGATAACAACGCATGCAATGGATCTTCATGCTGGTCGGCCTGGTGCTCGGTGCGCTGGCCGGGGAATCGGTGACTTCGGCCCTGCTGGGTGGCCTGATCGGCCTGGGCTTTGGCCAGGCGCTGCGCTTGCAGCAACTCGGGGCCGACAACAGACGCTTGCGCAAGGAACTGAAGGACTTCGCCGAGCGCTTCGAGCGAGGCACCACGGCGGTGGTCGAACGCCTGGTCAAACTGGAAAGCGGTCAGCCGAGCGCACCTTCTGCTGCGCCCGCCGAGGAAACGGCCGCAGCCGAGCCTGAGCCCGTGTCGACACCGCTCGCAGATGTGGTCGATGAACTGGTCTGGGAGTTGCCGGAGATGCCCGCGCAGAGCGCGGAACCCGCTGCCGAACCCTTGCGACCAATCCCCTCCGCCGCCCGCGAAATACCGGTCAGCCAGCCGCGCGCAAGCGAGCCGCCGCGCCCGGCGCCTCCCCGTGAGCCCTCGCTCATCGAGCGCGGCATCGCCCTGGCCAAGGCCTGGCTGCTGGGTGGCAACACCGTGTTGCGCGTCGGCGTGGTGCTGCTGTTCCTCGGCCTGGCCTTCCTCCTGCGCTACGCCACCGAGGGCATGGTGGTGCCGGTAGAGTTGCGCTATGCCGGGGTGGCGGCCAGTGCCATTGCGTTGCTGGGGCTGGGCTGGTGGCTACGCACGCGTAACGAGAACTATGGCCTGATGCTGCAGGGCACCGGCATCGCCGTGCTGTACCTGACGGTGTTCGCCGCGATGCGCCTGCACCCGCTGCTCGACCCGAAAATGGCCCTTGGCCTGCTGGTGCTGGTCACCGCGTTCTCGGCCATCCTCGCGGTGGCGCAGAACGCCCTGGGCCTGGCGGTGGCGGCCGCGCTCGGCGGCTTCGCCGCGCCGATCCTCACCTCCACCGGCAGCGGCAATCATGTGGCGCTGTTCAGCTACTTCATCCTGCTCAACGCCGGCATTCTCGCCATCGCCTGGTTCAAGGCCTGGCGTCTGCTCAACCTGGTCGGTTTTGTCGGCACCTTCGGCATAGGTCTGGCCTGGGGGCTGCGCTCCTATACGCCGGAGCTGCTGTGGAGTACCGAGCCGTTCCTGGTGCTGTTCTTCCTGATGTACGTGGCCATCGGCCTGCTGTTCGCCCGGCGCAAGCTGCGCGAGGCCGAGGGCGCCCCTGAGCAGCGTGACGAGTTGCTGCGCTGGGCCCGTGGCCGTGCCGACTATGTCGACGGCACCGTACTGTTCGGCCCGCCGCTGGTAGGCTTCGGCCTGCAGTACGCTATCGTCCAGCACCTCGAACTGGCGGCCGCCTTCAGCGCCCTGGCTCTCGGCCTGTTCTACCTGGGGCTGGCCCGCCTGCTACGTGGGCGCAATGTGCTGTTGTTGATGGAGACCTGCCTGGCGCTGGGCGTGGTATTCGGCACCCTGGCCATTCCGCTGGGCCTGGATGCGCGTTGGACCTCGGCCGCCTGGGCGGTGGAGGGCGCCGGCATCTACTGGCTGGGCCTGCGCCAGGGGCGGCCGTTGGCCAGGGTGTTCGCCCTGTTGCTGCAGGCTGGCGCGGCGCTGGCTTTCCTCGGTCAACTCGACGTCGGCAACGACAACCTGCTGGAGGGCGCCCCGCTTGGTGCGCTGATGCTCGGTGCGGCGCTGCTGTTCAGCTTCTGGCGCTTGCGCCAGGCGCCGCTCGAGGTGACGCGCGCCTGGGAGCGTCGCGCGCTGCCGGTGCTGGCGGTGGCGGGGTTGCTGTTCCTCTATCTGATCGCGCCGCTGTGCCTGGGCGCCGAGGGTACGGCCATCGCCTGGGCGCTGGCTGGCCTGGCCACGCTGTTCGCCGGTCTGCGCCTGCAGGCGCGCAGCTTCCTGTTCAGCGCTTTTGCCGTGCAGCTGCTGGGCGGCGCGGTGTTCCTCACCCAGTTGCGCGGTGGCGGGCTGGAAGAGGGGGGCGTGCTCGGTTCCGGTTGGCGCGGCCTGCTGGTCTGCTCGCTGATCGGTCTGGCGCTGGTGGCCGGCATGCTGATTGCCGCACGCGACAAGCGGGTCAGCGAGGATCGCCGGCTGATGCGCGGCCTGTCGCTGGTGCTGCTGGCGGGGCTGCTGTTCGTCAACCTGGCGGTGCTGTTCGTCCTGCCCTGGCACAGCGCGGCGGCGGTGTGGGCCGGTAGCGGCCTGCTGATTCTCTGGCTCAGCCTGCGGCTGCAGTTGCGGGCCAGCTTTCTGTTCGGCCTGCTGCTGCAGGTGGTCGGTGGCATTGCCTTCCTCGCCGCCAGCCCGCTGCTGCTCGGGAACTTGCCAAGCGAGGGGCTGCGCCCGCTGGCGCATGCCGGCTTCTGGGCACCGCTGGTGCTGGCGCTGGCTGCCCAGGTCGGGGCCTGGCGCCTGCGCCACGTCGTGCTGCGCCAGCAGGCCGGCGAGCTGGGCAGCCTGAGCCTGCAGCGTCTGTCTCAAGTGTTGCTGGCCTGGGGCGCCGGCTGGTGGGTGCTGGCCTTGGCCAGCGAGGTGCTGCGTTTCGTCGATGGCCGGCTGCAGGGTGCTGCGCTGCTGGCGCTGGCTGCACTCAGCGTGGCGCTGTGGGGCTGGCTGGCCGGACGTCTGCACTGGCGTTCCCTGGCTTTGCTCTGCACGCTGCTGGTGCCTGCGGGCATGCTGATCCTGCTGCACCTGGGCGAGCGCGATTACCACCCGGCGGCCGCTTTCGGCTGGCTGGGCTGGGGCCTGCTGTTCGCCGTGCATTTGTGGTCGCTCAAACTGCTGGCCGAGCTGTTGCCGGCCGGTGTGCGCAGCGCCGCTCATGTGCTCGGCTGCTGGCTGATCCTCGGCGTGCTGGCGCTGGAGCTGCGTTACGGGCTGATGCTGCTGGCCGAGCATTACAACGCCTGGCGCTGGCTGGGTTGGGCGCTGCTGCCAGGTCTGTACTTGCTGGCGATGGCGTCGGTGCGCGCCTGGCCCTGGCCGGTGGCGGCCTACCCGCGCGAGTACCGGGTGCTGGCCGCTGCGCCATTGGCGCTGCTGATGCTTGGCTGGCTGTGGCTGGCCAATATCGCCAGCGATGGCAGCGCCGACCCGCTGCCGTACCTGCCGCTGCTCAATCCGCTGGAGCTGGGCATGCTGCTGGTGCTGCTGGCAATCTATGCCTGGCTGCGCAGTGGCCTGCCGCAGCTTGGGCTGGCGGCGCACGGCGAGCGCATTGCGCAGATCATCGCCGGCGCCTCGTTGTTCGCCGTACTCACGGCAGCGGTGTTCCGCGCCGCCCATCACTGGGGTGGGGTGCCCTACGAGCTGGATGTGCTGCTCGACTCCATGCTGGTGCAGGCCGGGTTGTCCATCGTCTGGACCCTGATCGCCCTGCCGCTGATGATCCTCGGCCACCTGCGCGGCCGCCGCGAGCTGTGGCTGCTGGGCGCGGCGCTGATCGCCGTGGTGGTGGCCAAGCTGTTCTTCGTCGAACTGGGCAACCGTGGTGGCCTGGAACGCATCATTTCCTTTATCGGTGTCGGCGTGTTGTTGCTGGTGGTCGGCTACTTCGCACCCTTGCCGCCCCGTAAAGCCGAATCTGCCGAGGTGAGTCCGTGAACATGAAGTCCTTTCTCTGCCTGTTCGCTCTGCTGGCCGCGCCCTGGGCGCAGGCGGACTACTCGACCCGTGTGCCGCTGAGCCTTGAAGGCGAGGGCCCCTGGTATCGCCTGGAGGTGCCGCTCGCCCTGCAGATGGCCGCCAGCCATGCCGACCTGCGCGATTTGCGGGTGCTCAACGCCGAGGGTGAGGAGCTGGCCTATGCCATGACCCTGGGCAACGCCCAACCCGCGGAGCGCCGCCAGGAGACGGCGGTGAAGTGGTTCCCGCTGCGGGGTGTGGCCGACGGCCAGGGCGCGCCGGCCATCCGCGTGCAGCGCAGTACCAGCGGCACGCTGGTGGAGGTGACGCCGGAGCAGGATGGGCAGGGCGAGCAGATCCTGCGCGGCTGGCTACTCGACGCCAGCGCGTTCGATCAACCCTTGCACCGCCTGCAACTGGACTGGAGTGCCGACGCGGAAGGTTTCCAGCGTTTCACCATCGAGGCCAGTGACGATCTGCAGCACTGGCGGCGCTGGGAGGACGGGCAGATCGCCCACCTGAGCTTCGCCGACGAGCGCATCGAACAGAACGAGGTCGCGCTTTCCGGCGCCAAGGCCCGCTACCTGCGCCTGCTCTGGCAGGCCCCGCAGCAGGCCCCGGCGCTGCTCGCCGCGCGCCTGGTCAGCATCGAGCAACTGCCGCTGGCGCCGGCGCTGGCCTGGTCTGCGCCATTGGCACCGACTTCGACCAGGGCTGGCGAGTACAACTGGGAATTGCCGCTGTCGTTGCCGCTGCAGCGTGTGCGCGTGGCCTTGCCGGCGGGCAACGTGCTGGCACCGGTCAGCCTCGCTTCGCGCGGCGCCGGCAAACTGGAGTGGCGCGCCCTGGCCAGTGGCCTGCTCTATCGCCTGCCGCAGGATGGCAAGGAGGTGTTGCAGGACGAGATCGAACTGTACGGCGCGCCGGTGCAGCAACTGCGTCTGCGCGTGGATGCCCGTGGCGGTGGCCTGGGCAGCGAGGCGCCAAGCCTGCAGGTGGCGGTGCGCGCAACCCAGGTGGTGTTCCTTGCGCGCGGCTCCGAGCCCTATAGCCTGGCGGTCGGTAATAACTCAGTGCGCTCTGCAGCATTGCCGTTGGGCACCCTGGTTCCCGGTTACGAGCCCAAACGCCTGGCCAGCCTTGGCCGAGCCAGCGCACCAGAGGCGGTGCCCAGTGTGGTGCGCGAGGCGGCTGCTGCGGCCCAGTCGGCCGCAGATTGGAAACGTATCGGTTTGTGGGCCGTGCTGCTGGCCGGCGTCGCTCTGCTCGGCGGCATGGCCTTCAGCCTGCTGCGCAAGCCGGCGGGTTCTGGCAACAATCCATAGCGTGTGTCGGGCCAGGGAGGCGCGCAGAGGCCCAACCGGTTAAACTGCGCGCGATTTTACTTTCCTCCCTGGAGCCCCTCCATGTCCCGCGTAACCCTTAGTCGCTACCTGATCGAACAGACCCGCAGTCACAACACCCCGGCCGACCTGCGTTTTCTCATCGAAGTAGTGGCGCGGGCCTGCAAGGAAATCAGCCATGCCGTGTCCAAGGGCGCCCTCGGTGGCGTGCTCGGCAGCATGGGCACCGAGAACGTGCAGGGCGAGGTGCAGAAGAAGCTCGACGTGATCTCCAACGAGATCCTCCTCGAAGCCAACGAGTGGGGCGGCCACCTGGCCGGCATGGCCTCCGAGGAAATGGACAACGCCTACCAGATCCCCGGCAAGTACCCCAAAGGTGCCTACCTGCTGGTGTTCGACCCGCTGGACGGCTCCAGCAACATCGACGTCAACGTCTCGGTCGGCACCATCTTCTCCGTGCTGCGTTGCCCGCAGGAGTACCTGACCCAGAACGACAGCCTCGACGAGCAGGCCTTCCTGCAGCCGGGGACCGAGCAGGTCTGCGCCGGTTACGCGATCTACGGTCCGCAGACCATGCTCATGCTGACCCTGGGCGACGGTGTGATGGGCTTCACCCTGGACCGCGAGATGGGCAGCTTCGTGCTCACTCACGACAACATCAAGGTGCCGGCAAGCACCGCCGAGTTCGCCATCAACATGTCCAACCAGCGTCACTGGGAAGCCCCGGTGCAGCAGTACGTCGGCGAGCTGCTGGCCGGCAAGGAAGGCCCGCTGGGCAAAAACTACAACATGCGCTGGATCGCCTCGATGGTGGCCGACGTGCATCGCATCCTCACCCGTGGTGGTCTGTTCATGTACCCGCGCGATGCCCGCGAGCCGGAGAAGCCGGGCAAGCTGCGCCTGATGTACGAGGCCAACCCGATGTCGATGCTGATCGAGCAGGCCGGTGGCGCCGCCACCAACGGCACCCAGCGTATCCTCGACATTCAGCCTGAGTCCCTGCACCAGCGCGTGGCGGTATTCCTCGGCTCGAAGGAAGAAGTCGAGCGTGTCACCGGCTATCACCGGGGCTGAGCCGTGAAGCCCTGGCAGCCGCTTCTGGACTGGTGGTTTGGCTCGGCCGAGAGCGCCAGCGAGGTGGCGGCCCAGCGCAGTGGCCTGTGGTTTGGCTATCGCGCCGAGCAAGATGTCGAGGCCCGCGAGCGCTTCGGTGAATTGTGCGCGCAAGCCATGGCTGGAGATCTGCAGGACTGGGCTGCGACCGCGGATGGCTGGCTGGCGCTAATCCTGTTGCTGGACCAGTTGCCACGCATGATCCATCGCAGTACGCCGCAGGCCTTTGCCGGTGATGCCCGCGCCCAGGAAGTGGTGCGGCAGGGGCTGGCGCAGGGTCTGGAGCGCGAGTTGCCGGCGATTCGCCAGGTGTTCGTCTACCTGGTGCTGGAGCATGCCGAGGAGCTGACGTCTCAGGATCGCGCCGTCGAGCGTTTTACCGGGTTGCTGCACGCCTGTGCGGAGGATGAGCGCCAGCTGTTCGCCGGTTACCTTGACTATGCCGAGCGCCATCACCAGGTGATCCAGCGCTTCGCTCGCTTTCCCCATCGCAATGCCATTCTGGGCAGAAGCTCGACCCCGCAGGAGCAGGCCTTTCTGCAGCAACCCGGCTCACGCTTCTGAGGTGTCGAGGGCGCATTCGTCTGCGCTCTGTGCCAAGCTCTCAAGGTTTTCATTCTCAGGAGTCGCGCCATGTCGCTTCGCTATTTCGCCGTGCTCACCGCCTGTGTCCTGCTCGCCGCCTGCGGCAAGATCAACCAGGAAAACTACTCCAAGCTCAAGGCCGGCATGGCCAAGGCCGAGGTGGAAAGCCTGCTCGGCAGCCCCTCCGAATGCTCGGGGGCCGTTGGCCTGACCAGTTGTACCTGGGGCGACGAGAAGACCTACATCAGCGTGCAGTACGCCGGCGACAAGGTGATGATGTTCTCCGGCCAGGGGCTGAAGTGATGATCATGCGCTGGGCCGCCCTGGCTGTGCTGCTGGCGCTGTACGGTTGCGCCAGCGCGCCGGATGCGCAGGCGCCGTCAACCGTCGGCAGCGTCGACCTGCGCCGCTACCAGGGCACCTGGTACGAACTGGCGCGGCTGCCGATGTTCTTCCAGCGCAACTGTGCGCAGTCCGAGGCGCATTACCGCCTGCGTGAAGATGGCCGGGTCGACGTCACCAACCGCTGCCGCACGCTCGACGGCGAGTGGATAGCCGCACACGGCTATGCCGAAGTGCAGGTGCAAGGGCGCACGGACAAGCTCTGGGTGCGTTTCGACAACTGGTTCGGCAACCTTTTCCCCGGCCTGGTCAAGGGCGACTACTGGGTGCTGTATCTGGACGACGACTACAGCGCGGCACTGGTCGGCAACCCCAATCGCGAGTACCTGTGGCTGCTGGCGCGTACGCCGGAAGTCAGTGAAACGCGCCGGCTGCAGTTGTTGCAGGAGGCCGAGGCGCGTGGCTACGACACGAGCAAGCTGATCTGGCGTCAGCCCGACCGGGCTATCGCGCAGTAGCGCCTACTCCCAGTCGAGGCGAGCCAGTTTCCACTCGTTGCCTTCACGCCACCATTCCAGCCTGACGCTGTAGTGGCGGGCGCTGTCCGGAATCAGCCCTTCGGCACCGGTCAGCGCCACCTCGGCCTGGGTGTGGCCCTTGCTGCTGTAGGTGGGGTCGATCTCGCTGTTCTTGCTGATGGCCAACACGCGCACCTGCTTGTGGCGCAGGAACATCAGGGCCATGGTGCGCTTGGCCCAGTCACGATCGTACTGGCCCTGCGCGCTGAACTGCGCGTGCAGTTGCTCCATGACGGCGCCATTGCGCTTGGCTTCGAGGTTGTCCTGCAGGCGCTGCACGGCGGCTTCCAGTTCGGCTTGCGGGTCGTTCTTGCTGCAGCCACCCAGCAGAGCGGCGACAAGTAGGGCGGTCAGGGCGATACGGAGCATGCTCAACGTCCCATTCATGGTTATGATGCCGGGCACGGTCGGAGACCCGGCCGCTCAAAAGGAACTTACGCACAGACTCGGGAGTGCGCCATGCAGACTTTGTATCCGGAGATCAAACCCTACGCCCGTCACGAACTGGCGGTGCAGGAACCGCACGTCCTCTATGTGGACGAGAGCGGCTCTCCGGACGGCCTGCCGGTGGTCTTCGTCCACGGCGGGCCAGGTGCCGGCTGTGATGCGGCCAGTCGCCGCTACTTCGACCCCAACCTCTATCGCATCGTGACGTTCGACCAGCGTGGCTGTGGCCGTTCCACGCCGCACGCCAGCCTGGAGAACAACACCACCCAGGCTCTGGTCGCCGACATGGAGCGCATCCGCGAGTCTCTGGGGATCGACAAGTGGGTGCTGTTCGGTGGCTCCTGGGGCTCGACCCTGAGCCTGGCCTATGCCCAGGCTCATCCGGAGCGGGTTCTGGGTCTGATCCTGCGCGGCATTTTTCTCTGTCGCCCGCAGGAGATCAGCTGGTTCTATCAGGAAGGCGCCAGTCGTCTGTTCCCGGACTTCTGGGAAGACTATGTCGCGCCGATCCCGGCGGAGGAGCGTGGTGATCTGGTGCAGGCCTTCTACAAGCGCCTGACCGGTCCCGATCAGATCGCCCAGATGCATGCGGCCAAGGCCTGGTCGACCTGGGAAGGGCGCACCGCCACGCTGCGACCCAACCCGCAGGTGGTCGATCGCTTCAGCGAGCCCCACCGGGCCATGTCGATCGCCCGCATCGAGTGCCACTACTTCGTCAACAACGCCTTCCTCGACGCTAACCAGCTGCTGCGCGACATGCCGAAGATCGCCCATCTGCCGGGCGTCATCGTGCATGGTCGTTACGACGTGATCTGCCCCTTGGACAACGCCTGGGCGCTGCATCAGGCCTGGCCCAACAGCGAATTGCAGATCATCCGCGATGCCGGCCACTCCGCTGCCGAGGTGGGCATTACCGATGCCCTGGTGCGGGCTGCCGATCAGATGGTCCGGCGTCTGCTCGAGCTGCCGCCGGAAGAAGCATGAAGCTGCTGATTCAGCGGGTGCGTGGCGCCCGCGTCGAAGTGGCGGGCGAGATAGTCGGGGCCATCGATCATGGCCTGCTGGCCCTGGTTGGCATCGAACCGCAGGACACGCCGGCCAGCCTTGCCAAGGGTCTGCAGCGAATGCTCGCCTACCGCGTGTTCAGCGATGCCGACGGCAAGATGAACCTGTCGCTCCGGGACGTGAACGGCGGCCTGCTGCTGGTCTCCCAGTTCACCTTGGCCGCGGACACCCGCAGCGGCCTGCGCCCGAGCTTCTCCACGGCGGCGCCGCCGGCCCAGGGCGCCGAGTTGTTCGAGCAACTCGTGGCGCTGGCCCGCGAGCAGCACCCGCAGGTGGCCACTGGGCGCTTCGGCGCCGACATGCAGGTGCATCTGGTCAACGATGGGCCGGTGACCTTCCTGCTCGACATCTAACCGCCGTCGTGCCTTACCTGGGCTCCAGTTCGTTATCGGCCAGCCAGTCCAGCGCCAGCTCGCGTAGCCGTTCCTGCTCATAGCACTGCCAGGCCTGGCGCACGTCGGGAAACTGGTTGAGGGCGTTGAGGAAGGCGCGCTGCTGGCGTCGTTCGGCCATGGCCGCGGTCAGGGCGGCATAGGCGTCGGGATCGACCACTTCGTTGAGGAAGTCCTCCATCAGCGCCAGGCGCTCGTGGCCGCTCAATGGTTCCAGGGCCAGCAGGCGCTCGGGTTCTTCTTCCAGCAGGCGTTCGATATCCGGGTCTTCACCTTGCGGTGGGATATCCAGCAGGCGGCCGCTGAGCAGGTCGAGGCGAAAGTCGGCCTGCTCATTGATCAGCGCATTCGCCAGGTGATCGAGATCGATGGTCAGGGGGCGCATGACGAACTCCGCAGCGGCTGGCGAGGTGTCAGGCTAAGCCGGATTGGTTGTTCAGAACAAGCGCGCCAGCAGCGCCGGCACGGCGGTTTCGACACGCAGGATGCGTGCGCCGAGCTGCACCGGTTGCAACCCGGCTTCCTGCAGCTTCTCGACCTCATAGGGAATCCAGCCGCCCTCCGGGCCGATGGCCAGCGTTACAGGCTGTTCGACGGCTCGTGGACAGGCCGGGAAGTCACCGGGGTGGCCGACCAGGCCGAGAGTGCCTGCCGCGATCTGCGGCAGGCGATCCTCGACGAAGGGCTTGAAGCGCTTCTCGATCAGCACTTCGGGCAACAGGGTATCGCGCGCCTGTTCCAGGCCGAGAATCAGTTGCTCGCGGATGGCCTCGGGGGTGAGAAAGGGCGTCTGCCAGAAGCTCTTCTCCACCCGGTAGCTGTTGAGCAGTACCAGGCGCGGTACGCCCATGGCGGCAATGGTCTGCAGGGTGCGCTTGAGCATCTTCGGCCTGGGCAGGGCCAGCAGCAGGGTCAGCGGCAGCTTGGTCGGCGGTGGCTGATCCAGCTCGACGTGCAGCTCGGCCTGCTGTTCGTTCAGGCTCAGCAGGGTGCCGCGGCCCATCAGGCCGCCGACGCGACCGACCCGCAGCGTGTCACCGCTTGCGGCGCCGTGCACCTCATGCAGGTGCTTGAGGCGGCGGCCGCTGAGCACGGCACGCTCCGCCGTGATGAAATCGGCGTCTTCCAGCAGCAGCAGGTTCATGGCTGTGGTGCGGGCGGCTGGTCGTCGGACTCTTCGAGGTCATGCTCGCTGCGTTTGCGCACCAGTCCGCCGAACAGCAGGCCGGCTTCGAACAGCAGCCACATCGGGACGGCCAGCAGGGTTTGCGAGAACACGTCTGGCGGGGTCAGCACCATGCCCACGGCAAAACAGCCGACCACCACATAGGGACGGCTCTTGCGCAGGGTGGCGATATCGACGATGCCGACCCAGATCAGCAGGAAGGTCGCCACCGGAATCTCGAAGGCCACGCCGAAGGCGAAGAACAGGGTGAGGACGAAGTCCAGGTACTGGCCGATGTCGGTCATCATCGCTACGCCCTCGGGCGTTACGCTGGCGAAGAAGCCGAACATCACGGGAAAGACCACGAAGTAGGCGAAGGCCATGCCGGCGTAGAACAGCAGGATGCTGGACACCAGCAGCGGTACGGCGACTCGCTTCTCGTGCTGGTACAGGCCCGGTGCGATGAAGCCCCAGATCTGTTGCAGCAGCACCGGCATGCTGAGGAACAGCGAGACCATCATGGTCAGCTTGAAGGGGGTGAGGAAGGGCGAGGCCACGCCCGTGGCAATCATGGTGGCGCCTTCCGGCAGGTAGGCACGCAGCGGCGCCGCCACCAGGGCGTAGATGTCCTGGGCGAAGTAGAACAGCGCGGCAAAGATCAGCAGGACCGCGATCACACAGCGCAGGATGCGGTTACGCAACTCGGTGAGATGCGCGATCAGGGGCATCTCCTGATCGTCGGAAGGAGTCGAGCTCATGGCTGGCTGGTCTTGTCCTGGCTGGTCGGCGCGGCGTCGGCAGCGGGCTTGGCCTCGGGCTGGATGCTCTGCTTCATCTCGCGCTCCAGTTCGAGGATGCGCTCGTTGTGCAGCTGGCGACGGATTTCATCGGCGCCGAGCTCGCGCTCAACTTCGCTCTTGATGTTGTTGAAGCTGCGCTTGAGCCGGCCGATCCACAGGCCCGCCACGCGCGCGGCCACCGGCAGGCGCTCGGGGCCGAGCACCAGCAGGGCAATCAGGCCGACCAGAAGCAGTTCGGAGAAGCCGACGTCGAACATGGCGTCAGTCTTTCTTCACAGGCTCTTCGACCTTGTGCGCTTCAGCCTGGTAGGTCTGGCCCTTGGACTCTTCCACTGCCGGCTTGGATTCTTCCTCGCCCTGATTCATCGATTTGCGAAAGCCCTTGATGGCGTCGCCCAGATCGGAGCCCAGGCCCTTGAGGCGCTTGGTGCCGAACAGCATGACGACGATGAGGAGGATAATCAGGAGTTGCCAGATGCTGATGCCGCCGATACCCATGGGAAATCTCCGGTGAGGTGTAATTCAGGATTGTGGACGCGCGGCTTTTTCCGCGTGCCCGGAGAGGCCGAAGCGGCGGTCCAGCTCGTCCAGCACGGCCTGCGGGTGCTGGCCGAGGGCGGCGAGCATGACCAGGCTGTGGAACCAGAGGTCCGCGGTTTCGTAGATCAGGTCGCTGCAGTCGCCGCTTGTGTCGGCATCCTTGGCGGCGAGGATGGTTTCCACCGACTCTTCGCCGACCTTTTCCAGGATCTTGTTCAGGCCCTTGTGGTACAGGCTGGCCACGTAGGAGCTGTCCGGCGCCGCGCCCTTGCGCGACTCCAGCACCTCGGCCAGACGGGTAAGGGTGTCACTCATGCTTGTGCCCCTGGTAAATGGCGTGCGGATCTTTCAGAACGGGGTCGACAGTCTGCCAGGCGCCGTCCTCGTAGACCCGATAGAAGCAGCTCTCGCGCCCGGTGTGGCAGGCGATGCCGCCGAGCTGTTCGACCTGCATGACGATCACGTCGGCGTCGCAGTCCAGGCGCAGTTCGTGCAGCTTTTGCACATGCCCGGACTCCTCGCCCTTGCGCCACAGCTTGCCGCGCGAGCGTGACCAGTAGATGGCACGGCCCTCGCTGGCAGTCAGGGTCAGAGCCTCATGATTCATCCAGGCCATCATCAGTATGCGGCCGGTCTGGTAGTCCTGGGCGATGGCCGGTACCAGGCCATCCTCGTTCCAGTTGATTTCGTCGAGCCAGTTGGTCATTGCTTGGCGGTGATCGGTTGTGAATAGCTGTCTAGTGTGCCAGTCGCCGTCGGTACTGGCTATCGGCGCAGGACCAGCAGCAGACCGGCCCCCAGGCTGAGCCAGGCGCTCCAGGCCGCCGGGGTCAGCAGCAGGCCCTGGCTGACGCCAGCAGCCACCAGCCCGGCACCGAGCAGGCGCAATGGCCAGGCGCGGGGTGCGGCTGTCGGTTGTGGCGCGGCGGCGCGTGGCTGGTTGAGGCGTTCCAGGGTGTCGCGAGCCATCTGCGACAGGTGCGGCACCTGCTCGGCCTGCTGTTGCAGGTTACGCAGCAGGTGCAGCGGACTAACTCGCTCGCGCATCCAGCGTTCGAGGAAGGGCTGGGCGGTGCTCCACAGATCCAGGTCCGGGTACAGCTGGCGGCCCAGGCCTTCGATGTTGAGCAGGGTCTTCTGCAGCAGCACCAGTTGTGGCTGCACTTCCATGTTGAACCTGCGCGCAGTCTGGAACAGGCGCAGCAGCAGCTGGCCGAATGAGATGTCCTTCAGCGGCTTCTCGAAGATCGGCTCGCACACGGTACGGATGGCCGCCTCGAACTCGTTGACCTTGGTCTCTGCCGGCACCCAGCCGGAGTCGATGTGCAGTTGGGCGACGCGGCGGTAATCGCGTTTGAAGAAGGCGATCAGGTTGCGTGCCAGGTAGTCCTGGTCCTCGGGCGTGAGGCTGCCGACGATGCCGCAGTCGATGGCGATGTACTGCGGGCTCCACGGCGTGCGGGTGGCGACGAAGATGTTGCCGGGGTGCATGTCGGCGTGAAAGAAGCTGTCGCGGAACACCTGGGTGAAGAAGATCTCCACGCCGCGCTCGGCCAGCAGCTTCATGTTGGTACGCTGGTCGGCCAGGGTGTCGAGGTCGGTCACCGGCACGCCGTAGATGCGCTCCATCACCAGCACCTTGTGCCGGCACCAGTCCCAGTACACCTGGGGCACGTAGAGCAGCTCGGAGTCGGCGAAGTTGCGCCGCAGCTGGCTGGCGTTGGCGGCCTCGCGCAGCAGGTCGAGCTCGTCGTAGATGGTCTTCTCGTAGTCGCTGACCACCTCCACCGGGCGCAGGCGGCGGGCGTCCGCCGAGGCCTTCTCGGCGATGCGTGCGGCGAGGAACAACCAGGCCAGGTCGGAGCGAATGATCGGCTTGAGGCCTGGGCGGATGACCTTGACCACCACCTCTTCGCCGCTCTTCAGTTGCGCGGCATGCACCTGGGCCACCGAGGCCGAGGCCAGCGGCTCGACATCGAAACGGGCGAACACTTCACCGACCTTGGCGCCGAGTTGCTCTTCGATGCGGGCCACCGACTCGGCGGCGGGGAAGGGCGGTACCTGATCCTGCAGGCGCGCCAGTTCGTCGGCGATATCCGGAGGCAGCAGGTCGCGGCGGGTGGACAGCAGCTGGCCGAACTTGATGAAGATCGGGCCGAGGTCTTCCAGGGCCAGGCGCATGGCCTGGCCGCGGCTCAGCTCGAGTTGTTTGCGCGGCAACCAGCGCCAGGGCAGGGCGAAGCGCAAGGCGCGCATCCAGGCGGGCAGTGGCAGGGTCAGCAGCAGATCGTCCAGGCGGTAGCGAATGACGACACGCAGGATGCGCAACAGGCGGCGGGTGGCGAGCAGCTTCATGCTTTCTTGTTCATGTTTTGGGCGAGGCGCTCGATGCGGGCGTCGAGGCGGTCGAGGGCGAGCTTGAGGTCGTCCAGTTCGGTGAAGCGGGCCTGGGCCTCGCGCTCGCCGACCAGGCTGCGCGACTCCTCGGCGAGATAATCGGCGAGGGTCTGGCGCAGGCTGTCGAGGCTGTCGCCGGCCCAGTTGACGCGACTGCGCAGATGGCTGGCGAGCAACTGACTGCCGACCGGTCCGAGCCAGCGAGACAGTTCATATTCCCAGTCCAGCTCGAGGTCCTGAAGGATGCTGGCCAGCTCCAGGAGCACAGCACTGTCGCCGCTGAGCGTGACCTCGGGGCGATGCAGGATGGCGGTCTTGTCCTTGGCTAGAGCCAGGCGCAGCAGACTGCTGGCGGGGGCGCTGAGCACGCAGTCGGCACCTTCCCAGTGGCTGGCCAGTTGCAGGCCGTCGCGGCTGGGCAGGATGAACAGTTTGAGCGCCGGGCTCTGGCAATCGATTTCGATCAGCTTGCCTTCCAGTCGAGCCAGGCGCGGCAGCGCCGTGCTGTCCATGGTCAGCACGCGATTGAGGCCAAGCTCGACGCCGGCCAGCAGACCGGTGAGGAGCATCAGGGTTTGATACCGCGGTGCAGGGCGACGATGCCGCCAGTCATGTTGTGGTAGGTGACGCGCTCGAAGCCGGCCTCGACCATCATCGCCTTGAGCGTTTCCTGATCCGGGTGCATGCGGATCGACTCGGCGAGGTAGCGGTAGCTGTCGGCATCGTTGCTGATCAGCTTGCCGGCCAGTGGCATGAAGCTGAACGAGTAGGTGTCGTAGGCCTTGGCCAGCAGGGCGTTGCCTGGCTTGGAGAACTCCAGCACCAGCAGGCGCCCGCCCGGCTTGAGCACGCGCAGCATGGAGCGCAGGGCGTCTTCCTTGTGGGTGACGTTGCGCAGGCCGAAGGCGATGGTGACCACGTCGAAGTGATTGTCCGGGAACGGCAGCTTCTCGGCGTCGGCCTGGACGAACTGCACGTTGCCGGCCACGCCCTTGTCGAGCAGGCGATCACGGCCGACCTTGAGCATGGAGTCGTTGATATCGGCCAGTACCACCTGGCCGCTCGGGCCGACCAGGCTGGAGAACTTGCGGGTCAGATCACCGGTGCCACCCGCGATATCCAGCACGCGGTTGCCCGGGCGCACGCCGGACAGCTCGATGGTGAAGCGCTTCCACAGGCGGTGCAGGCCGCCGGACAGCACGTCGTTCATCAGGTCGTACTTGGCCGCTACCGAGTGGAAGACTTCGGCGACCTTCTCCGCCTTCTGGCTTTCCGGTACGTCCTGGAAACCGAAGTGAGTGGTCTTTTCCTGCTCTGGGGCCTTGTGCGGGTCGTTCATGTCGCGGTCACCTGAATCGAAGTGGCGGCCATTCTAAACCTAAATGCGTCGGGAGGCTCGGGGCGCAGGAGGTGTGGGCTTGGAATGCCTGTACGGGCTCCATGATCGCGCGGCGCCTTGCTATAGTCGCGCGACATCAGGTCGCAGTCAGGAGTCATGTATGTCCCGCATCACCGTCGAGCGTTCCCATTCCCTTGGCCTGGCAGCCGCCCGCGAAAAGGCCGAGGCGTTGGCCGAACGGCTGGCCAGCGAGTACGACGTCAAGTACCGCTGGAGTGGTGACGTTCTGGAGTTCAAGCGCAGTGGCGCCGATGGCCGTATCGATGTCGGCGATGAGCATGTGCGTGTCGAGCTCAAGCTGGGTCTTTTGCTGTCCGCTTTGGGCAGTACCATCAAGCGTGAAATCGAGGCGACCCTGGACAAGCATCTCAAGGCCTGAGTCCTAGTATGTGATTTCTAATTTTTCTCACTACCTTGCGCTCAAGCCCTGGCAAAGGGCGACCCAACCATTACTGTGAGCGTGAGGTGCACCATGGCCACTAAAGCCGCTGTTAAGAAGCAAATCGAAGTAGTCGAAAGCAAAGCCGCCGTTCTGACCGACGTGAAGGCATATGCCCGCAAAGTCTGGCTGGCCGGTCTGGGTGCCTACGCCAAGGCAGGTAGCGAAGGCGCCGAGTATTTCAAAGAACTGGTCAAGGCCGGCGAAGGCGTTGAGAAGAAGGGCAAGAAGCTGGTGAGCGAGCAGGTCGATGCCGCCAACAGCCAGATCGAAACCCAACTGAGCAGCGTCAAGAGCAGCGTCTCCGAAGTTAAGGGCAAGGTTGAAGTTCAGCTCGACAAAATCGAGAAGGCCTTCGACACTCGTGTTGCCTCCGCTCTGAACCGTCTTGGCATCCCTTCCAAACAGGACGTTGAAGCACTCTCTGCTAAGCTCGATGAGTTGAATGCTTTGCTTGAGCGAGTGGCCCGTACCCAATAAGGAGAGCAGGATGGCAGTCAAGAAACCTACCGCAGCAAAACCGGCGGCAAAACCGGCGGCGAAGAAGCCGGTTGCCAAGAAGGAAAGCAGTTCCTGGATCGGCGAGATCGAGAAGTACTCGCGGCAGATCTGGTTGGCCGGCCTCGGTGCCTATTCCAAGATCAGCAACGACGGCAACAAGCTGTTCGACGGTCTGGTCAAGGATGGCGAAAAGGCCGAGAAGAAGGCCAAGGTCGAAGTCGACAAGCAGATGGATGTGGTCAAGTCCAGCGTCGGCACCACTGTCGGCAGTGCCAAGTCCAAGGTCGATGAGGTCAAGGGCAAGGCCATGGGCAAGTGGGGCGAGCTGGAAGAGGCCTTCGACAAGCGTCTGAACAGTGCCATCTCGCGTCTGGGCGTGCCCAGCCGCAACGAGGTGAAGGCGCTGCAGACCAAGGTCGACAGCCTGGCCAAGCAGATCGAGAAGCTCACCGGCGTTTCGGTGAAGTCGGTCAAGCCAGTTGCTGCCAAGCCGGCACCGAAGCCTGCGGCCAAGACGACTGCCAAGCCTGTGGCCAAAGCTGCGGCGAAACCTGCAGCCAAGCCCGCCGCCAAGGCGGCAGCGAAGCCTGCGGTCAAACCGGCTGCCAAGCCTGCGGCGAAAGCTGCTGCAAAACCCGCAGCCAAGCCTGCAGCGGCGAAGCCGGCCGCCAAGCCGGCGGCGAAGAAGCCCGCAGTGAAGAAGCCTGCCGCAGCCAAGCCCGTGGCGGCCAAGCCGGCGGCGCCCGCTCCGGCACCGGCCACCCCGGCACCGGCCGCTACTCCGGCGACCCCTGCCACACCGTCCTGATCTTTCGAGGACACCCAAACGCCCGGCCTAGTGCCGGGCGTTTGCATTTCAGCTGTCGCGGGGTTGGTTGCGGTCAGGCCTCCAGGTAGCGCTGCGCCAGTTGTTCGGCGGCGTGGCGTGGTTCGTCGGTGAGGTGGGGGGCGACCAGCATCATCACCTGGAACACGACCAGGCGGCTCTCGCCCTGGACGCCAAGGATGCGCTGGTAGTCGAGAGAGAACAGCAGGGTCAGGGTGATCTGCTCGACCAGCTGACCCAGGGCTGCCGTGTCGCTGCGCAGCTGATCGTGGGTCTTCAGGCGGGCCAGCAGGCTGGCCAGGGTACGCTTGAGCTGGTTGAGCCACAGACGAATGCCGCGGGCCAGCTTGGGCAGGCGCCCGGCCAGATTGGACAGGTCCTGGAACAGGAAGCGGTATTGCGCCAGGCGCTCGACGATCAGGTGCAGGAACAGCCAGTAGTCCTCCACACCCAGGTCGACATCGTCGGGTGGGTCGAGCAGGGGGGCCAGCTCGGCCTGGAAGCGCTCGAACAGCTCGAGGATCAGCGGTTCCTTGCCATGGAAGTGGTAGTAGAGGTTACCGGGGCTGATGCCCATCTCGGTGGCGATCTCCAGGGTGGAGACGTTGGGTTCGCCCTCTTCGTTGAACAGTTGCAGGGCACACTGGAGGATGCGGTCGCGAGTCTTCATTCCGTGATCTTGTTATGGCCGCAGGAGTGTCGACGATAACCGGCCGGGGCAGCGCCCGGCCAGTGTTTTACGCCTTGCTCAGCGCACGTGCACGTAGGTGCCGGGAGAGGCCTCCATGGCGGGGTACTGCTTGTTGCCGACGCTGAACACACTCTCGCGCTTTTCACCCGAGTGTTGCTGGATCCACTCCAGCCACTGTGGCCACCAGCTGCCGGTCTTCTTCTCGGCTTCGTGATACCAGGCGCGCGGGTCGCTGGTCAGTTTGCCGTTCTCGAAGTAGGTTGCCTTGGGGTTGCCCGGCGGGTTGAGGATGCTCTGGATATGCCCGCTGTTGGACAGCACGAAGCGCCGATTGCCGCCGAGCAGCAGCGCCGAGCGGTAGACCGAGTCCCAGGGTGTGATGTGGTCGTTGATGCCGGCCACACTGAAACTGTCCACCGTAACCTTGGACAGGTCGATCGGCGTGCCGCAGATTTCCATACCGCCGATGCGGGTCAGTGGGTTGTGCTTGAACAGATCGAGCAAGTCGCCGTGCAGGGCCGCAGGCAGGCGGGTGTTGTCGTTGTTCCAGTAGAGGATGTCGAAGGCGGGCGGCTCCTTGCCCATCAGGTAGTTGTTGACCCAGTAGTTCCAGATCAGGTCGTTGGGGCGCATCCAGGCGAACACCCGGGCCATATCACCGCCGTCCAGTACGCCGCTCTGATAGGAGCGGCGCTTGGCCGACTCCAGGGTCTGCTCATCGGCGAACAGCATCGCCGGGCTTTCCACTTGAGCATCCATCAGGCTGACCAGGTAGGTGGCGCAGCCGACCTTGCGCAGCTGGCGCTTGGCCTGCAGGTGGCCCTGCAGTGCGGCGATGGTCAGGCCGCCGGCGCAGGCGCCGAGCAGGTTGACCTCCTTGCTGCCGGTGATGGAGCGGCAGATTTCGCTGGCTTCCTCGACCGCCTGCACATAGCTGGACAGGCCCCATTCGCGATGGCGGGCATCCGGGTTGCGCCAGCTGATCATGAACACCTGCAGGTCGTTCTTCAGGCAGTACTGGATGAAGCTCTTCTCCGGCGACAGGTCGAAGATGTAGAACTTGTTGATCTGCGGCGGCACCACCAGTAGCGGCACGGCGTACTGTTTTTCGCTCATCGGCTTGTAGTGGATCAGCTCGAACATCTCGCAGCGGAACACCACCGAGCCCGGTGTCATGGCTAGGTTGCCGCCGACCTCGAAGGCGCGCTTGTCCACCTGCTGGGGCATACCGCCGTTGTGCAGCATGTCGTCGAGCAGATGGCGGGCGCCGCGGAACACGCTGCTACCGCCGCTGTTGAACAGCTCCTTGAGCGCCAGCGGGTTGAGCAAGGTGTTGGAGGGGGCGAAGGCATCGTTGAGCAGGGAGAACAGGAAATGCGCGCGGGTGCGGTCGTCCGGCGACAGGTCGCTCTCGTCGATCCACGCCTTGAGTTGCTTCTGCCAGGCCAGGTAGGCCTGCAGGCTGCGCCGATAGAAGGGGTTGAGCTGCCAGGTAGGGTCGCTGAAGCGGCTGTCCTGGGGATTGGGCTGATAGGGCGTGTCGCCGAGCATCACCCGCCCCAGTTGCTTGCCGAAGGCCAGCAGGTGGCGTGTGCTGTGGACGGGTTGGCGCAGGCCCTGGAAAGCCAGGGTGCGCAGGGTGGAGAACAGATCGCGACCGCGTACTCCTACCATGGCGCTTTGCGCGTTCATGTAGTTTGCGGGTACCGGCAATGATCCTGATGCAGTCTTTTCACGCATGGGGCAGGCTCCGTCGTCAAACTGTCATATCCGATGACAGCAAGGCTTGTACCAAAGCGCGCCGGAGGGCATTCCAGACTGCCGCGCAAAATATCTTCCTTGTCCGGCGGGCTTCGCTTTGGGGCGAGCCTGCCGGAGCAGCACTACAGTTGTGCGATCAGTGGCTGCGCACGGGTGTCGGTTGTGGATGCATCACGGCGCGCTGCCGCTCTTCCTGAAGGAACGACATGATGATCGGCGCGACGGCTTCGGCGCGCGTCACCAGAAACAGGTGACCGTCGTCGATCACGTGAAGTTCCGCATTGGGGATACGCCAGGCCAGCAGGCGCATGTTGATCAGCGGAATGAGCGGGTCGTCGTCACCCGCCAGCACCAGGGTGGGCTGGCGGATGCGGTGCAGCCAGTGGATGCTGGTCCAGCCGAGGCCGGCGAACAGTTGCCAGTAATAGCCCATCTTGCCGCCGGAGCGCACCTTGCTGGCGTGTGCCAGCGCCAGCTTGGGGTCGCGCCGGAAGGCGCCACCGTAGATGTCCGGCGCAATGTGTACGCCGTAGGACGGTTGGATATAGCGCTTGGGGCTGGCCATGCGCCAGAGCACCTTGGGTTTGCCAGGCACCATCACGGCGCCCGCCGAGGTGGCAGCGAGCACCAGTTTCTTGCAGCGTTCGGGATAATCGTGGGCGAACTGCTGAGCCAGTGCACCACCCCAGGACACACCGATGGCGTTGACCTGGCCGTAGTCCAGATAGTCGAGCATGCGTGCGGCCAGCTTGGCCAGGCCGGGGAAGCGGTAGGGCGTACTCGGGGTTGAGGAGCCGCCGACACCGGGGACGTCGAAGGCGATGACCTCCAGGTCCGGGTCGAGGGCCGCGACGAAGGGCATGACCAGCTCCAGGTTGGCGCCGATGCCGTTGAATATCAACAGTGGCGGCAGACTGCTGCTGCCTGGTCGCACCGCGGTGCGAAGGATCTGGCCATCCAGCTCGATGGATCGGAATGCAAATGGTTGCGACATGCGCTAGGCCCTATACGTGGATCGGTGGAGGCGGCCTATCCACGGCCGCACACCTGTTTCCCGCCTTGGCGGGCACTCCCCAGGCGCATCGGCACCGGGGAGCGTGCGGCACTTCCGGGTGCCGCGGGGCAGTACTGCGCAAGGTGCAGCGTTGCTGTAGTTGTGGGTATGAGCTTCAACGCTCGTGGACATAGGTCCCCGGAGCGGCTTCGCCTTCGGCGTGTTTCTTGTTGCCCAGACTGGCGGGTGCCTTCTTGAGTTTGCCCGAGCGCTCAACCAGCCACTGTTGCCAGTGCAGCCACCAGGAGTCGGCGTGCTTGGTGGCGTTTTCCTGCCACTCGCGGGCGTTGGCTGCCGGCTCGCTATTGGTCGAGAAGCGCGCCTTGGGGTTGCCCGGCGGGTTGAGGATGCTCTGGATATGGCCGCTGTTGGACAGCACGAATTCGACCTTGCCGCCGAACAGCAGCGAGGACTTGTAGCAGGCTTCCCAGGGGGTGATGTGATCGGTGGTGCCGGCCACGCAGTAGATGTCGCTGGTGACCTGTTTGAGGTCGATCGGCGTGCCGCAGACTTCCAGGGCGTTCGGGCGGGTCAGCGGGTTGGTCTTGAACAGTTCGATCAGATCGCCATGCAGGGCTGCCGGCAGGCGGGTGGTGTCGTTGTTCCAGTAGAGGATGTCGAACACCGGCGGCTCGTTACCGAGCAGGTAGTTGTTGACCCAGTAGTTCCAGATCAGGTCGTTGGGGCGCATCCAGGCGAACACCTTGGCCATGTCCTTGCCCTCCAGAACACCGGTCTGGTAGGAGCGGCGCTTGGCGGCCTCCAGGGTCTTCTCGTCGGCGAACAGGGCGACCTGGGTGTCCAGCTTGGTGTCGAGCACGCTGACCAGCAGGGTCGTGGAGTTGATCTTCTTCTCGCCGGTGGCGGCATAGTGGCCCAGCAGTGAGGAGATGGTGATCCCGCCCGAGCAGGCGCCGAGCATGTTGACGTCCTTGCTGCCGGTGATGTCGCTGACCACGTCGATGGCTTCCTTGAGCGCCTCGATATAGGTCGACAGGCCCCATTCGCGTTGGGCCTTGGTCGGGTTGCGCCAGCTCACCACGAAGGTCTGCACATGGCTGCGCAGAAGGAAACGCGCCACGCTCTTCTCGGGCGACAGGTCGAAGACGTAGAACTTGTTGATCTGCGGCGGTACCACCAGCAATGGGCGCTCGTGGACCTGCTCGGTGGTCGGCTTGTACTGGATCAGTTCCAGCAGGTCGTTGCGGAACACCACGGCACCTTCGCTGGTGGCCAGGTTCTTGCCGACCTCGAAAGCATCCATGTTGACCTGGCTGGGCATGCCGCCGTTGTTGACGATGTCCTTGGCCAGGTGGGAGAGGCCGTCGAGCAGGCTCTTGCCGCCGGTCTCGAAGAAGCGTTTGACGGCGGCCGGGTTGGCCATGCTGTTGGTCGGGGCAAAGGCCTCGGTCATCAGGTTGATGACGAAGTGGCCGCGGCTGGTGTCCTGCTCGGTGAGGTTGCTGTCTTCGATCCAGTCATGCAGTTCCTTGCGCCAGGCCAGGTAGGTCTGCAGATAGCGGCGATAGAGCGGATTCTGTGACCAGGCCGGATCGGCGAAGCGGCGGTCGGTGTCTTCCGGGGTCAGTTCGGACTGGCCGAGCATCACGCGCTTGAGCTCGAGTGCGAAGTGGGTTGCGTGTTTGGCGCTGTGCAAGGGCTGCCGGATGGCCTGGGCCAGCACCATGCGAGCAGAAGTGAGTAGATCCTTGCCGCGCAAGCCGATAACCGGGTTCAACCCCAGGGTGTTTTCCGAGGCTTGGCGGTGCAGGTCTTCATTGTTCTTTTGGGTCATCTACGACGCTCCATTGTCCTGAGACGAATACCAACTGCAGCTGTGCAACGCGGACACAGGGCGAAGGGCTGGTACTGCTCGGGTTGCCGGGTGCGGAATTTTTCCGCGCTTACTTCGCATCTAGCTTGGCTAAATGCATGGAACCTGCCAGTTCCTTGGTTACCCGAGTTTCCGTTTTTGCGCAAGTTCGCCGGTGAAGGCGAGCGGCGCGCGCGAGTATGCCGAGAGCGATTAGAAAATGCGCTCTAGGTATTAAGGGAATATTGCGCGGCGCTCTGGCCTGAGCGTTTGGCTGGGGGGTTAAAGCATCAGGCGGACGACGGACTCGTCCGGGTCGCGGGATTTGCCGGCGGCGGCCAGTTCGCCGAGGTAGTCGGCCCACAGCTCGTCCTGGCGGGTGGCGAGCTGGTAGAGGTAGTCCCAGGTGTACAGGCCGCTGTCATGGCCATCGTCGAAGCACAATTTCAGTGCATAGTTGCCCGCAGGTTCGATGCGCTCTAGGCCGACCTTGAGTTTGCCGGTCTGCAGGATCGGCTTGCCGTGGCCCTGTACCTCGGCGGAGGGCGAATGCACGCGCAGGAACTCGGCGCTCAGCGAGTAGCTCTGCTCGCCATAGCGCAGCTCCAGGGTTTTCGAGAGCTTGTGCAGTTTGATCGCGCTGGGCGTGGGCATGTTCGATTCCAGTGGGGTGACGCAGCCCGGATCGCTCCGGGCTGGCGGTGCCTGATTACAGGATATAGCGCGACAGGTCTTCGTCCTTGGCCAGCTCGCCGAGGTGACCGTTGACGTAGGCGGCGTCGATGCGGATCGCCTCGCCGTTCTGTTGCCCGGCCAGATCGCCGGCGCTGAAGGAGACTTCCTCCAGCAGGCGTTCGAGCAGGGTGTGCAGGCGCCGGGCACCGATGTTCTCGGTCTTCTCGTTGACCTGCCAGGCGATTTCGGCGATGCGCTGGATGCCATCGGCGGCGAACTCGATGTTCAGGCCTTCGGTCTTCAGCAGCTCGCGATACTGTTCGGTGAGTGCCGCGTGCGGCTCGGTGAGGATGCGTTCGAAGTCCTGCGGCGACAGGGCCTTGAGTTCGACGCGGATCGGCAGGCGGCCTTGCAGCTCCGGTACCAGATCACTGGGCTTGGACAGGTGGAAGGCGCCGGAGGCGATGAACAGGATGTGGTCGGTCTTGACCATGCCCAGCTTGGTGTTGACCGTGCAGCCTTCGATCAGCGGCAGCAGGTCGCGCTGCACGCCCTCGCGGGACACGTCGGCGCCGCCGACATTGCCGCGCTTGGCAACCTTGTCGATCTCGTCGATGAAGACGATACCGTGCTGCTCCACTGCCTCCAGGGCGCGGGCCTTGAGCTCTTCCTCGTTGACCAGGCGCGCGGCTTCTTCGTCGCGGATCAGCTTGAGGGCGTCCTTGACCTTGAGCTTGCGGGTCTTCTTCTTGCCCTTGTTGAGGCCGGAGAACAGGCTCTGCAGCTGGTTGGTCATTTCCTCCATGCCGGGCGGCGACATGATCTCCACACCCACCGGCGTTTCGGAAACCTCGATGTCGATCTCCTTGTCGTCCAGCTGGCCTTCACGCAGGCGCTTGCGGAACAGCTGGCGGGTGTTGGAGTCCTGGCTCGGCGCCGGGTCTTCGTTGAAGCCGGCGCGTGCCGGCGGCAGCAGGGCGTCGAGGATGCGCTCTTCGGCGGCATCTTCGGCGCGGTGCTGCATCTTCTGTACTTCCTGCTCGCGCAGCAGCTTCAGTGCGGCGTCGGCCAGGTCGCGGATGATCGACTCGACGTCGCGGCCGACATAGCCGACCTCGGTGAACTTGGTCGCCTCGACCTTGAGGAAGGGCGCGTTGGCCAGTTTGGCCAGGCGCCGGGCGATCTCGGTCTTGCCGACGCCAGTGGGGCCGATCATCAGGATGTTCTTCGGCGTCACTTCCTGGCGCAGCTCTGCCGGCAGCTGCATGCGCCGCCAGCGGTTACGCAGGGCGATGGCCACGGCGCGCTTGGCGTCGTCCTGGCCGATGATGTGGCGGTTGAGCTCGGAAACGATCTCGCGAGGGGTCATGGACATGCAGCGTTACTCCAGCGGAAGCCGTGCTTATTCAGCGCAGTCTTCTTCTTCGATAGTCAGGTTCTGGTTAGTGAAGACACAGATGGAGCCGGCAATGTTCAATGCGGTTTCGGTGATTTCACGGGCGGACAGTTCGGTCTTCTGCAGCAGGGCCATGGCCGCGGCCTGGGCGAAGCCGCCGCCGGAGCCCATGGCGATCAGGCCGTGCTCGGGTTCGACCACGTCGCCGTTGCCGGTGATGATCAGCGAGGCGTCCTTGTTGGCGACGGCGAGCATGGCCTCCAGGCGGCTCAGCGAGCGGTCGGTGCGCCAGTCCTTGGCCAGCTCGACGGCGGCGCGCACCAGGTGGCCCTGATGCTTCTCCAGCTGGCCTTCGAAGCGTTCGAACAGGGTGAAGGCATCGGCGGTGGCGCCGGCGAAACCGGCCAGCACCTGGCCGTGGTACAGGCGCCGGACCTTCTTGGCGTTGCCTTTCATGACGGTATTGCCGAGGGACACCTGGCCGTCGCCGCCCATGACGACTTTGCCGTTGCGGCGCACTGAAACGATGGTGGTCAAGGGGAGAGTCTCCACGCAGCGGGGCGGATTGCCCGGATGGAGAAACAGATGGGGGAGCCTGCCCGGCTTTTCAACCGGGCGGGTCAAGATCGTGCTTCAGCGAACCTGGCGCTGCTGTAACAGCAGATTGCTGAAACCGCTGCTGGCCAGCTGTTTCTGCGCGCCGCCGAGCTTCTCGCGACTGGCAAAGGGGCCGACCAGCACGCGGTGCCAGGTTTCCTCGCGGACCTTGCCGGACTCGACCTGGACGTTCTGGCCGAGCAGGAGGATCTGCGCGCGTACCTTGTCGGCGTCTTCGCGCTTGCGGAACGAGCCGGCCTGCAGGAAGTACTGGGTGGTGAGCGGTGCCTGCGCCACCACCGGCGGCGGTGGCGGCACCTCGCCGTTGAGCGCGGCCTGGGCGCGGGCGGCGTCGATCTTCGCCGCTTCCTCCGGCGTTACCGGTTTGCTCGGCGGCTTGACCGGCTCGGGCTGCACGGCCTCCGGCGGCACTATGACCTCGGACTCCGGCAGCAGCGTGTAGAAGTCGTACTTGGGCTTGTTCGCCTCGGGCTGGGGCTTTGGCTTCTGTTGTACCGTCTTCTTGGCCTGTTCCGGCTTGGCCCGCTTCACGTCGTCGCGGCCGGGCTCCAGGCTGAACAGGAACATGAAGAAACCGCCGATCACCAGACCACAGGCCAGCCAGACCCAGCCGGGTACCGGCTTTTTGGCCGGTGCCTGGTAGCGGCTGGCGCCACGCTTGGGTGCGGGTTTCTTCTTTGCTGCCACTTACATGCGCTCCAGGGTTTCCAGGCCGAGCAGCTCCAGGCCCTGCTTGAGTGTGCGACCGGTCAGGGCGGCCAGGCGCAGGCGGCTGTTACGCACGGCCTCGTCTTCGGCGGCGAGGATCGGGCAGTGTTCATAGAAGCTGGAGAACAGCCCGGCCAGGTCGTACAGATAGCTGCACAGCAGGTGCGGGGTGCCTTTCTCGGCGACGCTGGCGAGTTGCTCGTTGAACTGCGCCAGCCTGGCGCCGAGCGCCTGCTCCTGCTCTGCGATCAGCTGGATCTGCCCGCCGATGTCCTCGATGCCCTTGCCCAGCTTGCGGAACACGCTGGCTACGCGGGTGTAGGCGTACAGCAGGTAGGGCGCGGTGTTGCCCTCGAAGCTGAGCATCAGTTCGAAGTTGAAGCTGTAGTCGCTGGTGCGGTGCTTGGACAGGTCGGCGTACTTCACCGAGGCGATGCCGACGACGCGGCCGATCTGGCGCAGTTCGTCTTCGTCGAGGTTCGGGTTCTTGCTCTTGACCAGGGCGTAGGCGCGCTGCTCGGCTTCGTCGAGCAGGTCGACCAGCTTCACGGTGCCGCCATCGCGGGTCTTGAACGGCTTGCCGTCGGCGCCGTTCATGGTGCCGAAGCCCATGTGTTCCAGCTCCATGCTCGCGGGTACGAAACCGGCCAGGCGTGCGGCGGCGAACACCATTTGGAAGTGCAGGGCCTGGCGCTGGTCGACGAAGTACAGAACGCGGTCGGCCTTCAGTACATTGGCGCGATAGCGGGTGGCTGCCAGGTCGGTGGTGGCGTACAGGTAGCCGCCGCCGGCCTTCTGCACGATCAGCGGCAGCGGGTTGCCCTCGGCGTTCTGGAATTCATCCATGAACACGCACTGGGCGCCGTTGTCCTCACTCAGCAGGCCCTTGGCCTGCAGGTCGGCGACCACCTGGGGCAGATCGTCGTTGTAGGCGCTCTCGCCCTTGACGTCGGCCATGGACAGCTTGACGCCGAGGCGGTCGTACAGCGCCTGGCAGTGGCTCAGGGAGATGTCGTTGAAACGGTGCCACAGGCGCAGGCACTCGGCATTGCCGGCCTGCAGCTCGACCACCAGCTGGCGGGCGCGGTCGGCGAACTCGGCTGAGTCGTCGAAGCGCTTCTTGGCGGCGCGATAGAAACCTTCCAGGTCGGCCAGCTCGCTTTCCGCGGCGGCCGGGTTTTCCTGCATGTAGGCCAGCAGCATGCCGAACTGGGTGCCCCAGTCGCCGACATGGTTCTGGCGGATGACCTCGTCGCCGAGGAACTCCAGCACCCGGGCCACGCCGTCGCCGATGATGGTCGAACGCAGGTGGCCGACGTGCATTTCCTTGGCCAGGTTGGGCGCGGACAGGTCGACCACCACGCGCTGCAGCGGGCCGGATTTGTGTACGCCGAGCTTGGCGTCGGTCAGCGCGGCCTCCAGGCGCTGGGCCAGGGCGTCGCTGTTCTGGAAGAAGTTGAGGAAACCGGGGCCGGCGATTTCCACCTTGCTGATGGAGGCATCGCTCGGCAGGGCGGCCAGCAGCTTCTCGGCGAGGTCGCGCGGCTTCATGGCGGCCGGTTTGGCCAACATCATGGCGATGTTGCTGGCGAAGTCGCCGTTGCTCTTGTCCCGGGTGTTCTCCACCTGGATGGCCGGGCTCAGGCCTTCGGGCAGCACGCCGTCGGTGGTGAGGCGGGTCAGGGCTTGCTGGATCAGGTGGCGAATGGTGTCTTTCATGGTCTGCTCGGTCGGCCGTGGCGGGTCGAAACGGTGGATTATCGGTGCCCGAGGGCATCAGCGGCAACCCGCTAGGCGCGAGCGCTATTCGTGGCGGCGCTTCACGAACAGGGCCCGCCCTGGCGGAGGGGTGTCAGCGCGGATAGAAATCCACGTGCTAGCCCGACTGTAATCCGAGATCGTGCCCGCTCTGCGACTCAGAACAGATCGATCGGATCGACATCCAGCGACCAGCGTACGGCGCGCCCGCTGGGCATGGCTTCCAGTATCGGCAGCCAGGCTGCCAGCAGGCGGTGCAGCGACGCACGGCTGCCGGCCTGCAGCAGCAACTGGGCGCGGAAACGGCCGGCACGACGCTCCATCGGCGCCGGCACCGGACCGAGCAGCTCGATGCCGGCCAGCTTCAGCTCGTCGCGCAGCTGTTCGGCATAGGTGCAGGCCTGGTCGAGGAAGCCTTCGGCCTGGCCCGGCTTGTGCGCCTCGCCGCGCACCAGGGCGAGATGGCTGAACGGCGGCAGGCCGGCGCCACGGCGCTCGCTCAGGGCCTGTTCGGCGAAGGCGGGGTAGCCTTGCTCGGTCAGCTGGACCAGTAACGGGTGGTCGGCCAGGTGGCTCTGGATGATCACCTTGCCGGCTTCCTCGGCGCGGCCGGCGCGGCCGGCGACCTGGACGATCAGCTGGGCCATGCGCTCGCTGGCGCGGAAGTCGGCGGAGAACAGGCCGCCGTCGGCGTCGAGAATGGCCACTAGGGTCACCCGTGGGAAATGGTGCCCCTTGGCGAGCATCTGGGTGCCGACCAGGATGCACGGCTCACCCTTGTTGATGGTGTGAAACAGCTTGTCCATCGCGCCTTTGCGCGCCGTGCTGTCGCGGTCGATGCGTAGCACCGGGTGCTCCGGGAAGAGGATGTTGAGGCGTTCCTCGGCGCGCTCGGTGCCGGCGCCGACCGGGCGCAGGTCGACCTTCTGGCAGTCCGGGCAGTTGTGCGGGGTGCGCTCGACGTGGCCGCAGTGGTGGCAGCGCAGCTCATGGTGGCGCTGGTGCAGGGTCATGCGCGCGTCGCAGCGTGGGCACTGGCTGATCCAGCCACAGTCGTGGCACAGCAGGGTGGGGGCGAAGCCGCGGCGGTTGAGGAACACCAGCACCTGCTGGCCAGCCTCGAGGGTCTGGCGGATGGCCTGTTGCATGGGCCCGGAAATGCCGGAGTCCAGCGGCAGGCTCTTCACGTCCAGGCGCAGGAAGCGCGGCGGCTGGGCGTTGCCGGCGCGCTGGCCGAGGCGCAGCAGGGCGTAGCGTCCGGCATGAGCGTTGTGCAGGCTCTCCAGCGAGGGGGTTGCGGAGCCGAGGACAATCGGCAGGTTCTCCTGGCGTGCGCGCACTAGGGCCAGGTCGCGGGCGTGGTAACGCAGGCCTTCCTGCTGTTTATAGGAGGCGTCGTGTTCTTCGTCGACGATGATCAGGCCCGGTTTCTTCATGGGGGTGAACAGCGCCGAACGGGTGCCGATGACAATGTCGGCCTCGCCGTCGCGCGCCGCCAGCCAGGCGTCCAGGCGCTCGCGGTCATTGACCCCGGAGTGCAGCAGGGCGATGCGCGCATTGAAGCGCCGGGCGAAACGTTCCAGGGTCTGCGGCCCCAGGTTGATCTCGGGAATCAGCACCAGTGCCTGCTTGCCGGCTTCCAGGCAATGGCGGATCAGCTGCAGATAGACCTCGGTCTTGCCGCTGCCGGTGACGCCGTACAGCAGGTAGGCGCCGAAGTCGCCCATGCCGGATTGCACAGCGGTGAAGGCGGCGCGCTGTTCGGCATTGAGTGGCAGCTCAGGTTGTGCCAGCCAGCCGCCATGGCGTTCCAGTGGCTTGCTGCGCTGCACTTCGACGCGCACCAGGCCTTTTTCCAGCAGCAGGTCGAGGCTGTCCTTGTTCAGTAGCAGCTTGCCCAGCATCGCGTGCGGTACGCCGTGGTGGTGCTGGGCCAGAGTGCGCAGGGCCTCGCGCTGGCGCGGGGCGCGGGCCAGGCGCGGATCATCCAGGCTGGCGCCCTCGCTCATGTGCCAGTAGCGCTCCTGGCGTGCTGCCGCCGGTTCGCCCTGGCGCAGCAGCACGGGCAGGGCCCAGCTCAGGGTGTCGCCCAGGCTGTGCTGGTAGTACTGCGCCGTCCACAGGCACAGCTTGAACATTGGCGCCGGGAGCGGCGAGTTGCGGTCGAGCAGCTCCAGGGCCGGCTTGAGCTTGTCCGCCGGTACGTCGCTGCTGTCCGCCAGCTCCACCAGGATGCCGATCACTTCGCGTCGCCCGAACGATACGCGCAGGCGCGCGCCCGGCTGCAGCGCGTCACGCGGTACGCCGGCCGGCGCCTTGTAGTCGAACAGGCGGCGCAGTGGCGAGGGCAGGGCGAGGCGCAGGATGGTGTCGGGCACGGCGGGCTCCAGAGGCGAAGCGGCGATGCTAGCATGCCCGCACGTCGCCACGGTTGGGCGGCGGCTTGCGCGCAAATGGCGGTCTGGTATAGTGCGCGGCTTATTTCCGTGCGGTACTTGGCAGCGAGCCGAGTGGCGGCACATACAAACCGAGGAAAGTACGATGAAAGCCGATATCCATCCCCAGTACGAAGAAATGGTCGCCACCTGCAGCTGCGGCAACGTGATCAAGACCCGTTCGACCCTGTGCAAGCCGATGAGCCTGGACGTGTGCTCCGAATGCCACCCGTTCTACACCGGCAAGCAGAAGATGCTGGATACCGGCGGCCGTATCGACCGCTTCAAGCAGCGCTTCGGTGTGTTCGGCAGCAAGTAAGCCGAATAGTGGTGCAAGCCACGTTGCTGAAAAAGGCGTCCCTGGTGGGCGCCTTTTTCGTTTCTGCGTTTCTGGTACTGCCGGCTCAGGCCTTCTGCCCGACGGTCGATGGCCTGGCGCAGCAGCGCGTGGTCAAGGTGGTGGACGGCGATACGCTGCGGCTGGGTGATGGCAGTAGCGTGCGCCTGATCGGTATTAATACACCTGAGCGTGCCCATGACGGGCGTCCGGCTGAGCCCTTTGCCGAAGCGGCACGGCGTCGCTTGCAGGCGCTGGTGGCGGCCAATGATGGGCGCGTCGGTCTGCGCCTCGGGGCGCGCTCGCGCGATCACTACGGGCGCACCCTGGCGCATGCCTACGACCGCCAGGGGCGCAACCTGGAAACCCAGTTGCTGGCCGAGGGTATGGGCTATCGAGTGGCTTTCGAGCCGGCCAGCGGGCTGGAAGGGTGTCAGCGCGAGGCCGAAGCTGCCGCACGCCAGCAGCGTCTCGGCCTCTGGCAGCAGGCGCGCGTGCTGGAGCCGTTCGATCTGCGCCAGAGCGGCTTTGCCCTGGTGCGCGGCACGATCAAGCGGGTGCAGCGCAATCGCGGCGGCCTGTGGCTCGAACTGGATGGACCGCTGGTGCTGCGTGTCGAGCCCAAGTTGCTGGCGAGCTTCGATGTCGCTGCCCTGCAGCGCCTGGCCGGTCGCCAGGTCGAGGCGCGTGGCTGGGTGATTGACCGCTCCCGGCGCGGCGGCGTACAACCGAATCAGGCCCGCTGGATGTTGCCGCTGACCCACGCGGCGATGCTTGAGGTGCTGCCATGATTCTGCGTCTGTCTCTGCTGCTTTCGCTGCTGTTTCTGCAGGCCGGTTGCGCGGTCAATCCGGCGACCGGGCGCACCGACTTCGTGATGATGAGCGAGCAGCAGGAGATCGAACTGGGCCGTGACTATGCCCAGGAAATCGCCAAACAGTACCCGCGCTACCCCGACGAGAAGCTGCAGGCCTATGTACAGCAGGTTGGCGAGCGAGTTGCCCGGCATGGCCATCGCAGCCAACTGACCTATACATTCACCGTCATCGACTCACCGGACGTCAATGCCTTCGCCATTCCCGGCGGGCACATCTATATCCATCGCGGGCTCATGGCATACCTGGATTCCGAGGCGCAGCTTGCGGCGGTGCTCGGGCATGAGGTGGGGCATGTCACCGCGCGTCACAGTGTGCGCCAGCAGAGTCAGTCCACGGCCTGGGGCCTGCTCGGTCAGGCGGTGGCGATCGGTACCGGCGTCGGCGCCGTCGGCGACCTGACCAACGCCCTGGGTGGTGCCATCGTCAGCGGTTACGGTCGCGACATGGAGCTGGAGGCCGACGGCTTTGGCGCCCAGTACCTGGCGCGGGCGGGCTATGACCCGCAGGCCATGATCGAGGTGGTCGAGGTGCTGAAGAGTCAGGAAGACTTCGCTCGCGACGAGGCTCTGGCCAATGGGCAGGAAGTGGCGCCGAGCGGCTATCACGGCTTGTTCGATACCCATCCGGACAATGACACCCGCCTGCGTCAGGTTGTGGCGGCGGCCACGCCTCTGGCTGTCGGCCAGGGTGAGGTCGGGCGTGACATCTACCTGCGCCAGATCGATGGCATGCCCTTCGGCGACTCGACCGAGGCCGGGGTGCGTCGTGGGCAGCACTTCTACCACCGTGGTCTGGATTTCACCCTGGCCTTCCCCGAGGGCTGGGAACTGATCAATCGCTCCGATGCACTGATCGTGCACAGTGCCGATCAGCAGGCCTTCATGGTCATGAGCATGGAGCCGCTGCAGCAGTCGCTCAGTGCGCAGGCGTTCATTCGCCAGCGTACCGGTGGTCGTGCGTTGGCTCAGGAGCAGAGCTTTCGTCAGGCGGGTCTGGATGTCACCACTGGCATCGTACCGGGTACGGCCGCCAAGCGCGTGGCAGTGCTGGTGCGCGAGCGCGAGGCATTCCTGTTCGTGGGCGCGGTCAAGGGGCGTGCATCGCTGGAAAGCGCTGACCCGCAGTTCATGCAGGTAGTGCGCAGTTTTCGTCCGCTGCAGGCCGACGAGCACAAGCTGGGCGAGGCCCGTCGCCTGCGCCTGGTGCAGCTCAAGAGCGGTCAGAGCCTGGAGGCGCTGAGCCGGGAAATGCAGGGTGAGGGCGACAGGTTGCGGCGTTTGCGCTTGCTCAATGGTCTGTATCCGACTGGTCAGCCACTTCCTGGCGATTGGCTCAAGGTCGTCCGCTGATTAGCCGAGAGCCCCAGTCTTGTGGGGCTCGACCATCTTGCGTATCCTCGGCCGCCTGCCTTCATAGCAAAGCGGAAATCGCCGAAATGTCCGATCTGAAAACTGCCGCTCTCGAGTATCACGCTCAGCCCCGTCCGGGGAAACTCAGCGTCGAATTGACCAAGCCAACCGCCACCGCACGTGACCTGTCCCTGGCCTATAGCCCGGGTGTGGCCGAGCCGGTGCGGGAAATCGCCCGCGACGCCGAGCTGGCGTACCGCTACACCGGCAAGGGCAACCTGGTGGCAGTGATTTCCGACGGCACCGCGATCCTTGGCCTGGGTAACCTCGGCCCACTGGCCTCCAAGCCGGTCATGGAAGGCAAGGGCGTGCTGTTCAAGCGTTTCGCCGGTATCGACGTGTTCGATATCGAGGTCGACTCCGAGAGCCCGCAGGCCTTCATCGATACGGTCAAGCGTATTTCCATCACCTTCGGTGGCATCAACCTGGAAGACATCAAGGCGCCCGAGTGCTTCGAAATCGAGCGCGCACTGATCGAACAATGTGACATTCCAGTGTTCCACGATGACCAGCACGGTACCGCTATCGTCACTGCTGCCGGCATGCTCAACGCTCTGGAAATCGCCGGCAAGACCTTGGCCGAAGCCAAGATCGTCTGCCTGGGCGCCGGTGCTGCCGCGATTTCCTGCATGAAGCTGCTGGTCAGCATGGGTGCGCAGGTCGAGAACATCTTCATGCTCGACCGCAAAGGTGTGATCCATGCTGGTCGCGATGACCTCAACCAGTACAAGGCCGTCTTTGCTCACGCCACCGACAAGCGCAGCCTGTCCGACGCCCTCGACGGTGCCGACGTGTTCGTTGGCCTGTCCGGTGCCAACCTGCTGAGCCAGGAAGACCTCAAGCGCATGGCGCCGAATCCGATCGTCTTCGCCTGCTCCAACCCGGATCCGGAAATCAAGCCGGAGCTGGCCCATGAGGCGCGTCCGGACGTGATCATGGCTACCGGTCGTTCGGACTATCCGAACCAGGTCAACAACGTGCTCGGCTTCCCCTTCATCTTCCGTGGCGCCCTGGACGTACGTGCCACCCGCATCAACGAAGAGATGAAGATCGCTGCCGCCAACGCCCTGCGCGATCTGGCCAAGCTGCCGGTGCCGAAGGAAGTCTGCGATGCCTATGGCGGCATCGCCCTGAGCTTCGGTCGCGAGTACATCATTCCCAAGCCGATGGATGCGCGCCTGATCACCGTGGTGGCCGACGCTGTGGCCAAGGCCGCGATCGAGACCGGCGTGGCGACCCTGCCGTATCCGCAGCACTACCCGCTGAAGTCGGTGGATGACGTGTTCAACGGCTGATTGCCCAGCCAATAAAAAGCCCCGCTTCGGCGGGGCTTTTTATTGGCTGGGATTTACCGGTCAGAACAGGTCGATCGGCGCCATCTCGTCGGCTGGCAATGGGCTGCCGGGGATGCCCAGGCCGGGTTCGAGTTCGCTCATTGGCGGTGGCGAATCCTCGCTCTTGAACAGCTCGAAGTAGGCATTGGGTGAGTCTGGCGAGGCGGCACGGCCGCTGACCGGGTCCACGCGCAGGCTGAGCATGCCGGCCGGTTCAGGTGGCAGATGCTCGGGTTTATCCTTGAGTGCCGCGCCCATGTAGCTCATCCAGATCGGCAGCGCCACGGTGCCACCATACTCATGGCGACCGAGGCTCTCGGGCTGGTCGAAGCCCACCCAGACACTGGTCATGTAGTCGGCGTTGTAACCGGAGAACCAGCTGTCCTTGGACTCGTTGGTGGTGCCGGTCTTGCCGGCCAGGTCACTACGGCCCATGGCTAGCGCGCGCCGGCCGGTACCGCGCTTGATAACGTCCTGCAGCATGCTGGTCATGATGTAGGCGGTGCGCTCGTCGATGATCTGTTCGGCCAGTACTGGTTGTGGCAGCTCCGCATTGGGCACCTCGTCCTGCAGGGCTGTGCTCTGTTCTTCAACCTGCTTGGCTCGCTCCGGTGTGCGTGGCGGGTTGGCAATGAACAGCGGTTTGCCTTCGCGGCTGTCTATGCGTTGGATCAGGTAGGGTTGGATCTTGCGCCCGCCATTGGCGAAGGCGCTCCAGCCGGTGGCAATTTCCATGGGCGTCAGGCCTGCCGTGCCGAGAGCCAGCGAGAGGTTGCGTGGCAGGTCCTGCTTGTTGAAACCGAAGGCGCTGATGTAGTCGATGGTGTAGTCGATGCCAATGGTCTGCAACAGTCGGATCGACACCAGGTTGCGTGACTTGTACAGCGCTTCGCGCAAACGGATGGGGCCGAGGAAGGTGTTGTTGTCATTCTTCGGCCGCCAGGCTTCCTCCATGCCGGCTTCCTGGAAGACGATGGGGGCGTCGTTGACCAGGGTGGCGGCGGTGAAGCCGCTGTCCAGTGCCGCGCTGTAAACGAAGGGTTTGAAACTCGATCCGGGTTGGCGTTTGGCCTGGGCAGCTCGGTTGTAGTTGCTCTGCTCGAAGGAGAAGCCGCCAACCAGTGCTCGGATGGCACCGTCCTGCGGGTCAAGCGACACCAGGGCGCTCTGTGCGGCTGGGATCTGGCTCAGTTGCAGGGCGCCTTCATCGTTTTGCTCGACCCGTATCAGGTCGCCAATCTGCACTACATCTGTCGGTTGCTGGGGGCGTGGGCCCAGGCTATTGGTGTTGAGGAAGGGGCGAGCCCATTTCATGCTATCCCAGGTTACTGGCTGCTCTTCGCCATTGCGCAGCAGCACCATGATGCCGCTCTTCTCCACCTGGCTGACGATGGCGGGCTCAAGGCCGCCGATGCTGCGGTATTTGCTCAGCTCTTCAAGCCAGGCCTCGCGGGTCAGGCCTGGGAGGCGGGTTTCCGGGCCGCGGAAACCGTGGCGTTGATCGTAGGCGATCAGACCTTCATGCAGGGCGCGATTGGCGGCCTGCTGCAGGTCCGTGGGAACAGTAGTGGTGACGCGGAAGCCTTCGGTATAGGCATCGCTGCCATAGCGTCCGACCATCTCGGCGCGCGCCATTTCCGCAATATAGGGGGCATGCAGCTCGATCGGTTGGACATGATGGCGGGCGTCGATTGGCTCGGCCATTGCTGCGTCGTAGCGTGCCTGGTCGATTCTTCCGAGCTTGAGCATGCGGCCGAGAATCCAGTCGCGGCGCTCCTTGCTGCGCTGCGGATTGACCAGTGGGTTGTAGCGCGACGGCGCCTTGGGGAGGCCGGCGATCATCGCCATCTGCCCGAGGCTGAGGTCGTGAATCGATTTGCCGTAGTAGACCTGGGCGGCGGCCTCGATGCCGTAGGCACGATTGCCTAGGTAGATCTTGTTGACATAGAGCTCGAGGATTTCGTCCTTGCTCAGCTCCCGTTCGATCTGCAGGGCCAGGAGGATTTCGTTGATCTTGCGTGAGAAGCTGCGCTCGTTGGTGAGGAAGAAGTTCTTCGCCACCTGCATGGTGATGGTGCTACCACCACTCTGAATGTGCCCGCTAGACAATAACTGCGTAGCAGCGCGCATAAGGCTGCTGAAGTCGACGCCATAATGGTTGGCGAAATTGTCGTCTTCGGCGGCTAGCAGTGCGTGGATAAAGTCCTGGGGGATGTCCGCGAAGGCGATCGGAGAGCGCCTCATCTCGCCGAACTCGGCGATCAGCTTGCCGTCGCTGCTGTACACCCGCAGGGGAATCTGCAGCTGTATGCTGCGTAGCGACTCGACGGAAGGTAGGCCGGGGCTAAGATAAAGGAAGGCTCCGCTAAAACTGAGGAGCAAGCCACAAAAAGTGGCGACGAGGGACCACCAGAGAAACTTCAGCAGGCGCATCAAGGTTTGTGGAATTCCAGATAAAAGAATGAGTTAAGAGTTGCGTAGTGCGAAAAGGGGAAAACTGTTCACATTATAAGCGGTTTTTTTGCGGGGTCGCCATTTGCGCTTCTGTCAAGACTGTTATTTAATGTGGAAAAACATAAATAGTCCGTAAGTCGCGGATGCCAATAGGAAATCGGTCGTGCTAGGGCTCTTCAATAAGAAAGCGAACACGCTTCTGGGGATCGACATCAGTTCGACCTCGGTCAAGCTCCTTGAATTGAGTCGCTCAGGAAGCCGCTACAAAGTAGAGGCCTACGCCGTTGAGCCACTCCCCCCAAATGCTGTGGTCGAGAAGAACATCGCCGAGCTAGAAGGTGTTGGTCAGGCGCTCTCTCGGGTCTTGGCCAAGGCCAAGACCGGTGTGCGGACTGTTGCCGTTGCAGTGGCAGGCTCTGCGGTGATCACCAAATCCATCGAGATGGAGGCTGGCCTCAATGATGATGAGCTGGAGAATCAGCTCAAGATCGAGGCCGATCAGTACATTCCTTATCCCTTGGAAGAGGTTGCTATCGACTTCGAGGTTCAGGGCGTGTCTGCACGAAATCCTGAGCGAGTCGAAGTCCTCCTGGCAGCGTGCCGTAAGGAGAACGTTGAGGTGCGTGAGGCCGCGCTTGGGCTCTCGGGGCTCACTGCCAAGGTGGTCGACGTCGAGGCATACGCTTTGGAGCGAGCGTACGGCCTTCTTGAATCTCAGCTGGGCGGTGGTGGCGAGGATCTGACGGTGGCCATTGTCGACATCGGTGCGACCATGACCACACTGAGCGTTCTGCATAACGGGCGGACCATCTATACGCGCGAACAGCTATTCGGTGGTCGTCAACTGACGGAAGAGATCCAGCGCCGCTACGGTTTGTCTGTTGAGGAGGCTGGCCTTGCCAAGAAGCAGGGCGGTCTGCCTGACGATTATGAAAGTGAAGTGCTTCAGCCCTTCAAGGAAGCTGTGGTGCAGCAGGTTTCTCGCTCGCTGCAGTTCTTTTTTGCCGCCGGCCAGTTCAACGATGTCGACTACATCCTTCTGGCAGGTGGTACTGCTTCGATTCCCGATCTGGATCGTCTGATCCAGCAGAAGATCGGCACTCCTACTCTGGTGGCCAATCCATTTGCCGACATGGCACTGGGCGGCAAGGTCAATGCCGGCGCGCTGGCCAGTGATGCGCCGTCATTGATGATTGCCTGTGGTCTGGCGATGAGGAGTTTCGACTAATGGCGCGGATCAACTTACTTCCTTGGCGTGAACAATTGCGTGAGGAGCGTAAACAACGCTTCTTGGTTGCAATGGGTGGCACTTTGGTCGTTGCAGCTGGTCTGGTGTTTCTTGCTGGCCAGTATTTCGATGGTGCTATCGAACAACAGAACGCACGCAATGACTTCATCAAAAAGGAAATTGCCGTACTGGATGCGCGCATCAAGGAAATCAGTGAGCTGAAGGAGCGTCGCGCGCAACTGCTGGAAAGGATGAAGATCATTCAGGATTTGCAGGGGAATCGTCCTATTATTGGTCGGATATTCGATCAGTTGGTGCGGACGTTGCCCGATGGTGTTTTCTTCTCAGCGCTAAATCGTAAGGGTGCAGTAATCTCAATAGAGGGGACTGCTGAATCCAATAATCGTGTGTCGAGTCTGATGAGGAATCTGGATGCGTCGGACTGGATGAAGGCTCCCAATCTTACTGAAGTAAAAGCACTGACCGCAGGCGCGGTCGATCAAGCCAGTACTTTCAAGTTGACTGTCAAACAGACTCGCCCAGGTGCAGAGGATGAGGATGAGGAGCAGGCTAATAAGAAGCCTTTCGGCAAGAATGCCCGTCAAAAGAAAGCAGGTAAGAAGTCATGAGTCTTTCTGATGCTGTTGAGTCGCTGAAGAAGATCGAGTTGTCAGAGCTTGATGTCAATAATCTTGGTGCTTGGCCGCTTGCGGTAAAATACATTACATGCTTTTTGCTCTTATTGGCGGGGCTGGGGGCTGGTTATTATTTTTACCTGCAGGACCTGCAATTGCAGCTGGAGCAGCAGCAGGCCCAGGAATCCACCCTTAAGCAACAGTTCTCGAGCAAGGCATTTCAAGCAGCTAATCTTGAGGCATATAAAGCCCAGATGACTGAGATGGAAGAGTCGTTTGGAATGCTTCTACGTCAGTTGCCTAGTGATACCGAGGTGCCTGGGCTTCTTGAGGATATTACTCGCACCGGCCTGGAGAGTGGTCTGGAGTTTGAAGAAATCAAGCTGCAGCCTGAGGTAACCCAGCAGTTTTATATTGAACTACCAATCCAGATTTCAGTGGTTGGTACTTATCATGACTTGGCCACTTTTGTAAGTGCGGTGGCTAGCTTGCCTCGAATAGTTACCCTGCACGACTTTGATATAAGGCTTGCAGGCGATGATGGTGTTTCAAAGTTGTCAATGAAGGTGTTGGCAAAAACCTATCGTTACAATGACGAGGGGCTTAAGAAATGAGTGCTGCTCGTGTTATAACACTAGTGTCTCTTGTGATTGTGCTCAGCGCATGCTCTGGAAGTGGTGATTTTTCTGATCTTCGCCAATATATGGACGAGGTGCGTGCTCGTCCCAAGGGTTCGATAGAACCACTTCCTAAGTTTCAGCCGTATGAGCCGTTTACATATAGTGCCTCTTCGCTGAGAAGTCCCTTCCAGCCGCCGGTGAAGATTGATGTGGCTAGTCAGCAGAAGGGCTCGAAAGACATCAAGCCAGACGAGACTCGTGTAAAGCAATTTTTGGAAGGCTTCAATATAGAAGTCTTCGAAATGGTCGGCACGCTGGAAAATGACGCAGGTGTGTTCGGTCTGGTGCGTGGTGCTGGGGGGGTTCATCGCGTTAAACAGGGGGATTATCTCGGGCGTAACCACGGGCGAATCGTTTCGGTTGATGAGTCCAAGATAGATGTGGTCGAAATAGTTCCGGATGGTGAGGGTGGCTGGCTGGAGCGTCCCCGCAGTATCACACTTAAAGAACGCTCTTGATGGCGGAGTAGGTTATGAAGAACAACTACAGATCTGCTGAACGGAATTTTTCAATGAATAATGCATTTTCTCGTTTTGCCATGTCCCTACTGCTGGCTGGTTTTGCGCCAGCATTGCTGGCGGCGAATTTGCAGGGGTTGGATGTTGCCGCTCTTCCGGGCGACAAGGTTGAACTAAAGCTTCGATTTGATGAGCCTGTGGCTTCCCCGCGCGGCTATACCATAGAGCAACCGGCGCGAATTGCGCTGGATTTGCCTGGCGTGTCTAGTGCTCTGGGTGAGAAGAATCGGGAGCTGGGTGTGGGTAATGCGCGTAGCGTTACAGTTGTAGAAGCCCAGAATCGCACTCGGCTAATTATAAACTTGGCGACGCTCGTTCCCTACAGTACGCGTAGTGAGGGAAATAACATCATCGTTGTTGTTGGCGATGCAGCTACTGCGAGCGCTCAGGTGAGCTCTGCTCCGGTGCCTGGCTCTGCTCCCGTGAAGCATGCCGTCTCTGGGCGCGCGGTTCGTGGTATCGACTTTCAGCGGGGAACTGAAGGCGAAGGCAATGTAGTTATCGATCTTTCGGAATCCTCCATGAGTCCGGATATCCAAGAGCAGGGAGGGAAAATTCGAGTCGAATTTGCCAAGACTCAGTTGCCTGAAAACCTTCGTGCTCGACTAGATGTCAAGGATTTTGCGACTCCGGTTCAGTTTGTCAATGCGACAACTCAGGGGGATAAGGTCAGTATTAGTATCGAGCCTGTTGGACAGTACGATTACTTAGCCTTTCAAGCAGATAACAAGCTCACTATTAGCGTAAAGCCACTGAGTCAGGATGACGTTGAAAAACGTGCGTCCGAACGGTTTGCTTATACTGGTGAAAAGTTATCGCTCAATTTTCAGGATATCGATGTTCGTTCGGTTCTGCAGCTAATTGCAGACTTCACCGACCTCAACTTGGTAGCCAGCGATACCGTCAAGGGTAACATTACCTTGCGCTTGCAGAATGTGCCTTGGGATCAGGCGCTTGATCTTGTACTGAAAACACGTGGGTTGGATAAGCGGCAGGTGGGGAATGTTCTTCTGATCGCGCCTGCGGATGAGATTGCGGCCCGTGAGCGGCAGGAGCTTGAGTCCAAGAAGCAGATTGCAGAGCTCGCGCCCCTGCGTCGTGAACTCATTCAGATTAACTATGCCAAGGCATCCGATATCGCCAAGTTGTTCCAGTCTGTGACGGATGCAGAGACTCCCGCAGGAGAAGAGCGCGGCTCTGTAACGGTGGATGATCGTACTAATAGCATCATTGCCTACCAGACTCAGGATCGTCTGGATGAGCTGCGTCGGGTTGTAGCGCAGCTCGATATCCCAGTTCGCCAGGTCATGGTAGAAGCTCGTATCGTAGAGGCCAATGTCGATTTTGATAAGGAGCTCGGTGTGGAGTGGCGTGGTGTTGGTCTGGGGGATAACAACTGGGTCGTGGGTGGTACCAATAGTGTCGAGAAAGGTACCGATCCACTCGAGTTTCAGGCGGGGACATTCGTGGACATGGGGGCTGCTGGGCGTACTACAGGTCTAAATCTTGGTTTCATAACCAATAACACGCTGCTAGATCTTGAGCTCTCCGCGATGGAGAAGACTGGTAATGGCGAGGTGATTTCCCAACCCAAGGTTGTTACCTCCGACAAGGAAACCGCGAAGATCCTGAAGGGTGCAAAAATTCCTTATCAGGAGTCGTCTTCCAGTGGGGCCACCTCTACTGCGTTTGCCGAGGCCAATCTTTCGCTGGAGGTTACTCCGCAGATCACCCCGGACAATCGGGTGATTATTGAGGTGAAGGTCAACAAGGATGCTGCGGACTTCTCCAACCAAGTGCAAGGCACCCCCTCCATTCTGACCAATGAGGTCAATGCCAAGGTTCTTGTTAGTGACGGTGAGACCATTGTAATCGGCGGTATCTTTAGTAATACCCAGTCCAAGGCTGTAGATAAGGTGCCGTTGCTGGGCGATATCCCTTTCATTGGTCGTTTGTTCCGTCGTGATGTAGTTCAAGATTCCAAGTCTGAACTGTTGGTGTTCCTGACCCCGCGAATCATGAACAACCAGGCTATTGCAGTCAGTCGCTGATATTGTGCAGAACCTGATTCTTGTAGGCCCGATGGGGGCGGGTAAGAGCACCATCGGGCGGTTGTTGGCGAAAGAGCTAAGGCTGCAGTTTAAGGATTCGGACAAGGAAATAGAGCAGCGAACCGGTGCTGATATTCCCTGGATCTTCGATGTCGAGGGTGAGCAAGGCTTTCGTGAGCGTGAGCAGTTGATGGTCGCGGAGCTTTGCGAACTGAGTGGCGCGGTTATTGCCACCGGCGGCGGCGTGGTGTTGCGGGCAGAAAATCGCCGGGCATTGCGCGGTGGCGGAAGGGTCGTCTACCTGCATGCTTCGGTTGAGCAGCAGTTGGAACGTACCTCCCGTGACCGTAATCGTCCTTTGTTGCAGACCGCTGAGCCTGGCAAGGTGCTGCGAGGGTTGATGGATATCCGGGATCCTCTGTATCGCGAGATTGCCGACGTGATCATCGAAACCGACGAGCGCCCCCCGCGCATGGTCGTGCAAGAGATCATCGAGCGCCTCGAGGCTCTTCCGCCCCGTTAAAGACGGGGCTCAACTGCGCTATCCTATGGCCCTTTCCATTCGGGGGCTTCATGCAGACTCTTACTGTCGATCTGGGCGAGCGTAGTTATCCCATCTATATCGGGGTGGGGCTCTTGTCTCAACCTGCCTTGCTCAAGCGTCACTTGGCTGGGCGGCAGGTGGCCATTGTTACCAACGAGACCGTTGCGCCTATTTATCTTCAGACTGTCGAGCAGTCGCTACAGGAGTGCGAGATCACTTCGGTGGTCCTGCCTGACGGCGAGAGCTTCAAGAACTGGGAAACCCTGCAGCTGATCTTCGACGGTTTGTTGCAGGCCCGGCATGACCGCAAGACCACCATAGTGGCGCTGGGCGGTGGAGTGGTTGGTGATATGGCTGGCTTTGCTGCGGCCTGCTATCAGCGAGGCGTCGATTTCATCCAGGTGCCGACCACGCTTCTTTCTCAGGTTGACTCCTCTGTAGGCGGCAAAACGGGTATCAATCACCCGTTGGGCAAGAACATGGTTGGTGCCTTCTATCAGCCGAATGCCGTGCTGATCGATACCTCGGTGCTTGATACGCTGCCGGCGCGCGAGCTGTCTGCAGGGCTGGCGGAAGTAATCAAATACGGCTTGATCTGTGATCCGGACTTTCTGGGCTGGCTTGAAATACATATCGAGCAGTTGCGTGCCCTGCAGCCCGAGGCGCTGATCCAGGCTATCGAGCGCTCGTGCGCTGCCAAGGCCAGAGTGGTTGGTGCGGATGAGCGCGAGTCCGGGCTGCGTGCCATTCTCAACCTGGGCCACACCTTCGGTCATGCCATCGAAACTCATATGGGCTATGGCGCATGGTTGCATGGCGAGGCTGTCGCTGCCGGGACCGTCATGGCGCTGGAGATGTCCATGCGTCTGGGCTGGATAACTGGCGCGGAGCGTGATCGCAGTATTCGCTTGCTGCTGCGTGCCGGTTTGCCGGTGGTACCGCCGCAGGAAATGACTCCGGAGGATTTTCTTCAGCACATGGCTGTCGATAAGAAGGTGCTCGACGGTCGCCTGCGCCTGGTGTTGCTGCGCAAGTTGGGTGAGGCCGTGATCACCGATGATTTCCCGCGGGAAATCCTGAATGCCACGCTGCGTGCGGACTATCGCGCGCTGGCGGATCAGCTTGGACAATAAGAGAGCTCCATGACCAGTTTGCATGCCGACGAGGCGTTCCTCGCGCACTATCAGTTCAGCCATGATCCGTTTGCCGCAAGGGTACCGGGTTTTCGTTTCTATCCGGCGCAGCGCAAGCCTGTGCTGGGACAGCTGCACCATCTGGCGCGGTACAGCCAGTTGCTGCTTGTGGTGACCGGTCCCGAGGGTAGTGGCAAGACACTGTTGCGTCAGGCGCTGGTCGCCAGCACCAATAAGCAGTCGGTTCAATCCGTGGTTGTCTCGGCGCGCGGCGCGGGCGATGTCGGCGGGGTTCTGCGTCAGGTCGCTCAAGGGCTGGGCATGCAACAAGCCGATATGCCAAGCATTCTGGCGCAAGTGGCTCAGCTGGCTCTGACGGGGCAGGAAGTCTATTTGCTGGTGGATGATGCCGAGCAATTGGCCGACGCGGCGTTGAATGCCCTGTTCACCTTGGCGGTGGGTGCTAATGACGCACGGCCTCATGTCTTTCTTTTTGCCGAGAGTGATTTGCTGGCGCGCCTCGAGCAGCTGGCTGATGGAGAAGAGCGCTTCCACGCCATTGAGCTACAACCCTATAGCGAGGATGAAACTCGTGAGTATCTGGCTCAACGCCTGGATGGAGCGGGGCAGGGTGTGGATTTGCTCAGTGACGCCCAGGTCGGTGAAATCCATGAGGCTTCGGGTGGCTGGCCGGGCGCGATCAATCAGGCTGCGCGCGATGTGCTGGTCGAGGCCATGCTGGCGGAGCGCGGCGCTCAGGTCGCTGCGGGTCGAGGGTTGCCGAAGAAACATCTGCTGGCATTGGCGGTAGTCGCTGTTGCCTTGGGGGCGGCCTGGCTGATGCAGGGCAAGACTGAGAATACCCCGGTCGTGACGACGGAGCAGCCAATTCAGCTAATCCCTCAGGATGCCACTCCTCCTGCCGCTGTCGTTGCCACGCAGGCGCCGGAGGTTTCGGCTCCAAGTGCAGCCGCTCAGGCGCAGGTGGAGTTTTCCGGTAGCGCTCAGCCCCTGCCGTTGCCGTTGGTGGGTGAGGCTCAGCCGGTAATTCGCGAGCCACTGGCCCAGGCCTCCGGTATGGAGGATGAGCAGGGTGCAACGACCGATCTGCCGCCCGTGCAGGATGCGCCAGCGACTGAGCCAGTAGTACCTGCGGTGGCCAGTACTCCGGTGCCTACACCTGCTCCGGTGCAGGTCGTGCCAGTTACGAAACCGGCGCCGGCTTCGGTGCCAGTGCCAGTGGTCAAGGCTGTCGAGCCCAAGCCTGTTGTGACGGAGAAGCCGGCGCCAGTTGTCGCCAAGACGGCTCCTGCGGTTGGCGCCGACTGGTATGCCAGCCGTCCGGCAGGTAATTATGCTCTGCAGATTCTAGGGACTCGCTCCGAAAACAGTGCCAAGGCCTTCGTTGGCAAGCATGGTGCCGAGTACCGCTACTTCAAGAAGTTGCACCAGGGTCAGCCGCTGTACGTAGTGACCTTCGGTCAGTTTTCCGGTCGGTCCGCTGCGCAGGCGGCAATCAAGACACTGCCGGCTGATGTGCAGGCTGGCAAGCCCTGGCCGCGCAGTTTTGCCAGCATCCAGCAGGAGGCTATCCGGGCTCGTTGATGGCCCGTGATTTGCCTGTCATTTGGTGACTGAGTGGTCCTAGCACGGGCCTTCGGTCGCTGCCTTTCTTGTAAGCGACAGAAGTTTTCATCTGGCCGTCACGAAAATTTGTGACGGCCAGGGTCGATATGTACAATGTCCCCCCTTTGCCTGCGCCAAGCTGGTGCGTTGCCCTGCGCGGTCGGCAGCTAGGTCGATGAATTAGAAAGCAATTTGCCCTTGAGGCAAGCCTGGTGAGAGTGTCTATGAAAGCAGGTCTGTACCATCCTGATCAGTTCAAGGATAACTGCGGCTTCGGCCTGATCGCCCATATGCAGGGCGAGGCGAGCCATCACTTGCTCAATACTGCTATTGAAGCCCTGACCTGCATGACCCACCGCGGCGGTATCAACGCCGACGGTAAGACGGGCGATGGCTGCGGTCTGCTGATTCAGAAGCCTGATCTGTTCCTGCGCGCCGTGGCCCAGGACGAGTTCGCCCGCGATCTGCCACAGCAGTACGCCGTGGGTATGGTGTTCTTCAATCAGGACCCGGCTCGTGCCGAGGCCGCTCGCGAGAACATGAATCGCGAAATTCTGGCCGCCGGTCTGGAGCTGATCGGCTGGCGCAAGGTGCCGGTCGATACCAGCGTGCTTGGCCGTCTGGCTCTGGAGCGCCTGCCGATCATCGAGCAGGTGTTCATCGGTGGTGAAGGTCTGGACGACCAGCAGTTCGCCATCAAGCTGTTCAGTGCCCGCCGTCGTTCCTCGGTGGCCAATGCTGCCGACAGCGATCACTACATCTGCAGCTTCTCGCCCAAGACCATCATCTACAAAGGTCTGATGATGCCGGCGGATCTGCAGCAGTTCTATCCGGACCTCGGTGACGAGCGCCTGCAGACCGCCATTTGCGTGTTCCACCAGCGCTTCTCCACCAACACCCTGCCGAAGTGGCCGCTGGCTCAGCCGTTCCGCTTCCTCGCCCACAACGGCGAGATCAACACCATCACCGGCAACCGCAACTGGGCCCTGGCCCGTCGCCTGAAGTTCGCCAACGACCAGATCCCCGATCTGGAAGAGCTGGGCCCGTTGGTCAACCGCGTTGGTTCGGACTCCTCGAGCATGGACAACATGCTCGAACTGATGGTCACCGGCGGCATCGACCTGTTCCGCGGCGTGCGCATGATCATTCCGCCGGCCTGGCAGAACGTCGAGACCATGGACGCCGACCTGCGCGCGTTCTACGAGTACAACTCCATGCACATGGAGCCTTGGGACGGCCCGGCCGGCGTGGTGCTGACCGACGGTCGCCACGCCGTGTGTCTGCTCGACCGTAACGGCCTGCGCCCGGCGCGCTGGGTTACCACCAAGAACGGCTATATCACCCTGGCGTCGGAAATCGGCGTGTGGGACTACAAGCCGGAAGACGTGATCGCCAAGGGTCGGGTAGGCCCGGGCCAGATCCTCGCGGTGGACACCGAGACCGGCCAGGTGCTGGACACCGACGCCATCGACAACCGTCTGAAGTCGCGCCATCCGTACAAGCAGTGGCTGCGTCAGGGCGCCGTGCGCATCCAGGCCAGCCTGGAAGACCGCGACCACGGTTCGCCGTTCTACGACAGCGACCAGCTCAAGCAATACATGAAGATGTTCCAGGTCACCTTCGAGGAGCGTGATCAGGTGCTGCGTCCGCTCGCCGAGCAGGGCCAGGAAGCCGTCGGCTCGATGGGCGACGACACGCCGATGGCCGTGCTGTCGCAGCGCGTGCGTTCGCCGTTCGACTACTTCCGTCAGCAGTTCGCCCAGGTGACTAACCCGCCGATCGACCCGCTGCGCGAGTCCATCGTCATGTCCCTGGAAGTCTGCCTGGGCGCCGAGCGCAATATCTTCGAGGAATCGCCAGCCCATGCCAGCCGCGTGATGCTGAGCAGCCCGGTGATCTCCCCGGCCAAGTGGCGTGCGCTGATGAACCTGGCCACGCCGGGCTTCGAGCGTCAGGTGATCGACCTCAACTACGACCCGGCCATCGGCCTGGAAGCCGCGGTACGCAACATCGCCGATCAGGCCGAGGAAGCGGTACGTAGCGGCAAGGTGCTGCTGGTCCTGTCCGACCGCCACATCGCTCCGGGCAAGCTGCCGGCGCATGCTGCGCTGGCTACCGGTGCCGTACACCATCGCCTGACCGAGAAAGGCCTGCGTTGCGACTGCAACATTCTGGTCGAGACCGCTACCGCGCGTGACCCACACCACTTTGCTGTGCTGGTCGGCTTCGGCGCGTCCGCCGTGTATCCGTTCCTGGCTTACGAAGTGCTGGGCGACCTGATCCGTACCGGCGAAGTGCTGGGCGACCTCTACGAGGTGTTCAAGTACTACCGCAAGGGCATCTCCAAGGGCCTGCTGAAGATCCTGTCGAAGATGGGCATCTCCACCATCGCCTCCTACCGTGGCGCCCAGCTGTTCGAGGCCGTCGGCCTGGCCGACGAAGTCACCGAGCTGTGCTTCCGTGGTGTCGCCAGCCGCATCCAGGGTGCGCGCTTCGTCGACATCGAGAGCGAGCAGAAGCTGCTGGCCAATGAGGCCTGGAACAACCGCAAGGCCATCCAGCAGGGTGGATTGCTCAAGTTCGTCTACGGCGGCGAGTACCACGCCTACAACCCGGACGTGGTCAACACCCTGCAGGCCGCTGTCCAGCAGGGCAGCTACGAGAAGTACCAGGAGTACGCCGCACTGGTCGACCAGCGTCCGGTGTCGATGCTGCGCGACCTGCTGCAGGTCAAGCTGGCCGAACAGCCGCTGAGCTTGGACGAGGTTGAGCCGCTGGGCGAAGTGCTCAAGCGTTTCGACTCTGCGGGTATCTCCCTCGGCGCCCTGTCTCCGGAAGCCCACGAAGCCATCGCCGAGGCAATGAACCGTCTGGGCGCGCGCTCCAACTCCGGTGAGGGCGGCGAAGACCCGGCCCGTTATGGCACGGTGCGCAGCTCGAAGATCAAACAGGTGGCGACCGGCCGTTTCGGTGTAACTCCGGAATACCTGGTCAACGCCGAAGTGCTGCAGATCAAGGTGGCCCAGGGTGCCAAGCCCGGTGAGGGCGGCCAGCTGCCGGGCGGCAAGGTCAACGGTCTGATCGCCAAGCTGCGCTACGCGGTGCCGGGCGTGACCCTGATTTCGCCGCCGCCGCACCATGACATCTACTCGATCGAAGACCTTGCGCAGCTGATCTATGACCTCAAGCAGGTCAACCCGGCTGCTCTGGTGTCGGTCAAGCTGGTGGCTGAAGCCGGTGTCGGCACCATCGCCGCAGGTGTGGCCAAGGCCTATGCCGACCTGATCACTATCTCCGGCTACGACGGTGGTACCGGCGCTTCGCCGATTACCTCGATCAAGTACGCCGGCAGCCCGTGGGAACTCGGCCTGGCCGAAACCCATCAGACCCTGCGCGGCAACGATCTGCGCGGCAAGGTGCGGGTACAGACCGATGGTGGTCTGAAGACCGGCCTGGACGTGATCAAGGCCGCCATCCTCGGCGCCGAGAGCTTCGGCTTCGGCACCGGCCCGATGGTCGCGCTGGGCTGCAAGTACCTGCGTATCTGCCACCTGAACAACTGCGCCACCGGTGTGGCCACGCAGAACGACAAGCTGCGCAAGGACCACTTCATCGGTACCGTCGAGATGGTGATGAACTACTTCACCTACATCGCCGAAGACACCCGTCAGTGGCTGGCCAAGCTCGGCGTGCCGAGCCTGGGCGCCCTGATCGGACGTACCGACCTGCTCGAAATGCTGCCGGGCGAGACCGCCAAGCAGGGCAACCTGGATCTGAGCCCGCTGCTGGCCAGCGAGCACATCCCGGCCGACAAGCCGCAGTTCTGCGAAGTCGAGAAGAACCCGCCGTTCGACCAGGGCCTGCTGGCCGAGAAGATGGTCGAACTGGCCAGGGACGCCATTGCCGGCAAGACCGGTGGCGAGTACGAACTGGACATCTGCAACTGCGACCGCTCCATCGGTGCCCGTGTCTCCGGCGAAATCGCCAAGGTCCACGGTAACCAGGGCATGAAGGACGCGCCGATCACCTTCCGCTTCAAGGGCACTGCCGGGCAGAGCTTCGGCGTGTGGAACGCTGGTGGCCTGCACCTGCGCCTGGAAGGCGATGCCAACGATTACGTCGGCAAGGGCATGACCGGTGGCAAGCTGGTGATCACCCCGCCGGCCGGCAGCCCGTTCAAGACCCAGGAGTCGGCCATCGTCGGCAACACCTGTCTGTACGGCGCCACCGGCGGCAAGCTGTTCGCCGCGGGCACTGCCGGCGAGCGTTTCGCCGTGCGCAACTCCGGTGCTCACACCGTGGTGGAAGGTACCGGTGACCACTGCTGTGAATACATGACCGGCGGTTTCGTCTGCGTGCTGGGCAAGACCGGCTACAACTTCGGTTCCGGCATGACCGGCGGCTTCGCCTACGTGCTGGACATGGACAACGGCTTCGTCGACCGCGTCAACCACGAGCTGGTGGAAATCCAGCGGATCAACAACGAAGCGATGGAGGCCTACCGTAGCCACCTGCGTTCCGTGCTGGTCGAATACGTGGCGGAAACCGCCAGCCCCTGGGGTACCCACTTGCTGGAGAACCTGGAGGATTACCTGCGCAAGTTCTGGCTGGTCAAACCGAAGGCCGCAAGCCTCGGTTCGCTGCTCTCCAGCACCCGTGCCAATCCGCAATAACTGCGCCTGAAGTGGTTTGATGAGGTTTTGAAATGACTGAACGTCTGAACAACGACTTCCAGTTCATCGAGGTCGGGCGCAAGGATCCGAAGAAGAAGCTCCTGCGCCAGCGCAAGAAGGAATTCGTGGAGATCTACGAGGCCTTCAAGCCGGCCCAGGCCGCCGACCAGGCACACCGTTGCCTGGGCTGCGGCAACCCGTACTGCGAGTGGAAGTGCCCCGTGCACAACTTCATTCCGAACTGGCTCAAGCTGGTCTCGGAAGGCAACATCCTGGCGGCCGCCGAGCTGAGCCACCAGACCAACACCCTGCCGGAAGTCTGCGGCCGCGTGTGCCCGCAGGATCGTCTGTGCGAGGGTGCCTGCACCCTTAACGACGGCTTCGGCGCGGTGACCATCGGCTCGGTGGAGAAGTACATCACCGACACCGCCTTCGCCATGGGCTGGCGTCCGGACATGTCGCGCGTTGTGCCAACCGGCAAGCGTGTTGCGGTTATCGGTGCCGGCCCGGCTGGTCTCGGCTGTGCCGACGTACTGGTGCGCAACGGTGTGACCCCGGTGGTGTTCGACAAGAACCCGGAAATCGGTGGCCTGCTGACCTTCGGTATCCCCGAGTTCAAGCTGGAAAAGAGCGTGCTCAGCCGTCGTCGCGAAGTCTTCACCGGCATGGGTATCGAGTTCCGTCTGAACACCGAGATCGGCAAGGATGTGAGCATGGATGACCTGCTCGCCGAGTACGATGCCGTGTTCATGGGCATGGGCACCTACACCTACATGAAGGGCGGTTTCCCGGGCGAAGACCTACCGGGCGTGACCGATGCGCTCGACTTCCTGATCGCCAACGTCAATCGCAACCTCGGCTTCGAGAAGAGCGCGGAAGACTTCATCGACATGAAGGGCAAGCGCGTGGTGGTACTTGGTGGTGGCGACACCGCCATGGACTGCAACCGTACCTCCATCCGTCAGGGTGCCAAGAGCGTGACCTGCGCCTACCGTCGTGACGAAGAGAACATGCCGGGCTCGCGCAAGGAAGTGAAGAACGCCAAGGAAGAGGGCGTGAAGTTCCTCTTCAACCGCCAGCCCATCGCCATCGTCGGCGAGGACAAGGTGGAAGGCGTGAAGGTGGTCGAGACCCGTCTCGGCGAGCCGGATGCCCGTGGCCGCCGCAGTCCCGAGCCGATCCCGGGCTCCGAGGAGATCATCCCGGCGGAAGCCGTGCTGATCGCCTTCGGTTTCCGTCCCAGCCCGGCGCCGTGGTTCGAGCAGTTCAGCATCCAGACCGACAGCCAGGGCCGCGTAGTGGCTCCGGAGAAGAACCAGTTCAAGCACCAGACCAGCAACCCGAAGATCTTCGCGGGTGGCGACATGGTGCGTGGTTCCGACCTGGTGGTGACGGCGATCTTCGAAGGCCGCAACGCCGCCGAAGGCATTCTCGACTACCTCGGCGTCTGATCCTCGACGCCCCATTCTGGGGCGTTCGCGCGGCTACCACCGCTAGCCGCGCGGGTCCATCTGCTTTCCCCGCAAACACCCCGGTACCGCCCAGCGGCGGTACCGGGGTGTTTGCGCATGCGCGGCGCATGGCCGCCGTGGGCCTGGTACGACTCCTGCTTCGCTTCCTCACCAACCTATCCGGCTCGCCGCCCGGCGATGCCAAACACCGTCGTGAAGGAGTATTCCATGGACAAGCAGCAGATGAGCGCGGCCATCATCGAGGCCCGCCAGCGTCTCGACCTCAGCTGGGCCGACCTGGCCCGCGGTATCGAGATGTCGCCGGTGTGGACCACCTCGGCCTGCCTGGGCATGAACAGCATGCCGGCCGACAAGGCCGAGGCCGTGTGCAACATGCTGGGTCTGCCCGCTGAGGTCGCCCTGGCCTTGCAGGCATTCCCGCATAAGCACTGGGACAAGGCGGTACCGACCGACCCGCTGGTGTACCGCTTCTACGAAATGATCAATGTCTATGGCCACACCATCAAGGAGCTGATTCACGAGGAGTTCGGCGACGGCATCATGAGCGCCATCGACTTCAGCATGGACATCTCGCGGGTTGCCGACCCCAAGGGCGATCGCGTGCAGATCGTGCTCAATGGCAAGTTCCTGCCCTACAAGGCCTGGTGAATAAGCGCGGCATAAGGTCGCGAAAGACGAAAGGCACGGCGCTCGCCGTGCCTTTTGTTTTCTGGTCTGCGAAAATGCGCGCACTTTTTGCGCCACGCGCGCGGTGCGCCTGTGATTCAGGAGCCCGCCCGGGGGAGGGGGACGCCAGCGGCCGACTCCCGCACCATCCCCGCCGTGAAGTTTCCCTGCTGCATTTCCAGGAACCCTGCCAATGTCCGTCCTGAAGAACGACCGTTTTCTCCGCGCTCTGCTCAAGCAGCCCGTCGACGTCACCCCGGTGTGGATGATGCGCCAGGCCGGTCGTTACCTCCCGGAATACCGCGCCACCCGCGCCAAGGCCGGCAACTTCGTCAACCTGATGAGGAACCCCGAGCTGGCCTGCGAAGTGACCATCCAGCCGCTGGATCGCTACCCGCAGCTGGACGCGGCGATCCTGTTCTCCGACATCCTCACCATCCCCGACGCCATGGGCCAGGGTCTGTACTTCGAGACCGGCGAAGGCCCGCGTTTCAAGAAAGTGGTGTCGAGCATGGCTGATATCGAGGCCCTGCCGATTCCGGACCCGGAGCAGGACCTGGGCTACGTGATGGATGCCGTGCGCACCATTCGCCGGGAGCTGAACGGCCGCGTGCCGCTGATCGGCTTCTCCGGCAGCCCCTGGACCCTGGCCACCTATATGGTCGAGGGCGGTTCGTCGAAGGACTTCCGCAAGTCCAAGGCCATGCTCTACGACAACCCGCAGGCCATGCACGCCCTGCTCGACAAGCTGGCGCAGTCGGTGACCGCCTACCTCAACGGCCAGATCAAGGCCGGCGCCCAGGCCGTGCAGATCTTCGACTCCTGGGGCGGCGCCCTGTCCGCCGCGGCCTACCAGGAATTCTCCCTGGCTTACATGCAGAAGATCGTCGACGGCCTGATCCGCGAGCACGACGGTCGCCGTGTACCGGTGATCCTGTTCACCAAGGGTGGCGGCCTGTGGCTGGAATCCCTGGCCGAGACCGGCGCCGAGGCCCTGGGGCTGGACTGGACCTGCGACATCGGCAGCGCCCGTGCCCGTGTCGGCAGCAAGGTGGCCCTGCAGGGCAACATGGACCCGAGCGTGCTGTACGCCAAGCCGGCGGCAATCCGTGCGGAAGTGGCGCGTATCCTCGCTGCCTACGGCCAGGGTAGCGGTCAGGTGTTCAACCTGGGCCATGGCATCACCCCGGAAGTCGACCCGGAGCATGCCCGCGCCTTCTTCGAGGCGGTGCACGAGCTGTCTGCGCAGTATCACGCGCAGTAATGCAAAAGGGCCGCTAATGCGGCCCTTTTATTTGTGGGCGACTTAAACGTCGCCCTTGTCACGGGCTTTGCATAGAATCCGTCCATCTGCGATCAGGGAGGTGCGTCATGCGGCGAGTGGTGTTCAATCAGAAGGGTGGGGTCGGCAAGTCCAGCATTGCCTGCAATCTGGCGGCGGTGAGTGCTGCGGAGGGGTACCGGACCCTGTTGGTGGATCTGGATGCCCAGGCCAACTCGACTCACTACCTCACTGGCCTGACCGGTGACGAGATTCCCATGGGCATCGCCGAGTTCTTCAAGGGCACCCTGTCTTCCGGGCCGTTTGCCAAGAAGGGCGGTGTGGATATCTACGAGACGCCCTTCGACAACCTGCATGTGGTCACGGCCACCGCCGAGCTGGCCGAGCTGCAGCCGAAGCTGGAGCAGAAGCACAAGATCAACAAGCTGCGCAAACTGCTGGAAGAGCTGTCCGAGGATTACGACAGGATCTACATGGATACCCCGCCGGCGCTGAACTTCTATACGGTGTCTGCGCTTATTGCCGCTGATCGCGTGCTGATCCCCTTCGATTGCGACAGCTTCTCGCGCAATGCCCTGTATGGCCTGCTGGCCGAGATCGAGGAGCTCAAGGGCGACCACAACGAGGATCTGGAGGTGGAGGGCATCGTCGTCAACCAGTTCCAGCCACGCGCCACTCTGCCGCAGCAATTGCTCGACGAGTTGCTTGCCGAGGGTCTACCAGTGCTGCCGGTGAATCTGATGAGCTCGGTGAAGATGCGCGAGTCGCACCAGGCCTGTATGCCGCTGATCCATCTGGATCGCAGCCACAAGCTGACCCAGCAGTTCGTCGAGCTGCACAAACTGCTGGAGTCTTGATTCGTTCGCGAGAAAGAAAAAAGGCGCCCGAGGGCGCCTTTTTCACATCTGTCGTATTTAGCGCACTACATATACGTCGCAGGGTGCCTTGTGCAGGTAATGCTGGGCCAGGCTGCCGAGCAGCGCCTGGGAAATTGCACTGCGGCCATGGCTGCCGAGTACCAGCAGCTGTGGCTGACGCGTGCCGATGTATTCCTGCAGCGAACGCAGGATGCCGCCGACCTTGACCTCGTGGCTCAGCTTGGGCGCGCTTGCCGGCAGACGCAGGGCCTCGTCGTGCAGCAACTGGTCGACCAGGGCGCGCTGGGTGAGCAGTTCGGCTTCGGCGATGGCGCTGTTCTTCTGCGGCTCGAACACGTGCAGGGCATGGATGCCGGCCTCGCTCGGCAGCAGCAGGCAGGCTTCGTGCAGGGCGGTGCAGGCGCACAGGGAGAAGTCGATAGCCGCCACCGCGCTGCGGTAGGGCGTGGCCTCGTCACGGGCGACCAGCAGCAGTGGCACCGGGCAACGCCGGGCGATGCGGTCGAGGGTGGTGCCGGAGAAGAACTCGTGGCGCTGATGGTGGGCGCCGAGTACCAGCAGGTCGGCACCGCATTGCTGCACCTGCTCCAGTACCGCGTCGGCCGGCTTGCCCTGGGTCAGGCGCAGCTGGCTGCCCTTGGGGGCGAACTGGGTAAGGCTGCGATCCAGGCTCTGCTCGATGCGCTCGCGCTCGGCCTGATCCAGGCGTGGGTCGAAGACATGCAGCAGCGTCAGTTTGGCATCGTGCTGGCGTGCCAGCTGTGCCGCTCGGCGTAGCGCCAAGTCTGCGGTGTCGCGCAGATCATGGGCAATAAGGATGTGTCCTGTCATCGCTCTCCCCTCTGCGGCGCGTGCTTGGCGCGACGCTGTGAAACCTCTGGCGGGTTTTTAGTATGGTCTTTCTAAATAGACCTGCATTTGATTCACGGCAAGTCCCGCACGTCAGTGTTTGCGCAATTGATACAAAGCACACGATTCGGCCACCACTTCGCCAGCAGTGTCGAGGAGTTGCAGGTCGAGGCGGTAATCGGATTTGCCCAGTCGCTCGGCTTCGTCCTGGATGCGGGTGATCTCCTCGCCGGACAGGCTGGCCTCGATGCGAATGTCGCTGGCGGCAGGGCGGCGGAAGCGCAGGTTCATCTCCTTGATCAGTGGATAGAAGCGCTGACTGTCGAAGCTGGTGAGGAACAGCGCGCCGCCGGGAATCTCGGCGAGGGTGAACAGGGCGCCGGCGTACATGCTGCCGATATGGTTCTGGTTGCCGGCCAGCGGCATGTGCAAACACACGCGGCCAGGCTCGAGCACTTCGGCCTTGAGTCCGCTGCGTTTGACGAAGTCGATCTTCTCCTCGGTAAACAGGCGGGCCATCTCTGGGGGTAGCGGCATATGATGCTCCTGGTGCGGGAATGCCCCGAGCCTAGCCGTTCATTCGTTGCGAACAATGACCGCAGCGCTCGCGGCCACTGACAGTTACGCTCAGTACCCGCGCAGAGCATTAGGGTGCCATCCAAGCGCTTTGCGCAGCGTGCACCGGAGCAATCACGAGTGCTCGTTCGGCAGAACGACCTTCAGATGCCCTGACTGCGCAGCCAGTTGAATAACTGCGGTAGCGGCAGAGCGCCGCTCTGACGGGCGACTTCGACGCCACCTCTGAGCAGGATCAGGCTGGGGATCGAGCGAATGCCCATTTCCGCGGCCAACTGCGGGTTGGCTTCACTATCCAGCTTGCTCAGGCGGCAGTGCCCTTGTAGTTGCTTGGCGGCCTGCTCGTAGATCGGCGCAAAGCTGCGGCACGGGCCGCACCAGCTGGCCCATACATCGATCAACAGGGGCAGGTCGCCTCTGTTCTGGGCGTCGAAGCTGGCCTGAGTCAGCTCGAAAGGCGTGCTGGGCAGTACCTCGCCCTTGCAACGACCGCAGTGTGGTGAGTCAGCCAGGCGCTCGGCGGGGATACGATTGAGGCTGTTGCAGTGCGGGCAGGGAATCAGCAAGGGATCGGGCATGTGCGGGCTCCATCAGATCAGGTTGAGTAGATGGAGCCGCTGGCCACTTATATCAAGCACGGCGCTCAAACCGGGGTCAGCGGCCAGAACAGCGGGATCACCAGGGTCGCAACGCCCCACAGAATCAGGTTCAGCGGTGCGCCGACCTTCATGAAGTCGGTGAAGCGGTAGCCGCCGGCGTTGTAGACGAAAGTGTTGGTCTGGTAGCCGATGGGCGTGGCGAAGCTGGCACTGGCGGCGAACATCACGGCAACCACAAAGGGGCGCGGGTCGACGCCCAGGTGCTGGGCCAGGCCGATGGCGATGGGGGTGACCAGCACCGCCACCGCGTTGTTCGAGAGCATCTCGGTGAGGATCGAGGTGAACAGGTAGATGAACGACAGCATCAGCAGCGGGCCCGCCCAGGGCAGCAAGCCCATGACGTTCTCCACCAGCAATTTGACCAGGCCGACCTTGTCCATCGCGATACTGATCGCCAGCATGCCGAAGATCAGGCTGAGGATCTTCCAGTCCACCGCCTTGTAGGCATCCTCGACGTCCAGGCAGCGGGTGGCCAGCACGCTGACGGCACCGATGATGGCCAGGCCCTCGATGGGCATCACGCCGAACGCGGCCAACAGCATCACGGCCAGGGTGGCGATGACCGCAATCGGCGCCTTGTCGCGGCGGAACGAGCGCTCCTGCACGGTATTGAGGCTGATCAGTTCGCCGTTGTCGGCGAAGCGCTTGATCTGCGAGGGGGTGCCTTCGACCAGCATCACATCGCCGAACTGCAGCTGGAACTCGTCCAGGTTGCCCTGCACGTTCTCGTCCTGGCGGTGTACGGCCAGCACGGCGATGCCGTAGCGCGCGGTGAGGTCGAGGTCACGCATCGGCCGGTTGCTGTAGCGCGAATTGCGCCCGACGATGGCCTCGGCTAGCACCACGTCATGGTTGCTGATGGTCTCGAAGGCCTCGCTGCGGCTGAAACTGAGGTGGCCGCTACCGCGTAACTCGACCACATCCTTTACCTGGCCATGGATCACCAGCTGATCGCCGGCCATCAGCACGGTGTCGTGGCTGGGTTCGGTGAATTCCAGCTGGTCGCGGAAAATCTTCAGCACCTGCATGCCGCTGCCACCGTTGAGGTTGGCCTCGCTCAGGCTCTTGCCGATCATCGGCGAGTCGTGGGGCACCAGCAGCTCGCTCATGAAGGTGCGGCCCAGGTCCGGGCGCAGCTGCTTGGACAGGGTCTCGCGCTCGGGCAGCAGGTGGCGGCCGAGGGTCAACAGGTAGAGCATGCCGGCGGCAGCCAGGATCAGTCCGGCGCCGGTGATTTCGAACATGCCGAAAGGCTGCAGGCCGGCCTTGCGCGCCACACCATCGACCAGAATGTTGGTCGAAGTGCCGATCATGGTCAGGGTGCCGCCTAGGATCGTGGCGTAGGACAGCGGGATCAACAGCTTGGAGGGCAGGGTGCCGGCACGGCGGGCCAGGGATATTGCTACCGGGGTAAGGATGGCCACCACCGGGGTGTTGTTGAGGAAGGCGGAGATCACCAGCGCCGTGACGGTCAGGCCGGTGAGCACGCGAATCGGACTGGTACCGACCAGATCGCCCAGCCAGTTGCCCAGGGCGTCGATGCAGCCGGTACGCTCCAGCGCGGCGGAGAGCACGAACATGCAGGCGATGGTTACCGGCGCCGAGTTGCTCAGTACGCTGAGCACTTCGCCTGGGGTCAGCAGCTGGCTCACCAGCAATGCCGCCACGGCGATCGCGGCCACCACGTCCGGGCTCCACTTCTCGCGCACGAAGGCGTAGAGCACCCAGAGCAGCAGGGCGGCGACGAAGAACAGGGGCAATGAATCCCAGGACATGGGCATCCTTAACGCGTGCGAATCTCTGGAGAGGTATCGGGGGCGCCTACGGCGGCCGCTCAGGGGCGAGAAGATAAGGCCTGCTGCTTAGATAGTCTAAGAATGTTTTTAGAGGTTTATATTCTATTTTTGCAGGTTATTTTCAGCCTCTATGGCGGCCGTGTGGCGAGTGGAACTTCGTTTTCGCTACCCTTGGCCACCTCTCTCGGAACGCTCTCATGAACGCCTCTGATCGCCCCGCCAATACCACCCTGGTGCTGCTCGCCTCCCTGTATTGTGCCCAGGGGCTACCTTCCGGCCTGGTCGCCCACTCGCTGCCGGTACTGCTGCGTCAGCACGGTGTCGACCTGGGTTTGATCGGCCTGCTCAAGCTGCTGGCGCTGCCTTGGTTGCTCAAGGTGCTTTGGGCCCCCTGGATCGATCGCATCGGCTCGCGCCGGCTGGGACATCACCGCGGCTGGATTCTGCCGCTGCAGGCTGTGGTGATCCTCTGTCTGGGCGGCCTGGCCATGCTCGCGCCGCAGCATCTGTTCACCAGCAGTTTCTGGCTGCTGGTCGGCACCCTGCTGGTCATCAACCTGGCTGCTGCCAGTCAGGACGTGGCCACCGATGGTTTGGCCGTGCGCCTGTTGCCCGAGCGTTGGCGTGGCCTGGGCAACAGCCTGCAGGTGGGGGGTTACAAGGTCGGCATGCTGGCCAGCGGTAGCGGCCTGCTGCTGGCGATCGGAGGGCTGGGCTGGAACCTGTCGATTGGCCTGCTAGCTCTCGCGTTGGTGGCGCTGACCTTGCCAATTCTGCTCTTTCCGGAAAAGCGTCTGCTGCCACAGCACGTCGAGCAGGCCGAACCCGCCGGCCCCGGCCTGCTCTGGCGCCATTACAAGGGGCTGCTGGCCCAGCCCGGCATGCTCGCCTGGCTAGCCGTGGTGCTGACCTTCAAGCTCGGCGATGCGCTTGGCTCGCCGATGATCAAACCGATGCTGGTCGATCAAGGCTGGACGACCGCCGAGCTGGGCCAGCTGACCCTGATCAGCAGTCTGGTCGGCATCGGCGGCGCCTTACTCGGGGGGCTGCTCTATGCGCGGCTGGGTGCGCTGCGCTCATTGCTGATCTTCGGTGCGCTGCAGGCGCTGGGTATCGCCGGCATGGCCTTGCTGGTGGGCAGGGGCGGGGACGTCCTGCTGGTCTACGCGGTTGCTCTGTTCGAACAGGCCGCGGATGGCATGTCCACCGTCGCCCTGTTTGCCGTGATGATGCGCATGTGCCGCCCCGAGCACGAAGGCGCCGACTTTACCCTGCAGGCCAGCGCGCAGGTGTTGCTGGCGGGCGTAGTGGGAGCTTGTAGTGGGGTATTGGCCAAGGTGGTGGGGTATGAGGCGCTGTTTATTCTCGCTGCAGCTCTGGGGGCTTCAGTACTAGTGCTGGTGCTGCGCTATTTCTGGGCTAAATAAAGGGGCACTGCTTGTCGCTCTGTTGGGTTCGATCCTGCGGAGGGTATCGGTGGTTTCCGGCAGCAGGAAGGTGCTATGCGCTTTTGGCCGCTGCTCCCTGGACCTCGGCGAATATCTCGATAATCGGGCGTTGCGGGTTGCGTTTGCGCAATTGCCGCACTTGCTCACTCAGGCGCTGCAGCTCGGCGCTGGGCTTGGCCCATTGCTCAGGCGGCAGCGGTTGAGACCATTGCTGCATGGCTGGCGGCAGGTCCTGGCGGTGCATACGCTTGATCGCGCCGATTTCCCACTCGGTAAGGCGCGCCGGTAGCGTCCACAGGGTCATCAGGTGGTACAGGTACCAGGCGAACAGGCGAAAGCCGCCGACCTCGCCGGCCCGGTAGCGACGATGGATACGGACACGGGCATTGCGGAAGGTATGCAGGCCCTCATGGGGAGGGTCGCCTGGGCCTTGCAGATCAAGCGGGTCCTGAATTTCCTTGAGGCTGTGCACCTCGTATTCCATGTAGGCGCGCACCGCCTCCCAGTTGCTGATGGCGAGGGGCAGGCCGGAGCAGGGGAATTCCAGACAGAAGTCCTTGCCGCTTGCGGCATGATGAAAGCCCACCCCCATGGCGTACTGGCGCTGAACACCGTACTGAGTCGCGCCTTGGGCTTGGATTACCCAGGCGGAGTGAGTTTCCCAAGGCACGAAAATAGGTTCGCTGTGCCCTTCGGGCACTACGCAGATTTCGCAGCGTTGGCGGTTGAAACGGGTGGGGATGATTTCGTGACGCGTGTTGTAGCGCTTGAACCAGATGAGTAGTGCCAATGCGAGAAAAGCTATTGATGAGTAGATCGCTATTTTGCTGCTCTCTTTAAAGAGGCCTATAAGTGCTTCGCTTGCAGCATCCATCCCCCCCACGAGCAAGACTAAGAGAGCACCCAATACAGGTAGCAAAAAGGCCACCACTAGAAAGAAGCTAAATGGAAACCCGAGGGTGACTTGCCAGCCAAATATATGCGGCAGCCCCACCCCGAAATCCAGATAAGTGTCGTTGACCTCACCCACCGCATGGCCATAGTCCTGTGCTGGGTGGCCGGTCGGTAGGGGCAGCGGTGCCAGGTAGCTGACCTGGCCGCCGGGGAAGGTTTCGATATCCCCGGCTTTATGGGGCTGTTGCAGGTGGGCGGTATGGGCTTGCGGGTCGTTACTGGTCGGCATCGGTGGTTTCCGGAAGCAGGAGAGGGTCGATACACAACCAGCGAGTAAATAGGGGAAAGACCACGATTCAGCGGAAAGTAACCGCGGTATTTTCCTTGTTGTTCTTCGCCTGTATTAACCTCGATGAATGTTATCGAAATCGTTGGCTTTGGGCGTTGCCTCTATACCGTTGGCCTCTTGGCTACGATAGTAAGTCTCGATACTCAGGCTGGGATCAATCTTCGCCTGTAGAATGCAGGGCTGCTTCTGCCATTGGTAGGCGTGATTGCGCTTCATTGTTTCGGCTCTACCGCGACGTTCCCAAACGCGATAGGGCATGTCGCGCCAGCGGCGGGGTGGGCGGCTATGCTGCTGATCATGCGCGGCGGTGAGCGGATCCAGGTGGCGAAACTGCTCGAGCAGTGGCAGGTCAGGCAGTGGCTCGGTCACGTCCATGTAACGCTGCAGGGTGTCCCAGAAAGTCAGAGATTCTTCGAGACTCATGCCGAGCGACTGAAGCTTGCCGCCAAGAGAGACCTCTACATCGCTGTAGCGGTGATGCAGCCAGATGGCGAAACTGCTGTTGCCGTGTGGTCCCGGGCGAAATTCCAGGGTGGCATCGAACTCGTAGAAAGGTGCCGAAAAGGGTTTGCGCAGGAAACGGCCGATGGTGAGCATGCCGGTCTGACGATTGAAGTCGCTGCCATCATGGGCGAAGACGCGTAAATAGAGATCCTGCAGGTAATCCCAACCGATCAGCCCCATAAAAACACTGAAGGCCATGGCAGCGCAGGCTAAAAACAAATCTGCGCCATGCTGGGACGTTTTAAAAGTAAGTATTGATGCAGTAAGTGCGATAGAAAAGCCGACTCCTACTTGGGCAAGATAAGCCCTAGTGTTTGGTGTGTCTCGCCACATGAACCAGCTGCTCACGCCTATCATGCATATAGAAAGAAAAACCAATGTTATTTCGGATATAAGTTTTAACGAGTCATTGCTGAAGCTGGGCGTTGGAACGGTGAGCATCCAAAAAAACCACGGAGCAAATAAGATTGACCACCACTTTAAGTACGGAATGAGCATCGTCCATTTGCTGGAGTTCTCGAACCTCCAGCGTTTATGGTTGATGTAAAGATCATTCTCTCCCCTGCCATCGAGGAAGTTACGCATGTCGGGTTGAAGTTGCGCATCGATATCCTGCCAGGGCTCCAGATGGGCATAGTGCCCCCAGCGTAGTGGTGTGCGAGTGGGGCCGCTGCGGTTGACGTCCTGTTGCCATTTGTGTGGCGGTTGGGCTGGGATGGCCTTGCTGCGGTAGGCGGATCGGGCGTAGCGATCCGATGGGGCGGGCGCGTTCATTGGTCGGCGAAGTCTCGTTTGCTTATCAGCCAGTAAGCTGCTTCATCAAGGGTTTCCAGATCGGCAGGCGTGTCTGCGTTATAGGGCTTCCATTGACGTGGGGTGGGTTGCGGCAAGGTGATGCGGTTATAGCCGGGGAAGGGGTCGTTGGCATAGCAGATGGCTTCCCCCAGGTGGAATTGCGCACAGACCTTCAGGCTGTATTGAATGGTTTGTAGATTACGGCGTGGATCGCGTGGAGCGACCACCTGATATATGGCGGGCAACACGAACAGCAGACGATTGCTTTTTAGTGCAACCGCACCGAGTTTTTCCTTGTCGATTTTGGCCGGACGCTGGTAATTCCAGCCTGATGAGTGGCTGCAAGTACGTAGGCGCTCCCAAGCGATCAGATTGAAGTCCCGACCATTACGGAACTGACCAAGCAGTGGGCTGGCAATTTCCACCACCCAGTCTGCCGATGACAGCGCGATTCGCTGTTCTTGCTGGCTCATTTGCAGGCGTCGGCGATCTTCCGTGCTGGCTTGAGTCAGCCATTGCTCCAGACGTTCGATGCGGATGGCGGGAGCCCCCATGATGCCCAGCAGTTGCTGGTAGGCCTGGAGTGGGTCGTTCATCTGCGTCAGGCGTTGTTTGCTGCCGAATGGTCCGTGCTTGATCGCCTGTTCCAGCGGACTTGCAGCCATCATTACCGTACCGGCTACACCGCCCAGCAACAGAGCCACGCCCACACCGAGCAACCAGGGGCTGGCGATAATGCCGATGGTATAGAGCGCCCATACTCCCGCGCCGCTGGCTGCCACTATATTGGCGATGGCAACTTCGTTATCGCCGTCACGAAAAGCACGGTAAGCGTCCCAAGCGAATAGTGCAGCAGTAACTGCCATGGCGGCAGAGCAGCCGATGCGCGATAAATTAAGCCAACTGTTGCCCGTGCGTTTCATCAGGTTTTCGGCCCAGAAACCCGAGGTGTTAAATCGTCCACGCTCCCAGAAGACATGCCAAGGGTGAGCTCCTCGCTTTACATCCGTTAATAGTTTCAGCGCAAGATTATTGGCGGCTAAACCAAGGTCAACGAGTGCTCCACCTGCTCCTACTCGAAATCTCCATTCTTCACTATTAATTAGTTCTTTCGTCCCAACCGTGTTCGCATAAAGACTAAACGCCGCACATACCGTCGCTACTACGGGGATCGCCTTGCTATTGGCCAGAGCTTTGGCCGTATCCAGTCGCGGTGCAACGCTGCGCCACTGCCTGAAATCCTCGACCAGCGGATCATTGGCTTCAGCCACCACGACCATGATCTTGCCCATATCCTTGCTGGCGAAGCCCAGACGCTCAGCGACCTTGGCGCTACTGCTGGCTATAGTGCTGCCGCGTTTGCTCAGGTTGGCGTAGTAGTAGTTTTCCCGGGTCAGCGTGAGGCGCTCTGCGGTAGTGATACCAAAGCTGACACCTCCACCGTGTACGCCTAATACGACCTTATGCTCCATCAGCGCTTTTCCTTGGGGGAGCATATCCAGGCCCTTGGCCTGGCTATGCAGGCGCTTGAGGGTCGAGAAGGTCGGCAGGAAGCTGCGATGTAGCTCTACCTGAGTGACGTTTGGGCTCTCTGAGATGCGCTTGATCGCCAGCATAGTGGCTGTTGCTACATGGTTGAGCACTTCGTCAGTTGCTGCTGCCATGTTTTGAAGGATGTAAGCGCGATTGAGAATGCTCAGGGAGCTGAGCCCGAGGCGCTCGGGACGTATCGTCTGGCCGCTGGCGATACGTTGCTCCAAGCGCTCCAGTGCCCGTGGAAGCTTATCGGCTTGGGGCAGCAGGTTATGGGTCAAGTCGTGGGTGGCCTGCACCAGTTTTTTGCTCAGTCTTTCAACATCCCGGGCGAGGGATGTATCACCCGGCTCGACACAGCGGGGATCACTACTTTTGGGTGAACATGTCAGCACTTCCAGTAGCTCTACCAGTTGCGCATAAGGCTCAAGTAGCCGTTCATCCTTGCTGTGGATGTAGTCCTGCCAGGCTGGCGCCAGACGTTGAACTAGGTGGAGTAGTCGCTCCTGCTGGCGACAAAGCTGGTCACGAGCGAGCTCACGCTCATCATGGAGAGTGGCTTTCTTGAGTGCTGCCAAGTCGACGTGTTCAGAGAATTCCTTGAGTGAGCCCGCTGGGGTCAGCATTTCCTGATACAGCACTTCGGCATAGCGCCCAAACGGCTGATGTGGGACGAGGGCGTTGAGTATTTGCAGCAACTCCGTGCACAGCTTGGCCTGTGCGACGGCGTGCCGCAGCGCGAAGATCGGGTCGTCCAGCATGATGCCGACCAGGCGTGGATAGCCGCGCAGCTGATATTCGCTCAGTAGATCATTGTTCTCAGGCGGTGGTGGTAATGGCTCTGGCGCTGGCCCCTGAGTCTTGGCGGCCAATTCCTGATGGCGTTGTTGTAATTGGTTGACCAGCGAGTTGGCCGGTAGCTCCGTCAGGCCAGAGGTATAGAGCAGCGGGTCTTCGAGAAGGGTTTCAAAATGTAGCTCACGTGCGCAGAGCCCTTTGCTGAGGCGCGTGAGTGGGATGATGGGCATGGCTTGTGTGGCTTTCCATTGCTCGGGTCCGACCACTGCGGCAGCCCATGCCGGCGCTACATTTTGGCAGCGTTGTTTGACATTGCCACTACTGGTTTCCAGCCAGTTGATGTACTCCCATGTCCAGGGCAGTTCGCTGTAGGCCATTTCATACTGGTCACCTACGAAGCGGCCTTGGAGCAGCATCGGCAATAGCAGCAGATATTGCTTGGCTCCTACGGGAGGGCGTTCGTCTGCTATGCCGCCAGCCTGGGCTATTTTGCGCCAGTGCGGTACGTCCACTTCGTACAGTCGACCATGCCCATCACTTTCCAGCTCTCGCCATAGCTTGCCTCGGCAAAAAACATACAGCCGACCGGGGCGCAGCACGGCGCCTTTTGGTGCTTCTGCGATTTTGTCGTAACCAGGCAGGCGACCCATGGGAACTACTGCGAGGAATGTATTCTGTTGGATGTGCTCCTCTTCCTCGTGGCTACGCATCTGCTGCTCCACCGGAATGCGCAAGGTGCCACCGTCCTGGCGTGGCACATTCAATGCCATAGATGCACGGCGTGAATTGTCGTAGTCCGTTCGTTTGCGAACACCTTGCTCTATAGGCTGATCCGTCAACTCACTCATACATCCTCCTCTGGGTCGAGCAGTGCAACTTGTCCGCCCTGCTCGGGGTCGCCCCAGACATCCACGATCAATTGCATTGGCCCCTTGGCATTCGAGTGCTTAAGCGGAGCCGGTAGGTTCGCTTGTGCTGCAGTGGTTTTCTCGCCAACGGGTGCAGTGTCTGCCTGATGCGGTAATAGTGGAGAAGCAGGAGCCGCCCCAGTCCCGCTCCCCGGCCCGCCGCCGGAGTTGATCTTGATCTGCGGACCAACCAGGGTGACGCCGCTGGCGTCCAGCTTGATGAAGCTGCCTGCGGCCTTGAAGGTGAGTTCGGCGCCGGCTTCAAGGACGACCTTGAGGCCGCTGGACAGGTGAATCTCGTTACCCGCTTCGACGAACTGCCCTGTGCCCAGCTTCACATGCTGTGTGGTGGCCACGGTGAGGTGGTCGTTGGCGCGGATTTCGGTCTTGCGGTCGGCGTGGGTGGTGCGGTGTTCCTCGGCTTTGAGCTCGGTGTAGCTGTTGGCCTCCACGGTGTCGTGGCGTTCATGGCCGATGCGTATCTTCTGGTCGTGCTCGACGTTCTCGTCCCAGTCCTTCTGGGCGTGGATGTAGATCTGCTCCTGGCCCTTGCGGTCTTCGATGCGCAGTTCGTTGTAGCCGCCGCCACCGGGTGAGCTGAGGGTCTTGAAGACGGTTCTGGTCTTGTTCGCCGGCAGGTCGTAGGGCACCACGTGCTCGGCGTGGTACAGGCAGCCGCTGACCAGGGGCTGGTCGGGGTCGCCTTCGAGGAAGGTGACCAGCACTTCCATGCCGATGCGCGGGATGGCGATGCCGCCGTAGCGGTCGCCGGCCCAGCTGGAGCTGACGCGCAACCAGCAGCTGGTGGTGTCGTCGGCCTGGCCTTCGCGGTCCCAGTGGAACTGGACTTTCACCCGACCGTACTGGTCGCAGTGGATTTCTTCACCCTGCGGGCCGGTGACCACGGCGCTCTGGCTGCCCAGGATGCGCGGCTTGGGGTGCTGCAGCGGCGGGCGGTAGGGGATGTCCCACGGCGTGGCGCTGAAGCGGTTGCGGTAGCCCTGGTTGAAGCTGTCGTCGGCTTGGCCTGCTTCCTTGCGGCCGCCGAGGAAGCTGGTGATGGACTCTTCCAGCACCTGCGGCTGCTTGCCCTCGTGGTGGATTTCGCCCAGCAGCCACAGTTGGTTCCAGTCGCCGCGCGGGTGGTCGATCAGGTTGAGGAAGTGACCGGTGCGCAGCAGCGGCTGGTCGCTCTCGCCCTCGGCCAGTTGGTAGTCGCTGCGATG
>NZ_LSOF01000001.1:851-1588 GCF_001592875.1 Pseudomonas sp. BMS12 | reverse complement strand
TTACCACTTCCAACACTCGTCCGAAGGCCATTTGCTGGTGTTCGGCGACGACCAGACCGGCTTTCCCAAGCTGGCCGGCACCGCCTACCAACAGGACTCCGGCCTGGTGGCCGACGACCCGGTGATCAAGCGCTTCGCCCTGCGCCTGGCCACCCGCACCAGCCGGGTAACCCGCCGCGACTACGACTTCGAAAAACCGCGCCTGCAGCTGGAGGCCGCGCACAAGGGTGACGCCCAGCCGGATCTGGAAGACTACGACTACCCCAGCCGCTTCACCGAGCGCGCCCGCGGCAAGCACCTGAGCCAGCGTGCCCTGGAGCGTCATCGCAGCGACTACCAACTGGCCGAGGGCGAGAGCGACCAGCCGCTGCTGCGCACCGGTCACTTCCTCAACCTGACCGCCCACCCACGCGGCGACTGGAACCAGCTGTGGTTGCTCAATGAGGTACACCACGAGGGCAAGCAGCCGCAGGTGCTGGAAGAGTCCATCACCAGCTTCCTCGGCGGCGGCCTCCCCTCTCCCCCTGGGAGAGGGGCTGGGGGTGAGGGTGCATCCAGCAACTCTGACACCTTCAACCAGGGCTACCGCAACCGCTTCACCGCCACCCCCTGGGACATTCCCTACCGCCCGCCACTGCAGCACCCCAAGCCGCGCATCCTCGGCAGCCAGAGCGCCGTGGTCACCGGCCCGCAGGGTGAAGAAATCCACTGCGACCAGTACGGTCGGGTGAAAGTCC
>NZ_LSOF01000001.1:716-841 GCF_001592875.1 Pseudomonas sp. BMS12 | reverse complement strand
ACTGACGCGTAGCCAGCAGCTGGTGGTGTCGTCGGCCTGGCCCTCGCGATCCCAGTGGAACTGGACTTTCACCCGACCGTACTGGTCGCAGTGGATTTCTTCACCCTGCGGGCCGGTGACCACGG
>NZ_LSOF01000001.1:0-706 GCF_001592875.1 Pseudomonas sp. BMS12 | reverse complement strand
GATAGGTGCTTGCCGCGGGCGCGCTCGGTGAAGCGGCCGGGGTAGTCGTAGTCTTCCAGGTCTGGCTGGGCATCACCCTTGTGCGCGGCCTCCAGCTGCAGGCGCGGTTTCTCGAAGTCGTAGTCGCGTCGTGTGACGCGGCTGGTGCGGGTGGCCAGGCGCAGGGCGAAGCGCTTGATCACCGGGTCGTCGGCGACCAGGCCGGAGTCCTGCTGGTAGGCGGTGCCAGCCAGCTTGGGGAAGCCGGTCTGGTCGTCGCCGAACACCAGCACATGGCCTTCGGACGAGTGCTGGAAGTGGTAGTGAATGCCTTCTTCCTCGCACAGGCGCTGGATGAAGTGCAGGTCCGTCTCGTCGTACTGCACGCAGTAGTCGCGCTCGGGGTAGACCGCGCCGAGCTGGAAGCGCTGGCCGGAACCTTCGAGGATGCCGTGCTCCTCCAGTACCTGGGCGACGATCTGCGGCACCGTCAGGTGCTGGAAGATACGCTGGTTGGTGCGGTGGCCGAGCCAGGCCAGCTGCGGGCGCAGGGTCAGGTGGTAGCGGGTCAGGCGCTGGCCCGAGTCACCCTGCGCCGCACTGTGTACCTGGGCATGGATGCCGTTACCTTGCGCATCCAGGGCGAGAAACGCCGGCTGGCCGAGCAGGGCGGCCAGGTCGAGATCGGGGCGTTCGCTGACCAGGGTCAGCTCGAACACGAAGGGCT